>CAVPMU010000006.1:0-215078 GCA_963706535.1 uncultured Gammaproteobacteria bacterium
ATGGCTGTTGAGATCCGCGCTTTTCTGGCGACAGGTGCGGATTTGAGTCGTCGGTGGCCGCGGGCCAGTTGCGGCTGAGTGATTTGATCGGCGTCCGTTCGGATTACCGATTCTTCTTCCCTGCTATTGGAGTTGCGCGGTCTGCCGCCCACGGCGGCAGAGATCTTGTGGTTGATTGGGCGGTGTCGGGGCGTGCGGCAGCGCCTGCGCTATGCTCGCGGCGACAGATCAAAGAACCGAGGACCCAGGGTTTCCAGATTCGCGTCCGAACCCCCGAGCCCTCGGTGCGCAGTGCCTGGGAGAGGCAGTTGTGCAGGTCCTTTATGCCTGCCTTGCCCGAGCACTGTCCAGTGTTTTGGGAGGGGCATTGCGGGGGCTGGGCGAGCCGAGCTATCGGCTCTACAACTGTCGGCGTTGTGCGGTGCAGGTGCGGATCTGCAGCCGCTGCGATCACGGCAACATCTACTGTGCGGGCGAGTGTGCGCAGGCGAGCCGGCGTGAGTCGCGCCGCCGCGCCAGCGCGCGTTATCAACGCACCCGCCGGGGCGCGCATCGTCATGCCGCCCGACAGCTGCGGTGGCGGAGACGCCAACGCCAGGAAGTGACGCATCAGGGCTGTGCCCGGGGTGGCGGTTCCGGCAGCGTATCGGAACCGTCGATCATCATCCCGGAACCGAGCGATGCGCACCGCCGATCCAACACTGCCGCGAACCGACCCGCCGTCCCCGAGGTCGGGGTGTGCTCGCTATGTGGCGCGCCGCTGCCGCGGTGGACACAGCCGCGGCGCTGGCGGTGGAGCGGATAGCCCCGCTCGGCGTGCCGATGGGTTCTCGGCATGATCCCGCGGCACCTGGAGGCGGAGATCTTGCGGCTGTATCACGCCGAGGGCTGGCGCATCGGCACGCTGTGCCGGCAGCTGCACGTCCACCGCGATACGGTACGGCGCGTTCTGTCGCAGGCTGGCATCGCGCCGCCGCTGCTGGTGCGGCCCTCGATGATCGAGCCGTTCGTGCCCTTCATCCAGGAGACCTTCGCGCGCTTCCCAAGCCTGCGCGCCAGCCGCCTGTATCACATGGTGCGCGAGCGCGGCTACACCGGCAGCGCGGATCACTTCCGGCATCTGATGCGCCGGTTCCGGCCGCGGCCGGTGGCCGAAGCGTACCTGCGCTTGCGCACCTTGGCCGGCGAACAAGGGCAAGTTGACTGGGCGCACTTTGGCACGCTCCCGATCGGTCGCGCCCGCCGACCACTGATGGCCTTCGTGATGGTGCTGTCGTACTCGCGGCATGTGTTCCTGCGCTTCTACCTCAACGCCGCGATGGGCAGCTTCCTGCACGGACACGTGGCCGCCTTCAAGCACTTCAATGCCGTACCAAGAACCCTGCTCTACGATAATCTTCGCAGCGCCGTGCTCGAGCGGCGCGCCGATGCGATCCGCTTCCATCCGACGCTACTGGAGCTGGCGGCCTGGTATCGGTTCCAGCCCCGGCCCGTGGCCGTGGCCCGCGGCAATGAGAAGGGGCGGGTCGAGCGGGCGATCCGCTTCGTGCGCGAGCGCTTCTTTGCCGCCCGGCGCTTTACCGATCTGGCCGACTTGAACGCCCAGGCGCTGGCCTGGTGCGAGGGCGAGGCCGCCGAGCGAGCGTGCCCGGAGGATCGGGAGCGCAGCGTACGCGCCTGCTTCGAGGAGGAACATCCGCGGCTGCTTGGGCTGCCGGCAGAACCCTTCCCCTGCGAAGAACGCCTCGTGGTGCGGGCGGCCAAAACCCCGTACGTGCGCTTTGATCTGAACGACTACTCGATCCCGCACACCCACGTGCGTCGCTCCCTGCAGGTGCTGGCCGGCGTTGACAGCGTACGGGTGGTCGATGGCGCCACGGTGCTGGCCGTGCATCGGCGCAGCTTTGATCGCGGCGCGCAGATCGAGGAGCCCGTGCACATCGAGGCGCTTGCCGAGCACAAGCGTGCGGGACGGGCGCACCGGGCGATCGATCGGTTACATCATGCGGCCCCGAGCGCGGGGGCGTTCTTTGCGCTCGCCGCCGCACGCGGCGTGCATCTGGCCGTGCTCACGCGCGGCCTCCTCGAACTGCTGCAGACCCACGGTGCCGTCGCCCTGGAAAACGCCTTGGTGGCCGCGTTGCGCGCAGATACCGCGCACCTCGGCGCCGTGCGCCACTTCATCGACCTGCACCGCGCACGGCGCGGTCAGCCTCCGCCGATCCCGGTGGCGCTGCCGGACGATCCGCGCGTACGTGCCCTCACCGTGCGCCCCCACCCCCTGGCCGATTACGAACAACTCAGCCGCGAGGCGCCCGATGAGCACTGCCAGATCGACGACACCGAGTAAGCCCCCGCCCGCGGCCACGGCGCTGTCGCTGGAATCCGTGCGAGCGCGTCTGCGACGCGCCAACCTCTACGGACTGCTGGCACAGGCCGAGCAGATCTTGCACGAGCCCTGGCTCGCCCGGGTGCTGGAGATCGAGGAGAGCGAACGCCAGCACCGCAGTCTGCGCCGGCGCCTCGATGGCGCCCGCTTGGGCACCTTCAAGCCGCTGGCCGACTTCGATTACGACTGGCCCAAAGAGCTCGACCGCCAGCTCCTCGATGATCTGATGACCGGCAGCTATTTAACCGATGCCGCCAACGTCATCCTCGTCGGCCCCAACGGCCTGGGGAAAACGATGTTGGTGAAAAACATGCTGCATCAGGCCGTCATGCGCGGCCACACGGCCCGCTTCACGCTCGCCTCCGACATGCTGCATGACCTCGCCGCCCAGGACAGCTCCACCCAACTGACTCGGCGTCTGCGCCGCTACACAACGCCCGACGTGCTGTGCGTGGACGAGGTCGGGTACTTATCCTATGACTCGCGTTACGCAGATCTGCTGTTCGAGGTCATCACCCGCCGCTACCAGCTGCGCTCCACAATCCTGACGACCAACAAGCCGTTCGGCGAATGGAACCAGGTCTTCCCCAACGCCGCCTGCGTCGTCACGCTCGTCGATCGCCTCGTGCATCGCTCTGAGATCCTCACCATCGCCGGCGACAGCTATCGCCTGAAGGAAGCTCACGAGCAGGCCGCGCGGCGTAAAGCGCAACGAACGGGCAAGAAGCCCCCGAAATAATCCCCCATGGAACCCAACGATCTACCCATCGTCGTACTGCCGCTGGAGCTGTCGGACGAGGCGGCCGCCATCCTGGTCGACTTCCTGCACGATCTCACCGCCGCCCTCGAGCGGCACTATGCCGGCCAGCTCCTGCGTCGACAGCAGACCAGACGCCAATCCCAATCCCCGGATCGATCGGACGGCCGCGCCAACACCGACGCATCGCGCTGACAGTCCCGTCGAAACCATCCCCGCTCCAACCCCGCCCCAGACCGGCCACCGCTCAAATCCGCACACCACCGCCAGAAAAAGGCGGATCTACGCAGCCGCTAACATCGAGGGACCCTTCGATGTCCGGGATGCGCAACGCACGGGTCGAATCGGCGTAGTGTCGCCAGCTTTCGAGCAGTTGCTCGCCGCCTTTCCTCAGTTCGTCAGCGGCATGACGCGCGGATGCGGAAGCCTCATCGAAAGCCTCCACGCGCAGCGTTCTCGCGTCGTGGGCGACAGCACGTGCCTGAGTTGCAATGTCGACCGCCCGGAGCCGTTTGCGCAAGAGCGCGATCTGTTCCCGGCGCCGCGACTCCGCTTCGCGTCCCTTTCGCAGCAGCACGGAAGGCGATTCGGCAGTCAGCTCGCCAACGCCATCGGGAAGGTCCATGCCGCGCAGTAGTTCCGCATGATCCTTTCCGAGACCCGTCTCACCGGCGAAAGTATTGGCGCTGGAGGCCGTGCTGTTCAGTTGTGCGCGCGTGGTGTCTGCATGGTCGCGCCTGCGCCGCGCGGCCGCCGCCTCTTGAACGAGCTGCGCATGCGCGTTCTTCTCACGCGTTAGTGCTTCGTCCGCAAGCGTTCTGTATTCTCGCGCCTGGTCGCGAGCGGAAGAGAGGCGGGTTGCGTCCCTCATTGCAGGGTCCGATTGCAGCACGCGCAGTCGCGCCCGGTCGGCCGCGAGCTTCTGATCGAGCTCCTGCTGGGTGGACTGCCAGCGCGTTACCTTGGCGCGTGCGTTCTCAAGCTCTTCCTGCGCGGCGTTTACTTCGCGACTGGCGTTGTCGAAATCCGTTTGAGCCTGACGCAGCACTCTTGCCTTACGCCGGGTCGCGACCTGCGCATAGCGTCGGTACCTCGCTCCGAACGAGGCAATTGCTTTGCGCATCGCCTCTATCTCTTCGAGGCCACGCCGGATATCGTCCAGTTCGCTCATCGCTTCGGCGACGTCTTCGAGCGCCGCGCGATCGAGCGGAGGTAGCGCCTGCGTGAGGGCCTCCGAGAGGCGGCGCTCGTCCGGGCTCTTGGAGAGCTGCGGTTGGCGTAGCTGGATGAGCGTGTCGACAAGAGCATCGTAGCGCTCGGTTCCAAGACGGAAGAGCCGCTCGTCGACCGCGCGCCGATAGGCTTGGGCGGTAGGAAAGACCTGGCCGTGCATGCCGATCGCTTCGATCAGGCGCTCCTTGCTGAGCGCGGTCCGTTCGGCGGTCGTGAGCCAAAGATCGGAGCCGATGCGCTGTTCGGTGATAAAGTACCAAGGGTCGGCCCCCGGTCGACCCGCCACGGCGCGCAATCCGCAGCCGAGCGTCAGCGTGATCGCCTGGCCGGATTCGTCGAGCCGGCCGAACTCGATCCATGTGTAGCCTGTGCGGCGGTCGTGCCGCCCGTTCATCAGCAGGTTCCACTCCATGCGTTTGCTGCGCTCGCCGTCCGGTTCGACACGCGAGGAACCCAGGTTTGCGTCCAGCAGGAACGGCAGCGTCAGCGAGAGAACCTTGGATTTTCCGGTGCCGTTGTTGCCCCGGAGCAGGAGGTGTCCGTCTCGGAACCAGAACTCCTCGACATCGTAGTGGAACAGCTCGACCAGTCCGATTCGCAGCGGCTGCCAGCGCGTTCTCGCCGGAGCGGGCAGCGGGATCTGTGGCGGAGCGCTGATCAAGTCTTCGCCTCGCTGATGGTGTATCGATGAAGCGCGGGCAACGGGCGCACGCCGCTCTCGACGTGTTGAACGAGCCTCAGGGCCGCGAGGCGGTCGACTGCTTCCCTGGCCAGCTCGATTTCGGCGCCGGGCTCGCGCGCGTCTTTGCGCCAGTACCGACCATACCTATCCGCTGCGTCTCGAAGGTACGCCGCAAGCTCATGCAGAGAGTGAATCGCCGCAGCGTCTGCCATGGCGGCGCGTGCCAGATATTCCGCCACCAGCAGAGTTACGTGCGCTTCGGTGCCGGCGGCCGGGAGATGCTTGTCTGACAGCTCACCATCCGCATCCACAAGCGCGAGACCCTCTGCGCGCAGTTCCGCAGTAAGGCCGGTGGCTTGCGCGAGCCGATATGCCATGGGACCGCGTTGGCTCACGAGATAGTCGTGCTCTTCGCTGGTCAGTTCGTCGTGATAGAGCACGGGATCATCGAGTAACCGACGCGCCAGGCGAAAACGTACAGCGGTGCGCTGACTTTCGGGACTATCGGGCACGTACTCATCGTTGAGTGCGGCGAGGCGGCCGTCGAAGTCCAGGTCCGGCTGGGTTGCGGCGATCAGGCTTGCTCCGGCGGTTCCTGAGGGCAAGCGGGCCAGCACGCGTCGATGGACATCGTAAAGCACGTCACCGGATTGATTGACGTACGCCTCTTCGTCGCCTGCTACGCGAGCCAGCACGCCGAGATCGAGCAGAAGGCGGCACACGCCCACGAGCGCGCGACGTTGCCGAGCGCTTGCCAGCGTGTAAGTGAATCCCCGGCGCGCCAGTTCGGGGTCGGCTGCGGATTCCAGCAGACGTTCGCCCAGCGCCCGAAGCGTCATTTGAGATTCAGCTCGCTCGAGGACGGCGCACGCGAGACACAGCAGAGCGTAACGCTCGCGGTCGAACTCCGGCTGTCCGCGCGTGGAATCCGTGATGGTGGCCGGGCGCTTGTAGAGCCGCGCGCATTGGCGCTCGACCTGAAGGTTCCAGCCGGCCTCGCGCCCGAACCAGTCGCGCAGGTATTCGGCGTGCCTTCGCACGAGCTCGAGATCTGGATCGCCGCTGGCGATGAGCGGATGCATCAGCAGGGCGCGCAATGCACGCTCGCGTTCTTCCTCCTGCTGCTGCGTCAGTACGTCTTTCAGGCCGCGGGTCTGCATGAACGTCAGGTCCGTCTGATGAGAATGCGGTGGTCGCGTCCGGAGAAACGGCCCAGTTCCGTCTCGAGCTCCACCCTACTTGCCGGTTCAAGTGGGACGAGGCGAACCGCGAGCGTGCCGTCGCCGGTCTGTCGCTCCACAGGCTGGTCGGGGTTCGTTTGGGCCGCGAGCGCTTCGCCCAACAGGGCGAGGAACATTCGGAAGGCGGGTGCGTCGAGCCGACCGAGCTCCGAAAGGCGGGTCTCGCGATTCGTCGCGAGGAACGCGCGCGCCGCCTCAGTCTGGGCGGATTCTTCCGCGACGCGCGCGGCGAGCACTGCGCGTTCTCTGGACCGGTCCAGAATTTTCGGTGGCGCGCCCCGGGTCGGGAGTATCCCCTGCTCACGAAGCTTCGGCAGCACCGCAATTCCAGGAGCGGACCGCCACGGCGTAGTGGCGCTGATCTTTTCTTCCGTGATGGCAAGTGCAAGATGCCGGCAGGGCGACAGTGCGAACGCCGCACGCCACAGCCTGTGGGCATGTGCGTCTGTCGGGACTTCCGCAAACCAGAGCGCCAGGCGCCGGAAGTCCGCCGCCCGATCGCTGCGCCCCGCGCGGCGCTCGTGCAAGAGCGAGACCGCTTGCAGGAGGCGCGGAATGGCGGAAAGGGCGCTCGCGCGAAGCAGATCTGCCTGCGAGCGCTCCCTGCCATTGGATAGAAACCAGAGCTTCAGCCCTTCCCAGCGCTCGGTCCACGAATCCAGCCGTATGCTCAGGGCCTCTTCACTCGCATCAGCATCGTCTGGCGCGGCGTTGCGCGCGTCGCGTTCGGCTGCAAGCCTCAGAAGCGAGGGCTCCGCAGGGGCGAGATCGAGCAGTAGCTCGGCAATCTGGCTGGAACGCGTAACGAGATCGCCGATGAAGCGCTGCAGGTAGTCGATGAGACGGGTCTTGAAACCCATCACCGCCGAGATTTCCGCTCGCTGCAGCTCAATCGTGCGCGCTAGCCCGGCCATGAACGCCTCGGCGTTGTTCGAGAGGCCCGCGAAGATGTGTACGAGATCCCGGAGTGCGCCGTGGACCTTGGCGGAGTCGGGCGGCGCCTCGTTCATGAGCTCACGTATTGAGATCAGCCGCGCGCGAATATCGTCAAGAGCGACGGATTGCAGCTCGGCACGTCTCGCGAGCGTCTCACTGAATGCGTGAAGGCCCGCTTCGACCGCTTCGCCGCCGACAGTCATCCGGTAGAGCAGGCGTTTGCGGTAGAAGTCTTCGATGGTGGAGACGCGTGCGGTGTCGGGCTGAGCTTGCAGGTTTCCCCACTCGACGAGTTGGCTCAGCGCGTGCTGAACGGCTTCGAGGGACGGCTGAGCATCGGGCCAGCGGGCTTCGACGAGCACATCGTCGGGGCGAAGGTGCAGGCGGAACTGGCGTTTTGCTGTGGCGAACGCTTCGAGGATGGCACGGTAGTGCGGGCTGTTCTCCGCTATCACATGGCTGAAGAGCACGGCGGCGGAGGGGTGCAGGGAGGGACTGGTCATCCTGAGGCGCCGATCAGACCTGAGTAAATGTTGGATTGTAGGTCCCGGAAGCTGGCGGACGCGCCAAACCATGTGCCGCGACACCGACTTTCAAGTGATCGTAGCCGTTCTGAGCGCGACAGGCCCGTTGCGAATAGATTCCGGGGGGCAGGTGGGTTGAACTTCCCATCCGCTATCCGCGAGAATTTGAAATAGATTGCATTACCGTAGTTTAACTACGACAAAGCTAACCAGAGTAAATTGACTTAAACTTGAGAGCGTTGTAATAGTCGTAGCATGACTACGACCAAAGCAAGCAGGCTAAATACGCTCTACACCAGGCTGGTGTCTGGTGCGCCGCTGGCGTCCGAAGACCTGGCTGCCATGGGCATCTCCGCGGACCTTGCGGTTCACTACGTACGCGCCGGCTGGCTCACGCGTCTGGCGCGCGGAGTGTTCTGCAGGCCAAACGAGCCGCCCGTGCTGCGCCCCAGTCTGCTGCTGTTGCAGCGCAAGTTCGAAGGGCTGCACGTGGGAGGAAAGTCGGCGCTCGATTGGCATGGGTTGCGCCAGTACGTGGCGCAGCAACCGGTACTGCAGCTGTACGGCTGGACGGCTGGTCGGCTGCCCGCGTGGTTCACAGACCGGTTTCCGGCCGAGTACCACCGCAAGCGGTTGTTCGATGAGCGTCCCGAAGCGCTTCTGCATGTCGGCCCTTTCGAGCAGCGAAGCGGAGCCCCACTGGTCTCAATGCCGGAGCGGGCATTGCTGGAACTGCTGAGCGAAGTCGGCGTGCGGCAGACGCTGCAGGAAGCCCGCGAGCTGGTCGAAAGCACCTACAACCTGCGTGCGGATGTGCTGCGCGAGCTTCTGCAGCAATGCACTAGCATCAAGACGGTCCGGCTGTGTCTGCTGCTGGGTCGGGAGGGCTCGTTACCCTGGATGAGCAAGCTGGATCCGGCCACGCTGCCTAAAGGCAGCGATCGACCGTGGGTGTCGCGGTCCGCGGAAGGGCTGCTGGTACTCAAGCCATGAACCCGGTATATCTCCAGACTGCGACGATGATGGCGCAGGTCGCGCCGCTGGTATTCGTCGACGAAACCTTCGCGCTGAAGGGTGGTACGGCCATCAACCTCTTCGTACGCGACATGCCACGGCTGTCCGTGGATCTCGACCTCGTATTCCCCGACCACACGCTGCCGCGCGACCAAGCGCTGGCGCGCATCAATGCGGCGATCCGCGAAGCAGCGGGGAGATTGATCCGGCGTGGATTCCAGGCACACATTCCGGAGGCGGAGGCAGGCGAAACCAAGCTGCTGGTTCGCCGCGACAGGATTGAGGTCAAGGTCGAAGTCAACTTCGTGATGCGCGGGACGGTGCATCCTGTCCGCAGAGTTTCCCTCGTGCCAGCCGCCCGCAACCAGTTGCTCGCAGATGTGGAACTGCCGATGGTGTCGCTGGAGGATCTGTACGGCGGCAAGCTCTGCTCGGCACTCGATCGCCAGCATCCGCGCGACCTGTTCGATGTGATGAAGCTCTACGAGCACGAAGGCGTCACGCCCGGTATCCGCCGTGCGTTCGTCGTCTATCTGGCCTGCGGCAAGAGACCGATCCATGAGTTGTTGTTCCCCCAGCTACGTGACATCCGGCACGACCACGCACACAATTTTCTCGGAATGACGGAGGATCCCATACCTCTGGACGCCTTGATCGCGACAAGGGAGAGGCTGGTGAGGCAGATCCAGCGGGAACTGGACGATGACGAGCGCCGGTTTCTGCTGTCACTCGTTCGCGCGGAGCCAGAATGGTCGGCGCTCGGCATCGCGCACGTTGAGCATCTTCCCGGCGTACGCTGGAAGCTGCAGAACCTGCTGCAGTTGCGAAAGGACAATGCCAGGAAGTTTGCAGAGCAGGCCGATGCTTTGGTTGCGGGGTTCGAGAGTGTTCACTGAAGGTTCGCCTTTCGTGCTCTATCGGCATACTGCGTCACCAAGCGGGATGTCATGACGGTCAAGCTGACGGTAAAGTTTTCCCGCGATTTCAGGAATTGCTGCGGCGGCGAGGACTTGCGATGCTGCGGAACAATTGAGTGGGAGTGATTCGGCGTCTTTCAGGGTCTATCGGGATCTATCGGGAATCGATGGTAAGTTGTTGTATCGTATAGAGAACGTCTGTCGAGTTCTATCGACATCTATCGGGGGGGATGCCTTCCAGTTTGACGGTAAATTTGGGATCTGGTGCAACTGCCCAAGGGCGAGGCGTTCGCACTCATCCACGGCGGCCAGCTTCACAAGATCCGCATGCCGCTGCCTTCGGCGTCGAGCGATCCGTTAATGCCGACGAGCCTGGCGGTGATCGGGGAGACGCTGCGCGCCCGCCTCGACGGGCCCTGGAATCAGCCGGAGGACCCCGCCGAACCGGAGGGTCGACGTGTCGTCTAGGAATGCGGCCTTCCATGACGGCGCGTTGGCCGGTGTGCTGCCGAGCCCGCTGAAGCTGGCCTTCTCGCTGGCCCCGGGTCTGGTCGCGCTCCTGCTGTGCGCGTGGATCGTCGACCGGGTGTTCGTGTTCAAGGTGTGGCCGCAGGGGATCGAGCGGCTGCGCGAGCTCCTGGCGCACGATCTTGCGGGCGGCATCGCGCTCGCCGCTCGGCAGGGCGCCGGCGCCGGCGTCATCACCGGGCCTGCGAATGCCCTTTACTCGTTCGTGTTCGAGGCCACCGGCATCCACGACATGGGCGCGCAGTTCGCCAACGTGTCAGCGCTGTCGATCCCGGACACGATCATGCGGCGCAGCTATGTCTCGCACCGATAGGGCATCGAGGCGGCGATGGTTGTCACCCAGCTGCTAGGCGTGCGCGCAGCGATCCTGGCGCGCTTCGCGCCGCTGCTCCTGCTTCTGTATGCGGTCGGCGCCGCCGATGGGTTCACCCAGCGTGCGATCCGCCGAGCCTGCGGAGGACGCGAGTCGGCCAGCTTGTACCACCGGGCGAAGTACCTGCAGTTGGCGGTGCTGGGGCTGGGCGGGGTTGCCCTGCTGATGTGGCCCGGGCCGGTGCGGTGGGGACTGTGCGTCCCGCTCGGCGCGGCGTCGACGGGCGGTCTGGCCAGTGTGCAGTGGGCGTACTACAAGAAGCACATGTAGACGCGGAGACGCCAGAGCGTATGGCGTTGCCCAATATCGTATGGCGACTTCATCCCGTTGTTCTCCCCCGAGCCTGCCTCACTTTCCCAGTGGCTTTCGCTTCATAGTTTCGACCGTCGTCGTGCTCGGCCGGCGCCATGGTCCTCAGCAAAGCAGCGGCAGAGCGTAAGCACCGCAGTCTTCGGCATCAGGATCGCGCCGCAGACGTAACCCGCTTGCCACTCCATCCAGTCCGTCTGCGCCGCGTCGAGCATCGAATCGCGCTTGCAGAGGATCTTGTCGCGGTTCGGCTGTTGGCGCAGCAGGTCGGGCGGCGGTGGCTCCACTTCCCAGAGGTAGGCGTGGAAATGGACATGGCCCCATTCGTGCGTCAGGGTTGTGCGAAGGCGGTTCTCGCGGCGCTCGTCTTCGGTGAGGACCGAGGCGATCTTCACCGCCGGCTTTCGGCCTGGCTTGAACTCGGTGACGCCTTCAACGTCCGGGCCGTAGATCGAGAGGTCTGCGTAGACGTCGAGGTCCTCCGCGTCGCGTTCGATCAGCGTCTTCAGGTCCTCGGTGTCGACGGGATAACGGGCTTCGCCGTACAGCCCTTTGAGAAATCCCGTGATCACGGACTCGCATTCGCGATCCAGTTCCTCCGGCTTGTAGTGCGGGCGTTGCTGAAACCTGCCCGTCAGATCGCGAACGTAGGTCACCATCGGTCACTTCTTCTGCGGCTTGCGGAAGGCGAGGAAGGCTGCTTTCACCGCGTCCTCGGAAAGGTTCTTCCGGCGTATCTCCTCGGGAAGCTTGCCTGCGAGGTAGTTGAGATAGTCGGCATCGATCTTCAGGACCTTCGCGAACTGCTGGATCAGGTGGTCAGACGACGGATTGCGGCGATCGCGCTCGATGTCGTTGAGGTACTGCGGCGAGATCGGTTCGTCGTCCTCCTCGAGAAGAATCTGTGACGCAAGTTCCTTCTGGCTCATCTGCAGCTTCTTGCGGGCGTCCGCGATGTACCTGCCAAACGTGACGGGGTCGGGTTGACTCATGGGCAATCAGCTTGTCCGCTAATCAGCGTAGTCCTCTGGAATATTCGATAGGCGTGCAGGGCACAAGGTGGGGCGGCGCTTCTTCGCTCGCGCGGCCCGCTCTGTCATCACGACTGGGAGGCGCGTCTGGGCGTCGGGTCACGTTGTCCCGCACCGGGCCTGAGGCTGTGCGCGGCATCGAGATAACGCGCCATTGCACGATAACATGACTCGTGTTATCGTGCGATCGCTATGTTAGATAAAGCCCGTGCCAAGCGTGACGACGCTGCTGCCGTCCACGCGTATCTGCATGAGACCTTGGGAATCGCGCCCAAGGTACGCGCGTGGGCGGGGAGTGGCAAGCTGCCCTATTTCCTGCAGGAAGCGTTCGAGGTCCGGGAACTGAAGCTCCTGGATCGTCAAATACTCCTGGCGATCGATCAACGGGCCGACCGACCGGGGCTGGCCAACGTTCGCGGCCAGTTGGACAGGCTGCGACAACTTGCCGGGATGCCAGTGGTCTACGTCACCCGCACCCTCGCGTCCTACGAACGCAAGCGCCTCATCGAGCAGAAGGTGCCGTTCCTGGTGCCGGGCAACCAGCTCTATCTGCCGGATCTCGGGATCGACCTGCGCGAGTATTTTCGCAAGCCGACAATCGCTGCCCAGACCGCGCTCAGCCCGGCGACGCAGGCGATGCTGATCGCCGTCCTGCTGCGAAGGCCTTGGCGCGACCAGTGGCAGCCAGCCGAGGTGGTCGGCGAGCTGGGCTACACCCCGATGACCCTGTCGCGAGCGGTCAAGGAGCTCACGGCGGCCGGCATTGCGACCCTGCGCACCGAGGGGAGGGTGCGATGGCTCCATACGGAGCGCACGGCCGCGCAGACCTGGGAGCACGCGAGACCGATGCTGCGCAGCCCGGTCAAGCGTCGAGTCTGGATGCTTCCACCTCCGAAGCCGAGGCCGCGTCCGTTGAGGCTCGCGGGCCTGAGCGCGCTCGCACGGTTTTCGATGCTTTCTGAACCTCAGTGGCCGACCTACGCCGTCGCACAGGCGGAATGGAAGGCAGCGACACAGGCCAGCTTCGAGACGCTGCCCGAGCCGCTGCCGGGTGCCTGCGAATGGGAACTCTGGCACTACAGCCCAGCACTCGCGCGAGACAGCGATACGGTCGATCCGCTTTCCTTGACACTCAGCCTGCAGGGCAACCAGGACGAGCGTGTTCAACTCGCGTTGGATGAACTCAAGGGGCGCTTTCCGTGGTGAGGGGACTGGACGTGTTTCGTGAGCACTTCGCCGGGCACGCCGATCAATTCGTGCTGATCGGCGGCACGGCCGCGACTCTTGCGACGGAAGAGGCGGGGCTCGAGTTTCGTGCCACGAAGGACCTGGACATCGTCCTGCACATCGAGACGCTCAGCCCGTCATTCGGCGAAGTGTTCTGGCGCTTCATCGAGGCGGGGCGCTACGAAATCCGACAGTCCAGTGACACCGGGAAGCCGGTCTTCTATCGATTCCAGAAGCCGGCCGATGATCGCTTTCCTGCCATGCTCGAGCTGTTCTGCCGGGCCCCTGAGGGGATCAAGCTGGCCGAAGGAAGCCACCTCACACCGATTCCCGTCGACGAGGCCGTCGCGAGCTTGTCCGCGATCCTGCTCGACGATGCGTACTACGAGTTCATCCTGGCCGGGCGCAGGGAAGTCGACGGCCTGCCGTGGGTGGGCGAGGACAGGCTGATTCCGCTCAAGGCGAGCGCCTGGCTGGACCTCGGCGAACGTCAGGCCAAGGGTGAGCCGATCGACACCAAGAACATCCGCAAGCACGCGAACGACGTGCTCCGCCTGTCGCAGCTGCTCGCCCCGGACACTCGCATACCAGTCGCCGAGAGAATCGCGCAGGACTTGAACCGCTTCCTCGACGCGATCGAGACAGATCACTCGATCGATCTGAAGTCGCTCAAGATCAACAGCAGCGTAGGCGAGATTGCCGAACGGATCGCGCGGGCCTACGGCTTGAGTCGACCCCGCGCGGCGTGATCGTCATCCGGCGGCTGGGAAGCGGCTACTCCGCCCAGATAGCGTCGCCGAGCCTTTCGGCATTGCTGACGAGCAGCTGGAACTCGGGCGGCTTGTGCTTGGCCGCGTTGGTCGCCAGTCGCAGGTCTTGAACTATGTAGCCGACGAGGCAGCGGCGCACGCTCAGCTGGCGCGCACTGGCCCCCGGAAAATACTCGGCCGCGATCATGCTCTGCTGCTCGGCCGTGAGATCGGGATGCGCCACGATCGTCACGGTGGTGATCTCGTTCCAGTCCTTGTCGTCCGATCGCCGCGCTGGCGCTGGCGATTCCACGAGGCTGGCGTTCGCGACCCGGCCCAGCGTGAAGTCGCGGAAGTCCCGACACTCGGTACACCAGGCGCGCATGTGCCACCGGCGTGGCACTCGGACGAGGGCGTGCGGGAACACAAGCCGGTCGGTACCGGACGGGTGGTTCATCGATCGGTAGACGAGCTGCAGGCCGATCCCTTTCCGTATGGCCTGCACGACCGCGGCGAAGGTCTCGGGCGCCACGACCGAAAGGTCACGTCTCGCGTCCTCGAGGAGCGGGTCGCGGGCCGGCGGCTGCTCTGCGCCCGCCACGATGCGTAGATAGTCGTCTGGCGACTGACGCTTTTCCCGGTCTTGCTGACCGGGCGTCAAGCGCAATGGCGCGTGTGCGGTGGAGCGCGCTGCGCGATCACCCACGCGCTTCCGGAGCGCACCCATCAACCGGCTCGCCCAGACGGCTTGGACGCCCAGCAGCTCCCGAATTCGGTAGTTGTCGATCTCGCCCTCCCAAAGGAGGACGGTCTCAAGGTCGGCTATCGGTGCACCGGATTGCGGTGGAGCAGGAGTCGCTTCCAGCGTCCTGGCCATAGCTCATCACTCCGGGAATCGCGCCGCCAGCGGATCGGAGATCAGAAGGGCTCAGTATTGCCAGTAACTCGGAGCCTCGGGCTCCAGCGCATCCAGGATCGGATCGCTTCGTCGAACGAGTGGATCGAGCCAGTCCGCCTTCGCTCTGGCCCAATCGATCCACTGCTGCTTCTCGGGTGAGAGCTCTCCTTCGTTCCGTGCTCGGTCCTCGACGGCGGCGATGAACTCGCGCAAGCGGTTCGCTCGCTGCAGTCGGCTCGCGTCGCGGAACAGGACGCGCAGTTGACGACGTTCCTCGTTGCGCGCGCGCACCTGCGCTTCGTATCGGGCGCGCGCTTAGCTTCGGCCAAGCCGACGATGGCGGCGACGATGCCGCTCAGGCGCGAGTCGCACTCATCCAGATGAGGCCACAGCGAGCAAGGCTATGAAGGCCAAAGGTTACTACGTTGCCTGCTTTTTCCGAGAAACGACATACGCCCCCTTCTTGGCGTAATCCATCTACGACCTGGCCGGCCGAAGCACATGGTGTTGCCATCGAGCCAGTGCAGCGAGGCTGCCGCAAGACAGGGGCGCCGGCCGAATCCGTGGCTTCGCGCACATGAGATTCGGGGTTCATTCGGATGGGCAAGGTGGTAAACTTGGCCAAACTTTGGAAGACTTCGCGGTGCGATACCAAGCGAGTGGCCTGACATGAACCAACCCGATGGCGAAATTCTCACCCTGGATGAAGTGGCGGTCTACCTGAAGGCAGGCAAGAAGACCGTCTACCGGCTGGCCCAGCAGGGAGAGATACCGGGGTTCAAGCTGGGCGGCACCTGGCGGTTTCGTCGCACCGAGTTGGATCGCTGGATTGCCGCGCAGATAGCCGAGAAAACGCAGGACAAAACATGAGCGCCCCGCAGAACGATACCAACCTGGCGGCCTCGCCCGGAGGGGTGTCCGTACGCCCATGAATGCCGTCGAGATCGAACAGGCCATCACCGACCTCGCGGAGCAGCCCTTCGACCCCGCCGAGTTCCCCTACGCCTTCCTCGAAGCCTTCGGCAACAAGGCGACGACCCTCAAGCGCCTGCGCGCGGGGGCGTCGAACAAGTCCGATCTCGGCGGCGTGCTCCAGACGAATAACATCCACATCCTGACCTGCGACGCTGGGCGGGTGACGCAGACGCTGGCCGCGCTCAGGGCCAGCCCGGCGACGGCCAAGGCCAAGGCGAAGTTCATCCTCGCCACCGACGGCGTGGACTTCGAGGCCGAAGACCTGACCAGCGGCGAGACGGTCGCCTGCGCCTTCAAGGACTTTCCGGACCACTTCGGCTTCTTCCTGCCGCTGGCGGGCATCAGCACCGTCCGCCAGATCAGCGAAAACGCCTTCGACATCCGCGCCACCAGCCGCCTGAACCGCCTCTACGTCGAGCTGCTGAAAGACAACCCCGAATGGGGCACGGCGGAGCGCCGCCACGACATGAACCACTTCATGGCGCGGCTGATCTTCTGCTTCTTCGCCGAGGACACCGACATCTTCGTCGGCAAGGGCCGCTTCACCGAGACCGTTGCGCAGATGAGCGCGAAGGATTCGTCGAACACCCATGAGGTGATCGGCACGCTGTTCCTGGCGATGAACACGCAGAAGGAGGATCGGCCCACTGCCGGGATTCCCCGCTGGGCCGAAGACTTCCCCTACGTCAACGGCCAGTTGTTCTCCGGCAGCATCGACGTGCCGCGCTTCAGCAAGATCGCCCGGTCCTACCTGCTGCACGTCGGCGGCCTCGACTGGACCCGCATCAACCCGGACATCTTCGGCTCGATGATCCAGGCCGTCGCCGAGGACGAGGAGCGCGGCGAGCTGGGCATGCACTACACCAGCGTCCCCAACATCCTGAAGGTGCTGAACCCGCTGTTCCTCGACGACCTGCGGGCGAAGCTGGAGGAAGCGGGCGACAACGCGCGCATGTTGCTCAACCTGCGCAAGCGCATGGCGAAGATCAGGGTGTTCGACCCGGCCTGCGGCTCGGGCAACTTCCTGGTCATCGCCTACAAGGAAATGCGCGCCATCGAGGCCGAGATCAACCGGCGGCGCGGCGAGCCGGATCGCGCATCGGAAATCCCGCTCACCAACTTTCGCGGCATCGAGCTGCGCGACTTCCCGGCGGAGATCGCCCGCCTCGCGCTGGTCATCGCCGAGTACCAGTGCGACGTGCTGTACCGGGGGCAGAAGCTGGCGCTGGCCGAGTTCCTGCCTCTGCGCAACGAGAACTGGATTACCTGCGGCAACGCGCTGCGGCTGGACTGGTTGAGCATTTGCCCGCCGACCGGAACCGGCGTGAAGGTGCAGGCCGATGACCTGTTCGGCTCGCCGCTCGACCAGGCTGAGATCGACTTCGAGAACGAAGGCGGCGAGACGTATATCTGCGGCAATCCGCCGTACTTGGGCTTCACATGGCAATCAGCGGAACAGAAGGATGAGATTAAGCGCTATTTGAGGGGCGCGCGAAGGGCTGGAAGTCACTCGATTACGTGGCGGCTTGGTTTCTGAAGGCTGCTGACTACGGCACATACACTAATACAGTAGCTGCGTTTGTGACCACCAATTCAATCTGCCAAGGCGAGCAGGTGCCTATACTTTGGCCTCTGGTCTTCAAGACAGGACATGAAATTGCCTTTGCCCATACCTCATTCAAATGGGCCAACCTTGCCAGCAACAATGCTGGTGTAACGGTTGCGGTAGTTGGTATTTCCAATCACCCTGGCAAAATGCGTCGGCTTTATTCTGTTGCCAACGATGGAGCTGTCATTGCCAAGCAAGCGGAGCATATCAACGCCTATTTGATACCAGGTCCGAATGTCATTGTCGATTCAATCGCACGCCCACACAGTGGGAATACCGCGATGGTCTGGGGAAATAAGCCCACCGACGGTGGCAACCTCGTTCTATCTGCTGCCGAGCGGAGCAGGCTTGTTGCTGCATACCCAGAGGCTTCTACTTTCATCCGTCAATACGTCGGTGCAGCGGAGTTCATTCGTGGTCTTGAACGATTCTGCGTGTGGGTCGAGGACAGCGATGCTCCGATAGCAAACACGATTCCTGCTCTTTGCGAACGATTTGAACAAGTCAGGCAATTCAGAGCCTCAAGCAAGGCGGCCGAGACAAGGCCCGCGGCCAACTATCCACATCGCTTTCGGCAGATTCAGGCCATTGCTTCCCGGCACACACTGATCGTTCCGCAAGTGAGTTCAGAACGCCGCGAGTATTTACCCATCGGGCTGCTTCCACAAAGAGCCATCGTCAGCAATCTCGCCTTCGCTCTCTACGACGCTCCGCTCTGGAACATGGCGCTCATCGCCAGCCGCCTGCACCTGGTCTGGATCGCCACCGTCTGCGGCAAGCTGGAAACGCGCTACCGTTACTCCAACACCCTCGGCTGGAACACCTTCCCGGTGCCCACGCTGACCGAGAAAAACAAGGCCGACCTCACGCGCTGCGCCGAGGACATCCTGCTGGCGCGGGAGCGCCACTTTCCGGCCACCATCGCCGACCTCTACGACCCCGACAACATGCCCGCCGACCTGCGCGCGGCGCATGAGCGCAACGACGAAGTGCTGGAGCGCATCTACATCGGCCGCCGCTTCAGGAACGACACCGAGCGGCTGGAGAAGCTGTTCGATCTGTATACGAAGATGACGGCAGCGACCAAGCCCGGATCAAAAGCGAAAAAAACTGTTCTATCCCCGTCGATTGCTGAATCCAGAGGGAGTGCCTGACCATGCGCCTGCTGCACTACATCGAGATCGAAAATTTCAAGCGTTTCGGGGACAGGCAGCGTATCGAACTGGATCACCCCGCAGTGCTGATCGGCCCCAACAACTGCGGCAAGACCAGCGCCATCCAGGCCCTTGCGCTCTGGTCGCAGGCGGTGCGCACCTGGTACGACGTGCGCAAGGATTCCTCGGCCAGGGAACGCACCGCCACGTCGCTCAACCGGTTGAACATCGTTGCTGTGCCAGTGACGCGCACGCGCTTTTTCTGGCACAACACCCACGTCCGCAAGGGCAACAAGGACATCCCCATGGTCCTCACCGTAGGGGTGGAATTCCAGGGCCAGGTGCGGCCACTGGCCATGCGTTTTCGCAGTCAGGGCGACGAACTGGTGTATTGCGCACCGGACGAATCAGTCAGCGGTGAATCGGAGTTGATCGCCCATGCCGCCAGCCTGAAGGTGGAATTGCTCTACCCGATGTCAGGGCTGGAAACCGAAGAGAAGATACTGAAGCCTGGGGCCGTTGATGTGCTGCTCGGCCAGGGTCAGACCGCCCAGGTGCTGCGCAACCTCTGCCTGATGGTCTACAACCAGTCCACCGAGGACTGGCAACGTGTCACCCTGCTGATGCAACGCCTGTTCGACGTGGAGCTGACGGCGCCGCTGGAAACCACGCGCGGCAGCATCGAGCTGCAGTACCGCCAGCCGGCGGTGAAGGAACGGCTGGATGTCGCTTCCTCGGGCCGGGGCTTCCAGCAGATGCTGCTGATCTTTGCCTACCTCTACTCGCACAAACGCAGCGTGCTGCTGGTGGACGAGCCCGACGCCCACCTGGAAATCCTGCGGCAGAAACAGGTGTATGTGTTGCTACGGGACATCGCCAGCGAAAACGGCTCGCAGGTGGTAATGGTGACCCACTCTGAGGTGATTCTCGACGAAGCGCTGGATACCAACCTCACGCTGCTGCTGGAAGGCCGTGCCGACGATCTGGCTAGAAAACAGGACATCCTTAACAGCCTCAAGCACTTTGGCGCCGAGCACTATGTGAAAGCCCGCGAGCGCGGGTATGTGCTGTACGTGGAAGGCGGTACCGATGTGGACATGCTGCGCGGGCTGGCGCAGAGGCTGGACCATCCGGTGGCGCGCATCTGGGATGAGCGTATCAACAGCTTCTATGTGCAGAACAACTATCCGTTGCAGGACGTGGACGCCGAGCTGGAACGGGTTGAGGGTGGCTTCGGCTTGACGCCGCGCGAGCATTTCAATGCCCTGCGAAATCTGCTCCCGACTTTGCAAGGTCTGGCTATCCTCGACAATGACGGGCAGAACCGCCAAAACCGCGATGCGGGGGCGCTGAAAATCCGCTACTGGCGGAGGTACGAGGCCGAAAACTACTTCATCACGCCCGAACTGCTGCGCCGCTACGCGTATGCGCAATATCCGGCCGACGATTTGTTTGCCCAACAGACGCGTGCCACGGTGGACGAGGCGCTGGCCGCTACATTGCGCGACAAGATTTTTGGAGCCAGCGTCGCGGATTACGAGACCTGGGCGACCTCGCCACCAGACGCCGCACGCCTCATCTGGGAATCGCGTACCGAGCGCATGAAACTCAGCGCGGTGGCCGAGTCGTTCTTTCGCGAACTGGCCCAGAAGTTGGGCGGCACGATGTTGCTCACCAAGGGCGAGTTGCATCGGCTGATTCCGCATGCTGAGCTGACGCCCGCTGCCGCAGGCGAGGTGCGCGAAAAACTCGACTTGCTTCATCGCATGTTCGAGCAGACGCGCAAGGATGACGAAACAGCAGGCAACGTCGCTGACGACGAGGCGGAATCTTGATGGTGATCGAAACAAAAATAATCCCCTCCGTTTCCGTCACCCATGCCCGCAACGGCGCATCGACCAAGGCCAATGCGCTTGGAATGCGGCCCATGCAGGAGCGGGTCTTTGAAAAGCGCGGCGAGCAATACCTGCTCATCAAGTCGCCGCCCGCTTTGGGCAAGAGCCGCGCCCTGATGTTCGTGGCGCTCGATAAATTGCAGAACCAGGGCTTGCAGCAAGCCGTCATCGTCGTGCCGGAAAAGTCCATCGGTGCAAGCTTCAACGACGAGCCGCTATGGCACCTTGCCGTTATCGGCTCAAGAATGCACCTCGTCTGGATCGCCACCGTCTGCGGCAAGCTGAAAACGGATATCCGCTACTCCAACACCCTCGGCTGGAACACGTTCCCGGTGCCGACGCTGACCGAGAAAAACAAGGCCGACCTGACGCGCTGCGCGGAGGACATCCTCTTGGCGCGGGAGCATCACTTCCCCGCGACCATCGCCGACCTCTACGACCCCGACAACATGCCGGCCGATCTGCGGGCGGCGCATGATCGCAACGACGAAGTGCTGGAGCGCATCTACATCGGCCGACGCTTCAGGAACGACACCCAGCGGCTGGAGAAGCTGTTCGACCTCTATACCAAGATGACCGCTTCGGCTGCACCGGCCAAGGGCAAGAAGCACAAGGCGGGAGTCAAGGCATGAGCGACAAACCCGTCAAGCTGACACCAGCGCCCGAAGGCTACGCCGACTGGCTGGCTGACTTGAAAACCCGCATCCACACAGCCCAGCAACGCGCCGCGCTGGCGGTCAACCGTGAGCTGGTGCTGCTGTACTGGCAGATTGGCCAGGACATCCTGGCACGGCAGGCCGCGCAGGGGTGGGGCGCGAAAGTCATCGAGCGGCTGTCGCAGGACTTGCGCTCGGCTTTCCCGGAGATGAAAGGCTTTTCCCGCGCCAACCTGATGTACATGCGGGCGTTCGCGGCGGCCTGGCCCGACGAGCAAATTGTCCAACAGGCTGTTGGACAATTGCCCTGGGGCCACAACCTCGTGCTGCTGTCGCAGTTGAAAGACCCGGCCCAGCGGCTGGCCTACGCCGAAAGCGCCATTGCGCACGGCTGGTCGCGCAATGTGCTGAACATCCATATTGAAACCCGTTTGCTGGAGCGTAGCGGCAAAGCGGCAACCAATTTTTCAACCACCTTGCCTGCGCCGCAGTCCGACCTGGCGCGCGAATCCCTGAAAGACCCGTATCGCTTCGACTTTCTTAGCTTGAGCCGCGAAGCGGGTGAGCGTGCCATCGAGAATGCGCTGGTCAAGCACGTCACTGAATTTCTGCTGGAACTGGGTGCTGGCTTCGCCTTCGTCGGCCGGCAGGTGCTGCTGGACGTGGGCGGCGACGAGTTTTTCATCGATTTGCTGTTCTACCACCTCAAGCTGCGCTGCTATGTGGTCATCGAACTGAAGGCCGGCAAGTTCAAGCCCGAGCATCTGGGGCAATTGAGCTTCTACCTGACGGCCGTGGATGAGCAGGTCAAACACCCGCAGGACAACCCGACCATCGGCCTGCTGCTATGCAAGAGCAAGAACAAGGTCGTGGCCGAATACGCGCTGCGCCAGAATAATCAACCACTGGGCGTGGCGGAATACAAGCTGATTGAATCCCTGCCGCCGGAACTGGCGACAGATTTGCCAAGCATCGAACAGATCGAACAGGAATTGATGGGAAATGCTGCAGGTACAGCCAAAGCGGACGATGAATCATGATCGATAACGACACCCGGCAGCGCGCCGTTCCCTCCGTTTCCGTCACTTATGCCCGCAATGGAGTATCGACCAAGGCTAATGCGCTCGGGATGCGGCCCATGCAGGAGCGGGCCTACGAGAAGCGCGGCGAGCAGTACCTGCTCATCAAGTCGCCGCCCGCCTCGGGCAAGAGCCGGGCGCTGATGTTCATCGCCCTCGACAAGCTGGCGAACCAGGGCTTGAAGCAGGCCATCATTGTCGTGCCCGAGAAGTCCATCGGGGCCAGCTTCAACGACGAGCCGCTGTCGAAGTACGGCTTCTGGGCCGACTGGCACGTCGAACCCAAGTGGAACCTGTGCAACGCGCCGGGCAACGACAACGGCGGTAAGGTCAAGTCTCTCGGCGCATTCCTCGAAGGCGACGACCAGGTGCTGGTGTGCACCCACGCGACCTTCCGCTTCGCGGTCGATGCCTACGGCGTGGCGGCGTTCGACGACCGCCTGATCGCGGTCGATGAGTTCCACCACGTTTCAGCCAACCCGGACAACAGGCTCGGCCTGCACCTGGGGCAGTTCTTCGCGCGCGGCAAGACGCACATCGTCGCCATGACCGGCTCCTACTTCCGCGGCGACGCCGAGGCCGTGCTGGCCCCGCAGGACGAGTCGAAGTTCGATACCGTCACCTACACCTATTACGAACAGCTCAACGGCTACGAGTACCTCAAGCAACTCGACATCGGCTACTTCTTCTACAGCGGGCCTTACGTCGATGACATCCTCAATGTCCTCGACCCCGCCGAGAAGACCATCATCCACATCCCCAACGTCAATTCGCGCGAGAGCACGAAGGACAAGATGCGGGAGGTGGAGCACATCATCGAGGCGCTGGGCGTTTGGGACGGCGTTGATGCTGCAACCGGCTTCCAGAAGGTCGTTCGTCCCGATGGCCGCGTGCTGCGCATCGCCGATCTGGTCGATGACGATGCCACCAGGCGCGACCGGGTTTCCGCCGCGCTCAAGGACCCGGCGCAGAAGAACAACCGGGACCATGTGGACATCATCATCGCGCTGGGCATGGCGAAGGAAGGCTTCGACTGGGTCTGGTGCGAACACGCGCTGACCGTGGGCTACCGCGCCAGCCTGACCGAGATCGTGCAGATCATCGGCCGTGCCACCCGCGACGCACCCGGCAAGACCCGCGCGCGGTTCACCAACCTGATCGCCGAGCCGGATGCGGCCGAGGCCGCGGTCACCGAGGCCGTCAACGATACCTTGAAGGCCATCGCGGCAAGCCTGCTGATGGAGCAGGTGCTTGCTCCGCGCTTCGAGTTCCGGCCCAAGAACCCCGACAGCGGCCCGACGCCGGGTTTTGACTACGGCGAGGGTGGCTACGACCCGAACCGCTGCAATGTCGGTGTCAATGAGCAGACGGGGGCGTACCAGATCGAGATCAAGGGCCTCGCCGAGCCCAGGAGCAAGGAGGCGGCGCGCATCTGTCAGGAAGACCTGAACGAAGTCATCGCGGCCTTCGTGCAGGAGAAGCCCACCATCGAGCGCGGCCTGTTCGATGAAGAGCTGGTGCCCGAGGAGCTGACGCAGGTGCGCATGGGCAAGATCATCAAGGACAGGTATCCCGAGCTTGACGCCGACGATCAGGAGGCCGTGCGCCAGCACGCCGTCGCCGCCCTCAACCTCACGCAACAGGCCAAGCGGCTGGTCACCGAAGGCCAGAGCGAAGGCGAGGCCGACGGATCGCCCAACACCGCCCTGATCGAGGGCGTGCGCCGCTTCGCGATGGACGTGCGCGAGCTGGACATCGACCTGATCGACCGCATCAACCCCTTCGGCGAGGCCTACGCCATCCTCGCCAAGACCATGAGCGAGGACAGCTTGAAGCAGGTCGCGGCGGCCATCTGCGGCCAAGCGCACGAGCCTGACGCCGGACGAGGCGAAGGAGATGGCCGTTCGCGCCGTCCAGTTCAAGAAGGAACGCGGACGCATTCCGGCGCTCGATTCCCAGGATGCCTGGGAGCGACGCATGGCCGAAGGCGCGGCCGCCTTCATGCGCTTCAAGGCGGAGGGACGCTATGAGTGACTCCGATCTTGACGAACTCGCCGCGGAGCTTGCCGAGTTCGCACCGCCCGAGAAGAAGGGCGGACGCCCGGCCAGCGAGGAGCGTGTCATCGCGGGCTTCGAGGAAATCCAACGCTTCACCGAGAAGCACGGCCGTGCGCCGCAGCATGGCGAAGACCGCGACATCTTCGAGCGCCTTTACGCCGTGCGCCTCGACCGCTTGCGCGCGCTCCCGGATTGCCGCGCCCTGCTTGAGCCGCTGGACCATCAGGGCTTGCTTGCCGGGGCACCGACCGCTGCGGCGGATGAAGCCATCGACATCGACGACCTGGCCGCCGAGCTGGCGGGCGTAGCCGACGCGGACGACATCACGGTCCTGCGCCATGTCCGCACCAGCGCCGACAAGCGCGCCGCCGAGGAGATCGCGGATCGCAAGCCGTGCGAGGACTTCGAGACCTTCCGGCCCTTGTTCGAGCGCGTGCAACGGAAGTCAAGACCGGCTTGCGCCAGTCCCAGCCCATCGAGGCGGGCCGCCGTGCGATTGAGGCCGGGGACTTTTTCGTTCTCGATGGCCTCACGCTCTACGTCGCCGAGGTCGGCGAGCCGCTGAAAACCACCGCCGGGGAAGTGGACCGCCGCCTGCGCCTCATCTTCTCCAACGGCACCGAGAGCAATCTGCTGCTGCGCTCGCTCCAGCGCGCGTTCTACGACGACCCCGCCGCGCGGCGGCTGGCCTCGCCCGAGAGCGGGCAACTCTCCTTCGGCGGCGAGCTTGAGGCCGATGATGTCGAAAGCGGCACGATCTACGTCCTGCGCTCGCTGTCCGATCATCCCTATGTCGCGCAGCACCGCGACATCATCCACAAGATGGGCGTGACCGGCGGCCGGGTGGAGACGCGCATCGCCAACGCCGAGACACGACGCGACCTACCTGCTGGCGAAGGTCGAAGTGGTGGCGACCTACAAGCTCGCGGGCATCAACCGCACCCGGATGGAGAACCTGTTCCACAGGCTGTTCGCGCCCGCGCGGTTGAACATCACCATCAACGACCGCTTCGGCCACCCCGTGCAGCCCGAGGAGTGGTTTCTCGTGCCGCTGTTCGTGATCGACGAGGCCGTCGCGCGCATCAAGGATGGCAGCATTACCGGGTACATCTACGATCCCAAGACCGCTCGACTGGTGGGCTACGCGGACTCACTATAAGGATGAACCATGATGGAAAGTCTGCGACCAAAGCAGTCAGGGGCTCGATCCGTGGTCTTTGCAGAAGGAGCACAGTGGGTCCGCGCTGACTTTCATCTGCACACCCAGCGGACCGCGAATTCAAGTACGCGGGCGATGACAACTTCTACAACAGCAACTATGTGGACGCGATGGAGAACGCGGGCATCCAGCTAGGCATCATCACCAATCACAACAAGTTCGACTTCGAGGAATTCAAGGCACTACGTAAAACGGCCCGGAAAAAGGGCATCGAGCTGTTGCCCGGCGTCGAGCTGTTGGTGGGAGATGGGGATGGCATTCATACGCTCGTCGTCTTTTCCGACGCCTGGCTCGCGGATGGACACGACCATATCAATCCGTTCTTGACCATTGCGTTTCAGGGCCAAGTTCCAGCTCAGTACGAGCAGGAAAACGGCCGTTCGTCGCTGTCGCTCGTAGCAACCATCGAGAAGCTGGAAAGCTACCACCGCGACTTCTTCCTCGTCTTTGCCCATGTGGAAGAACGCAGTGGCCTATGGACGGAGCTGCGCGGTGGCCGGCTCACCGAGTTGGGGCGAAATGAATTCTTCCGCCGCCGCACACTTGGCTTTCAGAAGGTGCGCACCCACGATGGTGCGGGCAAGGACAGCCCCTGCCGCACCAAAGTGCAAGATTGGCTAGACTGGTATCCCGCCGAACTGGAAGGCGGCGACCCCAAGTGCCTCGATGAAATCGGCCGTGGGAAAGCCTGCTATCTCAAATTGGGCGAACTGTCCTTTGAAGCAGTCAAGTTTGCCTTGAGCGATCCTGCCGCACGGGTCGCCACGGAGCCGCCAAAGCATCAGGCGTCGCACATCCGCAGTATCCACTTCGACGGCGGCATCCTCGACGGGCAGACGCTGCATTTCTCGCCCGAGCTGAACACGCTGATCGGCATCCGCGGGAGCGGCAATAGACCTTGAGCGCCAGAGCGCGGCTTGCGGCGTGCTCGAGCGCCTCGGGGCTGTAGTCGCTGGCGAGCCGCAGGATGCCGTTTGCCGCGCGGATCGTCTCGCCGAGGTGCTTGCGCTTGAGGGCCGACTGGGTGAGCACGGCGGCCGTGCGCGGGCCGATCTTGCTGGCCCGGTTGAGCAGCTGATCGAACCCGAGGGCGAGGTAGGCGCGATGCTCCGGGGGCCGGTGAGCCTCGATCGTACGGCGCTGGTAGGGGCGTTCAACTCGGGCATGGGCGGTGATCAGCGCTCCGCCTTGGAAGATCTCGACGATCCGCGCGTCGATGCGCGGCTGAACCTGCTGGCCGACCATCGTGTAGGGCACCGAGTAGTAGCCCTCGTCGACCTCGATGTGATGATCCGTGTGGACCAGCGACTTGTACCAAGTGGCGTACTCATAGGGGCGCATCGGCAACGGCCTCGCCGCGGGCCGCTCGTGCGACTCGAACACGGAGTTGCGAGTGCCCTCGCGCTTCTGGAAGCGCTCCGAGTTGAGGTCTGCGACGATCGCCGTGATCGCGGTGTTGAGTTCGGTCAGCGAGAAGAACGTTGCGTCACGCAGCGCCGCCAGCACGCGTCGCTGCGCGATGAGCACTCCGTTCTCGATCTTGGCTTTATCCTTCGGCTTCCTGACGCGAGCAGGTTGGACCGACACGCTGTAATGCTCGGCGAAGTCGCGGTACGCGGGGTTGAGATCGGGGTCGTAGCGACACGCGCGCTTGATGATGGCGGTGGCGTTGTCCGGCACCATCACCGCCGGCGCGCAGCCGAAGGCGGTGAGTGCCGCGACCTGCGCGCCGAGCCAGTCCTGGGTGGTCTGCGTCGGGGTCGCGATCGCAAAGAGCTTGTGCGAGAACCCCCAGGCGGCGACGAACAGCGGGGCCGCTTGGCGCTCGCCACTCTGGCGGTCAATCCAGTTGGCAAAAAGAGCGCACGGTAGCACCGTGGTTGTCCCGACTCTGGTCAGCCCGGCATGGCGTGAAATGTTGGCCCGACATCACGTGAAAACCCGGCCCGGCATGCCGTGAACTACGCAGCAGCGTGTCCATCAGCAGCAGAGCGCGGTCGAGCGTGTTCCTCGTGACCTGCAGGTCGAGCACTTCCTTCGGCGCGCTTCTCACGCCCGCAGGGTGATCCCAGCCGTCGCGCCGCTTCAAGCGCGCCGCTGCCGCCCGTACGAGCGGGTGCGGGTCGACGAGCTCGGCGGGCACGCTGATGCTCGCCTGGCTTTCGCGGGTCTGCTGGAGAGCGTCACGTACGCGCGCGTGCACGGCCGCCTCCTGTTCGGACGGCGGTATCGATCCGGAAGGGTCGCGCGCGCCGGCGGGGAGGGCGGGCAGCGGCACCTTGCGGGTGGGGCGGCCGGCCTTGAGCTTCGCCCAGTAGCCCCCGGCGGCACCGGAATGCCGAGCTTCTTGCAGATCTTGACCAGGCCCACGTCGGACAGGCCATAGCGTGGCGCGACGACCGTGACCGCGTCGGTCCAGACCTCTTCGTACAGCGCCTCCCGGCTGACGGGGGTGCCTCGGCGTCTCATTGCGTGTCTCCCGGTTCGGGCCGGAGCCGCTTGGGGACGGCGGCTCCTGTTGGTTCGAAGATTTGCTGTTCAGTAAAGATTGCCATAAGGTCGAATCTTCGGTATAGTGCGCATATTTACTGCACAGCAAACCTAGGCGGTGACCATGCTTCGTGCGCAGGTGAGCGAACGGGAGCTGATCGATCAGTTCCTCGCCGCACTTCGGTCGCTGCCTGAAGTGCAGGCCGAACTGGAACGCGTCGGCTCGTCGGAGCTCGACGCCCAGCTTGCGCTCAACGTCGCTGGTAAGCCCATCCACGCGCTCGTCGAGTTGAGGAAGGCCGTCTATCCGCGCGACGTCCGTCAGCTCGTCTGGCGGATCAGGGACCTTGCCCGCCAGCAACCCGCCGGCGAGAGCGGCAGCGAGCTGCTTGCGATCCTGGTCGCCGAATCCATCTCGCCGGGCGCGAAGGAGCTGCTTCGAGCCGAGCGGGTCGGGTACTACGACAGTGGGGGCAGCCTCTACCTGCCGGCACGGGGAGCCTACCTCTACGTCGATCGGCCGCCGCCCAAGTCGTTGTCCCGCTCGATGCGCTCGCTGTTCACGGGGCGGCGCGCACAGGTCCTGCACGGCCTGTTGGTTCGCCACGAGGACTGGTTCGGCGTGAAGGATCTGGC
Source organism: uncultured Gammaproteobacteria bacterium (assembly GCA_963706535.1). Classification (GTDB taxonomy): domain Bacteria; phylum Pseudomonadota; class Gammaproteobacteria; order Steroidobacterales; family Steroidobacteraceae; genus RPQJ01. Next base: position 28,580 of record CAVPMU010000006.1, read on the forward strand.
CGAGCTGACGCTGGTCTCGCCCGCCACGGCGTCCCAAGTGCTTACGGAGATGGAGCGCTTCGACTGGCTGGAGTCGCGCGGGCAGGGCCCCAGCAAGCAGAGGCACCTTCGGGAACCCGCGGCGCTGCTGGATGCCTGGGCGAAGCAGCTGAGCTTGTTAAGGCCCCCGACGCTGCGACGCTACTTCGTGCCCGCGATGAAGCCCGACGGCCTGATGGAGAGCCTCGGTCAGGTCTGCGAGGCACATAGCGTCGACTACGCCGTCAGCTTCGAGGCCGCCGCGCAGCGCTATGCGCCGTTCCTGTCGGCGGTTTCGCAGGTTCGGTGCCGACTGCTGGCGGGGTCGGGGGGCGATGCCGCGATCGCGGACCTGGGCGCACGCGTCGTCAGCGAGGGCGCGAATCTCGCCGTCATCGAAGCGAAGTCGGCCGGGGACCTGCTCTTTCGCGAGCGGGTCGGAGGAGTCTGGCTGGCCAGTCCGATCCAGGTCTACCTCGACCTCCTGCGGGGCGAGGGACGAGCCAAGGAGATGGCCGAACACCTGCGCCGAGAAAGGATCGGCATCTGATGGCCAAGCCTGCGACTCTGGACGGCTACGGAGACGAGTACACGCTCGACTGCGAACGGGTGCTGGTGACGTTGCTGCGGGGACTGGGACCGTGGAAGGACTCCGTCTACCTGGTCGGCGGCTTGACGCCGCGGTATCTCGTCCCCGCGCGCCCGCCGGTCGTGCCCGCGCATGCCGGCACGCTGGACGTCGACATCGTCATCGACCTGCAGATCCTGGCCGACACCGACGCGTACCACACGCTCGAGGAGAGCCTCAAGCGCATGGGGTTTGCGAGGGCCGAGAACGAGCAGGGCGTGAAACTCTCCTGGCGTTGGCAGACACGCACCGAGCACGGTGCGCTGATGGTGTTGGAGTTGCTCGCCGATGCGCCGCAGATCGCCGGCGGGCGCGTGCAGCCGCTGCCGACGGAGGGCACGATCTCGGCGCTCAACATCCCGCATTCGTCGATCGTGTTCGATCTGTACCAGGTCGCCGAGATCAGCGCCGAGTTGCTCGGCGGGAACGGGGTGGCGACCGAGCGCGTGAAGCACGCCGACATCGTCAGCTTCACCTGCCTGAAGGCGTTCGCGTTCGATCAGCGCTTCGAGCGCAAGGACGCGCACGACTTGGTCTACTGCATCGAGCATGCTCCTGAGGGACTGGACTCCGTCGTCGCGGCCTTCGACCGGGCGCTTGCGGGCAAGCACGCGGCCGTGGTCCGAGAGGCGCTGGACGTCCTGCGCCGACGCTTCGCCGATGACGACGCGACCGAGGGCTACCGCAAGGATGGACCGGTCTCGGTCGCCAAGTTCGAGCTTGGCGAAGGGCAGGAGCCTGAGCTGCGCGAGGCCAGAGTGCTTCGGCAACGTCAGGCCAGCGATCTCATCGATCGACTACTTGCCGGAATCGGGTAGCCGGCCATGCCGTTCGATTGTTCGCCCATGCGGCATCCCGGCAGTGCAGCTCATCACGAGCCGAAATCGGCCCGGCCTGGGACGCGTCGTGACGCGATCAGCCTGGCAGGTCGCACCGACTGCGTGGCTCATCAGGTGAGATCATCGAACGACAGCGTTCAAGGCCGACTACGCCGCGGCTGCAGAGGGAGAGTCTGAATGTCGATGCATCAGATCCTGGGAGATGTCGCTGCCGCGATCGCTGCTGTCCTTCAACGCGAGTTGCCGCAACCTGGTCAGGACTGGTGGCAGTCGAACGTCGTCGACCGGCTCTCGATTCAGCAGCAGCGCCTGGTCAACGAGCGGCGCGTGGATTCGCTGTCTGGACTGGATCTCGCCGGCCTGTTGAGGGTGTTCGGTCAGGCTGGCGGAGGTAGCGACACTTGATGAATTCGTCGTAACGGTTGGCTACCCAGCACGTGACCCGCGCGTTCCCGACCAGCGGCTGGTTCAGCAGATCTTCGGCGATGTGTATGAATTGCCTATCCGCTCCGCTTTCATTGATATTGTAGCTACCGGTAGCTACAATGTCTCCTATGAAAACCGTTGGCGTCCGTGACCTCAAGAACAAGCTGAGCGAATATCTTCGTGGCGTGCGGCTGGGAGAGAGCGTCCTCGTGACCGATCGGGGAGAAGTCGTGGCCGAGCTCCTGCCGCCCGGGCAAGGGAAGATTGATCCGGCGGTGCCGGCGGGACTTCAGTCGCTGGCCAAACGGGGCCTCCTGACCCTGGGCACTCCAGCTGGAACGGATCTGTATCCGGCGCTGCAGCGCAAGCAGGGCGAACGTCGGTGGAGCGTCGCCCAATTGCTCGACGAGGAGCGTGGCTCGCGGTGAATCTCTACGCGGAGTCGAGTGCCGTGCTGGCCTGGCTCCTCGACGAGCCAACCGCGCCGGCGGTGCGCCACCTGCTTGGCGAGGCCGAGTTCATCGTCGCATCCGACCTGACCCTGATCGAGTGCGATCGCGTATTGCTGCGGGCAGTGGTGCTCAAGGAACTGACGGAGGCGGAAGCCGCCGACCGTCGAGCACACCTCGTTGCAGCTGCTGCTCATTGGCAAGTCCTGCGAATCGCGGGCGAGATCGTTGATCGTGCGCGTCTGCCATTTCCCGGCGATTCGATTCGAACACTCGATGCCATCCACCTCGCATCGCTTCTTGTCGCGCGTTCCGCGGTCGTCGGCCTCCGACTGCTGAGCCTCGACGAGCGCGTGCGCCAGGCTGCCCAGGGACTGGGAGTCGCAGTTGAGCCTGCCTGAGACAATGGCTGCCATAGACGAGCGAGCGAATCGGCTACCGAGCAGCGTTGCGAAAGGATCGGGTCGTTCCGCATCCATCGCCGTCTTGCGCGCCCAAGCGGGAGTATTCGACGGTGATTCATGCGGTAAGAGTGACGCGCCCGGACAAGAAGCTTCCTGTTTTCCGTGTGCTTGCGAGCACCGGCGACGATTGAGTGGGAATCACCCAAATCATATGCAAAACGCTTGAACACCTGTCGAGTTTTGCGTATGTTTTGGCGTGGCCTCCCTCGCCTCCTACCTCGACGATCTGCTCGCCCGCGGCCGAGCCGACTCCTCCCGGGATGAGGTCGCCGCTGCGCTTGGCCTGAAGCCGTCGGCACTGGCGGCGGCGATTACCTGCGCGATCAACAAGCGCCGACTGGCGAACCCCAGGCACGGCTTCTATCTCGTCCTGCGCCCCGAAGATCAAATCGCCAGCGCGCCCGACCCCGTCGAGTGGATCGACCCGCTGATGAAACATCAGGGGATCGACTACCGCATTTCGCTGCTGCACGCAGCGGCGTACCACGGCGCCTCGCACCAGGCCAGCATGGTCTTCCAGGTCGTCGTCCCGAGGCAGTTGCGCGAATTCGACCTCGGCCGCCATCGCCTGCAGTTTCTGTATCAGGCTCCGACGGCTTTCAGTCAGGTCAATCAGGCGGGGTTGGTCGGACAGATGAAGAGCGACGCCAGCTTCGCCACGGTGGCTGGCGTCGAGCTGACGCTGCTCGACTGCCTACGCTACTTTCACAAGGCAGCTGGCATCAACGGCGTCGCGCAGATCGTCAAGGACATCGGCGCCAAGGCCGGCCCGCGCCTGCTGCGGAAGGCGGCCGGCGCATACGAAAACTCGGCGGTCCGTCGGCCGGGCTACCTGCTCGATCTGGCGGGACACGCGCGCCAGGCCGATGCGCTGCATGGGTTCGTGAAACGCGCCAGGACCGCACTGCCGCTCGATCCGGCCGTCAGGCCGCTCGTGAAGGCCTTGGCGGAGGCTGTTGAGCGAACTCCAAGGTGGAGGCTCCTGATCAATGTAGCGGTGGAGATCGCAGAGTGATTCCCACCGCCTTGCTGCAGGCGTGGAGTACGAAAGCGCCTTGGCCGGACCTGCGGCAGGTCGAGCAGGACCTGATCATCTGTCGCGCCCTGTTCGAGCTGTTCAATTCGCCGGCGTTGGCGGGGAAGATCGCATTCCGCGGCGCTGTCGTGGCTCGGGAAATGCAGCCGGGAGCAGGCCGGGCACTCGACGCACCTGGCGTTCAATTTCACGCCCGAGATCGAGGCGCAGGCGATGCTCAAGCTGAAGGTCGAGATCAACACTCCGGAGCATGCGAGCTTGCTCGGCGTTCGACGGTACCCGTTTGCCGTGGAGAACGACGGGTACCACGGCACGGCGGAGATCGCCTCCTTCGAGCCCGAGGAACTGTTCGGCACGAAGCTGCGTGCACTGCTGCGGCGGCGCGGGAACCGTGACCTGTTCGATCTGCTCCAAGGACTCGAACAGCTGCGCCTGGCTCCGGAAAGAGTCATCGACGGTTTCGACCACTACCTGGCCCTGGAGGGCAAGCCGATCACGCGAGCGATGGCCGAGCAGCGCATGCTGGAGAAGTTGACCCGAAGCCTGACCGAAGACGTCGCGCCGATGCTGCCTGCGAGCATACGCCGGAGCGATGAGGATGCGATCCAGGCCCTCGGGCGCGTCTGGTCCGAGCTGATCGCGCGAATCAGCGGGGATGCATGGAAGCTCTCCGATGCGGTCAACGAGGAGTTGCGTGCAAAGCGGTATCCGGCGCTGCTGATGCTCCGAGATCGGGAACGGTCACAATGACGGCTTCGGGGAGACCACTGCCCAGCAGGGAATCGACGTCGGAGCGCGACTCCTTGGCCGTGCTGCATGCGGAGAACGCGCGATTGATCGGGCTGCTGGAGGCAAACGGAATCGAGTGGCGTCGGACGCCTGAACCCACAACGTCTCCTCCGCAGCCCGAATCGTCGCGACTCTCCACGGAGGCGAAAGTGGCACTCTTTCGCCGGCGGTTTCGCGGTCGCACGGATGTCTACCCCGTGCGCTGGGAGAGCAGGACGACCGGCAGGTCGGGTTACGCACCTGCCTGTGCGAACGAGTGGCGCGCCGGAGTGTGCGAGAAGCCACGAATCAAGTGCGGAGACTGCCGGAATCGCTCGTTGATCCCGCTTTCGGACGCTGCCATCTACGCCCACCTGGCCGGTGACCACACGATCGGTGTCTACCCGCTGCTGGAGGACGACAGCTGCTACTTCCTCGCGATCGACTTCGACGATGCCGAGTGGCGAGAGGATGTTCGAGCCTTCGCCGGTTCGTGCGCCGATCTCGGCGTCCCGGTTGCGATCGAGACTTCCCGCTCCGGAAACGGGGCGCACGCCTGGATCTTCTTCGCAAATCGCGTATCGGCCCGGGACGCCCGGCGGTTGGGCACCGCCATCATCAGTCACACCTGCGCGCGCACGCGGCAACTGGAGCTCACGTCCTACGACCGAATGTTTCCCAATCAGGACACGATGCCCAAGGGTGGCTTCGGCAATCTGATCGCCTTGCCGCTGCAGAAGAAGCCACGGGAGAACGGCTGCACTGTGTTTGTCGACTCCGATCTGCGGCCGCACCCGGACCAGTGGGAGTTCCTGGCATCGATTGAGCCGATGTCGCCGTTCGACATCGAGCCGACGATCGTACGGGCCACAGGCGGCGTGCATCCGCTCGACGTGACCTTTATCGACGATGAGGATCTTGCGACGCCGTGGAAGCGCGACACGCGATCGCTTGCGAGGATTCCTGGTGTGATGCCGAAGTCGCTCACCGTGACATTGGCGAACCACGTCTACTTCGAGAAGGCGGAGCTTCCGCAGCCATTGGCCAACCGCCTGATCCGACTCGCGGCGTTTCAGAACCCCGAGTTCTACCGGGCACAAGCCATGCGGCTATCGGTGTGGGACAAGCCCCGGGTGATCGGCTGCGCCGAGAACTATCCCCGTCACGTTGCACTTCCGCGCGGCTGCCTCGATGCTGCGCAGGACTTGCTGAGCGAAAACACGATCCGCTGTGATCTCAGGGACGAGCGCAATGCCGGCGAGCCGATTGATGCGAGATTCGTAGGGACACTTCGAATCGATCAGGAGGCGGCCGCTGCCGCGATGCTCCACTACGACGTGGGCGTGCTGTGCGCCCCGACCGCATTCGGCAAGACCGTCACCGCTGCCGCGATGATCGCCCGCCGGGGCGTGAATACCCTGGTGCTGGTGCATCGAACCGAACTGCTCGAGCAGTGGCAGGAGCGATTGCAGACTTTTTTCGGCGTCGGCGGGGGCGTGGTCGGCACGATCGGCGGCGGCAAGGCAAAGCCCACCGGTAAGGTCGACATCGCGGTGATGCAGTCGCTGTCCCGCCGAGGCGAGGTCAATGTCCTTGTCGAGAACTACGGCCATATCATCGTGGACGAGTGCCACCACGTTGGCGCGGTTTCGTTCGGCGCCATCCTGAAGCGAACCAAGGCCAGGTACGTGCTCGGACTGACTGCCACGCCGATCCGCCGCGATGGGCAGCAGCCGATCATCTTCATGCAGTGCGGACCGATTCGGCACACGGCGGCGAGACCCACCGACGCGCCCCACGACCTGGAGGTGCTGCCTCGGTCATGCTTTGCTCGAATCGATCTGTCGCCGGAGTCCGGGATTCAGGAGGTGTTTCGACACCTCGCCAACGATCGGGCGCGGACAGCGGCAATCGCCGCGGAGATCAGGAAGGCGTTCGATCAGGGCCGCAAAGTGCTGGTCCTGACCGAGCGCACCGAGCACCTCGACGCCATCCAGGTGGCGTTGGGTGTCAAGGCCCCGCCACTGTTCGTTCTTCACGGGCGGATGTCCAGGAGGCAACGCGCGACGCTCATCGCGGAACTCGACGCGCTGCCACCCGACGCGCCGCGTATTCTGCTGGCCACCGGCAAACTCGTCGGCGAAGGATTCGACCATCCGCCCCTCGACACCCTGGCCCTGGCGATGCCCATCTCGTGGAAGGGAACCTTGCAGCAGTACGCTGGCCGGCTGCATCGGGAGCACGCCGGCAAGACCGATGTGCGGATCATCGACTTCGTGGACACCGGTCACCCGGCCCTGCTTCGTATGTGGGGCAAGCGCCAGCGTGGCTACCGGGCGATGGGCTACTCGATTCGTGCGGATCGGGGTGCCGAAAGAACCGTAGAGGCCGAGCGGCCGCTCGGTCGTGCAAGTCAGACAAGGAATCAACAGTGAAACGGCAGCGAGCCTCCGACCGGCCCATCAAGGAACCAAAGCTCACCCGCGCCCATCCGCCGGTCGACCTCGCTCCCGCCGACTGGCAACGCGCATTGCGCCGTCAGTTCGGACGCGACCAGGCGTTCGTGCTGGAGAATCGGGGCGACCGAACGTTCTTTTCGGAATTTCGCGTCAGCAATCCGCAGTCGAAGGCCAGCTACCGCGTGGCGATACGCGGCCTCGATGCCGGCGACAACTACTGCTCCTGCCAGGACTACGCCACCAACGAATTGGGCACCTGTAAGCACATCGAGTTCGTCCTCGCCCGGCTTCAGAAGAAGCGCGGGGCGAAGGCCGCCTTTGCCAAGGGGTGGCGTCCGGCGTTTTCAGAGATCTACCTGCGCAACGACGGTGCGCGCGCGGTGTACTTCCGCGCGGGATCGGACTGCCCGCCGGCGGTGATCAAAGCGGCGGCGAGACTTTTCGACGCCTCGCGCGGCGGCGTCCTGCCGGAGGAGCGCTTCGGCGAACTGGAGCATTTCCTCGCGACGGCGGCGAAGAGCGGCCACGAACTGCGCGCCTACGACGACGCGCTCGACTTTGTCGCCGGCCGGCGCGATGCGGCGCGGCGGGCGGAGGTCCTCGACAGCCTGTTCCCGCGCGGCGCCTCCGACAGGAAGCTGGCGAAGCTGCTCAAGGCGCCACTGTATCCATACCAGGCCGACGGCGCCCTCTTCGCGGTGCGCGCCGGCCGCGCCCTGATCGGCGACGACATGGGCCTGGGCAAGACCATCCAGGCCATCGCGGCGACGGAAATCCTGGCGCGGCACTTCGGCGTCTCGCGTGTGCTGGTGGTGTGCCCGACTTCGCTCAAGTACCAGTGGCAAAGCGAAATCAGCCGCTTTTCCGGCCGTGCCGCGCGGGTAATGGTCGGCGGTCGGGCGCAGCGGCAGACGGACTTCAGCGCCGATGACTTCTGCAAGATCACCAACTACGAAAAGCTGAAGCCCGATCTCGACCTGATCGCCGAGTGGGCGCCGGAACTGGTGATCGTCGACGAGGCGCAGCGCATCAAGAACTGGAACACGATCGCCGCGCGGACACTGAAGCGCATCGACAGTACGTACGCCCTGGTGCTCACCGGCACTCCGCTCGAGAACAAGCTCGAGGAACTGATCTCGATCGTGCAGTTCGTCGACCAGCACCGGCTGGGACCCACCTGGAAGCTGCTGCACGAACACCAGGTCAAGGACGAATCCGGCCGTGTTACCGGCTACACGGGGCTGGAGAAGATCGGCCAGACGCTGGCGCCGATCCTGATCCGCCGGCGCCGCTCCGAGGTTCTGACACAGCTGCCCGGTCGCACCGACCAGAACCTGCTGGTGCCGATGACCGAGATGCAGCTGGTGCATCACCGGGAGAATGCCGACACCGTGGCGCGGATCGTGAAGCGCTGGCGGCGGATGAAGTTTCTGTCGGACAAGGATCAACGGCGGTTGACCTGCGCCCTGCAGAACATGCGCATGTCGTGCAACAGCACCTATCTGCTGGACCAGGAAACCGACCACGGCGTCAAGGCCGACGAACTGGCGGCGCTGCTCGACGGCGTCTTCGTGCAGCCGGACGCAAAGGCGGTGGTGTTCAGCCAGTGGACACGTACCCAGGACATCATCATCCGCAGGCTGGAAGATCGCGGCATCGGCTACGTAAGTTTTCATGGCGGCGTGCCATCGGAACGGCGCCCGGCGCTGGTCGAACGCTTTCGCGCCGATCCGGACTGCCGCGTCTTCCTGTCCACCGACGCGGGCGCGGCGGGACTGAACCTGCAGCACGCCTCGACGCTGGTGAACATGGACCTGCCGTGGAACCCGGCGCTTCTGGAGCAGCGCATCGGGCGCGTTCACCGCATGGGTCAGAAGCGCCCGGTACAGATCGTCAATTTCGTCGCCAAGGGCACCATTGAGGAGGGAATGCTCTCGGTGCTCGCCTTCAAGCGCTCGCTATCGGCGGGAATCCTGGATGGCGGCCAAAGCGAGATCTCGCTCGGCGGCTCGCGCCTGAGTCGCTTCATGAAGGAGGTCGAGAACGTCACTGGCCGTATGGGTGAGGCCGAAGCGATGGCGCCGTTCGAAGAGGCGGCGAGCGTCGCCAGCGCCCCGGTGCAATTGCCGGTCGCGGCCGCCGCCGCCGACGAGTCGGCCCTGGCTGGCGACATTGCATCGGTAGCCACCGCTTGCGCGCCGGAGGCTGCCGCTCCAGCGGTGCCGGAAGCGGAAGTCGACCCCTGGGCCGTGCTGCTGCAGACCGGCGCGCAACTGGTTTCGGCGCTGAGCGCGGCCGGCGCTGCCGAGGCAACGCCGCATCCCTGGATCGAGCGCGACCCGGCGACCGGCGCGTGCAATCTCCGGCTGCCACTTCCACCGCCGCAGACCGCACGACGATTGGCCGATGCCATCTCGGTGATTGCGGACTCGCTGCGAGGAATGAGGGCGGGCCAGTGACTGGCCGTCGATGCGCCGACAGATCTCGATCGAGGGCACCGAACTGAGTGTGAGGAGTCGATGTCCGGGGCGGCGCACCCTCTGGAACCATGACGGTAAAGTGGTGGGCGAAAAAGTGAGTAGGGGGTTCTACCCCATTTCCACGGACGGTTGAGTTAAGGCTGAAAACTCCCGATCTCGCCGAGCGACTCTACGACGCATGCGCGGGTTATGGAACCGCTCGAGGGAGTCGAACAGATCCGCTCGTGCCTCGTCGCGAGTCCGATACTGGCGATGGTTCACGCGTTCCCGCTCGAGCTGTCCGCGACTCGACCGGCAAGAACGCCCCACAGGCGGCGATCCTGTTCGACAAGTTCCACATCCTGCGCCACCCCGGGGAGGCGCTCGACAAGGTCCGCAAGGCCGGGTACGCGCGCCTCGACGGCCAGTCGCGCACGTTCATCGAGGGCCAGAAGTACGCGCTGCTGTCGCATCCGCGGAACCTCAAGGGTCCCGCCCGCAAGAACTCGAAGCTCCTGCTGACGGCCAACAAGCGCCTGAACACCGCCTATCTGCTCAAGGAATCCTTCGGCCAGCTGTGGGATTGCAACAGCGAAGCCCGGGCGAGGAAGTTCTTCGACAACCGGCGGGCGCAGCTCAAATGGCAGCGGCTGAAACCGTACGAGAAGTTCGCCGAGATGATCGACCGGCACTGGGACGGAATCGCCGCCTACTGCCAGCCGGAGCACCAGGTTGCCCTCGGCTTCGTCGAAGGCCTCAATGACAAAATCCGCGTCATCCAGCGGCGAGCCCATGGCTTGCACGACGAGGAGTACCTCGAGCTCGAGGTCCTGACCTGTACGCTGCCGGCACTTTGATCAAAAAGTGAGCAGAATTTACCCGCTCGTTTCCACGAAGAGCCTCTTTTCCTACACTATCCGCTATCCGCTATCCGCTATCCGCTATCCGCTTCACCTTGGATTCCCTGGACCTCACCTTCATGTCCCGCGCGCTCGATCTCGCGCGCGCTGCCGAGGCTGCCGGCGAAGTGCCAGTCGGCTGCGTGATCGTGCGCGACGGGGAGATCATCGCCGAGGGCTGGAACCGGCCGATCAGCACGCGCGACCCGACGGCGCACGCGGAGATGATCGCGCTGCGGGCCGCCGCGGAAGCGAGCGACAGTTATCGCCTGACCGGCACCACCTTGTACGTCACGCTGGAGCCCTGCGCGATGTGCGCGGGTGCGATGGTGCATGCGCGCGTGCAGCGGCTGGTGTTCGCGGCGACGGATCCACGCGCGGGCGCGGCGGGGTCGGTGTTCAACATCGTGCAGCACCCCGCGCTCAACCACCGCATCGAGTGCACGGGCGGCGTGCTGGCGGAGGAGTGCGGCGCGCTGCTCAGGGGTTTTTTCGCCGCGCGTCGTTGACCGGCTCGGTCGTGGCGGGACGCGCGATACCGGCCCCGGCCACCTCCAGGATGTTGAGGTAGGCCTGCACGTTGTCGACGTAGCGCACCGGCTCCCAGCCGCGCGCGTAGCCACGCTTGGTGCGCGTGTACCAGCGTTCCTGGCTCAGCAGCGGCAGGGCCTGGCGGACGTCCTCCCAGCGGTCGGGATTGCGGCCCTGTGCCTGGGTCAGGATGCGCGCATCCTCGAGGTGGCCGTAGCCGACGTTGTAGGCGGCCACCGCGAACCAGGTGCGGTCGGGCTCGGGCACGCGTCGCGGCACGGTCTGCATCAACCGGCCGAGGTACTTGGCGCCGCCGAAGATGCTCGAGCGGGGATCGAGACGGTCGCCGGCGCGCATCATGGCGGCGGTGTCCTCGGTGAGCTGCATCAGGCCGCGCACGCCCGTGAAGGAGACCGCGCCCGGGTCCCATTTCGATTCCTGGTAACCCATGGCGGCGAGCAGTCGCCAGTCGAGCCCATACTTCGCCGCGGCTTCCTGGAACCACTCGAGGTAGCGCGGCAGGCGGCTGTCGAGGTGCTCCATGAAGTTGCGCGACAGCAGGTAGTCGAAGCGCTGGTTCTGGCCGTAGTAGCGGTTCAGCATCGCGGCAAGGAAGCCATCCGCCCGCACCGTGTAGAAGAAGGCGTTCACCCGGTCGAGCAGGCTGCGGTCGTGACCCATCGTGTTCACGACCCACGAGATCGCGCGCTGCGGCGACAGGTCGAGCGCGATCGCGAGTTCCGGATGGACGGCGCGGTTGAGCGCGAACTCGGTGGAGCTCGCGAGGGTGTACTGCGCGGTGCCCCGCGACACGTCGTTCAGGATCTCCTCGGTGTCGGTGTCCGCGCGCTCGATCCACACCAGCTCCGGGTGCTGCAGGCGCAGCTCTTCGAGGGTCCGGTGGTGCGGGCTGCCCGCGGCCACCTCGATCTGTCCCAGGGCCGCGGCACGGATGCTGGCCGGGCGTGCGCTGCGGCGCCGGTAGACGAGATGCTCGCGGACCAGCTGGTAGCCGGGCCCGAAGTGGGCGCCGTCGGGCAGCTCGATGCCGGTGGACAGCCCCGCGGCGGCGACGTGGGCCCGACCGTGGGCGACCTCCTCGATGGCCTCCTCGCGCGTGCGGACCGTATACAGCCGCAGGGGTACGCCGAGGTGCTCGGCGAAGCGGCTGGCGAGCTCGTAGGCGGGCCCCTCCGGGCCGTGGCTGCCGAGGTAATAGGCGTCCGGGCTGTTCCGCGTGACGACCCGCAATTCCCCCATGGCCACGATCCGCTCGAGCAGGGGCGGGGGCTGGGTGCAGGTCGCCAGGAAAAGCGTGGCGAGCAGTGCGAGCAGGGCCTTCATTGCTATAGAATACGCGGCCCTCGGAGAGGTACCGAAGCGGTCATAACGGCGCCGACTCGAAATCGGATGGGGGCATAACCGCCCCACGTGGGTTCGAATCCCACCCTCTCCGCCAGACATCCCGCCGCCCGCGCCAGCGGGCGCGCGCCTTTCAGGCCTCGCGTCCCTTGCGCTTGGCGCGCAGTCCGGCGCGTGTTTCCTCGTAGGCACGGGCAAATGCCTCCGCGAACGGGTGCGGCAGGCCGTCCGACGCGCTCTGGGCGATCACCCGGTAGAACTCGGCGTAGTACTCCCAGTAACGCGGGCGTGGATCCTGCCCGGGCGCGAGCGTGCGCGCCCGTCCCTGCTCGAACTGGTCCGCGACGTTGCCCGGCGAGAGCTGCGCGAGCATGGCTTCGGTGCCCGCGCGCATGGCCGCGACCAGCGCGGCCTCGTGGTCCTTGACCTCCTGCAGCACCTCGCGCAGTGCGTCCACGGGCCCGCCATAGAGGCGGCCGTGCGATTCGAACAGTCGCTGCAGGGCCTGCTCCACGCTGGTCGAGGTGCGCAGCGGGTTGCTGGCCGACACGGACGCCGCGCTGGCGCTGGCTGCGGCGGGGTTGCCCGCCTGGCGCGCAAGCTGCAGGTCGTTGAGTCCCACGACGGCCTCCCGCAGCAGTTGCCCGGCCAGCAACGGCAGCATCGCCTGCGCTTCGGGGCTGATCGACGCCGGGTCGATGCCGGCGCCGCGGCAGAATGCCTGCACCGCGGACCGGAGGTCCTCCCAGGTCGTCGCCTGCTGGTGGAAGGGCAGCGTCTGCTTTCTCACGTCGAGCCGGCTCTGGCGCCGTGCGAGCGCATCGGCCAGTTCCTGGCGCGTGATGGCGCGCGTCTTGAGCGCCCAGTCGGCGGTCGGCGCGAGCGCTTCTCCCGCGGCGGGAGCGGCGGCTGCGGACGGCTGTGAGCGCCGCGGCGGTGAAGGGGGCGGTGCGGCGGATGCGGCGACTTCCGGCAGCACGCGCGTGGACAGGGGTGGCGGCGGGGGCTCGAGCGGAATCTCCGCGCCGGACTTGCCGAGCTTGATGCCGAAGGCGTTGCGCACCGAGATCGAGCCGGACTGCGAAGGGTCGCGTGGGGCGAACAGGCTGTTGACGTTGAGGTTCGCGGCGATGCCCGAGTCGAGGTGGTGCGCCGCCGAATGCTCCTCGGCCGCCGCAGGCAGGAAGTCGATGCGTTCGTCGATGCCGACGATCACCTCGTAGTCGCCGATGCGCAGGCGGTCGCCGTCCTGCAGGGCCACCGGGCCACCACTCGCGACCGGTTCCTCGGCATCGTTGACGTAGACGCCGTTGGTGCTCGTGTCCTTGAGCCAGTAGCCGCCGCTGCGATACTGGATCTCGCAATGGTGGCCCGAGACCAGGCGCTTCGGGTCGGGCAGGATCCAGTCGTTGTCGGGGGCACGGCCGATGGAGCCGCCGTTCACGCCGAACACGCGCGTGCGGTGCTCGCCGAGCTCGCGGTAGTGGTCGCTGATGACGCGCAGCTTGATGGCCATGGCTCGGGGCACCTTGTAATATGCCGCGACCCTTCACCGCAAGCACGCGGCTCACAATGGCGGCTACCCATCTATTCAAGGTCGTGTTCCACAACCAGGGCAAGGTCTACGAGATCTACGCCCGCAAGGTGGGGCACGGCGCGCTGTTCGGCTTCGTCGAGGTCGAGGAACTCGTCTTCGGCGAGCGCTCGAGCGTCGTGGTGGACCCCGCCGAGGAGAAGGTCCAGGCCGAATTCGCCGGGGTCAAGCGCACCTACCTGCCGCTGCATTCCGTGATTCGCATCGACGAGGTGCGCAAGTCGGGCGCGAGCAAGGTCCTGCCGGTCGAGTCCTCGAACGTCACCCCGTTCCCCTTCCCCGTCTACACCCCCGGCGACCCCGGTACGCGCAACAAGTAGACCGGTTTCCGGTATCATTGCGCGCCCCTGCCAGGCCGGCGGCGGCACTCTCCAAATGCTCATACTCAGCGGCGCTCCCGCGGTCTCCGATTTCAGGCTCGCCAAGCTCCTGACCGCGATCCGCTCGCGGGTCGGGCAGGTCGAGCGCCTCGATTCGCGCTACGTCCACTTTGCCGACCTCGAGCGCGACCTCGCACCGGCCGAGACCGTGGTGCTCGAGTCGCTGCTGCGCTATGGACCCACGACGCACGCCGGCGAGCCGAGCGGCGAGCTGCTGCTGACCGTGCCGCGTTTCGGCACCCTGTCGCCGTGGTCGAGCAAGGCCACCGACATCGCGCACGTCTGCGGGCTCACCGCGTTGCGCCGCATCGAGCGCGGCATCGCCTGGTACGTCGCGGGCGCACGCAAGCTCGGCGACGAGGAATGGCGCGAGGTCGCCGCCCTGCTGCACGACCGCATGACCGAGAACGTGCTGCGCGAGCCGGGCGGGGCGGCAGGACTCTTCGCCCACACGCGCCCGAAGCCGCTCGCAACGGTGCCGATGCTGGCGGAGGGTCGCACGGCGCTCGAGTCCGCGAACTCGAGCCTCGGCCTCGCGCTTTCGGATGACGAGATCGACTACCTGCTCGAGGCGTTCCGCGGCCTCGGCCGCGACCCGACCGACGTCGAGCTGATGATGTTCGCGCAGGCGAACTCCGAGCACTGCCGTCACAAGATCTTCAACGCCGAGTGGATCGTCGACGGCACGAAGAGCGAGAAGTCGCTGTTCGGCATGATCCGCAACACCCACGCCCGCAACCCGCGGGGCGTGCTCTCGGCCTACCGCGACAACGCCGCCGTCATCGAGGGTTGGCCGGGGCGGCGCTGGTTCGCGCAGCCGGGCGGCGGGCCGTACGGCGGCGTCGAGGAGCCGATCGACATCCTCATGAAGGTCGAGACGCACAACCACCCGACGGCCATCTCGCCGTTCCCCGGCGCTGCGACGGGCTCGGGCGGCGAGATCCGAGACGAAGGCGCCACCGGCCGCGGCGCGAAACCGAAGGCGGGCCTCGTGGGCTTCACGGTCTCGAACCTGCGCATCCCGGGTGCCGTGCAGCCGTGGGAGCAGGACCTCGGCAAGCCGGACCGCATCGCCTCGGCGCTCTCGATCATGCTCGAGGGGCCGGTCGGCGCCGCGTCGTTCAACAACGAGTTCGGCCGCCCGAACATCTGCGGCTACTTCCGCACGTTCGAGCAACGCGTCGACGCGCCGGGTCGCTCGCCGCTGCGTGGCTACCACAAGCCGATCATGATCGCGGGCGGCATGGGCAACATCCGCCGCCAGCACGTCGAGAAATCGACCATCGTGCCGGGCTCGCGCATCATCGTGCTCGGCGGTCCGGCGATGCTGATCGGGCTCGGCGGCGGAGCGGCATCCTCGGTGGGGGCGGGCGCGAGCTCCGCGGATCTCGACTTCGCCTCGGTGCAGCGCGGCAACCCGGAGATCCAGCGGCGCGCGCAGGAAGTCATCGACGCGTGCTGGGCGCTGGGCGACGAAAACCCGGTGCTGCTGATCCACGACGTCGGCGCGGGCGGCCTGTCGAATGCCGTGCCCGAGTCCGTGGCGCAGGGCAGCTCCGGCGGCCACGTCGACCTGCGCAAGGTGCTGAGCGACGAGCCCGGCATGTCACCGCTCGAGATCTGGTGCAACGAGGCGCAGGAGCGCTACGTGCTGATCGTGGCCGCCGACCGGCTCGCCGCATTCGGCGCGCTGGCCGACCGCGAACGCTGCCCGTTCGCGGTGATCGGCACGGTGACGGACGACGGCCAGTTGCGCGTCGACGATCCGTTGTTCGGCAACGCGCCCGTCGACATGCCGCTCGAGGTGCTGCTCGGCAAGGCACCGCGCATGACGCGCGACGTGCGCCGGATGCCACCCGCTGCGGACGACTTCGACCCGGCGCAGGTGGACCTGCACGAGGCTGCGCATCGCGTGCTGCGCCTGCCGACGGTGGCGGACAAGACCTTCCTGGTGACGATCGGCGACCGCTCGGTCGGCGGCATGATCAGCCGTGATCCGCTGGTGGGGCCCTGGCAGGTGGCGGTGAGCGACGTCGCCGTCACCATCAGCGACTACTTCTCCACGCGCGGCGAGGCCATGGCGATGGGTGAGCGCACGCCGCTCGCACTGCTCGACGCCGCCGCTTCGGGCCGCATGGCGGTGGCCGAGGCCGTGACCAACATCGCGGCCGCCAACGTCGCGGACATCGAGGACATCCGCCTCTCGGCGAACTGGATGGCCGCCTGCGGCGAGCCGGGCGAGGACGCCGACCTCTACGACACCGTGCGCGCCGTGGGCGAGGAATTCTGCCCGGCGCTCGGCATCGCGATTCCCGTCGGCAAGGACTCGCTGTCCATGAAGACCGCGTGGCGCGAGGGGGCGGAGAGCCGCAAGGTCGTGGCGCCGGTCTCGCTGATCGTGTCGTCGTTTGCGCCCGTGGTCGATGTGCGCCGTACGCTAACGCCGCAACTGCGTACCGACCGTGGCGAGACCCGCCTGCTGCTCATCGACCTCGGCAACGGCAGGAACCGCCTCGGCGGATCGTGCCTGGCGCAGGTGCATGGACGCGTCGGCCGGGATGCGCCGGACTGCGACGATCCGCAGCGGCTGCGCGCCTTCTTCGATGCGGTCGTGCGCCTGCGCCGCGAGGGTCTGCTACTCGCATACCACGACCGGTCGGATGGCGGCCTGTTCGTCACGCTCTGCGAGATGGCGTTCGCGGGGCATTGCGGCGTCGAGGCTGACGTCGGCGCACTCGACGAGGCTTGCGCCGTGGCCGCGTTGTTCGCCGAGGAGCTGGGCGCCGTGGTACAGGTGGAAGCCGCGGCGGAAGCGCGCGTGCTGACCGTGCTGCGTGAGGCCGGCCTCGGCGCCTGCTCGCGGGTCATCGGGCGCGTGATCACCGAGGATCGCGTGACCATCACCCGCGGCGGCGAGGGCTGGTACGAGGCGGGCCGCACCGAGTTGCGCCGGGCGTGGTCCGAGACCAGCCATCGCATGCAGGCGCTGCGCGATCACCCCGACTGTGCGCGCGAGGAGTACGAGCGCGCCACCGACCCGACGGACCCGGGCCTGCACGCGCGACTGACCTTCGACCCGTCGGAGGATGTCGCTGCACCCTGCGTGAGCAAGGGCGCCCGACCGACGGTGGCAATCCTGCGCGAGCAGGGCGTGAACAGCCAGGTGGAGATGGCGGCGGCGTTTCATCGCGCCGGCTTCGAGCCCTGCGACGTGCACATGACCGACCTGATCGCCGGTCGCGCACGGCTGGCCGATTTCCGCGGCATCGTCGCCTGCGGCGGATTCTCGTACGGCGACGTGCTGGGCGCGGGGGAGGGCTGGGCCAAGTCCATCCTGTTCAACGCGGCACTGCGCGGACAGTTCGCCGAGTTCTTCGCCCGGCCGGACACCTTCACGCTCGGCGTGTGCAACGGCTGCCAGATGCTCTCCGCGCTCAAGGAACTGGTTCCAGGCACGGCGCATTGGCCGCGCTTCATCCGCAACCGCTCGGAGCAGTTCGAGGGACGGGTGGGTATCGTCGAGGTGCTGCCGACCCCGTCATTGTTCTTCGCGGGAATGACGGGGACAGTGATGCCGATTGCCGTCGCCCATGGTGAAGGCCGTGCCGAGTTCGCGGACGCTGCGGCACTCGCGGCCTGCGCGGCCAGCGGACTGGTGAGCCTGAGGTTCGTGGACAACCACGGTCATGCCACGGAGTCCTATCCGGCGAACCCGAACGGTTCGCCGCTCGGGATCACGGGGCTCACCAGCGCGGACGGCCGCGCCACGATCCTGATGCCGCATCCGGAGCGCGTGTTCCGCACGGTGCAGAACTCGTGGCATCCGGAGGAGTGGGGCGAGGACAGCGGGTGGATGCGGATGTTCCGCAACGCCCGCGTGTGGGTTGGCTAGCGGCCCGGAAACAAGTTCCAGCGCTGGACGTGTCAGCTAGCGCGGTTCCGCATCCGCGTCAGCGATGTGTTCGGCGTTCCCGCTGGCTACGAAGACACCCCGCTGAAAGCGGTCAGTCCGCGCCGGCGGCGCGACCGATCGGCGTGATCTTGTCGAGCGTCTCCTCCGCGAAGAACCGCCGCACCATCATCGCCTGCTGCAGCTTGCCCTTGCGGACATACGCCTGGTAGAGCATGTCCTTCGCCAGTTCGAGCAGCACGCCGGCCTCGAAGGCGTCGAGGTCGGGAATCGACGGCCACGGGTCGGTGTCGTTGCCGAACAGCACCTTCTTCACCACGTTGAAGGTGTCGACGTCGATCTCCGCCATCTCGCGCGCCTCGGCGATCTGGTTGAAGATCCTGAGGCGTCCGTTCTCGCCGAGTTCCTGGAACACCGATTGCGCCGTGCGCCGGCACATCGAGGCGAACGCGTTGAAGTGGCCCGCGGAGTAGCAGCCGAGCGCCTCGCGGAACAGCTTCTCCGCCTCCTCGGGCAGGTAGGTGAAGTTGAACTTCTCGCGCGCCCGCTCGAGCTCGACGAAATTGCTGGCGAGCTCGACGCGGTTCGCGGCGTACACCTTCACCGCGAAGCGCAGGAAGACGGGTGTATTGCAGGAATCGCAGCGATAGACGATGCCGACGTGGCTCGGGCGGTTCGCGACCAGCTCCGGGTACTGCGGGATCGAGACGGCGGTGATGTGCGAGAAGACCTGGCAGTGCGGGCAATTGAGCGCCAGGCTGCGCTCCTGGTCGTGGTGCAGGCGACTGTTCGCGTCGACGTAGACGGACATGGCTCGACATCCCGCGTCGGGGCTGGTGGCTCCGAGTGTAGCGGAAGGCCGCAGGCCAGGCACGTGGCTCAGCGGCTCGACGGGGCGTCAGCGGCCGCTTCGTTCAATGGCTCGACGAGGACGCTGCCACCCTGCAGGCGGACTTCGAATCGCGCGCCGTTCGCCATCGGCTGCCAGGGCCCATAGGCCGTCTGGGCGTCGGCCTGGCGGGCCCAGGTCGACCGGTATCTCGCCTTGGTCCAGACGTCGGGTCCCGCGTCTTCGCCGAGGTCGTATCCCGCGACCGACCTCGCAGGGCCGGCTGCGCCGGTGGTGTCGCGGGCATTCAGCTGCTCGAGGCGATAGCGCGGACGGACGCCGAGCCGCGCTGCTTCGTTGCGCCACGCCAGCGTCCGGGCGTCGATGCGCCACTGGTCACCCATCAGCTCGAAGACCTGGATCCGCCCGTGGGGGAGGCGCGTGAGCGTGACGCGGAAACGGCGGGATCCGGTCTGCTCGAAGTACAGCTCGGCGACGGCCTGCCGCTCGTCGAGCAGGCGGTAGTTCGAGAAGTCGTTCGCGAGCGACCAGGACAGCAACGCGCCGCCGGCGCAGGTGACCGCGAGGACGAGGTGGCCGGCCGAGGCGAGCCGATGGCCGGCCATGCGCCGGCTTACCGCCAGGATCGAGGCGACCAGGGCGAAGAATGCCAGGACGACCGCGGCGCCCAGCACGGCCGGATCAACCGATGAACTGCGACATCGCGCCGCTCTCGACCACGGCGGCGAGCGCGGCGATGTCCCGGTCGAGCCGGTGATCGTGCGCGCGGAAAGGCACCAGCTCGCGCAAGTGCGCATGGACGAGCTGCAGCTCGGCGGTGGTCGCGAGCGGGCGCATGCAGTCGATCGCATGCGCCGCCACCAGCAGCTCGATGCCGAGGACGCGCGCCGTGTTGGAGCAGATCGTGAGCAGCTTGCGTCCCGCCCAGGGTGCCATGCTGACGTGGTCCTCCTGGCCGGCCGAGGTCGGCAGGCTGTCGACCGAGGCGGGATGGGCCAGGGTCTTGTTCTCCGAGACGAGCGCCGCCGCGGTCACGTGCGCCATCATGAAGCCGGACTCGAGGCCCGGCTCCGTGGCGAGGAACATGTTGAGGTTCGGATTGACGCGGCGGTCGAGCAGGTCGATGCGGCGCTCGGCGATGCTCGCGAGCTCGGCCACCGCGATGGCGAGGAAGTCGCTCACGAACCCGATCGGCTCGGCGTGGAAGTTGCCGCCGGAGATGATGTCGTCGCCGAAGATCAGCGGATTGTCGGACACTCCATTGAGCGCGGCGCCGAGCACCTCGCGCGCGTGCTCGAGCGTGTGCTCGACGGCGCCGAAGACCTGCGGCATGCAGCGCACGGCGTACGGGTCCTGGACCCGTTCGCAGTGCTCGTGGCTGCGGAGGATCTCGCTGTCGGTCAGCAGCCGGCGCAGCTTCCGGGCGACCGCGACCTGCCCGGGCAGCCGGCTCGCCTCCTGGATGCGGGCGTCGAACGGCGCGTGGCTGCCCGCGAGGCCCTCGACGGTGAGGGCGCCGGCCGCGATCGAGGCGTCGAGCAGTCGTTCGGCCCGGAACAGTCCCTCGAGCGCGAGCGCCAGGCTCAACTGCGTGCCGTTCAGCAGCGCAAGCCCTTCCTTCGCCTCGAGCACGAGCGGTACGAGCCCCACGGCGGCAGGGACCTCGGCGCCCGACAGGGACTGCTCGCCGCGCGTCGCCTCGCCCTCGCCGATCAATGCCAGCGTGAGGTGCGCGAGCGGCGCGAGGTCGCCCGAGGCGCCGACCGAGCCCTGTGCCGGCACGACCGGCAGCACGTCCTCGTTCAGCAGCGCGAGCAGCATCTCGACGACCTGCGGGCGTGTGCCGGAGTGGCCCGCGGCGAGGTTGTTCGCCTTGAGCAGCAGCATGCGACGCACGATGGCGGGTGGCAGCGGCTCGCCTGTCCCGCAGGCATGGCTGCGCACCAGGTTCAGCTGCAGCCGGCGGGTCTTGTCCGCCGGGATCACGCGGTTGGCGAAGGCGCCGAACCCGGTGTTGATGCCGTAGGTGGTCTCGCCACGCGCGACCGCGCGCTGCACGGCGGCCAGGGATACCTCCATGCGTTCGCGAGCGGGTTTCGCGAGCCGCAGTTGCGGCCGGCGCGCCTCGTAGTCACGCAGTTGCACGAGCGTGAGGCGAGTGCCGTCGATGTCGAGCGTGGGCCGGGTCTTGGTGCGAGCCATGCGTTTCCCCCGCCGCGAGTCTACGCGTCAGGCGTGCAGCTTGCGGTAGCGCATGCGGTGCGGCTGCTCGGCGTCCTCGCCGCGGCGGCGCTTGAGGTCCTCGACGTACTCGGTGTAGTTGCCCTCGAACCACACGACCTCGCTGTTGCCCTCGAAGGCGAGGATGTGGGTCGCGATGCGGTCGAGGAACCAGCGGTCGTGCGAGATCACGACGGCGCAGCCCGGGAACGACAGCAGCGCCTCCTCGAGCGCGCGCAACGTCTCGACGTCGAGGTCGTTGGTCGGCTCGTCGAGCAGGATGACGTTGCCGCCTTCCTTCAGCACCTTGGCAAGGTGCACGCGGTTGCGCTCGCCGCCCGAGAGCTCGCCGATCACCTGCTGCTGCCGGGCGCCGCGGAAGTTGAAGCGGCCCACGTAGGCGCGCGACGGGGTCTCGTAGTTGCCGACCTTCAGCATGTCGAGGCCGTTCGAGATCTCCTGCCAGACGGTCTTCCGGTCGTCGAGCGTCTGGCGCGACTGGTCGACGTAGGCGAGCTGCACGGTCGGCCCGATGCGGATCTCGCCCGCGTCCGCCGTCTCCTGTCCGGTGAGGATGCGGAACAGGGTGGTCTTGCCGGCGCCGTTCGGGCCGATGATGCCCACGATGCCGCCCTGCGGCAGGTTGAAGTTCAGGTCGTCGAACAGCAGCTTCTCGCCGTAGGCCTTCGAGAGCCCCTTGGCCTCGACCACCAGCTCGCCGAGCCGCGGACCCGGCGGGATGTAGATCTCGTTGGTCTCGTTGCGTTCCTGGAACTCCCGCGACTGCAGTTCCTCGAAGCGCTGCATGCGCGCCTTGCTCTTGGCCTGGCGGGCCTTGGGGTTCTGGCGCACCCACTCGAGCTCGCGCGCGAGCATCTTCTTGAGTGCATCCTGCTGCTGCTCCTCGACCTTGAGGCGTGCCTCCTTCTGTTCGAGCCAGGAGGAATAGTTGCCCTGCCAGGGGATGCCGTAGCCACGGTCGAGTTCGAGGATCCAGCCCGCGACGTTGTCGAGGAAGTAGCGGTCGTGGGTCACGGCGATGACCGTGCCCGGGTACTCCTCGAGGAAGTGCTCGAGCCAGCGCACCGACTCGGCGTCGAGGTGGTTGGTGGGCTCGTCGAGCAGCAGCATGTCGGGCTTCGCGAGCAGCAGCTTGCAGAGCGCCACGCGGCGGCGCTCGCCACCGGAGATCCTCGTGACGTCGGCCTCCCAGGGCGGCAGGCGTAGCGCGTCCGCCGCGACCTCGAGCTGGCGGTCGAGGTTGTGGCCGTCGGTCGCCTGGATCAGCGCCTCGAGCTTCGCCTGCTCGGCAGCGATCTTGTCGAAGTCGGCGTCCGGCTCGGCATAGGCGGCATAGACCGCGTCGAGGCGTGCGAGGGCCTCCTTGACGTGTGCCACCGCTTCCTCGACGTTGCCGCGCACGTCCTTGGTGGCGTCGAGCCTCGGTTCCTGCTCCAGGAAGCCGATGTTGATGCCGGGCTGCGGGCGGGCCTCGCCCTCGAACTCCTTGTCTACGCCGGCCATGATCCTGAGCAGCGTGGACTTGCCGGAACCGTTCAATCCGAGCACGCCGATCTTGGCGCCCGGGAAGAAGCTCAGGGAGATGTCGCGAAGGATCACGCGCTTCGGCGGCACGACCTTCCCGACGCGATTCATGGTGTAGATGAACTGGGCCATTTCTGCTCGTCGGCTCCGCGGCGGTCGGTGCGAAAAAGGGCCGCGATTATGCGGGTTCGGGGGCTCTCGCGCCACGTTGCAGCGGAGACGTTCTCCGTAGTCCAGGCTGCGAGTTGCCGCGAGCCATCGCGAGGACGCCGTCAATTCTTCCCTGGAGGCTCCGGGCGCGCCGTCCATGGCGCGCCCGGAGCCTCCAGGGACGGATTTACGGCGTCCCCGGGACCGAATCCCCCACGCCCCGCCGCGCCGCTAACACCGACGGCCTTCGGCTACAATTGCGCGTCCGAAGACCGTGGAGTACCGATGTTTCCCGCCAGCATGACGATCGCCGGGTTCGACCCCGAACTCGCGGTTGCGCTCGACCACGAGCGCACCCGCCAGGAAGACCACATCGAGCTGATCGCTTCCGAGAATTACGCCAGCCCGCGCGTGCTCGAGGCGCAGGGGTCGGTGCTCACCAACAAGTACGCCGAGGGTTACCCGGCGAAGCGCTACTACGGCGGCTGCGAGTACGTCGACATCGCCGAGCAACTCGCGATCGACCGCGCGAAGCAGCTGTTCGGGGCGGCCTACGCCAACGTCCAGCCGCACTCGGGTTCGCAGGCGAACGCGGCGGCCTACCTCGCGCTCATCCAGCCGGGCGACACGCTGCTCGGCATGAGCCTCGACCACGGCGGTCACCTGACGCACGGCGCGAAGGTCAATTTCTCCGGCAAGATCTTCCAGGCCGTGCAGTACGGCCTCGACCCGGCGACGGGCGAGATCGACTACGCGCAGGTCGAGCGTCTCGCGCAGGAGCACCGGCCGAAGCTCGTCATCGCGGGCTTCTCGGCGTATTCCCGCGTCATCGACTGGGCGCGTTTCCGCGGGATCGCCGACTCGGTCGGCGCCTACTTCCTCGTGGACATGGCGCACGTCGCGGGCCTCGTGGCCGCGGGCGTGTACCCGACGCCGATTCCCTACGCCGACGTGGTCACGACCACCACGCACAAGACGCTGCGCGGCCCGCGCGGCGGGCTGATCCTCGCGCGCGCCAACGAGGAGATCGAGAAGAAGCTGAATTCGCTGATCTTCCCCGGCACGCAGGGCGGGCCGCTGATGCACGTCATCGCGGCGAAGGCGGTCGCGTTCCTCGAGGCGTTGCAGCCCGAGTTCGCGGGCTACCAGCGGCAGGTCGTCGCGAACGCGCGCGCGATGGCGGCGACGCTCATGGGACGTGGCTACAGGATCGTCTCGGGTGGCACCGACAACCACCTGTTCCTCGTGGACCTGATCGGTCGCGACTACACCGGCAAGGACGCGGACGCGGCGCTCGGCCGCGCGCACATCACGGTCAACAAGAACACCGTGCCGAACGACCCGCGCTCGCCCTTCGTCACGAGCGGGTTGCGCATCGGGTCGCCGGCGGTCACCACCCGCGGTTTCAACGAGCCCGAGGCCACGCAGCTCTCGCACTGGATCGCGGACGTGCTCGACGACGTGGCGAACGAGTCCGTCATCGAGCGAACCCGGCAGGCGGTGCTCGAGATCTGCCGCCGGTTCCCGGTCTACGGCTGACGCGCGCCGCGCGCCACGCACCCGGCGATGTACTGCCCCTTCTGCGCCCACGAGGAAACGAAGGTCATCGACTCGCGCCTCGCGGCCGAGGGGCAGCAGGTCCGTCGCCGGCGCGAGTGCCTGCACTGCGGCGAGCGCTTCACGACCTTCGAATCCGCCGAGCTCGTGATGCCGCGGGTCGTGAAGAGCGACTCGACCCGCGAGCCCTTCGACGAGGCGAAGCTCAGGGCCGGGATGCTGCGCGCGCTCGAGAAGCGGCCGGTGTCGAGCGAGGCGGTCGACGCGGCGGTCAACCACGTGTGCCACAAGCTGCGCACGCTCGGCGAGCGCGAAGTGCCCGCAAGGCTGGTGGGGGAACTCGTCATGGACGAACTCCACCAGCTCGACGAGGTCGCCTACGTGCGGTTCGCCTCCGTCTACCGCAGCTTCCAGGACGTCGATGCCTTCCGCGAGGAGATCGAGAGCCTGAAGCAGCGCCGGCCGCGCACGGCCGAGGACGTGCAGCTCGCGCTGTGGTCGACGGCGGAGCCCACGGGCAGGAAGAAGTGACCGGTTTCACGGCCGACGACCATCATTTCATGGCGCGTGCGCTCGAGCTGGCACGGCACGGCCTGTATTCGACGCCGCCGAACCCGGCGGTCGGCTGCGTGATCGCGCGCTGGGGCCAGGTGGTGGGCGAGGGCTTCCACGAGCGCGCGGGCGAGCCGCACGCGGAGGTCGTCGCATTGCACGACGCGGGGCACGCGGCTCGCGGCGCCACGGTCTACGTGAGCCTGGAGCCCTGTTCGCACCACGGGCGCACGCCGCCCTGTACGGACGCGCTGATTGCAGCCGGCGTGGCACGCGTGGTGGCCGCGATGCGCGACCCCAATCCACGCGTCGACGGTTCGGGATTCTCCATCCTGGAGCGCGCCGGCATCGCCACCGCGCATGGCCTGCTCGAGGGTGAGGCTGCGGAGATCAACCGCGGCTTCCTGAGTCGCATGCGGCGCGGCCGGCCGTGGGTCACGCTCAAGCTGGGCGCGAGCCTCGACGGCCGCACTGCGCTCGCGGACGGCACGAGCAAGTGGATCACGGGCGAGAAGGCCCGTGCGGACGTGCAGCGGCTGCGGGCGCGGGCCTCGGCGGTGATCACCGGCAGCGGCACCGTGCTCGCGGACGACCCGATGCTGAACGTGCGTGATCCGGAGCTCGAGCTGCGCGGCCGCCGCCCGCTCAAGGTCGTGCTGGACTCCGAATTGCGCACCCCGGTCAACGCACAGGTGCTCGGCTTCGGTCCTTCGACGCTGATCTTTACCCGCGATGCAGAGTCTGCCGCCGCCGCGCCGCTGCGCGCGACCGGCGCCCGTGTCGAGAGCATCGACGGCAATGCCGGAGGGCTGGACCTGGTCGCGGTGCTGCGACGGCTCGCCGAACTCGAGTGCAACGAGGTGCTGGTCGAGGCGGGGCCCACGCTGGCGGGCGCGTTCGTGAAGGGCGGCCTGGTCGACGAGATCGTGGTCTACATGGCGCCGGTCGTGCTCGGCCACGCCGCCCGGGGCCTCTTCAACCTGCCGCAGCTCGAGCGCATGTGCGACCGCTGCGAGTTCGAGTGGCGCGGCGTCGAGCACATCGGCGACGACCTGCGCCTGACGCTGCGACCGCGGAGGAGGGCGAGCTGATGTTCACCGGTATCGTGCAGGGCGTGGGGCGCATCCGCTCGGTCGAACCGCGCGGCGGCGACGCGACGATGTGGATCGACACCGGCGGCGTGGCGCTGGCCGGCGTCGAGATCGGAGGCAGCATCGCGGTGAATGGCTGCTGCCTCACGGCCATCGAGCTCGAGCCCCATGCCTTCAGGGCCGACCTGTCGCGCGAGACGCTCTCGCTCACGACGGCAGGCCAGTGGCGGCCGGGGACTGCCGTGAACCTCGAGAAGGCACTCACGGCCGGCCAGGCACTGGGCGGCCACTACGTCACCGGGCACGTGGACGGGGTGGGGCGGGTGGTCTCGCGCCACGACGATGCGCGCTCGGTGCGCGTCGAGTTCCAGGTGCCGCCCGAGCTGGCCCGCTACATCGCGCGCAAGGGCTCGGTGACCGTGGATGGAGTGAGCCTGACGGTCAACGGCGTCGCGGGTGATCGCTTCGACGTGAACCTCGTCCCGCACACGCTCGAGGCGACCATCCTCGGCGCATACCAGGCCGGCACGCGGGTCAACCTCGAGGTGGACATCATCGCCCGCTACCTCGAGCGGCTGCTCGCACCGGCGGACTGACCGCGCGCATTCATGCGCGCACGAAACTGCGCCGGGCGAGGGCGCTGTCGGGCAGGGTGCGACGCAGCTGGCGGAAGGCCTGCTCGCGCAGCGCCCGCGCCTCCCGCGGCCGACCCGTCTCGTCCATCACCGCCGCGATGTCGAGGTCAATCTCGGCACATTGCCAGCCGCCGTTGCCGAAGCGTCTCGCGCACGCCGCGCGGGCCAGTTCCAGCTGGTCGTTCGCCTCGGGATAACGGTGCGCGGCGAGCAGCGATCGCCCGAGCTCGGCCTCCGCCAGTGCAATGTCGGGGTGCGTACCGGCGAGGCGTGCCCGCAGCTCTCGCAGCATCTCCGTCTGCAGGGCCACGGCGTCGTCCGCACGACCCTCGGCGCGCAACACGCTGCCGAGCCACAGCTGGCTCATCAGCAGGGACGGGTGTGTCGCCGGCAGTCCGGCCGACTGCAGCCCGATCGCGCGTGCGAGCATGCGCTCCGCGGTCGCGACGTCGTGGCGCAGCAGCGCGAACACCCCGAGTTCGCGCACCAGCTCGCCGTTGTCGGGATGGGTGTCGCCAAAGGCACCGTTGCGCAGCTGCAGCGCCCAGGACGTCAGTTCGGCGGCCTGAGCGAACTCACCGAGGTCGGCGAGGCAGCGTGACTGCTGCGTCACCAGTGCGCTCATCACTGGATGCCCGGTCCCGAGCGTCGCCGCCAACGCCTCCGCCAGTCGTCCATATTCGTCCATGGCGCCTCGCGCGTCGCCTCGCAGGCGACGTACGGTCGCCAGGTTGAGTTCAGTCGCGAGCGCATTCGGATGGGCTGTCCTGTTGGTCGCCTGCCAGTAGGCCTGCACGCGACGCCAGGCCGCTTCCGCATCGTCGATCCGTCCGAGCCGCAGCAGCGCACCGCCGAGATCGTCGAGGGTGGCGATGGTCTCCAGGTGCGACTCGCCGTTCACGCGCGTCGCGATATCGAGCGCCTCTTCGAAATGGGTGACCGCCGTCGCGAACTCGCCTGCGGCGAGGTCGAGTGCACCGAGATTGCTGAGTGACGCGGCGAGGCGCGGGTGATCCGCAGGCAGCGACTCGCGCCGGATCGCGAGCGCCCGCTCGTGAAGATCGCGCGCTGCCGCATGGTCACCGCGATCGCGGGCCAGCACGCCGAGGTTGTCGTAGGAGGTGGCGACGTCGGGGTGCGCGGCGCCGAGCGCGGCGATGCGCAGGTCGAGTGCCGCCTCGGCGAGTCGCGCCGCATCCTCGACATTGCCACGCCGACCTTCGACGATGGCTGCGAGGTCGAGCGCCTCCGCTTCCGACTCGCGCTCGCCGGCCCCGTGCAGGATGGGCCGCGCCAGGCTCAGGTCGGCGAGTGCGGCCGCGTCGTCAGCGCGTGCGACGAACGTCCGCGCCCGCAGCAGCCGGGCGCATGCCAGTTCGATGCTGTCGGGGCCGTGCTCGCGGGCGAGCAGGTCGACCGCTTCCTGCAGGAGGTCGAGCGAGCGGTCGTTGTGATCGAGCCGCCCGTAGAGATCGCCGAGCAGCGAGGCGATCGCACCGCGCACGGCCGGGTCGCCGTGCGGCTCCGCCGCCAGCCGCGCCGCGCCGGCGTCGACGAGTTCGCGGGCCGTCGGCTCCGTGCCCCGCGGCCCGGTGCGGTCCACCGACTCGAACAGGCCGATGACGAAGTCGGTGACGGCCTGAGCCCTGCGCGCTTCGGCCGCTCGTTCGCGTAACTGCCAGGCCGTCGTGGCGGTGCCGGCCGCCAGTGCGATCAGCAGCGCGGCGCTCGCCGCTGCGCCCCAGCGCTGCCCGTCGCGCGTCGCCGACATGTTGCGGCTCCTCATGGCCGGTCCGGCGATTCTGTTCGCTCCCGGCAACGGCGTGCAACCGGGCCCGTGCCGCGCGGCCAGCGCGGGTGCGCGCCGCGCGCGTCCGGCCCTGCTACACTTGCGCGCTGGTGCGGCGCAGCGAAAACCCTGTTCGCGATAGTAATAATTTATATTTTTCCAATGGTTACAGCCAGTTCGTCATGGAGCACCTGAACACTACCGACGAGATCCTCGATGAGCTCCGCCAGGGCCGCATGGTCGTCATCATGGACGACGAGGACCGCGAGAACGAGGGCGACCTCGTCATGGCCGCGACCAAGGTGCGACCCGAGGACGTGAATTTCATGGCGCGCTACGGTCGCGGCCTGATCTGCCTCACGCTCACCCGCGACCGTTGCCGCCAGCTGCGGCTGCCGCTCATGGTGGGCGACACCGACCTCGACCACGGCACGAATTTCACGCTCTCGATCGAGGCGGCCGAGGGTGTCACGACCGGAATCTCGGCCTACGACCGGGCACACACCATCCGCACGGCGGTGGCACCGGACGCGCGTCCCGAGCATCTTCGCCAGCCCGGACACGTCTTTCCACTCATGGCGCAGCCGGGCGGCGTGCTGACCCGCGCGGGGCACACCGAGGCCGGCTGCGACCTGGTGCGCATCGCGGGGCTCGAGCCCGCGGCGGTGATCGTCGAGATCCTGAACGACGACGGCACCATGGCGCGCCGCCCCGACCTCGAGGCCTTCGCCAGGCAACACGGGCTCAAGATCGGCACCATTGCGGACCTGATCCGCTATCGCCTCGAGAAGGAGCGCTCGGTCGAGCGCATCGCCGAGCGCGACGTGGACACGGACTTCGGCCGTTTCCGACTCCACTGCTACGAGGACCACGTCAACAGCACGGTGCACCTCGCGCTGGTGCGCGGCGCCATCGAGCGCGAGCGCGCGCCGCTGGTGCGCGTCCACCTCATGGATACGGTCCGCGACGTCGTCGGCGCACGCGAGGAGACGCACAGCTGGTCGCTGCGCAGCGCCATGGAACGCGTGGCGCGCGAGGGCTCGGGCGTCGTAGTACTGCTGCGGCCGGAGGAGACGCCGCTCGAGATCGCCGAGGCGGTGCGCACGCCGGAACGATCCGGCGCCTACACGAAGGTCAAGGGCGCACGGGTACTGCGCACCTACGGCATCGGGGCGCAGATCCTGCGCGACCTCGGCATCTCGCACATGCGCGTGCTGAGTGCGCCGAAGCAGATGCACGGGCTCTCCGCCTTCGGCCTGGAAGTCACCGAATACGTCGACGAGTCGACCTGAGGAACCCGATCCATGGACAACGTCCGCACCATCAACGGCGACCTCGTGGCGCGCGACCTGCGCTTCGCGATCGTCGCCGCGCGCTTCAACGACCTGATCGTCGACTCGCTGATCCGCGGTGCGGTGGACGTGCTCGCGCGCCACGGCGCGGCCGAGAAGCAGATCGACCTGATCCGGGTCCCGGGCGCCTTCGACCTGCCGTTCGTGGTCAGGCGGGTCGCGGCGAGCAAGCGCTACGACGCGGTCGTGGCGCTCGGTGCCGTGATCCGCGGCGCGACGCCGCATTTCGAATTCGTCTCCGGCCAGTGCGCTGCCGGTCTCGCGCGCGCGGCCGAGGAGAGCGGCGTGCCGGTCGCCTTCGGCGTGCTCACCACCGACACGATCGAGCAGGCCATCGAGCGCGCCGGCACGAAGGCGGGCAACAAGGGCGCCGACGCGGCGCTCGCGGCACTCGAGCTCGCCAACCTGCTGCGGCGCCTGGACGTTCGACGATGGCGAAGCGTCCCGACTGGGCGGCGCGGGCACGCAGCCTGTCGCGCAAGCTCGCGATGCAGGCGCTCTACCAGTGGCAGCTCACCGGGCAGAGCGCGGCTGAGCTGCGCAACCAGTTCACCGCCGAGGAGGGCTACGCGGATGCCGACGACGAGTATTTCGTCGGACTGCTGCAGGGCGTGACCGGCGCGATCGAGTCGCTCGATGCCGAGCTCGGCGCGTTGATCGACCGCCCCGTCGCACAGCTCGACCCGGTGGAGCGGGCCGTACTGCTGATCGGCATCCACGAGCTCGTTCATCGGCCCGACGTTCCCTACCGCGTCGTCATCAACGAGGGCGTGGACCTCGCCAAGCGCTTCGGCGCGACCGACGGCCACAAGTTCGTCAACGCCGTGCTCGATCGCGCGGCGCGCAAGCTGCGCGCGGCGGAGCAGGCGGCCGCCACGGGCACGCGCGCCTGAGCGATCCCGTGACGCTCGGCGAGTTCGACCTGATCGAGCGTTACTTCTCCCGGCAGCCGGTGAGGACCGACGTGCTGCTCGGCGTCGGTGACGATGCGGCGCTGCTCGCGGTGCCGCCGGGGCAGGTGCTGGTGGCCGCGACGGACACGCTGGTCGAGGGCCGGCATTTCCTCGCCGGCGCACCCCCGGAATCGATCGGCCACCAGGCCCTCGCGGTCAACCTGAGCGACCTCGCCGCGATGGGCGCCGAGCCCGCCTGGGCGTTGCTCTCGCTCTCGCTGCCCGAGGCGAGCGAGCCGTGGCTCGAGCGCTTCGCCGCGGGGTTCTACGCACTCGCGTCGCGGCACGGGGTGGAACTCGTCGGCGGCGATACGGTGCGCGGGCCGCTGGTGGTGACCGTGGAGGCGCTCGGATTCGTCGAGCCCTCGCAGGCGCTCAGGCGCGGCGGCGCGCGGCCCGGGGACCTGCTCTACGTGTCCGGCTCGCCAGGCGAAGCGGCGGCGGGGCTCGACGCCTTGCAGCAGGGCATGCCCTTCGACGCGGACGACCGCCTCGTGCGACGCTATCTGTTCGCGGAACCTCGCCTCGCGCTCGGTCGTGCGCTGCGTGGCCGGGCGACCTCGGCGATGGACGTCTCGGACGGCCTGCTCGGGGACCTCGCCAAGCTCTGCACGGCGAGCGGCGCGGGTGGACGCCTCGAACTCGAACGATTGCCCGTGTCGAGCGAACTCGCGCAGCGGCATGCGCCGCGGGACTGCGAGCGCTACGTGCTGCACGGTGGGGACGACTACGAGCTGCTGTTCACGCTGCCGGCCGCCGATGCGCCACGGCTGGAGGCCGAACTCGGGCGCGATTTCGCATTCCATCGCATCGGCGAGATCGAGGCGGGCGCGGGTGTGCGCTGCCTGCGGGATGGACGGGCGGCCAGCGTGACGGGCGGCGGCCATGACCACTTCGCCTGAGCCGGGCTCGCCGGTGCTGCGGCCCACGATCCGCCACCTGGCCGATCCCGTGCACTTCGTCGCGCTCGGCTTCGGCTCGGGCCTCGCGCCCGTCGCGCCCGGGACCTTCGGCTCCGTCGTGGGGCTCGCGATCGCGCTGGCGCTCGCCCCGCTCGGCTTCGGCTGGAACCTGCTCGCCTGCATCGTCGCGGTCGTGGCCGGCATCTGGGTGTGCGGCGAGAGCGCGCGCCGGCTCGGCGTCCACGATCACCCGGCGATCGTCTGGGACGAGGTCGCCGGCATGATGATCACCATGCTGGCGGCCCCGCGGGGCGCGTGGTGGGCGCTGCTGGCCTTCGGGCTGTTCCGCCTGCTCGACATCGCCAAGCCCTGGCCGATCCGCGAGATCGATCACGGAATGCGCGGTGGAGCGGGCATTATGCTCGACGACGTAATGGCCGGGACCCTGGCCGCAGCGGGACTGTTGATCGTCCGTTACCTATCGTGACAGTACAGAGCGCGCGCGCAGACACACCGACCGAACCGATGCTGGCGGCGCCCTTGCCGGCGCCCGAGCGCATCGGCAAGTACTACGTCGTCCACGAGGTGGGCCGCGGCAGCACCGGCACGGTGTTCCTGTCGCACGACCCGTTCTATGGCCGCAACGTCGCCATCAAGCTCTACCACGCCTCGAGCGGCGACGATGCCGAAGGCCGCAACGCGCGGCGCATGTTCCTCGGCGAAGCGCACATGATCGGCAGGCTGCAGCACCCGAACATCGTGCCGATCTTCGACGCGGGCGAGGAGGACGGCCGCCGCTACGTCGTCACCGAGCACATCCACGGCGCGCGCACGCTCTCGGCCTACTGCCGCCAGGGCAGCCTGCTGCCCGTCGACCAGGTCGTCGGGATCGTCTACAAGTGCGCGAAGGCGCTCCACTACGCGCACTCCCGCGGCGTCGTGCATCGCGACATCAAGCCGTCCAACATCCTGCTGACGCAGGACGGCGACGTGCGCATCGTCGATTTCGGCATCGCGCTGGTGGCCGATTCGGACATCTCGCGCCTCGAGGGCGTGGCCGGCAGCCCGGCCTACATGTCGCCCGAGCAGGTGCAGGGCCACGACCTCGACCCGCGCTCCGACCTCTATTCGCTCGGCGCGGTCATGTACGAGATGCTGTGCGGCCACCGCCCGTTCCGCGCCGGCGCGCTCGGCAAGTTGCTGCGGCAGGTGGTGCAGTCCCCGCCCGAGCCGCTGCACGAGGTGCGCCCGGACCTGCCCGAGGAACTCGTGGCGGTCGTCGAGCGTGCGCTGCAGAAGGAGCCGGGCAACCGCTACCGCAACGGTGCCGAGTTCGCCGCCGACCTGACCCGCGTGCACCAGAAGCTGCGCGCGGCCCAGTCGGAGATGGACGACGAGGAACGCTTCGCGGTGCTGCGCAAGCTGCGCTTCTTCCACGACTTCTCGCACGCCGAGATCCGCGAGATGATGCGCTCGGGCTGCTGGATGGAGTGCCAGCCGAACGAGGCGGTGCTGCGTCCCGGCGACACCGACGACCGTTTCTACGTGGTCGTGTCGGGCAAGGTGCGCATGAGCCGCAACGGCGAGGTGGTCGGTCGCATCGAGACCGGCGGCTGCTTCGGCGAAGCGAGCTTCGACGAGGGTTCGCGCCGCGATGCCGTGATCGAGGCCGAAGGCCAGGTCACGCTGCTCAAGGTCACCGCCACGCTGCTCGAGCAGGCGTCGATCTCCTGCCAGCTGCGCTTCCACAAGGTGTTCATGAGGGAGCTGATCGGACGCTTGCAGCGCGGCAAGAAAAGCGGATAGCGGATAGCGGATAGCGGATAGCGGATAGCGGATAGCGGATAGTGAAGAAACAGGAAGGCCGGCATTGCCGGCCTCTTCTTCTCTGTCACTATCCGCTATCCGCTCTCCTTGTCCTTCTCTATCAACGCGTACGCCGAATGATTGTGGATGGACTCGAAGTTCTCGGCCTCCACGACGTACGCGCGCACGCGCGGCTCGGCGTTGAGGCGCACGGCGACGTTGCGCACGAGGTCCTCGACGAACTTGGGGTTGTCGTAGGCGCGCTCGGTGACGAACTTCTCGTCGGGGCGCTTCAGGATGCCGAACACCTCGCAGGACGCCTCCTGCTCGGCGATGTCGATCAGTTCCTCGAGCCAGATGTGCTCGCGCACCTTGGCCTTGATGCTCACGTGCGAGCGCTGGTTGTGCGCACCGTAGGCCGAGATCTTCTTCGAACAGGGGCACAGGCTGGTCACCGGCACCACGACCTTGAGCCACATATCGACGTGGTCGTCCTGCACCTCGCCGATCAGCGTCACGTCGTAGTTCATCAGGCTCGCCACGCCGGAGACCGGCGCCTTCTTCATGACGAAGTAGGGGAAGCGCATCTCGATGTGGCCGGTGCTCGCGTCGAGGCGCTTGCGCATCTCGAGCAGCATGTGCTGGAAGGAGTCGACGGAGATCTCGCGCTCGTGGTGGTGCAGCACCTCGACGAAGCGCGACATGTGCGTGCCCTTGAAGTTGTGGGGCAGCGCCACGTACATGTCGAAGTTGGCGACCGTGTGCTGCTCGCCGCCCGAGCGGTCGCGCACCCGCACGGGGTGGTAGATGTCCTTGATGCCGACCTTGTTGATCGGGATGCGGCGCGAGTCGGCGCGGCCCTGCACGTCCTCGATCTGGTCGTGTCGCTTCACCATGTCGTCCATCCTCAGCCTGCCAGCTGCCGCGCCCCGGCGACCGTCAACGCGGACCGCTGTGCGGGCCAGAGACGCAACACCTGCCGCTCGATGCCCGCGGCGTCGAGCTCGCCCATCACCAGGGAGTCTTCGCGCGAGCCGTGCTCGATGAACCGGTCGGGAAGCCCGATGTGGTGCAGTTCGCGCTCCACGCCATGCGCGGCCAGGCATTCGCCCACCGCGCTGCCGGCGCCGCCCGCCACCGCGTTTTCCTCGATCGTCACGATGCAGGCATGGTTCGTCGCGAGGCGCAGGACGGTTTCTGCATCGAGCGGCTTCACGAACCGCATGTTGACCAGCGTCGCATCGAGGCGCTCGGCGAGCGGGACGCAGGGCGCCACCATGGTGCCGAAGGCGAGCAGCAGCAGGCCGGACTGGCCTTCGCGGCGGACCTCGGCCCGTCCCACGGGCAGGGCGGTCATCTCCTGCTGGACGGGCGTGCCCGGCCCCTGTCCTCGCGGATAGCGCACCGCGGCCGGGCAGTCGAGCGTCACGGCCGTGTAGAGCATCTGCCGGCACTCGTTCTCGTCGGCCGGCGC
Source organism: uncultured Gammaproteobacteria bacterium (assembly GCA_963706535.1). Classification (GTDB taxonomy): domain Bacteria; phylum Pseudomonadota; class Gammaproteobacteria; order Steroidobacterales; family Steroidobacteraceae; genus RPQJ01. The sequence goes on from CAVPMU010000006.1 coordinate 63,678, forward strand.
CATGACCACCATGTTCGGGATGCAGCGCAGGTAGGAGAGGTCGAACGCGCCCTGGTGGGTCGCGCCGTCTCCGCCGACGAGCCCGCCCCGGTCGACCGCGAAGGTCACGGGCAGTTTCTGCAGTGCCACGTCGTGGATCAGCTGGTCGTAGGCGCGCTGCAGGAAGGTCGAGTAGATCGCCACCACCGGACGGGCGCCCTCGCAGGCCATGCCGGCGGCGAGCGTCACCGCATGCTGCTCGGCGATCGCGACGTCGTGGTAGCGCTCCGGGAATCTCTTCGAGAACTCGACGAGGCCCGAGCCCTCGCGCATCGCCGGCGTGATGCCGACCACGCGTGGGTCGCGCGCCGCCATGTCGCAGAGCCACTGGCCGAATACCTGCGTGTAGGTCGGGCTGGTGGTCTTTTCCTTGAAGATCGTGCCGCTGCGCGGGTCGAACGGGCCCGGGCCGTGCCACTTGATCGGGTCGGCCTCGGCGGGCGCGTAGCCGTGGCCCTTCTGCGTCACGACGTGCAGCAGCTGCAGGCCCTTCAGCTCGCGCAGGCGGGCGAGGTGCTCGACCAGCGAGTCGACGTCGTGGCCGTCGATCGGACCGTGGTAGTTGAACCCGAGCTCCTCGAACAGCGTGCCGGGCAGCACCATGCCCTTCATGTGCTCCTCGGAGCGTTTCGCCAGTTCCCACATCGCCGGGATGCGCTTCAGGATCTTCTTGCTGCCCTCGCGCAGGGCCGTGTAGGTGCGGCTGGAGAGCACGCGCGCGAAGTACAGCGAGAGCGCGCCGACGTTCTCCGAGATGGACATCTTGTTGTCGTTGAGCACCACCAGCATGTCGGGCTTCAGGGGCCCGGCGTGGTTCATCGCCTCGAAGGCCTGGCCCGCGCTCATCGCGCCGTCGCCGATCACCGCCACGACGCGGCGGTCGAGTCCCGCCTGCTTCGACGCGAGCGCCATGCCGAGCGCGGCGCTGATCGAGGTGCTCGAGTGGCCGACGCCGAACGTGTCGTACTCGCTCTCGGCGCGGTGGGGGAACGGCGCGAGGCCGTCCTTCAGCTTGATGGTGCACAGCCGGTCGCGGCGGCCGGTCAGCACCTTGTGGGGGTAGGCCTGGTGGCCGACGTCCCAGACCAGGCGATCGTGCGGCGTGTCGTAGACGTAGTGCAGCGCCACCGTGAGTTCGACCGTGCCGAGGCCCGCGGCGAAGTGGCCACCCATCTGGCTCACGGTGTGGATCAGGAATTCGCGCAGCTCGTGCGCGAGGGGACCGAGCTGGTCCGCCGGCAGGCGGCGCAGGTCGGCGGGCGAGTCGATACGGGTGAGGAGCGGGTAGCTTTCTGCGGGAGGCATCTGGAACAAGTTTACCGTACCGTGACGGCCGCCACCGGCCTAGTGGCGCCGGGTCAGGAGCCAGTCCGCCAGCTCGGCCAGCGGCCCCTGCGAGCGGTCCTGCGCCGCAAGGATCGCCGCCGCGAGGCGGTGCAACTCGCCGACCCGTGCACGGGCGGCGTCCAGTCCCGCGACGGCCGGGTAGGTCGGCATGGCGCGCGCCTCGTCACTGCCGGGTTGCTTGCCGAGCAGGGCGGCGTCGCCCTCCACGTCGAGGATGTCGTCCTGGATCTGGAACGCGAGGCCGACCAGCGCGCCGAAGCGCCCGAGGGCATCGATGTCGGTGGCCGCCAGCGTCTCGGCGCAGTGCGCGGCCATCAGCACGCTGGCACGGATCAACGCGCCGGTCTTGAGCGAGTGGACCTGCTCGATCTCGGGCAGGCTGAGCGAGCGACCTTCGGCGGCGAGGTCGAGCGCCTGGCCCCCGGCCATGCCGGCCGTGCCGCTCGCCTGCGCGAGCACGTCGATCAGGCGAATGCGGACCTCCGGGTTCGCGGGCAGGCCCGGGTGGCTCGCGAGCACCTTGAACGCGAGGACCTGCAGGGCATCGCCGGCGAGGATCGCCGTGGCTTCGTCGAATGCGCGATGGCAGGTGGGCCGGCCGCGACGCAGGTCGTCGTCGTCCATCGCCGGCAGGTCGTCGTGCACGAGCGAATACGCATGGATCAGTTCGACCGCGCATGCGGCCGCATCGACACGCTCGAGGGGCGTGCCGAGGGTCTCGGCGGTCGCGTAGACGAGGGCGGGACGGATGCGCTTGCCGGCACCGAGCACGCTGTAGCGCTGGGCCGCATGCAGCCGCTGGGGCAGGCGGGACCCGGGCGGCAGCCACTGGTCGAGTTCGCGTTCGACGCGGCCGCGCCACCCGTCGAGGCGCTCGGTCAGCATGCGCTTCATGGTCGCGGGCCGCGCCTGCTCAGGCGTCCGGCTCGAACGGCTCCGGCTCGGCGTCCGGGGTCTTCTTCAGGAGGATGGCGACCTTCTGCTCGGCCTGCTCGAGCGATACCTGGCAGCCTCGCGCGAGTTCGACGCCGCGCTCGAATTGCTTCAGCGCCTCCTCGAGCGGCAGCTCGCCGTGCTCGAGCTTCTCGACGACGGACTCGAGTTCGCCGAGCGCCTGTTCGAAGTCGAGCGTCCTGGGTTTCTTGCTGGTCACGGCGGCCTCCGGGGCCGGCAAGGTTTGCACAGGGGTGAGGTGGGGTCAACGCGGGTCTATGCGAAATAGCGTTGAGTCCGGATCCCACCGGCGGCGCGCGGGTGGTAGCGTTGACTTGGTCGGGATTCCGGCCTACATTGAATTGCCCTTAGACTTAGTCTAAGTAATCCGCATCCGCGGCCGAATACCCGATCCCTGGAGGTAGCGATGAAGAATTTGAAGGGCACCAAGACCGAGCAGAACCTGAAGGACGCCTTCGCCGGCGAGTCGCAGGCGAACCGCCGTTACCTGTATTTCGCCCAGAAGGCAGACGTCGAGGGCTTCAACGACGTCGCCGCCGTGTTCCGTTCGACCGCCGAGGGCGAGACCGGCCACGCGCACGGCCACCTCGAGTACCTCGAGGCGGTGGGCGATCCGGCCACCGGCCTGCCGATCGGCCCGACGTCGAGCAACCTCAAGGCGTCCATCGCCGGCGAGACGCACGAGTACACGGACATGTACCCGGGCATGGCGAAGTCGGCGCGCGACGAAGGCTTCGACGAGATCGCCGACTGGTTCGAGACGCTGGCGAAGGCCGAGCGCTCGCACGCCAACCGGTTCCAGAAGGCGCTCGACGCCCTCTGATCGACCGTCCGTAGCCGGTTGCGAGAGGGCGGGCCCCGCGGGTCCGCCCTTTTTTCTCGCCTGGCCCGGCCAGGCGAAGCCGAGGAGAACACGATGGCTGAAGGAACACCCACGTCCGCCGGGCGCGAAGGCAGTCTCGCGGCGCCGACGCGCCACCCCATCGAATGGCGCGACCCGGACTTCTACGACGAGGAGTCGCTCGTCAAGGAACTCGAGCGCGTCTACGACCTGTGCCACGGGTGCCGACGCTGCTTCAGCCTGTGCAACGCGTTCCCGCTGCTGTTCGACGCCATCGACGCCTCGCCCACCTCCGAGCTCGACGGCGTGGACAAGAAGGTGTTCTGGGAGGTGGTGGACCACTGTTACCTCTGCGACATGTGCTACATGACCAAGTGTCCGTACGTGCCGCCCCACCCGTGGAACATCGATTTCCCGCACCTGATGCTGCGGGCCAAGGCGGTGCAGTTCCGCAAGCGCGGCGCGCCGCTGCGCAACAGGGTGCTCACCGCCACGGACATCGTCGGCTCCATCGCCGGCATCCCCGTGGTGTCGCAGGTCGTCAACGCGGTGAACTCGAGCGGCCTCGGCCGCAAGCTGCTCGACAAGGCCCTCGGCGTGCACCCCGAGGCGCCGATTCCCGGCTATTACAGTGACTCGGGCCGCAAGCGTGTCGCGCGCGGCGACAGGCCCGGGCTCGAGGTGAAGCCCACCGCCCGGACGAAGGGCAAGGTCGCGCTGTTCGCCACCTGCTACTGCAACCGCAGCGAACCGGCCATCGACGCCGACCTCGCCGCGGTGTTCCGCCACAACGGCATCCCGGTGAAGGTGATCCGGCAGGAGCGCTGCTGCGGCATGCCGAAGCTCGAACTCGGCGACCTCGAGTCCGTCGAGCAGGCGAAGAACGTCAATGTCCCCGCGATTGCGGCGCTCGTCGACCAGGGCCACGACATCGTCGCGCCGATCCCGTCCTGCGTGCTGATGTTCAAGCAGGAGCTGCCGCTGCTCTACCCGGACGACCCGCAGGTGCTGAAGGTCAAGGCGGCGATGTTCGACCCGTTCGAATACCTGATGCTGCGCCACGATGAAGGGCTGCTGCGCACCGACTTCGCGCGCGAACTCGGCAAGGTGAGCTACCACGTGCCGTGCCACCTGCGCGTGCAGAACCTCGGCCTCAAGACGCGCGACGTGCTCGCGCTCGTGCCCGGCACCGAGGTCACGGCGATCGAGCGCTGCTCGGGCCACAACGGTACCTACGGCGTGAAGCGCGAGTACCGCGACATCTCGATGAAGATCGGCAGGCCGGTGTTCAACCGGGTGAAGGACGCCACGCCCGATTTCTACACGAGCGACTGCCCGATGGCCGGCCACCAGATCGAATCCGGCCTGCCGGACGGGGCGAAGGAACCCACGCACCCGCTCACGCTGCTGCGCATGGCGTACGGACTCCTGGAGGACTGACCCGACATGAATGCAACGACCACCGCCGCCGCCCGGGCGAGGCTGCGCCCCGAGGACCTCTACAGCCTCGAGCAGTACGCGAAGCAGCGTGCGGAGTTTCGCCCGCGCGTCATCGAGCACAAGAAGGCGCGCACGGTGCAGTGCGGCCCGAACGCGACGCTGCTGTTCGAGGATCGCCTCACGGTGCAGTACCAGGTGCAGGAGATGCTGCGCATCGAGCGCATCTTCGAGTCGGAAGGCATCGCGGACGAGCTCGCCGCCTACAACCCGCTGATCCCCGACGGCGCGAACTGGAAGGCCACGCTGCTGATCGAGTACCCGGACCCGGAGGTGCGCCGGGTGGCGCTCGCGGGCCTGAAGGGCGTGGAGGAGCGCTGCTGGGTGCGGGTCGCGGGGCACGAGCCCGTCCACGCGATCGCGGACGAGGACCTCGAGCGCGAGAACGAGGAGAAGACCTCCTCGGTGCACTTCCTGCGCTTCGAGCTCACGCCGGCGATGGTCGCGGCGGTGAAGGGCGGGGCGGCGGTCGCGATCGGCATCGATCACGACAATTACCGCCACGCGGTCGATCCGCTGCCGCAGGCGGTGCGCGACTCGCTCGCGCGCGATCTCGCCTAGACGAAAACCTCGACGGTGTGTTCCCGACGGTCGTCGACGAGCGGCACCGCGGCGTCAGGGCTCACCGTGCCGTCGACCACGACGGTGACCACGCCCGTCGGCCGTGCGCCCGTTGCCGGCACCTGCGTGACGACGACGTGGTATGGCGTGTCGCGGTAACGGTAATGAAGCCTGAACGACGCCCAGTGCGCCGGGAGGCACGGCTCGAATCTCAGCTTGTCGACTTCGAGCCGCAGGCCCAGCAGCGACTCGAGGATGAGGCGGTACATCCAGCCCGCCGAGCCGGTATACCAGGTCCAGCCGCCACGCCCGACGTGCGACGATGAGGCGTAGACGTCCGCGGCGACGACGTACGGCTCGACCTTGTACCTCTCCGCTGCATCTTCCGAGAGCGAGTGGTTCGCGGGATTGATCAGCGTGAGCAGTTCCCAGGCGCGCCGCTTGTCACCCAGTGCAGCGAACGCCATCGAGGCCCAGATTGCCGCATGGGTGTACTGGCCGCCGTTCTCCCGCACGCCGGGCACGTAGCCGCGAATGTAGCCGGGGTCGAGGCTCGACTCGTCGAAGGCTGGATCGAGCAGCTGCACGAGTCCGTCGCGGCGCCTGACGAGGTGTTCGTCCACCGCGTCCATGGCCTGCCGCGATCGATCGGCGTCGCCCGCACCGGAAAGCACCGACCAGCTCTGGGCGACGGAATCGATCTGGCACTCGGGATTCGAAGCGGAGCCGAGCGGCGTCCCGTCGTCGAAGTAGGCGCGGCGGTACCACGCGCCGTCCCATCCGTGCTGCTCGATGCTCGCGCGCAATTGCCGTCCCACGGCGTCACATTCCTCCGCGAAGGCCGCATCGTCGCGCTGGCGGGCGAGCCGTGCGAACTGGCGCAGCACCTCGCAGAGGAAGAATGCCAGCCAGACGCTCTCGCCCTTGCCGTGGATGCCCACCCGGTTCATGCCGTCGTTCCAGTCCCCGGAACCGATCAGCGGCAGGCCGTGCTCCCCGAACCTGAACCCGTGGCGAACGGCGCGCACGCAATGCTCGTAGAGCGAGGCGGATTCGCGTGACCGGCCGGGCAGGTCGTAGTAGGACTCGTCCTCGGGGTTGACCGCCCGTCCCTCGAGAAACGGTGCCGTCTCGTCGAGCACGCCCGTGTCCCCGGTCGCGAACACGTAGCGACAGGTGGCGAGCGGCAGCCAGAGGTAGTCGTCCGAGCAGCGCGTGCGCACGCCGCGACCCAGCGGCGGATGCCACCAGTGCTGGACGTCGCCCTCGACGAACTGCCGGCTGGCGCACAGCAGCAGGTGCGCGCGGACCAGCCCTGGCTCGGCATGGATGAGTGCCATGGCATCCTGCAGCTGGTCGCGGAAACCGAACGCGCCGCCGGACTGGTAGTACCCGCTGCGTGCCCACAAGCGACAAGCGAGGGTCTGGTAGACGAGCCAGCCGTTGGCCAGCACGTTGAGCGATTCGTCGGGCGTCTCCACCTGCACGGCACCGAGCGTCCGCTTCCAGTATTCCCACACCGATTCGAGCGCGGCCCGTGCCGCCGCGGCGCCGCGGAACCGGGCTACGAGCGCACGCGCGTCGTCAACACTCCCTCCGACGCCCATGCGGAAGACGAACTGGCGCTCCTGGCCGGGCGCGAGCTCGAAGCCGACCTGGATGGCCGCGCAGGGATCGAGGGCGGCACCGACCCTGCCCGACAAGCGCGCGCGCTTCATCGCCGCAGGGTGCTGCAGCGATCCATTGCGGCCCACGAACTCCCCCCGATCGCCGGTGACCGTCCGGCTGGTCTCGTCAACGTCGAAGAATGCGACGCGATCGGGGAACTCTGGGTTGAACGCGTTGCGCGCGACGAGTGCCCCGGTCGCCGCGTCGATCTCGGTCGTCACGTGCATCGCGCACTTCGGTCGCAGGTCGCCGAGGACCCATTCGACGTAGCCGGTCGCGGACAGTCGGCGCGGCTGCCCTGAATCGTTGCGGACCTTCAGCACCGAGAACTTGACGGGAGCGTCCGTGGCGACGTGGACCGTCATCTCGGAGTAGATGCCGGCGGTGTCGTGTTCGAAGACGCTGTATCCGAAGCCGTGGCGGCTGACGTACGGGCCCCCGCCGGGTGCCGGCAATGGCGTCGGCGACCAGAACCGTCCGGTCTCCTCGTCGCGCAGGTAGAACGCCTCACCACTGTCGTCCGTGACGGGATCGTCGTGCCACGGAGTCACGCGAAACTCGTGTGCGTTCTCGCTCCAGGTGTAGCCGCCGCCGCTCTCGGACACTACGGTGCCGAACTGCGCATTGGCGATCACGTTGACCCAGGGCGCCGGCGTGGTCCTCCCAGGCGTCAGGGTGACGACGTATTCGCGTCCGTCGCGCGTGAAGCCGCCGATGTCGTTCGTCAGTATCAGGTCGGCACGCGGTGAGACCTTGGCCGCTCGCACGACGGGGGGACGGGTCGTGACGGCTTGCAGGTCGGGTATTCCCGCCTCGGGCGCGCGCCGCCGCTTGAGCTGCTCCGCGAGGCTGCCGCGGCTGTCGACGATGATGATGCGCGCGACCGACTGCAGCAGCAGCCGGTCTTCCAGGGAAATGTGGTCCGAGTGCCGCACGAAGATGCCGCCGGGGCGGTCGAGCACGTTGGCTTCGACGCCGGCCGCGATCAGCCCCATGATTGCGTCGTGGAGTTGCTGGCGATACCCCGACTGGTCCTCGGTCCAGATGAGGAGGTCCACGACGAGGCCTTTGAGGCGCCAGTAGGCGCGGGCCTGCAGGAGCTGCCGGACGAGGTCGATGTTCGCGAGGTCCGCGATCCGCAGCAGCACGATCGGCAGGTCGCCGGAAATCGCATACCCCCAGAGTCCCGACTGGCCGCGGCGATTCTTCAGGATGACGCCGGCGTCGGCTCGCATCGTGGCGTTGGCGAAGATCACCGAGCCTGCCAGGCGCTCGTATTCCTGCGCCTGGCCCTCGGAGATGCCGAACTGTTGCAGCACGACCTGGTTGTGCGTCCACGCGAGATCGAAGACCCGGTCGGCGAGGTGGCGGTCCTGGTATCGATCGATCAGGTGCTCCGCCGTCTCGCGCGCCGCGGCCGCCCCGGTCACGAGGTCGATCGTGGCGGTGGCGTCCGGCTCGAGGATGATCACCTGGCGGATGGCCGCGACCGGGTCCAGGACCGAGCCCTGGGTGCCGGAGAGCTGGCCCCATTCGGCAAGCGCACGCGGGTCGGCGAGGGTTCGCCCACGGCCGACGAATCGCGCACGATCGGTTTCGAACGACATCTCGCCGGTCGCGGCGCCCGTTATCGCCATCAGGTGGAACAGCCAGTCCGACTGTTCGCCGCGTGCCCGGGACCGGCGCGTGCACAGCACGGCCCGCTTCGAGCGCACGATCTCCGTCTGCAAGAACAGCTTGCTGAATGCCGGGTGCAGCGCGTCGGATATCGGCGCCGCCAGGACGACTTCGGCGTAGCTCGTGACCTCCACCGTGCGCCGCTCGCCGGACCGGTTGATGAGCCGGATGCGGCGCAGTTCGATGTCATCCTCGGGCGAGACGACGATTTCCGTACGGGTCTCGATGAGCGAATCGTCGACGCGGTCCTGCCGATGGAACTCCGCTCGTCCCTCGGTGAACACTGCCTCGTAGCGGTCGGGTCGTTTCGGCACCGGTTGCGCGGTGTTCGACCAGAAGGTGCCGGTCGCCGTGTCGCGGATGTAGCAGAAGCTGCCCCAGTGGTCGCGTGTCGGATCCTCCTGCCAGCGGGTGACCGCCAGGTCGTTCCAGCGGCTGTAGCCGCCACCGGCCGCCGTCACGAGCACGTGATACCGGCCGTTCGACAGCAACTGCACCTCGGGCACGGGCGTGTCCGGCCGGTTGATGACCCGGATCTGCGGCGCAGCGGTCTCGGCAGCCGCGTGCGTCAGCGGCGACACGGCCGGGTGTGCAAGGAACGGCGCCGCCCTCGGGATCCGCTCATGCAGCAGCATCAAGGTGGCCTGGCACCGGGGGTCCGACGCGAACCTCCGCTGCAGTGGGTGGTCGAGCAGCAGGTCCGCGATCGCGAGCAGGCTCATTCCCTGGTGGTGGGCCATGTAGGACCGCACGATCGCCATCGCCTGGCCGCGCGGTATTCGCGATGGCGTGTAGTCGACGGCCTCGTACATCCCGAACTGGCCGAGCAACCCGTCGGCGGCAAGTCGCCGCAGGTTCTCGCATGCGGCTTCGGGCTCGACCATCAGCGCGAGGGCCGACGCGTACGGGGCCACGACCAGGTCGTCGGCAAGTCCGCGCTGCAGTCCGAGTCCCGGCACGCCAAACGCGCGGTACTGGTAGTTGCGGTTCGCGTCGACCATGTTGTAGCCGGATTCGGACATCCCCCAGGGAACGCCGCGCTGGTTGCCGTACTCGATCTGGCGTCGCACCGCCAAACGACTGGTCTGCTCGAGCAGGGTGTCCGGGAAATCGGGCATCACCAGCAGCGGCATCAGGTACTCGAACATCGAGCCGCTCCAGGAGACCAGGACCGGGTCGCCGCCGGCGACCGTCAGCAATCGTCCCAGCGCGAACCAGTTCTCCTGCGGCAGCTGCCCCTGGGCGATCGCGAGGAAGCTGCAGAGTCTCGCCTCCGACGCCAGCAGGTCGTAGTAGCTCGGATCGCGCCGTCGTTCGGTCACGTTGTAACCGATCGTCAGGAGGCGACGACTGGTGTCGTACAGGAAGTCGAAGTCCGGGGTCGCGAACCCGTCGGCTTGCCGGGCCAGTTCCTCGATGGTGGCGATGTCCTGCCGCGCGAGCGCGCTGCTGCGGCCAACTCGGTCCGGAAGTCGCGCAGCCACGCCTGCGTCGAAGCGTCGCGGTCGGCCGCGAGTTCCCGCTCGACGATCGGCAGCACGCGCTCCTCGAGTCCTGCGAGCTCGCGCAGCGTCGGTACCCGGGCGTGCGGCAGCAGGCCCTCGAGCCCGGCCGGCGGGCGGGTTAGCGAGGTCCAGCGGGCACGGGCAGCAAGCTCATCGCGGGCGGCCCGGCACTGGTCGAGGAGCACGCGGGTCCAGTCCTGCTGCGCGATGTCGCCGGCCGGCGTCGCGACCGCGGCGCTGCCACCGCTTGCCGCGAGTTCGCCCGCCAGCACGACCAACCGGTCGAGGCGTCGCCGGGCGTCGGCGGGCGTGGTCACTCCGGCCGCGATGGCCAGGTCGAGTTCGCGCCGCAGTTCCAGGTGTTGTTTCGTGGCATCACCTGCCTGCACACGCGCGAGGACGCCCAGGGTATCGCCGAGCCCTGCGAACACCCGTGGCGGCACGATCGGTTCGTCGGGCAAGGCCAGCAGTCCCACGCGCAGCGTGAGCAGGTGGGCGGCAAGATTTCCGCTGTCCACGGTCGACACGTACATCGGCAGCAGCGGCTGCAGGCTCTGGGTGTCATACCAGTTGTAGAGGTGGCCCCGGTACCGCTCTAGCGACGCCATGCTGCGCAGGGCCCGGGCGGTACGTTCGAGGAGCCGTCCGGTCGGCAGGTAGCCGAAGTCATGGGCGACCAGGTTGGCCAGCAACGCGAGACCCATGTTGGTCGGCGAGGTACGGTGCGCCACCATCGGGCCCGGCTGCTTCTGGACGTTGTCCGGTGGGAGCCAGTTGTCGTCCGGGCCGACGAAGGTCTCGAAGAAGCCCCAGGTCCGCCGCGCGAGGACCCGGATAAACTCCTGCTGCGGCTGGGTCAGCCTGGACTCCGGGCGGACCAGCGGCCGGCTCAACCACGCGGTGATGCCCGGCGCGGCCAGCCACAGGAGCAGGATCGGCGTCGCGAGACCCAGCACCGATGGCCGCGCGGTGACCAGGTACGCGCCGGTCGCGAGCGCGACCGCCGGCGCCACCCACATCGACCGAATGGACGACAGCAATCCCGGTTCGTCGGTGCCGGCGTGTGCGCTGTACGGATTCCATTCGAGCAGCCGCCGGTGCGAGACGAGCGTGCGCCAGGTGGTGCGCACCACGGCATCCGCACTGACGTAGGCTTCGTAGGGGAGGCATGCCAGCGTGAGGCCGGCGTGCGCGCAGCGCGCCGCGGCCGCGCGAATGGTCACGTCCAGGTGCTGGCGCACCGTCGCCTCCAGCGGCTTGCGCAACAACTGCCGCAGCGAGTCGAGCAGCGGGGGGACCAGGATCACTCCGACCGCGGCGAGCGTCCATGCCAGCACGGACGGCAGCGCAATCCATGCCACCAGCAACAGCAGCAGCAGCGCGATCGGTACCAGGCTGCGGCGCAGGTTGTCGGCAATTTTCCAGCGCGACAGGGACGACAGCGGATTGCGGTACGGCTGCCCGGCGGGGCCCGGCACGCGCGGCAGGAGCCAGTTCGCGACCTGCCAGTCCCCGCGGATCCAGCGATGCCGGCGCGCGGTGTCCGACGAGTACGTCGCGGGGTAGTCCTCGAACAGTTCGAGATCGCTCACCAGGCCCGAGCGCGCGTAACACCCTTCGAGCAGATCGTGACTCAGTATCCGGTTGTCGGGAAACCTGCCATTCATCGCTCGCTCGAACGCGTCAACGTCGTAGATACCCTTACCGATGAAGGAGCCTTCGTCGAACAGGTCCTGGTAAACGTCGGAAACTGTGCGCGTGTACGGGTCGATGCCAGGCTCGCCGCTGTGCATGCGTGCGTACCTGGAGCGGTTCGTGCCGGGGAGGCTCGGGCTCACGCGCGGCTGCAGGATCCCGTGGCCGGCACGCACCCGGCCCGGGCGGTCGTCGAAGACCGGCCGGTTCAGCGGGTGTGCCATCGTGCCGACGAACTGGCGCGCGGCATCGCGGGGCAGCTGCGTGTCCGTGTCGAGCGTGATCACGTAGCGCGTGCCCGCGAGCAGCCTCGTGTCGCCGACGACGAGTGAGAACCGCTCCGACGCCTTCGTGGAGTCGGCTTCCCGCAACAGCCAGTTGAGGTCTGCGAGCTTGCCGCGCTTGCGCTCCAGGCCCATCCAGGCGCGCTCGCCCGGATTCCACCGGCGAGGACGATGGAAGAGGAAGAACGCATCGCAGGCGTAGAACTCATTCAGTGCGTCGATCCGTCTCGCCGCATGCTCGAGCAGCGGCCCGTCCTCCGGCATCGATTCGGCGGCCGCATCCTTGAAGTCCGTCAACAGGCCGAAGCGCAGGTTCGCGTCGCGATTGGCGAGGAAGCGGACTTCCAGTGCCTCGACCAGTTCGTCGATGTCGCCCGTGCTCGCGATCATCGTGGGAATGACCACCAGGGCGCTCGATGACGCCGGGATGCCGGTCGAGAAATCCATGCGCGGCAGCGCACTCGGCGTCACGAGCACGGTCGCGAGCCAGTTGACCAGCGCAACCGCGAGCTGGCTGATAGCAATCACGGCGATGACGACGATGAGTGCCAGGCGCCATCCCACGACGCCGTCGGCGTATGCGATCGACCCCAGCCAGCCGCTGCTCGCCGCTGTGATCGCGGTGATCGAGCCGAGGTACGCCAACAGGGGGACCCGCTTGACGGAACTGCGCACGAGCTCCGCCAGGGTGCGACGGTATTGCACGGCTCGCTCGAGCTCATTCAGCCCGCGTCCGACGAGGTAGTAGCCCACGTGCGCGCGCCGCGCGCGCTCCCCGTCATCCGCATCGGTGCGCTCGGCGCCTGCGCGCGCCAGCCCGAGCGCGGCCTCGGCAACCCCTTGCTCCGATTGTTCGCTGCGCCGGGCAATCCGTTCGATCACCCGTCGGTAGCGGTCGCGGGTTCCGAAGTCCATCCGGGCATAGCAATCGTCGGGGGCCCCGCGCAGTGCCTGTTCCACGACGCTCATGAACTCGACGAAGGTGCGCCAGTCGACGGAGGCGAGGAATCGCAGGCTGCCGATCGAGTTGCCGATGGTGACCTGGTCGGCAGCCTGGATCTGGTTGCCCGACTGCACGACCTGCTCGGTCGACAGGCCATCCTCTGCCAGTCGTTGCTCCACCCAGGTCAACGCCAGGGCCAGGGCCGGGCTCTGGCCTTGCAGCCCCCGCACGAACTCGGATACGAACGGGGCGGACATCGGAGGTTTCGAACGCGCCATGTCCGCGACGACCAGGATCAGGCTCTTGGGATCCTGGTCGACGGTGGTGATCATCGCGTGCACCCACCGGCTCGCGAGGTCCCGGTCGATGCGCCCCGCCGCGATGCGCAGCGCCACGCGGCGGAGGTTCTCGATCAGGGCGAGCCGCAGCATGATCGGGATCGCCCAGAGTTCGCCGAGATTCAGTGTCGAGACGCTTTCGTACGCAGCAATGAAACGAGTCAGTCCAACCAGGTCGACCCGCCCGTCGCCGTGCGCAATGGTCTCGAGCGCGATGTCCCAGACCCTGGGGAAGCCGGTCGACGCCCCGTTCGAGAGGCGGGGGAGTTCGCGGCTGTAGTTCCTCGGCAGGTGGCGCTTGGCGGTGCGCACCTGTTCCTCGATCAGGTAGAAGTTGTCGAGCAGCCAGTCGCTGGCAGGGGTCACGCGGCGGCCTGCCGTGACCGCCTCGGTCAGCTGCTCGAATACCCGGAGGAGAATTTCCTCGTTGGCCGCGAGCCGGGGCAGCAGCAGGTCCGACGCAGGACCCGTCGCGAGCATGTGTGTTTCGGCGAGATACCGGCCGTGTTGCTCCATCTGGTCGGCGCTGAAGAGCTCGGACCGCAGGGGCGGTTCGGCGAGCGCAGCCTCGTACGGCAGGCCGCGCGGACGCAGCCGCGCCGTCACGCGTCGCAGACGATGGAAGAGGCTGTCACCTGTCAACTTCAATGGGAGCCTCCTGGCGCCCGCTCGCTTGCCGCGAGCCGCGCGGGTCGCGCGGCGACAGTGGACGAGGGCGTAGTATGGTCGTTTGGTCGCGATCCCGCTCGGAATAGCGCGATGGCAGCGGGGGTGCGAGGGCGGGACCGCGCTGCTAGAATCCGCGCGCCTTTTCTCCGACGCGAGCACGCGGAACGATCACCGATGACACAGACCTACACCGCTCAAGACATCGAGGTCCTGAGCGGACTCGAGCCCGTCCGGCGCCGGCCGGGCATGTACACCGACACCACCCGGCCCAATCACCTCGCGCATGAAGTGGTCGACAACAGCGTCGACGAGGCGCTGTCGGGCCACTGCAGCCGCATCGCGGTCACCGTCTACGAGGACGGCTCCATCGGGGTCACGGACGACGGCCGCGGCATGCCGGTCGACATCCATCCCAAGGAAAAGGTGAGCGGCGTCGAGCTGATCCTCACGCGCCTGCACGCGGGCGGCAAGTTCGGCGACAAGACCTACAGGTTCTCGGGCGGCCTGCACGGCGTGGGCGTGTCGGTGGTGAACGCGCTGTCGAAGCACCTCGAGTGCTGGGTGCGGCGCGGCGGCAAGGAGTACAACATCTCGTTCAAGAACGGGAAGGTGCACTCGAAGCTCGAGGTGGTGGGCGAGGTCGGCAGGAACAACACCGGGACCACGGTGCGTTTCTGGCCGGATCCCGGTTACTTCGATTCCGCCGAAGTTTCCTTGCCGAAGCTCAAGCACGTGCTCAAGGCCAAGGCCGTGCTGTGCCCGGGGCTCGAGATGCGGCTCACGGTCGAGAAGACCGGCGAGACGGAGACCTGGGTCTACAGCGGCGGCCTCGAGCAATACCTGCGCGAGTCGCTCGAGACGGGCGAGTGGCTGCCGGAAGAGCCGTTCACCGGCAGCATCGAGGGCGAGCAGGAGGGCGTGGACTGGGCCGTGGTGTGGCGGGTCGACGGCGGCACGCGCATCGAGGAAAGCTACGTCAACCTGATCCCGACCGTGCAGGGTGGCACCCACGTCAATGGCTTCCGGCTCGGCCTCACCGAGGCGATCCGCGAGTTCTGCGAGTTCAGGAACCTGCTGCCGCGCGGCCTCAAGCTCGCGCCGGAAGACGTGTGGGACGACGCGAGCTACGTGCTCTCGACCAAGATGCGCGACCCGCAGTTCGCGGGTCAGACGAAGGAGCGACTGAGCTCACGCGAGCCCGCCGCGTTCGTCTCTGGCATCGTCAAGGACCAGCTCGGCCTGTGGCTCAACCAGCACCCGGAGGCGGGCGAGCGCATCGCGCAGCTCGCGATCGGCAACGCGGCGGATCGCCTCAAGGCCAGCCAGAAGGTGGCGCGAAAGCGGGTGGTGAGCGGCCCGGCGCTGCCCGGCAAGCTCGCCGACTGCACCAGCCAGGACCCGAAGCGCACCGAGCTGTTCCTGGTTGAGGGCGATTCGGCCGGCGGCTCGGCCAAGCAGGCGCGTGACCGCGAGTTCCAGGCGGTGATGCCGCTGCGCGGCAAGATCCTGAATACCTGGGAAGTCGCGCCGGGCGAGATCCTGTCCTCGCAGGAGGTGCACGACATCACGGTGGCCATCGGCGTCGATCCCGCCTCCGAGGACATCGCCTCGCTGCGCTACCACAAGATCTGCATCCTCGCCGACGCCGATTCCGACGGGCTGCACATCGCCACGCTGCTCTGCGCGCTGTTCCTGCGGCACTTCCGGCCGCTGGTGCTCGCGGGCCACGTGTTCGTGGCGATGCCGCCGCTGTTCCGCATCGACTACGGCAAGCAGGTCGAGTACGCGCTCGACGAAGCCGAGCGCAACGGCATCCTCGACCGCATCCGCACCGAGAACCCGCGCGCCAGGCCCGTGGTGACGCGCTTCAAGGGGCTGGGCGAGATGAGCGCGCTGCAGCTGCGCGAGACCACGATGGCGCCCGAGACACGGCGGCTGGTGCAGCTCACCGTCGAGGCGAAGGACCAGGCGGACCAGTGCATGGACATGATGCTGGCGAAGAAGCGGGCCGCGGACCGCCGCGAGTGGCTCGAGACCAAGGGCAACCTTGCGGCCGTGCAGCCCTGAGCGCGCCGGAGGCCGGATGACCACCCAGAACGAGCTCAATTTCGAAGGCATCGAGCGCCAGCCGCTCCGGACCTTCACCGAGAAGGCGTACCTCGAGTACTCGATGTACGTGATCCTCGACCGCGCGCTGCCGCACGTCGGCGACGGGCTGAAGCCCGTGCAGCGCCGCATCGTCTACGCCATGAGCGAGCTCGGGCTCGCCGCGACCGCCAAGCACAAGAAATCCGCGCGCACCGTGGGCGACGTGATCGGCAAGTTCCATCCCCACGGCGACTCGGCGTGCTACGAGGCGCTGGTGCTGATGGCGCAGGCCTTCTCCTGCCGCTACCCGATCGTGGACGGGCAGGGCAACTTCGGCTCGCCGGACGACCCGAAGTCGTTCGCGGCGATGCGCTACACCGAGTCGAAGCTGACGCGCTACGCCGAGGTGCTGCTCGCCGAACTCGGCGAGGGCACGGTGGACTGGACGCCGAACTTCGACGGTACGCTCGAGGAGCCGGCGCTGCTGCCGGCGCGGCTGCCGAACGTGCTCCTGAACGGCGCGACCGGCATCGCGGTCGGCATGTCGACCGACATCCCGCCGCACAACCTGCGCGAGGTCGCCGCGGCCTGCATCCGCCTGCTCGAGGACCCGAAGGCGACGCTCGCCCAGCTCTGCGAGCACGTGCAGGGCCCGGACTTCCCGACCGGCGCCGAGATCATCACGCCGCGCGAGGAGCTGCTGCGGATCTACGAGACCGGCAACGGCACCTTCCGCGCCCGCGCCCGCTACGAGGTCGAGGACGGCGAGATCGTCGTCACCGAGCTGCCGTACCAGGTCTCCGGATCCAAGGTGCTCGAGCAGATCGCCGTGCAGATGCGCGCGAAGAAGCTGCCGATGGTCGAGGACCTGCGCGACGAGTCGGACCACGAGCATCCGACGCGGCTCGTCATTACCCCGCGTTCGAACCGCGTGGACGTGGAGCAGGTGATGGCGCACCTGTTCGCGACCACGGATCTCGAGCGCAGCTACCGGGTGAACATGAATGTCATCGCCCGGGACGGGCTGCCGCGCGTGCTGGGGCTGAAGCCCCTGCTCGAGGAGTGGCTCGCGTTCCGCGTCGACACCGTCGTTCGCCGCCTGACGCATCGCCTCGAGAAGGTCGACGCGCGACTGCACATCCTCGACGGCCTGCTGGTCGCCTACCTGAACCTCGACGAGGTGATCCGCATCGTCCGCTACGAGGACGAGCCGAAGGCGGCGCTGATCGCGCGCTTCCAGCTCTCCGAGGCGCAGGCCGAGGCCATCCTCGAGACCAAGCTGCGCCACCTCGCGAAGCTCGAGGAGATGAAGATCCGCGGCGAGCAGGAGAAGCTCGCCGCCGAACGCGACGAGCTCACGAAGACGCTCGCCAGCAAGGCGAAGTTGAAGCGCCTGGTGCGCGACGAGATCACCGCCGACGCCGCGAAGTACGGGGACGACCGTCGCAGCTCGCTGGTCGAGCGTGCCGCGGCCCAGGCCATCGCCGAGACCGAGCTCGTCGCCAGCGAGCCGGTGACGGTGGTCCTGTCGCGCAGCGGCTGGGTGCGCGCGGCGAAGGGTCACGACATCGATCCGCGTTCTCTCTCGTACAAGACCGGCGACGAGTTCCGCGCCGCGGCGCGCGGTCGCAGCACGCAGCAGGCGGTGTTCCTCGACAGCACGGGTCGCGCCTACAGCCTGCTCGCGCACACGCTGCCCTCGGCGCGGGGGCAGGGCGAACCGCTGTCCGGTCGTCTCGATCCGCCGGACGGGGCGACATTCCCGGGCGTGCTGATCGGCGAGCCCGACGACCGCTGGGTGCTCGCGAGCAGCGCGGGCTACGGGTTCGTCGTGACGCTGGGCGAGCTCATGAGCCGCAATCGTGCCGGCAAGGCGATCCTGAAAGTCCCCGCGGGCGCCGGCGTACTCGAGCCGGCCCCGATCCTCGCGGGCGACAAGCCGCTGCTCGCCGCCGTGAACAGCGACGGCCGTCTGCTCGCGTTCCCGGTGGCCGACCTCCCCGAGTTGCCGCGCGGCAAGGGCAACAAGATCTTCGGCATCCCCTCGAAGAAGGCGGCGAGCGGCGAGGAAAGCCTGGTCGCGATCGCCGTGGTGGCGCAGGGCCAGTCGCTGCGCGTGCTGTCCGGCGGGCGGCACATGGGTCTCTCGTACAAGGAGCTAGGCGATTACCGCGGCGAGCGTGGGCAGCGCGGGGCGGTGCTGCCGCGGGGGTGGAGGAAGGTGGAAGGGCTGGAAGTGGAAAGCGGATAGCGGATAGCGGATAGCGGATAGTGAAGAGTGGGCCGGGCTTGCCGGCCCATCTTTTTCCGGCACTATCCGCTATCCGCTATCCGCTATCCGCTATCCGCTATCTTGCGGCGCCCCGTCTAGGCTCCGAGCACCACCTCCTCGGGGCTGCTCACGAAATACCCCTGGATGAACTCGATGCCGAGCTGCCAGAGCACGGCCATCGTGTTCGCGTCCTCGACGCGCTCGGCGATGGTGGTGATGCCGTGCGCCTTGGCTTCCTCGACCAGCAGCTTCACCTGTTCCTGCAGCGGCCGGTCGTTCGCGAGGCCCTGCATCAGCGAGCCATCGATCTTGACGTAATTGACCTGCAGGTGGCTGAGCAGCTGCAGCGGATTGCGGCCGGCGCCGAAGTTCTCGATGGCGCACTCGAAGCCGAGGTGGCGCAGCAACACGAGCAGCTCCTTGGCGTCCTTGAGGTGCCGGGACGCGATTTCCTCGCCCAGTTCCACCACGACGCGCGACGCCTCGATGCCGGAGGCCTTGAGTTGCTGGTGCAGCCAAGTGCCGAGCGTCTGGTCGCGCATCGAGTCGCGCGACACGCGCACGAACACGCGGTGTGGCTTGCGGGAGGCGCAGAAGGACATCGCGGCGCCGATCACCCAGCGGTCGATGTTCTTCATCAGGTCGGTGCGCTGTGCGGCGGCGAGGAACTCCGACGGCAGCACCTCGTTGCCGCCCTCGTCCAGCATGCGCACGACGAGGTCGAACATCGGCTCGCCTTCGCCGACGAGGCTCGCGATCGGCTGCTGAACCAGCCGGAAGCGGTTCGCCATCAGCGCGGCCTTGATCTGCGTCGCCCAGGCGCGGTCGGCTTCGGCGACGTTGGCGCCGCCATCCTCGCCGTCCGGCCGCAGCAGGCGATTGCCGCCTGCGGCGGCGGCCTTGCGGCAGCCGGTGATGGCCGTCTCGAGCGCAGCTTCGATCGGGCCGCCCTGGTTACCGCAGGTGCAGGCACCCGCGCTGCAGGTGAGGGTGATCGAGCGGTCGCCGGCCTGGAATGCATGCTCGGCGGTACGCTGCAGGACGCGGGCGATCCACGCGTCGAGGTCGCGGGCATTGCCCCGCTCGGCGATGATCGCGAATCCGCGCGCCGTGACCCGGCTCGCGTCGTCCCCGGGCTGCAGCTGGCCGCGCAGCAGCGCACCGATGCCGTCCATCAGGGATTCGACCGCGACGGGGCCGAGGTCCTCCTCGAGCGTCGCGCACTTGTCCGGCTCGAGGTAGATCACGCTGCGGATGCCGGCCTTGACGGGCCGGGCGGCATGGGCGGCGGCGGCCTCCTGGAAGGCGGGTCGCTTCAGCAGGCCCGTGACCATGTCGAAGCGCAGCGCTTCCTCGAGCTGGCGCGCGAGTGATTCCGCATCGCGCTGCTGAGTCGCGACGCGCAGGCGCACCGCCGGCTCGTTCTCGAACTCGAACCGTTCGAACTCGAGGTCGATCGGCAGCTCGCCGCCGCCGGGCAACTGCACCAGCGCGCTCAGCGCGTGACCCGCCCACCGCCCCTGCGCCGCGGCGACCAGCGCGCCCTTGAGCGCCGAGTGGCAGGACTGCGTGAAGAAATCCATCAGCGGCTGGCCGAGCAATGCCGCAGCGTCCGCGTGGCCGAAGAGATCGATCCAGGCGGGGTTCACGTCGACGACGATGCCCTCCTGCACGTGCGCGATGGCGTCCGTGGAGCCCGTCATGAACGCCTTCATCTGGTCGCGGTACTGGCGGGCGGAGGCGAGCGTGCCCGCCAGGGCATGGTCGAGTCTCGACGCGTGCAGCTCGCGGGAGGCGACCGCCTGCAGGCGTGCCCGGGCGTGCAGCGTGACGACGTCCTGCGCGCCGAGTTCGAGCGCGCGGACGAGGTCCGGCTCGGTGATCGACTCGCGCACCAGGATGGCGGGAACCTGGGTCGCCAGGCGCTTGCGGGCCTCGAGCGCGGCCTCGGTCTCCTCGCCATCGGCGACGCAGAGGAACAGCAACTGGGGCGTCGCCTGCGACAGCGTGTCGGAGAGCGCCGGCACGTCGCGGACCCAGGTGCAGTGCACCGGATGCCCCGCGTTGCGTAGCGTGCTGTTGATGATTTCCACCGGGTCCTGCTGGCGGGACAGGACCACGAGCGGGATGGC
Organism: uncultured Gammaproteobacteria bacterium; assembly: GCA_963706535.1. Taxonomy (GTDB): domain Bacteria; phylum Pseudomonadota; class Gammaproteobacteria; order Steroidobacterales; family Steroidobacteraceae; genus RPQJ01. The sequence continues at coordinate 84,188 of CAVPMU010000006.1, forward strand.
GCCTGAATCGGGCACTGGCTATTCACCCCCGCAGGCACCGGCAGGGGCCGGCGCCGCGTTGCTGCAAATCGGCCGGGACTATAGCACCCGCTTTCCGGCCGCTAACGTGACGCAGGTGGCAGCCTCCACGCGCCGAACGACGCGGTGACCGCCCCCGGCAGTGCGCACCGCCCGGCCCGGGGGCTGACGGGCAGGGGGAACTACGGGTATCATGCAGGGCTTTCTTGCGGTAAAGCCGCGACCCCCCAGACCCGCATCCGGTTGAACAACCCATGGCCAGCTACAGCACCAACGAATTTCGTTCCGGGCTCAAGATCATCCTCGACGGCGATCCGTACACGATCGTCGAGAACGAATTCGTCAAGCCCGGCAAGGGCCAGGCGTTCAATCGCGTGCGCATCCGCAACCTCAAGAGCGGGCGCACGCTCGAGCGCAACTTCAGGTCCGGCGACACGGTCGAGGCGGCCGACGTCGTCGAGTCCGACATGCAGTACCTCTACACGGACGGCGACTTCTGGCACTTCATGGTGCCGGACACCTTCGAGCAGCACACGGCCGGCAAGGAGGCGATGGCGGACGCGGCGATGTGGCTCAAGGACGGCACGACCTGCAAGGTCATGCTGTGGAACGGCGTGCCGCTCGCCGTCGAGGCCCCGGCCCACGTCGAGCTCAAGATCGTCGAGACCGACCCGGGCGTGCGTGGCGACACCGCGACGGGCGGGCAGAAGCCGGCCAAGCTCGAGACGGGAGCGGTGGTGCGCGTGCCGCTGTTCATCAACGAGGGCGAGGTCATCCGCGTCGACACGCGCACCGGCGCCTATCTGTCGCGCGGTAAGAACTGACGCTTCGCGTGCTGTTGCGCTGACGCGAGTTCGCTGACGCGACGAGGGCGGCGCCGCTGCGCCCGGCTTCCGGGAGATGTTCCCCGGGGACGCCGTAAATCCATCCGTGGACGCTCCGGGCGCGACGTCCATGTCGCGCACGGCCCCGGAAACATCTCCCGGAAGCCGGACGCGCCGTCGCCGCGCTGTCGCGTTACCGCGATCGCGATGTGCGTTGCCGCGGCAACGCTCGAGTCATCTTTCCGCTGCGCCGGTGATGCTGTCGCTGCGCGTGACGGCGTGGGGTGGGCAAGTCCCGTCCTCTCCGGGCGGCGTCACGCGGCATGGACGCCGCGTGCGAGCCTACATGGACGTACTTGCGGCGTCCGCCCGGAGAGGAGGGACTTGTCCGCCCCGCGCCTGCAGCGGCGGTCAGCGACGGACAGCGGCGAGAAAGACCCGCACGAGCGCTTCCAGACCCTTCGCATCGATCTCGTCGAACCGCCCGTGCGCCGGGCTGTCGAGATCGAGCACGCCGACCAGCCGCTCGCCGTCGACGATCGGCACCACGATCTCCGAGTTCGACGCCGAGTCGCAGGCGATGTGCCCCGGGAACGCGTGCACGTCGCGCACCACCAGCGTCTCGCGCCGCGCAGCCGCCGTCCCGCACACGCCCTTGCCGATGGGAATGCGCACGCATGCGGGCCTGCCCTGGAACGGTCCGAGCACGAGGTCGCCCGACGACGGTTCCACGAGGTAGAAGCCGACCCAGTTGAGCTCGGGCAGGCTCCAGTAGAGCAGCGCCGCGGTGTTGGCCGCGCAGGCGATGAAGTCCGGCTCCCCCTCGAGCAGCGCGCGCAGGGATTTCTCGAGTTCCGCGTAGGCCGTGGCCTTGTCCGCGTGGGTGAGATCGACGACGGCGTGCATGTGCAATGACTCCCTTGCCCGTATTCAGCCCCGCTCGACCGGGAAGGCGAGCACCTCGTCGATGGCGCCCGCCCCGGCGGCGATCATCACGACACGATCGAAGCCGAGCGCCACGCCCGCACAGGGCGGCAGACCACTGCGCAGTGCATCGAGAAACAATTCGTCCGGCTCGCGGTCGGGCTGGCCGCGACGCGAGCGTTCCTGTCGGTCCGCGGCAAATCGCGTGGCCTGTTCGTCGGCATCGCCGAGTTCGTGGAAGCCGTTGGCGAGTTCGAGCCCGCCCCAGAACGCCTCGAAGCGGGACGCGACCGGTCCGCGCACCCGTGCGAGCGCGGCCTGCGACGCCGGGAAGTCGTGCAGGAACGTGATGCGGTCCGCCGGGAATGCGGTGGCGACCAGTGTCGACATCGCGAGGTCGAGCAGGCCGTCGCGCTCGTCGGCGAGCGAATCGGGAACATTCTGACCCTGGGCGAGCAGGGTCTCGCGCAGCTGCGCGGTCGGGCAGGCGAGCGGATCGAGGCCTAGAATCTCGCGGAACGCATCCGCGTAGGTTACGCGCCGCGTGGCGCCGACCGGGCGATGCGGCTCGAGCAACACGCGCAGCAGGCACTCGACGTCGTCCATCAAGGCGTGGTGGTCGAGGCCGAGCCGGTACCACTCGACCATCGTGAACTCGGGATTGTGGCGCCGGCCGCGCTCGCCCTCGCGGAATGCGTGCGCGACCTGGTAGATGTCCGGGGCGCCGGCGCACAGCAGGCGCTTCATCGCGTACTCGGGCGAGGTGTGCAGGAATCCCGCGCGTGAGCCGTCCGCCCGCCGCACTTCGAGCGACTCGAGGTGCACGTCCGTGACGGCGGCCTGCACCATCACCGGTGTTTCCACCTCGAGGGTGCCCGTCTCTGCGAAATGACGCCGCACGCGCGCCAGCAGTCCGGCGCGCAGTCGCAGGGTCTCGAGACTCGCGGTGGGCCGCCAGTCGACTGCGCCGATCGGCTTCATCCCACGGTCGCGAGTGGTTGGCCCATGCGCACCGTCGATCCCGGTCCGAGGTGCCCGCCGAACTGCGTGCCGCCGTTGCCGAGCAGCAGGACCACCGTCGAGCCCATGTTGAAGCGGCCGAGTTCGGCACCCTTGGCGAAGTCGGTGCCGATGCCCGCCTCGACGCTGCGCACCCGGCCACCACGCGCGGCGGGTGGATTGATCTCCCCGGCGTAGACGGTCTCGATGCTGCCGACGAACAGTGCGCCCACCAGCACCATCGCGAGCGGACCGAGCGTGGTGTCGAACTCGCAGACCACGCGCTCGTTGCGGGCGAAGAGGCCGGGCACCGCGCGTGCCGTGGCGTCGTTCACGCTGTAGAGCGCACCGGGCACGTAGCGCGTCGCGGCGAGCCGGCCGGCGAGCGGCATGTGGATGCGGTGATAGTTCCAGGGCGCGAGGTACAGGCAGGCGAAGCCGCCGCCCGCGTATTTCGCCGCCGCGGCCTCGTCGGCGAGCAAGGCTGCGGCCGTGTAACGCACGCCCTTCGCCTGCAGGAGCTCACCCTCGCGAATCGTCCCGAGCTGGCTGACCGTGCCGTCCACCGGGCTGGCGAGTTCCCGTTCGCCGCTCGCGACCGGTCTTGCGCCGGGCCGCAGCGCGCGGGTGAAGAAGGCGTTGAAGGACGGGTAGGCAAAGGGATCCGGATCGGCGGCCTCTTTCATGTCGATCGCCGGGTAGGCGCGCATCACGGAGCGGATGAGGGCCGTGCGCAGCCACGGCCGGGTACTGCGGGCCAGCCGGTGCATGAGCTTCGACAGCGCGTGCTGTGGCAGCACGTCCTGCAGCAGGGCGAAGGCCCGGTCCGAGCCGTCTGCGTCCCGTTCGGCGCGGCTCATCGCCCGCTACCGGCGAACTCGACGACCTTGCGGTAGTCGCGCGCCATGACGGTGGCGTCATGGGGACCCGACAGGTACGCGACGATGCCTCCCATGGGGCCCACGACGAACACGCCGGAGCCGTGGTCCATCGTGTAGCCGCCGTCGGGAAGGCTCACCTTCGCAAACGGGACGCCGAAGGCTGCCGCCGCGTCGGCCACGGCCTGCGTCGTTCCGGTCCCGCCCGTGAAGCTCGGGTCGAAGAACTCCACGTAGGCTGCGAGCCGCTCGGGGTCGTCGCGCTCCGGGTCGACGCTCACGAGCAGCACGCCGGGCTGCTGCTCCGCCGGCAGGTCGGCGAGCTGCCGTTTCATCTGCGCCAGCGTGGCGAGCGTGGTGGGACAGATGTCCGGGCAGTTCGTGAAGCCGAAGAAGACCAGCGTCCATCGGTCCGCGAAACGGTCCGGTCCGAGCGGGCGGCCGTGGTGATCCGTCAGCCCGAGGGCGGGCAGGGCGCGTGGCGCGGGGAAAATCGTGCCGTGCTCGGCCTGGGGCGGCGGCGTGGGCGCCGACCAGAACGCGCGGGCAAGAATGAGCCCTGCGGCAAACGCTACAATTGCGAGGATGCCGATCCTCAATGGACGTGCGGCCATGGTCAGGGGCTGGGTCAAGGGTCCGGTCTGACGGGACCGCGATTATCCCACATTGACCGCGCCGACCATGCCCACATCGCCCACCGTCGCCGAGTTGGTCCGCCAGGGCGCCGATTCCTTCGAACGGGCGGGCCTTGCCTACGGCCACGGCATGGACAACGCCACCGACGAGGCGGCCGCGCTCGTGTTCCACGTGCTCGGGCTCGATCACGACCGGGCCGCCGAGGCCTACGCGAACCGGCCCACGGCGCACGAGCTGCAGCGCGTGCGTGACGCCTTCGCCGAACGCATCGAGCGGCGCGTTCCGGCGGCCTACCTGATGGGACGCATGTGGTTCGCCGGACTCGAGTTCGAGGTCGACGAGCGGGTGATCGTGCCGCGCTCGCCCTTCGCGGAACTGATCCTCGCGGAATTCCGCCCGTGGGTGGAGCCGTCGCGGGTGCGCCGCATCCTCGACATCGGCACCGGCTCGGGCTGCATCGCGATCGCCTGTGCGAAAGCCTTCCCGGACGCGACCGTGGACGCCGTGGACATCTCGCCGCAGGCGCTCGAGGTGGCGAGGCGCAACGTCGAGCGCCACGGCGTCCAGGCACGGGTCGCGCTGCTGCAGGGCGACGTCTTCGAGCCGGTGGCGGGCCGCCGTTACGACCTGATCATCGCGAACCCGCCCTACGTGAGCGACGCGGAAATGCAGGCGCTGCCGAAGGAATACCTGCACGAGCCGGACCTCGCCTTGCGCGCCGGGCACGACGGGCTCGACGTCGTGCGGCGCATACTCGCAGGTGTCGCGGACCACCTCGCGCCGGGCGGCGCGCTGTTCGTCGAGGTGGGCAACAGCGACGAGCGCGTGCAGGAGGCCTTCCCGGGCCTGCCGTTCGTGTGGCTCGAGTTCGAGCACGGGGGCGGGGGAGTGTTCATGCTGAGAGGGGAGCATTGATGTCGGGCAACACCATCGGACGACTCTTCACCGTCACGAGCTTCGGCGAGAGCCACGGACCGGCGCTCGGCTGCATCGTCGATGGCTGCCCGCCGGGGCTCGTGCTCGCCGAGGACGACATCCAGCGCGACGTTCGAGCGACGCCGTTCCGGCACCTCGCGCTTCACGAGCCAGCGGCGCGAGCCGGACCGCGTGCGCATCCTCTCCGGCGTCTTCGAGGGCCGCACCACGGGCACGCCCATCGGGCTCATGGTCGAGAACGAGGACCAGCGCTCCTACGACTACGAGAAGATCAAGGACCGCTTCCGCCCGGGCCACGCCGACTACACCTACCAGCAGAAATACGGGTTCCGCGACTATCGCGGCGGCGGCCGCTCGTCGGCGCGCGAGACGGTGATGCGGGTCGCCGCAGGTGCGATCGCACGCAAGTACCTGGCCGAACGCTGCGGCATCGGCATCCAGGGCTATCTTGCACAGATGGGTCAGATCGTGCTCGCCCCGCTGGACCTCGCCGAGGTCGACCGCAATCCGTTCTTCTGCCCCGATCCGGCGCGCGTGCCGGAACTCGAGGCGTACATCGAGCAGTTGCGGCGCGACGGCGATTCGATCGGCGCGCGGGTCACGGTCGTCGCGACCGGGATGCCGCCCGGCCTCGGCGAGCCGATCTTCGACCGCCTCGACGCCGATCTCGCCTACGCGATGATGGGCATCAATGCCGTCAAGGGCGTCGAAGTGGGCGACGGGTTCCGGGCAGTCGAGCAGCGCGGCTCGCAGCACCGCGACGAGATGACGCCGGACGGATTCCTCTCCAATCACGCGGGCGGGACCCTGGGCGGCATCTCCTCGGGTCAGGACCTCGTCGTGAGCCTCGCGCTCAAGCCGACCTCGAGCATCGTGCTGCCCGGCCGCAGCGTCGACGTGCACGGCCAGCCCGTGGAGGTGAGTACCACCGGCCGCCACGATCCCTGCGTCGGCATCCGCGCGGTCCCGATCGCCGAGGCGATGCTGGCGCTGGTGGTGATGGACCACGTGCTGCGCCATCGCGCCCAGAACGCCGACGTCCGCTCGCCCACCCCGGTCATCCCGGGCCGGGCCTGAGTCCCTGGCGTTAAGGGCCGAATGCGGAATTGTGGAGCCGGTCCGTTCTGCGGCCCGCCCGTCGCGTTACGTTACAAAGCACCGATTCCGACCTTTGGGTTGGGCGCAGGTTGTAGCCGTGGGCTATAGTTATGTTTAATTCGCAGAACTCACTTGAACATGCCCCGGTGGCCCGGCCGACCGTTGCGGCGTGCCTGAAGGACTGTAGGGAGCCTCGATGAAGACAGCCGTCCGCCGTGTCCTGCTGATGAGCGCACTCCTGTCGCCGACGGCGCCGTATGCGCTGGGCCTCGGCGAAATCCGGCTGAACTCCGCGCTGAACCAGCCGTTCGACGCCGAGATCGAGCTGGTGTCGGCCGCGGACGAGGACCTCGCCGCGCTGCGGGCGTCCCTCGCCTCCAACGACGCCTTCGCGCGCTACGGCCTCGACCGACCGTCCTACCTGGCGGATTTCTCCTTCCGCGTGGTGCGTGGATCGGACGGGCAGGACGTGCTGCGCATCACCTCGCCGCGGCCAGTGAGCGAGCCGTTCGTAACGCTGCTGGTCGAGGCCACCTGGCCGCGCGGCAGGTTGCTGCGCGAGTACACGGTGCTGCTCGATCCCCCGGTCTTCGCGCCCGGGCCGCAGGCCGCCGAGGCGCCCGTCGCGACTCCGCATTCGACGGCGCCGGCCCCGGCCGTGCGTCGCACGGAACCGGCTGCTCCGGCCCCCGCGCCCGGCGAGCCCGTCGAGCGACCGGCTGCCGTCGCGGCCGCCACCATCGAGCCGGGCTCGAGCTACCGTGTGCAGCGCAACGACACGCTGTGGAAGATCGCGAGCGCGGCGAGCCCGGGCACGCGCTCGGACGTGAACCGCGCGATGGTCGCGATCTACCAGTCGAATCCGGCCGCGTTCGACGGCAACATCAATATCCTCAAGGCGGGCAGCCTGCTCAGCATCCCGTCGGCGGCCGAGATGTCGAGCATCTCCGCATCCGCCGCGGCCGCCGAAGTGTCGCGCCAGTACCGGCAGTGGCGCGAAGGCAGCGCTGCGGCCGGCGAGTCGGCCGAAGGCGGCCGCCTGCGCCTGGTGACTCCGGAGCAGGGCACGCCCGCCGCTTCGACCGCGACGGTCCAGCCCGCCCCGTCGGCAGGCGCGCCGTCCGCCGACCTCCAGGGCCGCGTGCAGCAGCTCGAAGCCGAGCTGGCCGAGGCGCGTCGGTTGCTCGAAGTGCGCAACGCCGAGCTGGCCACGCTCCAGGGTGCGGCCCCGGTTGCGGAACCCGCGGCCGAGCCCGCGGCGGAGGTGCCGGTTGAGCCCGGCACTGCAGAACCGGTCGCCGAGGAGGCGCCCCCGGCCCCGGTCGAGGAAGCTCCTGCGGCGGCCGCCGAACCTCCCGCGGCACCAGTCGAGGAAGGCCCGACCCTGCTCGAGCGCCTGGCTGGATACTGGTGGGTGCTGCTCGGCCTGCTGGCAGCCGCCCTGGCCTTCGTGCTCTACCGCCGCAGCCGCGGCGAGAGCGGCGCCGCCGAGGAGGACCTCGCGGAGGCGCTGGCCCGCCGTGAGACCGGCGACCTGCGCGCGCGGCCGGCCATTTCACCGAAGCCGCGCGAAGCGGACATCCTGGTCGAGGAGCGGCGACCCGTCGAGGCGCCGGCGGCCAAGGTCGCCGTGGCGACGGCGGCTCCCGAGCCGACGCGCAGGCCGGTTTCGATCGAGGACACGCTGTCGGGCGAGGTCCCGGCGAGCATCGAGGCGGGCGACCCGCTGGCCGAGGCCGATTTCCACATGGCCTACGGACTCTACGACCAGGCGGCGGACCTCGTGCAGGTCGCGGCCCGGCGCGAGCCGCGGCGTCGTGACCTCAAGCTGAAGCTGCTCGAGATCTTCTTCGTCTGGGGCAATCGCGATCGCTTCCTCGAGATCGCGCGCGAGATGAACGCCTCCAGGTCCGACGCCCAGCCCGGCGAGTGGGACAAGATCCTGATCATGGGCAAGCAGCTCGCGCCCGACGATGCGCTGTTTGCCGGCGCCGCGCGCTCCGCCGGCGGCCTCGACATGGAATTGCACGGTGCAGCGGGTGGCCTCGACATGGACCTCGGAGCCGACACGACGTCGGGCACCGACCTCGACCTCACGGCAACGTCGCCGGACATGTCCGACGAGACCAGCCTCGATTTCGTGATCGACGAGCCGACGCGCGGCGAGGACGACGCGGGCACGCTGGCCCCCACCGTCGAGACGGCCCGCATCGCCGCATCGACGCTCGACGAGTCGACGCAGGAAGTGGACATCGAGGACCTCGGGTTCGAGCCCGGCGACCTGCGGGAGCTGGAGGAGGCCGCGGGCGGTGAGGAGACCTTCGCGCTGCCGCAGCAGGCCGTCGTCGAGGACACCATCGAGCGCCCGACCATCGCCCGGCGCGACCAGGAGCCCGACGAAGACCTGTTGAGCTCCACCAGCATCCTGAAGGCCGATACCACGACGCTCGCGTCGCTCGGTTCCGCCGACGACGACACCAGCATCGTCGACCTGTCGGCCGCGACCGGCGAGCTGCCGACGATCGAGACGGCCAGGCTCGGTGCCGGGGCGGAGGTGGACTTCGCGCTCGGCGAGGAGGCCGCGACGATGAGCGAGGTGGGCACGAAGCTCGACCTCGCCCGGGCCTACATCGACATGGGCGATCCCGAGGGCGCGCGCAGCATCCTCGAGGAAGTGCTCAAGGAAGGCAACGCCGCGCAGAAGCAGGAAGCGGAGCGCCTGGTCGCCAACCTGCCCTGACGGGCGGATGGCCCGGATCGCGCTCGGCATCGAGTACGACGGCACGGCCTATTGCGGCTGGCAACGGCAGGGCCACGCCCCGAGCGTGCAGGGCGAACTCGAGCGCGTCCTGTCGCGCATCGCCGACCACGAGGTGCAACTCACCGCGGCAGGCCGCACGGACACGGGCGTGCACGCGCTGGCGCAGGTCGCGCACTTCGACACGCATGCGGTGCGCACCGAGCAGGCGTGGGTCCGCGGGGGCTGCTCGGGGAGCGCGCCCGACATCGCCATCCTCTGGGCCCGCCCGGTGCCCGACGACTTCCACGCCCGCTTCGACGCGCTGTCGCGCAGTTATCTCTATCGCATCCTGGACCGGCCGGTACGCCCGGCACTCGAGCGCGCGCGCGCCTGCTGGATGCGACGGCCGCTCGATGCCGACGCGATGCACCTGGCTGCGCAGCTCCTGGTTGGCGAGCACGATTTCTCCGCGTTGCGCTCCTCGGACTGCCAGTCCCCGACGCCGATCCGCAAGCTCCTCGAGATCTCGGTGACCCGGTACGACGACGTGGTCGAGATCGCGGTGCGCGCCAACGCGTTCCTGCATCACATGGTGCGCAACATCGCCGGCACGCTGATGGCGGTGGGAGTGGGCGACGAACCCGTCGAGTGGGTCGCAGGCGTGCTCGCGGCGCGCGATCGTACGCGGGCCGGCGTCACGGCGCCGCCGCAGGGGCTCTATTTCGCCGGAGTCGAGTACCCGGCAGCGCTCGGCCTGCCGTCGTGGCCGCGCCATTCCGGTAGACTGCCGACCCAGCGCCCCGGAGGATCCCCGTGACCTGGTTCGAGAAGATCATGCCCTCCCGCATCAAGACGGAACGCCGCACGCGGTCCGTCCCGGAAGGTCTCTGGATCAAGTGCCCGGCCTGCGATGCGGTGCTCTACCGCGCCGAACTCGAGCGCAACCTGCAGGTCTGCCCGAAGTGCAGCCATCACATGCGCATCGGCGCGCGCGACCGGCTCGTCCGCTTCCTGGACGGGGGCGTGGGACAGGAAATCGGGGCGGAGGTCGAGCCCGAGGATCCGCTGCGCTTTCGCGACAGCAAGAAGTACCGCGAGCGCCTGACGGCCGCGCAGAAGCACACGGGCGAAAAGGACGCGATGGTCGTGATGGCGGGCGCCGTGAAGGGGCTCGAGCTGGTGGCCTGCGCATTCGAGTTCCGCTTCCTCGGCGGCTCGATGGGGTCGGTCGTGGGCGAGCGCTTCGTGCGCGGCGCCGAGCACTGCCTCGCGCACCGGGTGCCGCTCGTCTGCTTCTCCTCCAGCGGCGGCGCACGCATGCAGGAAGGCCTGTTGTCGCTGCTGCAGATGAGCAAGACCAGCGCCGTGCTGGCCCGCCTGGCCGCGGCACGCCTGCCTTTCGTCTCGGTGCTGACCGATCCCACGACGGGCGGTGTCTCGGCCAGCCTCGCGATGCTCGGCGACCTCAACATCGCCGAGCCGCGCGCGCTGATCGGGTTCGCCGGCCCGCGCGTCATCGAGCAGACCGTGCGCGAGACGCTGCCCGAGGGTTTCCAGCGCAGCGAGTTCCTGCTCGAGCACGGCGCGATCGACATGATCGTCGACCGCCGCAACCTGCGCGACCGCGTCGCGGCGATCCTCGCGATCATGCTGCACCGCGACCCCGTGGTGGAGGCCCCGGCCGAGCCCGCCACCTGAGATGCCGACGGGGCCGCGCTTTCCGCGCCTGCAGGACTGGCTCGCGTGGCAGGAGACGCTGCATCCGCAGGCCATCGAGCTCGGCCTCGAACGCGTGCGTCGCGTGCTCGCGCGCACGGGCTGGCGGCCACCGTCGCAGCCGGTCGTCACGGTCGGCGGGACCAATGGCAAGGGCTCGGTCGTCGCGCTCCTCGCCGCGATGCTGCGCGGCGGCGGCTACCGGGTGGGAACGTTCACTTCGCCGCACCTCGTCGACTACCGTGAACGCATCAGGCTCGATGGGGCGATGGCCTCGGAGGCGTCGCTGGTCGCGGCCTTCGAGCGCATCGCGGACGCGCTCGCGGACGACTCGCTGACTTTCTTCGAGTTCAACACGCTGGCGGCCCTGCTGGTGTTCGAGACGGCCGCGCCCGATGCGATCGTGCTCGAGGTCGGCATGGGCGGCCGCCTCGACGCGGTCAACCTGGTCGAACCGGACGTGGCCGTGGTCGTGTCGGTCGGTCTCGACCACATGGAGTGGCTCGGGCCCGACGTCGAAGCCATCGGTCGCGAGAAGGCGGGGATTTTCAGGCGTGGGCGCCCGGCCATCGTCGGCACGGCCACGCCACCGCGATCCGTGCTCGAGACCGCCCACGCGCTGGGCGTCGTGCCCGCGCTCCGGAGCCGGGATTTCGATGGCGTACCAAGGGACGACGGCAGCTGGGATTACTGCGACGCTGCCGGACGACTCGACGCGCTGCCTCGGCCGGGCCTCGCGGGCGACGTGCAGGTCGCGAATGCCGCGACCGCGCTTGCGGCCCTGCGCAAGCTGTCGGGACGCCTGCCGATCGATCGTGCCGCCATCGAGGAAGGCCTGCGCGCGGTGTTCCTGCCGGGACGCTTCCAGCGCGTTGCCGACGCGCGTGGCTTCGAGTGGGTGCTCGAACGTCGCGCACAATCCCGATTCTGCGCGCGTGCTCGCGGCGAACCTCGCACGGCTGCCGGTGCCGGGGCGCAGCTTCGCGGTCTGCGGAATGCTCGCCGACAAGGACGTGGCCGGCGTGGTCGGATTGCTCAGGGAGATCATCGACCGCTGGTATGCCGCTGGCACCGCGGGACCGCGCAGCCTGTTGGCGAGCGAACTCGCGTCGCGCGCGAAGGCCGCGGGCATGGAGATGGTGGAGGGCGGCAGCATCGTCGAGGCCATGCGGCTCGCCGCCGGCGAAGCACGACCGGGCGATCGGGTAGTGGTGTTCGGATCGTTCCACACCGTGGGCCCGGCGCTCGCCGAGTTACGCGTATAATTTTTTCGATGGATGAATCACTGAAGGCGAGGCTGATTGGCGGCGCAGTCCTCGTGGCGCTGGTCGTGCTGCTGGTGCCGGAAATCCTCTCCGGACCCAAGTCCTCACCGGCCGTGCCGGACCTTGCGGCGGAAGCGCGCGGCACGCGCACCTACACGATCGACCTCGGTAGCGGCACGGCGATGCAGGTGGCGCCGGAGCCCGTGCCTGCGCAGCCCGAGTCGGAGGCAAGGCAGGAGCCCGAGGCGCAGGCCGAGCCCGAAGCCGCGCCGGTGGCGAAGGCGGAACCGGCACCCGAGGCGCCGCCGGAACCGAAGCCTGCGCCCCGGCCCGCGCCCGTCGCGGCGACCGGGCCGGCGCCCGAGGCCCCGCCCGCCAGCGTGGCCAAGGGCGGCTGGGCGGTGCAGGTAGGCGCCTTCGGTTCGGCCGATGCCGCCGCCAAGCTGGTGAAGGAACTCGGCGCAGCGGGTTACCGGGCCTACGAGGCGCCGGTTTCCCGCTCCGGCAAGACCCTGCACCGGGTGAGGGTGGGACCGGAAGCCGACCGGGCGGATGCCGACCGGCTGGCCGCGCGGCTGAAGGCCCGGGGCCTGCCGGCGACGGTCGTCGCGAACGACTGAGCCCGCTCTGCTAAAATTCGCCGCCACTCGTGGCCGCAGGGACAGGACGACAGCCGCATGACGACAGTGGACTATATCCTTGCCGCCGCATTGCTGGTGTCCGTCCTGTTCGGTGCAATTAGAGGGTTCCTGCGCGAGTCCATCGCCCTGCTGGGCTGGCTGGTGGGCCTGTGGCTCGCCTGGCGCTACGCCGGACTCGTCCAGCCGTACCTCGGCGGCGTCCTCGAGGGCACCGAACTCCAGGTATGGGCTGCCCGCGCCCTGCTGCTGCTCGCGGTGGTCATCGCGAGCTGGCTGATCGGCAGCCTGCTCTCCTGGCTGGTGCAGCGCTCGGGCCTGACCCTGACGGTCGACCGCATGCTCGGCGCCGTGTTCGGCCTGGTGCGCGGCGCGGTCATCGTGGGTTTCGCCGTCATGCTGGGCCAGGCCGCAGAGCTGCGCGGCGAGGCGTGGTGGCAGGGTTCGCGGCTGATGCCGGTGGGCGAGGAGATGGCGACCGTGCTGCGCGGCTACGTCGAGACGGGGCGCGAGGTGATCGAGGAAGTCCTCCCGGAATCGGGTACCTGAGGCGGCACCATGTGCGGCATCGTCGGCATCGTCGGCTTCAGTCCAGTCAACCAGCAGATCTATGACGCACTGACGGTGCTGCAACACCGCGGCCAGGATGCCGCCGGCATCATGACCGCCGACCAGGGCGAGCTGTTCCTGCGCAAGGACAACGGCCTGGTGCGCGACGTCTTCCAGCAGCGGCACATGGTGCAACTGAAGGGCAGCGTCGGCATCGGCCACGTGCGCTACCCGACGGCGGGTTGCAACACCTCGGCCGAGGCGCAGCCGTTCTACGTGAACGCGCCGTTCGGCATCTGCCTCGCCCACAACGGCAACCTGACCAACGCGCCCGAGCTGGCCGACGTGCTGATCCGCGAGGACCGCCGCCATCTCAACACCACGTCGGACTCCGAGGTGCTGCTGAACGTGCTCGCGAGCGAGCTGCAGCGCTTCAGCACGCCGCACGCCTCCGCCTCCGACATCTTCGCCGCGGTGAGCGCGGTCTACCGCCGGGTGCGCGGCGCCTACGCCGTGGTGGCGATGATCCTCGGCCACGGCGTGCTCGGGTTCCGTGACCCGAACGGCATCCGCCCGCTGGTGATCGGCCTGCGCGACACCCCGCGCGGCCGCGAGCACATGCTGGCCTCCGAGAGCGTCGCGCTCGACCAGGCCGGGTACCGGCTGCTGCGCGACGTCGGTCCCGGCGAGGCCGTGTACATCGACGAGCAGGGTCGCCTGTACTCGCAGCAGTGCGCGACGGTCGTGCGCCACACGCCCTGCATCTTCGAGTACGTCTACTTCGCGCGGCCGGACTCGATCATGGACAACATCTCCGTGTACAAGGCGCGGCTGCGCATGGGCGAGCTGCTCGCGGAGAAGATCCGGCGCGAGCGGCCGGACCACGACATCGACGTCGTGATCCCGATCCCCGACACCAGCCGCACCAGCGCGCTGCAGGTCGCGCAGCTGCTCGGCGTGAAGTACCGCGAGGGCTTCATCAAGAACCGCTACATCGGCCGCACCTTCATCATGCCCGGCCAGGAGCTGCGCTCGCGCTCGGTGCGCAGCAAGCTGAACGCCATCGACCTGGAGTTCCGCGGCAAGAACGTGCTGCTGGTGGACGATTCGATCGTGCGCGGCACGACCTCGGCGCAGATCATCGAGGTGGCGCGCGAGGCCGGCGCGAAGAGCGTCTACTTCGCCTCGGCGGCGCCGCCGGTGCGCCATCCCAACGTGTACGGCATCGACATGCCCGCGGCCTCCGAGCTCGTCGCGGCGGGCCGCAGCGAGGACGAGGTGGCGCGCATCATCGGCGCCGACTGGCTCATCTACCAGGACCTCGACGACCTGGTGCGCGCGGTGCGCCACCACGATGCGCGGGTCGTCGATTTCGACACCTCCTGTTTCTCGGGCGAGTACGTGACCGGGGACATCACGCCCGAGTACCTTGCCCGCCTGCAGGCGGAGCGCTCCGACCAGGCCAAGGAACAGCGCAATGCAACCGGCGCAGGCCGCGGTTCCCTCAAGGTCGTCGGCGGTCCCTGAACCGTTGCACGGCCCCGGGCCCAGGCCGCTGCTGCTCGAGTGCCTGGACGCGGCGCTGGCCGCGGTGGATGCGAGGGCCTGCGTCGCCCGCGGACTCACGCGCGAATCCCTGCAGGGCGACTGGCACGTAGTCGCCATCGGCAAGGCGGCGGGGGCCATGACCCGGGGCGCGATCGATGTGCTCGGGGAGCGGGTGGGCAGCGCGATCGTGGTGACCAGGCCGGGACATTGTCCGGCCGTGGTGGCTGGCGATGCGCGCGTGCGACTGATCGAATCGGCGCATCCGGTGCCGGACGAGCGCAGCCTCGCGGCCGGGTCGGTGGTGGCGGATTTCGTGTCGGGAGCGCCGGCCGGCGCACGATTGCTGTTCCTCGTCTCGGGCGGTGCCTCGAGCCTCGTGGAAGTACTGGCGGGCGGCGTGGCCCTGGAGGAACTGCAGGCGGTGAATTCCCTCGCGCTGGCCAGCGGCATCGACATCGGCGCGACCAATGCCCGCCGGCGCGCACTGTCACGGCTCAAGGGCGGCGGCCTCGCGCAGCTCGCGGGACGGCGCCGTTGCCTCGCGCTCATGATCTCCGACGTGCCCGGCGATGATCCGGCCGTGATCGGTTCAGGCCTGCTGCATTCTTCCGCCCGCACCGGGCCCGCCCGAGTTCCCGTCATCCCGTATCGCATCGTCGCGAACGTACGCCAGGCCTGTCGCGCCGCGGCAAGTCATGGTCTGTCCCGCGGGCTCGAGGTCAAGGTGGCGCGGCGGCGTTTCCGCGGCAACGCAGCCTTGCTCGGTGCGCGCTTTGCCCGCAGCCTCGTCGCAGCGCCGCGCGGCAGCCTGCTCGTGTGGGGCGGCGAGTCCACCGTGCGTCTGCCCGCCAATCCGGGGACCGGTGGACGCAACCAGCATCTCGCGCTCGCCGCTGCCATGGAACTGAGCGCACAGCGAGAGGCCGCGCTGCTCGCCGCCGGCACCGACGGCGTGGACGGCGTCACCGACGATGCGGGCGGCCTCGTCGACGGCGACACCTGCACGCGAGGCGAAGACGCGGGCCTCGATCCGGTCGCCTGTCTGGCGCGCGCGGATTCCGGCAGCTTCCTCGAAGCGTCAGGCGATCTCGTGCACACCGGTCCGACGCTCACCAACGTCGGCGACCTGGTGCTCGGCCTCGCGACCAGGGGTCGGGCGTGACGGTCAAGGTGCTCATCGTCAGCGACCGTCCCGAGTACCGGCAACTGCTGGCCCACCACGTCACGCTGGAGTGGCGTGACGCCTTGCCGGCCGAATACGAGCCTGCGACGCGCGGACGCCTGCAGCCGGAATTCACCGGCGCCGCCTACGACGTGGTGCTGCTCGACCACGAGGTGCAGGAGGGCAGGGGCCTCGAGTGGCTGGAGGACCTGAGCGAGCGGACGCAGTTCCCGCCGATCGTCTATTTCGGCCCGCAGTGCGAGGGCAGCGTGGCGGCGCGGGCCGCGCTGTCGGGCGCGACGCACGTGCTCGCGCGACTCGATTTCGAGCACTCGCAGTTCGCCGCCGTGATGCGCGCCGCGCTGGCCAAGCGCCGCAACGTGCTCACGAGCGCCTGCCGCGTGGCGCGCGAGCCGGCGCCGCCCGACCGGTTCGGTTCGGTGCGCATCCGCGGTCACCGCTGCGTGCGTCGCCTCGCCGTGGGCGGCTCCTCCAGCGTGTTCCTCGCCCAGTCGCTGCGCACCGGCGAGCAGCGCGTGCTCAAGATCTTCCGCCAGGTACCGGACGTGGTCGAGGGCAACACCACGTTCGACCGCTTCCTGCGCGAGTACGACCTCGTCGCGCACCTCGATCACCCGAACATCGCCCGCATCTACGACCTCGGCGTGGCCGACGACCACGTCTACCTCGCGATGGAGTATTTCCCGGGCGGCGACCTGCGCTCGCGCATGCGCGAGCCGCTGTCCTGGCGCGTCGCGCTCGGCTACCTGCGCCAGCTGGCCGCGGCGCTCGGCGCGCTGCACGCGGTCGGCGTGCTGCACCGTGACGTGAAGCCCGGCAACGTACTGATGCGCGAGGACGGCAGCCTCGCCTTCATCGACTTCGGCCTCGCCCGGCAGCTCGGCCTCGAGAGCGACATCACCGGCGTAGGGGCGATCTTCGGCACGCCGCACTACATGAGCCCCGAGCAGGGGCATGGCGCGTCGCTCGACGAGCGCAGCGACCTCTACAGCCTCGGCATCGTGCTGCACGAGATGCTGACCGGGGAGAAGCCATTCGTCGCCGAGACGCCGCTCGCGGTGATCTACAAGCACGCCAATGCGCCGGTACCACGCTTGCCGGAGGCGCTCTCGCACGTACAGCCGCTGCTCGACGGACTGCTCGCCAAGTCGCCGGAGGACCGGCCCGCGACGGCCGGGGACATCGTCGCCCGCATCGACGAACTGCTCGAGCGGGTCACGGCCTGATGGCAGCGCCGGGCGACATCCTGCGGGCGCCGACCGACCCGTCGTGGTTCGCCGTCGCTGGCGAGCGCTGGGGCGAGCTGCTGCTCGATCACGTCAACTGCGAGAAGAAGGCGGCCTCGACCGCGCTCTCGCTGATGTTCTCCTACCCCGAGGATTTCGACCTCGCCAACCGCATGTCGAAGCTTGCGCGCGAGGAACTGCGGCATTTCGAGCTGGTGCAGCAGAAGCTGACCGAACTCGGCGTCGAATTCCGGCGATTGAGTCCTTCGCGCTACGCCGAGGGCCTGCGACGTGCCTTGCGGCGGACGGAGCCCGAGCGCTGCGTGGACCTGCTGCTCTGCGGCGCGTTGATCGAGGCGCGCTCGCACGAGCGGTTCATGGGGCTCATCGAGCGTCTCGGCGAGCCGCTGGCCGGCTTCTATGCCGCGCTTGCGGCCTCCGAGGCCCGGCACGCGGGTCTCTACCTGCGGTTGGCCGAGAAGCGCGGGTCCGATGTTCGCTTGCGGCTCGAGCAACTCGCGGCCGTCGAGGCCGAACTCGCGACCTCGCCCGATGGCGAGTTTCGTTTTCACTCGGGAACGCCGGTTTAGCTTCGCCTGGTTGGGCATCGTTTGGCGGTCGCGGCGTCTGGCCCGGGAGGCTGGTCGATCGGCGCCGGGGACGCAAGAGACCGTCCATGGTGCGCGACGCCCCGGCCCCGATCGACCGGCCTCCCGGGCCCGACGCTCACGCGGCGGTGACTGCGGACAGGCGCTGCCAGATGGGCGTTCGACTGTGAACCCGACGTTCGCTTCGAGGTCCGCCGCCGCGAAACTCTGCCCCCTCGGCAGGGCGTCCACGGAGTCCGGCGGGGTTGGCGGGGCGTCGCGCGCCATGGACGGCGCGCGCGAGCACCATGGACGGTCTCCTGCGTCCCCGCCAACCCCGCCGGACTCCGTGGACGCCCGGTCGACGGAGCGCCAGTTCCGCGATTTCAGCGCGGCAGCGCGCGAAGCAAGTAACCGTCGCGAGACCACTCGAGCACGCTCCCCTGCGCGTACCAGTCCCCCAGCACGATCCTGCGCACCGCCACCCCGTCGACGACCAGGTCGTGCACGGCCGGCCGGTGCGTGTGCCCGTGGATGAGCGTGCGGATACCGCTGCGACGGAAGGCCTCGGCGACGGCGCCCGCGTTGACGTCCATGATCTCGGGTGCCGTCTGCCCGACGTGCATCTGGCTGCCTGCACGCAGCCTGCGCGCGAGCGCCCGCCGCTGGCCGAGGCTCATGTGCCGGAACATCCAGCGCGTCACCGGATGACGGAGAATGCGGCGCAGGCGCTGGTAGCTCACGTCGTCGGTGCAGAGCACGTCGCCATGCATCAGGAGCACGCGATCGCCATCGAGTTCGATGACGGTACCGTCGTCGAGCAGGCGGGCCCCCGTCTCGCGGCAGAAGCGCTCGCCCAGCAGGAAATCACGGTTGCCGTGCATGACGAAGCAGGGCACCCCGCCGTGGGTCAGGCGGCGCAGCGCGGCGACGATCTCGCGGCTGGCCGGGTCCGGGTCGTCGTCGCCCACCCAGACCTCGAACAGGTCGCCGAGGATGTAGAGCGCGGCCGCCTGCCTGGCCTCGCCGTCGAGGAACGCGAGGAACTGCCGCGCGATCCCGGGGTGAGCCGCATCGAGGTGCAGGTCGGAGATGAACAGCGTCTTCGCGGCCGGGGCTGGCATTCGAGGCTCGGGTCGGGACGGGCGAGGGCGGATGTTACGGTAAGATGCCCGGCCATGCCTCACGAGCCCCGCATCACGCGTTTTGCGCCGAGCCCGACGGGTTACCTGCACCTCGGGAATGCGCGCACGGCGTTCTTCAATTTCCTGGCCGCGCGTGCGAGTGGCGGGAAGCTGGTGCTGCGCATCGAGGACACCGACGCCGAGCGCAGCGACGACCGCATGCTCGCCCAGCTGCTCGAGGACCTGCGATGGCTCGGCCTCGAATGGGACGAGGGACCGGACGTCGGCGGTCCGCACGGCCCGTACCGGCAGAGCGAGCGGGGCGCGCAGTACGACGCGGCCGTCGCGAGCCTCGAGTCGCGGGGGCTGGCCTACCCGTGTTTCTGCACGCCGGAGCAACTGCAGCTGTCGCGCCGCGCGCAGCTCGCGTCGGGCCGACCGCCGCGCTATGCGGGCACCTGCGCCGCACTTCCGGCCGAGGAGGTCGCGCGCCGGATCGCTGCGGGCCGTACCGCGGCCACGCGCTTTCGCGTGCCGGCGGGACGCACGGTCGAGTTCGACGACCTGATCCACGGTGCGCAGCGGTTCGCGACCGACGACATCGGCGACTTCGTGATCCGCCGCACGGACGGCAGCGCTGCGTTCTTCCTGGGCAACGCCGTGGACGACGCGGGCATGGGTATCACGCTGGTGCTGCGGGGTGATGATCACCTCGCCAACACGCCACGTCAGATCCTGCTGCTCGAAGCGCTGGGGCTGCCGATCCCGCGCTACGGTCACCTGCCGCTGCTGCTCGGCGCAACCGGCACGCCGCTCTCGAAGCGCGAGGGCGCCGCGGGCTTGCACGACCTGCGCGACCAGGGCTACCTGCCCGGTGCGCTCTGCAACTACCTCGTGCGCCTGGGTCACGCCTGCGGTCACGACGAATGGCTCCCGATCGACCAGATGCCGGCGCACTTCGATCTCGGCCGCACCAGCCATTCGCCCGCGCGCTATGACGAGGCGCAGCTGCGCCACTGGCAGCGCGAGGCGATCACGCGCGCGAGCGGCGATGAACTGCTGGTGTGGCTCGGCTCGAGCCTCGGGCCGTTGGGGTCGGACGAGCGTCGGGCGGCGTTCGTGGCGGCCGTGCGCGGCAACCTGCTGTTTCCGTCGGATGCCGGGCCGCTGGTGCGCATCGTGTGCGACGATGAGGTCCCGATCGAGGATGCTGCCGTCACGGCGGTCGCGGAGGCCGGGCGGGATTTCTTCGTGGCGGCCGTCGCGGCGTGGACCGTCCACGCGCCCGACTTCAAGGCCTGGACGAAGGCCGTCAGCGGCGCGACCGGATGCAAGGGCGCCGCGCTCTACATGCCGTTGCGCGGCGCGCTGACGGGCGCGACGCACGGCCCGGAGCTCGCGCCCCTCGTCGCGCTGATGGGGCGTGACCTCGTGGCGCGGCGCATCGCGGCCGCGACGTTGCGAGCGGCCGGCGCATGCTGAAATACCAAGTGATCGCGAGAGACTAGAGACCGATGCTGCAGATCCACAATTCCCTCACCGGGCGCAAGGAAGAATTCCGGCCGATCACGCCCGGCGAAGTGCGCATGTACGTCTGCGGCGTGACCGTCTACGACTACTGCCACCTCGGCCACGCGCGCATGCTGATCGTGTTCGACTTCGTGCGCCGGCACCTGAAGGCGTCGGGATATCGCGTGACGTTCGTCCGCAACATCACCGACATCGACGACAAGATCATCCAGCGTGCCAACGAGAACGGGGAGCCGATCGGGGCGCTCACCGAGCGCTTCATCCGCGCCTACCAGGAAGACTGTGACGCGCTGAACGTCGAGCGCGCCGACTACGAGCCGCGCGCGACCGAGCACCTGCCGCAGATCATCGCGATGGTGCAGCGGCTGGTGGAGAAGGGCTACGCCTACGCGGCCGCGAACGGCGACGTGTACTACTCGGTCGCGAAGTTCGAGCCCTACGGGCAGCTCTCGGGCAAGCGGCTCGCGGACCTGCGCGCCGGCGCCCGCATCGAGGTGGACGAGTCCAAGCGCGACCCGCTCGATTTCGTGTTGTGGAAGGCGGCGAAACCCGGCGAGCCCGCCTGGGAGTCGCCGTGGGGCCTGGGACGCCCGGGCTGGCACATCGAGTGCTCCGCGATGTCGGTGGAGATCCTCGGCGAGCACTTCGACATCCACGGCGGCGGCATGGACCTCAAGTTCCCGCACCACGAGAACGAGATCGCGCAGACCTGCGCGGCCTGCGGCTCGAAGTTCGTGAACCTGTGGATGCACAACGGCTTCGTGCGCGTCGACGACGAGAAGATGTCGAAGTCGCTCGGCAACTTCTTCACCGTGCGCGAAGTGCTCGGGTGGGTGCGCGACCCGGAGGTCGTGCGTTATTTCATGCTCGCGAGCCATTACCGCGGCCCGATCAACTACACGCCCGAAAGTCTCGAACAGGCGGATGCGTCGCTCGAACGGCTCTACGTCGCGCTGCGCGGTGTCGAGCCGGTCTCGCCGGCGCCGGCCACGGCGGTCACCGAGCGCTTCGTCGCGGCGATGGACGACGACTTCAACACGCCGATCGCAGTGGCCGAGCTGCAGTCGCTGGCACGCGAACTGAATACCGCGAAGGCGGCAGGACGGAATGCCGATGCGGCCGGGATGGCGGCGGAGCTGCGCACCCTCGGCGCCCGGCTCGGGATACTCGGTCTCGATGCCGAGGCGTTTCTGCGGAAACGTCCGAAGAAGGCTGCGGCTGCGACCCCGGGCGGCGGCGCAGCGGCGGAGACGGGGCATGCCACGTCCGGCGGCGCGCTCGGCGACGCCGACATCGAACGCCTGATCGAGGCGCGAGTCGCGGCGCGCAAGGCGAAGAACTTCAAGGAATCCGACCGGATCCGCGACCTGCTCGCGGCCGACGGCGTGGTGCTCGAGGACCAGCCCGGCGGCAGGACGCTCTGGCGGCGCTAGACGCGCCGCTGCGCCGCTTCGAGCGTGTTCTTCATCAGCATGGCGACGGTCATGGGACCGACGCCGCCCGGCACGGGCGTGATCCAGCTCGCCCGCTCGCGCGCGGAATCGAACTGGACGTCGCCGCAGAGCTTGCCGTCCGGCATGCGATTGATGCCCACGTCCACCACGACCGCACCCCGGCGGATCCAGTCGCCCGGGATGAGTCCCGGCTTGCCGACGGCGACCACCAGCAGTTCGGCCTCGGCGACATGCGCGCGGAGGTCGGCCGTGAAGCGATGGCATACCGTCACCGTCGCTCCGGCGAGCATCAGCTCGAGCGCCATCGGGCGGCCGACGAGGTTGGAGGCGCCGACGACCACCGCGTTCTGGCCCTTGGCCGGCAGTCCCAGGTACTCGAGCATGCGGATCACGCCATAGGGCGTGCAGGGGCGCATCAGCGGGTTGCGCAGCGCCAGGCGACCGACATTGAAGGGATGGAACCCGTCGACGTCCTTCCCGGGTGAGATGGCCTCGATGATCACCCGTTCGTCGATGTGGTCGGGCAGCGGCACCTGCACCAGGATGCCGTCGATCGTGTCGTCGGCGTTCAGCCGCTCGATCAGGCTCAGGAGCTCCGTCTGGGTGGCGGAGTGGGGCAGGTCGAGGCTGACCGAGACGAAACCGCATTCCTCGCAGGCGGCACGCTTGTTGCGTACGTAGATGTGGGACGCCGGGTCGTCGCCCACCAGCACCACGGCGAGCCCGGGGCGGCGCTTGCCCTGCGCCGCGAGCCGGTCGCTCGCCTCGCGAACCTCGCGCCGGAACACGGCGGCGATGGCTTTTCCGTCGATGATCTTGGCCGTCATCCGCGCATTCTGGCATGCCGGCCGCCAGGCGAACGAGGCCGTGTGTAATGCAAATTGACCTCGGTGGGGGCGGTCCGTATGATTCCGCCTCCCGTGCAGGGCCCGTCCGGTGACGGATTGGCCTCAGGCGGCGACCGCAGGTCGGTGCAGGGCGGGGCATGGCGCAGTCTGGTAGCGCATCTGCTTTGGGAGCAGAGGGTCGGGGGTTCGAATCCCTCTGCCCCGACCATCCGGACGGCGGCCTCGGACGAATGCGCCCGTAGCTCAGCCGGATAGAGCATCGGCCTTCTAAGCCGAGGGTCGCAGGTTCGAGTCCTGCCGGGCGCGCCAGGCTTCGGGTGTTTGATTCCGCCGGACGATGGTGGACGTAGCTCAGTTGGTAGAGCCCCGGGTTGTGGTCCCGGCTGTCGTGGGTTCGAGTCCCATCGTCCACCCCACTTCGCGTGGGCCGTTAGCTCAGTTGGTAGAGCTGCTGACTCTTAATCAGTAGGTCGTAGGTTCGAGTCCTACACGGCCCACCATTCTCCGCATCCGGTTCTCCGATTCCCCAGAAAAGAACCGGGCGGCTCACGCCGCCCGCTCCTCTGTGCCGCGGCAGGTCCTGCCGCGAGCTTGCCCCGTCAGAACTTGTAGCTCACGTCCACGCCCCAGGCTGCGCCGGGCGAGTCGTGGATGAAGGAACCACCGAACTCCGGCGCGGGGATGATGTCCTGCAGGTAGTCCTCATCCGTGATGTTCTTGCCCCAGCCGGTGACGGCCCAGCGCTCCCCCTCCAGCCCGACGCGCAGGTTCAGCGCCTGGTACGGGTCACGCTTCTGCTTCGAGAAATCGCCCTGACCGAAGTTGAAGTACGTGAAGAGGTTCGGCAGGCGTTCGTCCTGGACCGGGTGGAACCACGTCTCGCCGACGAAGCTCGCGTCGAGTCGGACGAGCAGATTGACGCTGTCGGCAACCGGATAGTTGAACTCGGCGCCGAGGTTGCCCGTGTACTCGGGCGCGTAAGGCACCTTGTTGTCCTTGGTGTACGGTCGGCCGTTGTACTTGTCGATGGTGCTGTCGGTGTAGCCGACGCCGCCGTAGAGCGAGAGGTGGTCGCCGATCTTGACGCGGCCGTCGAGTTCGAAGCCCGTCAGCGTCACCTCGTCGATGTTGGTGACGGCGCGCAGCAGGCCGAACGGACCGGCGAAGAAGTTGAAGAACTGCATGTCGTCGACCTTGGTGTAGAACACCGCGCCGTTCAGGCTGATCGTGCGGTCGGCGAACAAAGACTTGAAACCCAGCTCCGCGGCCCTCGAGACTTCTTTCTTGTAGTCATCGTTCACTGCGGTGATGTTCAGCACGGAGCCATCGCCGCAGGCCGGTGGCGTAAAGGAGGAGCCGAGGCATAGCGGCGTGAACCCGGCGAGGCCGTAGGCGAACGCGATCGTCGCCGCGCTGCCGGAGGAATTGAAGCCGCCACTGCGGAAGCCGTAACCGTAGGAAGCGTAGACGGTGATGTCGTCAGTGGCTTTCCAGTTGGCGGACAGCTTGGGCTGCAGCTGGCTGTAGCTCTTGCTGCGGCCCGGGATGCCGGCGGTAGCGAAATCCTCGGTCACCGTATACGCGGGATTGATGTACGGCTGCCCGGAATCTGGCGGATACCAGATGGCGCCGAAGTCCGGGGTCTGCGAGCGGCAGTCGGTCGTATTGGTGGCCGTGCAGAGCGGCACGTTGTTGTCGACCGAGCGATCCTCGTAATCGTAGCGCAGCGCCAGCGCGAGCTCGAGATTGTCGACGACGTTGTATGCGAGCTGACCGAACACCGCGTAAACCTTGCTGTTGAAGTCGTCGTCGTACAACAGGTCCGTGGGGTTGGATCCACCCCAGCGGATGAACGCTTCCGCCCTCATGCCCTGGTTCAGGTCCGCGCCCTGCGAGACCACCACGTGACGGTCGATGTTGGCGAAGTACATGCCACCCAGCCAGCGCAGCCGTTGATCTCCCGGCGAAGTCAGGCGGACTTCGAAGCTCATGTCCTCCTGGTCGCGCTGCTGGTACTGGTAGCCGTCGCAGGTGGTGGGTCCGTACGGCGGCAGGAAGGAAGTGAGGATGTCGGGTGCCGGATTGCCGTAGTTGAACGGGGGTGGTATGGGCGTGTCCCCGGCGCGGGCGACGAAGGTCTCCTGGCAGACCGGGTTCAGCGCGTAGAGGTAGAACGCACCGCTCGCGCCGTCGGTCAGGAAGTAGTTGGTCTGGTCGTTGTAGGCGATGTAGCTGGTCAGCGTACCGGGGCCGACTTCCCAGTCACCTTTCAGCGACAGGTTGACATTCTGCTGCTCGTTCTCCGGCTTGATGTTGTTCAGGTACACGAACTGGTGATCGTTCGGGTCTTCGTTCAGTGCTCCGAAGTCCGTTGCGTCCGCCGCGTCCTTCAAAGCGATCGATGCGTTGTAGTTGATCGCGCCCGAGCTCATCTCGGAGTACCTGGCCTTGAAGTCCATGTCTCCACCGGCCAGAGCGAACACCATGCGCCCTTCCACGCCTGACTCCTCGAAGTAGTCGACGCAGTCGTCGCAATTGAGCAGGCTGTTCTCGAACTGGCCGTCGGTGTGCGTCGTGTAGGCCTGCAGGGATCCTTTCAAGCCGGCGGCGAGCGGGCCGCCCGCGTAGAAGCTCCCGTTGTACGTGTTGTCCGTGCCATAGCCAGCCTTCACCTCGCCGCCGAACTCGTCGCCCGGCTTGCGAGTCGTGATGATCATCGCGCCGGCCACTGCGTTGCGGCCGTATACCGCGCCTTGAGGGCCCTTGAGGATTTCGATCTGCGTGAGCCCGACCAGTTCGCGGTTCAGGGCCATGGAGTTGGTTTGCAGCACGCCGTCGACGACCAGCGCGAAGTTGGTCTCGGCGTCGCGGCCCGTGTTGATGCCGCGGATGTTGACCTGCATGTCGCCGGCCTCCGCCGCATGCACCACGGACACGCCGGGCGTCAGTGCGATGAAGTCCTGCGGGCGCTCGATGCCGGCGCTGGTGATCTCGGTCTGCGTGAACGCCGTGATGGTGACCGGAACGTCCTGGATGTTCTCCTCGCGCTGGCGAGCAGTGACCACGATTTCCTCCAGCGGCGCCTGCTGGTCCGCGGCTTGGATCACCGCCGGGACCGCGACCAACGATGCGGCGTGAGCAGCCGCGAGCGCGTAGATGCGCGACGTATGCATTTTCACTTGAATTCCCCTTTTAATGAGCACCAGCAAGGCGGGCCAGGTAAGCCTTGGTCGACTCCAGGTCCACGACCTCCGCGTACTTTGCCTGCAGGTCGAACAGGTTGGCCTCGTGAGGCCCCGAAGCGCGGTCTCCCACGGCATCGCGAACGACGACCGGGATGAACCCGTGCTGGCAGCAGTCGACCGCGGTGGCGCGCACGCAACCACTGGTCGAGACGCCGCCGATCAGCACCGTGTCGATCCCCAGCGACGTAAGTGTCGAGGCGAGCGAGGTGCCGAAGAAGGCACTCGCGTACTGCTTCGTGATCAGAGTTTCACCGGGCGCGGGCGCGACCCCCGGCGCGAAGCCGGTGAGTTCGGGGTGCCGGCCCGCCTCGAAGACGGATAGCGCCGGGAGCTTCCTCGTGAAGACGCCGCCGTCGCGGCCCCCCGGCTGATAGGCCACGTTGGTGTGCACGACCGGGATCGCGGCGCCGCGCGCCGCATGCAGCAATTCGATGGCACCGCGCAGCGCGTCCTGGCAGCCCTCGCCACCGAACAACGGCGACCCCTCGGCGAAATACGCGTTTACCAGGTCGAGCAGCACGAGCGCCGGCCGGCGGCCGAAGTCGAGCCGGTGCATGAAGCCACCGCGCGCGTAGTTCTCGTGGAGCGTGTCCGCGGCCATCAGACCACTCGCCTGGCTTTCAGCGCGGCCAGGCTGTCGGCCGACAGGCCGAGCAGGTCGCGGTAAACCTCGTCATTGTGCTGCCCGATTTCGGGAGCGGGCGCCCGCACGCGCCCCGGGGTCGCCGACAGCTTCGGGGCCACGTTCTGCATCCGCAGTCGCCCAAAAGCAGGATGGGGCGTCGAAACGATCGCCTCGCGCGCCTTGAAGTGCTCGTCTTCGAGCATCTCGGGTGCGCGGTAGATCAGCCCGGAAGGCACTGCGGTCTCGGGTCGCGCGAGGAGCTCGAGCACTTCCCGGGTGCCGAGCGAGGACGTCCAGCGGCCGATGCGCGCATCGAGCTCCGCCTGGCGTGCCCCGCGCGCCTGGTGCGTTGCGTAACGCGGATCCCCTGCGAGTTCGGGCTCGCCCATCGCGAGCGCGAGTCTCGCGAACACCGTGTCCTGGTTGGCGGCGATCAGCACGAGTCCATTGCGGGTCGGGTACACGTTCGACGGTGCGACGTTGGGGAGGATGGCCCCGGTGCGTTCGCGAATGAACCCACGCTGGTCGTAGTCGGTGATCAGCGACTCCATCATCGCAAGCACGGCCTCGTAGATCGCCGAGTCGACGACCTGGCCGCGGCCGGTCTGCTCACGATAGTGGAGGGCGGAAAGGGCACCGAGGCACGCAAAGGTCGCGGCGAGGGAGTCGCCGATGCTGATGCCCATTCGCGATGGCGGGGTCGACGGATCGCCGACGACGTATCTCAGGCCGCCCATGGCCTCGCCGATGGCGCCGAAGCCCGGATCGCGGGCGCGTGGTCCGGTCTGCCCGTACCCCGACACCCGGATCATGATCAGCCGGGGGTTGATGGCCGACAGCTCCTCCCAGCCGAGACCCCATTTCTCGAGCGTGCCGGGTCGAAAGTTCTCGATGAGCATGTCCGCCTTGGGGACCAGCGTCTTGAGCAGTTGCTGGCCCTCGGCGTGTCGCAGATCGAGCGTGATCGCCTTCTTGTTGCGCGCGACGACTGGCCACCAGAGCGACGGTTGGCCCTCCTGCTGCCGCCCCCAGACGCGCATCGGATCGCCTTGCCCGGGAGCCTCGATCTTTATGACCTCGGCTCCGAGATCGCCCAGCAGCTGGCCGCAGAAGGGACCCGCCAGCAGCGTCCCCAGCTCGAGCACTCGCAGGTCCGACAGGGGGCCGTTGGCGAAGGTCGAGTCGGTCACGGAGGCCTCTTGTGGGCGGTATCGCGCTCCGGATTGTATACAATGCATCCCGAGCAGCGGTCAAGTCTGCTGTAATCAACGCTTGATCTGGCCGTTTTTGTATACAATCCTTCGGTATGGATGCCGCGACCGCGAGGACTCCAACATGACGCTGCGCCTGCCGGATGCCGTCGAGATCGTCGAGGTGGGCCCGCGCGACGGCCTGCAGAACGAGCCGACCGTCGTCACGACCGCGACCAAGGTCGAGTTCATCCGCCGGGCGATCGACGCGGGGTTGCGCCGCATCGAGGTAGCGAGCTTCGTCAATCCGAAGCGCGTGCCGCAGATGGCTGACGCGGAGGCCGTGCTGTCCGCGTTGCCGAAGCGCGAGGACGTGCAATACGTCGGCCTGGTGCTGAACCACAAGGGAGTCGAGCGCGCAATCGCGGCGGGCTGCACCGAGATCGGGATGGCCGTGGTCGCGAGCGATACCTTCAACCAGCGCAACCAGGGCATGACGACGGAGGAGTCGATCGCGGCGTGGCTCGACATCGCCAGCGCCGCAAAGTCTGCCGGACTGCGCGCGCAGGTCACCGTTTCTGCGGCGTTCGGCTGCCCGTTCGAGGGCGACATTCCGGTGGCGCGCGTCGTCGAGGTCGCGCAGCGCGTCGCCGAGGCGGCGCCGTGCGAGATCGCGCTCGCCGACACGATCGGTGCGGGCGTGCCCGGCCAGGTCACGGAGATCGTCGGCCGCGTTCGAGAGGCTCTGCCCGGCATGGCGCTACGCTGCCATTTCCACAACACGCGTAATACCGGCCTCGCCAACGCCTACGCAGCGCTCGAGGCCGGCGTCGCCGTGCTGGACGGCAGCATAGGCGGTATCGGTGGCTGCCCGTTCGCTCCGGCAGCGACCGGCAACCTTCCGACGGAGGACTTGCTATACATGCTGACACGGATGGGGGTGCGCACCGGGGTCGATCTCGAGGTGCTGATTGCCACGAGCTGCTGGCTGCAGGAGCAGCTCGGGCGTCCCGTGCCGGGGGCGCTCGTCAAGGCCGGCTCCTTCCCGAAGCGGCGCGCGGTCGGCTGAGCGACTCGCGGGTACCTGGGGGACGTCGTTTGCTTCGTTCAATTGCATCGCAATCGTGGGGGCACGCATGAGTTACCGATTGGGAGTCGACGTGGGCGGGACCTTCACCGACCTGCTGCTGGTCAACGAATCCAACGGGCAGACGTGGAGCGCCAAGGTGCCGAGCACTCCGGCGGACCAGTCGATCGGCGTGCTCAACGGCATTGCCCGGGTCTGCGAGCGCGCCGCCATCGATGCCGGAAGCATCGACCACGTGATGCACGGCACGACGGTCGCCACCAACACGGTGCTCACCGGCACGGGGGCGCGCTGCGGTCTGGTGACTACGGCCGGCTACAGGCAGGTGCTGCAGATCGCGCGCAGCTTCGTGCCCGGCGGCCTCGGCGGCTGGGTCATCTACAACAAGTCGCTGCCGATGGCGCCGCTGTCGTGCACGGTCGAGGCGCAGGAGCGCGTCGGCGCCAGGGGCGAAATCGTGCGACCGCTGGACGAGGAGCACCTGCGCGGCCAGCTGCGCAGCCTCCGGGCGAAGAACATCGAGGCGTTGACGGTATCGCTGATAAACGCTTATGCGAACGACAGGCACGAGAAGCGCATCAAGCAGATTGCGCAGGAGGAGCTGCCGGGCATCCCGGTGTCCCTGTCTTCCGAGGTCGTGCCGGAAATGCAGGAGTACGAGCGCACCGTGACCACGGTCGCCAACTCCTATGTGCGGCCGCGCGTGCAGAAATACGTCCACAATCTGCAGGGCAAGCTGCAGCTCAGGAACAAGGATGTGAAACTCCACATCCTGCGTTCGGACGGCGGCCTCGCCTCGGCCAAGTCGTCCGAGGAGTATCCGGTCAACCTGCTGATGTCGGGTCCGGCGGGCGGCGTCAGCGGTGCGCTTTGGGTCGCCGTGCAGGCGGGTTTCAAGAACCTGCTGACGGTCGACGTCGGTGGGACGTCCACCGACGTCGCACTGATCGTGAACGGCCAGCCGCGCCTGCGCCGGGAAACCACGGTCGGCGACGTCACGGTGCGCGCTTCGTCCGTCGACATCCGCACCGTCGGTGCGGGCGGTGGTTCGATTGCTCACGTGCCGGAACTCACCAAGGCATTGCGGGTCGGACCGCAGTCCGCCGGCGCCGACCCTGGACCGGCGGCCTATGGCCGCGGCGGCACGGAGCCGACGGTGACGGATGCGAACGTCGTGCTCGGCTACCTGCCCGAGGTGCAGCGGCTCGGCGGCGACATGGAGCTCAATCGCGAGCTTGCCGAGACGGCCGTCGCCAGGGTGGGTGAGGCGCTGGGCAAGTCGGTCAAGGACGCGGCGCTCGGCATCTACGACATCGTCAACGAGAACATGGTGGGCGCGCTCCGGCTCGTGTCGGTGGAGCAGGGCCACGACCCGCGCGACTATGCGCTGATCGCCTTCGGCGGCGCGGGCCCGCTGCACGCCAATGCCCTGTCGCGGCTGCTCGGATCGTGGCCTTCGATCATTCCCCCCGGCCCCGGCGTGCTGTGCGCGCTCGGGGATGCGACGACGGCAGTCAGAGACGAGTCGGCCCGGACATTCATCCGTACCTTCTCCGGCACGACGTCCCAGGAAGTGCTCAAGCTGCTCCGCGACCTCTCGAGCGACGCGGCCCGTGCGCTCGAGCGCGAGAAGGTGCGGCGTGAAGACATGCGCATCGGCTATGAAGTCGACATCCGCTACCACGGCCAGGGACTGCAGCTGACGGTTGCCGTCGACCTTGCGGACCTCGAGAAGCGCGGTCTCGCGGCGATCGCGGAACCGTTCGACGCCGAGCACAAGCGGCTGTTCACCTTCGTGCTGCCGCTCGAGCACGAGATCGTCAACCTGCGCGCCTTCGTCCAGGGGCCCGGCATCAGGATCAAGCGGGGAGCGCTCGCGAAGGGCGGTTCCTCGCCGGCGGCGGCCGTCATCGGCAAGCAGAAAGCGTACATGGACGGCAAGGACTGCTCCGCCGTGGTCCATGACCGCGCCAGGCTCAAGGCGGGCAACCGCATTGCGGGGCCGGCGATCGTGGTCGAGATGGACTCGACGACGGTGATCCTGCCGCGGCACCACGGCACCGTCGACCCGCATGGCAACATCCTGATCTACCCGGACGGCTACCAGGCACGGCGCGCCGCGAAACCCACGGCCCGCAAACGGGCCAAGGCTGCGCGCAAGGCCAAGTCGACGGGTCGCAAGTAATCGGTTCGGGGAGTAAGCACATGCCTGCCAAGATCATCCAGCGCAACAGGAAGCCGATGAAGAAGGTGAAGGTCGACTCCGTCACCATCGACATCATCGAGAGCGCACTGCGCAGCACCCGCTACGAGATGGACACCGTGCTGTTCAGGACCGCGATGTCGCCGGGCATCCGCGAACAGCACGACGAGTTCCCGATGATTGCCAACCTCGAAGGCAAGATGGTCGTCGGTCAGTTCGGCTCATTCATCTACGGCTTCATGCAGGGGTACGACGGCACCGTGGAGGAGGGCGACATTTTCTTCACTTCGGACCCTTACTCCGTCAACGGCGCCGTGAGCCACGCCAACGACTGGCTGATGCTGATGCCGATCTACAAGGACGGCCGGATAATCGCCTGGTCCGCGATGTTCGGTCACATGACCGACATCGGGGGCAAGGTTCCCGGCTCCCTGCCGACCGATGCGCGGCAGATTTACGAGGAAGGCATCGTCGTGCCGCCCGTGAAGATCTTCAAGCGCGGCGAGCTGCAGGAGGACGTGCTGCGGATCATCCTGCACAACTGCCGCCTGCCGCTGTGGAACCTGTCGGACTTCAACGCCATCACCGCGGCGTTGCGCACGGCGGGCAACCGTTGCGTCGAGATCTCCACGCGCTTCGGCGACAACGTCTTCTATTCGGCGATGGACGACATGCTCGAGCGCAACAAGCGCGCGATGCGCGAGCTGATCCGGCGCACCGTGCCCGAGAGCAGGCAATACTTCGAGGACTACATCTGCGACGACGGCATGGGCATGGGCCCGTACAAGATCGCGTGCACCATGTGGCGCGAGGGTGACAAGTGCATCTTCGACTTCACGGGCACTGATCCGCAGTCGATCGGCAGCATCAACTTCCTCCTCAACGAGGAGATGTTCAAGATGTTTGCCGGCGTGTACATGATCATGGTGTTCGACCCGCAGATCCTCTTCAACGACGGCTTCTATGACCTGATGGAGGTGCGGATCCCGCCGGGCACGCTGCTGAAGCCATTGAAGCCGGCGGCACTGTCCTGCCGTACGCACGCGCTCGGGCGGATCTTCGACATCCTCGGCGGGCTGCTCGGCCAGGGCAATCCGGCGTTCATGTGCGCGGCCGGCTTTTCCGACAGCCCGCACTTCATGTACTCCGGCTACCGTGAAAGCGGCGAGTGGTACCAGCTCTTCCAGATAGGTTTCGGCGGCATCCCCGGCAAGCCATTCGGCGATGGCCCGGACGGCCACTCGCTCTGGCCTTCCTTCACCAATGTCCCGAACGAGTTCCTCGAGAGCTATTTCCCGCTGCGCATCGAGGTGTACGAGACGATCCCCGACAGCGGCGGCCCCGGCAAATTCCGCGGTGGCAATGCGCTCAGGATCGGCTACCGGTTTCTGGAGCCCGGCGAGATCTCGATCCACGACGACCGCTGGCTGACCTATCCGTGGGGCGTCAACGGCGGACTGCCGGGCCAGCGCAGCACCAAGCGGCTGGTGCGCGTCGACGGCTCGGAGGAGTGGCTACCGTCGAAGTGCGACCGCATCGAGGTCGCGGCGGGCGACATGCTGTACTTCGATACTTGGGGCGGCGGTGGTTGCGGCGATCCGCTCGAACGCGAGACCGCCAAGGTGGCCTTCGACGTCGAGGCGGGCCTCGTCACCGCCGCGGCGGCCCGGCGCTACGGCGTGGCGATCTCCGAGGACGGCATCGTCGACGAGGCCGCCACCAAGCGGCTCCGTGCGCGCATGGCCAGGGAGCGCGGCGCGGTGCAGCTCTTCGACCGCGGCTTCGAGTCGATCGAGAGCCTCAAGGCGCATTGCAAGTTGGAGACTTCGCTCGATCCGCCCGCGCAGCCCCAGATCACGCGGCGAGCGCGCACGGCGGCCGCCGCGGTCTGAACGGAGAGAGCTCGTGCGCGCAGTCGACAAGGCCTACGCCGTCATACGGGACGGCGTCATCGCGGGCCGGTTCCCGCCGGGAAACCGGATCACCGAGCAGGAAGTCGCGCTCGCCGCGGGCGTCAGCCGCACGCCGGCACGCGAGGCGCTGCGCCGCCTGCACCAGGAAGGCGTCGTCGATTTCACGCCGCACCAGGGGGCCGTCGTCACGGAGTGGTCCCGCAAGGATGTGGCGGAGATCTTCGAGTTGCGCGCTTTGCTCGAGTCGCACGGGGCGGCGCGTGCCGCCCGTCTCGCGACGGAGGCGCAGATCGCGGAGCTCAGGTCCCTCGCGGAGCAGCAGTGCGGCGAGGCGCACGAGCGGCGGCCCGGCTATCTCGATCGCATCGGAGAGATCAACAGCCGTTTCCACTTCAGCCTGCAGCAGGCGGCGGCCAGTCCGCGCCTGACGCGGACGCTGACGGTGCTTCTCGAGGCGCCCCTGGTCGTGAAGACCTTCCGCAAGTACACGCCGGAGCACCTCGAGAGGAGCGCGGCCCATCACCTCGAAATCGTGCAGGCGATCGCGGCCCGTGACCCCGACTGGGCCGCATCGGTCATGCGTTCGCACATCCTTGCCGCGCTGCGGTCGATGAACTATCACGCGGGCCCGGATCGGGCGCAGGCACCTCCGCAGGCGGTACGCATCGTCAAGTCGTAATGCAGGAGCGATTCGGTCGCGCTGCTGGGGGCGAGTTTTCGGCGGAACCCGAGCCCATCGCTGTGGGATCGTCCGTCGTCCCTCGCCCCATGAAATTCCGCCGCTGAGTGGTGGAATTTCACGGCTGTCTGGAGACTTCACGGACGCGGTGGCTTGTCACGCCACACCACCTGGGTCTCGGTCTGCACCTCGATCGGATCGCACGTTTCCGCGGCAGCGCCGCCGCGCGGCCTGCTCGGCCAACTATTTGCTGCCGACGGCGTGCGCCTCGGCGCGATTCATCATGCGCCTGACCTCCGACGATGCGTGAATGGCGACCATCTCGACGTCCGGATGCTTTGCCCTGAAGACCCTGAACACTTCATCGGCAAGAGCCTGGCCGATACTCGCTACGCCGGAAAAATCCAGCAGAACTTCCTCGAACTTCTCGAATCGCCCCAGCAGACGCTTTGCCTGCGAGCGGGAGACCAGGCTGTCGTCGCCGTACTGCAACAGCTTCACGGGGACCACGGTCTTGGTGAACCCGTAGGCCTCCTCCTCGGAGGAGAACTTGTCGAAGACCTTGCGGAGGGTTCGGGCCGTGTGGTTGTGCAAGACCATCGTGACCAGCGTCCCGTGAATCGGCTTCTCGCTCCGATCGAGTATCCAGTCCTCCCTTTTGTCGAACTCGTCGAACATCCTTGATGCAAAGAAGATTCCCTCGCCGGAGTGATTGGCGGGGTCCGTAGTGAATTTCCCTTTGGCCAACTCGAGCACGGCGTGACGCGCGTCGTCCAGGCCAAGCGCTGCCTGGATCTTCTTGAAGATACCGACGCCGTCATCGGAGAGCAGGACACGAGTTGACGCCGCCGTCTTGCTGACCATCACGCAAACAGTCCTGGCCTCCGAGTGGTCGAGAACGTTATTGAACATCTCGGTGAAGCCGTAGTGCCAGATATCCACGACGTTCTCTGGCAGCCTGCCGATCCGTGGAGCAATATCCCGGCGCCAGACGGCGTCCTCCGCCGGTTCGTCGGAAAGCTGGTACTCCTTCTCCCACTCGACCAGCGTGGCCAGCGCGTAACGCCTGCTGCGCGTAACGCCTGCTGCGCGTAACGCCTGCTGCGCGTGACGGCGCCGTCGGCAATCAGTCGCTGCAAGTGCTTGTGAACGGCCTGCCGCGAGCAACCGAATTTCTCCGCGGCGACGCGCACGATATCGGCGGGGTGCGCCTCGATGTTCTCGATCAGGAATCGCCGTACGGACTCTCCGCGCGCCCGGACCTTGCTCATTGTTTATCAACCTCGTGTGTTGTGATTAGCAACATACACCAATGGTTTGTCAACAGACGGCACTCAGTCGGGCGCCAGGCGACGCGGGCCGGGCACACGTCGTGAGGTGCGGACGGACTGGTTTCCTGTGTTGCCAGGAGGCTGCTCAAGCGCGGATGCGTCTTGCATGATGTTCGACTTGGGCGATAGCTTGCCGCATGAGCACCACGTCCAGGGTGATCTGGCGGCCTTCCGCTGAACGCATCGCGTCGGCCCGCATCACGCACTTCGTGCGCTGGCTCGCCACGACGCGCGGCCTGCATTTCCCGGATTACGAATCGCTGTGGACCTGGTCCACCGAGCAGCAGGAGCCGTTCTGGGCCGCCGTGTGGGAGTACTTCGGGGTGGTCGCGAGGCGACCCTGGTCCCGCGTGCTCGCGGACGATCGCATGCCTGGCGCCCGATGGTTCGAAGGCGCCGAGCTCAACTTCGTCGACCAGGTGTTTCGCCACCGCGACCTGCCCGGACCCGCGATCGTGTACGAGAGCGAGGCGGGTGGCCGCGGCGAAATCGGCTGGCGGGAACTCGAGCGACAGGTTGCCGCGCTTGCGAGCACCCTGCGCGACCTTGGTGTGCAGCGTGGCGACCGTGTCGTCGCGTGCCTGCCCAACGTGCCGCAGGCCGTCGTCGCCTTCCTTGCCACGGCCAGCGTCGGCGCGACGTGGTCGCTGTGTTCGCCGGAGATGGGTGCGGTCAGCATCGTCGACCGGTTCAGGCAGATCGGGCCCAAGGTCCTGCTCGCCTGCGACGGTTACCGGCATGGCGGCAAGGCCCACGATCGCCGCGAAATGCTGGACTCCGTCGTCGCGCAACTGCCGCCCGTCGAAGCCGTTGTCTGGGTACAGCACCTGGACGCCCATGCCGCGCCGCCGCCGAACGTTACCGCGCGCCGCGTCGTACCGTGGTCGTCGGCCGTTGCAGGGGAGACCACCCTTGCGACTGAGGCCCTGCCAGCCGATCATCCACTCTGGATCCTGTATTCGTCCGGCACCAGCGGACTGCCGAAGGCCATCGTCCACGGCCACGCGGGCATCGTCGCCAACGGGCTCCTGACGGCAGGCATCCGCAACGATCTCGATGCGGGCGACCGGGTCTTCTGGGCCTCCAGCACCTCGTGGATGGTGTGGAACCAGCACGTGTTCTCGCTGCTGGTCGGTGCCACGATGTTGCTGTATGACGGCTCGCCGACGGGGGCGGGCGAGGCCCCTGACTGGGGTCATCTCTGGCGGCTGGCCGGGCGGCAGCGCGTGTCGGTGTTCGGGGCAGGCGCCGCGTACCACCACGCCTGTCTCAAGGCGGGCATCGCGCCGCGCGAAATGGCGAATCTCGAAACACTGCGCACCGTCGGGTCCACGGGGTCGCCACTGTCGCCCGAGGGTTACCGCTGGTTGTACGAAGCCGTGAGCCCGGACGTGTGGGTGAACTGTGTGTCGGGCGGCACGGACATCTGCGGCGCGTTCGTCTGCGGTTCACCGGCCCTGCCGGTATACGAGGGCGAGATGCAATGCCGCATGCTCGGTGCGGCGGTCCATTCGTTCAGCGATGAAGGGCGGCCACTGCTCGGCGAGGTGGGCGAACTCGTCTGCACGCGACCGATGCCGTCGATGCCGCTTTATTTCTGGGGCGACGAGGGCAACCGGCGCTACCTCGAGAGCTACTTCGACACGTTCAAGGGACCGCGGGGCGAGAACGTCTGGCGACAGGGCGACTGGCTGACCCTGGTGCCCCACGACGAGGCGGTCGGCGCGGTGATCCATGGACGATCGGATGCGACGATCAATCGGCACGGCGTCCGCATGGGCACGGCGGAACTCTATCGGGTGGTGGAAGCCTTCGATGAAGTGCAGGACAGCCTCGTGGTCGATCTCGAGTATCTCGGCCGCGAGTCGTACATGGCGCTGTTCGTCGTGTTGCATGCCGGCGCCGAGCTGACCGCGGAGCTCGAAGTCCGACTGCGGACGTTGATCCGCACTGCGCTCTCGCCGCGACACGTTCCCGATGAAATCCTGCGCGTACCGCAGGTGCCGCGGACGCTGACGGGGAAGAAGCTCGAGGTGCCGATCAAGAAGCTGCTGCTCGGGCATCCCCTGGACAAGGTCGTCGCGCGTGACGCGGTGGCCAATCCGTCGAGCCTCGACTGGTACGTCGAGTTTGCCCGCCAGCGCGCCGCTGCCGGTTCGAGTCGCTAGGGCGCGTCGCGGCCGCTCAAACGCGCTCCAGCAGCAGCGCGATCCCCTGTCCGACACCGATGCACATCGTGCAGAGCGCGTAGCGCCCTCCGCCGTGCCCGAGCTGGTTGACGGCCGTGGTCACGAGGCGCGCGCCGCTCGCACCGAGCGGGTGGCCGATCGCGATCGCGCCGCCATTGGCGTTCACGTGCTCCGCGTCGTCGGGCAAGCCGAGGTCGCGCAGCACGGCCAGCGACTGCGCCGCGAACGCCTCGTTGAGTTCGATCACGTCGATGTCGGCCAGCGCGATGCCCGTACGCTCGAGCAGCTTTCGTGTCGCCGGTACCGGCCCGATGCCCATGATCCGTGGCGGCACGCCTGCCGTGGCACTGCCGATGACGCGCGCCCGCGGGCGCAGGCCATGGCGCTCTACTGCAGCCTCGCTCGCGATCAGCAGGGCAGCGGCCCCGTCGTTGATACCCGACGAATTGCCGGCGGTGACGGAGCCCTCGGGCCGCACCACGCCCTTGAGCTTCGCGAGTACCTCGAGCGACGTGTCTGGTCGCGGATGCTCGTCGCGATCCACGACGACGGGGTCCTGCCGGCGTCCCGGCACCGCGACAGGAACCAGCTCGTGCGCGAAGAATCCTCGCTGCCTTGCGTGCTCGTGGCGCTGCTGGCTGCGCAGCGCGAACGCGTCCTGGGCCTCCCGGCTGATCCCGTACTGGGCGACGAGGTTCTCGGCCGTCTGCGCCATCGATTCGACGCCGTAGCGCTGTTCCATGAGCGGATTGACGAAACGCCAGCCGAGCGTCGTGTCCTCGAGACGCGCGGTGCGGCTGTAGGCGCCTTGCGCCTTGCCGAGCACGAACGGCGCACGACTCATGCCTTCCACGCCGCCGGCGACGACCAGTTCGGCCTCTCCGCACTGGACGGCCCGCGCCGCGATCCCGACGGCATCGAGGCTCGAACCGCACAGCCGATTGATCGTCACGCCCGGGATCGTCTCGGGCAGGCCGGCCAGCAGCGCGGCCATGCGCGCGACGTTGCGGTTGTCCTCGCCCGCCTGGTTCGCGCAGCCGAGGTACACGTCATCGAGCTGCGACCAGTCGACCTGCGGGTTTCGCTCCATCAACGTGCGCAGCGGAATGGCCGCGAGGTCGTCGGTGCGGATCGTCGCCAGCGCACCGCCATAGCGGCCGAACGGCGTCCGGATGGCATCACATATGAAAGCCTGTGTCACGGTCGCCGATGTTACCCCGGCGCGCGGCCCGATGTTCAGGCCAGCAGCGGCTCGCGGCGGTTCCCCGGCTTCGCGAGCCTGAGGTCGCTGGAGCGGGTGATGGAGTCCTGCATGGCCGTCACCGAGGGGATGGTGCTGCCGGGGAAGATGTGGCGCTGGATGAAGTCCACCGAGCGGCGCGCCGAGTCGTAACGCTGGTCGGCGATGGTGATCGCCTGCAGCAGCATCAGCCCGTCGTCCTTCAGCAGCCGACCGCACTGGGCGAAGTAGGTGTCGTAGAACTGGTGGCCGACGGCCTCGATCATCTCGATCGAGACCAGCTTGTCAAAGCTGCCGTCGAGGTCCCGGTCGTCCTCGAGCAGCACGGTGACACGGTCTTCGAGCCCGGCGGCGGCCACGTGCTCGACGGCGAGTTCATGCTGCCGTCGCGAGTAGGCGATGCGCTTGACGATCTTGCCGGGGTCGATCGCCTCGCTGTGGTTCAAGCTGACGAGGAACGGCTCGGGCGCGTCGAGCGACTGCAGGATGTTCATGTTGTAGGTCGGCGCCACGTGCGCGCGTCGCTCGATGGGCAGGTGATGGTTCCAGGCGGCCCAGGCCCGGCGCGAGCGGGGCAGCAGTCTCGCGTCCGTGTGCAGCACGGCTTCGTTCGGCTGGTAGGGAATCGCGCCGAGCACCTCCCGTTCCTCGCGGGTCGGGTCGGCCAGCAGCCGGAGCGCCTGGTCGCTGTGGCAGGCGAGGAACACGGCGTCGTAGCTCTCGACCTCGTGGCCACGAGCCTTGACGAGCACCTGGCCGGGCAGCCGTCGCACCCACTCGACCGGCGTTTGCAGCCGGATGCGGTCGCGGAAGGGGACGGTGAGCTTCTCGACGTATCGCGCCGAGCCGCCGCGGACGACGCGCCACTGCGGGCGTTCGTCCACCGAGAGCATGCCGTGGTTGTGGAAGAAGCGCACGAAGAAGCGTGCCGGAAAGCGCTGGACCAGCTCCGGCGCGGTGGACCAGATGGCGGCACCCATGGGCGCGATGTAATGCTCGACGAACTGCCGCGAGTAGCCGCCCGCGGCGAGGTAGTCGCCGAGGGTCGGGCCCTCGTCCGAGCCCGCGAGCAGGGCAGGTTCGTGCTCGCGGCCCAGGTGGAACGAGGCGACGTTCCCGGCGATGCCGGTGCCGACGACGGCGATTCTCATGC
Organism: uncultured Gammaproteobacteria bacterium; assembly: GCA_963706535.1. Classification (GTDB taxonomy): domain Bacteria; phylum Pseudomonadota; class Gammaproteobacteria; order Steroidobacterales; family Steroidobacteraceae; genus RPQJ01. The sequence continues at coordinate 123,764 of CAVPMU010000006.1, forward strand.
GGTTCCCCGGGCGTTGCGGATCGAGGCGGGAACTGACCGGAGATCCCAGATGAGTCCGAGCGATTCGAGCAACTTGAGGCCGTACCAGGTGAGATCGATCTCCCACCAGTAGAAGCCCTGTCGCGCCGAACCCGGATAGTGGTGGTTGTTGTTGTGCCAGCCCTCGCCGAAGGTGAGGAGTGCAAGCCACCAGTTGTTGCGCGAAGTGTCGCGCGTGGCGTAACGGCGGCTCCCGAGCGTGTGTGCGAGCGAGTTCACCGTGAAGGTGGCGTGGGCGAGCGCGACGGTCGAGATGCAGAAGCCCCACACCAGCAGCAGCGCGCCACCCAACGCGTAGAGCAGCGCCGCCAGCAGCAACGGCACCAGCGCGTCGTAGCGGTCGAGGAAACGCAGCTCGGGGTACTTCGCGAGGTCCCTCACCAGCTTCTCGCGCGTGGCGAAATTCTCGCGTGCCATGAACCAGCCGCTGTGCGCCCACAGGAAGCCGTGCTGGCGGGGCGAGTGGGTGTCGTGCTCGCCGTCCGAATGGACGTGATGGTGACGGTGTTGCGAGGCCCACCACAGCGGCCCGCGCTGCACGGCGGGGGCACCCAGCACGGCGAACACGAACTGCATGGTCCGGGAGGTACGGAACGCGCGGTGCGAGAAGTAGCGGTGGTAGAACCCCGTGTTGGCGAACATGCGCAATGCGTAGAGGCCCACGGCGACGCCGATCGCGGTCCAGCTCCAGCCGACCCAGATGACCGCGAAACAGGCGAGGTGCAGCGCCACGAAGGGCAGCACGCGCAGCCAGTCGATGCGACGACCGGCCGTCGCGTCGGTGGCGTCCAGCGGCGCCGCCGAGCTGTCGAACCAGGCGAGGAATGTCGCTGCCAGGGTCTTCATGGCGCTACTGGATCAGGTAGCGCAGCCGCTGGCCGCTGCCGGTGCGGGACTCGAGCTGCACCCAGCGATCACCGGGCGCATACCAGAGGTCGATCCGGAAGTCGTCCGCGTGCAGTGCGTAACGCTCGGCGAGCACCGGCTGGTCACGAACGAGCAGGCGCTCCGTACCCAGCGGCTCGACACGCACTTCGGCATGCTCGCCGGTCTGTGCATTCAGGAGTCTCTGCTGGCTGAGCATCGCCGGGTTCCAGTAGGCGAAGCTCATGACGCATCCCGGCAGCGAAGTGCTGCCCGCGGTTGTCGCGACCTCGAGACGCTCTCCGTCGCGCTCCGTGACGGTGTAGCGATGCGTGCCGATCTCGCGGTCGTCGAGCAACACGCGGAACTGCCACTCGCCGGATGTCGCGAAGACCTGCGCCGGCGCGAGCAGCGCGAGCGAGCGGAGGGCGGCTTGCAGGTTACGCATGGCCCACCACCGGACGCTCGAACAGGTAGTGGCTCACCCACCACTCCTGGCCTCGCTGGTAGCCGAAGAGTTCCGCACAGGCCATGAAGAAGATGCGCCAGCGCTGCAGCCAGCGCTCCGCGGAGTCGGCGCCGCAGGTGGTCGCGAGCACGGCCAGCACCTCGTCGCGGCGTGCGTCCACGTTCGCGAGCCACGCATTCGAGGTCTGCTCGTAGTGGGTGCCGTCCCAGCGCCGGCGATGCACGAGCCGCAGCCTGTCCTGGAAGCGCAGCGCCAGCTCGTCGCTCGGCATCATGCCGCCCGAGAAGAAGTGGCGGCTCAGCCAGTCGCGCACCTGCGAGAAAAGTCGCCGCCAGTTGCGCATGCGTTCGAACATCTCGACGGACACGATGCGGTCGAACCTCCGGGTCGTCGCGAAGCGGTTCATGTCCTCGGTCAGCACCTCGACGTTGCCGAGTCCACGCCGCGCCGCCGCGGCCTCGATGCAGGCACGCTGCGAGTGCGAATTCGAGACGGCCGTGATGCGGCTCGCGGGATAGCGCTCGGCCATCCACAACGTGAGCGAGCCCCAGCCGCAGCCGAGTTCGAGCACGTCCATGCCATCGAGCAGTCCCGCGCGCTCGCAGGTGAGCGCGAGTGCCGCCGCCTCGGCCTCGTCGAGGCTCGTGATCCCGGCCGGTCAGCAGCAGGAGCTGTACTTGCGATGACTGTCGAGCGCCAGCTCGTAGAACCCGGCCGGCACCTCGTAGTGCTGCTCGTTCGCCAGTTCGGGTACGAGCGCGATCGGCGCCGTGTCCATGTCGGTCACGAACTGCTCGATGCGCGCGCTGGCGGCCTCCGCGTCACCGGCATCGATCTCGGCGAGGCGCTGTTTCAGCCGCCGCCGGATGCCGGCGCGGATGACGCTGTCGGGGACGAGGCCCTGTTCGGTCCAGTCGATGGCGAGGCGTGTGGCGTGGCTCATCGCGTCCTCGAGGGGCTGGGATCGGGCATGGGAAGCCTGGTCGGTACAGGCGTATAGGAAAAGTACAGTGTTATCGTAAAGTCAAGACATCGCTGTACATAACCAGGACACAGAGGCGTCAGATTCAGCGCTTGCGACGGGCGGCCCGGCAGCAGAGAGTTGCCGGAGTCCGGTCATCTCACCTGCATCCATGCGCAAGGCCCTCATTACTATCGCGATCGTCGCCTTGCTGGCCGTGCTGCTCGTGGTGCGGGTCCCGGGGCAGGGCGTCTGGCACGAGGTGCTCCTGAACGCCGTCCACGGCCCGATCTTCGCGGTCGTGGCAGTGCTGCTGCTCATGATCGTCGGGCCAAGGTTTGCGTCCGGTGCCAGGGCCAGCGTGGCGGCATTCCTGCTGGCCGTGTCCCTCGGCATCCTGGTCGAAGTCCTGCAGTCGCTGGCGAAGCGACCGGGGTCGGTGTTCGAACGTCCTGACCGATGCCGCCGGCGCCGCAGTGGGCCTCGCCCTGTGGAGGTTGTTCGTCGATGGGCGACGGGAGGCGATTCAGCCGAATGGAGGTGCGACGTTGCCGCGGAAACGTATGCCGACCGCATGGCTGTCCATCGCCGTCGCGCTGGCCGGCATCACTTTCATCGCTTGGGCCCCGCTGCAGGCCGCGCGGGCCTACGCCCACCGCGCCGCGGTCTTCCCGTCCATCGCGGAGTTCCACGGAACGCAGGACCTCGTGTTCGTTTCCACCGGCGGTTCGCAGGTAGCGATCGAGCCGTTGCCGGAACCCTGGGGCCGAGGACCAGGTGACCTTGGCTTGCGGATCGCCTACGACGCGGAGCACGCGCCGGCCGTGCAGGTGATGGAGCCGGTCCGCGACTGGCGTGGCTACTCGGTCGTCGCGCTCGACATCACGAACCCGGCGACGTCCGAGCTCGGGCTGACGTTCCGCATCCTCGACGCGGTCCACGACTGGTCGCACGAGGACCGCCTCAACCTCCCGCTCACCATCCCGCCTGGTTCGCGCGCAACCGTCCGGGTGGCGCTCGACGCCGTCGAGCGTGCGCCCGCCGGCCGTCGCATGGACTTGTCCCGGATCGCGAACGTCATGCTGTTCGGACGGGCGTCCGCGCAGTCGGCCGAGTTTTACGTCTCGCGCATCTGGCTCGAGTAGACCTCCCGGCCGCGCCCACGCGTTCGTTTACCTATAGAATCCGCCCCCGCACCGGTCGGGCAGGCGAAAGTGGCGGAACTGGTAGACGCGCTGGATTTAGGTTCCAGTGGGTAACCCCCGTGAGGGTTCGAGTCCCTCCTTTCGCACCACCTGGTCCACGGACCGGGCTGACGTGGCCGCTCGAGGACCAGTGGGGACGAACTCCGTGAACAAGGCAACCCGGTGGCTGACGCTCCTCGCGAATCTCGGTGTAATCGCCGGCCTCGTCGTCCTGGCATATGGAATCCGGCAGAACACCAGCATTGCCGAGGCAAATGCGTACTTCGCGAACCGATATGGAATCATCGGCGACGAGGAGTGGCTGCGCTTCCAGGCCGGGGCGTGCATCCACTACCAGACGGCCATCGCCAACAAGCTCTCGTTACGATTCACGACGCCGGGATCTCGCCGTTACCTGGGCGACGGTTGCAAGGCCGAACCCCTGGGGTGACGGACTTCCCGCGGAAGACTGCTGGCACGGGCGGGGCGATTCCGTGGCAGAATATGCGGCTTTTCCGGGCGCCCGCCCGGAGTGCCCAGACCCTTTCGAGGACCGACGACCATGCAGGTTTCCGTGGAGCAGGTGAGCGCGCTCGAGCGCCGGATGGAAGTGACCGTTCCCAGGGAGCGCATCGAGCAGGCCGTCGACGAGCGCCTGAAGCGGGTGAGCCGCACGGCGAAGCTGAAGGGCTTCCGCCCGGGCAAGGTGCCGCTCAAGGTGATCCGCCAGCAGTTCGGCGCGCAGGTCCGCCAGGAGGCGCTCTCCGACCTGATGCAGTCGAGCTTCGCCGAGGCCGTCACCGAGCAGAAGCTGAGCCCCACCGCCGGCCCGCGCATCGAGCCGATCAGCGTCGGTCCCGACGAGGACCTCAAGTACCGCGCGAGCTTCGAGATCTTCCCGGAGATCACGCTCAAGGGCGTGGATGCGCTCGCCATCACGCGCCCGGCCGCCGAGGTGACCGAGGCGGACGTGGACGCGATGGTCGAGAACCTGCGCCAGCAGCGCCCGCGCTTCGAGGTGGTGGAGCGCGAGAGCCGCGACACCGATCGCGTCACCATGGACTTCACCGGCCTGGTCGACGGCGCGGAGTTCGAGGGCAGCAAGGGCGAGGACGTCGTGGTGCTGCTCGGTAGCGGCCGCATGCTCAAGGACTTCGAGACCGGCATCACCGGCCTGAAGGCGGACGAGCGCAAGTCGATCGAGGTGCGCTACCCCGACGACTACCACAACGCCTCGCTGGCCGGGAAACTGGCGCAGTTCGACGTGCACCTGAAGAAGGTCGAGGAGCAGCGACTGCCCGAACTCGACGACGCGTTCTGCCTCGAGTACGGCGTCACCGAGGGCGGCATCGAGCAGCTGCGCAGCGAAGTCCGCGACAACATGAAGCGCGAGCTGGAGCAGAACGTCCGCTCGCGCGTGAAGCAGCAGTTGCTCGAGCGCCTGCTCGAGGCCAACCCGCTCGAGGTGCCGAAGAGCCTGGTCGATGCGCAGGTGCGCGAGATGCAGATCGATGCGGCGCGTCGCATGGGCGCCAAGGATGCCTCGCAGGTCCCGCTGCCGGGCAACTTCGTCGAACCGGCCCGCCGCCGCGTGGCGCTCGGGCTGCTGATCGGCGAGGTCATCAAGACGAACGGCATCCGGATCGACCGCCAGCTCGTCGAGGCCCGGCTGGCGGACATCGCCGCCGGCTACCCCGACCCCGATGCGGTCCTGAAGTCCTACCGGCAGAACCCCGACGCGATGCGCCAGGTCGAGAACATCGTCATCGAGGACCAGGTGGTCGACTTCCTGCTCGATCGCGCCAAGGTGACGGACCAGCCGGCGACGTTCAAGGACGTGATGAATTTTGGAGCGTGAAGCGAGAAAGGGGATGGGGGTTAGGGGATAGGGGATAGTCAGAGGCGGGCTTCTGGCGTCGGCTGTGATCCAGCGACCGACGCTGCGCTTCTTACTATCCCCTATCCCCTTTCCTCTTGCCGTACACTAACCGCCAACCGCTAGTCACTGGTCACTCTCCCACCATGCCCCTGACCTCCCCCACCTCCCTCAACCTCGTCCCCATGGTCGTCGAGCAGACGGCCCGCGGCGAGCGCGCCTACGACATCTACTCGCGACTGCTGAAGGAGCGGGTGATCTTCCTGGTGGGCCCGGTCGAGGACTACATGGCGAACCTCGTGGTGGCGCAGCTGCTCTTCCTCGAGTCCGAGAACCCGGAGAAGGACATCGCCATCTACATCAACTCGCCCGGCGGGTCGGTGAGTTCGGGGCTCGCGATCTACGACACCATGCAGTTCATCAAGCCCGACATCAACACCATCTGCGTCGGGCAGGCGGCCAGCATGGGCGCGGTGCTGCTCGCGGGCGGCGCCAAGGGCAAGCGCTTCTGCCTGCCGCACTCGCGGGTGATGATCCACCAGCCGCTGGGCGGCTTCCAGGGCCAGGCGACGGACATCGAGATCCACGCCCGCGAGATCCTCGACGCGCGCGACCGCCTGAACCGCATCCTCGCGACCCACACCGGCCAGTCGATCGAGAAGATCCGCCAGGACACCGACCGCGACAACTTCATGACGGGCGAGCAGGCGATCGCCTACGGGCTCGTCGACGCGGTGCTCTCGAAGCGCGGGCAGGCCGGTGCGCCGGAGCGCATTGGTAGCCAGTAAGCTATTGTCGGGACAGGGTTTTTGGCGGCCGATCCGGCCCCGTGGTATAAGCCTCTGGTGGCCGCGCGCTGCGGTCGCGGGTGTGCCCTTAAGGGCGTAGACAAGGTCAGGGCATGGCGGACGATTCACGCGGCAAGCACGACGACGGCAAGCTCCTTTACTGCTCCTTCTGCGGCAAGAGCCAGCACGAAGTCCGCAAGCTCATTGCGGGCCCGTCGGTGTTCGTGTGCGACGAATGCGTGGAGCTCTGCAACGACATCATCCGCGAGGAACTCGAGGAGAAGGCGGAGAAGACCCGCGAGAAGCTCCCGAAGCCCCAGGAGATCAAGCGCGTCCTCGACGAGTACGTGATCGGCCAGGAGCGCGCCAAGAAGGTGCTCTCGGTTGCGGTCTACAACCACTACAAGCGGTTGCAGTCGAAGGGCAGCGAGGGCAAGCGCGACGAGGTCGAGCTCGCCAAGAGCAACATCCTGCTGATCGGCCCCACCGGCAGCGGCAAGACGCTGCTCGCCGAGACGCTGGCGCGGCTGCTGAACGTGCCGTTCACCATCGCCGATGCGACGACGCTCACCGAGGCCGGCTACGTCGGCGAGGACGTCGAGAACATCATCCAGAAGCTGCTGCAGAAGTGCGACTACGACGTCGAGAAGGCGCAGACCGGCATCGTCTACATCGACGAGATCGACAAGATCTCGCGCAAGTCCGACAACCCGTCCATCACCCGTGACGTCTCGGGCGAGGGCGTGCAGCAGGCGCTGCTGAAGCTGATCGAGGGCACCATCGCCTCGGTGCCGCCGCAGGGCGGCCGCAAGCACCCGCAGCAGGAATTCCTGCAGGTGGACACGGGCAACATCCTGTTCATCTGCGGCGGGGCCTTCTCGGGCCTCGAGAAGATCATCATGAACCGCACGCAGAAGAGCGGCATCGGCTTCGTCGCGGACGTGCGCGAGCCGAGCGCGCGGCAGCACGGCGTGGACGTGTTCCACGACGTTCGAGCCCGAGGACCTGATCAAGTACGGACTGATCCCGGAGTTCGTGGGACGCCTGCCGGTGGTCGCGACGCTCGACGAGCTCGACGAGGCGGCGCTGATGCAGATCCTCACCGAGCCGCGCAACGCGCTCACCAAGCAGTACCGCAAGCTCTTCGACATGGAAGGCGTGGAGATCGAGTTCCGCGAGGAATCGCTGCGCGCCGTGTCGCGCAAGGCCATGCAGCGCAAGACCGGCGCGCGCGGGCTGCGCACGATCCTCGAGAACGTGCTGCTCGACATCATGTACGACCTGCCCGGCATGCGTAACGTGCAGAAGGTCGTGATCGACGAGGACGTGATCGCGGGCGAGTCGAAGCCCTATCTCGTCTACGGCGTCGAGGAGCCGCGCCTCGCCGCAGTCGAAGAGCGTCGCACCGGCTCGGATCACTAAAGGGGACGCTACCCTTTCCCCTTTTCCGCGTGGAAAAGGGTAGCGTCCCCTTTTGGTTTTCTCTCTTGAAACCGGGCCGTTCGTGCCCAAAGATGGCCCTACCTGACCAGTGGGTCCGCGGGCGGCTTTGTCCGCGCGACCTGCGCGCCCGCACCCGGCCCCGGAGACTCGCCTCGTGACCACCGAACAGACCGTCGCCCAGCCCACGCCCACCCCCGACGCGCTGCCGGTGCTGCCGCTGCGCGACGTCGTCGTCTACCCGCACATGGTCATCCCGCTGTTCGTGGGGCGCGAGAAGTCGATCGTCGCGCTCGAGCAGGCGATGAAGGTCAACAAGCAGATCCTGCTGCTCGCGCAGAAGCAGGCCGACGTCGACGACCCCGCGCCGAAGGACCTCTACGACGTCGGCACGGTGGCCACGATCCTGCAGCTCCTGAAGCTCCCGGACGGCACGGTCAAGGTGCTGGTGGAGGGCGTCGAGCGCGCCAAGGTCGAGGAACTGGTCGCCGCCGAGTATTTCGCCGCGAAGACCAGCCTGCTCGGCGACAGCGAGACCTACGACGAGCGCGAGATGGACGTGCTGGTGCGCTCGGTGGTCTCGCAGTTCGAGCAGTACGTGAAGCTCAATCGCAAGGTGCCGCCCGAGATCCTCACCTCGCTCGCCGGCATCGAGCAGCCGGGCCGCCTCGCCGACACCGTCGCGGCGCACATGTCGCTCAAGCTCGACGCCAAGCAGAAGATCCTCGAGATCCAGGACGTCCGCCGCCGGCTCGAGCACATCCTCGCCCTGATCGAGGGCGAGATGGACGTGCTGCAGATCGAGAAGCGCATCCGCGGCCGCGTCAAGCAGCAGATGGAGAAGAGCCAGCGCGAGTACTACCTCAACGAGCAGATGAAGGCGATCCAGAAAGAGCTGGGCGAGATGGACGACGCGCCCAACGAGATCGCCGAACTCGAGAAGAAGATCGGTCGCGCCGGCATGCCGAAGGAGGCCCGCGAGAAGGCCAACTCCGAGCTCGCCAAGCTGAAGCTCATGTCGCCGATGTCCGCGGAGGCGACGGTCGTCCGCAACTACATCGACTGGCTGGTCAAGGCGCCGTGGAAGAAGCGCACCAAGGTCAAGCACGACCTGGCCGGCGCGGAGAAGGTCCTGAACGAGGACCACTACGGGCTCGAGAAGGTCAAGGAACGCATCGTCGAGTACCTCGCGGTGCAGCAGCGCGTGCAGAAGCTGAAGGGCCCGATCCTCTGCCTGGTGGGTCCGCCGGGCGTCGGCAAGACCTCGCTCGGGCAGTCGATCGCGCGCGCCACCAACCGCAAGTTCGTGCGCATGTCCCTGGGCGGCGTGCGCGACGAGGCCGAGATCCGCGGCCACCGCCGCACCTACATCGGCTCGATGCCGGGCAAGATCATCCAGAACATGGCGCGCACCGGCGTCAGGAACCCGCTGTTCCTGCTCGACGAAGTCGACAAGATGTCGATGGATTTCCGCGGCGACCCGTCCTCGGCGCTGCTCGAGGTGCTCGACCCCGAGCAGAACATCGCCTTCAACGACCACTACCTCGAGGTCGACTTCGACCTCTCCGAGGTGATGTTCGTGTGCACCGCGAACAGCCTGAACATCCCGGCGCCGCTGCTCGACCGCATGGAAGTCATCCGGCTGCCGGGCTACACCGAGGACGAGAAGGCCAACATCGCGCGCCGCTACCTGCTGCCGAAGCAGGTGCGCCAGAACGGACTCAAGCCCGAGGAACTGAAGGTCTCCGACCCGGCGATCCTCGAGATCATCCGCCACTACACGCGCGAGGCGGGCGTGCGCAACCTCGAGCGCGAGCTGTCGAAGATCTGCCGCAAGTCGGTCAAGGAACTGCTGCTCGAGAAGGACCGCAAGGTGGTCTCGGTCACGCCGAAGAACGTGCCGGTGTACCTCGGCGTCAAGCGCTTCCGTTACGGCCGCGCCGAGGAGAACGACCAGGTCGGCCAGGTCACGGGCCTCGCGTGGACGGAGGTGGGCGGCGAGCTGCTCACGATCGAGTCGGCGGTGATGCCGGGCAAGGGCAAGCTCACGCACACCGGGCAGCTCGGCGAGGTGATGCAGGAGTCGATCCAGGCCGCGATGACGGTGGTGAGGAGCCGCGCCAACGTGCTCGGCCTCGAGCCCGAGTTCTACCAGAAGGCCGACGTGCACATCCACGTGCCCGAGGGCGCCACGCCGAAGGACGGCCCGAGCGCCGGCATCGGCATGTGCACCGCGCTCGTGTCGGCGCTGACGAGGATCCCGGTGCGCAGCGACGTGGCGATGACCGGCGAGATCACGCTGCGCGGCGAGGTGCTGCCGATCGGCGGCCTCAAGGAGAAGCTGCTCGCGGCGGCCCGCGGCGGCATCCGCACCGTGCTGATCCCGAGCGAGAACGTGAAGGACCTCGCGGAAATCCCGGACAACATCAAGGGCAACCTCGACATCAAGCCGGTAAAGTGGATCGACGAAGTGCTCGCGCTCGCGCTCAGGAACATGCCGCAGCCGGCGGTGGTCGTGCCCGGGGCGCCGGACGTGAAGCGAACCAAGCGCCCGGGCAAGCGCCCGGGCAAGCAGGTCCACGCGCACTGAGCGCGCGGAGCCCACAGCCGAAGGAGATCCGAAGTGAACAAGAACGAGTTGGTGGATGCAGTGAGCGAGCGCACGGGCCTCGCCAAGTCCGATGCCGCGCGCGCCGTCGAGGCGGTGCTCGGCACCATTACCGAGACCCTGCGGAAGGGCGAGCAGGTCGCGCTGTCGGGATTCGGCGCCTTCGTGGCGAAGACCCGTGCCGCCCGCACGGGCCGCAACCCGCGCACCGGGGAAGCCATCGAGATCCCCGCCAGTCGCGCGCCCACGTTCAAGGCTGGCAAGGCGCTCAAGGATGCAATAAACTAGCCGGCCTCCCAACGGGGCGCGGGTGCTTAGCTCAGCTGGGAGAGCGTCGCCCTTACAAGGCGAAGGTCGGGGGTTCGATCCCCTCAGCACCCACCAGTAGCACGCGGAGTGGTAGTTCAGTTGGTTAGAATACCGGCCTGTCACGCCGGGGGTCGCGGGTTCGAGTCCCGTCCACTCCGCCATCTTTCGAAAGCCCGCGCACGCGGGCTTTCTCGTTGAAGGGCGGTAGGCTGTGGGCTGAAGGCTGAGGGTCGGAAATCCCGTCTACACTATCCGCTATCCGCTATCCGCTAATCACTATCCGCTATCCCCATGCTGCAGCAGATTCGCGACAAGATCTCGGGCTGGTTCGCCGGCGCGTTCCTCGGCGCCATCGCCATCGTGTTCATCTTCTGGGGCATCCAGTTCGAGTCCACGGTCACGACCGCGGCCGCGAAGGTCAACGGCCAGGAGATCCCGGCCGAGGCGGTGCGCCGCGCCTGGCAGGAACGCCAGACCGAGCTGCAGCAGGCACTGCGCGACGAGCTGCCCGAGGACCTCGTCAGGACCGAGCAGCAGCGCGTGCTCACCAATTACATCAGCCGCGAACTGCTGGTGCAGCGCGCCAACGAATTGGGCTATCGCGTCAGCGACCGCGAGCTGGTGAAGGCTTTGAGCGAGATCGAGGCGCTGCAGGTCGACGGCAGGTTCGATCCCGACCGCTACAAGGCGCTGCTGCGCTCGCAGGGGCGCTCGGAAGTCGAGTTCGAGCGCGAGTTCCGCCGCGACCTCGAGATCCAGCAGCTCCAGAACGGCATCGGCATCTCGGCGTTCGCCACCAAGGGCGAGTTCGTGCGCCGCGTCGCGCTCGAGGGCGAGACGCGCGACATCGAGTTCGCGGTGCTGCCGGCAGCGAATTTCGCGGCCACGGCCCGGTCGACGCCCGAGGACGTGGCGGCGTGGTACGAGCAGCACAAGGCCGAGTACGTCACGCCCGAGACGGTGGACCTGCAGTACCTGCAGTTGAACAGCGCGGACGTGGCGGCTTCGGTCGAGGTCACCGAGGAAGGCCTCGAGTCCTTCTACGACCAGGTCGCGCACGATCGCTACGTGCAGGTTGAGCGGCGCCGCGCGAGCCACATCCTCATCGAGTCGGGCTCGGACGATGCGGCGGCCCGCAAGGAGGCCGACGCGCTCCTGGCCCGTGCCAGGGCCGGCGAGGACTTCGCCAGGCTCGCAGCCGAGCATTCCGACGACCCGGGCTCGAAGGGGCAGGGCGGCGACCTGGGCTGGGCGACGCGCGAGGCCTTCGTACAGCCGTTCGCCGAGGCGCTGTTCGGGATGACCAAGGGCGAGATCCGCGGCCCCGTGCAGACGCAGTTCGGTTACCACATCATCCGCCTCGACGAGGTCGAGCCCGCCCACCAGCGGAGCCTCGAGGAAGTGCGTGCGGAGCTCGAGGCCGATTATCGCGACGAGCAGGCACAGGCGCTGTTCTACGAGCAGTCCCAGCAGCTTGCCGACGAGGCGTTCGCAGCGCTCAGCGAGCTCGAGAGCGTCGCGACCAAGCTCGGCCTGCCGCTGCAGACCGTCGCGGGTTACACGCGCCAGGGCGGTGGTCCTTTCGGTGCCGACGCCAAGGTGATCGAGACCGTGTTCAGCGACGAGGTGCTGCAGGAGCGCCGCAACAGCCCCGCCGTCAGCATCGGCGAGGAGAGCGTCGTCGTGCTGCGCGTGACGGACCACAAGCCCGCCGTGCAGCGGCCGCTCGACGAAGTGCGCGCGGAGGTCGAAGTCACGCTGCGCGGACAGGCTGCCCGCAAGGCCGCGGAAGCCGCCGCGAAGGACGTGGCAGCCAAGGTCGCGGCCGGTTCCGAGTCGTTCGCCGCGGCCACCACGGCGCTCGGCTTGCAGCCGTCGGGCGCGATCACGATTTCGCGTACGGCGGAGGCCGTCCCGCCGGAATTACTCAAGGCCGCGTTTACCGTTCCCCATCCCGCCGATGGCAAGGTTTCCGCGGGAACGGCGGTGCTCGCGGGTGGCGACGTCGCGCTCTTCACCGTGAGTGCCGTGCGTCCCGGCACGACGGACACGCCCGAGGCGGCCATGGGGCTCATGCAGACCATGCAGCGCGCCCAGGGCATGGCGGGCCTGGCTGAGTTCTCGGCGTACGTGAAGGAACTCGAGCGCAACGCGAAGGTGACGCGCAACGACAGGGTGTTCGAGTGAGGAAGGGGATGGCAAGGGGATAGGGGATAGGGGATAGGGGATAGGGGATAGGGGATAGGGGATAGGGGATAGTTAAGAGGCGTCGGCTTGGCGCCGACGCAGACCGGCGATCACTGCGTTGAGCAGGCGGCCAACCTCGTCGAGACGAACCAGCGCCGGTTCCAGATCCTGTTCAGCGAGATAACCCACGTTGCGTGCGACCTGGAGCTGAGTCTCGAGCTCAGCTGACGAGCCGCGGGCAATATGGAGAAATGCAAGAAACTCGCGGGTAGACCGTCTGGCCGAGCCCTCGGCGATATTCGATGGTATCGATACAGCAGCCCGCCTGACCTGCGACACGAGGCCGAACATTTCGTGACGCGGCATCAGTCGCGTGAGTCGGTGCGCCTCGGTAGCCAGTTCCATGACCTTGCGCCAGAGAATCAGATCCTTGTGACTGTTGCGCCCACCGGTCGCCATCGCCAGATGCTAGTCCCGGCGGCGAGGACTGTCCCCGCGCAAATCTGCCGCAAACGTCCGGTTTTGCGCCTCCGACTATCCCCTATCCCCTATCCCCTATCCCCTATCCCCTATCCCCTAACTCCTATCCCCCATCCCCTATCCTACTCGCCCTCGGGAAACGCCATCCCCACGTGGCTGTATCCGGCGTCCACGTACACCACTTCCCCGGTGATCCCCGACGCCAGGTCGGAGCACAGGAACGCGGCCGTGTTGCCGACCTCGATGGTCGTCACGTTGCGGCGTAGCGGGGTGTAGGAGGCCACGTGGGCCAGCATCTTGCGGAAGCCGCTGACGCCCGCCGCGGCGAGCGTCTTGATGGGGCCCGCCGAGATCGCATTGACGCGGATGCCGTGCGGGCCGAGGTCGGCGGCGAGGAAGCGCACGTTGGCCTCGAGGCTGGCCTTGGCGAGTCCCATGACGTTGTAGCTCGGCACGGCGCGCACCGCACCGAGGTAGGACATCGTGATGATCGCGCCGGGGCGGCCGAGCATCATCGGACGCGCCGCCTTGGCGAGCGCGGCGAGGCTGTAGCTCGAGATGTCGTGCGCGACCTGGAAGCCCTCGCGCGTGATGCTGTCGAGGTAGCCGCCGGCGAGCTGCTCGCGAGGCGCAAAGGCCACCGAGTGCACGAGGATGTCGAGCGCGTCCCAGCTTTTTCGCAGCTCGGCGAAGGCGCCGTCGATCTCGGCGTCGGTCGCCACGTCCATGGGCAGGACGATCTTCGAGCCGAAGCCGGTCGCCATGTCGACGACGCGGTCCTTGAGCCGGTCGCCCTGGTAGGTGAAGGCGAGCTCGGCGCCCTCGCGATGCATCGCCTCGGCGATGCCGTGTGCAATCGACCGCTCGGTCGCGAGTCCGACGATCAGCGCGCGCTTGCCTGCCAGGAATCCCACTTGCTCAGCCTCCACTCGCCCGGCGCGGGTCGACATAAACCACGAGACGCTGGCCGGCGCGCAGCGACGTCGACTGGCGGATCCGGTTCCAGGTCATCAGCTGCCGGACGGACACGTTGAACTTCTCGGCGATCTGCGACAGCGTGTCGCCGCGACGCACGTGATAGGTGAGCGGCGTCGCCTCGGCGGGCGCGCCCGCGGAACCCGGAATCTCGAGACGCGCGCCCAGCGACAGCGTGCTCTGCGTCGTCATGGCGTTGGCGGCGGCAAGGGCAGGCACGGTCACGCCGTAGCGACGCGCGACGCCCCACAGCGTGTCGCCGGACTTGACCACGTGCACGCGCGGCCTGGCAGGCGCGGCGGCGACCCGCTGGGTCTCCGGCAGTTGCGAGGCAATCTCGGGACGGGAGGCAGCGGCGACGCTCGCGCTCGCACCCGCGGCCGGGATCACCAGCGAATCCCCCGGGTGGATCGTCGAGCCGTTGATGTCGTTCGCCGTGCGCAATGATTCCAGTCCGACGCCGTAGCGGCGGGCGATGGCGCTCAGCGTTTCACCACGGCGCACGGGGTGCCGAACGACCGGTGGCGGCTCGACGGCCGCGGCGGTGACCTTCGCGAGTCCTTCCTCGCTCAGCATCGCGAGCCGGAAGGGCTCGGCCTGCGCCACCGGCAGCAGCAGGCGATGCGGGCCGCTGGGCGGCGTGGTCATGCGGTTGAAGGCGGGATTGAGCGCGAACATGTCGTCGCGCGTGATGCCGGCGAGGTCCGCCGCCTGCCCGATGTGCACCTGCCGGCCCGGGTCGACGACCTCGAAGTACGGCTGGTTCGGGATCGGCGAGAACTGCAGGCCGTAGGCCTGTGGATTGCCGACCAGCCGGCGGATGGCGAGCAGTTTCGGCACGTAGTCGCGGGTCTCGGCCTTCAGGTCGAGGCTGAAGAAATCCGTGCCGCGACCGCTGTTGCCGTTGCGGGACACGGCGCGACTCACGGTGCCCTCGCCGCCGTTGTACGCGGCGATGGCGAGGTACCAGTCGCCGTTGAAGTAGCGGTTCAGGTACTGCAGGTAATCGAGCGCCGCATTGGTGGCCTCGAGCACGTCGCGGCGCTCGTCGATCCACCAGTTCTGGTCGAGGCCGTAGTGCTTGCCGGTGCTCGGGATGAACTGCCACAGCCCCGAGGCACGGCTGCGCGAGTATGCCACCGGGTTGAACGCGCTCTCGACGACCGGCAGCAGGGCGAGTTCGAGCGGCATGTTGCGCCGTTCGAGTTCGGTGACGATGTAGTGCAGGTAGCGGGCGCCGCGGCGGAAGGTGCGGTCGAGGAAGTCGGGTTGCGAGCGATACTTCTCGAGCTCGCGATCGACCGCGTAGTGCTGCACGTCCGGGATCGCGTAGCCGCTGCGGATGCGGTCGAGGACGTCGGTGTACTGCTCGTGCGGCAGGTCGGGCACGGCGGGCAGCGGCGGCGGAACCTCGGCCGGCAGGGCGGGCCCGGTGGTGGTCGCGCGCGGGGGATGCTTCGGCGAACTCGGCAGGCTCGAATAGCCCTTGTCCGGGGTCGTGCTGCAGCCGGCCAGCGCCAGTGCGAGGAACGCGAGCGGGGCGAGGCTGGTGGTCTTGCTCATGCGCGGAAGCCGTCCTTCCAGGCCCGCACGGCGGCGAATACGTCCACCGCCTCGGGTAGTTTCCTGCCGGCGTGTGCCTCGGCCGCCGCTCTTACCGAGGGTTCGCGGCAGCGCAGGAAGGGGTTGATGCGACGCTCGTGGCCGAGCCGCGCGGGGAGCGTGATGGCGTCGCGCTCGCGGAGCTTGCGGGTGGCCTCGAGGGTCTCGAGCACCTCGGCGTTGCCGGGCTCGACGGCCGCGGCGAACCGCAGGTTGCTCAACGTGTATTCGTGCGCGCAGTAGACACGCGTGTCGTCGGGCAGGGCGGCGATCCTGTCGAGGGAGGCCAGCATCTGGGCGGGCGTGCCCTCGAACAGCCGGCCGCAACCCGCGCTGAAGAGTGTGTCGCCGCAGAACAGCGACCCGTGGCCGTGATACGCGATGTGCCCCGCCGTGTGTCCGGGCACGTCCATCACCTGGAAATGAAGGCCAAGGTCTGCAAGGCTGACAACGTCTCCGCCAGTGAGCGGCCGTACCGCGCAAGGCATCGTTTCGCGGGCCGGTCCGAAGACCTCGGCCCCGTGCCTCGCGGCCAGTTCCCGGACGCCGCCGACGTGGTCAGGGTGATGGTGGGTGACGAACACCGCACGCAGCCTGAGTCCATGTTGCTCGAGCGTCGCCTGTACCGGGCGGGCATCGCCGGGGTCGACTGCCACGGTCTCTCCGCGCCCCGTGGGCGCGTGGATCAGCCAGAGGTAGTTGTCCGCAAAAGCCCGCACCGGGCTCACTTCGAGCATGGGCACCCCCATCAAGCACGCCATGAGTCCGGGCGCGCGTATTAGACCGGGTCGCGCCGGAAAATTCCAGAATATGTCGCAGGTTTTTCGACCGGGTTGGCATTGTTTGCAGCTATCCTTGCGCCCGATGAGCACCGCGCCTGAAATGCCCTGGTTCGACGGCCCGCTCGGAGCGTCCGTACTCGCGCTCGAGACGCGCGTGCTGCAGGATGCGCTCGCCGATGTCTTCGGCTTCGAATTGCTGCAGATCGGCCGCTGGGGCCGCGCGAACGAACTGTCCGCCACGGCCCGCACGCAGCACCGTCGCTGGATCGCGCCCGATGCACGCGGCCCCGGGGCGATCCGCGCCGAATTCCACGCGCTGCCCATCGCGACCAACTCCGTCGAGGCCGTGCTGCTGCCCCACACGCTCGAGCACGCACCCGAGCCGCACGAATTGCTGCGGGAGGTCGAGCGCATCCTGGTGGGCGAGGGGCACGTGCTGGTGTGCGGCTTCAATCCGTACGGGCCCTGGGGCCTGCGGCACCTCGTCTCGCGCCGACGCTTCCCGCCCGTCTCGACGCGCCTGATGAGCGAGGGGCGCACGCGCGACTGGCTGGCGCTGCTCGGCTTCGAGGTCGTGGACGCCCGGCGCTACCTGTTCGCGCCGCCGTGGGCGCGCCGCCTGCGCGAGGGCGGCGGCGTGCTCGAGGAGCGCGGTCCGCTGCTGATGCCGCCGCTCGCGGGCGCCTGGCTCGTCAAGGCGCGCAAGCGTGTCCGTGCACTCACCCCGATCCGTCCGCTGTGGCAACGGCGCGTGGCGGTCGTCGGTGGACTGGCCGAGCCCACCTCGAGAAACGCTGCGTGACGGAAGTCGAGATCTACACGGACGGCGCCTGCCGGGGCAACCCGGGGCCCGGCGGCTGGGGCGCGCTGATGGTGTCGGGCAAGCACCGCCGGGAACTGTGGGGCGGCGAGGCGCACACCACCAACAACCGCATGGAAATGACCGCGGCCATCGAGGCCCTCGCCGCGCTGAAGCGACATTGCCGCGTGCAGCTCTACACCGACTCGCAATACGTCCGCAACGGCATCACCGAGTGGCTGCCGCAGTGGAAGAAGCGCGGCTGGAAGACCGCCGACCGCAAGCCCGTGAAGAACGCCGACCTGTGGCTGCGCCTCGAGCAGGAGATCGCCCGCCACGAGGTGCACTGGCACTGGGTGAAGGGGCATGCGGGACACGAGGGGAACGAGGCCGCCGACGCGTTAGCCAACCGGGGCGCCGATGAGGTGGAAAGCGGATAGCGGATAGCGGATAGTGGACGGAGGCCGGCACAGCCGGCCATTCTTCTCTTACACTATCCGCTATCCGCTATCCGCTATCCGCTTCCAATGGATTTCATCGACCTCAAGACCCAGTACCGTCGCATCAAGCCCTCCGTGGACGCCCGCATCGCGCGAGTGCTCGAGCACGGTGCCTACGTCATGGGCCCGGAGGTCACGGAACTCGAGCAGGCGCTCGCGGCCTACGTCGGGTCGAAGCATTGCGTGTCGGTCGCGAGCGGCACGGACGCGCTGCTGATCGCGCTGATGGCGCTCGACATCGGGCCCGGCGACGAGGTGATCACGGTCCCGTTCACGTTCTTCGCCACGGCCGAGATGATCGCGCTCATCGGCGCGCGGCCGGTGTTCGTGGACATCGATCCGCGCACCTACAACATGGATCCCGCGCGCCTGGAGGCCGCGATCACGCCACGCACCCGGGCGATCATGCCGGTGTCGCTGTACGGGCAGTGTGCGGATTTCGACGCGATCAACGCGATCGCCGCGCGGCACGCGCTGCCGGTGATCGAGGATGCGGCGCAGAGCTTCGGCGCGACCTACAAGGGTCGCAAGTCGAGTGCCTTGTCGCTGATCGGCGCGACCTCGTTCTTCCCGTCGAAGCCGCTGGGTGCGTACGGCGACGGCGGTGCGCTCTTCACGGACGACGAGGCGCTCGCGCGACTCTTCCGCGAGATCCGCCTGCACGGCCAGGACCGCCGCTATCACCATCCGCGCCTGGGGCTCACCGGACGACTCGATTCCATCCAGGCGGCGGTGCTGCTCGCGAAGATGGAGATCTTCCCCGACGAGGTCGAGGCCCGCATCCGACTCGGCGCGCGCTATACGGCACTGATCGAGGAGGCCTTCGCCGGCGCGGGCGCCACCGTGCGCGCGCCCTACGTCGAGGCGCACAACGAATGCGTCTACGCGCAGTACACGGTCGAGGTCGAGCGTCGCGAGATCGTCGAGACCCGCATGAAGGCGCTCGGGGTCCCGACCGCCGTGCACTATCCGCTGGCCCTGCACATGCAGCCCGTCTTCGCGCACCTCGGCCACGAGGAAGGCAGCTTCCCGCATTCCGAGGCCGCGGCGCGACGCGTGATCAGCCTGCCCATGCATCCGTATCTGGCGGAGGCGGACCAGGTGAAGGTGGTGGCCGCGCTGAAGGAAGCCGTGGCAGGGTAGAAAGCGGATAGCGGATAGCGGATAGCGGATAGCGGATAGTTGACGGAGGCCGGCACAGCCGGCCGTTCTTCTCTTACACTATCCGCTATCCGCTATCCGCTATCCGCTATCCGCTGCCGCATGCGCCAAGTCATCCTGGACACCGAGACCACCGGCCTCGAGCCCGAGCTCGGCCATCGCATCATCGAGATCGGCTGCATCGAAGTCGTCGGTCGCCGGCGGACCGGCCGGGTGTTCCACCGTTACCTGCGGCCGGACCGCGAGATCGACCAGGGCGCGCTGCAGGTGCACGGGCTCACCGCCGAGTTCCTGCAGGGCCAGCCGCGTTTCGCGGACATCGCCGGCGAGTTGCTCGAGTTCCTCCAGGGCGCGCAGCTCATCATCCACAACGCGCCGTTCGACCTCGCGTTCCTCGACGCCGAGCTCGCGCGCCTGCCCGAGCCGCGCGGGCGGGTGAGCGAGCACTGCCAGGTGCTCGACACGCTGCTGCTCGCGCGGCAGATGCATCCCGGGCAGCGCAACGGACTCGACGCGCTGTGCAAGCGCTACTCGGTGGACAACTCGCATCGTGACCTGCACGGCGCGCTGCTCGACGCCGAGTTGCTGCTCAACGTCTACCTGGCGATGACGGGCGGGCAGGGCGCGCTCACGCTGGACGAGGCCGGGGAGGTCACGGCCGCGCGCAAGGCGCCGAAGCGCGCCCGGCGGCCGCGCGGCGAACTGGTGGTGCTGCGGGCGACCAGCGAGGAGATCGCCGCGCACGAGGCGCGCCTCGCCGCCCTCGACAAGGCGAGTGGCGGCAGGACCGTGTGGCGCAGCTTCGAGCAGTCGGCATGACGACGACGCTGGCGCAGGCGTTCGCGCGCAATTTCCTCGGGAACGCCCCCGACTGGTACAAGCTCACCATCGTCGGGTTCCTGATCGTGAACCCGATCCTGATGCTGGCGGCCGGTCCGACCGTGACCGGCTGGGCGATCCTGCTCGAGTTCATCTTCACGCTCGCCATGGCGCTGCGCTGCTATCCCCTGCAGCCGGGCGGCCTGCTCGCGCTCGAGTCTGTCGCCATCGGCCTCACGACGGCCGAGAGCGTCTACGAGGAGGTCGTGCAGGCCTTCCCGGTGATCCTGCTGCTCATCTTCATGGTGGCAGGCATCTACTTCCTGCGCGACATGCTGCTCTACGTGTTCACGCGCCTGCTGCTGCGGGTGCGCAACACGTCGATGCTGGCCGTGTTGTTCTGTGCCGCCGCCGCGGTCCTCTCCGCGTTTCTCGACGCACTCACCGTCGTGGCCGTGGTCATCACCGTCGGCGTAGGTTTCTACGAGGTCTACCACCGGGTGGCGTCCGGCAAGAAGCACGGACACCCGCACGATGCGTCGCTCGACGAGGGCGTGCAGGTCTTCCACCGCGAGAACCTCGAGCAGTTCCGCGCCTTTCTGCGCGGCCTCATGATGCACGCGGCTGTCGGCACGGCGATCGGCGGCGTGACGACCCAGGTGGGCGAACCGCAGAACCTGCTGATCGCCGAGCAGGCGGATTGGACGTTCGGGCAGTTCTTCTTCGAGGTGGCACCGGTGTCGATGCCGGTCGCGGTCGCAGGCCTCGCCACCTGCTGGCTGCTCGATCGATTCCGGCTGTTCAGCTACGGCGCCCAGATGCCGGATGCAGTGCGGGCCGTGCTGCTGGATTTCTCGCAGGAACTCGCCGCGAAGTCCACGATGAGGGACCGGCAGGTGCTCATCGTGCAGGGACTGGTGGCATTGATCCTGGTGCTCGGCCTGGCGTTCCACGTGGCCGAGGTCGGCCTCATCGGCCTGCTGGTGATCGTCCTGGCCACGAGCTTCACCGGCGTCATCGAGGAGCACCGGCTCGGCAAGGCGTTCGAGGCGGCGCTGCCGTTCACTGCGCTGCTCGTGGTGTTCTTCGTGATCGTGGCCGAGATCCACGACCAGCACCTCTTCGAGCCCGTGATCCAGTGGGTGCTCAGTCTCGATGGCCGCTCGCAGGCCGCGATGCTCTACCTCGCCACCGGCGCGCTCTCGACCATCAGCGACAACGTGTTCGTTGCCACGATCTACATCACGGAGTTCAAGGCCGCGTTCCTGCAGGGCGTGATCGACCGCGACCAGTTCGACGCGCTCGCGGTCGCCATCAACACCGGCACCAACATCCCGAGCGTCGCCACCCCCAACGGCCAGGCGGCGTTCCTGTTCCTGCTCACCTCGACCCTCGCGCCCCTCATCCGTCTCGGCTACGTACGCATGGTGTGGATGGCCCTGCCGTATTTCGTGGTCATGACGGCGGTGGGACTGGCGAGCGTGGTGTACCTGCTGTGAGGAGAAGGGGATAGGGGATAGGGGATAGGGGATAGTGGAGGCGTGGCGGCGCCGTCGACCTCCGGTTTGACGCCTGTCTCATTTACCGCAGCCTCGATATGGCATCCTGACCCTATCCCCTATCCCCTATCCCCTATCCCCTATCCCCTACCCCCTACCCCCTATCCCCTTTCTTCCAGCCATGCCCCGCTTCAACCTCCGCAACCTCCGCATCGGCGTCGTCGGCCTCGGCTACGTCGGACTCCCGCTGGCCGTCGAGTTCGGCAAGCGCTTCAACACCATCGGCTTCGACATCAAGTCCGCGCGCGTCGAGGAGCTGAAAGGCGGCCACGACAGCACGCTCGAGACGGACGAGGCGGAGCTGGCCGCGGCGACGAAGCTCACCTACACGACCAGGCTCGCGGACCTGAAGCCCTGCCGCGTGTTCATCGTCACGGTGCCGACGCCCATCGACGAGTACAAGCGCCCGGACTTGACGCCGCTCGAGAAGTCGAGCGAGTCGGTGGGGCAGGTGCTGAAAAAGGGCGACGTGGTGGTCTACGAGTCCACCGTGTATCCCGGCTGCACCGAGGAGGTCTGCGTGCCGATCCTCGAGCGCGTCTCGGGGCTCAGGTTCAACAAGGACTTCTTCTGCGGCTACAGCCCCGAGCGCATCAACCCGGGTGACAGGCAGCACCGCCTCACGACCATCCGCAAGGTCACCTCGGGCTCGACCCCGGCCGTGGCCGAGTTCGTGGACATGCTGTACCGCTCGATCATCACCGTGGGCACGCACAAGGCCTCCGGCATCAAGGTCGCCGAGGCCGCCAAGGTCATCGAGAACACCCAGCGCGACGTCAACATCGCGCTCATCAACGAACTGGCGCTGATCTTCAACCGCCTCGGCATCGACACCGAGGAGGTGCTGCTCGCGGCGGGCAGCAAGTGGAATTTCCTGCCGTTCCGGCCGGGACTCGTGGGTGGGCACTGCATCGGCGTCGATCCCTATTACCTGACGCACAAGGCGCAGGCGATCGGCTACCACCCGGAGATGATCCTCGCGGGCCGGCGCATCAACGACAACATGGGCACCTACGTCGCGCAGCAGATCGCGCAGCTGATGATCCTGCGCAGGATCCAGGTGAAGGACTCGCGCATCCTGGTCATGGGGCTCACGTTCAAGGAGAACTGCCCCGACGTGCGCAACACCAAGATCGTGGACGTGGTGCACGAGCTCGAGAAATATGGCGCCAGGGTGGACGTGTTCGACCCCTGGGCCGACGCCGACGAGGCCGAGCACGAGTACGGCCTGCGCCCCGTCAGGAAGCCCAAGGCCGGCACCTACGACGCGGTGGTGATGGGTGTCGCCCACGACCAGTTCCGCAAGATGGGCCTGGCGAAGATCCGCGAGTTCGGGCGCAAGACGCACGTGCTGTACGACATCAAGTACGTGTTTCCGGCCGCCGAAGTCGACGGGCGCCTGTAGGCGCGAGCGGATAGCGGATAGCGGATAGCGGATAGTGCACGGAGGCCGGCACAGCCGGCCATTCTTCTCTTACACTATCCGCTATCCGCTATCCGCTATCCGCTATCCGCTTCCCTATGAAACTCCTGGTCACCGGCGCCGCCGGCTTCATCGGCTTCCACACCTGCAGGCTGCTGCTCGAACGCGGCGACGAAGTGGTGGGCCTCGACAACCTGAACGACTACTACGACGTCAGGCTCAAGCTGGCGCGGCTCGCGATCCTGCAGGGCATGCCGGGCTTCAGGTTCGTGAAGCTCGACCTCGCCGACCGGCCAGGCATGGGTGAGCTTTTCGCGCGGGAGCGCTTCCAGCGCGTGATCAACCTCG
Organism: uncultured Gammaproteobacteria bacterium; assembly: GCA_963706535.1. Taxonomy (GTDB): domain Bacteria; phylum Pseudomonadota; class Gammaproteobacteria; order Steroidobacterales; family Steroidobacteraceae; genus RPQJ01. The sequence continues at coordinate 146,937 of CAVPMU010000006.1, forward strand.
CCGCGCAGGCGGGCGTGCGCTACTCGATCCAGAACCCGCTCGCCTACGTCGACAGCAACGTGGTGGGCTTCGCCAACATCCTCGAGGGCTGCCGGCACAACGGGGTCGAGCACCTCGTCTACGCATCGACGAGTTCCGTATATGGCGCGAACACGAAGATGCCGTTCTCGGTGCACCAGAACGTCGATCACCCGCTGTCGTTCTACGCGGCGACCAAGAAGGCCAACGAGCTGATGGCGCACACCTACGCGCACCTCTACTCGCTGCCGGTGACGGGCCTGCGCTTCTTCACGGTGTACGGGCCGTGGGGGAGGCCGGACATGGCGCTGTTCCTCTTCACGCGCAACATCCTGGCGGGCAAGCCGATCGACGTGTTCAACCACGGCCACCATCGCCGCGACTTCACCTACGTCGATGACATTGCACAGGGCGTGGTGCGCTCCTGCGACCGCATCGCGACCGGCAACCACGCCTGGGACAGCGATGCGCCGGACCCGGGGTCGGCTCGTGCGCCCTACCGCCTCTACAACATCGGCAACAACCAGCCGGTGGAACTGCTGCACTACATCCACACGCTCGAGGAGTGCCTCGGACGCAAGGCCGAGATGAACCTGCTGCCGCTGCAGCAGGGCGACGTGCCCGACACCTGGGCCGACATCGACGACCTGCAGCGCGACGTGGGCTATACGCCCGCAACCTCGGTCGAGACGGGGATTCGCGTGTTTGTGGACTGGTATCTCAGTTACTACAAGGATTCCGCGCCGGCGGACCCCAAGGTGACCAATCTTGGTTAAATAGGACATGGACGCCTGGAAGAACCTCGAGGCCCACGCGGCCGAACTCGGCAACCGCCACCTGCGGCAACTCTTCGCGGACGATCCGCAGCGCTTCGAGCGGCTGAGCGTCAACACGCTCGATTTCCTCTACGATTTCACCCGCCAGCGACTCACGCGGAACACGCTCGAGCTGCTGCTCGCGCTCGCGCGCGACCGCGACCTCGACGGCCGCATCGCGGCGCTCTTCGCCGGCGAGGCGGTCAACAACACCGAGGGCCGCGCCGCCATGCACATGGCGCTGCGCAATCGCTCCGAGGGCCCGATGCACGTGGCCGGGCGCAACGTCATGCCCGAGGTGCGGGCCGAACTGGCGAAGATCCGCGCGTTCGTCACCGGGGTCCACGAGGGCCGCATCACGGGTGCGAAGGGCGCGCGCTTCACCGACGTCGTCAATATCGGCATCGGCGGCTCCGACCTCGGCATCGTCATGGCGACCGAGGCGCTCGGGCGCTACCGCAACCGCGCGATCCGGCTGCACTGCGTGTCGAACATCGACGGCGTCGAGCTCGCCGAGGTGATGGACAAGGTCAACCCCGCGACCACGCTGTTCGTCATCTGCTCCAAGACCTTCACGACGCTCGAGACGCTGAGCAACGCCAACTCCGCGCGCCAGTGGATCGCGGGAGAGCTGGGGGAGGGCGCCGTGGGGCGGCATTTCGTCGCCGTCTCGACCAACCACGCCGCGATGGACGCCTTCGGCATCGCACCCGAGTCGCGCTTCACGATGTGGGACTGGGTGGGCGGCCGCTATTCGCTCTGGTCCGCGGTGGGGCTGTCCATCGCGCTCGCGCTCGGCATGAGCCTGTTCGAACTCGTGCTGCAGGGCGGGCACGACATGGACGAGCATTTCCGCGCCACGCCGCTCGAGCGCAACCTGCCCGTGCTGATGGGGCTGATCGGCGTCTGGAACGGCAACTTCCTCGGCCACGACTCGCTGGCCGTGCTGCCGTACGACCGGCGGCTGCACCGCTTCCCGGCCTACCTGCAGCAGCTCGAGATGGAGTCGAACGGCAAGAGCGTCACCCGGGACGGGCGTGCGGTCGGCTACGCCACCGGCACGGTCGTGTGGGGCGAGCCCGGCAACAACGCGCAGCACTCGTTCTTCCAGTTGCTGCACCAGGGCACCGCGCGCGTGGCGATGGACTTCCTCGCGCCCGTGAACGGCTCGAGCCGCTTCCACGCACAGCATGAACTGGCGCTCGCCAACTGTTTCGCGCAGGCCGAAGCCTTTGCGTTCGGGCAGACCGAGCTGCAGGTGCGCACCGAGCTGGTCGCCAAGGGCACGGCGGAGGAGGAGATCGAGCGCCTGGTGCCGCACAAGGTGCACGTCGGCAACCGTCCGTCCAGCATCATCCTGTTCCCCCGGCTCGGGCCGCGCACGCTCGGGCGCCTGATCGCGTGGTACGAGCACAAGGTGTTCGTGCAGAGCGTGATCTGGGACGTGAACCCCTTCGACCAGTGGGGCGTCGAGCTCGGCAAGAAGCTCGCGGGCTCCATGGCACCGGCGGTGCAGAAGGCGGCGTGGCCCGAGGGGCCGGCGCATGTGCGGGGGTTGCTGGACGTGGTCCACGGCTGGCGGGGAGAGTAGCGGGGACAGGCGTCGACCGGTCGGAATCAGGCGGCGGGCCGGCGTCCTTTACCACGTCGCCCGGCAGCCGAGTTAGCTGCCGATGAAGGGCGCAGTCTCACTGGCGGCCGCTTCCTGAATCGGCAGATCAGTTCGAGCTCGCCACCCATCGCCTCCACGTAACCGGTGAGCGTCGACAGCAGCATGTCCCCCCGCTGCTCGATCCGGGAGACCTCGTACTGGCCCTTGCCGAGTTTCCGTCCGAGCGTGACCTGGGTGAGCCCCAGGGCCTTGCGCAAATCCCGCAGGGAAAGCTCGTCGGCGATCAGCGACGCAGCGCGTTTCCTCACTGCCCGCCTCTGGCCAGCGGGCAGCCCGGCAATCACCTCGTTGACCGTGCGGCCGACGGCTGAATTCGTCACGGATCAGTGCTTCCCTGGGTGGGTGTTCACTCGCGCAACATGGGCGCCGTACCGGCGCTCCGCCCGAGCAATCAGCTGCCGGTAGAAACGTCCCTCGGAAACTCCTGCCTTGTTGCCGCATGCGAGCAGAATCGCCTCCCGCCTGGCGTCGAATGCAAACGCCACGCGCCAGATTCCTCCATCGGCCTCGAAGCGCAGTTCTTTCATGTTCGTGTACCTCGATCCCTTGAGCGCATCCACCCTGGGGCGACCCGGATGTGGGCCGAACCGCGCGATCAGACAGGCATTTGCCAGCAGTTCGGTCTGTACCGGCCCGGCAAGGACCGCGAACTCCTCCTCGAAGTCGATCGCCATACGCACGACCCAGGCCATGGGCAATATGCCTCAGAGTAGATATGGTGTCAAAAGCATATGGCGCCGTGCCGCGTAAGTGCCTTCTCCAGCCGGGTAACCACTGGTACGTACGGTCATGCAGGCCACCGCGTGCAGTCCCACTCTAGCGACGGACGAATCACGACCTACGTTGCATTTGTGGTGCATTCGTACAGAAGGGCGACGCAGTCGGGGTGGCGCCGCATTCCGCAGTTGATTACCCCCGACCGGTCCGCTGGCACGGCGAGCAGGGCGTTCCCGGCGAAACACGGCGTCCGATGTGGTAAGGTCGCCGCCGCCATGGTGGCCCCGAACCCGCACCTCGCCCGACGCATGCGAACACTGACGCTCGCGGCACTCCTCCCGCTGGCCGCCCTGCTGCCGGCAATGACGGCCAGCGCCGGCGAGCCGTGGCTCGCGCCCGGCAACGTGCAGGCCCGCCACGACATACAGCTGCTGGTGGACGAGGGCGTGATCAACCTGCCCATGTCGGGCTGGCCGATCGCGGTGTCGGACCTCGCAAACGCGCTGTCGCGCGTGCCAGCTTCCCAGACTGCCGCACAGTCCGCCGCCGTGGCCCGCCTGCGCAGGATCGCCGTCGAAGGCCGCCCGACGCACGCCCTCGAGGTGCGGGCCGCCGCCCGGCCCACCACGCTGCGCACGTTCGATGACGAACCGCGCGAGGAAGGCGAACTCAGCGCCTCCACCAGCGGCTTCCTCGGCGATCGCTGGGGCCTGCGGCTCGAACTCACCGCCGTCGCCGACCCCGACGACGACGAGCCAGTGCGCCTCGACGGGTCCTACTTCGCGGGCAAGTTCGGCAACTGGATCCTCACCGCGGGTGCGCAGGACCGCTGGTGGGGCTCGGGCTGGCAGGGCAGCCTGATCCTCGGGAACGCCGCACGCCCGGTGCCAGCCATCGCGCTCGACCGTGCGGTCTCCGAACCCTTCGAATCGAAGTGGCTGCGCTGGATCGGCCCCTGGCGGCTCACCACGTTCATGGGCTACATGGACGGCGATCGCGGCGACTACGATCACCCGCTGCTGTTCGGCATGCGCGTCTCGGCACGACCGCTGGCCGGCCTCGAGGTCAGCCTCGAGCGCACCGCGCAGTGGTGTGGCGAGGGTCGCTCGTGCGACTGGGGCGACTTCTGGAACCTCTGGTCGGGCCACGACAACGCCGGCGAGAACGTCGCCGCCGAGGACGAACCCGGCAACCAGCTCGCGGGCTGGGACATCCGCTGGGCCTCGCCGGTCGGTGATGCCAATTATGCGTTCTACTGGCAGCACACCGGCGAGACGATCGACAACAAGATCCCGCGGCCGTACCGCAGCATGGAACTCGCCGGGCTCGAGACCTGGGGTTCGGCGGACGACGCGCCCGGCTCATGGCGCGCGGGGCTCGAGTGGGCGCAGACGCGTTGCGGTGGCACGGAGGACGGACAGAGGCTGTGGGACTGCGCCTACAACAACAACATCTTCAGCGGCACCGGTTATCGCTACCTGGGCCGACCGCTCGGCCACGCGATGGACGGTGACGGCGACACCTACGGATTGCGCTACGTGCGCGTGAACGCCGCGGCCGACACGTTCACCGCGCTGCTGCGCTATACGAAGGTGAACGAGGACGGGGTCGTGCCCGACACGCGCCACACCGTGGCACTGGGCGCCGAGGAGTGGTGGAGTCTCGACCTCACGTATCGCCGCCCGTTGCGGCGCGGCTGGATCGAGGCCAGTGCCGGCGTGGACGACCGCGAGCGCGCCTGGAACGGCACCTCGGCCGTGCTGCCGCGCTTCGCAGTGTCGTGGCGGCACGAGATTCAATAGAATCGCCGCGACATCTGGCAGGACATCGAATGCAAAGAATGGCCCCAAAGTCCGGTAGCTTCGTCGCGAGCATTACAGCAATCGCGCTGACTTGCCTCCTGGCAGGCGCCGCAGCCGTCGCGCAGTCGCCGAGCCAGGAACAGTTGGAGGCATTCCGCAACCTGCCACCGGACCAGCAGCAGGCCATCCTGGAGAGCATGGGCAGCGGCGCGCAGGGTGGCGTGCGTCGCGATCGCGACCTGGCGGTGCCGGAGACGGTGCGACCGCGCGACACGGACGCCAGCCGCGGCTTGGTCGCGGTGGGAGCCGAGGATGATGCGTGGCCATTGCGCGAACCCCGCATCACCGGCCGCGACACGGTCCTGCTCGACGCGAGACTGCGTGAGCTCCCGCCGCCGCAGTCACGGCTGCCGGAGGATACGGCTCGGGCCGAGGCGGTGCTCGAGCGGGCGCTGCGCGGGAATCCTTACAAGCTCGATGCCAGCGGTGTCTTGCGTATCCCGGGCGTGGCACCGATTCCGCTCGCCGGCCTCACAGAGGAACAGGCGACCGAGCGCCTGAGACGTGACCCGGCCCTGCGCGATTTCGAGATCGAAGTGACGCTGCTGCCGCTCGAGAAGCTCGAGGCCGAGGCGCTCAAGCCCTTCGGCTACGATCTGTTCGCCGGCGTGCCGTCCACCTTCGCACCAGTGAGCGACGTGCCCGTGCCGGCGGAATACGTCGTCGGACCCGGTGACCGCATCGAAGTGCAGCTGATCGGTAACACGAAGGGACGTTACTCGCTCACCGTCGACCGCGACGGCCGGATCATGTTCCCCGAGTTGGGGCCGATCCCCCTTGCCGGCATGCGCTTCGAGAACGCGAAGGCGCGCATCGAGCAGCGCGTAAACGAGCAGATGATCGGTACCGAGGCGGTCGTCACGATAGGTGACCTGCGCTCGATACGCGTGTTCGTGCTCGGCGAGGCCGAGCGGCCGGGCTCGTACACGGTGAGCGGCCTCTCGACCATCACGAATGCCCTGTTCGCGAGCGGAGGGGTGAAGAGCATCGGTTCGCTGCGCAACATCCAGCTGAAGCGCAGCGGCGAGCTGGTCGCACGCCTCGATCTCTACGACTTGCTGCTGAATGGGGACACGTCCAAGGACGTGCGCCTGCTGCCCGGCGACGTGATCTTCATTCCGCCGGTGGGCAGCACGGTCGGAGTCACCGGCGAGATCCGGCGACCCGCTATCTACGAGTTGAAGGGCGAGAGCACCGCGGCTGACCTGCTGTATCTCAGCGGCGGGCTGACGCCCGAGGCCGACGGCAAGCTGGCCAGGATCGAGCGCATCGACGAGCGGCGCGAGCGCGTCGTGGTCGACGTCGACCTGTCGAGCCCGCAGGCCCGCGGGACACGCCTGCAGTCCGGTGATCTGCTGCGCATACCCGCGGCCAGACCAACCTACGCCAATGCGGTGACCCTCAAGGGTCACGTCTTCCGGCCGGGAGCGTTCCAGTACCGCAGCGGCATGCGCCTCACCGACGTCCTGCCGTCGGTCGACGAGCTCAAGCCGAACGCGGATCTGCACTACGTGCTGGTCCGTCGCGAGCAGCCCGGGACGCGGCGCATCTCGACGCTATCGGCGGACCTCGAACAGGCCTGGCGCGCGCCGACAACGAGCGCCAACCCGGCGCTCCACCCGCTCGACCAAGTGATCGTGTTCGACTTGGAGACCGGGCGAGACCAGTATCTCGCGCCACTGGTCGAGGAATTGCGGCGGCAGGCGATAAGCGCCGAACCCTCGCGGATCGTGAGGGTTGCAGGCCGCGTGCGTGCCCAGGGCGAATATCCGCTCGAGCCCGGCATGAGGATCGGCGACCTGGTGCGGGCTGGTGGCGGCCTCGCCGAGGAAGCGCTCGGCGGCGAGGCGGAGTTGGCGCGATACGAGGTTGCTGACGGACGGACGCGACAGACGGAAGTACTCAATGTCGACTTGGCGAGCGCGCTCGCCGGGGATCCGGCTGCCAACCTGTTGCTCAAGCCGTTCGATACCCTCGTGGTGAAGCAGATCTCGGAATGGGAGGTGCGGGAAGTCGTGCGCCTCGAGGGCGAAGTGCGCTTCCCGGGGGAATATCCGATCACTCGCGGCGAAACAATGCGCTCCCTGATCGATCGTGCGGGCGGGCTGACGTCGCTCGGTTACGCCAAGGGCAGCCTGTTCACCCGCGATTACCTCAAGGAACGCGAGCGCCAGCAGATCCGGGTCCTCACGGACCGGATGCGCCAGGATCTTGGAGCGCTTGCGCTACAGGCGTCGCAGGCGAGCGGACCCGCGGCGAGCCAGGCCTCGGAGACGCTGGCGGTCGGCCAGTCGCTGCTGCGTGACTTGCAGAACGCTGAGCCGGTCGGTCGACTGGTCATCGACCTCGATCGCGTCCTTGCGGCAGCGCCGGCGTCCAGCGACGACCTCGTGCTGCGCGGTGGCGATCGCCTGCGCGTGCCGCAGCGACCGCAGGAAGTGACGGTGATCGGCGAGGTGCAGAATGCAACCTCGCACCTGTTCAACCCGTCGCTGTCGCGTGACGACTACCTGCGCCTGAGTGGTGGTCCCACCAAGAAGGCTGACAGGAAGCGCATCTACGTGGTGCGCGCCAACGGCAGCGTGGAGGCAGGAACGGGCAGCGGATGGTTCAGGAGTTCCACCGGCGGCATCGAGCCCGGCGACACGATCGTCGTGCCACTGGACGCCGAGCGGATGAGGCCGCTGCCGCTGTGGCAGGCGGTGTCGACGATTGTCTACAACATTGCTGTCGCGGTGGCGGCAGTCAACTCGTTCTGAGCGTAGAGATGGACGCAAGCACTGCGTTTCATGAGCTTGTCAAAGCCCGACTCTGGCTGGTCGCAGCGCTCCTTCTGGGAATCGCAGTAGGTATAGCGGCCGCCCTGCTGACGCCACGTACATATAGAGCAACCGTCGTCGTCGTGCCGATCGATGCAGAACCCGGGGCGAATGTCGGCTCCATACCAGGCAGTCTAGGCAACATTGCAGTTCTCGCAGGAATGTCTATCGGACATAGCGGTCGACAGTATGAGTTCCTAGCTTTCGTTGGCGGGCGAGGGTTTACCTCACGCTTCATCGAACGGCATGGACTAGTCCAGGCGTTGTTTTCCGATGATTGGGACCCTAAGTCAGGCGCCTGGAGGGATCGTGATGGCGGAGCACCTACGGTTGAGGACGCGTGGATAAAGTTCGATCGGGAAATTCGATCGATTCGGCAAGATAAGTTGACTGGTATTGTCACCTTATCAATTGATTGGACGGACCCGGAGCTTGCAGCTCGATGGGCCAACCAGTTCTTCACTGATGCCAACGAGGAATTGCGTTTGCGGGCGCTGGAGGAATCGACGCGGAGTCTCGAGTACCTGACGCGTGAGCTTCAGCGCACGACGTCAGTTGAGATTCACCAGGCCATCTATAGGTTAATTGAGGCACAAAGTAAGACCTCGATGCTCGCCAATGTGCAGCGTGACTATGCGTTCCGTTTCGTAGACCCCGCTGTTGTCCCCGATCCAGACCGGTTCGTGCGTCCGCGGCGAGCACTGCTCGTTGCGGCCTTCGGCTTCAGTGCTTTGATTCTCGCGGCAGTATGCGTGCTATTCCTCGCCTGGTTCCGTCACGGCGCTTCGTCAAGCACGGCAATTTAATGCCAATCAGATGCGGCCTGAGGGGTTGGTTGTCAGACATCAAGTTGCGGCACCTATTGGAGAATGCCGGCCGTCTTCTGGCTGGAAATGCCTTTGCGTCAGTCCTGTCGCTGTCAGCAACCGTGTTGATCGCGAGGGTGCTAGGTGTCCATCAGTTCGGCACTTTTACGATGGTCGTATCTACGGCGGCTGTAGTTGATGGGCTGGTCAACTTTCAATCATGGCAGGCACTGATCAAATTCGGCTCAGCCACGATTCAACGCGGCAATGGAGAAATCCGGGCTCTTGTTAAGTTTGGCACGTTGCTGGATGCCGCGTGTGCGGTTACGGCCTCGTTGATCTTGGTACTCGCTGCAACAGCACTCACATCTGTGTTGGGATGGCCGACTGAACTGCCTACGTTGGCAGCGGTGTTCGCAATTGCGATAGTTACGCGCGCTACCGGCACGCCGATCGCACTACTGAGGCTGCTTGATCGGTTCGACGCAATTGCAATGCAGCAGGCCTTCTTGGGTTGCGCACGTTTGGGGGGTGCACTTGCTGCGCTGGTTTTCGCTCAACAGGAGGCGCTAATGGCTTTCGTCCTGAGCTGGGCGCTTGCGGAAACCGCGTCGAATATCTTTCTGATTGTCGTAGCTTGGGGGGAGCTTCGCCGGCGCGGAATTGTGCGGGTGTGGCAAGCTGACGCACGGGCCTTCGTAAGACTAAATTCCGGCCTACTGTCATTTCTCTGGACTACAAATATCCACAGTTCCATAAAACTCGCAGTGAAAGAAATCGACGTGCTCGTGCTGGGTACCATGCTCGATGCATCGGCAGCGGGATTGTTTCGAGTTGTGAAGCAGATTGCGGGGGTGCTAGGGCGTCTCGTGGGGCCGCTGCAGCAGGCGGTGTATCCACAGTTGGCGGAGGTGGTCCACCGGCGCGACATGGTCGGGTTCCACGCGCTTTGCTATCGACCCATGCGGCTGATGGCGATGCTGTATGCCCTAGTTCTTGTCGCTTTCGTGAGTGTCGGGAGCGCGGTGATCGAAATGCTCTTAGGTCATCAATTTCTTCCAGCGTATCAGCCAGCGGTGATCTATCTGCTTGGCGGGTTTGTTGCGGCCTCGACGTTTACGCTGCATCCAGCCGCGCTGGCGTTGGGTCGGCCTCGTGCAGCTCTGGCGATTCTTTCGATCGTGTCAGCGCTGTATTTGTTGGCGCTGTATATATTGGTGCCCTTCTGGGGCATCGCGGGAGCTAGTGCGGCGTATCTGTTGTTCTACGCAGTATGGGCGATTCTGATGTTTGTTGGATTACGTTCGTGGGCATCAGATATCGCCCATGGCAAGACGTAGATCTGGCGGAGCCGCGTAGTGGAAAAATTTAGCCTTCAAGACCGGCAGTACGATTTTCCGTATCACTATCTCCCGGGATTTAGCGATCCGAAAACGCCCTATCGAGTTCGCGGTCTGCAATGGGGCTTCGAGTATCTTTGCTATCAGTTGCATTCGGTTGGAATTGCGCGTGACTTGATGCCACAGTCGGTGCTGGAGGTCGGGTGCGGGGATGGTCGGTTCTTGGGTTTGCTCGGCGAATCTGTTCCGCGACGGTTGGGCATTGACCTGTCGGAACGCGCCATTCGCTTTGCTCAAGCGTTCCACCCCGAAATTGAGTTTCGATGTCAGGACTTAGATTCAGTTGCCGAACAGTTTGACTTGGTGGCGGCAATCGAGGTGCTTGAGCACGTTCCAGATCGCGAAGTTGTCGAGTTTCTCGATGCGATGATTCGGCGAGCGAGGCCGCGCGGATATGTCCTGCTCAGCGTGCCGACCGATGTGGTTCCTACACACCCGAAGCACTACCGTCATTACAACGCAAACATGGTGCGCGACGTGGCCGGAAAGGGCGGCTTGTCGGTCCTGTCCCTGGATCACGTCTACGATCCCCACTCTTGGGCGGAAGCCTGGTTCAAGTGGACCTGCAATCGCCGGTTGTCAGTTGACATCGCGATCGTGAATCGGTGGATTTGGCGGTACATATGGGGGCGGCGCAGGTTTGCGCGCCCGTGGCGCGGGCGGCACATCGTTGCTCTCTTACGAAAGCCCAGATAGCGGCGCATTATGAAGATTGTCTACGTGTCGGCGTCCGAGATCCCGTCGGTTGCGGCAAATAGCGTTCATGTCATGGAGATGACGGCAGCAATGACTCAACATGGACATGACGTAACACTTTTTTGTCGCCGCGGTGACGAGGCGGGAGGCGATCTAGCACAGCAGTACGGCGTCGTACCGGGAGCGTCGATCCGCCTTCTGGAGGTACCGAAGGTTCGTTGGATTGGTGGCGCCATCTACGCAGTGCGCGTGTTCATCGCAATTCGTCGCATGAAGCCACGACCGGATCTTATCTACGCAAGGCATCTCTATGGGGCCGCTCTTGCGTCATTTCTTGGGCCGGCTATTGTCTATGAAGCGCACGCAAGCCCATTTCGCTCGATTCAGGCGGCGTGCGAGCGCTGGCTCTTTCGGCGATCGCGATTTCGGAGATTGGTGGTCATCTCCAGGGCGCTTCGAGCGTGGTACGAAGGCAAGCATCGATGGCTTTCCGCGCAGCGGATTGTCGTGGCGCACGATGGAGCGCGGGCAAATCTTGATATTGAGCCAGTCATGGGTTGCGATGGCCCGGTTCGTACGGTCGGTTACGTGGGGCAATTGCATCCTGGGAAGGGCATGGAATTGATTGAAGAGATCGCTCCGCGGCTGCCGGAATTTGAGTTTCTGATCGCGGGAGGAAGTAATAGGCAAGTTGAATACTGGCGACAGAGAATCCACGTTCCGAATGTGCGTTTCATGGGACATGTCCCGCACGGGAAGCTGCCTGAGGTATTCCGGTGCATCGACATTGCGATCGCGCCGTATCAACGAAGGGTTGGCGCCTTTGATAGTCGGGGTGACATCGCGGCCTGGATGTCTCCACTGAAGGTGTTTGAGTATATGGCTCATGGTCGGCCAATGGTCGTATCAGACCTGCCGGTCCTTCGGGAGATTCTGGAGCACGGGCGCAATGCATTGCTGGCGAGACCGGACAATGCGGATGAGTGGGTAGCTAGGTTGCGAGAACTGGCTTCCGACGCAAATCTCCGTCGTCGGCTTGCAGCTGACGCGTACCAAGACTGTGTCCGTAGGTATACGTGGCACGCAAGAGCACACAATGTGCTCTCTGGTCTCGATGACTAGGGCGGTTGTCGCTGTCTTGGTATTCCTCTTTGTGTCTGGGCCCCGCTTCAGGGTCCTGGATCTGCATCAGGCGACCGTGCTGGGGCTCGGAGTTAGCTTCATGGTGTGGTGCGTAGTCCGGCGGCATATGCCAAACGTTGTATGGTACGTCAGCCTAGCCCACATGCCGATAGTAGCCTATGCGTTGCTCACGTCTGCGTGGTTCGGTGGAGCCGATTTCACGATCGCTTGGGTGTTTCTGAAATCAGCCCTTTACGTTGCCGCGGCAGCATTTCTATTCGCAGCCTATGAGAAGGTATTCGTGGATGCCGCGGCGCGGATGCTCGTGCGACACACGTTCTTTGCGGTATTGGTAAATGCCGGTGTAGCAGTCGCGATCGGGCTCTTGCCCAAGGTGCGCAGCATCGCGACCCAGTATCTCGTAGTCGATGGCAAGGAACATTGGTTCGATACAGGCTACCGGACAATGGACCTTAGTATCGGCGGTGGGGCGGTCGCATCGTTGGTCTTCGCAACTGTAATGGTGGCCGGAATTCATGCAGGTAGAAAGTGGGGCAGCACTCGTCAGATCTTCATCGGCACAGGAGTCATGGCTGTCGCGGCATTGCTTTCGGGCAGATCCGGAAGCGTGCTGATTGTGTTTGGTCTGGGGCTGGTTGCAGTCAGCGCGATGTTCAGCAGCGATGTTCGAAAAAATGGCGCGCTTGGACTGATTGCGATGTTTGGCCTGGCGGCCGCGGGCTTGACTGTCTTGATTTGGAGTTCAGAGGCGCCTCTCATGATGCACCTGCGAGAGACGGTGTTGCCGTGGGCATTGCAGGGGATTCTGCGCTCGGACCAGGGGGTCGCCGGCAACGCGTCGCTAGCGACGGTGTTGCAGGAGATGTATGTTCTGCCAAGTCATGACTACGCGCTGTTGTTCGGGACCGGGAACGCTGGACGATCGAATGCGATGCCGTACATTGCGTCGGATGTTGGCTATGTGCGACTTATCTTCTCAGTAGGTGTTCTTGGGCTCTTGCTCGCTGTGATTGCTTACCTACCGTTTGCAGTGGCGGCCGTGAGATCGCAGGTCGAAACGTACGGGGTTCGCTTCGCGCTTGCCTTTGCGTTGCTGGTCACATTTGCAGCGAACTTCAAGGAACTTTATGTTGCACCTCGAAGTGGGGCGGCAATTCTTGCAGTGTGGTACATCGTGATCAATGCGCGACAGTCGTCGGAGCGTCGTTGATGCGTGGGCGGACCAAGTTCGCGACCGTTCGGCCGCTGTTGCTCTCGATTGCTGCTGGGCTCCGGTTGTTGCCGAGGCCATTGGTGGAGGGCCTATGGCGCTGGACGGACGGCGTACCGGGGTTGCTCGGAATCGGGCTGCGATATTCAATCGCGGCTGGATTGGCCAAGCGTCTCGGCGATTCGGTGCTGATTGCCGAGTATGTAGAGGTGCGTGGCTGGGAGCAATTTGAGTGCGGGTCCAATGTCAGTATACAGCGTGGATGCTATATCGACGCGAGCGGTGGGCTCACGGTGGGTGATGACGTGTCCGTGGCTCACGGGTGTTCCATATTGTCTTTTGAGCATACTTGGTTAGAGCCCGACAAGACAATCCGAGACAACCCGTTGCGCCTTGACCCGGTCGTGATCGAGCGCGATGTGTGGATAGGCTGCGGAGTCCGCGTTCTGGCAGGAGGGTGGATTTCGACACGCTCAATCGTTGCCGCGGGTTCCGTGGTCAAAGGCCGTCACCCCCCAGGGTCGGTCTTAGCTGGCGCCCCTGCCCGGGTAGTAAGGACGGTCGCCTTTGAAGAGGTCGTGCGATGAGTTTGCTCTGGGCTCACGACCACGTATTTGTTGTAACTGCAGATGGTGCGGTATGGTCGCCGGGCCGGCTTCCGTATTCCGCGTGGCGCCGCTACCTGGATTTCTTCAATGAAATTACTGTGGTCGCACGGGCGCGACACCTCGATAGTGTTCCAGCTGGATTCGTTCGAGCCGATGGACCGCAAATTCGATTCGATTTCTCACACGGTTACCGCAATCCACTGCAACTCGTATCTCGACGTGGACGAATGGAGAGGGTGGTAGAACATGAAGTGCGCTGCGCGCGTGCGGTTGTCGCGCGACTACCAAGCGAATTGGGGTTGCTGGCGCTGCGACAAGCTCGTATCTGTGGAAAATTGATGGCGGCGGAGGTCGTTGCCAGCGCTTATGACTCGTACAGGCATCGAGGGGACTACGCAAGTCGCTTGTATGCGCCTATTAGCGAGTTTCGAATGCGTCGTGCGGTGGCCAGGTCTGATGCTGCGATTTACGTTACCGAGAGCCATTTGCAGAGTCGCTATCCGAACGCCGGGCTCGTTGCGTCTGCATCGAACGTGGAGATTGCCGACAGGGACCCGATGGTGCTGCAGCAAAGGCTGCAACGGATCGGTGAGTGCGACATGAAGGTGACACTCGGCTTTGTTGGGTCGCTGAGTGTGAGCTACAAAGGGCTTGATACGGCTCTTCAGGCTCTTCGGTCTATTCGTGCCGCTTGTGGTGGCCGTATCCGCCTGCGCGTGCTGGGGGATGGTCATCAAGGACCTTGGCGGAAATGTGCAGAACGATTGGGAGTCCTGGACATAGTGCACTTCGATGGTGTGATCCCTCCGCACGAAGTTCCGAGTTGGTTGGACAGAATAGACATTTATCTGCACCCGAGCCGAACAGAGGGTCTCCCACGCAGTGTGATCGAGGCAATGTCACGCGCATGCCCTGTGATCGCGGCTGCCGTGGGTGGCAATCCGGAATTGCTGCCAGCGAATCGATTACACCGGCCTGCGAAAGCGGATGAGCTTGCTTCGTTAATCATGCAGATGGCGCTTGACCGGCAATGTATGCGGGATGATGCCATTCGCAACATCGCCATTAGCGAAAGATATTCGCGTGCCGAGTTGGCGAGACGCCGAAGTCAGTTCTGGATGGCATTTTCGGCATTGATACGTCAGTAGATTGACTGCGGTTCGAGAGTAACGTCGAAATGCAGTGGGCAAGACATGGAACACATGAGTCTGGTCGAAGGGCGGGTACCAGACCACGGACGATACTAATGCTCGTGAATGTGTCGTGGTTCTTCTTGTCGCATCGTCTTCCGCTGGCTGTTGAAGCGATACACCGTGGTTGGGCCTTTCACGTTGGCACGCGTATTCATCCAGCTGATGACAGGGCGCGTCTGCGGTCTGCAGGCGTCAATATCCACGCACTACGCTTTGCGCGCTCGGGGTGGGCATTCATCCAGGATGCGTACAGCATCGTTCAGATTTGGCGACTGTATCGTCGCCTTCGACCGGACATTGTCCATCTCGTAACACTCAAGCCGATCATATTCGGTGGATTGGTAGCGCGGCTGGCGGGTATAGATAGCGTTGTTGCAGCCGTACCGGGCTTGGGTTACTCCTTTACTGCCAAGGGACCCGTCGCTCGCGTTCGCAGGAATGTCATCCTGCGCCTAATGAAGCTGTCAATGCGACATCCAAGGTCTGTTGTCATTTGCCAGAACCCTGAAGACAGGGATGTTCTCGTAACTGCCGGAGTTATAGACGCGCAGCGAGGAGTGCTGATTCGTGGATCAGGAGTAGACGTGGAGGAGTTCCGCTCGGGCGGACTACCCGACGGACGGTCGCGCGTTCTGTTGGCTTCAAGAATGTTGCGCGAGAAGGGTGTTCATATCTTTGTTGACGCGGCCCGTCGGCTCAAGGAGTCCGGACTGGAGGCGACATTCCTGCTTGCTGGAGCCCCCGATCCGGATAACCCAGGAAGTATAGATGAGGCACAGCTGAGAGCTTGGCACGCGTCGGGGATCGTACAGTGGTTAGGGCACGTTGAGGATATGCCGTCATTGCTTCAGTCGATACACGTGTTTTGTCTGCCCACCTATTACGGTGAGGGGGTTCCGAAGGTACTCATCGAGGCTGCCGCAGCGGGACGACCAATCGTTGCTACGGATGTTGCTGGTTGTCGCGAAATTGTTGTGCACGATCGTAACGGACTGCTGGTCCCCCCGAGGGATTCAATCTCGTTAGGAATGGCGCTGGAACGCTTAGTGAAGGATCGAGGACTCTGCGAGAGGTTTGGCCAGGTTGGGGCCAGCCTGGTCGACACCCAGTTTCGAACTGATCAGATTGTCAGGGAGACTTTTGAGGTTTACGAGAACTTGCTTTCGCCGTCCGGTCAATCATAAGGCTCGCTGAGGACGCCGTGCCGGATCAAGCGCGAGGTACCGGGAGACGTATCCTGCTGACAGGCGCCACGGGGTTCGTTGGACGTTTCGTATATGGGCAGTTGGTTGCGAGTGGGTTTGATGTAATAGCGGCTGGCCGGCGTTCGCAGAAATTGGGGGAGGATCAGCAATTCATCGGGTTTGATCTTGAGGCACCAGGCGCCATCGACCCGCGAGCATTGACGGGTGTCGAGACGGTGATCCATCTTGCTGCACTGGCACATCAGCCCGATTGCACAGATGCCGAGCTATATATGCGTATGAATTGTCAGGCGACGCAGGTGCTTGCTAGGTCAGCAGCGGCAGCAAACGTGCAGCGCTTCGTCTTCCTGAGTACGGTCAAGGTCAACGGAGAGGCGGCGGACGGAATTGGCTTTCGCGAAAAGGACTTGCCAAACCCTGTCGGGCCATATGCGGTGTCCAAGCACTGCGCGGAGACATTCCTTGTCGACTTTGGCCGACAGTCTGGACTGGAGACCTGCATCGTACGGTCTCCATTGGTCTTTGGGCCTGGGGTCAAGGGGAATTTCCTACGAATGCTCAGTTGGGTAGACGGTGGCCTGCCTCTACCGTTTGGTTCGATCCGAAATCGGCGCAGTTACATCAGCGCTTGGTCACTCGCAGATTTCATTTCCCTGGCGGTTCAACATCCGTTGTCGGTCAACAGGACGTGGCTCGTCGCTGACGACCCGCCGGTTTCAACTCGGGACCTGGCCGCGACAATGGCGATTGAAATGGGGCGGCGACCTAAACTGATAAAGGTATCGCCAAGAATTCTTGAAGCGGCGGGACTGCTATGTGGGCGAACCGAAGAGGTCCGTCGACTGTGCGATTCGTTAGTCGTCGACGCGTCCCCAGCGAAAAAGGAGTTGGGTTGGACACCGAGTTGCACGATTAGACAGGGAATTGCGCGTACTGTTGCCTGGTACCGTTCGAGGCAGTAGACAGTGATCGTGGTTGAACAGCCGATCGCTTTCGTTGTTACCGCAATCGCAAGCGCTGGTGTGACGTGCGTGGTTCGATCGCAAGCGCTGCGGCGGAATTGGTTGGATGTGCCAAACGCTAGGAGTAGTCACGACGAGCTGACACCGAGAGGTGGCGGTGTAGCGATCGCAGTGGTTTTTGTATCGGCAATTGTGGTCGGATATTTGATCGGCGTACCAGTACTCGACGATGTAATTTGGGCCGTGCTCGCGGGTGCGGTACCCGTTGCGGTGGTGGGGTTCATCGATGATCGCATCGGGCTTTCGGTTTCTGCTAGATTGATCGTCCATGGTGCTGGCGTGGCGTCGGCAATCCTTATCCTTGACGGCGTGACGGCGGGGTCGGGCCCGATACTATGGGCCCTGAACGCGGTTGCCGTCATTGCGGGCGTCTGGTTCCTCAATCTCTTCAATTTCATGGACGGGATTGACGGGCTCGCGGCAAGCCAGGCGATATTCGTTTCCGCAGCGGCGTGGATCTTGCTGAGTGTGCTCGATGCGTCCGAGGGGCTTCTTTTCGTCTGGGTCTGTCTGGGCGGCACGTGCGCCGGTTTCCTTACTCAGAATTGGCCAAAAGCAAAGATCTTTATGGGGGACGTGGGAAGTGGTTTCCTCGGCTGCACGCTCGCAATTCTTCTCTTCGTTTCAGCTTCGGTAACCGACTTCTCGCTTTGGACGGGGTCAATTCTGGTGTCGCCTTTTGTCGCGGACGCGACGGTTACGCTTGTGCGGAGGATTATCCGTGGCGACCAGTGGACTAGTGCCCATCGTAGTCACGCGTACCAGCGATTGTCTCGCAGGTGGGGAAGCCACAAATTGGTCACAGTTGTTTTTCTTGGGATGGATGTGATGCTGGTATTTCCGGCGGCGCTGGCGTCCGTTGTGGCACCGGCCAGGGCGCCCATGCTCGCGGCGGCTACGCTTGCAACACTGGCGTTTGTCGCATGGACTACCGGTGCAGGACTGCCCGATCGAAGCACCTCCGTGCAGAACGAGGGAATGCTTGGACCGTAAGACGACTGTGGCCTCGAAAGTGAAGTGCAGAACGTTACAGGGGGCAAGGTATTAGCATGGCGTTGAAAAACCATGCGTGTTGGAATCAATGAACGATGCCATATCCAGTTCCTATTGCGTCGAGGGCTTCCGTTGCGCTCAGTTCCCGCAACTGTGAGGCGGGTGCCGAGTGCTATCGGTCGGGATCCTGCGCGCAACGGACGGGACTGCCTTTTGACCTCAGCGCCCGAACGAGTAAGACCCGTCTCTTGAAGTACCCACACACATCTGTTCACACCGAGTCGTTTAGCAATCAATCACACTCCCGCGGATTTGTTGAGTGCCACCCTTGAATGCGCCGTGACACTTAGTTGAGGAGAAAGATGCAGTGGGCGCGTTTTCGCCCCGATCTGTGATCCGCACTCCGTTGTTCGGAGCTCATGTCGCCGAGACTGCTGTGTCGACGTTCTCTATTCTTCAGTTCGTACGTGTCGTCAAGTGGGTCTACCGGAGTCGAAGGCCTCCTGATGCGTGGCGGCGTGGAGGGCTACTACCAACCTATATTCAGAGTGGTGATTCGGCTGGAGGTGGGAATGTCGGACCATATGTGGATAATGCCGGCCGTATGGTCAAAATGTGCAGGGCGGAATGCTGAACCGGGTCCGAAGGCTGCCACGCCCTGTAAAGCGAACGGTAATGCTCGCGGCGGATGTGGTGAACATCAATCTCGCGCTCTGGTTTGCCTTCGCACTCAAGTTTGACTCCCTGACGGACGGCCTCGAGCGAAACCCTTGGCTGTACGTGGGCACGACGCTCGCGAGCATCGTGGCCTTCTCGGTCCTCGGCCTGTACCGCTCGGTGGTCCGCTACCTGGAGCCACGGGCGCTGACGACCGTGATCGCCGGCGTGGGATTTTCGGGGACCGTGCTCTTTCTGCTCGGTGAAACGATCGCATTTCGCCCGTTGCCGATCTCCATCGTGGGCATCTACTTCCTCGTGGCGCTCACATGGGTGGGGAGTAGCCGTTACATCGCACGCTGGATCCTCCTGCAGCCTGGCAGGGAGTCCGAGCCTGTAGCGATCTACGGCGCCGGCGAAGCAGGCATCCGCCTGGCGAGCGCGCTGCGCATAGGGCGGGGACTCGCCGTCGTGGGTTTCCTCGACGACAAGAAGGCGTTGCAGGGTTCTCTGATCGGCGGTCGCCCGGTCTGGCCCCCGGAGCGGTTGCCCAAGCTGGTCGAAAATCTCGGCGTCAAGCGCGTGCTGATCGCCGTGCCGAGTGCGTCGCGGCGTCGCCGCGCGGAGATCATCCGCAAGGTCGAGCAGGCAGGCGTGCGCGTGCAGACGATCCCGGACCTCGCGGACATCGCGAGCGGGCGGTCCAGGGTCGAAGAACTGCGCGAGATCGACGTCGCGGACCTGCTGGGCCGAGACCCGGTGCCGCCCTACGAGGGACTGCTGGATGCCTGCATCCGCGGCAAGGCCGTGATGGTCACGGGCGCGGGCGGGTCGATCGGTGCGGAGTTGTGTCGACAGATTTTGCGGCTGGGTCCGACGAAGCTGTTGCTGTTCGAACTGTCGGAGTTCGCGCTCTATGGCATCGAACGCGAGTTGCGCGCCGCGCTCGTGCGGGACGGGCTCGATGTCGAACTCATGGCACTGCTCGGCAGTACGCACCACAAGGCGCGCGTGCGCGAGATCATGCTGGCTGGCGGTGTCCAGACCGTCTATCACGCCGCGGCGTACAAGCACGTGCCGCTGGTCGAGCAGAATGTCATCGAAGGTGTCCACAACAACGTCATTGGCACCTGGTACACGGCGGAGGCCGCGCTCGAGTGCAATGTCGAGAGTTTCGTGTTGATTTCGACCGACAAGGCGGTCAACCCGACCAACGTGATGGGAGCCACGAAGCGACTGTCCGAGCTGGTGCTGCAGGGATTGAGCCAGCGCGGCGGTCGAACGAAGTTCAGCATGGTGCGCTTCGGCAATGTGCTCGAGTCGTCGGGCTCGGTCGTGCCGCTCTTCCGTGAGCAGATTCGCAGCGGCGGGCCGGTGACCGTGACACATCCGGATGTGATTCGCTATTTCATGACCATTCCAGAGGCTTCGCAACTCGTGCTGCAGGCGGGGGCAATGGCGCAGGGTGGCGACCTGTTCGTGCTCGATATGGGCAAGCCCGTGCGCATTTACGATCTCGCCCGGCGCATGGTGAGCCTGTCGGGGCTCACCGTACGCGACGAGAGCGCTCCCGAGGGCGACATAGAGATTCAGATCACGGGTTTGCGCCCGGCGGAAAAGCTCTTCGAGGAGCTGCTGCTCGGCACCAACGTCACGGGTACCGAGCATCCGCGGATCCTGCGGGCGATGGAGCACTCGCTGCCGTGGGAGCAGGTACAGGAGCTGCTGTACGTACTGCTGGGCGCATTGGACCGGCTCGATGTGGACATGGCCCGGGAACTGCTGCTGCTCGGCGTGCGCGAATACCAGCCCGCTGGTGGGCTCGTGGACCACGTCTGGTTGCGGCGCGACAACGGTCGCGAACCGCCGGCCAATGTGACGAACCTCGAGAGCTTTCGGGTCGGCGGACGATAGGCCGTGCCGACAGCCCCGTCGGCGTCATGCGCCCGACGGCGCTGCGTGTCGCCGAGGCCTTGGGCGTGGTTGAAACGCGGGTGTGCAAGCTCGCCGGCAAGTCGCGCAAGGGGACGGTGCGCTCGACCCTGGTGGACGTCGACGCGTCGTGACCGCCCACGCCTGGCCGGAGCCGGCGGCTGGCGACATCGTCTGGTGACGTTTCCCCTTCACCGTGCGTGTCGCCTACGGCACCAGCCAGCGCACTACCACGCTCCATCGGTGCGAGTTCGCCATCGGCCGAGTGGCCAACCGGGCTGCCTTCGCCGCGGCCAACCTGAGTTTCGACACGAAATTCGACCTGCGTCGGTGCGTGGACCTGCCGTTCACGTCACAGTGGTTCCGGATTCCGCGGGCAGAGACCCACGGACAGTGTCGGGCGGCGCGCGATTGAGACAGAATCCACCCTTTCCGCCGGCCACGCCTGGAGCTCGCGCTTGAACTCAACGTCCGCCATCACCGTCCATCTCATCGCCGCCGCGCGCCCGAACTTCATGAAGATCGCGCCGCTCTACCACGCGCTCGCCGGCGAGGCGTGGTGCCGGCCGCAGATCGTGCACACGGGCCAGCATTACGACGCGAACATGTCGGATGCGTTCTTCCGCGACCTCAGCCTGCCGAACCCGCACTTCAACCTCGAGGTGGGCAGCGGCACGCACGCGGAGCAGACCGGCGGCGTGATGATCGCCTACGAGAAGCTCGCCGTGCGCGAGAAGCCGGACTGGATCGTGGTGGTGGGCGACGTGAACTCCACCGTCGCCTGCGCGATGGTCGGGACCAAGCTCTGGATCCCGGTGGTGCATCTCGAGGCGGGCCTGCGCAGCGGCGATCGTCGCATGCCCGAGGAGATCAACCGACTCGCGACCGACGCGATCTGCGACGTGCTGTGGACGCCGTCGCCCGACGCGGACGAGAACCTCGCGCGCGAGGGCGTGCCGGCGGCGAAGATCGACCGCGTCGGCAACATCATGATCGACTCGTTCGAGATGATGCGCTCAGCCATCGAGGCGGACGGGACGCGGGCGTCCATGGGCCTGCCCGAGCACGGCTATGCGGTGGTGACGCTGCATCGTCCGTCGAACGTCGATGCGCGCGAGGCGCTCGAGCCGCTGGTGCGTCAGCTGGTGCAGGTGTCGCGCGACCTGCCACTGGTGTTCGCGGTGCATCCGCGCACTCGGAAGAAGCTCGAGGAGTTCGGCCTGATGTCGGCTCTTACGGCGGGCGAGGGCGCGCACATCACCCTCACCGAGCCCCTGGGCTACATCCAGTTCATGAACCTCGTCCGCACGGCCCGCGCGGTCATCACCGACTCGGGCGGCGTGCAGGAAGAGAGCACCTACCTCGGCATTCCGTGCCTCACGCTGCGCGAGAACACCGAGCGGCCGATCACCGTGTCGGAAGGCTCGAACCGGCTCGTGAAGCCGGCGGAGCTCTATGCGCAGGTGCAGGAGGTGCTGGGCGGGCGGTGGCCGGCCGGAAGGCGGCCCGAGCTCTGGGATGGACGGACGGCGGAGAGGTGTGTTGCGGCGCTGCGAAGAAGGCTGAGGGCTGAGGGCTGAGGGGGTTTCAGCTGAAAGGCGGTCGATGCTTTGCGGCTGAAACGAGTGTCTGCGCGTTCGCGACAGATATTCGTGGTGCGACCGGCGGCAGGCTCCGGTAGCGTAGTTGCAATCAACTTCGTGATCGACGAGCGGTCGCGTTTCAGCGGAATCGTTGCATCAGCAAGGAGGCGGCATGGATCCGTGCTATGGTAATACCTCGATCAATAGAGGTATTACTTTCATGGCTACTACGGTGACCTCCAAGGGACAGGTGACGATCCCGAAGAAGGTACGGGATTTCCTCGACATCCGGCCCGGCTCGTCCGTGGACTTCGAGCTGACGGCCGGCGGAGACGTCGTGTTGAAGTCTGTCGCTGCAGGGGCCACGCGGCGAGGCAGTGCGCGGCCGTCCAGCCGCTATGCCCGGCTTCGTGGCAGCGCGACAGTGAAGATGCGAACGGAGGAGATCCTGGCACTGACGCGCGGCGGGTGAGCCGGATGGTCCTGGTGGACACGAACGTCCTGCTGGATGTGGTGGAGGACGATCAGGCATGGGCGGACTGGTCGCAACGGCAACTCGATGACCTTGGGCTGCGCGAGCGTCTGTGCGTCAATGCCGTCGTCTACGCAGAGCTGTCGCTTGCATT
The DNA here is from genome assembly GCA_963706535.1 of uncultured Gammaproteobacteria bacterium. Taxonomy (GTDB): domain Bacteria; phylum Pseudomonadota; class Gammaproteobacteria; order Steroidobacterales; family Steroidobacteraceae; genus RPQJ01. The sequence continues at coordinate 169,914 of CAVPMU010000006.1, forward strand.
CAGCCGCATCGAGGAACTCGAACAGGTACTCGCGGACGGCGACTTCGAGGTAGCTGAGATTCCGCGCGAGGCACTGTTCCTCGCGGCCAAGGCTTTCCTCCGCTACCGCCGTCAAGCCACGGGTCCCAAGGTCGGCGTCCTGCCGGATTTTTTCATCGGTGCTCACGCGGCCGTGACGGGAATGTCCTTGCTGACACGCGACGCGAAGCGCTATCAGACCTACTTCCCGACGGTGCGATTGATCAGTCCGGACTGATCGGTCGGACCCTCGCGTGAGGTAATGCACGCTGGACTTCACGGCGGCGTCCTGCCCTGTGATGGTTGGGTAACGCAACAACGAGCGGTGACGCTGTGTATACTTGTGCGAGTTCATACACATCGACGCGGGCGTAGAACATGCGCACCAACATAGTTATCGACGACAAGCTCATCGCCGAGGCGATGAAGCTCTCGGGGGCGCGTACCAAGCGCGAGGCCGTGGAGGAGAGTTTGCGTCTCATGGTTCGGCTGAAACGCCAGGAGCGCATCCGCGGTGCACGCGGCAAGCTCCCATGGACCGGCGACCTGGACGCGATGCGGCGCGACTGAAGCGAAGGGGCGCCGATGATCGTCGTGGATACATCCGTATGGGTCGATTACTTCAACGGCGTACCTACGGCCCAGGCCCGGCTGCTTGACGAACTCCTGGGCCAACGGGTCCTTGCGATCGGCGACCTGATCCTGGCGGAGCTGTTGCAGGGATTTGCGACGGATGCAGATGCGAGACGCGCGCTGCAGTTGCTGGACCCGCTGGACTTCCTCGAGATGGCCGGCCGCGACGTAGCGATACAGTCGGCGGCCGACTACCGGCAGCTGCGTCGTCTCGGCGTCACCGTTCGCAAGACGATGGACATGCTGATCGGCACGTACTGCCGGATGCATGGCCACGAATTGCTGCACAACGACCGCGACTTCGACCTGCTCGCCCGACACCTGGGTTTGAAGGTGGTTCCGGCGTGATCGCCGCGTTTACGCCAGCGCGTACAGGTAATCGACGTAGGACTTCACCGCCGCGTCGAACCCCGTGACCTTCGGGTTGCGCGACTCGATCAGGAAGTACTCGTCCGGCGCGTGCTGGCGGGCGCCGTGGCCGAGGCCGAAGTGTCCCGCCGGCAGGTTGAGCGGCGCGCCCGTGAAGATGTACCCCGGCCACGAACCTGCGAGGCGCGGCCAGAACACCGGGTCCATGCCCGCATCGCGATAGACCGCGGCCTGGGCCTGGATCAGGCGTGACTCGATCGGCGTGGTGGTCGGGTCATACCCGCCGCTCACGTTGACCTCGATGTCGCCGAAGCCGCGCCTGGCGAGATGCGCCTCGAGCTTGGCGACCGTGTCGGCGAGCGTCATGTCCGGCACGAGGCGCAGGTCGAGTTTCGCGACGGCGCGGTGGGGCAGCACGGTCATGCCGCCGGGGCCGGTGTAGCCGCCGACCAGTCCCTCGATGTTTACCGTGGGCCTCGCGCAGAGGTCCTCCAGCGCCTGCCGGAAGTTCGCATCGCGCGCAAAGCGCTGGACCGAGTAGGTGCGCTTCCAGGTCGCTTCATCGAGCCGCCGGGCTGCCACGTCGAGCAGGGCGCGGTCGGCATCGCTCATCGGTCGCGCGCGATCCAGCAGCCCGTCGATCGCCGGGTCGCCGTCCGCGCTCACGAGCGTGTTGAGCGCCTGCACGAGGTGGAAGGCCGGGCTGTCGAGCATCGCGCGCAGGCTCGAGTGCGCGTCCTTGCCGGGCCCGCGGCCCCATTTCTCGCCGGTCGAGACCAGTTCGAGCTCGACGACGCCCTTGGCGCCGAGGTTGATGGTGATGTTGCCGTCGAGGCCCTGCGTGGCGTGCGGCATGAAGACGCCTTCGGTGCGGGCGAGGCGCGCGGCCGGCTCCGGGGCGCGCACCACCTGCGCGAAATGCGGCGAGCCGATTTCTTCCTCGCCTTCCGCGACCAGCACGAGGTTGACGGGCAGCTTGCGTCCCGCGGCGCGGAACGCGTGGAGCGCAGAGAGGAAGGCGACCTGCGGTCCCTTCTGGTTGGCCGCGCCGCGACCCATCACGGCCTTGCCGAGTTCGGGCAGGTCCACGAGTCGCGCTTCCCACGGCGGCGAGGCCCATTCGTCGGGATTCGCCTGCTTCACGTCGTACATGAAGTAGACGCCGATCGTGCGCTTCGCGCCGGCGTCGAGTGTCGCGAACACGCCGGGCAGGCCGTCGGTCGCCATCGGCTCGGCGCGCTGGAAGCCCGCGTCCCGCAGCAGCCGCACCATGTGCGCCGGGCCTTCCTTGATGCCGCGCTGCTCGGCCGCGATCGTCGGATTGCGGATCCAGTCCTGCAGGCGCTGCACGTTCTCGTCGTGGCGCCGCTCGATTTCGCGGTAGATCGGCGCTCGCTCGCGGGCGGCCTTGCCCGCGGACTTGGTCGGCGAGGTGGCGTGGCCGAGGCGGCTGGTCGCCAGCACGAGGCCTGCGGCGGAGGCTTTCAGCATGAAATCGCGACGGTCGAAATCGGTCATGGAGTGGTCCGGCATGTGGGGGGTCGAACCGGGGATGCTAAGCCATGCGGGTGCAGGCGAGAAACTGCACGTTCACGACAGATATTCGCGATGACATCGTCGTGGAGGCCGTTAGAGTACTGGATATAGCCACAGGCAACGGAGTGCCGGGCCATGGACGAGGTTGCAGGCGGGATACCGACGCCGGAACTCGAGGCGCGCATCACCGAACTCGCCGGGCGCCTGCATGCGGCGGATCGCCGCTGGCTGGGGCTCGTCGTCGAGTTCGACCGACGCGAGGGCTGGGCCGAGGCGCTCATGCCCTCGTGCGCCCACTGGCTCAACTGGAAATGCGGCCTCGACCTCGGCACGGCCCGCGAAAAGCTCCGCGTCGCCCATGCGCTCGAGGGCCTGCCGGCGGTCGCCGCGGCCATGGAGCGCGGCGAACTCAGCTACTCCAAGGTGCGTGCCATCACGCGCATCGCTACGCCAGCAAACGAGCAGGTGCTGCTCACGGCGGCGCTGCACAGCACCGCGCACCACGTCGAACTGCTGGTGCGCCAGTTCCGCCGTGGCCAGGAGTCGCAGGAGGTTTCCCGGGAGGCCCTGCAGTACGCGAACCGACGGCTCACCTGGTCCTACGACGAGGCCGGATCGCTGAACCTGCGCGTGTGCGTTCCCGCGGAATCGGGTTCTCTGCTGCTGCGGGCACTGGAGGCGGCGCTGGTGGATATCCCCATGCCGGACGCTTCCGCGGAAACGTCGCCGCCGCCTGGGGGCGACGATTCAGCCGAAACGTCCTCTCGCCTGGTGAACGGCGGTGACCGTGCAGCAAGGCGAGCCGACGCCTTGCTGGTGCTCGCGGAGAGCTACCTCAAGCACGGGCTCGAGGCGCTGAACGGAGGCGAGCGCCACAGCATCGTGGTGCACGTCGATGCCGCCGCGCTGAACCCGGCCGTCCACGGCCGCTGCGAACTCGAGGACGGCCCGTCGCTCACGGTGGAAACCGCACGTCGCCTCGCGTGCGACGCGAGCGTGGTGACGATCACCGTGGACGAGGGGGGCGAGCCGCTGGACGTCGGCCGCAAGACCCGCAGCATCCCGCCCGCACTGCGTCGCGCGCTCGAGGCCCGCGACCGTGGCTGCGTGTTCCCGGGCTGCACCCGCACCCGGCATGTCGACGGCCACCACATCCAGCACTGGGCCGACGGCGGCGACACGAAGCTCGCGAACCTCGTGACGCTTTGCCGCTTCCACCACCGTGCGGTGCACGAAGGTGGCGTCCGGGTCGAGCGGCTGGGCGACGGCGCATGGCGGTTCACGCGGCCCGACGGTCGGGTACTGGAATCCGTGGCCCCGGGGCATACCCGGCCGCTGGGAGGCGCCTGGGCCGTCGACGTCGACATGCCTGGCGAGCGCGTGCCGGTTTCCGCGGAAGCGTAAGGCCCCGGGGAAGGTCGCAGGGAAATGCCCTTACAATGCCGGTTCATGGACACAGCGCCGGCAGAGCAACGGCTGGAGCGCGCCCGGGCGATGATCCTGGACGCCCTGCCGGGGCTGCTTGCGATTTATGTATTCGGCAGCACCGCGCTGGGACAGGCGAGCGAGGAGTCCGACCTCGACCTCGCGGTGCTCGGCAAGGAGCCCGTGTCGCCAATTCGCCTCTACGACCTGGCGCGGAGCATGGAGTCCCAGCTTGGCATCGATGTCGACCTGGTCGACCTCCTGACGGCTTCGACGGTGCTGAAGCGTGAGGTGGTCGCTCTCGGCCGAGTCATTCATAGCGGTGATGCCGACGCTGTGTTCGATTTCGAAGGTCGCAGCCTTGCCGAATTCGGCCGTTATCTCGAAGACTTCGCACCGCTTCTGCAGGCGGTCCGTGAAACCGGCAAGGCGTATGACCCATGACCGCAATTGACCTTGCGAAGGTGGCCTCCATCCAGCGCAGCGTACGCAGGGCGAGGGACGAACTTGCGGCCGCCGGCTCACAACTCTCCAGCGACCTGACCCGGCAGGATGCTTCGATCCTGAATGTGCTCCGTGCATGTGAGACGGCAATCGACCTGGCACAGATACTGGTGCGCGAGCGTCGCCTGGGTGTGCCACAGTCGAACCGCGATGTTTTTCAGTTACTTGCTGACGCAGGCTTGGTGTCCGAGGATCTTTCGAAACGGCTGCAGCAGATGGTTGGATTTCGCAATGTAGCCGTCCACCGGTACCGCGACCTCGATCTAGAGATATTGGTCCACGTAGTCCGCCAAGACCTTGATGATCTGTTGCGATTCTCGGAACTTGTGGCTCGGCTGGACCGATAGCGCTCTGCTAGAATCCACCTGAAGTGCGCGCGATCCGCACAAGATTAAATATAATTTAATCAAAGGCTTATAAGTGAAAGTTACAGTATTCGGTTCGGGATACGTGGGCCTGGTCACGGGCGCCTGCTTTGCGGAGGCCGGCAACAACGTGGTCTGCGTGGACATCGACGCGGCCAAGGTCGCGCGCCTGCAGCAGGGCGAGATCCCGATCCACGAGCCGGGTCTCGACGCGATCGTGAAGCGCAATCACGAGAAGGGCCGCTTGGAGTTCACCACCAGCGCCGAGGAGGGCATCGCCCACGGCCTGTTCCAGTTCATCGCGGTCGGCACGCCTCCGGAGGAAGACGGCTCGGCCGACCTCTCGCACGTGCTGACGGTCGCGGAGACGATCGGCCGCCACATGACGGACTACCGCGTGGTGGTCGACAAGTCGACGGTCCCGGTCGGCACCGCGGACAAGGTCCGCGAGCGCATCGAGCAGACGCTCGGCGAGCGTGGCGTGAAGGTCGAGTTCGACGTGGTGTCGAACCCCGAGTTCCTCAAGGAAGGCGCGGCGGTCGCGGACTTCATGAAGCCGGACCGCGTGATCGTCGGCACGGAGAACCCGCGCACGGCGGAGCTCCTGAAGACGCTCTACGACCCCTTCACGCGCAACCACGAGCGCATGATCGTCATGGACGTGCGCTCGGCGGAGCTGACCAAGTACGCCGCGAACGCGATGCTCGCGACCAAGATCAGCTTCATGAACGAGATCGCGAACCTCGCCGAGCGCATGGGCGCGGACATCGAGCGGGTGCGCGTCGGCATCGGCTCCGACCCCCGCATCGGCTACAGCTTCATCTACCCGGGCGCGGGCTACGGCGGCTCGTGCTTCCCGAAGGACGTGAAGGCGCTGGTGCACAGCGCGGGCGAATACGAGTTCGACGCCGAGCTGCTGAAATCGGTGGAGGGCGTCAACGAGCGCCAGAAGCAGCTGCTGTTCCGCAAGATCGACGCGTATTTCAAGGGCGAGCTGAAGGGCAAGACCATCGCGGTGTGGGGACTCGCCTTCAAGCCGAACACGGACGACATGCGCGAGGCGCCGGCCCGCGACCTGATGGAGGGGCTGTGGGCCGCCGGCGCGAGGGTACGCGCCTACGACCCGGTCGCGATGGGCGAGGCGCGCCGCATCTACGGCGACCGCCCCGACCTCGAGCTCGTGGAGCACGCGGGCGACGCGCTCGCGGGCGCCGACGCGCTCACGATCGTCACGGAATGGCAGGAATTCCGCAGCCCGGACTTCGATGCCATCCGCGACGCACTGCGCCACCCGGTAATCTTCGACGGCCGCAACCTCTACGAGCCCGCACTGGTGAAGAGCTTCGGCCTCGAGTACCACGGCATCGGCCGCGGGGAGCGGCTGGTCGTGTGACGCGGCCACGCATGCACCCGTGAACTTCGAGATCATCGCCACGCTGGCCATCGTCGCAGCGGTCCTCGGGCTGCTCACGCTGACCACCATCGCGACGGACGTCGTCCTCGTGGGCGCGATGATCACGGTCACCATCCTCGGCATCCTGGGCCCGGACGAGGCCCTCAGGGGCTTCGCGAACCCGGGAGTCATGACCATCGCCGCGCTCTACATCGTGGTGGCGGGCCTGCGCGAGACCGGTGCGATGTCGTGGATCTCGCGCTGGGTGCTCGGCCGGCCGCGCACGTTCGGCATCGCGCAGTCGAAGCTGATGCTGGTGACGGGGGCGCTGAGCACGGTCATCAACAACACGCCGGTCGTCGCGCTCTTCATCCCGATCGCGCAGGAGTGGTCGTCGCGCTACGGCTTCTCGATCTCGAAGCTGCTGCTGCCGATGAACCACATCGTGATCCTCGCGGGCATGTGCACCCTGATCGGCACCAGCACCAACCTCGTCGTGAACAGCCTGCTGCTCAAGGCCGTGCCCGACGCGGGCCTCGGCCTGTGGGACCTGGCCTGGGTCGGCGTACCGCTCACCATCATCGGTTTCGTGTACATCATGGCCTTCGGACGCAGGCTGCTGCCGGACCGCCAGGGCGCCGTCGAGCAGTTGCAGAACGCGCGTGAGTACTCGGTGGAGGCGCGCGTGGTGCCGAACGGCCCGCTGGTCGGCCGCACCATCGCCGAGGTCGGGCTGCGCGGCATGAAGAACGCCTATGTGCTCGAGATCCAGCGCGGCGATCGACTCATCGCGGCAGTCGGCCCCGACGAGCAGCTGCAGGCGAACGACCGCGTCACCTTCGTGGGCGTCGTCGATGCCGTGAACGAGCTGCGGCGCATCCCGGGCCTGCTGGTGGCCGAGGACCAGCGCTACCAGCTCGACCTGCGCCACTCGCAGCGCTGCCTCGTCGAGCTGGTGCTGGCCCCGTCCTTCCCGATGCTCGGCCGCACGGTGAAGGAAGCCGAATTCCGCGGCAACTACAACGCCGCGATCGTCTCGATCTCGCGCGACGGTGCCCGGCTCGAAGGCAAGCTCGGCGACGTCACGCTGCACGCCGGCGACACGCTGCTGGTGGAGTCGGACGAGGGTTTCGTCGAGCGGCACAAGTACAACCGCGACTTCCTGCTGGTGAGTCCGCTGCGCGACTCCGCGCCGCCGGACTTCCGGCGCGCTCCCGTCGCCGCCGCGATCCTGCTCGCCATGATCGTGCTCGCCACGCTCGAGGTGATCCCGCTCTTCGAGGCCTCGTTCATTGCGGCGGGCCTCATGGTCGCGACCGGCTGCCTCACGCTGCGCCTCGCCCGCGACAGCATCGAATACCCCGTGGTGGTCGGCATCGCGGCCTCGTTCGCGCTCGGCGCCGCGCTCACCGAGTCCGGCGCCGCGGAGATCATCGCCAACGGCATCGGCAGCCTCGCCGGCACCGACCCGTTCTGGGCACTGTGCGTGCTCTACGTCGTCACCGTGATCGTCACGGAGCTCATCACCAACAACGCCGCGGGCGTGGTGATGTTCCCGATCGCGATGGCGGTCGCCGAGGGCACCGGCGCGAACTTCCTGCCATTCGTGGTCGCCGTGATGATCGGCGCCTCCGCGGGCTTCATCACGCCCATCGGCTACCAGACCAACCTCATGGTCTACGGCCCCGGTGGCTACCGCTGGATGGACTACGTGCGGTTCGGCGTGCCGCTGAGCGTGGTGGTGGGCATCGCGGCGGTGGTGCTGGTGCCGCGGGTATGGCCCTTCTAGGAAGCGGATAGAGGATAGCGGATAGCGGATAGTGGAAGAGGCTAGCGGGTCTGGCGTCGGCGTAAGCCGGCGATGACGGCGGTGAGAAGGCGGCCGATTTCTTCGGTACTGGCGACTAAAGCCAGGAATGAATCGTCGGAGAGATAGCCGAAGTCGCGTGCGAGGCGAAGCTGGGTGTCCAGCTCGGCTTGGGATCCGCGGGCTACGTGCAGGAATGCGATGAAGTCCGGGGTGGTTCGTCGGGCCGAACCTTCAGCCACGTTCGACGGTATGGATACCGCCGCGCGCCGGATCTGGGACGTCAGCCCGAACATTTCATGACGTGGAAACGTGGTCGTGGACCGATGCACTTCAGCGGCGAGATGCATCGCTTTCTGCCACACCACGAGGTCCCTGTGGTCGCCGTGTGGTCGAGCGTTCATATCGAAAGGGTAGGCCACTCGCCATCGTGATACCGCTCGCAAATTGACCGTGAACGCTCACGAATTCCCTCTTACACTATCCGCTATCCGCTATCCGCTATCCGCTATCCGCTATCCGCTTCACCATGCTCATCCCCGTAATCCTCTCCGGCGGCTCCGGCACCCGCCTCTGGCCGCTCTCCCGCGAGCTGTACCCGAAGCAGCTGCTGCCGCTGGTCGGCGAGCGCACGATGCTGCAGGAGACGGCCGCGCGGGTCGCGGGCATGACGGACGTCGGCGGGCCGATCGTGGTGTGCAACGAGAGCCACCGCTTCATGGTCGCCGAGCAGCTGCTCGAGTCGGGCGACACGCCGCAGGCGATCGTCCTCGAGCCCGTGGGACGAAACACTGCGCCGGCGGTGGCGGTGGCGGCGCTGGTGGCGCTGGAGTCCGCGCGTGCGGGCGACGTTTCCGCGGAAGCGGACCCGGTGCTCCTCGTGCTGCCGGCTGACCACGTGATCCGCGAAGTCGATGAATTCCGCCGCGTGGTGGAGCAGGGACGCGCGGCGGCGGAGGCGGGCAAGCTCGTCACCTTCGGCGTCATGCCAGACCGCCCCGAGACGGGCTACGGCTACATCCGCCGCGCGAAGGGCGAGGGCCCCGCGTATCCGGTCGCCGAGTTCGTCGAGAAGCCGGACGCACGCGACGGCCGTGCGTTACGTGCAGTCGGGCGAGTACTACTGGAACAGCGGCATGTTCATGTTCCGCGCCAGGACGTACCTCGAGGAACTGAAGCGCCACGCGCCGGAGATGCTCGGCGCGTGCGAGAAGGCGGTCGCGGCCGCGACGCGCGACCTCGACTTCACGCGGCTGCCTGCGACTGAGTTTGGCGCGTCGCCCAGCGACTCGATCGACTACGCGGTCATGGAGAAGACCCACGCCGCGGTCGTCGTGCCGCTCGATGCCGGCTGGAGCGACGTGGGCTCGTGGTCCGCGCTGCAGGACGCGCTGCCCACCGACGCGCAGGGCAACGTCACCGCGGGTGACGTGATCACGGAGGGCGCGACGGGCTGCTACCTCCACTCGACCAGTCGCATGATCGCGGCCGTGGGGCTCAAGGACCACGTCGTGGTCGAAACCAAGGACGCCGTGCTCGTGGCGCCGCGCGACAAGGTGCAGGACGTCAAGCAGCTCGTGCAGCAATTGAAGGCGCAGGGCCGCTACGAGACCTCGCTGCATCGCGAGGTGTTCCGCCCGTGGGGCAGCTACGACAGCGTCGACAACGGCGAGCGCTTCCAGGTGAAGCGGCTGGTGGTGAAGCCGGGCGCATCGATGTCGCTGCAGCTGCACCATCACCGTGCCGAGCACTGGATCGTGGTGTCGGGCACGGCGCGCATCACCCGCGGCGAGGAGGTATTCCTGCTCGGCGAGAACGAATCCACCTACATCCCCATGGGCACGAAACACCGCATCGAGAACCCGGGCAAGGTCGCGCTGCACATCGTCGAGGTGCAGTCGGGCAGCTACCTGGGCGAGGATGACATCGTGCGCTTCGAGGACGTCTACGGGCGCGAGGGATCGAACCAATGAACCCCATCAGCATCAGCGGCTTCAAGGCCTACGACCTGCGCGGACGTATCCCCGACGAGCTCAACGAGGACGTCGCCTATCGCATCGGCCGCGCCTATGCGGAGTTCGTGAAGCCGGCGAAGGTGGTCGTCGGGCGCGACATCCGCCTCTCGAGCGAGGAACTCGGCAAGGCCCTCGAGCAAGGGCTGCTCGACTCGGGCGTGGACGTCTACGACATCGGCCTCTGCGGCACCGAGGTCGTGTACTTCGCCACCTTCTTCAAGGAGATGGATGGCGGGATCATGGTCACGGCGAGCCACAACCCGCCGGACTACAACGGCATGAAGTTCGTGCGCGAGGGCTCGCGTCCGATCAGCGGCGACAACGGGCTGCAGGACATCCGGCGCATCGCCGAGTCCGGCGAGTTCACGCCGCCCACGCGGGTGGGCGAGCGCTTCGCCGTGGACATCATGCCCGACTACATCGCGCACCTGCTGTCCTACGTCGACCGCGCGAAGCTCGAGCCGCTCAAGGTGGTGGTGCACGCCGGCAACGGCGGGGCGGGGCTGATCGTCGACAAGCTCGAGCCCTACCTGCCGTTCGAGTTCATCAAGGTCCACCACGAGCCGGACGGCACTTTCCCGCACGGCGTGCCGAACCCGATGCTCGTCGAGAACCACCGCGCGCCGGTCGAGGCGCTGCGCAAGCACGGCGCGCACTGCGCGATTTCCTGGGACGGCGACTTCGACCGCTGCTTCCTGTTCGACGAGCACGGCGGATTCATCGAGGGTTACTACATCGTCGGGCTGCTGGCCTCGGTGTTCCTCGAGCGCTACCCCGGCAGCCGCATCGTCCACGACCCGCGCCTCACCTGGAACACGCTCGACATCGTCGCGCAGGGCGGCGGCGAGGCCGTGCAATCGAAGTCGGGTCACGCGTTCATCAAGCAGGTGATGCGCGAGGTGGACGGCGTCTACGGCGGCGAGATGAGCGCGCACCACTATTTCCGCGACTTCGCCTACTGCGACAGCGGCATGATCCCGTGGCTGCTGGTGCTGCAGGTGATGAGCGACACGGGCAAGAGCCTGTCGCAACTGGTGGGCGAGCGCATGAAGGCGTTCCCGACCAGCGGCGAGATCAATCGTCGCGTGCCGGATGCGCCGGCGACCATCGCCGCGGTGCTGGCGAAGTACCAGCCCGGCGCGAAGAACGTCGACTACACCGACGGGGTCAGCGTCGAGTTCGAGCAGTGGCGGTTCAACCTGCGCTCCTCCAACACCGAGCCGCTGATTCGCCTCAACGTCGAGAGCCGCGGCGACGAGGCGCTGATGCGCGCGAAGACGGACGAGCTGCTGGCGCTGGTCGGCGGCGAACCGGGGTGACGCCGCAGCCGTGAGCGTCCGCTGGCTGCTCTGGTCGCTCGCGAGCCCGTCGCAGCTGCTGTTCGCGATCACGATCGCGGGCTCCCTGCTCGTGCTGTTCACGGGTCGCCGCGCAGGCCCGCCCTCGCGAACCGCTCGCATCGGCAAGGCCCTGACGATGACGGGTGGCCTCGGCCTGCTGCTCTTCGGATTCCTGCCGGTCTCCCATTACCTCGTCCACCCGCTCGAGACGCGCTTTCCGCTCCCGACGCTGCCGGCCGAGGTGACGGGAATCATCCTGCTCTCCGGCTCGGAGCGTCCCGCCGTTTCCGATGAGTACGGCGAGCCGCAGGTGGGCGCACATGGCAGTCGCTACATCACGGCCTTGCGCCTGGCCGCGCGGTATCCCGAGGCGCGGGTCGTATACACCGGCGGCAGCCGCACCGAGGAGGGCAAGGGCCCGCTCGGCACGCAAACCGGCGTTGCCGCGGAAATCCTCGGCAGCGTCGGCCTCGATCCCGCGCGGGTCACGTTCGACGAGCAGGCGTGCGACACCTGCGGCAATGCGTCCGCCACGCGCACGCTCGTCCAGCCGCAGGCCGGCGAGACGTGGGTGGTCGTCACGTCCGCGATGCACATGCCGCGCACCATCGCCTGCCTCAGGGCGGCAGGGTGGGGCGAGGTGATTCCGTATCCGACCGACCACAAGGTGGTCATCGGTTCCTGGGGTGCGGGCACGTTCCAGGTCGCCGACAATCTGTCGCTGCTCGATGCTGCTGCCCATGAGTGGATCGGCCTCGTGTACTACCGTCTCACCCGCCGCACCGAGGAGTGGTTCCCCGGGCCGACGTGAATTTGACCCTCCCGGGACGGCCCCCTAAACTACGCGCCCTTCGAATGGGCGGTTAGCTCAGCGGTAGAGCACTGCTTTCACACGGCAGGGGTCGATGGTTCGATCCCATCACCGCCCACCAGAACCGAACGCCGGCCTCGCAGCCGGCGTTTTCTTTTCTGGACTCGTCCGCGACGGGCCCTTACTATTGTCGCAATAGTAAGGAAGTAAGGAGGCGAGCATGTCCACCTCAATGGTGACCAGCAAGGGACAGACGACGATCCCCAAGGACGTGCGCGATGCGGCAGGGCTGAAAGCGGGGGACAGGCTCCACTTCACGGTGCTCGAGGACGGCACGATCATCCTGAGGGTGAAGAACCGCAGCGTCCGTGACCTCGCCATCAAGCCGAAGCCGACCCGCCACGTCACCGTCGAGCAGATGAATCGCTGAGGGCAGCCCGTGCTCGGGATCGACACGAACGTGCTGGTGCGCCTGCTCGTCGAGGACGACGCGGAGCAGACTCGGCGTGCCCGGCGGCTCGTGGCTCGTGCCTTCGAAGCGGGGGACGCAGTCGTGATTTCGTTGCTCGTATTGCTCGAGACCGAATGGGTCATTCGCAGTCGTTACGCATTCGACAACCTGATTACCAATGAGCTTCAGCCAACGTTACGAGTCGGTAGGGCATCGGCGGTGTTTGCGCGGCGGCGGTGGCCAGCCGTGGGAGCATGCTGGCCAGATCGAAGCGTCGATTGAAACGATAGCTGAATTCGGCCAGGTAACGCGGCAGATGCTTGGGACGGATCGCATGGTAGGTGCCGTGGAGTGCGTTCTTGACGTTGCCGAGCATGGTATCGACCCAGTTGAGCGCCTGCCGACGTTGGGCGATGCCCGGGCCGCTCATGACGGTCGGGGTATGCACGCAGCCCGCCGCACTCACCGCGGCAAAGCAGGCCAGTCCGTCCGAATGAACCGCCGTGCCGGCCGCCAGTTTCGCCTGGCCCCAACGGGCGATCTCCTTCGAACGGAAGCCCTTGACACGGTTCAGGCTCATCCGGCGCGGATGCCCGGCCGCGTCGATTTCAACGGCCGCCACGAACGGCGTCTTGCCGCGGGTGCCGCGGCCGCGCTTGTAGCCGCGACGCCGCCCGCCCCAGTAGGCATCGTCGATTTGCACCCGGCCGGCCAGTGGCCGAGCGCCGTCGCGTTCCAGCATCGCCTGCATGAGTTTGTGCTTCATCAGCCAGGCGCTGTTCTGCGAGATACCCAACTGGCGGGACAGTTCCAGGGAGGAGATGCCGTTCTTGGCCTGGGTGATCAGGTGCATGGCGAGAAACCACACGCTGAGCGCCAGCTTGGAGTCGGCGAACACAGTGCCGGCGGTGACGGAGGTTTGCCGGCCGCAGCCGTTGCACTGAAACAGCCGCCTGCCCTGCAGCGTGCAATACGCCGTGTGACCGCACGCGGGGCAGACAAAGCCTCGTGGCCAGCGCCAGCCGAACAGCGCCTGCTCGCATTGCTCCCGCGTCCCGTACCGGTCCATGAATTCGCGCAAACTCATGCCTCGCTGGAATTGCACCTGGTTCTTCGGCATCGCCCAACTCCTTGTGAAATCAAGCAATGCCAGTATTCGCACCCCGCAGGCTCACCAGCTGAGCCTCGTTGGTAATCAGGTTCGACAAGGACGCAGTGCTGCGCTCGTTGCGCAAGCTGCTCGAGACCCGGGAGTTCGACTTCGAGGACGAACCGGCGATCGAAGAGGCGCTGTTTCGTTATGGCGAGAGCGGCGCGGGATTCGCGGACTGCCTGATCGCGGCCCACAACCGGCGCCTCGGTTGCGCCGCGACGGCGACCTTCGACACGAGGGCGGCGCAGGTTCCGGGGTTTGTCGCGGCCTGATCGACGCGCTTCCGACCGGGTGATATTATCCAATCATATTGAATCGGATTCGATATGAAGAGCAACGAGCGCTACAAGGCCATCTCAGTCACCGTCCCGCCGCAGATCGAGCAACAGCTCGAGCAGCTGTGCCGGAGCGAGTCACGGTCGCGATCCGAGGTCGTGCGCGAGGCACTCAGGCTCTATTTCGGCACTCGGGCAAGTGGAGGGCAGGCCGTGACCATGGTGCTGCCGAGCGGCGCGCAGGACCGGCGCGTCGCGGACCTCGGGGCGTTCACCGAGTGGGACAGCGAACTCGACCGCGCCTATGACGTCCTCGCGGACGAGTAGGTTTCGCACCTGGGACGTGGTGCTGGTGCCGTTTCCGTACGCGGAACAGGCGCGGCACAGGGTGCGCCCCGCGGTGGTGGTTTCATCGCCCGTGCTCTCGAAGCAGACCGGCATGTACTACGTTGCGATGATCACGAATGCCGCGCACGAGGCGTGGCCGGGCGATGTCCGGGTCAGCGACCTGGCGGCGGCGGGCCTGCCGATTGCGTCAGTCGTCCGGCCCGCCAAGATTTCGACCATCGACGAGCAGGCGTTGATTCGCCGGCTCGGCTCGCTGCCCCGCACCGACCGCATGCACGTCGCAAAGTCGCTGCGGGATTTTCTCGTCCAACGAACCGAGGCTCCATGACCGTCCGCACACGTTTCGCCCCGAGTCCCACCGGCATGCTGCACATCGGCGGTGTGCGCACGGCGCTGTTCTGCTGGCTCTACGCGCGCCGCCACGGCGGCGCGTTCATCCTGCGCATCGAGGACACCGACCGCGAGCGCTCCACGCCCGAGGCGGTGCAGGCGATCATCGACGGCATGAAGTGGCTCGGCCTCGACCACGACGAGGGCCCGTTCTACCAGACCGAGCGCATGGACCGGTACAAGGAAGTCATCGGGCAGTTCCTGCGCGAGGGCAAGGCCTACCACTGCTACTGCAGCAAGGAAGAACTCGACGAGATGCGCGCGGGGCAGATGGCGCGCAAGGAAAAGCCGCGCTACGACGGGCGTTGCCGTCATCGCACCTCGCCGGTTGCGGGGGTGAGTCCGGTGGTGCGCTTCCGCAACCCGGACGAAGGGCAGGTGGTGGTGGACGACGTCATCCACGGCCCGATCACCTTCGACAGCAGCGAGCTCGACGACCTGATCATCGCGCGCTCGGACGGCACGCCCACCTACAACTTCTGCGTGATGGTGGACGACTACGACATGCGCGTGACGCACGTCATCCGCGGCGACGACCACATCAACAACACGCCCCGGCAGATCAACATGCTGCGCGCGCTCGGCGTCGAGCCACCCGTGTACGCGCACGTCCCGATGATCCTCGGTCCCGACGGCGCCAAGCTCTCGAAGCGCCACGGCGCGGTGAGCGTGCTGCAATACCGCGACGACGGCTTCCTGCCCGAGGGCCTGCTCAATTACCTCGGTCGCCTCGGCTGGTCCTACGGCGACCAGGAGATCTTCACCATGGACGAGATGGTGAAGCTGTTCGACATCCACGACGTCAACAAGTCCGCCTCGGCGCTGAATCTCGACAAGATGCTGTGGATCAACCAGCAGCACATCGCGCGCTCGACGCCTCAGCACCTCGCGAAGTACCTGAAGCCGCAGCTCGAGGCGCTCGGCCTCGTGGCGGACGACATGGCGAAGGTCGCGGCCGTGGCGAAGGCCCAGCAGGAGCGGGCGAAGACGCTGAAGGAGATGGCGCAGAACAGCCAGTTCTTTTTCCGCGATGTGACCGGTTACGACGAGAAGGCGGCCAGGCACGTTTCCGCGGAGGTCTCCCCGGTGCTCGAGGCGGTCAAGGACAGTCTGTCGGCGCTCGCGGAGTGGACGGCGCCGGCCATCCACGAGGCCATCACGGCCGTTGCGACCGACCGCGGCCTGGGGCTCGGCAAAGTGGCCCAGCCGATCCGCGTGGCCGTTTCAGGCGGAACCGTCTCGCCGCCGATCGACGTTACGCTCGAGATACTCGGGCAGGAGACGACGCTTGCGCGGCTGGACCAGGCACTGGCGTTCGCGAGGAGCTGAGCTACCTGTCTGGTCCCGGTAGACATATAGACATACCGAAGCTATGCTTCGGCATATGAGAACCACCGTCCGCCTCGATGACGCTTTGCTGGAACGGGCCCGCCGTGAGGCGGCGCGGCGCGGCGTCACGCTCACCTCGCTGATCGAGCAGGGCCTGGAGAACGTCCTGACGAGTCCGATGCGTCGAGGGAAGTCATCGCGGATTTCCCTGCCCGTCTGCGGGGCAGGGGGCGGCACGCTGCCGGGAGTAGACCTCGACGACTCCTCGGCACTGCTGGACCGCATGGAAGGCCGCGATTGATCCTGCCGGACGTCAATGTCCTCGTTTATGCATTCCGGAGCGATGCCGACGGGCACGACGCATACAAGCAGTGGCTCGAGCGGACCGTCAATTCACCCGCGGCTTACGCTGTTTCGCCGCAGGTCTTGAGCAGCCTCGTGCGGATCACCACTCATCCGAGGATCTTCGCCCGCCCGAGTCGGCTGGACCATGCGCTGGACTTCTGTGACCAGCTCCTGCAACAGCCGAACGCCACCGTCGTCGAGCCGGGCCCCAGGCACTGGTCGATATTCCGTGAGCTGTGCATCGGCGCAAAGGCGACCGGCAACCTCGTGCAGGATGCTTGGCTCGCCGCGCTGGCAATGGAATACGGGTGCGAATGGATCACGACGGACCGCGATTTCGCGCGTTTCCCGGGACTGAGCTGGCGCACACCGGCCCTCTGACCGGATCAGTCGGGAAGTGGCGTCCCCACGGGGATTCGAACCCCGGTCGCAACCGTGAAAGGGTTGTGTCCTAGGCCTCTAGACGATGGGGACGTCGAGAAACAACGCGAAACCGTGGTGGAGCCAGACGGGATCGAACCGTCGACCTCCTGCATGCCATGCAGGCGCTCTCCCAGCTGAGCTATGGCCCCACGGAAGGGCGCGAATTCTGGGCGAGCCCACCCCGGAAGTCAAACCGGGAGTTTTACATGACTGCGACCATGATCACGCGCGACCCCGCACGCCGCATTTAAACTCTGTCACGTTCCAGCCCGCGGGCTGAGGTGCGATTTGTCGATTCGCCTCTTCAAGCTCTACGTGAAGGTCCCGATCGTGCTGCTCGCACTGATCGAGGGCCTGCTGCTCGTATTCTCCCTGTACCTCGCGGCAGCACTGCGTTTCGACGGCGTGCAACCGTCGGAGGTCACGCCCACCGGCACGCTGCTGCCCACGGCCATCAGTTTCGCGATCTTCGGCCTCGTCGCGCTCTTCGCGGTCGGCCTCTACTCGACCCGCCAGCGCTCCACCCTCAGCGGCATGCTGGTCCGGGTCGGCGCGGCGGTCACCGGGGCGATGGCACTCTCGGCCTTCGTCTTCTTCCTTTTCCCGGGCCTCGCCGTCGGGCGCGGCCTGCTCGGCATCACCGCGGGCATCGCGGTCAGCTCCATCATCATCGTGCGCCTGCTGTTCGAGCGCATCGTCGACCAGAACCTCTTCAAGCGCCGCGTGCTCGTCTACGGGGCGGGGCGTCGAGCCGCGAGCCTGCTGGCACTGCGCCGTCGCTCGGACACCCGCGGCTTTCGCATCGTGGCCTTCATCCCGACGGAAGGTGACAACGTCACCGCGCCCCCGGACCGCCTCACCGACCATCCGGACGACCTCTTCAGCTGGGTACTGGACCACCAGGTGGACGAGATCGTGGTGGCGATGGACGACCGTCGTCGCGGCTTCCCGATGCACCAGTTCCTGGAATGCCGCCTCGCCGGCATCGACATCGTCGAGTTGCCGACCTTCCTCGAGCGCGAAACGGGCAAGGTGCGCCTCGACGTGCTGAACCCGAGCTGGATCATTTTCGGCGAAGGCTTCCGCGCCTCGCCCCTGCAGCGCGCGCTCGAGCGCGGCTTCGACGTCCTCGCAAGCCTCGCGCTGCTCATCGCCGCGAGCCCGCTCATGGTCCTGACCTTTCTCGCGATCCGCTTCGAGGACGGCTGGCGCGCCCCGGTGCTCTACCGCCAGCGCCGCGTGGGCCGCTACAGCCGCCCCTTCGACGTACTCAAGTTCCGCAGCATGAGCGTGGATGCGGAGAAGGACGGCGCGGTCTGGGCGACCCGCGACGATCCGCGTGTCACGAAGGTGGGCGCCGTGATCCGCAAGCTGCGCATCGACGAGCTGCCGCAGCTCTTCAACGTGATCCGCGGCGAGATGAGTTTCGTCGGCCCGCGCCCCGAGCGTCCCGAGTTCGTCGAGCAGCTCGAGCAGACCATTCCCTATTACCGCGAACGCCACACCGTGAAGCCCGGCATCACCGGCTGGGCGCAGCTCTGCTACCCCTACGGCAGCTCCGAGAAGGACGCGATCGAGAAGCTGCAGTACGACCTGTACTACGTGAAGAACCGCAGCCTGATCTTCGACCTCGCGATCCTGGTGCAGACGGTCGAGGTGGTGCTGTGGGGGAAGGGAGCGCGGTGAGGAGGGGGAGGGAAGGGGATAGGGGATAGGGGATAGGGGATAGTAGGAAGGCCGGCGCCGCCGGCCGCTCTTCCTCTTACACTATCCCCTATCCGCTATCCGCTATCCCCGCCATGCTCTCCCTCGGCCTCATCTCCTACGGTCTCGCCGCCTCGGGCTTCCTGATCCTCACCCTCCTGCTGCTCACGAGCTGGGAGGGGCGGGCGCAGGGAGTGCGGCTGATCGTGGCCTGCGGCGTCACGGCGGCGTGGGCCGCCCTGCTCGCGCTAGGCTCGCAGGCCGCGGCGCTGTCCATCCCGCTCGTCATCCTCGCCGAGTTCCTGCGCTACGGCGCGTGGTTCGTGGTGCTCACCGGGCTCACGAAGTCGGCGGGCGTGGCGGGCAATCTCTCGCGGGCCGTTCACGTGGTGTGGATCGGCGGGGCGGCCCTGCTGGTCGCCACGCCGACGCTGGTCGGCATGGGATGGCCCATGCCCGAGCCCATTGCGGTCCTCGCCAACGCGGGCCTGCTGATGGCGCTGCTCGGCCTGATCCTGCTCGAGCAGATCTTCCGCAACGCGCGCGAGGGCGGGCGCTACGCGCTCAAGTTCTTCGTCATCGCCGTGGGCGTGATGTTCGCCTACGACCTGTTCATCTACTCGCAGGCGCAGCTGCTGAAGGGCATCGAGCCCGTCTCCTGGGACACGCGCGGCCTCATCACCGTGCTCATGGTGCCGATGATCGCGCTCGCCGCGCGGCGCAATCCGCAGTGGTCGCTCAACGTCTTCGTCTCGCGCCACGTCGTCTTCTACACCACCACGTTCATGGTGGTGGGCGCCTACCTGCTGCTGATGGCGGGCGGCGGCTACGCCATCCGGCTCTATGGCGGCACCTGGGGCCGCGTCGCGCAGCTGGTGTTCTTCGTCGGCGCCGGCGTCGTGCTGCTCGCGCTCATCGCCTCCGGCAACCTGCGCCGCCGGCTGCGCGTGTTCCTCAACAAGCACTTCTACCGCAACAAGTACGACTACCGCATCGAGTGGCTGCGCTTCATCCAGACGCTCTCCGCGCCGGAAGAGGGCGTGGACACGCGCGACAACTCGGTGCGCGCGATTGCGCAGATCATCGGCAGCCCGGGTGGCGTGCTGTTCCTGCGTGCGACGGACGCCGAGGAGTTCAAGGCGGTGGCCGAGTGGCCGCCGCGCGAGGCGGAGGTGCGGCGCGAGCCGGCGCTGCTGCCCACCGACGAGATGGTCGCGTTCCTGGCGAAGTATCAGTGGGTGATCGACCTGCGCGAACTGGACGAAACCCCGGACGCCTACCAGAACCTCACGCCGCCGCAGTTCCTGCTTGATCAACGGCGCTATCGGCTGGTCGTGCCGCTGACGCACGTCGAGGAAATGATCGGCTTCGTGCTGCTCGAGGAGCCGCCGCCGCCGTTCAAGCCGAACTACGAGGACCGCGATCTGCTCAAGACCGTCGGCCGCCACGTGGCGGTGCATCTCGCGCAGTTCGAGGCGGACCGGCGCCTGGCCGAAAGCCGCCAGTTCGAGGCCTATCACCGCCTCACCGCGTTCGTGATGCACGACCTGAAGAACCTCGCGGCGCAACTGGCACTGATCGTCTCGAACGCGGAGAAGCACAAGCGCAACCCGGAGTTCGTGGACGACGCCATCGAGACCATCGCCAATTCCACCGGGCGCATGCAGCGGCTGATCGAGCAGTTGCAGCGGCGCGAGGTCCAGAGCCTGAAACGGCGGGTGGCGCTGGCCGAGGTGGCGCGCAAGGCCTGCGAGCGGTGTCAGTCCCGCGCTCCCGTCCCCGTGTGCGCCGGTGCTGACGAAGAGGCGTGGATCGAGGCCGATCCGGAGCGGCTCACGATGATCGTCGAGCACGTCATCCGCAACGCGCAGGAAGCGACGGGCGAGGGCGGCACCGTGAGCCTGAGCGTGACGGTGGATGGCGGTCCTGGCGGTGACGAGGCCGTGTCCACCGGTGACACCAGCAACCGGCTCCGGATGCCCATGGCAGCACTGACCGTCACCGACGATGGCCAGGGCATGAGCCGGGAGTTCGTCCAGGAGCGCCTGTTCAAGCCCTTCGACACCACCAAGGGCAGCAAGGGCATGGGCATCGGCGCCTACCAGGTGCGGGAATATGTCCAGTCGCTGGGCGGCCGGGTGGATGTGGCCAGTGCGGAAGGCAGGGGGACGCGCTTCACGCTGCGGGTGCCGCTTGCGGCGGCGCTGAGCGCTTCCGCGGAAACGTAGCGGCGGGTTGGACGGGGATCGGGTTTGGGCGAAGGTCGGGTGTGCGCGACGAGGTGCCTCTTTCGCCGTCTATGCGCACGAACCATGCGCATGAGTCATGCGCATAACGCATGCGCACAGACCATGGGATCGCGACCATGTCGGGAGTTCACCGTACGGCGTGCCGTTTCAGCGGAAGATCCAGGCCAGCGACATTCGGATTGTACGAGGTAATGCAATTGCATTACCATGACCGGGTGACTTGGAGGGCCCCGATGACAAATCCGGCAACACTGCTGGCGGAATCGACGCTAACCGACCGGTACCAGACGACGGTGCCGGAACCCATTCGCCGCGTCCTGAAGCTCGGGAAGCGCGACAAGATTCGCTACGTGGTCTGCGCGGACGGGACGGTCAACGTCGAACGCGTCGACAAGGACGCCGAGCATGCGGACCCGGTCGTCGGAGCCTTCCTGGACTTTCTTGCCCGGGACCTGGAACAGAACCCGGAGCGGGTGCATAGCCTCGACAGCAGCCTTCGGGCGCGTCTTGAATCGCTTGTCGGCAAAGTCCAGGTGGACCTCGATGAACCGCTGTCGCCGGACGACGAATGACCGCTCCGCCCGGGGCGCCGATCCGGGTCAACGGCTGGGCAGTATTCATGCACCCAATGTTCCTGGCCCAGGTCGAGGATCTGCTGGAGCATGTGGACGCCCTGAGGACGATGGATCCGACCGGGTATGGCAGCAGGGATGCAGCTAAGAGGCTGGCGGCTATCGCCAAGCTGGTGTTTGAAGTCATTCCGCAGGATCCAGCTGCGGCCGTGTTCCGGCAGGGCGACACGTTGGGAGCGCACCACAAACACTGGTTCCGGGCGAAGTTCTTTCAGCAGTACAGGCTCTTCTTCCGTTACGACGCCCGGGCGAGAGTAATCATCTATGCATGGGTACGCGGGACGGCATTGCTGGCCGAATCGAATACAGCGGGCGACCGGTCACGCGCGTTTGTGCGCCAGTTGGACACATTAAGTAGCAAAGGCAGGGGCTAGGGCCGGCCACGTGAGACCTCTCCTGAACCCATTTCACAAATTTGAACCCTATCTCCTTGTATCATCCGGCTTTGCACAGGGGGTCAGGTGGCTGAGGACAAGCCCAAACTGCTGATCGTGGAGGACGACCCGGGGCTGCAGAAGCAGCTCAAGTGGTGCTTCGACGATTACGAGGTGCTCGCCGCGACGGACCGCGCAACGGCCATGGCCGCCCTGCGTCGTCACGAACCGGGCGTCGTCCTGCAGGACCTCGGTCTCCCGCCCGACGCCGAGGGCGTCTCGGAAGGTTTCGCGTGCCTCCTCGAGACGCTCAAGGCCGCCCCCCTCACCAAGGTCATCGTCGTCACCGGCCAGCTCGACAAGCAGAACGCCGTGCGGGCGGTGGGCATGGGCGCCTACGATTTCTACCAGAAGCCCGTGGACACCAACGTCCTGCGCCTGCTGGTGCAGCGCGCGTTCAACATCCACGACCTCGAGGAGCGCAACCGCGCCCTGATGCAGCGCCAGGGGTCGATGCCGCTCGAGGGCGTCATCGCCATCAGCGATTCCATGATGAAGGCGTGCCGGACGGTGGAGAAGGTGGCCCCCACCAACGCGAGCGTGCTGCTGCTCGGCGACAGCGGCACCGGCAAGGAACTGCTCGCCCGCGCCGTGCACTCCTTGAGCCCGCGCGCCGACAAGCCGTTCGTGGCCATCAACTGCGCCGCGATCCCCGACACGCTGCTCGAGAGCGAGCTCTTCGGCTACGAGAAGGGCGCCTTCACCGGCGCCGTGAAGCAGACCCAGGGCAAGTTCGAGCACGCGAACGGCGGCACGCTGTTCCTCGACGAGATCGGCGACATGCCGCTCTCGCTGCAGGCGAAACTCCTGCGCTTCCTGCAGGACCGCGTCGTCGAGCGCATCGGCGGCCGCGAGCGCATCCCGGTGGACGTGCGCATCGTCTGCGCGACCAACAAGGACCTGCCCGCGATCATCAAGAGCGGCGAGTTCCGCGAAGACCTGTACTATCGCATCAGCGAGGTCACGGTACACATCCCGCCGCTGCGCGATCGGGCGGGGGACGCCGCCGTCATCGCGCAGGCGATTCTCGACCGTCGTGCCCGCGAGCACAGCCGGCCGATCAAGGGGTTCACGCCCGAGGCGCTCAAGGCCATCGAGTCCTACCCCTGGCCGGGCAACATCCGCGAACTCGAGAACCGCATCAACGGCGCCGTGATCATGACCGAGGGCAAGTACGTCTCCGTCGAGGATCTGGGCCTGCCCGCGAGCGAGGAAGGCGCGGATCTCTCGTGGCTCAACCTGCGCGTCGCCCGGGCGCGCGCCGAGCGCGACGCCATCCGCCAGGCGCTGGCCGTGGCGGGGTGGAACCTTTCGCGCACCGCGGAACTCCTTGGTATTACACGTCCGACGCTTTACGACCTCCTGGAAAAGAACGATATCGCGGTCCCCGAAAAGTCCGCGGAAGGGTGAGAACCATGTCGAAGGGAACACGCACCATGTCCGGCTCGCGGCACTATCCGCTATCCGCCATCCGCTATCCGCTTTTCGTCGTGCTGGCCCTGGCCTCCGGCCTTGCCGCCTGCGCGCCCAAGGGCGAGGAGCTCTACGCCCGCGCCGAGAAGTCGCTCGACAGCGGCGAAGTTCGTGCCGCGATCATCGACCTCAAGAATCTCGTCAAGGACGAGCCGGAGAACGGCAAGGCGCGCGCGTTGCTCGCGGCGGCCCTGGTGCAGAACGGCGAGATGTCGGCAGCGGGCATCGAGATACAGAAGGCCAGGGAACTGGGCGTAGCGTCAGACGTGCTGCTGGTCCCCGAGTGCCGTGTAATGGTGGCTCGCAGCGAATTCGACGCTGTGCTGGGCAAGTGCAGCCCGCAGGCAGCGCAGGGCAACGCGAAAATCGAGTTGCAGGTGGCCACGGGCCGCGCGTTGATGGGACTGGGACGCGCCGCCGACGCAAAGTCGACGTTCGAGGATGCGCTTGCCGCGCGTCCGGGCAGCCTGGACGCATTGCTGGGCCTCGCAGGCGCCGTGTATGCCATCGATGGCTTGCCAGCCGCACGAGCCGTGCTGGACCGGGCGCCAGAAGCGATCCGCAAGCAATCGGCGTATTGGCTCGCCGTGGGCGGACTCGAAATGGAAGGCCAGGATTACACGGCCGCCGAGAGGTCGTACTCCACCGCAGTCGAACGAGCGGACAAGGGTAACGAAGGCGGCGAACGACTCATGGCGCTCGGCGCGCTTGCCGAGGCGCAGATCCGACAGGGCAAGGTCAAGGAAGCCAAGGTCACCACCGACGAGTTGAACAAGCTGGCCCCGAGGAATCCGCTGGTCAAGCAGATGCGCGGCCAGGTTGCCGCGGCCGGTGGCGATTTCGAGACGGCGCGGACGCTGCTCGAGGAAGCGGTAGCCGAGATGCCCGAGAATCACCAGGCGCGCCTGCTGCTCGGCATGGTCAACATGCAGCAGGGCAACCTGGGCCAGGCCGAGATGCACTTCTCGAACGTGCTTGCGAACGAGCCCGGAAACGTCCGTGCGCAACGGATGTTGACGGAGACGCGTTCGCGCCTGACCTCCCCGGAGGAATCCCTGGACGCGCTGCAGCCGTCACTCGCACAGGCGGATGCCGACCCCGCGCTGCTCGCGATGGCTGGCCGAATGAGCATCGCCAGTGGCGACCGCGCGCAGGCGCTTTCCTATCTCGCACAGGCTTCGGCTCGGCCGGGCGTGGAGCAGTCACCAGAGGTTCAACTGGAGATCGCCAGCGGCTTCATAATGGCCGGCGACTTCGATAGCGCCGTGGATCTGCTGGAGAAGATGCCCGAGAGCATCGTCGGAGGGTATCAGCGGGAATTCCTGCTGATGCTTGCGCTGCTGCGCAAGGGAGAAGCGAACGAGGCGATCGCACAGGCGAAGGCCCTGAGTGCGCGTGCCGGTGACGATCCTGTCGCGCACAACATTGCTGGCGCGGTCTTCGTGGCGGCAGGACAGAGGGATGCGGCGCGCAAGGAGTACGACGCTGCACTCAGGCTCAAACCGAACGACCCGGCGACCTTGACGAACGTCGCGCGCCTCGACCTTGCGGATGGCAAGCCCGTGGACGCGGGCAAGAACTTCGAGCGCGCGCTGGACGTGGACCCGAAGAACCTCGTCGCGATGATCGGTGCTGCTGCGGCTGCCAGCGCGCGTGGAGATGGCAAGGCGGCGGAGAAGTGGCTGCAGAAGGCCGCCTCGGACCATCCCGACTCCGTCGATGCCCAGCTCGCGCTGGCACAGTACTACGCGGGTACCCGGGACTTTGGCAGGGCCCGCGCGGTAGTCGACGCGGCGGCGAAGAAAGCGCCCGAGAATGCGGCATTGTCCAATGCCCGCGGCCTGATCCAGATGGGTGCGAACGACGTGCCCGGCGCAATCGCGAGCTTCGAGCAGGCGACGAAGCAGGCGCCGAAGGCTTACGGATACGCGCTCAACCTGTCGCGCGCTCACCTCGCCAACCGGGATATCGACACCGCGCTCGGAGTGCTGAACGAGGTCCTGAAGGCGGAGCCCGGGTTGGTCCCGGCGCTGGCCCTCGCGGCGGCTTCCAGTTTGCAGTCAGGAAAGCTCGAAAACGCGACCGGCTACATCGAGCGGCTGAAGCGGGCGGCGCCCGATGCGTCGGGGACGCATTCGCTCGAGGGCGACCTGGCGATGGCGCAGAAGCGTTATCGCGCGGCCCTGGATCACTACCGCAAGGCCGGTGCCAAGGGCACCTACCACCACCTCGTGCTTGCCGAGTACCGCGCGGCCGTACTGGCCGGCGAGCCGAATCCAGAGAAGGTGCTCGAGGGCTGGGTCGCGAAGAATCCTGCGGACGTTCGATGCAGTGGCACTGCTCGCCGAGTCGAGGGCGCGCAGTGGGGATGCCGCAGCGGCCATCCTGCTCTACGAGCAGTCGCTTGCCAAGTTGCCGGACAACGCCGTATTGCTGAACAACCTGGCAGTACTGTACCAGGCCAAGGGCGACCCGAAGGCCGTCGAGACGGCCAGGAAGGCCTACGTAGCCGCAGGCCGGTCCGCGGCCGTGCAGGACACCTATGGCTGGATCCTGCTCGAGAATGGCAGGACCGAGGAAGCGGCGAAGTTGCTGGCCGAAGCGGTGAAGGGGCTGCCGGACAACGCCGAAGTGCAGTATCACTATGCGGCCGCCCTCGCCAAGCAAGGCAAGACGGCCGACGCTCTCCCGCTCCTCAGGAAGGCGGTCAACGGGCAACTGCCCGCCGACCAGATGAAGGATGCCCGGGAGCTGCTCGAGCAGCTCTCCAAGTAATACAGGCGAGCGACATGCACATGCACCAGACCTCGATTCGTTGGATACTGCTGGCGCTGCTCGGCACATGGCTCGCGGCATGCTCGAGCCAGCCCGAGGTGGTGTCGACCCCGGCGCCGATGCAGGCAGAGCAGAGCGAGTACCGCATCGGCCCGGGCGATACGCTGCAGGTGTTCGTCTGGAACCAGCCGGAACTCACGGTCACCGTGCCAGTGCGTCCGGACGGCATGATTTCCACTCCTTTGATCGCCGGTGTTCCGGCCGAGGGCAAGACGCCGCCGCAGCTAGCGAAGGACCTGGAAGCCGCGCTTTCGGAATTCGTGCGCAACCCGACCGTCAGCGTGATGGTCACGGGCTTCGTCGGCACGTACGCCGACCAGGTGCGCGTGGTGGGCCAGGCTGCCAAGGCGCAGTCCCTGTCGTACCGTGCCAACATGACGCTGCTCGACGTGATGATCGCCGTGGGGGGACTCGCGGAATTCGCCGCCGGCAACCGCGCCGTGATCGTCCGCCAGGACGGTGACAAGCAATTGCGCATACCGGTGCGCCTGCGCGACCTGCTGGACGACGGCGACATCAGCGCGAACGTCCCCATGCGCCCGGGCGACGTCCTGATCATCCCCGAAAGCCGCTTCTGACCGCCCACCATGCAAGACGTCATCGCACAAGTCCTCGTCCTCCTCCGCGGCGCCTGGCGATACCGCTGGCCGGCGATCCTCGTTGCCTGGGTGGTGGCCGTCGCGGGCTGGATCGGCGTGCAGTTCATTCCGGACCGCTATACGTCGAGCACGCAGGTCTACGTCGACACCGAGTCGCTGCTGAAGCCCCTGCTGACGGGCCTGGCAGTCAACCGCGACATCATGAGCCAGGTGGGCATGATGCAGACGGTGATGTTGAGTCGGCCGAACCTCGAGAAAGTTGCGCAGAAGACCGACCTGCTGCTCGATGCCAACGACCGGCGGGCGCAGGAGGCCGTCATCGATTCGCTCGCTCAGCGCATCGAGCTCGGGCGGCCGGGCGGGCCCGCCATGCGCAATACGTTCGTCGTCTCCTTCGAGGACAACGACCCCAGGATCGCGCATCGCGTCGTTCGCGCGCTGCTCGACACGTTCATGGAGGACAGCCTGGGCCTCAAGCGCAGCGATTCCGGGGTGGCCCAGCGCTTCCTCGAGTCGCAGATCAACGAATACGAGCAGCGGCTGGTCGAGGCCGAGGATCGCCTCGCGGCCTTCAAGCAGCAGAACGTCGGCGCAATGCCCGGGACCGGCGGCGGTTACTACCAGCGTCTCGAGGCCGAGATGGGCGCGCTGCAGCAGATGCGGCAGGTGCACACCCAGCTGCAGAACCGGCGCGACGAGCTTGCTCGCCAACTCGCGGGCGAGGAGCCCACCTACGGCCTGATGGGCACACCCGAGGGCACGCCGATCGACGGACAGATCGCGCGCTTCAAGGCTCAACGGGACCAGCTGCTGCTGCAGTACACGGAAAAGCACCCGCAGGTCCAGTCGCTCAACGAAACCATCGCGCGGCTCGAGGACGAGAAGCGCGGCGGAGCAAAGGTCTCCTCCAGCGTGGCGCCGCCGGGCGGCGCCCTGAGCGACGACCAGGCCATGGTGCGCAGCCTGGACATGAACCCGGTGTACCAGAACCTGCGGCTCACGCTGAGTCAGGCCGAAGCGGACCTCGCGGCCGTGCGTGGCCAGATGCAGGCGCAGCAGGCCCTCATTGGCGAGTTGCGCAGCCGGGTCGATGCGATTCCCGAGGTCGAGGCGGAGCTGTCACGCCTCAACCGCGACTACGAGGTCAACAAGCGGCAGTACGACACGCTGGTGCAGCGTCTCGAGTCCGCGAGGATTTCGGAACAAGCGGAGCAGAGCGCCGAGAACGTGAAGTTCCGGGTCATCGAGCCGCCGATCGTTCCGTTCAAGCCGAGCGGCCCGGAGCGCATGGCACTGAACACGATGGTACTGCTCGCTGCGCTCGGCGCTGGCCTCGGCCTCGCCGCGTTGCTCGCCCAGATGCATCCGACGTTCACGACGCGCGACCTCCTGCAGAAGGTCACCGGTCTGAATGTGATCGGCACCATCACCGCGGCGGTGCGCCCGAATCTCGAGCCCTGGTACCGGCGCCAGGAAATGCTGGTC
This sequence comes from uncultured Gammaproteobacteria bacterium, assembly GCA_963706535.1. GTDB lineage: Bacteria > Pseudomonadota > Gammaproteobacteria > Steroidobacterales > Steroidobacteraceae > RPQJ01. The sequence goes on from CAVPMU010000006.1 coordinate 198,255, forward strand.
GGGAGTGCCGTGGGCCTGCTGCTGGCGGTCTTCGTCTTGAACCTGATACTGACCGAACCCTTGCGCGCCGTGCTGCGCCGTGTCGTGGGCTGAGGAAATGCATTCATGAGCATCGTCGAACGAGCGCTGCAGAAAGCCCAGTCGAAGGCGAAGTCGGGTCCGGCACCGGCGTCCGCCGATGCTGCGACGCCCTCGTTCTCCAGCGCCGCGGTCGAGCCGTCGCCCGCGTCGCCGCCGCCGCGGGCACCTGCGGCGCGCTCGACGCAGGAGCCCGTAGATACGTCGCTGACAGAACGCGACCTCAAACCGATCATCCAGCTCGACCCCGCGCGGCTTCGGCAGTCGGGCCGCCTGCCGCCGCCCGATCTCGCGCACCAGACCGAGGACGAGATTCGGCGCATCAAATGGCCGCTGCTCAGTGCCATCACGGGACGCGACGGAGCGACGAAGGTTCGCAGCAACGTCATCCTGGTGACGAGCGCCCTGCCGGGCGAGGGCAAGACGTTCACTTCGCTCAACCTCGCGCTCAGCATCGTCCGCGACCGCGAGTTGCGCGTCATCCTCGTGGACGGCGACGTGGCACGCCCCGGACTCACGCCGACGCTTGGCCTCGAGGGCCGGCCCGGCCTCAACGATGTCCTCGAGGATGTCGGTCGGGACGTCAATTCAGTCACTTACCAGACCAACGTCGAAGGCCTGTTCTTCGTGCCGGCAGGCAAGTGGCACGAGCACGCGCCCGAGTTCTTCGCGGGTAGCCGCATGCCGCAAGTGATCGAGGAACTCAGCCAGCGGGTCGGGAACGGCGTGATCATCATCGATTCGCCGCCGCTACTCGCGACCAACGAGGCGCAGGTCGTCACGCGCTATGTAGGTCAGGTGGTGCTCGTGGTCCGTGCCGACGACACGGAGCAGCGGGCGGTGAAGGATGCATTGGCGCTGGTCGACAAGGCTACGCCCGTGAGCGCGGTGCTGAACCGTGTGAAGGCGTCGGCATTGAGCCGTTACTATGGACAGTATTACTACGGTTATGGCTATGGGTACGGTCGCAGAGAACGGCCGGAGAAGGGGGATGCATGAAGTACAGGATTTCCGCGGGGCGTCGTGTCCCGCATGAGGCGCCGTCGCCGCTCGTGACGCTGGGGCTGATTGCGGTACTGGGGTTGCCCGGGCCGGCCGGGGCGCAGACGGTGCCTTACCAGTACAGCCAGCGCGGCGCCATCGGCAGCGGCCTCGGGCAAATGGGCGTGCCGAGCGGGGGCGTCTTCCAGCCGCGCATCGAGGGCGCCATCCTGTACTCCTCGAACACCAGCCTCGCACAATCCGGAGAGGATCAGAATGACGCAGCCAGCCTGGAATTGTCGCCAGGCTTCTATGCCTCCTATTCAAGCGGCGCGGGTTCGGCGGCCATCGACTACTCGATGATCGGCCGCGCCTGGGAGGATGGCGACTCGAACGACCTCACGCACCGTCTCGAGGCCAACGGCGAATGGATAGCCCTGCCGGAGTGGTTCTCGCTGCGCGGGCAGGCGTCCTACGGGGACACCATCATCGACCCGCGCGACGGATTGAACTACGGCGGGCTCGGGACCTTCGGCCAGAGCAACCTTACCGAGGTCGCGACCGCGACGGGCAGTCCGATCCTGCGTCATCGCTTCAAGAACTTCGAGGTCGTCGCGCAATATTCTTACGGCCGCACTTGGTACCTGGACGAAGGCAAGGGCGAACCGGTCAGCGGCTTCGAACTCGGCCGCGACGCGATCGACCAGAGCGCGAACTTCAGCCTCGGCACGGCGACGGACGCGCGCGTGTCCGGGCGCGTGTTCTACGACTGGCAGGATTCGGACTTCGAGAACCAGTTGCCCTACCGGTTCGAGCGTGCGGGATTCGACGGTGGCCTGCAGATCTCCCGCACGCTGTCACTCGTTGGCGACGTGGGCAAGGAGAGCGAGCTGCAGGTCAGCACCACCGAAGGCGGCCTCGACGAGGATTTCTGGAGCGCGGGCCTCAAATGGGCGCCGAACGAGCGCACTTCGGCGGAAGCGCGCTATGGCGAGCGGTTCTTCGGTACGAGCTATTCCGTCGCCGCGATCCACACCGCGCGATTGCTCGAGTTCAGTGCGTCGTACAGCGAGCAACCCACCGTCGAGACTCGCCGCTTGTCCCTGAGCGACATCGTCCCGGGCGAGCTGCCGACCGGCATCCCGGATATCGAACTCGGGTTGTACAACCGCCCCTACGTGGCCAAGAGCGCGAACGTGGGTGTCACCGCCGCGGGCTCGCGGACGACGCTCAGCCTGTCCGGGTTCCAGTACGACCGCGACTTCATCGACGAGGCGCTGGTCACCGAGACGAGCATGGGCGTCAGACTCGGCGCGACCCGGCAACTCGCCTCGAACCTGTCGGCGGACCTGAGCCTCTCTTACAGTGACATCGAGCGTGCGCAGGATTTCGACGACCCGGTGGTCTCGGGAATCTCGAGCGACTACGACACGCAGGCACTGCTGAGGCTCAATCGCAACGCGGGAGCCAAGCTGACGCTGAGCGGCGAGGCTGGCTATTTCATTCGCTCGGGAGCGCTGGACTACGACGGCTGGTGGGTCGGCCTGCGCGCAAAGTACGAGCCCCGGGCGAGGGGCGAATGAAGCGGCGGCGACATGGATGCATCCGTGCAGCAACCACCCGTTGAGCACGGGATCGAATTTCCGTCTGGCCCGCGCAATGCCCTGACCGTAGACGTTGAGGAGTATTTCCAGGTCGCTGCGTTCGAGCGGACGATCCCGCGCGAGCTCTGGTCCAAGGCCGAGTCGCGGGTAGAGTTCAGCACCGGTCGCGTGCTGGATCTCTTTTCCACCCGCGGCGTGAAAGGCACCTTCTTCGTCCTCGGATGGATTGCAGAACGTCACCCGGCGCTGGTGCGCCGGATCGTTGCCGAAGGGCACGAGGTCGCGAGCCACGGCTACGACCACACGCGGCTCTATTGTTTCACCCCGGAGCGGTTCCGGGCGGATGTGATCAAGACGAAGGCGATCCTGGAAGATCTCTCCGGCATGCCGGTGCGCGGCTATCGGGCGCCGAGCTACTCGATCGACGCCAGGAACCTGTGGGCGCTCGACGTGCTGCAGGAAACCGGGCACGTCTACAGCTCGAGCATCTATCCGATCGTTCACGACCTCTATGGCATGCCGGACGCGCCGCGGTTTCCATTTCGCCTGCGGCCGGAGGCCATCCTCGAGATTCCCGTCACCACGGTGCGTCTCGCTGGCCGCAACCTGCCGTGCGGCGGCGGCGGGTACTTCCGGCTGTTGCCGTACCCGGCCTTCCGCTGGGCCCTGCAACGGGTCAACGACCTGGATCGGCAGTCGGGACTGTTCTACTTTCATCCGTGGGAGGTCGATCCCGGCCAGCCGCGCGTCCCGGGCGCCCCGGTCAAGTCGCGGTTCCGGCACTACCTCAACCTCGATTCGATGTACGGACGGCTCGAGCGCCTGCTCGCCGACTTCCGCTGGGGGCGCATGGATGAAGTCTTTGGCGTTTGAAGTCCACCTGGGCCCCGAATCTTCCTTCGGGCGCCCATCCCCACCCACGATGGGACAGGTCAAGGGTGGGGGCCTTGTCTCCGTCCGTGCCTTCCAGGAGTCCGATAGGGCAGCCTGGAACGCGTTCGTCCGCGCCCACCCGGACGGAACCTTCTTCCACCTCGCCGAATGGCAGGATGTCCTGCGCCGCGCATTCGGCCACCGCTGCCATTACCTGCTGGTCGAGCAGTTCGGCGAAATCCGAGGAGTGCTCCCGCTCGCAGAGGTGAAGAGCCTGCTCTTCGGTCACGCGCTGGTCTCGACACCGTTCTGTGTCTACGGCGGCATCGTCGCGACCGACGAAGCGACCCATGCGGCTCTCGCGACGGCCGCCTGCGACCTGGCGTGGCGCCTCGGCGTCGATCATCTCGAAATGCGCAATCGACGGCGATCGCATCCGGACTGGCCCTGCAAGGACCTGTACGTCACCTTCCGAAAGGAGATCGACGCGGACTCCGAGAAGAACATGCTCGCCATCCCTCGCAAGCAGCGGGCGATGGTGCGCAAGGGCATCAAGGAAGAGCTGCGGGCCGAGGTCGACGAGCGGGTCGACCGGCACTACGACATGTACTCCGAGAGCCTGCGCAATCTCGGCACGCCGGTGTTCTCGAAGCGCTATCTCGAAGTGCTGAAAGACGTGTTCGGCGAAGCCTGCGACATCGTCACGATTTTGAAAGGTGATCGTCCCGTCGCGAGCGTGCTCAATTTCTATTTCCGCGACGAGGTGCTGCCGTATTACGGTGGTGGCACGCAGGAAGCGCGTGCCGTCGCCGGCAACGACTTCATGTACTGGCAGGTGATGGAGAGGGGCCGCGAGAAGGGCTGCCGGATCTTCGACTACGGCCGCAGCAAGCGTGGCACCGGTGCCTTCGACTTCAAGACCTACTGGGGCTTCGAGCCCGAGCCGCTCTATTACGAGTACTACCTCGTCAGGCGCAAGGAGATGCCTAACCTGAGCCCGACCAATCCGCGGTTCGGCAGGGCGATCGAGTTCTGGCGCAGGCTGCCGCTGAAGCTCACGCAACTCGTCGGGCCACCCGTGGCGAAGTACCTGGGGTAGGGCGGCGACATGTGCGGAATCTACGGCATTCTCGCGCTGGGCGGCACACGCCGGTTTGAACCGGAGGTGCTCGCCCGCATGGGCGACGCCATCGTGCACCGTGGGCCGGATGATTCCGGAGCGCTGGCCGATGGCGAGTTGCTCATGGGCATGCGACGTCTCTCGATCATCGACGTTTCGGGTGGCCACCAGCCTATCGCGAGCGAGGACGGGCAGGTCATCGTCGTCTGCAACGGCGAGATCTACAACTTCCGCGAGCTGCGGCGCGAGCTGGAAGCGGTGGGGCATCGCTTTGCCACACACAGTGATACCGAAGTGGCCGTGCACGCCTATGAGGAATATGGCGATGCGTTCCTCGGCAAGCTCGACGGCATGTTCGGGCTCGCGCTGTGGGACCGGCGCAGGCGACGGCTGGTCGTCGCCCGGGATGCGCTGGGCATCAAGCCGATCTACTACCGTCTCGATGGGCAGGAGCTCATCTTCGCCTCGGAGGCCAAGGCGATCCTGGCGCTGCCGGGCATCACGGCCAGGCTCGACCGGGCGGCGCTCGCGCAGTACCTGTCGGTGGGCTACGTCTGTGCGCCAAACTCGATCTTCGAAGAGATGCGCAAGCTCGAGCCGGGAACGGCGTTGATCGCAGAGGACGGCAGAGTCCGCAAGCACCGGTACTACCGCTTGCCGGCCGAGATCGACGGCGCGCGCCCGGAGCAGCAGTGGGTCGAGGCCGTGCGCTCCGAAATGGAACGCTCGGTGCGCGACCAGATGGTGAGCGACGTGCCGATCGGCGCATTCCTGTCAGGCGGCATCGATTCGAGCGCGGTGGTCGCGTTCATGAGCCGGCACAGCTCGCAGCCCGTGAAGACCTACTCGATCGGCTTCCATGGCTCGACGGGCGCCCAGCTGTACAACGAGCTTCCCTTTGCGCGGCAGGTGGCCGAGCAGTTCGGCACCGATCACCACGAGATCGTGGTGCAGCCGGACGTGGCGACGCTGCTGCCGGACCTCATCTGGCACATGGACGAGCCGATTGCCGATGCCGCGTTCATCACGACCTATCTCGTCTCGAAGTTCGCGCGCCAGGACGTCACCGTGATCCTGTCGGGCGTGGGCGGCGACGAACTGTTCGGTGGCTACAAGCGTTATCTCGACGAGTACTACCGCAACCTGTATCACCGGATACCCGGCGCGATACGGTCCGGCGTAATCGCGCCCTTGGCCGGCTTGCTGCCGAGCGACCGGCACAGCCGGCTGCTGAACAAGATGCGTCTCGCCAAGGCGTTCCTGCAGGCGGATGCGCTGCCCTTCGAGGAACGGTACCGGGCCTACATGCAGGTGTTCGATGCGGCCGAGCGCGAAGGCCTGTTGCGAGGTGGGGTGCCGCCGGGTTTCGACGATTGCATCGCGCGTGGATTTGCCGAGGCGCAGACCACGGATCCGCTGCGGCAGCTCATGGACGTCGATTTCGCGACCCAGCTGCCGGATGACCTGCTGCTGCTCACTGACAAGATGAGCATGGCGGTGTCGCTCGAATGCCGCGTGCCGCTGCTCGACCAGCGACTGGTGGAGCTGGCTGCGCGAATGCCGGGGCATCTCAAGGTGCGTGGGGGCGAGCTCAAGCACGTGATGAAGCGGGCGCTCGAGGGCGTGCTGCCGGATTCCATCCTCCACCGCGAGAAGCGCGGGTTTGGGGCGCCTATGGGTGCCTGGCTGCGGGCCGAGCTGGCTCCGGTGCTGAGGGACGTCCTGTCGCGTGAGTCCGTCACGCGGCGCGGGCTCCTCGATACGGACGCCGTCGAGCGCACGATCCGCGAGCACGAGCAGCAGCGGGCCGACCGGACCGACCACTTGCTTGCGCTCATCAATCTCGAGATCTGGTGCCGCCTGTACCTGGACGGGGAGAGCGCCGCGGGCGTGGCTGATCACCTCAAGCAGGCGCTCGCCGCATGACACCGTCGCGCATGAAGGTGCTGTTCGTCTGCCACCGCGTGCCGTTTCCGCCGAAACGCGGCGGCAAGATCCGGCCGTTCAACATCATCCGGCACCTGCACGAACAGGGGCACGAGGTCACCGTCGCCTCCTTGGCGCGTTCCCAGGCGGAGCTCGACGAGGCCGAGGGGCTCGGCGCCCACTGCTCGCACCGCATCCTCGAGATCGTCGACGACCGCGTCGCCTGGCCCCGCATGGTCGCGTGGCTCCCCACCACCCGCCCGTCCAGCTTCGGTTACTTCCACTCCGCCAAGCTGAGGCAGCGGATCCGGGAGGTGCCAGTGGTCGGATCCGTCGGATCCGGGACGGATCCGACGGATCCGACCACTGGCACCTCCTGGGACCTGATCTTCGTGCATTGCTCGTCGGTGGCGCCCTATGTCACCGACCTGCGGGCGAGGGTGAAGATCATCGACTTCGGCGACATGGACTCGCAGAAGTGGCGCGAGTATTCGCAGCACAAGCCGTTCCCGTTGTCGGCGGGTTACTGGCTCGAGGCGGTCAAGCTCGAGCGCACGGAGCGGCTGCTCGCTGGCAGGTTCGACCTGGCCACCTGCACGACCCGCGCCGAGATGGAGTCCCTGAGGTCGCTGGGCGTCACCACTCCGACCGACTGGTTCCCGAACGGGGTGGACGCCCAATTCTTCCAGCCGGCCGCGGACGGTGCCTACGAGCCCGACCTCGTCACCTTCGTCGGCCGCATGGATTACTTTCCGAACCAGCAGGCGGTAACGAAGTTCTGTGCGGACGTCCTGCCGGAAATCCAGCGCCGCCGCCCGGCCACGCGCTTCGAAATCGTGGGCGCGGACCCGTCGCCGGAAATCCGCGTCCTCGGCAAGCTGCCGGGTGTCACGGTCACCGGCTCCGTCCCCGACGTGCGCCCCTACGTGACGCGCGCCGCGCTCACCATCGCGCCGCTCGAAATCGCCCGCGGCACGCAGAACAAGATCCTCGAATCGATGGCGATGGGCGTGCCCGTCGTGTGCAGCCGCCAGGCCGTCGGTGGCGTCGATGCCGATTCCGGGCGAACATCTGATTGCCTACGACACGCGCGAGCAGCTGATAGACGCCACCATCAGCCTCCTGCAATCACCCGAGCGCCGCGCACAACTGGCCGCCGCCGGCCGCGACCGCGTCCTCTCGCACCACAGCTGGCCGGCCTCGATGCGCCGTGTGGATGCGCTGATTGCCTCACAGTTCGACAGGCGGGCGGCGGCCTAAAATGGCCGGGTCCCGCAAGCAATCCGAAAACATCATGAAAATCAGTATCTTCGGTCTAGGCTACGTCGGTGCAGTGTCGATGGCCTGCCTCGCGCGCGACGGCCACGACGTGGTCGGCGTCGACCTCGACCCGCTCAAGCTCGAACTCATCCGCAGCGGCCGCTCGCCGATCGTGGAGGAGGGCATCCAGGACCTCACTGCCGAGGTCGTGGCCAGCGGCAAGGTCACCGTCACGGACGATGTCGCCGCCGCCGTCCATGCCACCGACCTCTCGTTCATCTGCGTCGGCACCCCTTCGAGCCCGAACGGCAGCCAGGACCTCTCCGCCGTCCGCCGCGTCTCCGAGCAGATCGGCGCCGCGCTCAAGGACAAGGCGGGCTACCACACCGTGGTCATGCGTTCGACGCTACAGCCGGGTGCCATGGAAACCGTCGTCAAGGCCGGTCTCGAATCCGCGAGCGGCAAGAAGGCCAACGTCGATTTCGGCCTCGGCTTCCAGCCGGAGTTCCTCCGCGAAGGCAGCTCGATCAAGGATTACGACAATCCGCCCTTCACCGTGATCGGCACCGAGGACGAGCGTGCCGCCAACGTCCTGCGCGAGGTCTTCGGGCACCTCAAGTGCGAGTTCATCGTCACGTCCATCGGCGTGGCGGAGATGCTGAAGTACGCCTGCAACGCCTTCCATGCGGTCAAGATCACCTTCGCGAACGAGATCGGCCGCCTCGCGCGCAGCGTCAACGTCGACGGCCGCGCGGTGATGGATCTCGTCTGCAAGGACAGGCACCTCAACATTTCGCCGGTGTATCTCAAGCCCGGTTTCGCGTTCGGCGGCTCCTGCCTGCCGAAGGACCTGCGCGCGCTCACCTACGTCGGCAAGATGAACGACGTGACGACGCCGATGCTGGGCAACGTCATGGGCAGCAATCGTGCCCACATCGACCACGCGCTCGACCTCGTGATGCGCTCCGGCAAGCGCAAGGTCGGCATGATTGGCCTCAGCTTCAAGCCCGGCACCGACGACCTGCGCGAGAGCCCGCTCGTGATCGTGGCGGAGCGGCTGATCGGCAAGGGCTATGAACTCCGCATCTACGACCCCGAGGTCAATCTCTCGCGCCTCCTCGGCGCCAACAAGCGCTACATCGAGCAGAGCATCCCGCACATCGGCAGTCTCATGTCGGGCGATATCGCTGCGGTCATCGATCATGCCGAAGTGCTGATCGTGGGCCTGGCGGGCAAGGATCTCGTGCCGGTAATCGCGAAACACGCACGGCCGGACCAGATTGTCGTCGATCTGGTCGGATTGCCGTCGGCGAGCGTCAAGGCGACCGACTACCAGGGCGTCTGCTGGTAATCCGAATGGCCGCTTCACGCTGGATTGCGACTGTGGCGTCATTGGTCGGGATCGGGATCCCGGCGGCCTGGGTCATGACCCTGGTGACGCCGGGCGAGGAGGCCGTGAAGGTCCGCAACGGTCTCGTCGCAAGCGTCGGTGCGCCGGCGGATTTCACCTGGACACCGCAGGAGACGCCCGCAACGTTTCGGCTCAATCGGGCACCACCCTCGCCCGAGTTCCAGCGCGTTGCCAAGGAACTCGCGACCAGCGACGCAGGCCCGCCGCTCGCGGGCCTGGACCTGGCGCTGGCCATCGCCCGGCACCTCATGGGTGCTCCGAAGCGAGTCGGCGGACCCATCCAGTCGGGGCTCGCGGTGGCCTACACCGGCATCACGCAACGCGGTCGCGGCTACTGCGCCGATTTCACGCAGGTCTTCAGCGGGCTCGCGGTGGCGGCCGGGCTGCCGGTTCGCACCTGGAGCATCTCGTTCGAATCCTTCGGCGCCGGACACGCATTCAACGAGATCTACGACGAGCGCCTCGGCAAGTGGGTCCTGGTCGACTCATTTCATTCCTTGTATTTCACCGACGTGGATACCCTCGAGCCCCTGTCGGTGATCGAGGTGCACGATCGATTGCTGGCAGGCAATGACCAGCGGCCGCCCGTCGCCATCCAGCACATCGTGCCGGACCGCTTCCCATTCCGCTCCGGGCAGATGGCGCTCGACTACTACCGACGGGGGTTGTCCCAGTTGGCCCTGGCGTGGGGCAACAACGTGTTCGACTACGACCAGTCGGCGTCGGTGCGCTGGAGCGCCAAGGTCTCCCGGCACGCGGAGCGCGCGGTCGCGATCGCCATCGGCCAATACCCGGACTTGCTCATCTACCCGGATCGCGTGAGTCAGCGCGACGTGAGCAGCCTGGCCCGGGTGCGCAACCGTTTCATGCTGGCCGTGGGATCGTTCGTGCTGGCGAGCGTCGTGTTCGGCTGGCACTTGGTCGCGACCTGGCGGCGGCCGGTGTCGTCGCGGCACGGACCGAATCCGGCAGCGCAGTGAGAAGCTTGCAGGAGGCATGGCTTTGATCGAACCGGTGCAATCGACCTCGCCAACGGACAGAGCGCGATGGGTGCTGCCAGCACTGCTGCTGGCGTCGCTCGTGCTGGCGGGCTGGGCGTACTGGAGCTCGTACGCCGCCATGGTGCAGAAGTGGCATGGCGATGCCGCGTTCTCGCACGGCTTCCTGATCCTGCCGATCAGTCTGTGGCTCGCGTGGCGCAAGCGCGAAGCCCTTGCTCAGGTCACCCTGCAGCCCTCGGCGCTCGGCGTGGTTGCCGCGTTGCTCTGCGTACTGGCATGGATCGTTGCGCGCGGCAGTGGCGTCATGGTGGTCGAGCAGTTTGCCGCCGTGGCCCTGGTCCCGGCGCTCGTGCTTGCAGCCCTTGGCTGGCCCGCTACGCGCGTACTCGTCGTGCCGCTGGCCTTCCTGTTCTTCATGGTGCCCTTCGGCCGCGCCCTGGTCCCGTTCCTGATGCTGGCCACGGCTGATTTCGCAACCCTCCTGCTGCGCTGGACGGGCGTGCCGATCCTGCGGTCGCACATGTACATCAACATTCCGGGAGGCTACTTCGAGGTGGCCCGGGCGTGCAGCGGCCTCAACTATTTCGTGACCAGCCTGGTGCTGGGCGTGCTCTACGCTTACCTGAACTTCCGCAGCTGGCGCAAGCGGGCCCTCTGTGTCGCGGCCTTCGTCGTCATTCCCGTGATATTGAACGGGCTGCGCGTCTACTTCACGATTCTCGTCTCGCATCTCACCGACATGCGATTCGGCCCGGGCGCCGAGCACGTGACGTTCGGGCGCATCTTCTTCGTGGCCATCATGCTGCTGCTGTTCATGATTGGCCGACGCTGGCACGAGGACCCCGAGCTGCCCACGCGGGCGGCGGGTGAGCGAGCCCGGCGGGCCAGCGGATCGTTGGCCACGTGGTGGCCGCTGCCGGTGGCATGCCTCGTGGTGCTGTCGGGACCGCCGTTCGTGGCGAGGTCCATGGCGCAGGCGCGAGTGCACCTCGCGGCTCCGGATCGGCTGGTCGGGCTGCCGGCCGCCACTGCAGGGTGGCAGGGCCCGGCCGATGGCACGGGACGCTGGCGTCCGCTCTATCGCGGTGGGTTCGTGGAGCGGCAGGCCGTGTACCAGGCACCCGATGGAGCGGCGGTGGACGTCTTCGTGGCGGTGTACGGCCTCGGCAGCAGCGTCGGTGCCGAGATGATCTCCTACAGCAACGTGCTCTTTGCGGAGGAGCGCGGCAGTCTCGCCAAGGATGTGCACCGTCACGTCGCCCTGCCCGATGGCAGCTCGCTAAAGGTTCGGGAGGTGGAGTACGGGCGCGACGAGACCCGCCAGCTGCTCTGGCAATGGTACGTGGTCGGCGAGCGACCCGTGCTCAGCCAGTTGGCGACCAAGGCCCTCGAGGCGATCGCGTTCGTCACCCGCAGCAGCGACTCAGAGCGCATCGTGACGCTGTCCACACCACTCGACGACTCGGCAGCCGAACGCCTTGAGGCGTTCATCGAGGCCCACGACCGCTGCGTCGTCTCCGGATTCCCGGCCGAAGCGTGCGGCGGCTGATGAGTGGCAGCCCGCCACTGATCGCCCACGTGATTCATCGGCTCGACTTCGGCGGGCTCGAGAACGGCCTCGTCAACCTCGTCAACCGGTTGCCGGCCGAGCGCTACCGGCATGCCATCGTCTGCCTGGCCGGGTTCAACCCGGTGTTCCGTCAGCGCATCCAACGGGACGACGTCGAGGTGATTTCGCTCGACAAGCGGCCGGGCAAGGACGTCGGCGCGTACGGACGCATGTGGCGTGTGCTGCGCAGACTTCGGCCCGCGATCGTCCACACCCGCAATCTCGGCACGGTGGACATGCAGTGGGTCGCCGCCGCGGCCAGGGTTCCACACCGCATCCACGGCGAGCACGGCTGGGAAGCCAGCGACCCGCAGGGGCTCGACCCCAGGAGCCTGCGCATCCGACGCGCCTGCCGTCCCGTGATCCACCGCTACGTGCCCATGTCCCGGGACCTCGCCCGCTGGCTCGAGCAGGACGTGGGCGTGCCCCACGACCGCATCCGGCAGCTCTACAGCGGCGTCGACTGCGATCGGTTCTATCCGCCGTCCGACTATCCGCTATCCGCTATCCGCTATCCGCTAGTCCTCGGCACCATCGGACGACTCGATCCGGTCAAGAACCAAACGTCGCTACTTGAAGCATTTGCGACACTGGGCAGCGAGCGCGGTGACCTGCGCCTGACGATCGTGGGCGACGGCCCGCTGCGCGGGACCCTCGAAAGCCGGGCCGCTTCGCTCGGCATCGCCGAATGGGTCACCTTCACCGGCGCCCGGAATGACACCCCGGACCTCCTGCGCAGCTTCGACGTGTTCGTCCTGCCCTCGATCAACGAAGGCATCTCCAACACGATCCTGGAGGCCATGGCGACGGGCCTGCCTGTGGTGGCCGGCCGGGTAGGGGGCAACCCGGAACTCGTCGAGGACGGCGTCACAGGCCGTCTCTACGACCCGGTCGTGCCCGACGCCCTCGAGCACGCCCTGTTGCCCTACCTAGCAGATCCATCCCTGCGCCGGGCCCACGGCACAGCAGCCCGCGCCCGGGTAGTGCAGAATTTCAGCCTGGACGCCATGGTCGCCCGCTACCTGTCCCTCTACGACGACCTCATGAGTCACTGACAACCGCAACGCCATGAGCCTCTTCCCTATCCCCCATCCCCTATCCCCTATCCCCTAGCCCCCCATGTGCGGCATCACCGGCCTCTTCGACACCCGCGCCCGCCGCGACTTCGACCGCGCCCTGCTGCAGCGCATGAACGACTCGCAGGCGCACCGCGGGCCGGACGGGGAGGGCCTGCACCTCGAGCCCGGCGTCGGCCTTGGCCACCGTCGCCTCTCGATCATCGACCTCGCCACCGGCCAGCAACCGCTCTACAACGAGGACGGTTCGGTGGTCGTCGTGTTCAACGGCGAGATCTACAACTACCAGGAACTGATCCCCGAGCTGCAGGCGCTCGGGCATGTGTTCCACACCCGCAGCGATACCGAGGTCATCGTCCACGCCTGGGAGGCCTGGGGTGAGCGCTGCGTGGAGCGTTTCCGCGGAATGTTCGCCTTCGCGCTCTACGACCGGAACCGCCAGACCCTGTTCATGGCCCGGGACCGGCTGGGCGTGAAGCCGCTGTATTACGCCGTGTTGCCCGACGGCACGCTGCTCTTCGGCTCCGAGCTCAAGTCGCTGCTGGTGCACCCCGGGCTCGGCCGCGAAATCGACCCTTGCGCGGTGGAGGAGTACTTCGCGCTCGGCTACGTCGCCGAGCCTCGCACCGTGTTCACCAGCACGAAGAAGCTGCCACCCGGTTACATGATTACGGTGAAACGCGGCCAGCCCGTGCCCGAACCGGTCGAGTACTGGGACGTGCGTTTCACCCTCTCGAGCCCGATCACGCTCGAGGACGCCTGCGCGGAGCTGAATCGCCGTCTCGAGGAATCGATCCGCCTGCGCATGATCTCGGAAGTCCCGCTCGGTGCGTTCCTCTCGGGCGGCGTGGACTCGAGCGCGGTCGTGGCCACGATGGCGCGCATCTCGAGCGAGCCCGTGAACACCTGCTCGATCTCCTTCGACGACCCCGCATTCGACGAGACGCGCTTTGCCCAGCAGGTCGCGGAGCGCTACAAGACGCGCCACTTCGTGGACCACGTGACCAGCGACGATTTCGACCTCGTGGACCAGCTGGCCGGCATCTACGACGAGCCCTACGCGGACAGTTCGGCGATCCCGACCTACCAGGTCTGTCAGCTGGCCCGCAAGCACGTGACGGTGGCGCTCTCGGGCGATGGCGGCGACGAAAACTTCGCCGGCTACCGCCGCTACCGAATGCACCTGATGGAAGAACGCATGCGTGCTGCGTTGCCGCTCGGGGTGCGTCGGCCAGTCTTCGGGCTGCTGGGTCGCGTGTACCCCAAGGCCGACTGGGCGCCGCGGGTGTTCCGCGCCAAGACCACGTTCGAGTCCCTGGCCCGCACCAGCGTCGAGGCCTACCTGCACAGCGTCTCGATCATCCGCGAGCCGATGCGCAGCCAGCTGTTCTCGCCGGCGTTTCGCGGCAAGCTCGCCGGCTATCGTGTGAACGAGGTATTCCAGCGCCACGCCGCCCGCGCCGGCACCGATGATGCCTTGGCGCTGGTGCAGTACCTCGACCTCAAGACCTACCTCGTCGGCGACATCAATACCAAGGTGGACCGTGCCAGCATGGCGCACTCGCTCGAAGTGCGCGAGCCGCTGATGGACCACCCGCTGGTCGAGTGGCTCGCCTCGCTGCCGAACGCGCTCAAGGTGCAGGGGCAGGAGGGCAAGGTCGTGCTCAAGAAGGCGATGGAGCCGCACCTGCCGCACGAGATCATGTACCGGCCGAAGATGGGATTTGCGGTGCCGCTGGCGCGATGGTTCCGCGGCCCGCTAAGGCAGCGGGTGCGCGAGGGCGTGCTGGGCTCCACGTTGGCCGGGACCGGCATTTTCGACCGCAAGGTGCTGCAGCACCTCGTCGAGGCGCACCAGGCCGGCACGCGTGACTACAGCTCGCCGCTGTGGACGGTGCTGATGTTCGAGTCGTTCCTGCGCAAGACGATGGACGGCAGCGAACGGCAACCGGTGCGCGAGGCGGGATGACGCTCAGGGTCCTGCACATCCTCGATCATTCGATCCCGCTGCACAGCGGCTACACCTTCCGGACGCTCGCCATCCTGAAGGAGCAGCGCCGGCTGGGCTGGGAGACGCTGCAGCTAACGTCGAGCAAGCATTACGGCGCCACCGCGGACGAGGAAGACGTGGAGGGGTTCCACTTCTATCGCACGCGCGTGCCGGTCGACGGGTGGCGCACGAAGCCGCTGCTTAACCAGTGGGCAGTGATCCACGATACGGAGCGAAGGCTGGAGCAGGTCGCCCGCCAGACCCGGCCCGACCTGCTGCATGCGCATTCGCCGTGCCTGAACGGCATCGCCGCGATTCGCGTCGGACGCAAGATCGGCCTGCCCGTGGTCTACGAGATGCGCGCCTCCTGGGAAGATGCGGCCGTGGACCACGGCACGACCACGGAAGGCAGCCTGCGCTACCGGTTGTCGCGCGCGCTCGAAACGTGGACCCTGCGGCGCGCCGATGCGTTGACCACCATCTGTGAAGGCCTGCGCGAGGACATCCTGACACGCGGCATCCCGGCCGATCGCGTCACGGTCATTCCGAATGCCGTGAATCCTGACGAGTTTCCGTTGCTCGACGGACAGGATGCAGACCTGGCGCGGCAGCTCGGTCTCGAGGATGCCTTCGTGCTGGGATTCCTGGGGTCGTACTACGGCTATGAAGGGCTGGATGTGCTGCTCGATGCCGTGCCGCAGATCCTCCGGTTCGAGCCACGGACGCGAGTGCTGCTGGTGGGTGGCGGCGTGGAAGAGGCTCGTCTCAAGGCACAGGCGGACCGGCTGGGGATCTCGGACAAGGTGGTGTTCGCTGGACGCGTGCCGCATCGGGACGTGCGCCGCTACTACAGCCTCGTCGACCTGCTCGTGTTTCCGCGGAAATCGATGCGCCTGACCGAGACGGTCACGCCGCTCAAGCCGCTCGAGGCCATGGCGCAGGGCAGGCTGCTGGTCGCGTCGAACGTGGGCGGCCACCGCGAGCTGATCCAGGACGGCGTCACCGGGTGGCTGTTCCGGCCGAACGACCCGGCCGCGCTGGCCGACGCCGTGCGGTCCGTTCTGGACGATCGCGAGCGCTGGGATGCGATCAAGTCCGCCGGCCGGCAATTCGTCGAGCGGGAACGGAACTGGCGGGCGAGTGTCGCTCGGTATCAGCGCGTGTACGCCGCCGTCCGGGAGCAAACTCGCCATGGCTGATGCGCGTCCGAGCATCCTCGTCTGGAGTTCGCTGTTTCCGAACCCGGCACAGCCGCAGGCGGGCGTCTTCATCCGCGAGCGCATGTTCCGCGTGGGGCAGGAGCTGCCGATCACGGTGATCTCGCCGCAGCCGTGGTTTCCGTTGCAGGGGCTCATTCGCCTTTTCAGGCCGCACTTCCGGCCGCAGACGCCGAAGTACGAGCAGCAGTCGGGCATCGATATCTTCCGCCCGCGCTACTTCAGCGTGCCGGGCGTGCTCAAGCAGTTCGACGGACTCATGATGGCCTTCGGTGCGTGCCGCACCGTGGACCGCCTGCGACGCGAGGGTCGCGTGGACGTGATCGACGCGCACTTCGCCTACCCCGACGGCTATGCCGCGGCGCGAGTCGCAGGCGATCTCGGCATACCGCTCACGCTCACCCTGCGCGGCACCGAGGCGCGCCACGCACGTGATCCGCAGTTGCGGGACAAAGTGATCGCGGCGCTGCGGGCCGCGCGCCGGGTGTTCACGGTGGCGTCATCCCTGAGACAGATCGCGCTCGACCTGGGCTTGCCGGCCGAGCGCACATTGGTTGTGGGAAACGGCGTCGACGCCGCCCGGTTCAGCCCGACACCGAGGCTCGACGCTCGCATTGCCCTCGGCATCCCGGCAGACGCATCCGTGATGATCACGGTGGGCGGTCTCGTGGAACGCAA
>CAVPMU010000007.1:0-51113 GCA_963706535.1 uncultured Gammaproteobacteria bacterium
GGTTGTGGTTTTGCCCGACAGGAAACCATGCCGGTCGATGCCTGCCAGTTCTTCTACGAGTGCACCCGCTGTCACGCAGTGCTGCGCCCGAACCCGGGTCACTGCTGTGTGTTCTGCTCGTTCGGCTCGGTGAAGTGCCCGCCGGTCCAGCAGCAGCGCAGCTGCTGCCCCTAGGCGACGACCGCGCCGCCGCCTGCCGGGCCGCGCTCCAGGGTCATCGCCGCGCGCGCCCGGCGTCCGACCAATTCCGTGTTGCTGAACCCGCCGCGCCCAGGCGCGGCTCAGGGGACGGCCCCTCGGGCCGTCGAGGTCGCAGCAGCCTGCGACCGTCTGCCTTGCTCCGACCGTCCGATCCGCCACACGCAACCGCGACGCTCATCGCAATTTTCATTTCTGCACGTTCGCGACACATTTGCGACATGACACGTCGCCTCGCCCTGTGCCTATGCTCGTGCCATGACCAACACCGTCCATCTCGCCGCCTGGAACCTGAACCACCGCACCGGCAAGAAGCAGGTCCCGCCCGCCGTCCTGCACGCCATCGCCTCCCTCGACGCCGACATCCTCGTCCTCACCGAGTTCGTGGACGGCGATCACCAGGTGCGATTCAAGGAGAGCCTGAAGGACTTGGGCTACGACAGCCTCGCCGTCTCGATGAAGGCACCGCGCCAGAACCAGGTCCTGATCGCCGCCCGCAGCGAGATGGCCGACGACAACCTGCTGCCGCTGCCCGGCTACACCGACGCTGCCGCCACCAACTGGCTGCACCGTCGCTTCCCGAAATTGAAGCTCGAGATCGTCGGCCTGCGCGCCCCGATGTACCTGATGTCGGATGAGCGCGCCGGCTACTGGAACCAGGTCGAGACCATCGCAAAGAGCGCCAGGGATCGCCCGATCCTGTTCGTCGGCGACTTCAACTGCGACCCTCACACCGACACCCGACCCTGCACCGAGGCCTTCCGGCGCCTGCAAGCCGACGGCTTCAAACTGCCGAATCCCGCCGGCGCCTGGAGTTACAAGGCACCGAATGGAACCGGCAACGCCGCAGGCGCCAGCCGCGTCGACCATGCCCTCGCGAGTCCCAGGGTCCGCGTTTCCGACGCCCGCTACCTCTACAAGGCCGGCCGCCACACGCTCGCCGGCAACGGCAACAGCGAACCCCTCTCCGATCACGCGGCGCTCTCGATCAAGATCGCCGGTACGAGCTGACCGACCGAACACCGCCAGACCATCCGCCGACCCGGCCCCGGCGAGTGAGCGGCCCAGCCCGGCGGTCCCCCGCGTTACTTGCCTAGTCATTGCATACGCAAGTATCGCCACTATAATAGCGGCATGAACAAACCCGCCACCAACGCCGTCCTGCGCCTGATCCGCGCCCAGTCCCACCTGCAGAACCGCTTCGCCGCCGAACTCGGCGGCGTGCACGGCCTGTCAGTGAACGAGCTGATGGTGCTCATGCACCTCGACCAGGCCGCGGGCGGGCGCCTGCGGCGCGTGGATCT
Source organism: uncultured Gammaproteobacteria bacterium (assembly GCA_963706535.1). Taxonomy (GTDB): domain Bacteria; phylum Pseudomonadota; class Gammaproteobacteria; order Steroidobacterales; family Steroidobacteraceae; genus RPQJ01. Next base: position 1,503 of record CAVPMU010000007.1, read on the forward strand.
CGCCGACCGCCTCGAGCTCAACCAGTCGAGCGTCACCCGCATGCTGGCGCCGATGGAGAAGGTGGGCTGGGTCGCCCGCGCCGAGGATCCTCGCGACGGGCGGGTCGGCTATGTGGTCCTGACGGCCGCTGGTCGCCGCTTGGCCCGGGAGGCCGCGAAGACCCTCGCACACCAGGCCACGTCCCTGTTCGGCGACCTCTGGACGGAACGGGAAGTAGAGACGCTCGCCAGTCTGCTCGGGCGCCTGACCGCCAATCTGCCGGGCCAGCTGACAGCGTAATCCACCCGACGGGCCCGAGCACGCGAGCCCCGCGCGCGCTCGCGGCTCATCACATCCCAGCCCGGGCAGTTCGCAGCACGATCGTGGCAAGCTGCCGGCATCGCCGGCGTCTACGCGTCCTGCTTCGCCAGCTGCTCGATCTTCTTGAGACTCAGCGTCCCCTTCGCCCCCCACCCCGACTCGCCCGCCGGAACCCCAGGTCGGAACGATTCGTACAGCCGAAACCCCTCTTCCGCCAGAGTCGCCGGTGTACGCGACTTGGCGACCCCCTGCATCGCTCTCCGCACGGTCGGCAATGCCTCACCGAACTTCGACTTGAGGTACTTCTCGACGCTCTCGGGTGTTACCGGCTTCTGGTCTTTGCCCACCGCCCGCAGTCCCTCGTCCGTCTGTAACACCGGCACCGCACGGCCGAGGAGCGCGACCGGAAACACACCCGCTTTCTTCGCCTGTTCTCGCCGCTGCCGACGCACCGCCTCGGGCGAGGGCATGAAAATGCCTAGCCGCTGGCCTTTCGACTGCGCCGTGAGCCCTGCGACGGCCTTGCCGAGCGTCAATGCCTCGTCCCGCTCGAACCCCAGCTGCTCAGTCACGACCGCGGCCCACAAGGTCAGCACCGGCGCCCGATTGATCGTCACGGTGTCCATCGCACGAACCTCCACGCCCAACCAATCTTAGTCGCGGCTGTGCCAGCCACGCGACAGAAATCGCGGGATCAAGTAACGGCGATGTGCCGCGTCTCCGTTCCGCCGACCCGCCAGCGTCCCCAACTGCACCGAATGCTATTGCTTGTCGACTGAAGTAGAAGGCTCCGCCCACCGCTCCTTGATGAGCGAATACACCTCATCCCACCTGCGCGCCCGCGGCGCCGCGATGCCCTTGTTCGCGCTGTTGGCAAAGCAGATCGCGTAGTGCCCGGCCGCGCGCAGCGCCACAATGTTGTCGGGTGAATCGTCGATGTACACGTCCGCCCCGACCTGGTCCTTCTCGCCCATGAAGCACAGGTCCCGATACGGCACGCCATGCTTGTCGAGCCAGCGGATGGTCTGCCGCACCGAGGCCTCGTGGAAGAAATTGATGAAGAGGCGATGCGTGATGATGCGGATCCGATAGCCTTCATCGGACAGCCGCCGCAACGTCGTCGCAGCGCCCCTGATCGGCGCGCAGGTCTCGAACAGGTCCCGCTGCGTCACCGCAAAGCGATGCAGCTGCCGGTAATGATCCTCGTCGCGGATGCCCCACTCCGTGAGCCCGTACGACACGTCGGTGGTGAGCGTCTCGAGGCCCACCTCGAGCCACTCCGCCGCAATCTCCCGCATCCGCCCATAGAAATCCGCGCACACCCCGTCGAGATCCACGCCCAGCACGACCTCACCCTTGTCCGATGGCATGACCGCCTACCTCCCACACCCCAGGTCGTACCGCTGCCGCTTCAGGTCGTGCCACTGTGCTCGCAAGCGCTCCCCCTCCGCCGCGGTGTATCGCAGCCGCATCCGCGCATTCAGGCTGTCGATTGCCCGATCGATCGCTTCGCATGCCGCCGCATTCGAACGCTGGGCCGGCGCGGACGCCGCCGACGCACGCCCCTGCGAGTCTGCCGGCGCCGTGTAGTTACGCGCCGCCTGCTGCTGTGCCTGCCACTGACGCTGGCGTTGCAGCGCGACCTCGCGCGGATCCGGCTGATCCACGACGAGCGTGCGGGTCTGCGCTCCCGCACCACAGGGACGATCGGACACCACCCGCTGACCATTCACGACACACTCGTACACGCCAACATAGCTCTCGCGCCCCGGGCTCTCGCGTGGCGGACCCTGGTACAGCGGCACGAGCGGGGGTGGGGTCGGCGACGGCTCGACTACCGGTATTTCGATCACCGCTGTCTCGAGCACCGGCGCAGGCTCCACGGCCTCTTCCTTTTCGCCGAAGAAATGCGTCCACCCGAGGAACGCCAGCGCCGCCACTACGCCAAGGCCGAAGATCCCCTGCGCCCCTTCCCCGGCACGACGGTTGCGCCGCTCGAGCTCATCCCATTCCAGACCCATCGTCTTCCCCTGCGCTGAACTGCAGCGCCCACGCGCTGCTCTTAGGCGGCCTATGGCCGCGAGCTGCTCGCTGACGAGCAGCGTCTGCGCGGCTCTGGTTCCCCCGCTTCTCACCATCGTAGCCGCACCGCGGCTCACCCCATGAGCCTGCCACAGCCAACGACCAACGCGCACCGGCGTTCATCTCCGGATCCCCGCCTCGCGATTTGACCTATGGCGCCCCGCGCCGCAGCCCGCGCGCCAGGTCGCAAAGCCGCCTTGTCACGCGCCCTGCCGTTGGCGCTTTCCGGGCGCCGACTGTGCTCGGCGGTGCCGGCTCCCTCGTCGGTCGCCCACGGTCCCCCGAACGGGGCGAAGGGACCGTGGGGTCCCGACTTGAAAAGGGAGCCTCCCTCAGATGAACGCCGAAGCCCGTACCTCGATCGACACGCTGCTCACCACACTCAAGGAGAAGCTCGCCGCCCCCGGCATGTCGCTGCTGCCGCTCCTCACCACCATGAGCCGCTTCACCCGCTACTCGCTCGCCAACCAGATGCTCATCTTCGCGCAACGTCCCACTGCGACCCACGTGCTCGGCTACCGCAGCTGGCTCAAGGCCGGCTACCAGGTCCGCAAGGGCGAGCGAGGCATCGCGATCTACGCCCCCGTTCGTATCGCGCCGCAAGGCGCGGCCGAGACATCGGTTGGTGCGTCTCCGCAGGCCGTCTCGAGGCAGGGAAAGCCGAGAGCGAGCTCACACGGAAGTGCTCCGGGCGTGCCCGCGGACGGCGCACTGACCGAAGTCCCCGCACCCCGTCTCGGCTACCGCGTCGCCTACGTCTTCGACATCTCCCAAGTAGACGCTCTGCCCGACACCGACGCGACGGCACTGCTCACCGAGCTCACCGGCACGCCCGACGCGCACCGCGCCACAGAGCAACTGAAGGCCTTCCTCTTCGGCCACAACATCGAACTCGAGTACAAGGTGCTCGCACCCGGCCTGATGGGCTACACCGACGGCCGCCGCATCACTTGCGGCATTGGTCAGCCCTCACACGTCGAGTTCGCCACACTCGCCCACGAGACCACGCACGTCCTGCTGCACTTCGACCGCGAGACTGGCAATCGCCCCGACCTCACCACGCGCGAGACCGAGGCCGAAGCTGTCACGTTCCTGCTTTGCTCTCAGCTCGGCATCGCCGGCACCGACGCCTCCGTCGAGTACATCCAGTCCTACCGTGGCACGCCCGACACGCTGGACGCATCGCTCGAGCGCATTCGCGTCACTGCGCAGCGGCTTTCGACCGAGCTCGACGCGATTCGATTCGACGCGGAGCACGAGCCCGGGCCGGCATAGCCGGCTATCGCACGCTCCACAGTCGCGATGGCGAACCCGATCTGAGGCGCTGCGTTGCAGCGCGAGCTCGCAAGGTGGGCGTCTGACTTAGCCTTCACTGCCGTCTGCCCGAAACGATTCGGCCAGGAACCCGCGACCGACCCTGCGGGCGGCCCACCCCCCGGGCGACCGAATGAGGCAGCCCCGTTGTCACCGTCAGTCCATCGCTTCATTTGCTCGTATTTTTGGAAGGACCGTGCGGAAACACAAACCCCGGCGCAGGCCGGGGTTCGAGTGCTGTGCTCGTGCCAGCAATGTGCAACGCACCATCAGGGCGACGTCGGGTAGTCGACCAAGTAGCCGTAAAGCTTCGACGAATTGAACAGTACAGCATTTGTAGTCGTTGCTTCACCGCAAATCCGGCCGGGCCCAAATACCACCCCGCCTGCCAACGACTCGGTAAACCAGATGCTCCTTCCGAGCGTTGACACCTGATCCACGTATTTCTCTATTTGCCATATGGGGGTCGTCGAACTGCCCAGGATACGAAAGCGAATCGCGTCCCCAATATCCCAGGCGCTACCTGCTGCGCCTCCGATCCAGATGCTCACATCCGTCAATACGAAGGCCTTTCCATCAGGCACGATAAACTGGCCGCCGATGCCTATCCCACTCGGCGATTGCCTCAGCGCAGTGCCCGCGCCGGTCGGGCACGTCGACCCGCCAACACCGCCGAGCACGAGCGATACGTGATCCGATGCGGCCACGCCCATGTGTGTCACCTGACGGCCGGGAGTGGTAGCGACCACGACCGGAATCGGGTCCGCATTGACGACCTCAACCTCCGTTGGTTTCGCAACAGCATCGCCGAGTGGCAGACAAGACAGCACGCCTGAAATGCCGGCAAGTGCCAGCGCGAGCACTGATCGATTCATGACTTCTCCCCTTTGGTTCTTGTGACCGACGGCTCTTGGCAATTGGGTTGCCGTCAATATCTCGTATACACCCCCTCAGCGGGTACTGCACGCGAGTGGCCGCCCACGGCCTGACGCGGTGCAATATGCGGTGCCTCGGTTTTGTTGCGCTGATCCGTCAACAGCGCTCCCAGCACGTCCCCGCAGTCGTCCAGGTGTGTGCTTACTCGCGTCCTGAACGATCCCGCCACCGGCGAATTCGAAGCCGAGGCGTTCACCTGGCTGCTCTGCTCGCAACTAGGCATGCACGGCACCAACGCCTCAATCGAGTACATCAAGAGCTACCGCGGCACGCCCGACACCCTGGACGCCTCGCTCGAGCGCATTCGCGCCACCGCGCTGCGGCTTTCCACCGAACTCGACGCGATTCGATTCGACATGGAGGACGATCCCGGCCCGGCGACGTAATCCGCCTTCTCAGCATCCGCACTGCCCAACCACCGCGCCCCGCTCGGTTTCAAGGCGTCGCTCCGCGACGCGAGGCAGCGCAGCTGCCGTCCACGTCCTCTGGCCTGGCACGACCCCCTCATCCACCCGCTGCCGCAGGCAGCGGCCCACGCATCAGACGCGAAGCACACCGCCGATTCTGGGATGATCCCGACATCAGCGGACGCTGGATCCTCGACTATGACGAACGTCGACTCGTCCCCACCCGACCTGCCCGACTGGTTGCGCGGCGATCCGGTCGCCGAGGCCCTGCATGCCCGCGGCCTCGCGATCACCAAGGCGGCCTGGCTGGAAGCAGCCTACGGCTCGAGCAACGAATCTGTCCTGACGTACGACAAGGACATGCGCGAATGGATGCGCCGCAACTTTCCCGCCGATCCGCATGAACCGGTGACCTGACCACGCTTGCATGCGTCGGAGGCGCGTTGCCCGAGCGTCGGAAATCCTCCCTCGGACACGCCGTAAATGCATCCCTGCAGGCTCGCTCTCGGCTATCCGTGCCTCGAGACGGTCCTCGGGAGGATCTCCAACACTCCGGCACCGCGCCGGCACCTGAATGCACCACCGCCCATCGCCTGCCAACTCCCAACCGCCCAAGCACCAGCCCACACCCTGCCCAACCACCGCGCCACGTGCGGTTCCGAGGCATCGCCGTGCGGTGCGAGCCGCGAAGCGGCGTCTGCCGGTCCCTGTCTCTCATTCCCGTCCCGGAACTCCATCCTAGGAGTTCGAAACGAGTGCGAACGCGTTACGTTGTCAGAGTCTTGGCTCGCTTCGCCCGGTCTGACGCATGTCGCGACCGCTCGACTCGTTGCCGAACTTTACCGGCACCGGCCCTCGATTCCTGGGACGCACGACCACAGTTCCCGCCAGCTTGTCGTGCCACCCCTGCTTGCGGGGATCGAACGCGACCCAGATGATCCCGAGAAACAGCGGAATGATTGAAACGTAGTAACCGAAATACCGACCGACGAGCTGCCCGGTGCTCGGAACGTCACCCGTTTCAGCGTCGACGATGCGCGCGGAAATGGCAATCTTCCCGGGCGTCGCCTGGCGGTAGACCCAGAACAGCACCACGGCAATCGCCGGCAGGACCCAGTTGATCAGGATGTCCGCGGGACCCTGGATGAACGCATTCGAGGTCCAGTATTGCCAACCGTAGATCATGGTGACGAGCGGCCAGCAGATCATCACGATCAGCACGGTGTCGATCAGGGACGCTCCGACCCGCGGCCAGAACCCCACGTACTCGAGATCGTCGGAATCAACTTCCTGCATACCAATGCCCTTTCGTCGTGCTCAACCTTCCGAGACGCCGCACCCGAAGCCTACAGACCGTCCCCGCGGACACGCCGTGGATCCGTCCATGGAGGCTCGCTCTCGGCGTCCTGCCTCGAGACGGTCCTCGGAGACAGCTCTAGGCTTCGCGCACGGCGCCGACAGGTGAAACGTTGGCAATGGCAAACACGACCTGCCCGACCTCCACCCCCTGCTAAACCCCTCCGATGCGCGATCAGTGATCGCGCGAGCCAGCTACGCTGGCGTCTGCCCGGTCTCCGGCTCCCCTGTCGCGGAACTCCGCCGCTACCCCCGCGGCGCCCGCCAGCCCGCTTCGCGCGCTTCCTGCTCCGTACAGAACCACCGCTCGCCTCTCGACTCGTCGATGCGCGTCTTCTCGTAGGCGGCGCTGCCGGGCAGGTGATAAATCTTACCGCTCCCGCCGATGTTGCCCTTGATCAGGCAATCCCCGTTCCTGGTCGTGCCGCCTGAGACCGGCGGCGCCGAGAGCAACGCCTGCGGTTGCGCAGGGCCCTCTCGCGGCGCCCGCGCCTTCCGCTTGCCGATCGCCGCAACACACTTCGCGACTGACTCGCCGCTGTAGTCCGTGAATCCTTCGCGAGCTCCGCGTTGCACCGCCCGCCACTCCCAGGGCGCGTGACGCTGATCCGACGGCAGACGCCACAGCCCACGGCCCGCGGAGCGGGCATCACCCTCCCACGCACAGTACTGCCGGTCCTGCACGTATTGCCGATACGCCCACGCGTGGCCCTGCTGTACCAACCACTCGTTCAGGTTCTCGCCGCCCAGGTACACCACCGCGACGAGGCGGTCGTACTGGTCCTGTTCCACCGGCTCGAGCGCAACCTCCTGCCCATCCACCCGCCCGGCGAGCGCGGACTTTGCCTCCAGTCCCCACGGCTGATCGTGTTCCGGCGCGTCGATGGAGTGGAATCGAACCTTGATCGGTCCGGAGTCGAGCGCAACTTCGATGCCGTCGCCGTCGATGACCCGCGTAACCGTGCCGAGGAGGAGTGGACGGTCATCACCGACGACGGAACCCTGCCCTTTCACGCTCTCTGGCGCATCGTCGCCCTGTGCGCCGACAACCGCGGGAACCTCCGACGACAGGTTCCGGTACCACCACGCCCCGGCACCGACGACGCCAAATACAGCCGCAACGATCAGGAGCCACCGCAACCACGACGCTGCGCCCGCCGATCGCTGAGCCCGGTCTTCGTCGAGCCGCAAGGATCCACGCCGCTCGTCCCAGCGCAGCTTGCCCTTCCGCATGTAGTCCCGATCATCGAGACTCATGGCCGTTGATCCTCAGTCCTGCCAAACCGACACAACGCCAAACCGGTGTCGCCTCACCCGAGGCAGTCTACGGGCTCGAAAAAAGTTTAACGCACACCCCTGCGAAACCGATCCGAGGCGCGATCAGTCATCGCGCGAGCCGCAGAGCGGCGTCCCCCGTCGACTCCGGACTCCTTAATCCCCTTTCGCAGACGCTGCGCAATCTCTGCTTCGCTGCGGACCGGCCGGCGACGTTTGCCCGACTATTTCCTTCTGCTCATTTTCGCCACCCGGCCCGCGTGCAGCACGAACTGCTCTTTCCACAAGCTGATGAACTGCTCCGGCACCGCATGACTGGCGAACGTCTTATTGTCCAGATCCACCAGCATCTCGCCCATCCATTCGCTGACCAGGACGACGTTGTCACCGATTCTCATCCCAATTCGGCCTGCACTCCCGCTACTTCCCCGTCGCCTCCCGGACCCGATACTCCTGATCAAACTGACCCTTGCGGACCTCCAGGACATCCTCGTATTTCTTGAGCAAGGCCGAAAAGGTCTCGGCGCCGTAGGATTTCTCGTCAAAGGTCGGATCGAGCCGCTGCACCATCGGTCGGATGGCCGCCTTCAGCACCCATGGCTCGCCCTTGTTAGCCGCGAGACGTCCGATCGCTCGGCGGATCAGGTCGATGGCCTCGGGCCTCCACGGCGACTCCGCCAGGTCCGATACCTCCTCGATCGGAGATTCTTCCTCCGCCACCAGCCGCTCGTAGTAGCGAAACTCGTGGCAACTGTGGGCCCAGTGCTTGTTGGTGGCCGCTTCGATGCCGACCCCGACCAGCGTCCGGCCGGCCGCTTTGATCTTCTGCGAGACCGGCAGGAAATCGCTGTCCGCGCCGATGATGACCAGCGTCGTGAGGTGCGGAAAGCGGATCATGTCCTCGGTGGCGTCCAGGCACAGCTTGATGTCGGCCCCGTTCTTGGCCGCGGCACCCGGCGGGAACAACTGGATCAGCTCGACGGCGTTGTGCAGCAGCGCCTCCCGGTATCGGGCGAACCACTGCCAGTTGCCATACGCGCGATTGATCGCCACGGAGCCGAACGAGGCGCAGAACTCCATCAGGGCCGCCACATTGACGACCGGTTCCTGCGGCGTAAACCGTGTCTGTCGATACGTCCCTACGCCCTTGAGCTGCTCGATCAGGCTCGCGTGAATGTTCTCGAAGTCCCAATAGATCGCCACGGATGGCTTGTCGATGTCCACTTCGTCTCGTCCCCCTAGCGTCCGGCCTGTCCCCGCCAATCACCGACGGCATTGTCTAATGGACCTGCCCACCCAGTCATCGCCGACAACATCAGGACCATCACCAGAATTGTTCGCATCATTCGCTTGCCCTTGCCAGTCACACTGCCCGCGTGACTGTGATCATTTTCTGGCGCTTCAGGAAATCGGGTGGGTAGCGGGTCGCGGATAGAGGTCTAATCCGCCGCAGTGGAAGAGGATCGCGGTGCGGAAGCGCTCGCGGTTGCGGAATCCGCAGGCGTTCTTCTTCACGCGCTGGATCTTGGCGTTGAGGCTCTCGGCGGTCGCGTTGGTGACGCCCTGGACGACGGCGTTGACCACGCCCCACAGGTGCTCCTTGAGCATGCGGGCCACTTTGCGCATCGGCTCGAGGCGGCTGCGCACGGCCCAGCCGAGCCAACGCTGCCAGCCGCGCAGCGCCCAACCGCGGTGGGTGTAGCGCCACAACTCGCGGGCCGTCTCCTTGAGCGCCCACGCGCGCGCCACCTTCAGCGTGCTGCCGCGCAGGGCGTCGAATTGACCGCGCCGGTCGGCGTCGAGCTGCGCGCGACGTGCCGGTCCCATCAGCCACAGAAAGCGCGTGCGCTTGAGCCGCTCGTCGCCCTCGGCGAGGAGCACACGCTGCTCGCTCTTGCGCACGTCGTTGACCGCCTCACCGAGATGCTTCGCCACGTGAAAACGATCGAAGCACACCGCACTGGCCCAGCCCGGCAGTTGCGCCTGCGTCGCCTGGATGTAGGGCCGCCACATGTCCATCGCCACCGCCTCGATCGCGTTGCGCTGCGGCTCGGTGAGACCGCGGTAGAAGCCCTCCAGCGCCTCCTGACCGCGACCGTCGGCTACCTGCACCACGCAGCCTCGCTCCAGGTCGCTGACCACCGTCACGTACTCGTGGCGCCGCTGAAATGCGGTCTCGTCCACGCCCACCCGCGCGATCGGCGCCGCCTCCCGCCGCGCCAGCCCCCGGCGCACCGCCCGCTGCTGGATCCCGTCGAGTTCGTCCCAACTCACCCGCAACCGCCGCGACACCGCCGTCAGGTTCGCCTCGCGCAGCCAGTCGATCGCCAGGCTCTCGAACATCGCCGTGAAGCGCGAGCCGCGCTCCGACCACGGCACCTCCAGTTGCAGCACGCCGTGCTGCGGGCACTGCACGCGCGGTACCTCCGCCGTCAGCGTGGTGCGGAACTGGCAGGTGTCGAGATGGCGCCAGGAGCGCCGCCGCGTGTCGTGCCGGCCACAGGTCTGACCGCACCTCGGGCAGCTCAGCCCCTGCGAGCCATCATGCTCGATGAAGACCTCGACTTCCTGCGCCGCAGCCCGCAGTTCCACCTCGCGCACCGACCACGGCGCCCTCACGCCGAGAATCGCGGCGTACAGATCTTTGTCTCGCATAGGCCTCGCAGCCTATCGCGAGCCACTCGAAACCCGGAAGCCCCGAAAAAAGTCGACAGCGGCGTCTATCGCGTCACCGAGATCATCGGCACCAGCACCGTGTCCTGGGAGGATGCGGCGACCAATGCGGTCGAGACCGCGGCCAAGTCGCTGCGCGACCTGCGCATCGCCGAGGTCACCAAGCTCGACATGAAGGTCGAGGACGGCAAGGTCGTCGCGTATCGCGCGCGGGTGTCGCTGTCCTTCAAGTACGAAGGCTGAGCCAGCCGCGCCACGGTCCGAGGCCGATTCGTCGGGGTCGCTGCGGCCTCGCGCGGCGCGGAGGAGACATTGCGCATTGAATGCTGAATCGGCGCAACGTGCACGCGAGACAGTCGATGCGGTGTACCGCAGCGAGTCGCGCGCCGTCTTCGCCACGCTGATCCGGCTGCTCGGCGACTTCGACCTCGCCGAGGAGGCGCTGCACGAGGCCTTCCGCGTGGCGCTCGAGCAGTGGCCGCGCGACGGCGTGCCGGCGAATCCCCGCGCGTGGCTGGTGTCCGCGGGCCGCTTCAAGGCCATCGACCAGATCCGCCGCCAGTCGCGCTTCGAACCGCTCGACGTGGAGGTGCACGACGTCGCGGCCGATGATCCCGCGCAGGCTGCGGTCGGACGCGTCGAGGACGACCGCCTGCGCCTGATCCCCACGTGTTGCCACCCGGCGCTTGCGCCCGATGCGCAGGTGGCGCTCACCTCGCGGGAAGTCTGCGGACTCACCACCGAGGAGATCGCTGCGGCGTTCCTGACGCCAGCACCGACGCTGGCACAGCGCATCGTGCGGGCCAAGGCCAAGATCCGCGATGCGCGCATTCCCTAGGAGGTCCCGTCGACCGCCGAGCTGCCCGCACGGCTCGATTCGGTACTGCGCGTGGCGTACCTCGTATTCAACGAAGGCCACGCCGCGAGCGCCGGTACCGCGCTGACCCGCCACGACCTCTCCGCCGAGGCGATTCGCCTCGCACGCCTGCTGGTCGCACTGCTGCCTGAGCCGGAAGCGGCGGGGTTGCTGGCACTGATGCTGCTGCACGACTCGCGCCGCGCCGCGCGGACCGCCCCGAACGGCGACCTCGTGCTGCTCGACGACCAGGACCGCTCGCTCTGGAATCGCCCGCAGATCGCGGAGGGCGTCGCGCTGGTGCAGCGTGCGCTCGCCTCGGGTCGGTTCGGCCCGTACACGCTGCAGGCCGCGATCGCGGCCGTGCATGCGCAGGCGACGACTGCCGGGACCACCGACTGGGGCCGGATCGTCGGTCTCTACGACCTGCTGCTGCGCCTCGAACCCTCGCCGATCATCGAGTTGAATCGCGCGGTGGCCGTGGCCATGCGCGATGGCCCCGACGCGGGGCTGGAACTGGTCGACGCGTTGCTCGAGCGGGGCGAACTCGGGGCTGTCGAAATGGCGCGGCGCCGTTCGACCAAGCGATGACAGGTCCGCAATCACTCATCACTGGAGGGGACTACGCCAATGCGCTTCATGATCATCGTCAAGGCCACCCGGGACTCCGAGGCCTGCGTCATGCCGGAGGAGTCCCTCTTCGACTGCATGGGCAAGTACCACGAGGAACTCGCCGCGGCGGGAATGCTCCTCGACGGGTCCGGCCTGCAACCGAGTTCCAAGGGTTGGCGCATCAAGTACGACGGCAGGAAGACCACGCTGGTCGACGGACCTTTCGCCGAGACCAAGGAGCTGATCGCCGGCTACACGCTGATCCAGCGAAGTCCCGCGAAGAGGCCCTCGAGTGGACGAAGCGCTGCCCCAATCCCGCGGTGGACGGCGGGGTGGGCGAGATCGAGGTGCGGCAACTGTTCGAACTCGACGACTTCGCGCAGACACCGGCGGTAGAGCGCATGCGCGTGCTCTTGGAAGAGACGGGGAAGGCAAAGGCCTGACGCGACGCACTACACGCATCAACCACTCGACGGAGGCCCCGTGTTCAAGATCATCCTGCTCGTAACCGCCGTCGTGATCGCCGGCGTGATCCTCTACGCAGCATCCCGTCCAGACACTTTTCGCGTCGCGCGCACCGCGATCATCAAGGCGCCGCCCGAAGCGATCTTCCCGCTGATCGACAACCTGCACGCCGGCGAAGAATGGTCCCCCTACTACCGCAAGGACCCGGCCATGAAGGGCACGTACAGCGGTCCGGACCGCGGCGCAGGGGCGACGTTCGAGTTCGCCGGCAACAAGGACGTGGGCAGCGGCCGCGTCACCGTCATCGGCAGCGAGGCGCCGGGCAAGGGGACGATGCGACTGCAGATGTTCAAGCCGATCGCCGCGGACAACGTCGTCGAGTTCACGCTCGTGCCAAGGGGCGACGCCACCGAGGTCACCTGGGCCATGCACGGCCGCCAGCCCTTCGTCGGCAAGGTGATGAGCCTGGTCTTCGACATGGACAAGATGATCGGTACGGATTTCGCGACTGGGCTCGGCAACCTCAAGGCCGTCGTCGAGACCTGAAGCACACGAGGGATACGCACACGGCGACACGCATCACCCCGATGCTCCGCGTCGACGAAGTCGTGCAGAAGGCGAAGGCGCGCTTCGAGGCCGAGCAGGTGACCACCGCGGCCGGGCGCCAGCCGTGACCCGATCGATCTTGTTGCGTCGATTCAGAACCCGTGTCGCGCGAGGGCGCCAGCCACTCGCGCCCAGGCCGCCGCCAACTGTTCCTCGCCCAGAGCCAGGTGGCCGAGCGCGCGCGTGCCCTGCATCGCGTAATAGAGCGGATCGAGCGGGCTCAGTCGCATCGCGAGATCGACGTGCTCGCGACCCTCGAGCGCCCTGCCGGACAGCGACTCGGTCCAGGCGCGTGCGTAGATGCCCTGCGCGTAGTTCGGACTGATCTCGCACGCGCGCTCGAGCCAGCCGAGGCTGCCGTCGAGGTTCCCCTCGAGCCAGTGACTGCGGCCCATGGTGAAGTTGACGAAAGGGTCGAGCGAATCGAGCTCGACGCCGCGTTCTGCGTACCGGCGCGCCGGCGAGATCTCGCCGGGCACGTCGTCCGTGTGGCGCAGGAAGGCCGTCTGGAAGTGGACGAAGGAGAGGCCCGCGCGGGCGCGCGCGAACCCGGGGTCCTGCGCGACCGCCTGCTTGAACAGTGCGGCGGCCGCCGCGTCGTCCTTGCGGTTGAATCGATACACGTGCTGCAGGCCGAGGTGGTAGGCGGACCACGCGTCGAGATTCCCGCTCACGGTGAGGCGCGCAAGATTCGCCTCGTGCGCCGGGGTGCGGATCTCGCGCGCCGTCAGCACGCGTGAGCGGATCTCGTCCCGCACCTGGTGCACCTCGTCGACCGGGACGGCGAAGCGCTCGGCCCAGACGATGCCGCCGTCCCTCGTGTCGGCGAGCTCGACCATGACGGCGAGCCTTGGCCCTGCGACTTCGACCGTGCCCGACAGGCAGTAGCGCACACCGAACAGGGACCTATCCCGCCAACGTCGGTCTCGTGCGAACGGAGCCGGAACGACGAGCCGCGCGCGGTGACGAAGAGCCAGCGCAGGCGCGCGAGTTCGGAGATCAGGTCGTCGGGGAGGGCGTCCGCGATGGCTGCGTAAGGTCCCGGTTCGCCGACGAGGCGGAAGGGCAGTACCGCGATGGAGGGCCGCGAGGCCTGCGTCGCGGGTAACGGCGGCGGAGCGGCGCCCGGCTCGGCGAGTTGTACGTCGTGCGCGGCCCTCACCTCCGCGACGAAGCGGAAGCCCTGGCCGTGGAGCGTCTTGATGTAGCGCTGGGCCTTGCCGTCGTCGCCGATCGCCTGGCGTGCGGACTTCACGCGACTCGCGATCGCTGCATCGGAGACGATCCGGCCGTCCCAGACCTTCTCGACGATTTCGTCCTTCGAGACCATGCGCTCGCGGTTCTCGACCAGCAGGGCGAGCAGGCCGAAGACCTGCGGCTCGACGGGACGGATCGTGCCGTCGCTGCGCAGCTCGAACTTGGCCGTGTCGAGCTCGAAGGCGCCGAAGCGGTAGAGCATGGAAGCGAGCATGCCGCCGCTCGGCGGATCTCCCAAGAATCTCCAGGAAAAATCCCGCACGGCTGCAAGCCCGGCCCGGGTGCAGAGCGTAAAAAGTCCCACGACAAAGGAGACGACCAATGAACCGACTACAGAAGCCCCGCCTGACGAAGACCCTGATCGTCATCGCGTGCCTGGCGCTCGACCTGCAGGACGTGCTGCGTTCCCTGGCGACCGCCTGACATCCGGCTCGACATCCACCTACCCTGAGGAAACCACCCATGAAGCACCATCGCTTTGAAATCCTGCTGCTCACGTCGCTGTTCGTGCTGACCGCAACGCTGGCCGGCACCGCCCAGGGCACCGCCCGCGGCCCAGGCAAACCCCCAGGTCTTCTCCATGCTTTCTACAAGCTTCGGACGCAGACGACGGGTACAAATGCGCTCACCGACGGTGGACCCCACGCCGGGAGCACGCAGGGAGAACTCCGTGAAACAGCATCGAAACCGGCTGCCGACACGATGCGAGGCGGGCGGCGTCTCCTACTGGCCACCCGGTCATACGGTCTGAGTCGACGAGGACTACGAAGCCGTCGAGTTCAGCCCGAGCGGACCGATGGGGCGGGTCATCGATCACCTCAACGCGAAACTGACAACCTGAAGGAGAACCGACATGCCAATGGTAACCATCAACGTCATCAAGGACGTTTTCACGCCGAAGCAGAAGCAGGAACTCATCGCCCGGGTCACGGAAGCGATGATCGAAGTCGAAGGCGAACAGATGCGCGGCGTGACCTGGGTCCGCATCAATGAGTTCGAGGGCGGGGACCGGGCGATCGGCGGGCGCGGGCTGCACGCCGCCGACGTCCACGCCCTGGCCAGGGGCAAGGCCGCGTAGGCCCGGGAGCCTGCTCCAACCCGACGGTGCCGGTGGTCGAATCCGACGGATCCGACCACTGGCACCTCTCAGTGATACCCCTCGCCGGGCTTCAACTTGCCGCGGAACACCCAGAACACGAACACCGTGTAGCCGAGCACCATCGGCAGCAGCAGCGTGGTGCCGATCAGCATGAATACCTGCGAGCCGACATAGGCGGCGGAGTCCCAGATCGTGAGCGTCGGCGGCACCAGCCACGGCGCATTCGAGATCACGAGTCCCACGTAGGCGCACATGAAGATGCCGACGGCCGAGAGGAACGGCTGCGTGCTGCGCCCGCCCACGATGCCGCGCCAGCACCACCACGCGAGCAGCAGCGTCGCGAGCGGCACGGGCGCGAGGTAGTAGAGGTTCGGCAGCGTGAACCAGCGCTCGGCGATGCGCTCGATCACGAGCGGCGTCCACAGGCTCACGCCGCCGACGAACACCATCAGCGTCGCGAGCAGCGCGGGCGCCATGCGACGCGCACGCACCTCGACCGGTCCCTCGGTCTTCATCATGAGCCAGGTGGCGCCGAGCAGCGTGTAGCCCGCCACCACGCCGAGCCCGCACAGCAGCGTGAACGGCGTGAGCCAGTCCCACGGGCCGCCCGCGAACCGTCCGTCGACCACCGTGATGCCCTGCAGCAGGCCGCCGAGCACGAATCCCTGGCACAGCGCCGCGACCGTCGAGCCGGCGGCGAACGCGATGTCCCACTTGCGGTGGCGCGGCTTGGCCACCCAGCGGAACTCGAACGCCACGCCGCGGAAGACCAGCGCGAGCAGCATCACGATCACCGGCAGGTACAGGGCCGGCATGATCACCGCGTACGCCTGCGGGAACGCCACCCACAACCCGCCGCCGCCGAGCACCAGCCAGGTCTCGTTGCCGTCCCAGAACGGCGCCACCGAGTTCATCATCTGGTCGCGGTCCGCCTCGCTCTTGAAGAACGGGAACAGGATCGCCAGCCCCAGGTCGAAACCGTCGAGCACGATGTAGAGCGCGACCGCCGTGCCGATGAGCAGCGCCCAGACCACGGGCACCGTGTATTCGATGCCGCTCATGACGCACCTCCCGGCGCCATCGCCTCGTGCGCCGCGCGCTGTGCCGCGGAGAGCGGCCGGCTCGGCAGCGACTCGTCCGGTGCGTGCGAGGTGGGCGTCGGGCCCTTCTGCAGCAACCGCCGTATGTACATCACGCCGACGGTGAACACGACGCAGTACACCAGCACGAACAGCGCGAGCGAGATGGCCACCGTCGAGGCCAGGATCGGCGAGGTCGCGTCCGCCGTGCGCAGCACGCCGTGCACCAGCCACGGCTGGCGGCCGATCTCGGTGACCATCCACCCGGCGAGGATGGCGATGAACCCGAACGACCACGTGTAGCCGACCGGCGCGAGGTACCAGCGAGTGTCGAACAGCCGGCCGCGCCACCACAGCCACGCGCCGACGAGCCCGATCGCGATCATGGCCATGCCGACCGCCACCATCACGCGGAACATCCAGAACACCGGCCACACCGGCGGCCGGTCCTCGGGTGGGAAATCCTTCAGTCCCGGGAACAGCCCGTTCAGGTCGTGCGTGATGATGAGGCTGGCGAGCCGCGGGATAGCCACTTCGAAGTGATTGCGTTCGGCCTGCGCATCGGGCCACGCGAACAGCACGAGGGCGGCCGGATGACTGCCGTCCCAGTGCGCTTCCATCGCCGCCACCTTGGCGGGCTGGTATTCGGCGGTATTGAGGCCGTGGAAGTCGCCGATCACGAGTTGCAGCGGCGCGAGCACCGCGAGCATGCCGACGCCCATGCGCGCCATGGTGCGGCCTTCCTCGACGAAGCGTCCCGCGAGCAGGTAGCGCGCCGCGACCGCGAGCACGACGAGCGAAGTGGTGAGGTAGGCCGCGACCAGCATGTGCAGGAAGCGGTACGGGAAGCTCGGGTTGAAGACGATCTCGAACCACGTCACCGGGAAGGCGATGCCGTCGCGCATCTCGTGGCCCACGGGCGTCTGCATCCAGCTGTTGGCCGAGAGGATCCAGAACGCCGACAGCGAGGTGCCGACGGCGACGATGGCGGCGGAGAGCGCGTGCAGCCATTTCGGTACGCGGTCACCGCCGAACAGCATGATCCCGAGGAAGGTCGCCTCGAGGAAGAAGGCGGTGAGCACCTCGTAGCCGATCAGCGGCCCGAGCACGTTGCCGGTAACCTCCGAGAAGCGGCTCCAGTTGGTGCCGAACTGGTAGGAGAGCACGATGCCCGAAACGACTCCCATCGCGAACGAGACCGCGAACACCTTGGTCCAGAAGCGCGCCAGCGTGCGGTAGTGATCGCGCCCGGTGCGCAGGTGGGCGACGAGCAGCGTGGCGATGAAGGCCGACAGGCCGATCGTGAAGGCAGGAAAGACGATGTGGAAGCTGATCGTGAAGGCGAACTGGATGCGCGAGAGCAGCACCAGCGTGTCCGGGGCTAGATCCATGGGTCCGTTTCCTGCGCTTTGATCCGGATCTTACGCGCGACTACCGCAATCGGCACGCTCCGGCCGCAGCCCGCGCGGACCCCGGGCGGTTGGTCTTTGGCAGGCGGACCGTATCCTGAGAACGATGCAGAGGTTGCCCTGCCCACCCTCAAGCTCCACTGCGTCAAGGCGAGCAGCCTGCTCATCCCCGGTGCGGATCCCTGGTGCGCGACATCATGCCGGGCATCGCCGAGTGGCGGGTCGCGGACATCCGGGACATCGAGCGGGCAACGGCTGCGCGGCCTGCTTTCCGCCGCAAAGGTGCGGCGCCTGCCGTCGGGAACCCGGTAGACGGGCGAGGTCTGCGCTTGGCGTGGCGCAGGCGTTCCGGCAGACTTCGCGATCCTGCAGACAGCACGCACCGGAGTCGCCGATGAGCCGCAAGACCAAGCGCAACCAGCCGAACCCGCAGGATCCCCAGGCGGCCGGGGCGGGCGCATCTCCGGGGAGCGAGACCCGCCGCTGGGTGCTCATCATCGGCTCGGTCGTGGCGCTGCTCGTGATCGCCGCCGTGGCCATGATCGTGGCGGACGAGAAGTCGCAGCAGGCGCCGCAGGTGGCGGCCAGCGCGAACGCCGACGACGCGGCGCTTGCGAGCGAGCATGCGCCCCAGCTCGGCGACCCCGCGGCGCGGGTGCACATCGTCGAGTTCCTCGATCCCGCGTGCGAGACCTGCGCGCTGTTCTATCCTGTCGTGAAGCAGATGCTCGCGGACAACCCAGGCCGGATCCGCGTCTCGCTGCGCCACGTCGCGCTGCACGAGGGCTCGGACTACGTGGTCGCACTGCTCGAGGCGAGTCGCAAGCAGGGCAAGTACTGGGAGACTCTCGAGGCGCTGTTCGCGTCGCAATCGCAGTGGGCGGTCAACCACACAGTGCAGCCGGACCTCGCGCTGCAGGCGGTCACGGGCATCGGCCTGAACCTCGGTCAGCTCATGGCCGACATGAGCGCGCCGGATGTCGTCGAGCGCGTGCAGCGGGATCGAGCCGACGCCATGGCGCTCAAGGTGACGGCAACGCCGGAGTACTTCGTCAACGGCCGCCCGCTGCCGAGTTTCGGGCAGCAGCAGTTGCTCGATCTCGTCGCAGAGGAATTGCAGCGCGCCTATTGAGCGAGGGCCGGGCGCGACGGACCATCCGCCAGGCTACTTCGAGCGCCCGTGGATCTTCGGCTCGACGGTCTCGACCGGCGAGCCGGCAGCCTTCCACGCGTCGAAGCCGCCCTCGATGTGGGCGACCGGCGTGAGACCCATGTCCTGCGCCGTCTTCGCCGAGAGTGCGGAGCGCCAGCCGGCCGCACAGAAGAACACGAACTTGTTGCCCGAGGCGAAGTAGTCCTTGTGGTAGGGGCTGCCGGGATCGAGCCAGAACTCGAGCATGCCCCGCGGCACCTGGCGCGCGCCCGGGACGGCGCCCTCGCGCCAGATCTCGCGTATGTCGCGCAGGTCGATGAAGGTCACGTCCGGCCGGCCGTGCAGCGCGCGGGCCTCCTCGACGCTCAGGGTCTCGATCGCCGCCGTGGCTTCCGCGACCATCTGCTCGGCGCTTTTCCTGATTTCCAGCGGCATTGCGGTCTCCGGGCGGGCGCGGGATGACCGCAATGTAGGGCAATGGTCGAGGTACGTAAACCCGCGACTTACGCTCATGGCCCGCAAGTCCTAGTATCCTGTGCCACAGGATGCCGATCGACCTCAAGAACTGGATCCGCAACGCCCGCGGCAAGCAGGAGCAGGAGACCTACGTGGATGCCGCCGAGGTTCCCGCCGAGCCCGAGGGACCGTACCGGGCACGTGCGGAAACGGCGCAGCACGAGCACACACCGCCCGGCTTCGAGGTCCGCGAACGCCAGGTCGTCAACGGCGAGTTGCGGGTGCTGTACGAGGTGCGCTGCCCCTGCGGGCACCAGTGGTCGAGCACGCAGTTCCAGCGGATGAGCGTCTGTCCGAAGTGCGACCGGGCCGTGCTGGTCGCCGTCCCACCGCCTGCCGAAGGCTAGGCCCGGCCCCGCCCGGCGGGCGCCCGTCACGGACTCAGAACGACGATCCCGGCTGCTGCAGGAAAGCGAGTTCCTCGGGCGTCGAGCTGCGCCCGAGTACCGCGTTTCGGTGCGGGTAGCGACCGAAGCGGTCGATGATCACCTTGTGGCGTCGCTCGAACTCGAGGTTGTACTCCAGTCCCGGCGTGTCGAAGAGCCGCAGGGCCAGCTCGTGGATGAGCGCCGATTCACTGTGCATGTACGGCAGGTAGAGGAAGGTGCGGCGCTCGACGGGCAGCTCCCGGTCGCAGCCGAGCGCGACCGCTTCCTGCGCGAGTGCCAGTGCCAGCGCATCGTTGGCAAACGCCCCGGCCGTGTCGCGATGGATGTTGCGCGAGAACTGGTCGAGCACGATCACCTCGGCAAGTCGGCCCCGCGGTGTCGCACGCCATGCGTAGAGCTCGCAGCGCGCGGCGGCGGCTAGCGTCGCGCTGAAGCGCACCGCGATGCGGCAATCGAGCACCGGCGATTTCTTCCACCAGTCGGCGCTGCCGAGTTCCTCGAACCAGAAACGCAGGACGTCGTCGGGGGAGGCGAGCACTGGGTTGGTCATATGACGCAAATCTGCCACGTTTCCGCGGAAACGCCACCCATGCGGTAAACTTCGGACCCATGACAGACAAGGACAAGGACCAGCGGACCCTGGCGCTCGATGCGATCGCGGACGTACGCGATTGCGCGGTGCAGATGCGGGCGACTTCGGAAAACCTGCAGAAGGAACTGCCGCGGATCCGCGTGGACGAGAACCTGCGCGCCGCCGCCAAGGGCTTGTGCGGTCGGCTGGCGCAGGTGTCGAGTGACGCCCTCTCGGCCGTCGGCGAGCAGCGCGACGCGGCAGTGTCGGCGGATATCGACGCGGCGCGGATCCTCACCGCACTGTCGGGCATCGAGGGCACGATGATGGACGTGCTGGCCGGGTTCGCTGAGCTCGTCGAGAAGCTGGAGGCGGCGGCCGAGCGGGACGAGCGCTGCGAGCCCGCGTTCGTGCTGGTCATCGAGGCCGCGGGCGGCCTGCTGCAGCGGTTTCAAACCGCCAAGGCGTCGACGGACGCGCTGCGGACGGCGTTGTAGATCGCCGCCGGCGCGGACCCGCCCCGATCAACCCTCCTTCGCCTTCTTGAGCGTCAGCGCGGCCTTCAGTCCCTTCTCGCGGATGGTGTGCAGCGCGACGCGGGTCGGCGTCGAGACGTGGAAGCGCTTGCCGTAGCGGCGCAGCAGGCGCTCGTCGACTTGCACGCCGAGGCCCGGTGACTGCGGCACGTCGATCGTGCCGTCGCCATTGACCATCACCGGCGGCATGATGCCCTCGCGCGCCGCGGGCACGAAACCGGGCGGCTCGTAGGGATACTCCAGGTGCCCGCCCTGCTCCCACGCCGCGCACGATTGCGAGATCCTCCTCGAGCGTGTCGTACTTGACGCGGATCTTCACCGCGTCGATGCCCATGCGGCGGATCTCGTCGAGATAGGGACGCCGTTCCTCGCGCGGCTCGAGCGAACCGGTCGAGGCGTAGACACGCACGCGTGAGACGGTCTGCTCGTGTTCCTGCAGCAGCTTGTACACAGGCTTGCCGGCCATCTTGCCGGCGAGATCCTACATCGCCGCCTCGAGCCACCAGTTGCGCCAGCCGAGGTAGGAGGCCTCGCGCACGCGCTTGCGGAAGGACTCCATGTCGTCGGCGGGCAGTCCGAGCAGGAATCCGCCGAGCAGGTCGCCGAGGCCGCTCCGCTCAGTGGTGAAGGACGGGCCCGCCGTCTCGCCCACCAGCCCGTCGCTGGTGACGAAGCGCGCGAAGGTCTGCGCGACGTGCGTCTGCGGATAGCCCGGGACCCATGACGACCAGAAGGGTGCGGGAAGCGGCACGTTCACGTGCCACAGTTCGATGCGCTCGATGCGGCCGGTCATGGCGCGCCTCCTGCCCGGAGTGGGTGGTGGCCCCTTGTATCGCGCGCGGTGCGGGTCCGCTATCATCGAAGGTCGCGGCTGGGTGGGGCGGGCGCAACGGGCGCATCGCAACCTGCTCGAAAGCCTGGTGCTGTTCGCCGCACTGGTGCTGGTGGCGCACGTCAGCGGCCAGGCCAATGCGACGACCGCGCTGGGGGCAGCGATCTTCTTCTATGCGCGGCTGGCGCACGCGGTGATCTACTGGATGGGCATCCCCTGGGCGCGGACCGTGGCGTGGACCGTGTCCGTGACCGGCCTCGTCATGATCCTGACGCAGTTGCTGTAGACCAGCGCGGTCGGCGTACCATGCGGGGCGTTGTCCGGACATCGTGAGTGCAGGCGGGTTACGTGAAGATTGCCATCATCGGTTGGGGCTACCTGATCTGGGATCCGCTCGGCATGGACCTCGAGCCCGAGTGGCACACGGACGGGCCGCTGCTGCCGGTGGAGTTCGCGCGCTTCTCGAGCGGGCCACGTCTGCTGCCGGTGCTGGTCGGGGGTGCGCCGCTGCAACCCACGCTCTGGACGTTCAGCCGCAAGGCCTCCGTGCTCTCCGCAGCCGCTGATCTCGCCGTCCGCGAGGGCGTCTGGACGCACGACATCGGCTACTGGGCGCGTGCCGAGGACATGGGACACTCCCACGGCATCGAGGCCGTCATCCGGGACTGGGTCGTGTCCAAGGGCCTCGACGGGGCCGTGTGGCGCGCGGTCGAGCCAAACCTGCCGGACCTGACGCCGGGACTCGCGAGCGAACAGGTCAGGCTCGACTACCTGCGGGAGCTCGTCGCCACCGGGTGCGCGGCGGCCGCAAAGGAGTTCTTCGAGCGTACGCCCGCACAGATCCGCACGCCGTTCCGGCAGCGGGTGCAGCAGGAGTTCGGGTGGGCGAGCCCCTGACCTGCGGCCCGGGCCTGTCCGTTGCCCGGGTCACCGCCGTCGACCGCGACCGTTACCTCGTGCGCGACGACCAGGGCGAGACATCCGCCGAGCTGACGGGCAGGTTCCTGCACGCCACCAGCTCGTCGACCGACATTCCCTGTGTGGGCGACTGGGTCTGCGTGAGTTACCGCGACGGGAAGTCCGTCGCCAGCATCCACGGCCTGCTTCCGCGCAGCTCGTTCCTGCGACGAAAGACCCCCGGCAAGGACATCGAGTTCCAGATGATCGCGGCGAACGTCGACGTGGCGTTCGTGATCCAGTCCTGCCAGTTCGACTTCAATGTGCGCCGGCTCGAGCGCTACCTCGTGATGGTCAGGGAAGGGCAGATCGAGCCCGTGCTGCTGCTGACGAAGACCGACCTCGTCAGCAACGAGGAGCTGCAGGTGTTGATCGGCACCATCCGGCAGGCGGGGATCGGCGAGCGGATCGTGACGCTCAGCAGCGTGACGGGCGACGGCCTCCACCAGATCCGGGAGTTGCTGGTCCCGGGCAGGACCTACTGCCTGCTCGGTTCCTCGGGCGTCGGCAACTCATCGTGCTCGAGGGCGGTGCGCTATTGATCGACATGCCAGGCATGCGCGAGCTGGGGATGCTCGGTGTCGCCGAGGGTCTCGACGACACGTTTGCCGACGTCGGCGCGCTTGCGAGGCAGTGCCGGTTCACCGATTGCGGTCACGCGAGCGAGCCCGGTTGCGCCGTGCGCGCGGCCATCGACCGTGGCGAGCTGGCCGGGGAGCGCCTGCAGGACTACCTGAAGCTCAGGAAGGAGACCGCTTTTCACGACCTGTCGTACGTCGAGCGTCGCAAGCGCGACAAGGCGTTCGGACGCCACGTGAAGGCCGTCCTGGAGGGAAAATCAAAGCGGCGGTAGCTGCGGGGCCGCATGTCATGGCGTCGCCACTACGGGCTTTAGCGGATGGCGGCCGATCGCAGCGACGGGGATCCTGCGATGGAGGCTCGCATGAGACCGTTCCCAGGCGAACCCGCCGCGACCGCTGGTGCAGCTGCTCGTCGATCCCGCATCGAACGAGTCGTTTCGCCCGCGCGTCGAAAAGCTGCTCTTGAGCAGCGGTCTCGACGCGGACCTCGTCCTCCAGGGCGAGCCGCCGAGCAACTGCTGGAAGGCCTGTATCGCCGCATGGCGCAGGACGGGGTGCTCGACCCGTTGCGCTCGGCCGCGCTCGCCGCAGCGCGCGGGCCGCTCGTGTACGCCACGACGAATCGCGCCGAGGAGCTGATCCGCGAGGTATTCCGGCTCGAGGAATCGTCGCTGCGTTTCAGCTTCGATCCCGCCGATGCGGCCGCGGCCGAGTACATGCTGCGGCTCGACATCTCAGGATCACGACCAATGCTGCGCGACCGGCCGTGGAGCGCGTCACCAGCGAGCGCCGGCCCTCGGCCGTTCGGCGTCCCTGTGTCGTCGCACGACGTACCAGCTCGCCGCGAAGCTCGTCGACGCGAAGGATATGCTCATCGCGAGCTACGAGGCCTCCAAGCTCGCAAGGCCGCCGGGGTACAACAAGGGCATCCCGGGTGACTTCAAGAACGGGGTCGACTTCGCGAGACGTTTCCGCGGAATCGCCAGGGGAGTGGCGGATGGGCGGGTTCGGGCCAAGAGGTATCCATTTCCCCTTCTGTGCGCATGGATCATGCGCATGAAACATGCGCATAGGCTGTGCGCATGACCCTGTGAACCAGACCACATCACGGGACCCCGCGACAGCGCACGAACTGGCACCAGGCGTTTCAGCTGAACGGCTCACCGGCCACTGCAGTTGATCCAGGAACCGCGCGATTGAGCGAGGTGGAGCCAAGTGGATAGCCCATTCCACAGAAACGCCCCGTGTCTCGAGCGCAAGGTCCTTCAGACGCGTTCACTCGGGGTCCGCTACTTGCGAGTCGTCACCCTGGCCGATAAGGTCACGACACAGACCCGCTCTACATCGACTTGTCGGACGAGCCGACTGGACTACAAGGCGACGTCTAGCTCGTCGTCAAAGTCACGAGCCCCCGGGACCGCAGGGATACAGCGACATGGCCACCCGCAAACCACGTGCACGATCGAAAGGGCCGATGCAGATCTGGCTCACTCTGGACGGCGCGCCGTGGCGCCCGTTCGAGGACAGCGGCACGCTCGTGAAGCCGCAGCGCAAGCCGCGCACCCAGGTCGCGCTCTACGCCGCGTGCGAGGCCACGCTGCTCGCCCACCTCAAGGCCGCGTGCCTGTGGCCTGGCCGCCAGCGCGACAAGACCTGGCACATCGGCGACTACTCGTTCTACATCCTCGAGTTCAGCCCCGCCCGCGGGGTCGAGGCGTACCTGCAGTTCTGGTCCGAGCCCGATGAGCCCGGCGTGAGCTTCGAGGTCTCGACGGGCGCCGCGAATTCACCAGCGGACAAGACCGAGAAGGTCGTCGCCGTTCGTAACGCGAAGGACGTCCGTGCCCTGGCGCGCGAGGCCATGACGACGCTCTGCAAGGGGCTCGGCTACGACGGCCGGCAGCCGCTCACGTTCCGCCTGCACCTCGGCACCCGCCTCAAGCCCGACGTGGCGTTCGATGCGATCTGTGCCAGCGACCTCGCGAAGCTGATGCGCCATTGGGGGTTCGTGGCGGAGATCGAGGAGCACGGCGGCAAGCGCAATCTCATCCGCAGCGCGATCGCCGAGCAACCGTTCCTGGTCGCGTTCGTCGGCGAGCACCCGGAAGGCTCCAACGAGTACGGCATGATCGGGCTGCGCGCCTTCCTGCGATTCGAGCTCGGCGTGCCCGACGGTCTCGCGAACGGCATCAACCAGAACTTCGTCGGGGTGAAGGCGAGCGTGGACGAGGAGGGCGACCTGATCGTACAGACGTTCGATCCTGCTGCACGGCGGCGTGACGGAGGCGAACCTCGCGATGAACTTCTCGATCTGGCGGCAGACGATCGAGGAGATCGTGAAGGGGTTGGAGTAGACGCGGGCGGCATCGAGGTTCGCGGCAACGACCTGCCGCCCGTGCGGGCCGTCGCTCAAGCTGCTCGAAGTGATCGATCGGAAGGGGATCGCAGCGCTGGTATAGGTCGGCGGTTGGGTAGTGACAGCCGATCTCCAACTACGAAAGTCATGTAGAGAGTCACGTCAGTCGCGGCCGAGCGGGAGATAGAGCTGGCGCGTGTGCTCGTCACACAGGCGAAAACCATACCTGCGATAGAAGTCCTCGGCGGCAGCGTCCTTGGCCTCGACGAGCACGGCGTATACGCCGAGGGTGCGGCGCGCTGCCAGGGTGCGCTTGATCGCGTTCTGGAGGAGCAGCTCGCCGAGGCGCTGGCCGCGGTGGGCCGCGGAGGCGGCCAGGCGGCCGATGCGAACCGCGGGGATGGGGTAGTGCGGCAGCCCGGCTCGGTCGGCGTCCGTCAGGCGCTCGAAGGCCAGACTCGCGGCGCTCAGGCTGTAATAGCCCAGGATCAGGGCAGGGGCGGCGGTGTCGACCAGCATAAAAGTAGTGGCGATGCCCTTGCCACGGTGCTGCGTGGCCAGCGTGCGCAGGTAGCGGTTGAGCGGTTCCACGCCGCAGTCGAAGCCGGCACGGTCGTGCCGCTTCGGGTCCAGCTCCTCGATCGCGAGCGTCACCTCAGAGGCCGAGGGCCTCGCCGCGCTTCATCGCGCGGCGCAGCGCGGCGTTGGGCGCAAATGGCTTCGCGAGTGCCGCCAGGAAGCGCTTCGACTCGGCCGGGGCGAGCGTCGCGACGGATTCCGCAGCGACGGTCCGGTCCGCTTCACGCAGTACGGCCGTGCGGACGAAGGTGGCGAGCGGCAGCCCGGCCAGGGCGGCAGCGCGGTCGATGCGTTGCCGGTCCTTGACCGACAGGCGCAGGTCGAGGCGGGCGGTGGCAGTCATGGGCGGACTCCGGAGTCAGTTCGTACGGTAGTCTACCGTACGCATGGTCAGACGCGCCAGCGAGCCACCAAAGTTATGCAGCTGCCGTCGCGGCACGACAGCGAACCGGGTACGCTCGCCGGCATGGCGCGTAAAGCAATCGCAGTGCTGGCATTCTTCGGCACCTTCTTCCTCGTCTGGATGCTGATGCTCATGTTGCCGCTTGACGGCCTCGCGTGGATCGGCAGCCTGGTGGCGCTGGCGGCGTCCGTTCAGGTGTCGCGGCAGGTCTGGAATGGCACGGCGGAGGACTCGAACTCGGTCGTCATAATGTCGGGGCTCCGCGCGGTGATCCTCGGCGGGCTGGGATTCGTGGTGGGGTTCTTCGGTCCGATGATCGTCGCGCCGGAGGCCAACCAGGGACCGCTGCTGGGCCTGTTCATCACCGGGCCGGCCGGCGTCGTGATCGGCGCGATCGCCGGGACCGTGTACGCGAAGCGGCGGTAGCGTCTGCGCCCCAAGGAAGGCCGCCTACCCCCGCCTGGCCGCCTCGAGAAACACCGATTCCCGGTGAAACTCCACGTATCGCCGTTGTCCCTCCGAAAACGCTCCTGCATTGAACCGCGCGCCCACTGGCACACCCATCTTGTGCGGTGACACCTCGTGCGCCACGCGCGAGACGAGCAGGTTGCCGTCGTTCTCGAAGCTGATGAAACCTCGATCAAAGAGGTGATCGATCGACGGTGAGAGCAACAGACCGTTCTCGCCGTCCAGGCGCTCGGCGTTGTCGCTGTCCCGCCACGGTTTGCCGTGACTGACAATCAGGTACTCAGGCCGGTTGACGCCGGTTACACGGCAGTGTTTCTTGATTCGCGCCACCTCCTGTCGGAAGCGTCCCTGTCCGCGCCTTGCCAGCACAAGCTGCTCCTCCCATTCCACGATGGATTGCGCCGGGCGGTCCGATGGGCCCGCGTCCTGGCCCAGGGTCTTGTCGATCTGTATCGCGCGCTGGGCCTCGTGCCTGACCAGCTTGCACAGAGCCTCGGCCATGGGCGGCGGCACGCGGCCGGATTGCGATTGCTGCACTGCGTCGTGCGAGCGGCGGTGGCGCGGTAGCGATTTCCGCTCATGGTTGGGTGTCTGTAAACGGTATACAAAGACAACGTCACCGGCGTTCTGCCGGCCGCCCTCCGCGTACCGCCACGAAGACACCGTGGTTCGCCGGACCACTACAGCAGCCCAGGATGGGTTGCATGGAGGGAGACATGAAGCTGTTAGTACTTGCAACCGCCACAGTGCTGGCGGCGGGAATGATTGCGTCCGATTCGGCGCAGGCGATCGCCTACGGAGAGCCGGACTGCGAATCCGAACGTCGTCATGCTGACAGGACTGCGTTCGGGACCCACGGGCGGTACCCGGTGTCAGTGCAGCGGCTCACTGGTCCAGCGCTGCACGGGAGGGGTGGAGAGCACCCTTCAGTTCCAGGACCGCGACGCAACCGCGCTCGAGAACGATAACGTCGGGCCGCCGAGAATCGCGAGGCAGTTCGTATTCGAGAATCGCGGTGTACTCGTGTGCCGACGAGTCGCGCACCTCGAGTTCCCTGCATTGCCGCTGGAGCCAGGGTATGGACTGATCCCAGGCGCGGACCTGCTCAGGCGACGCATCTGCGACGAATTGTTGCGGTTGGAGGCGAACGACACGCGGTTCGGAGCGCGAGAACGTCTCCAGGTTCGATTGCCAACCACAGCGCCGGTAGAGCGATTGTCGATCCATTGACGGACCAGGATGCTCGACCTGCCGGCGGTGTCATCTGTCCACAGCTCAGTGACCATCCCGATGCCCTCGACCTCCGTTGGGCGGTGCCATCCTTCCACGCCATGAACAAGCCAAAACTGATTTACTTCGACGCCTCCGTGAGTCGCGGGGAGGAATGCCGCCTCGCCCTGCATCTCGCGGGCATCGACTTCGAGGACGTGCGGATCAAGGGTGCCGACTGGCCGGCGATGAAGGCGCAAACGCCCTACGGCGCACTGCCGGTTCTCGAACTGCCGGGCAAGCCACCACTCGCGCATTCGAATGCCATACTCGTGCTGATCGGCCGCCGCCACGGCCTGCATCCGTACGACGACTTCGAGGCCGCGCGCCACGAAGGCGTGATGCTGTACGTGGAGGACCTGCGCGCGGCGATGGCGCCGACCGTCGACATGGCGGGCGCCGAGAAACAGGCTGCGCGCGAGGCGCTCGCGGCGGACTACCTGCCCGCGTGGGGGGCGGCGGTGGAGAAGAACATCGCGTCGGGCCGTTCTTCGGCGGGGAGAAGGTCCAGGTTGCGGACCTCAAGATCTACATGGCGGTGCGCTGGTTCAGCAGCGGCAAGGTCGACCACGTGCCCGCCACGATCTTCGCTGGCTACCCCAGGCTCATGGGGCTGCACGACGCCGTGCGCGACCACCCGGGCGTGAAATCCTGGTACGCAAGGTCCTGAGCCGCGGCACTGTCGTTGCGCACGCGGGACGCGACTACATGATCAGCGATTCCAGGGTGCTGGGGTCGCGCGTGGCCGCGGTGCGGTCGTAGTCCTCGAGCAGCCGGGCGGCGGCGTCCTTGAGTGACGCATCCGTGACGGCGGAGAACGCGCCCGCATCGACCGGCGCGTCCGACTCGAGCAGGACGCGGGCGAGATTCCGCACGAGGATGGATTCGGCGTAGCTGTGCGCGGACGTGAGGTCTGCGCGTGCGTTCGCGATGAAATGGTCCAGGGTCGGGCGCAGGGTCGACTTGGCATAGACGAGCTCGGTGAGCTTCGCCCGGTACTCGAGGTCGTGCGCCTCGAGCTTCGGGTAGCGCTGGTAGTCGGCGAAGTGGCGCGCCTCGTGCTGGAGGTAGTGAACGCGAAAGTCCTCGCTGTCGAGGTCGTAGTCGTCCTTCACCAGCCCCGGGAGGCGAAGCCGCCGATGAATCGCACCGGCACGGCGACGCTTCCGTCCGTCAGCTCGACCGAGTAACGGGTGTCCTCAACGTCGTGCCAGACGATCAACTCGAGATAGGGCAGGGTGCGGCCGGTGATCGCGTGATAACCGCGTTGCTCGATGGCGCGCTGAAGCGCGTCGGTCACCTCGCCGTCGACCTCCTGCGGGTAACCCTGCGCCGTGAGCAGGCGCCGGACCCGCTTCTCCAGTACGGCCTCGGCCTGCTGCATCGGCAGGTCCGACATCAGGACGGTACGCCAGTATTCCCGGTAGTGCGCGAGCGCGGTGGCGACGAGCGGATCGTCCGCGGTCGGCAACCCGGGCTCGGGGGCGTGCACGAAGCGGGCCCGGTACTGGGCGGCGAGGCGTTCCACCGCCGCGTCTGGCTGCGTGCCCTCGGTCGCCCATGCGAAGGCCGAGAGCGTTTCGCCCGCGACGGCATTGCCGATGAACTGCGCGCTGGGGTTTGGCGCCGCCTCGGCAGCACGGACGTGCCGGGCGGGGGATACCGCTGCGGCGAGGGCGGCGAGGGTCAGCATGAATGCCATGGATGGGCGGGACACGGCGGAGGCTCCGGAGCCTGGATGGCGGTTGGATACGGCTCGCATCAACGATCCAGATGTGGGCCCATCACTTCGGTGACCCGGCAGATCCGAGCGTAGTGCCGCAGGTCATCCGTGGTTGCGAGTCCCTGGCGGCGGCTCTTGCGCAGGGCTTCGAGCGCCACGTCGAGACCGACCTTGCTGCGGAACTTGAAGCAGTCGGCCACGGTCTTGGCGACGGAATACACCCGGATCGTCACTCCGTCGATGACATGCTCCTCGACACCCTCCGTCAGGGCGGCGCCGGAGAAGCGCAGGACCTGCAGCGGTGGATGATCGCCCACCGGCGCGCGAGCCTTGTTGGGGATCGCCAGCCAGATAGCGTCGGACGACGGGACTGCGATCTTGTGGAAGCGCAGTGCCGTGAGCAGGCAGAAGACGCCCCGAGAGCTGCGAGCGGCCACTTCCGCAAGCGCGTGCTGTCGGGACAGCGGCTGGTCGGGGAGGACGTACATGCCCCGGGCGGCCTGCTTGAGTCGACCGGCCCGAACCAGGCGCATCAGGGTGGCCCGGGGGATCTGTCGGGCGGTGAGATCGCGCGAGTGCACCATGCCGTGCTCCTCGACGATGCGAAGGACCTGCATGGCCTGGGTGTCGGGGGGCATGGAGGAATGCTGCACCGCGGGGTCGCCGACGACAACCGGGTGACCAGCGGTTCGCGGCGGCCGGACGCCGACCTGTACGCAGTGGCGTCAGTCGCTCCGCACGGTGAGATGGCGCATCGGGGTGGCCGGGTCGCACACCAGGGGCCCAAGGGCGCGGTCGCGAGGCCGCTTCGCGCGGGTCAGCCATGCCTCGTCCTGGTTCCAGCTCGACGGGGTGCTGGCGAATATCCGGCCGGTCGTTGTCTTGCGCCCGGCGAGGGCGGCGAGCGCGGTCGCTTTTACACTGTCTGCCCAGTTCATCGGCCCTTCCTCCGCGTCGCTCGTGCGACGGGTTGCATCCGTCTGCGTCACTTGCGACGCCGGCATTATCCCGCAGCCTCGATTTCAGTCTGGTTAAAGAGTGTTACCAATTTGCGACATTGGGCTGGAGTGGGCGAAGATCCGCAGATGTTCACGCTGCGTTGCACACGGAAGCTCCTGAAGCGACTCGGTGCGCGACCGTCGAGCGAGGCGATCACGCCGACGACGGTGCTCGGGGACTGGTACGCGAATCTGCTCTATCGACGCCCGCAACAACTGGTGCTTGCGATGAACGAGCGCAGCCTGCTCTGCGTGCTGGTGCCGGCCGTGCCGGTGGATCAGCTGGGGCAACGTCTCGGGGATGCGGTCGCCGACCTGCTGCTCGAGATCGGGGTCCCTTCGCCCCTGGTTGCCGCGGAATTGCAGGCGATGGAGACGATGGCGGTTGGCGCGACGGCGAGTCGTGCGGTGCTAGGCTGCATGAACGATGCGGTGATGCAGCTGGAGGCCTATCCGGCGGGCCATGCTGGTCAGGTGGCGCTGCGGGACCTCACGCTGCACCTCGCCGAAAACATCTACTCCCTGACCAATTACGCCCCGCCGGGACTCAAGGCGCTCGAGCTGCTCGGAGTGACCACCGACGTGCGGCGCCTCCGGGAAGGATCGAGGTTGCACTGAGGCAGGGGCGACGTGGTTCTCAGCTCTCCCGCGGCAGGACCGTGAGCACCCGCACGATGAAGGCGTGCAATTCGGCCATGTACTTGCGCAGGAACTCCGCGGTGCGCTCGTTGGTCACTTCGCCACCGGCGGTGATCAGCCCGGGGGTGAACTGCAGGTAGGCCTCGACGGTGTTCATCAGTGGCGAGTTGCAGAAGCACAGCACGCTGCGCAGGCTCTGCTGCGCCACCGCCGTGCCGATCGCGCCGGGCGAGGTGCCGATCACGCCGGAGGGCTTGCGTGCGAACGAGTTCTGCCCCCAGGGCCGGCTGGCCCAATCGATGGCGTTCTTGAGTCCGCCGGGGATCGAGCGGTTGAACTCGGGCGTCACGAACAGCAGCGCATCGACACCGGCAATGGCTTGCTTGAATGCGCGGGCGACCGGCGGGTAGTTGGTGTCGTAGTCCTGGCTGTAGAGCGGCAGGTCGCGGATCGGGATCTCGACCAGCTTGAGCCCCGGCGGCGCAAGTCGGGTCAAGGCCGTGGCGAGCAGGCGGTTGATCGACGTGGAGGAGAGGCTGCCGACGAAGTATCCGACTGTGTACGTGGCCATGTCGCTCTCCCAAGACTCGTGATCGTGCATCGATCATACGCCGAGCCGGTTCGCGTACGTCGCCAACAGGTACTCGCGGATTGCATCCGATTCGAACATCGCGGTGTCGGTGTTCGGGTCGACGAGGTAGGGCACCTGGACCTTGCCGGCTTGTTCGAGCAGTTCGGTCCGCGTCCGACCCTCCACCGGCAGGTTCGGGAACAATGTCGCGCGCAGGACCGGCGGGCCCAAGTCCTGCCAGCGCGCCTTCCCGGTGCTGCGCAACAGGTAGGGAAGCTCGAGTTCGCAGAGCAGTTCGCGCACGCGCCGCGAATAGGGGCTCGATTCGAAGCTGAACAACTCCAGCGGTCGCCGCGGTGCCTTCGAGGGTCGGGCCTGGGCGCCGGCACGCATGCGCGGGATCGAGGCCAGCACGGACGTCGTCACGTCGAGCGGCCGCAGCAATCGCGTGGGTGCGGGGCGACCACCGTAGGTCCGGTACAGGTAGTCGATGATGTCGGCCGACTCGTACATCGACCTGCCGGTGTTCGGGTCCACCAGGAACGGGAATTGCCGATTGCCGCCGAGTTCCTCGACCTTGGGTCGAAAGCGCTTGCCGCCGTGGGGCGTCGGGTAGATGAGCGCGTCGATGTCGAGATCCGTGAGCGCCTCGCGTACCAGGCGGCAGTAAGGGCAGGCCTCGAACTCGTACAGCTCGAGGTGTTTCGCGGGCCGTTTCGTCGAGCCGCGGGCATTCGTGCCGCGCCAGAAGCGCAACGATGAGGTCAGCGTGGAGCCGAGGACGTTGAGGGTGGTGCTCATGCGTGCATTAGAGCACGCATTGCCGCGGAAGCTTCCTTTACGCGAGCCCCGCCGAAGCGCGGTCGTGTTGTCGGGCTGGCGACTCGCTCAGTTGGACGTGCGGCGTCGCGACAGCCCGACGCCGACGAGCCCAAGCCCGGGCAATGCGAGCGTGCCGGGTTCGGGCACCGGCCGCACGTTGATGGTGAACCAGCCGTAGTAGTCCAGCCTGCCGCTGCGGTTGCTGTAGTCGGGGTGGTTCGCCCAGTACGGCCACACGACGTCCCGGTCGCCGTTCGTGATCCACGAGAAGGCCGTCAGTGTGATCGACTGGCCGCCGATCAGCGCGGACAGTGTGTCCGCCTCCTGGTGCCCGGCGTTACCGAAGATGCCGAGGCCGTTGGGTGTCCCGCGGCGGCGAGACTGTCGTTGGCAAGGTTCTGGACCCCGAAAATTCCAGGCGCGGCCTGGACGCCGTCGAAATAGAGATTCAGGACGAAGTGCTGCAGGGGATCGAAGGTGATTCCGACGCCCTCGCCGTAGATCGAGAACGTCTGGTCGCCGACCGACAGCGGCAGCGAGATATTGGTGCGGCTGTCGTTTTAGCCGTTCAGGAAGGTCGGCGAGGTGTCGCTCACCGGATCACTGGAGAGATACAGGTCGTAGCGGTTCGGCGTGTCCGTGTCCGAGCCCTGCGTGTTCCAGTTGTTACCTTCGGAGTTCGACGAGAACACGGTGATATCGGTCAGTGTGGCAGCGGTTGCGGCGGCACTCGTGGTCATCAGGCCGATGGCCAGCAATGCGATTGTCATTCCCATTCTTGGTCTCGTTCGACAGGGTTGACTGGCGGCGAGAGAATCCGCTTCGACCGTGAGGCCTCTCGCCTTCGTGTTCTGTAGCCCTGCGACAGTCGCGGGGGCCACCTTGAGCTTGTACACAATACGTCAACTGAGTCACAAGTCCGGTTGGACACAATGCAAGTGCGTGTTGCCACAACATGCGCGGGCTGGAGTCGAGGTTGCCGTGACCAATCCGTATCTCACGCCGGTAGCCATCGCGTGCCGGCGCGTCGCGGGCGCGGCTCTGCTGCTCGCCGGCACGGGGCTGACTGCGTTGCTCGGCTACCAGGTTTTCGACTTCGTGGCGCACGAGGAGAGCCGGCGTGCGCTCACGAGTTCGTCACTGGTGTTTGCACTAATCCTGATCGCGCTCGGCGGCATCTGCTGGCAGGCGGGGTATCGACTGGCGTTCAACCGGCCGGATCGCTCCGGGACACTGTTCTCGCGGCCGGCGTGGCTCGCGATCGGGGTGGGGCTCGTCGTCGTCACCGCGCTCATGGCGGCGGTGATTCCCGCGGCTCGCCGGCCCACGTTGCTCGACCTGCAGGTGGTCGCGTTTCTGGGCGGGATCGGGGTGTGGTGCGTAGTGCTGGCGCTGCTCAGCCGTCGAGGGACTGGGCGCGGGCGAATGCGGGGCGGCTGACGAACCGCTGCGCATAGTCCTCGACCACCGT
Organism: uncultured Gammaproteobacteria bacterium; assembly: GCA_963706535.1. GTDB lineage: Bacteria > Pseudomonadota > Gammaproteobacteria > Steroidobacterales > Steroidobacteraceae > RPQJ01. The sequence continues at coordinate 36,064 of CAVPMU010000007.1, forward strand.
GGATTTCGGCATCCGCGGGCTCTGCAGGAACATCGCGAACGTCGTGCCGTACAGGATGTCCGCCGCGCTGAACTGCTCGCCGAGGAGGTACGGTCCCTGTGACAGTTGCTTGATCACGGCGGTCATCGCTTCGTCCACCGGCACCCAGCCGGCGGTCCCGCGCGGCACGTTGGTGTTCAGGAACTTCGAGATGAACGCGGGCTACAGCACGCCCGTGTAGTAGCAGAGCCCGGAGAGACAGGCGCCGCGCCCCGGTTCGCCGACCAACGGCCCGAGGCGGCTCTGCGGGAACTTGTTGGTCAGGTACAACGCGATGGCGGGGGATTCGAACACCACGGTTCCGTCGTCGGAGATCGCGGGCGCCTTGCCGTGCGGATGGGGGTTGGAGGGATCCACCGCGCCCGTACCGTCGGAATGGCGGATCGTCACCTGCCTGATCCGGTAGGGCGCACCGGGCTCGTCCTGACGGGCGGCCGGGCGCGCTCCGCCTACCAGGTGGGGGTCATTCGTGCGATTTCTGACCTGCTGCCGCGCGACGCACCGACGCCGTTCAACGTGATCACCGGTACCTCGGCCGGCGCGATCGTCGCGACCTGCATCGCCGCGTACGCCGACCATTTCCGCACGGACGCGCCGAGCGTCCTGCGCGCGGTCGTTCGCTGGATGGCGGCGCTCACGTCACTGGGTCGTCTCGCGTCGCCGCCGGATGCGCCGTTCGACAACACGCCGCTGCGGCAGCTGCTGACGCGCCAGATCGACTTCGGCCGATTGCGTGACGCGCTGGTCGCCGGCCACCTCGAGTCACTCGCGATCTCCGCGGCCGGTTGCGCAAGCGCCCAGTCGTACGCGTTCTACGAGAGTCGCAGGCGACCGGCGGCCGACGGCTCGGACTGGCCGAGGGGCGTGTCGGCCGCGCTCGGCATCGATCACCTGATGGCGAGCAGTGCCGTACCATTCCTGTTTCCACCCGTGCGCATGCACGGCGAGTACTTCGGCGACGGCGCGATGCGGCAGGTCACGTCGCTGAGTCCTGCGATCCGGCTCGGTGCCGACCGGCTGTTCGTCGTGGGCGTGCGTGGCCATCGCCAGCCGGCGCCGGTGCACGCGGAGGGCCCAACGGCGCCGAGCTTCGGGCAGTTGTTCGGCTTCATGCTCGACACGCTGTTCATGGATTCGCTGCACGCCGGAGTCGCGCAACTGGAACGGCTCAACCGGCTGGTGGGGCAGTCCGCGGTGCCGAACCCGGAAGGGCTGCGGCACATCGACTCACTGGTGCTGCTGCCGAGCGAGGACCTGGGCACCATCGCGGCGCGGCAAGCGCAAGACGCGCAAGCAGATCGACTGGACGCGTTTCGCCGAAATGATGGACGGGCTGGCGTACGGGACCTAGCGCCCGGCTAGCTGGCCAGTCGCAGCCGCCGCTGGACCTCTTCCTCGCGCGCGTCCTCGATGACGAGCATCACGCCGTCCGGGTCGACGACGGTTCCGTCGACCACGAAGACACCGGTGAGTTCGCTGTCCGGTCGCAGCTCGCCCTGCTCGAACAGCGACCACATCTCCCGGGCGAACTGCGTGGCGAGCAACTCAGGCGCAAAGCGGCCGAGCGTGGCCCTGAGGTTGTTCACGTCCCGCTCGAGCATCGCGAACGCGCCGTTATTGCCCGCCGCGTTGACGGCCTGGGGCAGGTCGATGATCACCGGGCCCTCGGGTGCAACGAGGACGTTGAATTCCGACAGGTCGCCGTGGATCAGGCCGATGCAGAGCATGCGCACGACCTGGCGTATCAGGAAGTCGTGGAACTCGCGGGCGGTCTCGGCGGAGAGTTCCACCTCGCCCAGGCGTGGCGCGGGATCCCCGTACGCGTCCATCACGAGTTCCATGACCAGCACGCCGTCGAAATAGCCGATCGGTTCTCGGCACGCGCACACCGGCGGCGACGAGCTGATACAACGCATCCACCTCGGCGTTCTTCCACGCTGCTTCCTGTTCCCGCCGGCCGAACGAGGTGCTCTTGCCGATCGCGCGGGACTGCCGGCTGCCGCGGACCTTGCGTCCTTCCTGGTACTGCGCGCGCTTCTGGAAGCTGCGCTGCGCCATGTTGCGATAGACCTTCGCGCAGCGCGCGTGCTGGCCGGAGCGCACCAAGTAGACGGTAGCTTCCTTGCCGCTCTTGAGAGACCGGAGCACTTCGTCGATGACACCGTCGTCGATGAGGGGTTGCAGGCCTGCGGGGGTCTTCATGGGTTCCGTGCGCGCGGTCGGGTGGCCGGGACGCTAACGGCACCGGGAGGGCGGCGATGATACCGGGTGGGGGGGAGCGGTGGGTGGGAATTGTGAGCTCTAGCCGTTGGCCCACTTCATGACGTTGTTGGCTTCGATCGCGGGCGCGTCGGCGAGGTCGTCGGTGTCGACGACGTAGTGGGTGGCGAGGTGGGTGGAGCCGCCGGTCTCGAGCCAGTGCTCGAAGTCGCGCGGCTTCAGCGGCGGCGAGACGTAGCGACCCTGCACCTCGTCGAAGCCGAGCGCGCGCAGCATCTCGAGCGTCGCGACGTTCGTCGATGCCGTCGGCCACCGAGCGACTCTGGTTGCCCCGCGCCATGGCGAGCACGGCCGCGGCGACGCCCTGCGTCCACGGGTCGACGTAGAGATCGGCCATGAGCGCGCGATCGAGTTTCATGGAGTTGAAGGGTATGCGGCGGATGCGCCCGAGCGAGGAGTGCCCGGTGCCGAAGTCGTCGATGCCGATGCGCACGCCGTGGCGGCGGAGTCCCTCGAGCAGCGACTGCGCCGCATCGGGTGCCTCGACGATGCTGGCCTCGGACAACTCGATCTGCAGTGCCTCGGACGGCAGGCGATGGCGCTCGAGCGCGGACTGGATCGTGGCGAGCAGGCGCGAATCGCGCAACTGGCGTCCGGACACGCTCACGGAGGCAAAGAACGGCCGCTCGTAATGGTCGCGCCACACGGCCGTCTGCCGGCAGGCCTCCTCGATCATCCAGCGACCGATGTCGTCGATGATGCCGGCCTGCTCCGCGATCGCGACGAACTCCTCGGGACGGATCGAGCCGAACTGCGGGTGGTCCCAGCTCACCAGACACTCCACCCCGGTCAGGTCGAACTTGTCGATGTCCACGCGCGGCAGGTAGAGCAGTGGCAGCTCGCGACGCTCGATCGCGCTCCTCATGGCCGACTCGATCGCGAGGCGACGCCGCAGCTGCGCCTGCGACTTGGCCGAGAAGAACGCGCAGCTGCGCGGATCGGTGGCGACCTCGGCTGCGGCATGGGCATTGCCGAGCAGCAGTTCCGCGTCGCCGGTGCCCCCTTCGGCAAGTGCCACGCCCGCGCTGATCGCGGGCACGTAGCCGGAGTCCGGTTGCAGTGCCTGGGCCGAGACCGCTTCGAGCACGGCCCGCGTCACGGTCGCGATGTGCTCCGCGGACATGCGGCTGCGCAGGAGGGCCGCCAGCTCGCCGTCCGCCGATCGACACACGGACGGCTGGTCCGTGCGCCACAGGATCTGGCCGCCCTCGCCGATGCGGGCGAGCTCGGCCTCGATGCGTGCGCCGATGCGCGCCAGCAGACGACCGGCAGATTCGCGGCCCTGCGCCTGGACCACGGAATCGAAGTTGTGCACGCGAAACGCCACGACGCCCATCGCGAGGGCGCCGCCCGGATCCTCTAGTGCGTGTGCCACCTGCTCGGCGAGGTGCCGCCGGTTCGGCAGTCCCGTGACCGTGTCGTAGTAGGAGAGCCGCTGCACGGATTCTTCCGCGAGATGCAGGCGCGTGAGGTCCTGCGAACGTCACGATGACCACGCGATCGTCGGGCCCGCCCGCACCGTCGACGAGGTCGGCCTCCTGGTGCAGGTAGATCGTGGCGCCGTCCGCGGCGCGGATGCGATGGTCGAGGCCGAAGCGTCCGTTGCCGGTCGCGCAGGTCACGAAGGCAGTGCGCGCATCGTGACGCTCCGCGGACTCGAGCAGCGCGACGAAGTCCTCGTAGCGGCCGAGGCGGGCGGGGTCCACGCCGAGCAGTTCGCCGAGCATCGGCGAGACGTGCAGCGTGCGGCCGTCCGGGGCGAGTTCCCAGTGTCCGACGCGCGCGATGCTCTGTGCGAGCAGCAGCTTGGAGCGGCTCGAGCGCAATTCCTCCTGCAACGCGCGGTCGCGCAGCAGGAAGCGGACGCGCTCGACGACGAGGCGCGGGTTCATCCCCTTCTGTGCGAAGTCACTGGCACCCGCGGAATACGCGTCGCTGATGGCCGGCAGGTCGTTGCGGCCGGTGAGCATCAGGATCGGCAGCAGCCGGCCGCCGGCCTGCTTGCGGATCTCCCGGCACGCATCGATACCGGACATACGCGGCATGTTCACGTCGAGGACGACGCAGTCGGGCTGCACCTCGGCATAGCGCGCGACGGCCTCGTCGCCGTCCGTGACGGTATGGACGAGGAACCCGGCGCCGGCGAGCGCCGCTTCCGACAGCATCAGCTGCGCGGGATCGTCGTCCGCGATGAGTATGGTCGTGGGAGCGCTCGAGTTCATGCGTGGATCCTTCCTCAGCCGGTCCCGGAGTCGCGCCGGGTTCTGATTCCAGTGCGGCGACCAGCGCGGCGTAATGTGCCTTCAGTCCCGCCGAGGCCCGCCGCGCGGCGGGGAGGTCGCGGCTCTCGATGGCGGCGATCTCGCAGCGCTCCAGCAGATCCGCGAGTCGGCGACCGCCGAGGTTGCTCACGGGGGACTTGAGCGCGTGTGCCGCGGCACCGATTTCGTCGAGGTCGCCGCACGCCAGTGCCGCGTCGAGGCGCGCGAAGGCGTCCTTCGACGAGGCAGAACAGCATCTCGCACAAGCGCTCGAAGACGCGTGGCCTGCCGAGTCCGCGGATGGACTGCACCTGCTCGCGATCCAGCACCGGGAGGCGGAGAATGGCGACGTGCCCGCCGCAGGGCTCCGGGCTCGGCGGCGAAGATCGCGTCCACTTCTGCGTCGATGAGCGTCGCGGTGGCCGTCGCGCCCTCGCGGCCCTCGGTGATCGGCCGCAGCACCTCGAGCAGTTGCCCGGCGCTGAATGGCTTGGCGAGGAACGAGTTCATGCCGGCAGCGACGCACCGGTCGCGGTCGCGGGACATGACGTTGGCGGTGAGCGCCACGATGGAGGCGGGCGGCAGTCCCCGGTCGGCCTCGTCGCGTCGGATCGCCTCGGTGGCTGCGTAGCCGTCCATCACCGGCATCTGGCAGTCCATCAGGATGGCGTCGAAGCGCTGCTCGGCGGCCATCGCGACGGCGACCTTGCCGTCCTCCGCGACGGCGACCCGGCAACGGAACTCCTCGAGCATCGCCACGGCGACCTCGCGGTTGATGCCGTCTTGTCGTTGACCACCAGCACGTTGAGGCACAGCGCAGGCTGGTCGACGCGCTCGGTGGTGGCCTTGCGTTCGGCGGGCGCCTCGGGTGCCACGGGCAGTGCGGCGCGCGGCTGACGCGACGCCCGCAGCGCGTTGCGCAGCAGCTGCGCGCGGACCGGTTTCGCGATGCACACGTCGGGGGCGATGGCGCGCGTGCCCTCGTAGGAGGCGTTGAAATCGAGTGCGCTCAGCAGCACGACGTAGGTGCCCGCGGTGGCCGGGTCGAGGCGGATCGTGCGCAGCAACTCGTTGGTGGTCGCGTCGGGCAGGTTGTGGTCGAGCAGGACGACGTTGGAGGGGCGCCCGCGGGTGGCGACGTTGTGCATGCGGTCGCCGACCAGGCGCGCGCGGTTCAGCACGCTCACCTCGGCGGACCAGTTCGCGAGCATCTCCTCGAGCAGCATGTAGCTCGTGGAGTTGTCGTCGACCACCAGCACGCGCAGGCCCGCGAACTCGTCGCCCGCGCGGTCCGGGACCCGGGCGGCCTGGCGGACCTCGAACGGCAGCACGAACGAGAAGTTGCTGCCGCGTCCGATGTCGCTGGCGAGGTCGATCCGGCCGCCGCCCATCAACTGCACCAGCCGGTTGGCGATCGACAGTCCGAGGCCGGTGCCGCCGACGCGCGCGGCCTTGCCGAGCTGCGTGAAGGCATGGAACACGCCCGTCTGGTCCTCCTCGGGAATGCCGGGGCCCGTGTCGCGCACGCTGAAGTGCAGGCGGCACTGGCCCTCGCGGCAGTCGTCGAGGCCGACGCGGATTTCGACTTCACCGCTCTCGGTGTACTTGACGGCATTGGACAGGAGGTTGCCGAGCACCTGCCGCAGCCGCAGCGCATCGCCCACGACGATGCCCGGGACGGTCGGTTCGATGCGGCAGATCATCTCGAGCTTCTTGCTCTCGGCGGGGCCTGCGTAGAGCTGGCAGGCCTGCTCGGCGAGGCTCGCGGATGTTCAAGGGCTCGCGCACGAGGTCCATCTTGCCGGCTTCGATCTTCGAGTCGTCGAGGATGGCGTTCGGCCACCTGGATCATCGTCTCGGCGCCCGGCGGGCGATCCAGTCGACGAAGCGCCGCTGCCGCTTGTCGAGCTCGGTGCCGGCGAGCAGCTCTGTCATGCCGAGGACGCCGTTCATCGGGGTGCGGATCTCGTGGCTCATGTTCGCCAGAAACTCGTCCTTGGTGGCGTGAGCGCCTCGGCCTTGCGCATGCGCGCCTCGAGTTCCGCCGTGCGTTCCACGACCTGCTGGCTCGCCGCGTGGCGCACGGTGACTATGTCCCGCTCGAACTCGGCGAGGCGATTGGTCAACGCCTCGAAGTTGCCGGCGATCTCGATGAGCTCGTTGCCTTCGCGGGCATGCGTATCGGGCGGCGCATCGGACTCGGACCAGTGGCGCGGACGCGTCGTGTGCGCGAGTTGCTGCAGCGGCTCGACCACGCGGCGCCTGAGGGAGTTTGCGGCCACGGCCGCGAACAGGCCCGCGAGCAGCAGCAGCAGCGGCGTCTGCACCAGCCGGCGCCAGGCGTGGTGCCAGATCCAGCGGTGGTCGACGAGGATGCTGACGGTGCCCGTGAGCCCGCCGCCGAGCTCGACGGGGCTGCCGACGAAGATCGGTTCGAGGGCGAAGAACGCCTTGACGGCGTGTGCGATGCCCTTCGGCCGGGTGGACCATTCGAGGGCGGCGTGCGGGCCGGGCGCAACGCTGCCGTCGTCGGCGCCACGCACGTAGCGCTGCAGAACCTCGCCGCTGCCCAGGCTGAAGGTGGCGGCGAGAAACTGCGGTCGCGCGTCGAGCCGGTCGAGCGCGCCGCCGCCCGCGGCCTGCAGGCGTGCGGCCATCGACGTGGTCTTGGCGCGGGCGAGGTCGATGGCTTCCGAGCGGGCCGACCACGTGTCCCACAGCGCGCCGATGAGCTGGATCGCGAGCACCGTCGCCGTCACGACAGCGAAGGCGGTGAGACGGAACTGCGCGGTCATGGAGAGCGATTCGAAGGCTTCGCGCAAGGTTCCCCGCGTCGTCTTGTGCGACGGCGGCTCGGCGCCCGGGGGGACGGTACCGGTCGAGGGATCCATGGCTGCGCTTCGATGTGAGGACGCCGCCGAGCGTACGCGCGGCGGCCGCATTAGGTGAAATGACGCCCGCCAGAACTGAGAGGTCGATCAAGAACCTGGACGTGTCAGTGGTCGGATCCGTCGGTTATGCGTGGTATCGGCATGTGAACGGTCGCGCGGTGCGATCCGACGGAGCCGACCACTGACACCTCGGGACCTAAAGGAGAAGGCCGAGCGCGGGGGACCGCACTCGGCCTTGCCGGCTCCAGCCTGCAGCGCCTTGCGGCCGATCGGACGTGCATCCTGCGACTCGGCCAGCCAAGGCCACCCGGCGCGATCCTGCGCTCCAGGTGCAGGGCAGGCGGACCTCCGACAGGAGGAGGATCCATGGCGCTCCACCCGCCCGGGCCCCGTGTCGCCGACCTCCGGCGGGCATGGACAACGGGGCTCGTACTATTTTTACTGCGAATTGGCGCGCACTTGCAGGTGCGGTACTACTTATGCGAGCCGTGGAAAGGTGAAGGCCGCTCAGCGGCAGGAGCCGGAGGTGTCAGTGGTCGGATCCGTCGGATTTCGACCACCGCGTGGTCGATATCCGACCAACCCGACCACTGGCACGTCCCTCAGCGAGTGGACTTGCGAGCGCGGACGGGGCGCTTGGCGGCCTTGCGCGTGGCGCGCTTCGCTTTCGCATCGACCGGCACCTCCTCGTCCTTGCCGGCGACCTTGCGCACGTCGCCGCCCGCGTCCTTGAAGATTGCGACGGCCTGGCTGATGTCGCTCACGATGCGCTCGCGGGTGGCCCGCAGCACCTCAGCCTGGTCGCGCACGAGGTCCGTGACGTTGTCGGTGCGCGCCGCACGCTCGAGTTGCGCGGCCGCCTCGGTCAATGCCGACGTGACGATCTGCGCCTGCAGCTCGATCAGGCTCTGGGCAGTGCCCTGGGAAATGGCGGTGAGCTTCACGCCAGGCCGCGACAACGCGCGAACCGGGTCCTGCAGCGACTTGATGCGCTCGGCCGACTTCACGGCGGCCTCGCGTGCGACCTGCACCGGCTCCTTGCGGAGCTTCCGGGCCTGCTCGGCCACGGCCTGGGACTGCTCGGTCACGAAATCCTTGATCCTGTTCATCATGGGGGTACTCCGGTTGGACTGTTGCAGTGCAGCAATTGTGCGTGGCGCATGGGGAAACCGCAAGACCGACATTGCCGGACGCGGCGAACGGCGCTGGGTCTGGCGACGTTCCGGCCTACGTGCCGCGCCGTAGATTCCCCATTGGCGGGACATCTCGGCCGATTCCGCGGGAACGCTGACGGCGACCTGCCAGGCAGCGAACGGCAGCGGGCGCCGCTCGAGCCTGTCGATGCGAAAGTGCAGCGACCACCGTGCCGGTAATCGCGATGGCAACTTGTTCTGGGAGGGTCAGGCGCCGACAGCCGGAATCGGCGGGGGCTCTGTTACGCAGCGTCCCTCGCCGATCCTCTGCCTGGCCAGAACCTGCGCGCGAGGCTCACGATTGCCACGGCGATGGCGCCCGCGACGACGCCGACCGCAGCGGATGTGAGCATCGGGACGATACCGGACAGCACCGCCTCGATTCCGGACAACCCGGCCGATCGATCGACGGTCCCCTTGAGCCAGTGCTCGATCCACGGAATGCCGTGCGTCAGGATGCCGCCGCCGACGAGGAACATCGCCGCCGTGCCCAGGACCGACAACAGCTTCATGAGCCACGGCGCGAACGCGACCACGCCGTGCCCGAGCCGCCGCAGCATTGACGGCAGCACGCCGTTCCCGGTGCGCTGGGTGAAGGCAACAGGCCGGCGTCGTCGAGCTTCACGATCCCCGCGACCAGGCCGTAGACACCGACCGTCATGAGGAGCGCGATGCCGACGAGCACCGCGACGCGGATGCCGAAAGTCGCAGCGGCCACCGCGCCGAGCGTGATGACGACGATTTCCGGCGGCAGACGAAGTCGGTGCGCACGGCGCCCTTGATCTTGTCCTTCTCGACGGTGCGCAGGTCGACCTTGGGATCGGCGAGCGCCTGTCGCAGTTCGTCGCGGGTGTGCATGCACCTCCTCGCGGTGCGTGAACCGGTGCCAGATTTTCTCGAACCCCTCGTAGCAGAGGAACAGGCCACCGGCCATGAGCAGCGGTACGATCGCCCAGGGCGCGATCGCGCTGATCGCAAGCGCGGACGGCACCAGGATCGCCTTGTTCACCAGTGAGCCCTTCGCTACCGCCCACACGACGGGGAGCTCGCGATTCGCCTTGACGCCCGCGACCTGTTGCGCGTTGAGGGCGAGGTCGTCGCCGAGTACGCCCGCGGTCTTCTTGGTGGCGACCTTGGTGAGCAGCGAGACGTTGTCCAGGATGGTGGCAATGTCGTCGAGCAGGGCGAGAAGACTGGCGCCGGCCATGGTGGCCTCCGTTCGCGGGGTCCCGCATTGTACGGCGGGGCGGTGCCAGTGGTCGGGTCCGTCGGATCGGGCGCCGGGCCCGATCCGACGGACCCGACCACTGGCACCGCCCGGTTACGCCGCGGCGGAGGCCTCGGCCGGAGCGGACGAGCGGATCAGGTGGTCGAACGCGCCGAGCGCGGCCTTCGAGCCCTCGCCCATGGCGATGATGATCTGCTTGTACGGCACGGTCGTGGCGTCGCCAGCGGCAAACACGCCCGGCAGCGACGTTTGGCCGCGAGCGTCCACCTCGATCTCGCCGCGCGGCGAAAGCGCGACGGTGCCCTTGAGCCACTCCGTGTTCGGCAGCAGCCCAATCTGCACGAATACACCCTCGAGCTCGAGGCGGTGGATCTCACCCGTCCCGCGATCGCGGTAGCTCAGGCCATTCACCTTGCCGCCCGTACCGTGCACCTCGGTGGTCTGCGTGGAGACGATGACGCGCACGTTCGGCAGGCTGCGCAACTTCCGCTGCAGCACCTCGTCGGCGCGCAGCCGGCCGTCGAACTCGATCAACGAGACGTGGGCAACGATGCCGGCGAGGTCGATCGCCGCCTCGACGCCCGAGTTGCCGCCGCCGATCACGGCGACGCGCTTGCCCCTGAAGAGCGGTCCGTCGCAATGCGGGCAGTAGGCGACGCCACGGCCGCGATACTCGCGCTCGCCGGGAACGTTCATTTCGCGCCAGCGCGCACCCGTCGAAAGAACCACGGTGCGGCTGCGCAGCGCGACGCCGCTCGCGAGCTTCACCGTCGAGCAGGCCATCCCGGTCGGCGGTAGCATCCTCGGGACGCCTGCAGGTTCATCACGTCCACGTCGTAGCTCCTGACGTGGTTCTCGAGCGCGGCGGCGAGTTTCGGCCCCTCGGTCTCCTGCACGGAGATGAAGTTCTCGATGGCCATCGTGTCGAGCACCTGCCCGCCGAACCTGTCGGCCACCACTCCGGTGCGGATGCCCTTGCGAGCCGCGTAGATCGCGGCCGACGCACCCGCCGGACCACCGCCCACGACGAGCACGTCGAACGGAGCCTTGTCCTTGAGCTTCTCGGCCTGGCGAGTCGCGGCGCTGGTGTCGAGCCTGGCGAGGACCTCCTCGACGGTCATGCGGCCCTGTGCGAACGGCTGGCCGTTCAGGTACACGGACGGCACCGCCATGATCTGCCGGGCCTCGACCTCCGCCTGGAACAACGCGCCGTCGATCATCGTGCTGCGGACGCGTGGGTTCAGCACTGCCATCAGGTTGAGCGCCTGCACGACCTCGGGGCAGTTCTGGAACGAGCGAAATGTACGTCTCGAACTCGTAGTCGCCGTCGAGAGCCTCGATCTGCTCGATCGTCGCGGCCTCGACCTTTGGCGGATGCCCGCCCGCCTGCAGCAGCGCAAGCACCAGCGAGGTGAACTCGTGGCCCATCGGGATGCCGGCGAAGCGGATCCCCATGTCGGCGCCGACGCGGTTCACGGAGAAGGACGGGGCGCGGACCGTCGACTCGCCGCCGGTAATGGCCTCGCGCCGCTCGAGAGTGATGAGGCTGGAGAGCGACGCCACGTCCTCGAGCAACGCCCACATTTCCTGCGCCGGTGCCCCGTCATCCACGGCGGCGACGATTTCGATGGGCTGCGCGAGGCGCGTCAGGTAGGCCTGCAGCTGCTGCTTGAGGTTGGCGTCGAGCATGGGTACACCTGGTCAAAAGCTCCCCCCAGGCCCCCGCCGGAGCGGGGGCAGGGGGGAGAACGGGGGGTTCGAACGGGTCAGATCTTGCCGACGAGGTCCAGCGACGGCGCCAGGGTCTTGGCTCCCGGCTGCCACTTCGCAGGACACACCTCGCCCGGATGCGCGGCGACGTACTGGGCGGCCTGCACCTTGCGGAGCAGCTCCTTCGCGTCACGGCCGATGCTGTTGTCGTTGATCTCCGCGGCCTTGATCACGCCCTCGGGGTTGACGATGAAGGTGCCGCGCAACGCCAGGCCTTCCTCCTCGATCAGCACGCCGAAGCTACGGCTCAGCGCGTGCGTCGGGTCGCCGACCATCGGGTACTCGATCTTCTTGATGGTGTCGGACGCGTCGTGCCAGGCCTTGTGCGTGAAGTGCGTGTTGGTCGAGACGCTGTAGACCTCCACACCCGCCTTCTGGAACTCGGGGTAGAGGTCGGCGAGGTCGCCGAGCTCGGTCGGGCAGACGAAGGTGAAGTCGGCGGGATAGAAGACGACGACCGACCACTGGCCCTTGAGGTCTTCGTTGGTGACCTTCACGAACTCGCCGTTGTGGTAGGCGGTGGCCTTGAAGGGCTGGACGGCAGTGTTGATCAGCGAGGTCATGCGGTGTGCTCCTTGATTTCCAGAGGCGCAGGGGTGGCCTCGATGGCTGCGCACGATACGGGCGCGACGGGATTAGCACCAATCGATTGATATGCTCAGGGCGATAGGCAAAGACTATCGCTCTTGAGGTGTCAGTGGTCGGATCGGTTGGTTTCGCAACGTTGTAAGCTCCCGCAAGGGCTCGCCCGTGTCGCGGCCCGGGCAACGCAGGACGGTCCATGACGAACGACAGGCAACCCGAGGACATTGCGGCGCAGCTCGCGGTCCATCCCGACTACCGGGTCCTCCGTCGCCTCGACACCGCGCGTGAGTGGCCCGCGCTGTCGGGCCCGACGGTGAAGCGCGCCGCGGTCATCGACACCGAGACGACCGGGACGGATCCCGCGACGGACAAGGTCATCGAACTCGCCGTCGTGGTGTTCGAGTACTGCCGCACGACCGGCGCCGTTGGTCGCGTGCTCGGTCGCTACGACGGACTCGAGGATCCGGGCGTGCCGATCCCGCCCGAGTCCACGGCGATCCATGGCATCACGGACGCGATGGTCGCCGGGCAACGGCTCGACGAGGCGGAGATCGCGCAGCTCCTGGACGGTGTCGCGATCGTGATCGCGCACAACGCGGGTTTCGACCGCAAGTTCCTGGAGCCGCGCCTGCCCGCATTCGCCGCGCTGCCGTGGGCCTGCTCGTGGCAGGAGATCCCGTGGTCCGAGGCGGGAATCGAGAGTTCGAAGCTCGAGTATCTTGCCTATCGCTACGGCTTCTTCTACGACGGTCATCGCGCCGAGGTCGACTGCCTCGCACTGCTCGAGGTCCTGCGGCGGCCGTTCGTGCGCAAGGGTGGCGAGGGCGCCGGCGAGACCGCGCTCAAGGTGCTGCTCGATTCAGCGCGCGAGACGTTATACCGGTTGTGGGCGACCAATTCGCCGTTCGAGAGCAAGGACATGCTCAGGAAACGCGGCTACTGGTGGGACGCGCCCGCACGCTGCTGGTCGCGGGAGTTGTGGTCGCGCGACGAGGTGCAGGCCGAGGTCGAAGTGGCTCAAGGACACGGTATACGGCGGAAAGAGCGTCGCGCTCGACCTCGACGAGTTCGACGCGCGGACGCGGTACTCGACCCGACCCGGCAAGCGGGAGCGCGTGCGGACCTAGGTGTCGACGTTGGGCGGGACGATTGCGATGCGTCACAAGGGACACCTGGTCGAGTGGAACGACAGCCGCGGCCTCGGCTTCATCGAGCCAGCGGCGGGCGGCGGGCGGCGGGCGCGTCTTCTGCCACATCAGCGCGTTCGACGATCGCTCGATGCGGCCCGCCATGCGGCAGACGGTGACGTACGAACTCGGTCGTGACGAGCGCGGTCGGCTGCAAGCGCGCCAGGTGCGTCGTGCGAGCGTGCCGACGGCCTCGAGGCCACGCGCGAGCGGCGCCATCCTGGGTGCCAGTGCGTACCTGCTGTTGGTTGCCGGGCTTGCGGCCGCCGGGCGAGCGCCGCGGATTGCGCAGCGGGCGTTTCGACACAAGACGCGCAAGCGGTCGTTCCAGGTTGCGTTCTGGTCAGCCGTGGCAGTGAACGTGGCGGCGTTCGTCTGGTCATTGTTACTGGTGGCACGCTGCCGATTTGACGCACCCGACCGATCCGACCACTGGTACCTCTTGAGTTTTTATGTCAAATCGGGGGCCTGGTTTCCACGATGCACATCGCGGTCGGCCCGACAGGGGCGTGGAACATGCCCGACAGGAATCTTCCTATCAGGGCAAAGGCACGGCAACAAGATCATCAAGTCCGCCATCGCGGTCGCCTTGCTTGGTGTCGTGGTACGTGGAGCGGCGACCCGGTGGCGGAGCAGGGCACGGTCCACACGCAGCAGGCCTCGACCGCGTCACTACGCTGATGCGGTGTGGCCTGGCCCGACCGGCAAGCGGGAACACAAGCCAATCGCGATCGTCGTGGATTCCGATGGCGACACGGCCGCCGAAGGACAACTAGTCGCCGCGCGACGCGGCCTCCGGGCAGGCGAGCGGCAAGCGCATGCACGCCCCGGCGTCCTCGACCGGCGTCGACGACGATCGCGACGGCGAGGCGGATGACGAGCGTGTATCGCCGTCCTCCAGTCCGACGGCTGCTGCCGATGGTTCTGCGCCCGCCTGCACGCAGAAGAGCAACCCGCTGTACGACGACAAGGGCCGCGAGGTGCGCAGCCCGCTCTACACGGGCAACAAGTAGGAAGTAGGTGCCAGTGGTCGGATCCGTCGGATGCGGCCCACGCCCGCATCCGGCGGATGCCGATCCGCGGGGCTCCCGCCGAAACGCCGGCGCCACGCCCGGGCCGGCGCCGCTAGACTCGCCAGTCGTGACCTACCGACTGCTGGCCGACCTCGTCCTGCTGTTGCACGCCGCGTTCGTGGCATTCGTCATGCTCGGCGGCCTGCTCGCATCGCGCTGGTTCGCGCCGCCTGGGCGCATCTTCCCCTCGTCGCGTGGGGCGCCGGAATCGAATTCCTGGGCGGCATCTGTCCACTCACGCCCCTCGAGAACCACTGGCGTCAGCTCGCCGGAGAGCAGGGCTACACGGGCGGCTTCGTCGAGCACTACGTCTTCGCGGCGCTGTACCCGGAAGGGCTCACGCGCAACATCCAGTTCGCGCTCGGGCTGCTGGTGCTGGTGGCGAACGCCGCGATCTACGGCTGGGCCTGGCGACGCAACAGGTAGTTACCGTCGACATACACGGTCACCTTCTGTGACCGCAGGTCCTTCGGCGCCGCATCGCCTGACCGCTGGTGACCCGGTCGCCGCCTCGACCTTGAGCCGGGACGACAGTTGCCTCGA
>CAVPMU010000008.1:0-99807 GCA_963706535.1 uncultured Gammaproteobacteria bacterium
AGTTCTCCTGTCTTTCGAGATTCTGGTAGTCAGCAAGTCGTTGTATTGCGGTCGGTTTGTGCGGTTTCGGGGCGCTTCCATGGCTGCATGGTGTAGTCACGAATATATTGACTTACGTCCCGCGACGAGCTTATATTCGCTGCCATGTCAGAACGTGGCGGCGCCGTTCATGTCGTCACCACGCGGCGCCGCTACAAGGGCCGCGTGTACGCGACCCATCTGCTGCGCCGTAGCTATCGCGAAGACGGTCGGGTCAAGAACGAGACCCTCGGCAACCTCTCGCATCTGCCGGAGCCGCTGATCGAGGTCGTGCGCCGCTCGCTGCGGGGCGAGGTGTTCGTGCCGCTCGAGGCGCGGCTCGAGGTGCTGCGCTCGCGGCCCCACGGCCACGTGCAGGCCGTTCGGCGGGCGATGCAGCGGCTCGGGATGGACTCACTGCTCGCCTCGCGGCCGAGCCCCGAGCGCGAGCGGATCTGCGCCCTGATTGCCGCGCGGGTCCTCGCCCCGCACACCAAGCTCGCCACCACCCGCTGGTGGCACACGAGCACGCTCGCCGAGGAGTTCGGCGTCACCGCAGCCGATGAGGATGATCTGTACGCGGCGATGGACTGGCTGCTCGAGCGTCAGCCGCTGATCGAGCGCAAGCTCGCGGCCCGCCATCTCGGGCAGGGTGCGATGGCGCTCTACGACCTCTCCTCGAGCTACTTCGAGGGGACGCACTGTCCGCTGGGGAAGATCGGCTACAACCGGGACGGCAAGCGCAACAAGCTGCAGGTCAACTACGGGCTGCTGACCACGCGCACGGGCTGCCCGATCTCGGTGTCGGTGTACGCAGGCAACACCGGGGATGCCAAGACGCTGATGGCGCAGGTGGCGAAGCTGCGTGAAGGGTTCGGGCTCGAGCGCCTCGTGCTGGTCGGCGATCGCGGGATGATCTCGCACAAGGCGATCGGGGAGCTCAGGACGCTCGAGGGGATGGCCTGGATCACGGCGTTGAAGAGTACGCAGATCCGCTCGCTCATCGAGGCGGGCACGCTGCAGCTCGGGCTGTTTGATGAGCGCAACCTGTTCGAGTTCAGCCATCCCGATTATCCCGCGGAACGACTCCTCGCCTGTCGCAACCGCGAGCTTGCCAAGCTCCGGGCCCACAAGCGCCAGGCGCTGCTGGCGGCCACCACGCTCGAGCTGGAGAAGATCCGCGAGCGGGTGGCGCGCGGCGCGCTCACGGGGCAAGCCACCATCGGTGTGAAGCTCGGGCGCGTCCTCGACAAGTACAAAGTCGGCAAACACTTCGAGCTGACGATCACCGACACGCACTTCGCCTATCGCATCCGCGAGGATAAGGTCGCCGCGGAGGCGGCGCTCGATGGGATCTACGTGATCCGCACCGCACTACCGAAGAAGCAGATGTCCGCAGCCGAGGCGGTACGCAGCTACAAATCCCTCGCCCAGGTCGAGCGCGCGTTCCGCTCGCTGAAAACCGTCGACCTGAAGATCCGCCCGATCCATCACCGGCTCGAGCACCGCGTTCGTGCGCACATCTTCCTGTGCATGCTCGCCTACTATGTCGAGTGGCATCTGCTCGAGGCCTGGCGGCCCCTGCTGTTCGCCGATGAGGATCAGGCCGCCAAGAGCCACCGCGATCCGGTCGCCCCCGCGAAGCGCTCCGCAGCCGCGCTCGCGAAGGCGTCGACTCATCAGCGGGCCGACGGTGCGCCCGTGCACAGCCTGCGCACCTTGCTCGCCGAACTCGCCACGCTCGTGCGCAACACCTGCCGCACATCCGGCGCCCTCGAGCATCCGGCCACGTTCGAGCTCCTGACGACTCCGACCCCAACTCAACGCCGAGCCCTTGAACTGCTCGATCCGATCGCCACGTAGTCAGAAACCGCGCACCTCAAATCCACGCAGGTGCCTATCGTGCAAGGTAAACTCAACGCGCCAGCCAGCGGAACTTCAGGTTAGCACACCCGCGATCGATGCGGCCTCGCCGCGCAGCACGGTGAAACCGGCGCGCGCCGTGAAACCGAACGCCTGGTCGGCCCCGACAAAGAACTCGTGGTTGCCGGTCACGGCAAACTTGCCGAAGCGCGGACGCAATTCCTGGAACAGCCGGGTCAGCCCGTCCAGATGATCCGCCTGGCCATCGACCAGGTCGCCGGTCGAGACCAGCAGATCGGGATCGAGCGCCTGTATGCGTGCCACGATCCGGCGCAGCCGGCGCGCGCCGACCAGCGCGCCGAGGTGTACATCGGATATCTGGATGATCTTCACCCGGCCGAAGGCGGCCGGCAGCTTCGCCGTGCGCAGGCGGATGCGCTCCACGCGGATCGCACGCGCCTCGAAATAGCCATACACGGTCGCGCCCAACGCCAGGTCCGTGGCGGCGTAAAAGAGGGAGGAATCCGTGAACGGCATGGCGCCGGGATGCCAATACGGCTCCGCGCCGGCATAGCCTGCCAACAGCCCGAGCACGTCGAATGCCAGCGCGATCCAGAAGAACAGGAAGATGAACCCCATCCAGGTATAACCCACCCACGCGCCGATGCGGACCAGCGCATGCGGCTCGTGTTTCTCCAGCCACCAGAGGATGAGCGGCAGCAACGTCATCAGCACCATCCAGGCAGCGATGGCGAGGCGTCCGACCGGCGCCAGACCCAGAGCGGCATCAACCTTGGCAAAGGCGTACACCTGTATCCCGCCATAGAGCAGGAAAAAAACGGATAGCAGGGCGGCCATGGCCCTCGATGCCCGGGGGCGCTGTTCGCTTTGCGGTCTTGCTCCATCGAAGCTTTCCTCAGCCGACCCGCCAACGCAAGCGCGCTGCGGCGAAATCGAACATCACCGATCCCGGCACCACGATGCCCAGGATGTCGCCAGCCGGTCGTGCATCGAACACGTGGAGGTAAAGGCTATCCACTCGAGCAGCCCGCAGCTCCAGCTGGCTTTCATCCAGATCCGCCGGCAACGGCCAGCTCAAGCCCTTCTGCACCGCCCGCTGCACGGTATTCGTCACCGCGCCCTTCGACATGCCGGTCGCCGCCGCGATCTTCTCGTGACTCAATTGCGCCTCAAATTTGAGGCGCAGAACTTCTTTGATCTTGCGCATGGCACTCCGTTTGGCTGGCATCGGCTCCCCCGGTGAAAATCGGGCAGCTTAGCCAGCAAAATGTAAGTTCCAGCGCAGACCCGGGATCATTCCGGTCGAACGTAACCGACGATTCCGGCCAGCGCCGAAAATCGGTCACCTTCAATCAGAATGGGCGGTCACGTTCGGTCGGAACGACCGGTCACGTTCAATCGGAATCAGCGGTCAACTTGGCCCGGAATACGCACCTGGCCTCGATTTTTCCCATGCACGAGCTGACGAAGATCACGGGCCATAGAGACCCGCGCATGTTGATGCGGTACTACCACCCGCGCGCCGAGGACTTGGCCAAGCGCTTGGCTTGAAGCATGACTTAGCGAAGGAATCGGTGGTTACTCAGCCTGGCGGGAGGGGATCACTACGCGCAAGTAATCATCGGTCAATTCAAACCCAGCATCCCTACCGGCGTAGTCGCGCGTCAAGGGAACAATCTTGCGGCGAACCCCCATTCCGCGCGCATCAACGTAGCCGTAGTCGCGCATGATTTCGACAATGATTGGATTGCGTGGTGACCGCTGCCCAGCCAACATTTTTTCGATGGTCATCGAGTTCTGTAATGCCCCGGGACTGGTCACTTCCAGGCGGTCGGAGTAATTGACAACCTCAACCTCAATCGAACGCGTCCAGTCGCGGTGAACAAGTGCATTGAGAAGCGCTTCACGGATTGCATCAAAGGCGTAGCGGTAGCTTGGCTCTCGGCGCAGCCCCTCGTTTATCTCGGCCCCCTCCTCGGAGATGAAAGGGCGCATGCGATCAATTAGACGTTCGAGCAATCCATCTTCCACGATGTTTCGCCCTGCCCCTGGCCTGCCTTCCCACAGGGCTACCAGCGGGCCATCAAGCACCGTGTCATCCTGTGCCTGGTAATCCTTTGTGTCGCCAGCAAAGGACATCCAGCGTACCCCCGCGTAGCGCAAGCAACGGCGAGGGCTTCGCCCAAAAAGTATCAACCCAGCAATGGTGCATGTAGCGGGACCATCGGGGCGGCCAACCATGAAGCCTAAACCGATTAGCCGCTGTTCCCAGTCTTCGGCGGACTGCGGCGCCATCTGGTCGCCTGCGACATTGACCAGGTAATCGCTAAGTCGGGCCTGATCCAGATCATCCAGGTTGCTGCCGGATACAGGCAAAACCTCAGCGTGCAGCATTCCGCCGCTTTCAAACAGTCGAGCTTGCTGCTCCCTGGTTGCTAAACGTGAAGTGCTGCCGACACGGACATAACTTTCCTCGCGATTGTTGTTGCGCACCACATAGGGCTTGGCTGTGCCTTGGGTGAGTGAAATGACCGCCACGCGCTTGCCATCGTCGAACACCACCTCTTCATAAAATGGCAGGGCCAGCGGATGCACGTATCGGCCAAATACGGTGTCCATCACCCATGTTTCCAGGTCGCCACGCTGAATGCCGCTGATGGTGCCGTCATCCTCCACACCCAAAAGCAATTTTCCACCCTGGAAATTGAGCAACGCGACAATTTCTTTCGCCAGTTGCTCCGGGCGCAGGTCATCACGCTTGAATTCCACGCCGGAGTTCTCACCGTTGGCGATGACTTCCAGCAATTCAGATTTCAACATAGGCCGTTACCTCAAAACTCATACTTCTCTTTGCGTTGGATGAATGCATCGCGTCCACCTTCGAGGATGTTGGCCACCTGGTCGCGAATGACTGGAACATCAATCGAACCCTGGGCATCGAAGCTCAATGCGCCATGGTTTTCAACAGCCGTGAATACGCCGATCCACTCGGCGTCCCCGAATACCGGTATGTTGGCATTGTGTGTGGCGAACAGAAATTGACGACTGGTTTTCGCCGCACGCAGTTCGTGTACGATGCGCTCGGCAATAAAAGCGTTATCCAGATTGTCCTCGGGCTGATCCATGATGAGCGGATCGACATTTTCCAGTAGCAGCATGTGCAAGATCGCTGTGCATTGCTGGCCGGTCGATAGCTTGTCCAATGGCCGAAAAACCGCCTCCGCTTGGCCATGCGACACATTCAGAAAAATATCTATCCGATGGTCAAGTTCCAGTGCCTCAAGTTCCATCAGGCGAGACGCAGGCAGCCTCGTCAATGCATCCGCGACCAAGGGCGTTAACGCCCAATCGACTTGAAGCTCTGCTGAGCCGTTACGAATTGCCTGTGCAAGTGCTGACGGGCTGATGGCATCCCTTTCGTCGATCCACGACAACCGCTTTTCGCCTACCCCCTCAAGCTTGCTTTCCAGCAGGAAGGCTTTCAGCGGTGTTCGATCTGCATCAGGCACCACTTCAACTTTCAATTTCCCTTCAAGACGACGGTTCAATTTCTTGGCCGCACTCTGCAAGCTCTTGGTGCGCTGGTCTCGGAGATCGGACAATTCCGCAAGCAGATTTCGGCGCTCCTGCTGTTGGGATTCAAGCAGCTTGTTGTGATTGGCCACCCGAGTTTCGAGTGGTTTGATGCGCTCGATGTCCTGTAGCAGCCGCTGATAAGCCGTTCCCACCTCTTGGCCGCTTTTCCCGGCCGTTGCCGGGAGGCTGCGCAAGGCTTTTTCAAGCTCTGCCTCACCTTGTGCAATTGACTGCTTCCACAACGCAAGCTGTACCGCCAGTTGCTGCTCACCGTTTGCCAGCTCAGTTGTCAGCTCGGCAAGGTGACGTTCGAAGCCCTCGCGCAGTTTGTCTAAAATTGTCCGCGCTGGGCTGAGCAATGCGGCATTGGGCAAGTCCTCCAAGGCTTTGTCGCTGATGAAAGTCAGGTCGGGCAAATTGTCCCGAAGGCTCGCCACACCATCCCGCAAGTGCCGGATTTCTTCATGGGTGCGTTCGACAATCTGCCTCTCGCGAGCAAACAACGGTGTCTTGGCAAGCTTTTCTTGTATCCCTAACGCCTGAAAGCCTTGCAGTTGCTCAACCAGTTTGGGCAAGCGCGCAATTTGGGCTTTCAGGTCATCGACCTCGCCCAAGGTCTTGGCCAACTTCTGCTGACTTTCTTGCAAGCGCTTCTTGAGGGTGGCGTTGTGTTGTGCGTAGTCACCATCGCTAGGCAGGAAGCGGTCCAGCAACTGAATTCGGCTCTGCTCGTCCTGTGCCAGTTCGTAAATCTCGTTCTGGCCATAAATATCGATCCCCGGCAACAGGTCACGCGGTTGCAGGGTCGAGACATTGCCGCTCCCGTCGGGCACTACCTCGCGCACAATGGGCATTTCGCCATAGCGCCGGGAAACTCGGTAGCGCTTGCCATGCTGCGAAGAAGAAACGACCTCCACCTCGATTCGGCCGGACGCCTTGCCCAAATTCTCCTTGATGATCTCAAGGTGAAGTTTGTGCGCCTGCTTACCTTTCGGGGGAATGTCCAGCACATAACGCAGGCATTCCAGCAGGGTCGATTTGCCAGTACCACGCCCACCAATCACCGTGTTCAAGTGCCGGGAGAAGGCGATCTCCACACCATCGAGATAGCCCCCCGAGATGGTCATAGAGACGATCTCGCCAGCCGTCACCTCCGGTTTTTGCGAGTTCAGGCGGATACGTGATTCCGGGTCAAGGAACGCGACCTTGAAGGCATCAAAGGTCGGCTTCGTCATCTTGATCCAGCACGAGGCGCTGGCATCGTCCAGGTCGGAAGGTTTGGCAACATCCTTGGCGTTGATGACCGCAATGGGGCGCTCGCGCTTCCAGTTGGGGTCTGCGTTCAGAACGATGTTTTTGTACTCTTGTGGCAAGTCATCTATCGAGCCAGGAATCTGTGCCGCCTTGACCAAATCACTGCGCTGCCAGGTGTGAACTGACTTCTGAAACAAAATGCCGCTCGCCTGCGTTGCATGCGCCGCATACCAGAAACCGCCTAGCTCTTTGATCGTTTCCGCCAACTGAATGCAACCAAGCCGTGAGGGACGTACCTTTTCCTCGGGGTCCGTCAGTTGCAGACTCCCAAGATAGCGGTTCAGCTGATCCTTGGTCGTGTCTTCCGGGAAGAGACAGACCATATGAATTTTCTCGGTCGAGGCGATCTCGAAACCGGGAAATACGACAATGCCGTGGGGTGCCAACACATTGCGCAGCGTATCAACACTATCGACGCTGCCATGATCGGCCAGGCCAACAACCTTGATTTCGAGTTCCAGGCACTTTGCCAACAGAGCCTGGTTATAGTCAGCCTCGCTCATGCCGTGCTCGCTGCCCCGGTAGGCACTGTTGTAGCCAACTGGGTTCACTTGCAAAGCGCAACGCCAGAAACGGGCATAGGTGTATTGGTCGCTCATATTCTTCTCCCCGCCAAGCTGCCGTGAGTGGGTGCCAAAGAGGTACGCATCAGTTCACCAGCTCCTCAAGCGTACTCACCACCTTGAACTGCACCTGCTCGAAGTTCTTGAAGTGCCGCTTGCCGCACTCGATGCGCAGGTCTTCAATCGGCCGCAGCAAATCGAGCTGCACATGATTGCCGTTGCCGGTCTTCTTGGTTTCGGCCACAAAGTAGAGCGTCGTGTCGTTGCGGTAGGCCACCGCCCAATCGGGGTTGTAAGGCCCGACTGGCGTTTCGATCTGGAACCAGCGCGGCAGCTTGATGTAGAACAACACGTCCGCGTTGTCCTCGCACACTTGCGCAAAGGCGCGTTCCGGCCCTGAATTGGAGTCGATAACGATGTGCGAGAACAGCGTCTTCTCCTGCTTCTCCACTGCACGGACGTTGGAGGCAAACACCTCCATCAAATCGTCGCGCTCGAAGCGGCGCATTTCGTAGACCGCATCGTCCAGCTTCACGT
Organism: uncultured Gammaproteobacteria bacterium; assembly: GCA_963706535.1. Taxonomy (GTDB): domain Bacteria; phylum Pseudomonadota; class Gammaproteobacteria; order Steroidobacterales; family Steroidobacteraceae; genus RPQJ01. The sequence goes on from CAVPMU010000008.1 coordinate 7,893, forward strand.
ATTTCACACCACTGCCATCAGAGCCGTCGCCATAAACCAGGAACTCGCGCTTGACAGCATTGATGAGTTCCGAGGCATGGTCGATGAACGCCTGGGGGTTGTTCACGGCATCGTTCAAGCGACCGGACTCCAGGAGGGTGCGCGCCACGGTAGACTTGGCCAACCCCGTCTTGGCCTGCACCTGGCCGACAAAATCCGGCATCACGTATTTGGCTTCCACCGTCTGCGTGCGATATCCGGTCTGCTTGCCGACTACACCATCCGTACCGACGGCAATCTCTGCGCGGGTCAGCGCCACCTTGGGCCGCCCGATGGCGGGCATTTTTGCCTTGATACGGCCTGCTGCCTTCGTAATCAGCTCGCCGGTCTTGTATGCCACCCTGTAGCGGGTACGTGCCCGAATCCGCTCCCATAGTGCGAGGAACTGCGGATCGGTCTCGAAACCTTTCTTCAAGCGCACCGTCACCTTGTCGCGCTCGTTCTGCACCATCTCGCGTTTGAATCTAACGCCCGCCTCGACCATCTCGGTCTGCAACTGGTTGGCGAAGTCCTCATAGCTCTCGTTGGCGATCACGGTCAGCCGGTTGATGGCTGGATCGCGCACGCGCTCGCCATCCTGGTTCACCGCAAGGCGCAGGCCGCGCCCGATCTCCTGACGCTTCTTGATCTCGGAACTCGACTCGGCCAGGGTGCAGATCTGGAAAACGTTGGGGTTGTCCCAGCCCTCACGCAGGGCGGAATGGCTGAAGATGAAGGCCAGCGGCTCATCCAGCCCCAGCAGGCGCTCCTTGTCGCGCATGATGAGTTCAAAGGCGCTCGCTTCGGCATCGGCGTGCGTCTTGCCGGTCAGCGTCTCGAAGGGCGACACGGCCCGCTTGTCCTGCGAGAAATAACCGTTGTGCACCACCATAGCATCAGCGTTCAGCAGACCCGAGAATTCTTCCCTGGCCTGGTATTGCGCATAGATTTCCTCGAACCACTCCGCGAATTTGCCCTTGGCCGTCGTGCCGTCCTCGGCATACACCCGGTAGTTCGCCACCCGGTCGATGAAGAAGACCGACAGCACCTTGATGCCCATCGGGTGAAGCTTCCTCGCCTTCTCGAAGTGGCGGCGCACCGTGGCCTCGATCTGCAAACGCAGTATCGCGTCAGTCAGCGCGCCATGCGGGCGGCCAACGGCCACGCGCACGTCGTTGGCAAAGGTGACGAAGCCCTCGCCCGCATCGATCTCGTTGACGATGAACCCGTTGCGGTAGATTTCCCGCTGGTTGGACAGTGCATAGAGGTCGTCGCCATTCTTCACTGTCACCGCCTTCTTGGCGGGTCCGCTGGCCTGGTTGACCCAAATGGAAAGCTTGGCCGACACGCTGCGTTTGCCGGTCTTAAAGCTTTCTACCTCGATGAACGCCTGGTTGGCATCCTTCAGCTCGATGACCGAATCCACGCCGATCTGCTTGACCAGGCCCAGTTCATAGGCGCGCACCGGATCGAGCGAATAGATCAGGTTATAGGCGTTGCGGTGCGTGGCCGAGTAGCGCAGCGTACATAGAGGATTGAGCCGCGCGATGGCCTGCTTGCGAATGTCGGTTTCCAGGTTCTGCGGCTCGTCCAGGATCACAACGGGGTGCGTGGCTTGGATGAACTCGATGGGCTTCACCCCCGTCTCGCGCACCTGGTTGATGACGTTGCCCTTGGCCTTTTTCTTGGCCTTGCCGCCCGCCGGGTCATCGCTAGCATCCGTCGAATCCTTGGCGAAGGCATCGATGTTAATGACCAGAATCTGAATCGCGTCGGACAGAGCAAAATTGCGAAGCTGGTTCACCTTGCCGGAGTCATACACCATGAACTCCATGCGCTCGTAGTCATAGAGCGTCTGGAAGTGCTCGCGGGTGATTTTCAGGCTGGACAGCACGCCCTCGCGGATTGCCACCGACGGGACCACGATCACGAACTTCTTGAAGCCGTAGGTCTTGGATAGCTCGTGAATCGTGCGCAGGTAAACGTAGGTCTTGCCGGTGCCCGTTTCCATCTCCACCGTGAAGTTGGGGAAGCCGCCCACGGGCGTGCCGTCATCCAGCGCCATCGTCGCCAACGCTTCCGACGGCTCAATGCCGTGCGCCTCCTGCACCGCATGCAGGTTGGCCAGCCATTGCGCATCGTCGATCACGCGCCGGTTGGCAATGCCTGTTTCAGTGAGCGCCAGGCTGGAAAGCGTGTCGTCCCGCGTCACGGCGGTTTGAGAGGCGTCCGGTTGCCCGTCGAACAGGGCCACCACGGCGCGGATCGCTTCGAGCTGGTAATCCTGGTGGGCGTCGAATTGCAGTTTCATTCGCGCTGTCTCACAGGCAGGTGAAGCGGATGCCGGCATCGCGGCACTGCAAGTCCAGATTGGTCTTGAGCATGTCCGAGTCGTTGAACACGCCATCGATGGCGATGATCTCGCGCGGCTTCATGTCCACCAGCGGCACGATCATGGCTTCGTTGAACGACTCCAGGACAAAGAGCATCTTGCGGTCGTGGATGGCGAACACCTGGCCGCCCGCCACCTCCAGCGGCTCGATGGGTGTGGTCAGCTCCTGGCCGAATTTCAGCAGCAGTTCGTAGAGCATGTCTTCAACGGCCGCGCCTTCCTTCTCGGCCTTGGCGAACATCTGCATCTGCTCGGCCAGTTGTTCAGGCGTGTCGATACCATCGCCGCGCCATTGCTTGAAGTTGGAGGGGGTAAGTACGAAGGACTTGAACCCGAGATTTGCTGGAGCTGGAGCCGCAAGGTCAGCATTCCTTTGTAGCCGTGCGATAGCTCTCGCTATCCTTGTCCGGGCCGCATCTGCAATGGTTCGATAACCAGCCTTCCCGGCCTCGGACTCCGGATCAAGTGGTTCCGGGAGTTGAACGCATACAAACCTCAGCGACTTATCCTCTTCCATGTTCGTGTCGAGAACAGCGTGCCCCAATGTGCCGGAACCGGAGAAGAAATCCATAACCAGTTCATCACCACCGCAACCAATCGAGAGAAGTGCCCGAATGAGTCGCGTTGGCTTCGGAGTAATTGAAAGCTCAGGAACCAATTCGCGCAATTCCTTTGTTGCCTCGTCTGTATGCCCGGCTACTTCATAGCTCAACAAGGACATAGGCATCATCCCCTGCTGAACCTCCGAGATGAAGTTCTTTAGCGCCGGCACTTCGTTCATTCCATCAGCTCCCCACCACAGACGATTCTCGCGCTGATACTGAGCCATGACCTCCGGCGAACAACCCCATACCCTGGTCTTCTTCGGCCAAATTTCTTTCCCGTCCTTCGGCCGCTTGATCGGGTAATAGAGCGAAGGCCGCTCATCTGCCGTATACCGGCATGTAAGGTCTGCCGCCTTCCAGTCCCCCCGTTCGTCGGCATCTCCGTTCTTGTAGCGTGCTCGCTGCGCGTTCGTAACGGGTAGCAGATTTCGCTTGAACTGATCACTGCGACGAAACGCGATGATCGACTCATGAAGATATCCAATGTCCTTGGTATCCGGTGGCGGCGAGTAGCGTTTCTGCCAAGCAAAGACGCAAAGAAAATTCTCCTCCCCAAACACCTCATTCATCAGGCAGCGCAGGTTATGTACCTCGTTGTCGTCGCAGGAAACGAAGATCACCCCATCCTCGCGCAACAGATTGCGGGCGATATACAGGCGCGGCAGCATCATCGACAGCCAGTTGCTGTGGTAATGGCCGTTCTCCTTGCTGTTCTTGCGGAAGAAGCCTTCGCGCATCAGCGTGCCGTCGTCGGCCAGCTCGTTGATGCGCCGCAGATAGTCCTCCTTGCTCTCCTGAAAGCGGTCGGGGTAGATGAAGCTGTCGGAGCCGGTGTTGTAGGGCGGATCGATGTAGATGAGCTTGACCTTGCCGAAGTACGCCTTCTGCAAGACCTTGAGCACTTCCAGATTCTCGCCTTCGATGAATACGTGCTGCGCCTGGTCGAAGTTCACCGACTTGTCGCGCTCGGGCCGGAGCGTGGCGGCGGACGATGTTTGCAGCACCTTGTATGCGTCGCTTTTGCCTGCCCAGGTCAGCGCATAGCGTTCGCCCCCTTCAATGACAACGCTCTCGCCCAGCGCCCGTTTGAGGGCGGCCAGGTCCAGCTTGCCTTCGGAAAACGCCTCGGGAATGAGCGCAGCCAGTTGCGCACGGCGCTCGTCGGCAGGGTTGGGCGATGCGGCCAGGTTGGTATCGTTTTGCGGGTCGCTCATGTTCTGTCCTGTGTCTTCTCGGCAATCTGGGCTGCAATCCAGCGATCCAGCTCGGAGCGCCGAAACCGCCAGGTGCCACCCAGCTTGAAGCCCGGTATCTGGCCCTGCTGGGCCAGTCGGTAAACGGTTTTCTTGCCCGCCTTCAGGTAGGCAGCTACTTCGTCCAGCGTGAGAATTTCGCCATCGGCATCGGTCATGTCAGGCAGCTCGGTTGGTATCGCGTGGCGGAGTTTTCCAAAGTTTGGCCAAGTTTGCCATGTTCGGACAAATGACACTACGGTCTTGCGAGAGGGATTTGCCGCTGCCCGGTTACTCTTGGCGCTGGCTTACTGCGCGGGATGCCAGTTGGTCTCGCTCGGCTCGCCGGCGTCGCAACTCGGCCCGCATCCAGGCTGCTGCCTCCGCCATCTCCTGGCGCAGTTTTGCGAGTTCTGTCGGGGTCAGCGAGCGGGGAACGAGGTCGTTTCTGGTCATCGCGTTTTTTAGCTAAAAACTGCCTCTCTTCAAATCTGAGTGGGTAATCTTGGGCCAGCGACGGTTACGGGGTTGGGCATGACAGACAAGCTGTTCGAGGCTGCGCTGGGGGTTTCCTCGCCGTGGCAGGTGATGGGCGCAGACTTTGATGCGGCGGCCAGGACTCTCACCATCCGGGTGGATTTCATCGCTGGCAGCCGCTTTGCACTGGCTGGTTATGACGGCCAACATCCTGTTCACGACACCGTTGCCAAGCGCTACCGGCACCTGAACTTCTTCCAGCACGAGTGCTTCCTGGAAGTACGCGTCCCGCGAGTAAAGCTGCCCGATGGCAGCGTCCGCCAAGTCGAGCCACCGTGGGCCGGCAAGCTCTCGGGCTTCACGCTGCTGTTCGAGGCCTTGGTGCTGATGCTGTGCCAGCAAATGACCTTTGCCGCCGCGGGTCGCCTGGTAGGCGAGAGCCGACACCGCGTCACCGCGCTCTGCGAGCGTTACGTTGATCTGGCCCTCGCCCAGACGGACCTGTCGGCAGTGCACGAGCTGGCCATCGACGAGACCTCCAAGGCTCGCGGACATGACTACATCACCTTGGCTGCCGACGCGACCGAGCGCCGCGTAATAGCGGTTGCCGAGGGCCGCGGCGCCGACTCGATTGCCCAGCTCACGGCCGAACTGCAGGGCCGCGGCTGCGACACCGGACAGGTCACCTCCGTCAGCATCGACATGTCGCCGGCGTTCATCAAGGGCTGCGCCGAGCACCTGCCCAACGCCCGCGTCACCTTCGACAAGTTCCACGTCATCTGGCACGCCAACGCGGCCGTGGATCGTACCAGGCGCATTGAACAGCGCACCGATCCGTCCCTCAAGGGTCTGCGCTGGGCGCTGCTGAAGGATCGTTCGCGGCTCTCGGCCGCCGCGGCGGCAGACCTGGATACGCTCATTGCCCGCATGACCACCGTCCGTACCGCCAGGGCCTGGACCTACAAGGAACAGCTGCGCGAGATCCTCGACCGCAAGCAGATCAACGTCGTGCGCTCGATGCTCGTTCACTGGTGCACCTGCGTCATGCGCTCGAAGGTCGAACCAATGACGGAGGTCGCCGCCATGATCCGCAAACACCTCGACGGCATCATCGCCTGGGCTCAGACCCGCCAGACCAACGGCTTCCTTGAAGCCATCAACGGCCTGTTCCAGTCCGCAAAGCGCCGTGCTCGCGGCTTCACGCGGTTCTCGACCATCCGCACCGTCATCTTCCTGATCGCCGGAAAACTGTCCTTCCGCACGATCAACCCTCATGCCGCGTAACCCACTCGAAATTCAACAGAGCCCGATTTCAACGCACAGCCCTGCTCGGTCAAGGCGATCATCACGACACGTTCATCGCCCGAATCGCGTGTGCGGGTAATCACACCCTGCTGTTCGAGCCGCTTGAGCAGCGGCGTCAGCGTGTTCGAATTGAGCAAGGCGCGCTCGCCGATCTCGCCCACCGTACGTGGCGCCCGCTCCCACAACACCATCAGCACCACATACTGCGGATAGGTCAGGCTGAATCGTTCCAGCAAGGGCTGGTATTGGCGCGTCAACAGGCGCGAAGCGGCATATAGCGGAATGGCACTTCCTTAAGCCGCAGCGGGACGAGCGAGCGCGGCTAAGCCATTGATGGGATGAGGCAGGTTGGCTGGGATTGGTAGGATGTTTGTTACCACACATCCGCCCCACACAACCCCGAGGCCAACCTTGACCCAGCGTACTGCCGCATTTCGTTCCGGGCAACATCGACAGCAGGTGCGCCGCCGCGCGCAGCGCGTCGATGCGGTCGGGTTCTTCAACCTGCTGACAAGCCCCGAACTGATCGAGGTGACCGAGTCGCACCTGCCCGCGCATCGCGAGCGGCTGTATCCACCGACGGTGGCGCTGTCGATGTTCCTGCGCCAGTCCCTGGACGCCGACGGTTCCTGTCAGAAGGCCGTCAATGGCTGGGCCGCCCAGCGATGCGCGGAAGGCTTGAGCGCGGAGAGCGTTCGCACCGGGGCGTACTGCAAGGCGCGCGAGCGCTTGCCGGTGGCGATGGTGACCGGCCTTGCGCACACGGTCGGTGCGCGGGTGAGCGCACGGGCCAAGCCCGGTTGGCGCTGGCGCGGCCGCGATGTGAAGCTGGTGGACGGTACCGGGATCTCGATGCCCGACACGCCGGAGAACCAGGCGTGCTATCCGCAGCCCAGTAGCCAGACCGAGGGGGTCGGCTTTCCATTGGCACGTGTCGTGGGCGTGATTTGCCTGGCGACCGGGGCCGTGATCGATGCAGCCATCGGCCCGCATGCGGGCAAAGGCAGCAGTGAGCTGGGACTGCTGCGCACGCTCGGCACAGTCTTTTCCCCGGGCGATGTGATGCTCGCCGATGCGCTCTACTGCAACTACTTTCTGATCGCGACCATGATCTCGGCCGGTGTGGATGTGCTGTTCGAACGGCACGGCGCACGGATCACCGACTTTCGGCGCGGTGCGTCTCTGGGCCACCGCGATCATCTGGTGCGCTGGAGGAAGTCGCAGACCAGGCCCGAGTGGATGAGCGCGCAGCAGTACGCGGACTTCCCCGAGGAGCTGACCGTGCGGGAAGTGCAGGTCGATGGCCAAATCCTGGTCACCACGTTGGTCAACCGCAAGGTCAGCAAAGGCGAGCTCGACCAGTTGTACGCGCGGCGCTGGAACGTGGAGCTGGATCTGCGCAATATCAAGACCACGCTCGGCGTCGAAGTGCTGCGCTGTCTGACGCCGCAGATGGTCGAGAAAGAACTGTGGGTGCATCTGCTGGCCTACAACTTGATCCGCTTGCTGATGGCACAAGCCGCACTGGATGCCAGGGTTCACCCGCGACAGCTGAGCTTCAAGCACGCGGTGCAGCTATGGGTTGAGTGGCATGCGCATCGCGTTGATTTCAGCGCTGATCCGAACACGTTCTTCAGGCTGCTTGCGCAACCGGTGGTCGGCAACCGGCCCGGACGCATCGAGCCGCGGGCCAGAAAACGCAGACCCAAGCCCTATCCGTGGCTGAAAATCCCTCGCGCCGCAGCCCGTGACTGCGTGCGAAAATATGGCCATCTGTGGCGCTACAGGGCTTAAGTAAGTGCCATTCGCATATAGCGGAAAACACAATTGTGCATCCAGTACGACCGTTTGCGCTTTCCCGGGGCTTGAGGCCAGATCGATCGGATCTGGCCGGGTTGTGCGCCGTTCCTTCATCTCGTCTCTCACAATGGCCTCATGGAGGCCGCAGCTGAATAGTGCGATGACCTCACATCATTTGCGGTGACAAGCGATCCGTGCGGGTGAAATCCAGCATCCAGTGCGGATAAGGGCGCGCTGGTTGGCTGACCGTATCGAGCGCTTTTACTTCTGCTTCGTCGAGGGACCAACTGGTGGCCTTGAGGTTGTCCTGCAGTTGCTCCGGTTTGGTCGCACCGACCAGAACGGAGCTCACCGCCGGTTTGCGCAACAGATAGTTGAGTGCCACTTGCGCAACGCTCACTCCGTGCGCCTGCGCAATGCGCTGAACTTCGTCCAGAATTCGGAAGCCGCTATCTTCCTCCACCTGAATGAAGTTGTGCCGTTCCTTGCTGCGACGGGCATCGGCCGGACCCTTTTCGCCGCGACGGAACTTGCCGGTCAGAAAGCCGCCCGCGAGCGGTGACCAGGGCGTCAGACCAAGCGCCTGATCCTGGCACAGCGGCACCAGTTCGGTTTCGACATCGCGTGCGACCAGAGAATAGAGCGCCTGGAGCGAAACGAACTTGTCCCAATGATGCCTGTCGGCGAGTGCAAGCGCCTTCATGAGTTGCCAGGCGGCAAAATTGGAACAGCCGAGGTAACGCACCTTGCCTTGCCGCACCAGGTCGTTCAGTGTCGCCAGTGTTTCTTCCAGCGGCGTGGCGAAATCGAAGCTGTGCACGATGTAGAGATCGATGTAATCGGTCCCCAGCCGCTGCAGGCTGGCCTCGCAGCTCCGAATCAGGTGATGACGGCTCAGCCCCACGTCATTGATCTCGGTGCTCATGCGGCCGCGCACCTTGGTGGCCAGCACCACATCATGACGCCGCGCCTCGAGGGCACGGCCGAGGATTTCCTCGGATTGCCCATAGGAGTATACATCCGCCGTGTCGAAGAAATTGATGCCGGCATCCAGCGCCATGTCGACCAGCCGCTGGGCCTCCTCATCTCCGAGGCCACCGACCACCTCCCAGTAGCCCTGTTTGCCGAAGCTCATGGTGCCCAGACAAAGTTCTGACACCAAAAGACCGGAATTACCCAACTGCCGATAGTTCATCGTGATGATCCCCTGTTACTCGTTAAAAAAATCGGGTGGTCGGCGGAATCCGTGGGTAGATCTCAGCGCTTTTTGTCCCCCACGGACCGCAGAAAGGCGTTGAGCTTGCGTCCGGTGCTGTCGACGCTGCGCTGTTCTTCCTCGGTCAGCGGTGGGTAGATGAGCGGCGCACCTTCATCGTCGTCGAGCAGTTCGAGGAGCGTGTCGCGGACCGGTCGCTTGCGCAGTGCGGGCTCTTCCTCGATCCGTCGGACGATGTCGCCGCCGAGTCTCCAGAGATTGTCCCGATGGCGACGCAGCGTCTTGCGGGCCAGGCCGCTGTCGAGCCGCAGATGTTCGAGGAAGGGCGTAAACAGCTCGAGGAGTGCCTGTCCGGGGACCAGATCACGCGCCTCGATGCGCCAGCGCTGTGGCCACTCCGGCAGGTCGGGACAGTAAGCTTGCAGCGTCGGAAACGACGCCTGCATCGGCCGTGTCCGGCGTTCCGCCTTGGCCTCAGGATGCGCCCTGCCCATGCTGCTGACTCGCCTGTTGAATGCCTGCCATCACTTCCCCGGCTTCGTCCAGCCACTCTTCCACCATTTTCCCGTTCGCAGACGGTGCGTGGTCGCTGCCCTGACCTGCGCCCGGGAGATGCTCGACCTGCACCGACGTTCAGGCCATCTGGCTGATGCTCTTGCGGAAACGGGCCAGGGCGGCGACGAAGAGCACGGCCCCGATGATGGCCAGTGCAAGAATCTGCGGCCAGACCACATCGAAACCGGCGCCGCGATAAAGAATTGCCTGGGCGGCGGCAACGAAGTGCGTGGTGGGCGCCACCTGCATGATGTTCTGTGCCAGCACGGGCATGCTCTCGCGCGGGGTGGAGCCGCCGGAGAGCATTTGCATCGGCAGCAGCACCAGCATCATCAAGAGACCGAACTGCGGCATGCTGCGGGCGAGGGTGGCCATGAAAATGCCCATCGAGGTGGTGACAAACAGGTGCAGGGTAGCCACCGCGAGGAACAGCATCACCGAGCCTTCGATCGGGACTTTGAGCGCGCCCTGCACGATGAATTGCAGAGAAAACGCCGTGGCCAGCAAAACCACCAATCCCATCGACCATATCTTCCCCAGCATGATCTCGGCGGGGGTGACGGGCATCACCAGCAGGTGTTCGATGGTGCCATGTTCGCGCTCACGGATCAGCGCGGCACCCGCCAGCACGATGGACAGCATGGTGACGTTGTTGATGATCTCCATCAGCGAGCCGAACCAGGATTTGGTCAGCGCCGGATTGAAGCGCACCCGCAGGGCCAGTTCCACCGTTGGCGTGGCACTGCCGCGATAGCGCTGGACGAACGCGTTGACTTCGCCTATCACGATCTGCTGAATGTAGCTGCTGCCGGTAAAGGCCTGGCTCATGCGCGTGGCATCCACGTTGAGCTGGATGGCGGGCGCGCGTCCGGCCAGCACGTCGCGCTGGAAGTTCGGCGGGATATTGAGCGAAAAGGTGTATAGGCCATCGTCAAGGCCGGCATCGACTTCCGACAGTGTGACCTGTCGCGGCGGCAGGAATTGCGGCGGATGCAGCGCCGAAGTGATGCGTGCCGACAGTGGCGAGTCGTCCTCATCGACGATCGCTATCGGCACCTTGCTAAGCCCTTCCGGCATTGCAGTTGCGGCAACGTAGATCATGAACGTGAAGCTGTAGATGATCAATACCAGCATGATCGGGTCGCGCATCAGGCTCCACAGCTCCTTGATGCCCAAACGGTAGATGTTGGACGCGAGACCCATATTCATTTCTCCTGCTTTTTCAGCAGGGCAATCGACAGGCCGAGTATGACCAGGGCCGCCAGCACCATCGGTGCGAATGCCGCCTGCAGATCGGCAAATCCCAGCGCCTTGTTGAACACGCCGCGGCTGATGGTGATGTAGTGCGTGGCCGGGTAAATTTCCCCGATCATTCTGCCGACGCCTTCAAGCGACGAAACCGGGTTGATCAAGCCGGAGAACTGGATGGCCGGCAGCATGGAGCCGATCATGGAAAAGAACATCGCCGCGACCTGGCTGCGCGTAAAGGTGGAGGCGAACAGGCCGAAGCCGGTGGAGAAACCGACAAATATCAGTGTCGCCAGCAGGAGGGTCATGAAACTGCCCTTGACCGGCACGTCGAACAGGGTCACGGCCAACAGCGTCATCAGCAGGAAATTGAGCATGGCCAGCGCGATGTAAGGTAGTTGCTTGCCGATCAGGAATTCGCTGCGAGTCACGGGGGTGACGTAAAGGTTGACGATGGAGCCCAGCTCCTTTTCACGCACCACCGACAGCGCGGTCAGCATGGCCGGGATCATCAGCAGCAACATGGGAATGACCGCCGGCACCATGGCCGGCAGGCTTTTCACATCCGGGTTGTAGCGAAAGCGTGTCTCGATGGTGGCAGCACCGGTCGAAAGATCCTGGCCGAAACGGGTTCTGGCGATATCGATCAGCCAGCTCTGGTGCATGCCCTGCACATAGCCCTGCACGGTTTCGGCCCGCTGCGGCATCGCGCCGTCCATCCAGGCGCCGATCTGCACCGGGTTGCCGCGCTGCACGTCGCGCGCAAAGCCGGGCGGTATTTCAATGGCCAGCGACAGTTCGCCGCTGCGCATGCGCCGATCAAGGTCGGCATAGTCGGCGATCGGTGGTCGCTCGACGAAATAGCGCGAACCGGACAGGTTCAGGGTGTAGTTCTGGCTCAGTGTGGTCTGGTCGCGGTCGAGCACGGCGTAGTTGAGATCGTTGACATCCATAGTGATGCCGTAGCCCATGATGAGCATCAGCAGCAGGCTGCCTAGCAGCGCCATCGCCATGCGCACCGGGTCACGCCGCAGTTCCAGTGCCTCGCGCCGGCTGTAGCTGAAGGCACGCGAAAAACTGAAACCACGGCGGCGCCCCCATGGCTGCGCAGACGGATCGTCAGGCGCGGCAACCACGGCGGGGGCAGCGTCTGCTTCGGCTGGATCGGCGTCCTTCAAATGGGCGATGAAGGCTTCTTCCAGGGTTTGCGCAGCGCGTTGTTTGATGATCGCCGTGGGCGCGTCGCTGGCCAGCACGCGGCCCTCGTGCATCAATGAAATGCGGTCGCAGCGCTCGGCTTCATTCATGAAATGGGTCGAAATGAAGATCGTCACCTTGTCGGTGCGCGACAAATCGACAAGGAACTGCCAGAAGGCATCGCGTGCCACCGGGTCGACTCCCGAGGTCGGCTCGTCGAGGATCAGCAGTTCCGGCTGATGCACCAGCGCCACTGCCAGCGACAGGCGCTGGCGCATGCCGAGCGGCAGCTTGTCGGGCAGGGCGTCGGGCACGCCGTCCAGCCCAAAACGGGCCATCAGTCCGCTGACCCGCGGCGGGATCACCGATTCCGGCACCTTGAACAGGCGCGCATGCAGCACCAGGTTTTGCTCGACGCTGAGTTCGGAATACAGCGAAAACGCCTGCGACATGTAACCCACGCGCCGCCGCGTGGCGATGTCGCGGGCGTCCACTTTCTGCCCGAACAGCCAGGCTTCGCCGTCGCTCGGCGGCAAGAGGCCGGTGAGCATTTTCATGGTGGTGGTCTTGCCGCTGCCGTTCGAACCGAGGAAACCGAATATCTCGCCGCGGCGGATGCGGAAGTTGACGTGATCGACGGCCGTGAAATCGCCGAAGCGCATGGTCAGGTCGTGGGCTTCGATAGCGATATCTTCGCCAGCAACAAACGGTGGCACCACGACGGCGGTGTGCCCACGTCTCTTCTCTTCCGGCAGCAAGGCGATGAATGCCGCCTCCAGCGTTGCGGTCCCGGTACGTTCATGCAGTTCCGTGGGCGAGCCCGTGGCGAGAATTCGGCCCGCATCCATCGCCACCAGCCAGTCGAAACGTTCGGCCTCCTCCATGTAGGCCGTCGCCACGATCACACTCATGCCGTGGCCCTCCTGGCGGATACGGGTAATCAATGACCAGAATTGAGTGCGCGCCAGCGGATCGACTCCAGTGGTTGGCTCATCGAGAATCAGTAGATCCGGGTCGTGGATCAGTGCGCAGCACAGTCCCAATTTCTGCTTCATGCCGCCCGACAGTTTGCCGGCCGGGCGATCGAGGAATGGATGAAGGCCCGTCGCTTGCGTCAGCTCGTCGATGCGCCTGCGGCGTTCGCCCGCATCATGGCCGAACAGGCGGCCGAAAAACTGCAGGTTGTCCTCGACCGACAAGGCCGGGTAAAGATTCTTGCCCAGGCCCTGCGGCATGTAGGCAATCGAGGGGCAGACCCGGTTGCGGTGGCCCGCCGCACGCATGTCGCCGCCCAGCACCTCCACCTGCCCCTGCTGCACGATGCGGGTGCCGGCAATCAGCGCCAGCAGGCTGGACTTGCCGACGCCGTCCGGGCCAATCAGGCCCACCATGCAGCCGGCGGGAATCCCCAGCGTGAAATCGTCCAGCGCCACGGTCTTGCCATAGCGCAAACTGACGCCGACCAGGCGGGCAATGGGTCTTGCGATGGATGATTCGCCCTGTGTTGCAAGTGTCATTCAGGCACCTTTACCGCCAGGTGTTGCGGCCACTCGGCCTGTGCATCCAGCTTGAGCCAGGCAACGCCGGGCAGGCCGGTCTTGACCTGTTTCAGATGTTTTTTCAACAGTTCCGGATCGATGCGGGCTTTCACCCGGAACATGAGTTTTTGCCGCTCGACCGCAGTTTCCACCGTCTTGGGAGTGAATTGCGCCACGCTGGCGACAAAAGACACCCGGGCGGGAATGACATAAGCGGGCGCGGCATCGAGGACGATGCGCACCTCGCTGCCCAGCGCGACCTTGCCGGCCACCGTTTCCGGCAGGAAGAAGGTCATGTAGACATCGGAGAGGTCGATCATATTGAGCACCTTGCCGCCTGCGCCGAGCACTTCGCCGGGCTGGGCGACGCGGTACTGCACGCGGCCGTCGCGCGGCGCCTTGAGCTGGCTGTCGGCAATATCGGCCTCGATGCGCGCAATGGTGGCGGCCAGCGCCGCCACGGTCGAACGCGCGCCAGTGACCTGGGCCCGGGCGGCGGCAATGGCTGCCTGGGCAGCGGCCACCTGGGCTTTCGCCGCCGCCAGCGCGGCTTCGACATTGCGCACTGCCGCCTGATCGTCGTCGAGCTGCTGGATGGATGCCGCCCCTTCGCGCGACAAGGTTTGCGAGCGTGCCAGGCGCCGTTCGGCGTTCTCCAGATCGCTCTCGCGCTGCACCACCACAGCCTGGGCAACGGCCAGATCGCTCTCGCGCACCCTGACCAGCGCTTCGGCGCTGGCCACGGCATTGATCGCCTGCTGTTGCTGGGCGCGCGCCTCGTCACGCTGGGCGTTGAGCACATCGATCTGCATCTGCGCCAGAACCTGACCGGCTGTGACGAAGTCACCTTCCTGCGCAAAGATATCGACCACGCGGCCCGGGTATTTGGCGGCCGCGTCGATCTCGGTCGCCTCGATGCGGCCATTGCCGCTGACAAAGCCCTCGCCCGGGCCGTTGGGCCGCATCAGCGTCCACGCTGCCCAGCCGACCACACCGATGAGGATGGCCACGGCGGCCAGAAGCAGATTTTTCTTGGTGGAAGTATTCATGTGGATTTCTCGCATTTCTATTTGACAGGTCGACCCGCCGGCGCCGGCGACTCGACGAGTTCCTGGCTGGCCCCGCCCAGCGCGGCATAGAGGCTCACGCGACTCGACAGCCATGCGCGGCGCGTCTGCACCCATTGCTGTTCGGCGGTGAGCAGGTCGCGCTGGGCATCCAGCACTTCAAAATACGGCGCGCTGCCGTTGTCGTAGCGCAATGTGACCAAGCGCGCACGCTCGGCCTGCGCCGCGAGCGTGGCCTCGGCGATGCGCACCTGCTCGCCGAGCCAGCGGCGTGCAGACAAGGCGTCGGACACTTCGCGGAAGGCCGCTTGCACGGTCTTTTCGTAGTTCACCACGGCGAGGTCGCGGCGCACCTCGGCGAGGTCAAGAGCCGCGCGATTGCGTCCGGCATCGAAAATCGGCAGGGTCAGGCTGGGCAGAAAACGCCAGGCTTGGCTTCCCGAATCGAACAGGCCGGACAGCTCGCTGCTGGCCGTGCCGAAGGAACCGGTCAGCGTGATGCGCGGGAAAAAAGCGGCGCGCGCGGCCCCGATATTGGCCCCGGCCGCACGCAACTGATGTTCGGCGGCCATAACGTCGGGACGCTGCAGCAACACCTCCGAGGGCAGGCCAATGCGCAACGTCGGCATGACGGCCGCCTCGTCCAGCCGCCCAGCCTGCGGCAGCGGGGGCAGGGGCGAGCCCAACAGCAGCGTCAACGCATGAGCCTGCGCGGCGCGCGCCTGTTCGAGTTGCGCGGCCAGTGTTCTTGCCTGTTGCAGCAGGGTTTCCACCTGCACCACATCCATCTTCGCAATCGCGCCGACTTCGAAGCGCCGCGTAAAGATGCGCAGCGATTCCTCACGGCTGGCAACGGTCTGCCGAGCCAGCGCGATGCGCTCATCGAGTTCGCGCAGCACCAGATAACTGTCCGCCACCAGAGCGATCAGGCTCACCGTGACCGCGCGGCGTGCCGCATCGGTGGCAAGGTAGCTTTCCAGCGCCGCCTCCTCGAGGTTGCGCACCCGGCCCCAGAAGTCGAGTTCCCAGGCCGCAACCCCCACCCCGACCTGATACTGGCCAGCGGTCAGCGCTCGTCCTGTCGGGCTCAAGTCGGCCGGCGTGCGCGCCCGGCTGCCATCGATGCCGGCCGCAATGGTCGGAAACCGGTCGGCACGCTGGATACCGTAAGCCGCCCGCGCTTCCTCGACCCGCAGCACGGCGGTCTTCAAATCGCGGTTGTTCTCCAGCGCCTGTGCGATCAGCGCCTTGAGTTGCGGATCGGCAAAATAGTCACGCCAGGCGATTTCGGGAGCGATGGGACCATCGGATGGCGCACCAGGCTGGCTCGCTGTATCGGCGGGATACATTGATGCGACCGGCAGCGACGGGGTTTGATGCGGCGGGGCGAGCGAGCAGCCCGTCACGGCCAGGGCACAGGCCAGCAGAAACAGTGAGGTTGCGACGCGCAGCTGTCCGGCCGGCCAAGTTCGGCCAGGTATGTCTCCTCGCCTTCTAGAGATGTTCGCCATCAATTTCTCCTTGCTGAGGCGTGTAACGTGTTGCCACACTCAACAGGCCTCGTCACACTCTCATGGAAAAACGTAACTTGCCCGCAGCTGGAGATAATTCTGACCCGGGTTGGGTTTCGTGATTCCGGCATTTGAGTAATGCGTCAGGCGCAATCCAAGTTGCCAGGAGGTGCCCTGCAATCGATGGAACAGGCCGATCGAACTGCCGAACTGAAATGCGGTCGAGATGTTCTTGTCGCCCAGATGCGTGCCTGAAAAGACGTTCGCGCCACTGTCCAGTTCGATTCCGGTATCGGGGGCAAACCACCAGCGGGCAGAGAGCGTGATCCCGGCCTGCCACAGCTCGCGGTCGGACCTGCCGGAGTCGGCACGCACCATCCCCAGCGAGTATTCCAGACTCGCATCGAAGGGGCGCCCACCCAGGACGCCGCGCCGCTTCGGGTCGGTCTGATAATTCAAAGCCAGGCGTTGATAGCCGCTCTTCGCCCCGGCGATCAGACCGAACTCATCCGCATGAGCCGGCTGACCGGCGATGGTCAACGGCACGGACAGGCATGCCAAGATCCTGCGCAGGCAGATGTTCTTGTCATTTTTCATTTTCTTCTCTTTAACCAACCATTGAAAGCCGAACCGCACCTGCGTCCCGCGATCCAGGTTGTAGTCGAGCAGGGTCTCGCCACACCCATTGAAGAGCAGGATATGCAGAAAGCCCCCGGTGCGGGCGAACAGCGGGCGGCGCAGCGGCCAGGACAGGTCGAACCGGGCCCTGCCATGCCCGGAAGTGCCGGTGCGCAACGGCGTTGCCAGCAGCCAGCCGTCCTCGCGGCCATCCGGCAATCCGGCAATTCGGTGCGCCAGACGGGCTGCGCGAAGAGGGTATTGATGCTGCGCGAATTGGCGCCGTCCTTGCCGTTTGATTCGTGTTCGTAACCGGCACGCAGCAAGTCGGGCATCAGGTCCTCGCCCGCGATTGCGCCCTGCCAGAACATGCCGGGCGGTAACTGGTATCGTGAAACGGCGCCGAATTGGCGCCCAGATCCCGGAGCGAAGTCTGGGTGTAGCCAAAATGCAGGCCGGACAGCGGCGCAAACTTCTCGACCGGCCAGCTATCCGGGTCGAAAAGCCGGTACTTGAAACTCAACTGAAAGCGGGCGGTGGCGCGGCTGCCGATGACGAAATACATCGGCTCGTTGGAAGATGCCGCCGCTGCCGCCAGGCTTCGCAGCAGGCGTCATGGCGCCCTCCACCGCAGATTGCATTTGTTCGATCGCATCCGGGGTGCCGACCAGCAGGGCCAGCCGGTTCGACTCGACGCCAGCCAGCTCCACCCGAACCAACCCGGATAGATGGGCGCGCCTGCCTGCGCCGTTTCGTCGGGGGTGGCGATCAGCCAGGCCGGTGCCGCCGTAGCGGGCAACGCGGCCCAGCACAGAGACGTGGCCAGTCTTACTGTGTCATTAATATCATCGCATTATCCGCGCTTTTTCGTCTGCTGGGTGAAGAAGCATGGACCAGGAGCGGGAGTTTGCGAGTTACGTGGGTGCGCTGTCCGAGACGCCGGCGCACGCGGACCGTGTCGAACCGCTCGGCGACTATTGCCGGGGGCTGATGCTCTCGGGTGATCGCAAGAGCGTGGAGCCGATGGCGGCGCTGGTGGCGCCACAGCGAGCGAGCGCGAAGCATCAGTCGATGCATCATTTTGTGGCCGAGGCCGAGTGAAGCGATGCCGCATTGCTGACCGCGGTGCGACAGGAAGTGCTGCCGGCGCTCAGTGCGTTCGAAGCGTGGATCGTGGATGACACGGGGTATCCGGAGAAAGGCTCGCATTCGGTCGGGGTGGCGCGCCAATACTGTGGGCAGCTCGGCAAACGGGACAACTGTCAGGTGGCGGTGAGCGTCTCGGTGGCGAACGGACGTTCGAGTCTGCCGATCGACTATCAACGCGATCAGGTGCACCCCGAAGAATCGCCTTCAAATGCCTGCGAAGTCCGCCGCATTGCGCGTGACCACCGTCAGATCGTGGACCAGCGCGGTGGCTGCGATCTGCTGGTCCAAGGCGTGTTCGGGGTTCGGAACTCGGAGTCGCCCCCACACCTGCGCGGCGTCGGCGTCGAAGGCGAGCACTTTGTCCGCGTACTGGTCGAGCACGGCGGACAACCAGTCCTCCAACAAGCCCGCCTGTTCGGTATCGCCGCGCAGCCGGATGAGTTCGACGCCGCGACGAAGCTCGCCGACGGTGATGACGGATAGATAGACCGGCTCCCCGGCGCTCGCCAGCCGGGCGAAGAACTCGATGACGCCGGGATTCGCCCTCAACTTCTTGCCGGCTTCGCTGACGACGCTGGTGTCAATCAAATGCACGGGGCGCCTTCCCTGCGGACTCGACGCGCTCGAAGTCCGCGTCGGTGCCGACATCGGGGATCGAAGCCGGCAGCTCCGCCAGAGCGCGCTTGCGCGGGCGCGCGAGGGCTTCGGCCAGGATCTCCCGGTGTTCCGCCTCGGCACTTCGGCCGTGCGCGCCGGCGCACTCCTTGAGCGCCTTGACGAGCGTCTCATCGACACCGCGAACGAGCAGGTCAGGCATGCCGGCACCTCCCGGAAATCGTGCCATCAATGATGTCAGAGCCGACCGGTCATGAATTCTGCGTTGGTGACGTTTGCCAGGCGCGGTCCGGGCACCCCGACAAGTGAGGGTCCATGGCACAGCCATGTTGGCCCTTCGGCGCAGACGGACCACCACCAGCCGCCGGAGGAATCGAGTGGGCGGATCCAGGACGGACTGGCTCGATCCGTTCGCCGGCCCCGGCAAGGGGGTCATGCAGAGTCTCGAATGCTGACCGGCACCCTGCAACGGGTTGGAAGACGCGACTACTCGGCTAAAGGTCGCAGTTCCCGATCCGCCGCCAAGCCGCAAGCGGTCTGCAGGTTCAGCCAAAACCGTGGCTACGTGCCGTAGAAAAGCCCGAGCCGGAAGGCGTGGCCGCTTGTGATGAGGCGCTTGCGATTGACCAGTTGGCCGAGGGAGCGCCTCCGGCATGCTAGACTGGATCGTAAAGTCCACTTTGAGGGCGTACCTTGACCCGCAACCCACTCGCGGACACTGCGCCCGACAGTCGCCAGCGCATGCTCAATGCCGCCCACGAAGTCTTCATGGCGGCGGGCTACCACGCCAGCATTGACCACATTGCCGAACGCGCCGGGGTCGCTCGGCAGACGGTTTACAACCACTTTGCCTGCAAGGACGACCTGTTTCACGAGGTCATCCAGCAGGCGACAGATCGAATTCTGGTTCCTCTCGATGAGAACGACGGCGACCTGCGCACGCGGCTGGTCCAGTTCGGAACCGCGTTGCGCGCCCGCGTGCTCGGCCCTGGTGGCGTGGCCATATGGCGCACGCTGGTCGCCGAGACGCCACGCTTTCCGCAGCTCGCGCGCACCTTCTTCGAGAAAGGGCCCGCGCGCACGCTCGCCAACCTGAGCCGCTTTATCGAACGCGCCATGGCGGACGGCCGGCTGCGCCGCGACAACCCCTTGTTCGCGGCCGAGATGCTTCTTTCTCTGCTGGAAGGTCACGACCGAACCCGCATCCTGCTCGGGGTCGTCGAATTCGAGGCCGATCAGGAAGGCGAGCGTGTCACCCGGATCATCGACGCCTTCCTCCGGTCCTATGCCACGGACCGGGCCACCTTCTGATTTCACCCTAGGCCATGAACACTGGAGACCCAGCGATGCGATGCCACAGGACGTCAACCCGGGCACATCACTTCGCCCTGACTGCGCTGCTGATCGGATGGGCTCTCGCGGGCTGCGGTCGGCAGCCGCCGGCCGGCCCGCCACCTGGGCCGCCGCAGGTTTCCGCCGTGAAACTGGCGCCGCAAGCCATCACGTTGGCCATGCAACTGCCCGGTCGTACCTCGTCCTTCCGGATGGCGGAGATCCGGCCCCAGGTCAACGGCTTGATCCTGAAGCGCCTGTTCATCGAGGGCTCCGAGGTCAAGGCGGGCCAGGTCCTGTACCAGATCGATCCGGCCCCCTTCCAAGCGGCGCTGGACAACGCCCGCGCAGCGCTGGCGCGGTCAGAGGCCAATATTCCCGCGATCCGCGCCCGCGCCGAACGCTTGAAGGAGTTGCTCGCGGACAAGGCCGTCAGCCAGCAGGATTTCGATGACGCCGCCGCGGCCCTCAAGCAGGCAGAGGCGGACGTCACGGCCTGGAAGGCGCAGGTGGAATCCGCTCGCATCAACCTCGCATACACCAGCATAACGGCCCCCATTTCCGGCCGGATCGGCAAATCAAGCGTCACTGAGGGCGCCATCGTCACCGCTTACCAGCCGCTGCCACTGGCGACGATTCAGCAGCTCGACCCAATCTACGTCGATGTTCCGCAATCGAGCAGCGATCTGCTGCGGCTGCGGCGGAGGCTGGAAGAAGGCGGCCTGCGCCACGGGGGTAAGGAGCGGAACAGGGTCGGGCTGGTTCTGGAAGACGGCCGCGCCTACCCGCAGCAGGGTACCTTGGAGTTTCGCGATGTATCGGTCGATTCCAGCACGGGCTCGGTGACCTTGCGAATGATCTTCCCCAACCCGCAAGGCTTGTTGCTGCCCGGTATGTTCGTGCGCGCGACGGTGCAGGAAGGCACTTTCGATCAGGCCATTCTCGTCCCGCAGCAGGCTGTTCTGCGTAATCCGAAAGGCGAGCCGTACGCCTTCGTCGTCGATGGCGAAGGCAAGGTCGGCACGAAGATGCTCACGCTCGAGCGTGAAATCGGCGACCAGTGGCTGGTCACCGCAGGGCTGGCCGCCGGCGATCAGGTGATCGTCGAAGGCGTGCAGATGCTGCAGATGCTGCGCCCCGGCACGCCCGTGACCGTCAAGGTCGAGCCCTTCCAGCCGGGCGCCACGCCACCGGCCGGTGCCGCCCGTGGTGGGTCCGCCCCGAACGGCGCGGCGAAGTAAAGGAGCCGCCCCGATGCTGTCGAAATTCTTTCTCGCCCGGCCGGTGTTCGCCTGGGTCGTCGCCATCGCGATGATGGCAGCGGGCGCCCTCGCGATCCGCAACCTGCCCATCGCCCAATACCCGCCGATCGCGCCGCCGGCCATCGCCATCGATGCCTTCTTCGCGGGCGCCTCGGCGGAAACCGTGGAAAACACCGTCACCCAGATCATCGAGCAGAAGATGACGGGGCTGGACGACATGCTCTATCTGTCGGGCACCAGTTCCTCGTCAGGCGCATCGCGCATCGAGCTCACCTTCGCTCCCGGCACGGACCCGGATGTTGCCTGGTCCAAAGTGCAGAACAAGCTCCAGCTAGCCATGGCCAGCCTGCCGGCCGTCGTGCAGCAGCAGGGCGTCAAGGTCAGCAAGTCGACGCGCAATTACCTGCTGATCGTCGGCCTCATCTCGGAGGACGGCAGCATGAGCGGCGAGGACCTGCGCGACTATGCGCAGTCCAACCTGGAAAAAATCCTCTCGCGCGTGCCGGGCGTCGGCGAGGTGGAGAGTTTCGGCACCCAGTACGCGATGCGCGTCTGGGTGGACCCGGACAAGCTCACCAGCTATCGCCTGACCGTCGAGGATGTCATCGGGGCGCTCAGGATCTACAACGTCGAAGTCTCCGCCGGCCAGCTGGGCGGCGCGCCGGCGGTGCCGGGGCAGCGCATGAACGCCGCCATTGTCGTGCAGCATCTGCTGCAGACGCCCGAGCAGTTTGCCGACATCCCGATCCGCACCAACCCGGACGGCTCGGTGGTGCGAGTCAAGGACATCGGCAGAACGGAACTCGGCACCGAGCGCTACGACATCGTGGCCAATTACTCGGGCAAGCCATCCGCCGCGCTGGCGATCCGCCAGGCGGCCGGCGCCAACGCCCTGGAGACGGCGGACAACGTCAAGAAGAAGCTGGCGGAGATGAGCGGCTACTTCCCGCCGGGCATGAAGGTGATCTACCCCTACGACACCACGCCCTTCACCCGGGTCGCCATCGACGAGGTGGTGAAGACCCTCGTCGAGGCCGTGGTGCTGGTGTTCCTGATCATGTGGCTGTTCATGGGCAACCTGCGCGCCACCCTGATCCCGACCATCGCCGTGCCGGTGGTGCTGCTCGGCACCTTCTTCGTGCTCATGCTCTTTGGTTTTTCCATCAACATGCTGACCATGTTCGCCATGGTGCTGGCCATCGGCCTGCTGGTCGACGACGCCATCGTGGTGGTGGAGAACGTCGAGCGCATCATGAGCGAAGAGGGGCCGCCGCCGCGCGAGGCCACCGCCAAATCCATGGAGCAGATCACGCCGGCGCTGATCGGCATCGGCGTGGTGCTGGCGGCGGTGTTCCTGCCCATGGCCTTCTTCGGCGGCTCCACCGGCGTCATCTACCGCCAGTTTTCGGTGACGGTCGCCGCCGCCATGCTGCTGTCGGTGGTGGTCGCCCTGGTCCTGACGCCGGTGCTTTGCGCCACCTTCCTCAAGCCGGTGCCCAAGGGGCACGAGCCGGCAGAGGCCGCCATCTGGTTCCTGCGCCCGTTCTTTAAGTGGTTCGACCATGTCTTCTTCCGCTTCCGCGACTGGTACGTGCGCGTCGTCGGCCATGTACTTGGTCGCCGATTGCGCTACGTGCTCGTGTACGTGCTGATCGTGGCGGGCCTGGGATTGCTTTTCTGGCGCATGCCCACCGCCTACCTGCCCGACGAAGACCAGGGCATCCTGCTGGTGCAAGCGGTGCTGCCCTCCGGTTCGACGCTGGAGCAGACCGAGGCGGTCATGAACCAGGTCCGCGATCATTTCGCGCAGAATGAGCAAGACGCGGTCGATTCCTTCCTGGGTGTTGCGGGCACCAGTTTCGGCGGCCAGGGGCAGAACGTCGGACTCGGCTTCGCCAGGCTCAAGGACTGGGATCTGCGCCAGCGTCCCGACCTCAAGGTCAAGGCCGTCGTCGGGCGGGCCATGGGCGCCTTCTCGCAGATCAAGGGAGCGATGGTGTTCGCCTTTCCGCCGCCTTCGGTGATCGAACTGGGCAACGCC
This sequence comes from uncultured Gammaproteobacteria bacterium, assembly GCA_963706535.1. Lineage (GTDB taxonomy): Bacteria > Pseudomonadota > Gammaproteobacteria > Steroidobacterales > Steroidobacteraceae > RPQJ01. Next base: position 31,071 of record CAVPMU010000008.1, read on the forward strand.
AGCGGTTTCGACTTCCAGTTGCAGGACAGGGGTGGCATGGGACACCAGCAACTGATGGACGCGCGCAACATGGTGCTCGGCATGGCGGCCCAGGATCCGCGCCTGATGCAGGTGCGTCCCAACGGCATGGAAGACGCGTCCGAATACCACGTCGACATCGACTGGGACAAGGCCGGAGCCATGGGCGTGCCCGTCAGCGCCATTCACAACACCATCGGCGCGGCCTTCGGCGGCGCCTACGTCAACGACTTCATCCAGGCCGGACGGGTCAAGCGCGTCTTCCTCCAGGCCGACGCTCCGCTGCGCATGCTGCCCACGCATCTCGAAAAGCTCCAGGTGCGCAACAGCGAAGGCAAGATGGTGCCCTTCACCGCCTTCGCCAGTGGCCGCTGGGTGCAGGGTTCGCCCAAGCTGGAGCGCTTCAACGCCTTCCCGTCGATCAACATCTGGGGAAGCCCGGCCCCCGGCTACAGCACCGGCGACGCGATGCGCGCGATGGAGGAAATCGCTGTGCGCCTGCCGCAGGGCTTCGGCTACGACTGGACCGGCCTTTCCTACCAGGAGCGCATGGCCAGTACCCAGACCACCTTGCTGTACACCTTCTCCTTCTTCGTCATCTTCCTGTGTCTGGCAGCCCTGTACGAGAGCTGGCCGATCCCGATCGCGATCCTGCTGACGCTGCCGCTCGGCATCATCGGCGGCGTGGTTGCCTCCAGCCTGCGCTCCATGCCCAACGACGTGTATTTCCAGATCGGCATGCTGACCACCCTGGGGCTGACCACCAAGAACGCCATCCTGATCGTCCAGTTCGCCCAGGCCAGGGTCGAGGCGGGCGCGGGCCTGATCGAGGCGACGCTCGAGGCCGCGAAGCTGCGGCTGCGCCCCATCGTGATGACCTCGCTGGCCTTCGGTTTCGGTGTACTCCCCCTGGCGCTGGCAGGCGGCGCGGGTGCGGGCGCGCAAACCGCGATCGGCACCGCGGTGCTCGGTGGCATGGTGACGTCGACCCTGCTGGTGATCTTCTTCGCCCCGTTGTTCTACGTGACGATCGACAAGCTTTTCGGGCAGCGAACCGGGATGGCCACACCGAGACTTGCGGGCGAAGGCGCGCCGGCAGGGGGTGCTCATGAATAGGTCTCTGGTCGGCGTGCTGTCCGGCATTGGCCTGGCGCTGGCGGGATGTTCGCTGGCGCCGACCTACCAACAGCCGCAAGCTCCGGTGCCCACTGTCTGGCCCGCCGGCCCCGCTTACCCGACGCCCGATACCTCGGCGCCGCGCGCCGACGAGGTGAAATGGCAGGAATTCTTTACCGACGTGCGCCTCAAGAAACTCATCGAAATGGCGCTGGCGAACAACCGCGACCTGCGCCTGGCCGCGCTGAGCGTCGAACGGGCACGGGCCTTGTACGGCGTCCAGCGGGCGGAGTTGTATCCCGCTGTTGGCGCCGTCGGGACAGGCGGCAGACAGCAGCGTTCGACCGACGTGCTGCAACCGCCGGGCCAGCCCCGCACCGTCGGCCAGTACAGCGCCGATCTCGGCATCGCCGCCTGGGAGATCGACTTCTTCGGTCGCATCCGCAGCCTGTCCGATCAGGCGCTGGAGGAGTATCTCGCCACCGACGAGGCGCGGCGCGCGGCGCAGATCGGCCTGATCACCGAGGTCGCGCGTGCATTCCTCGCCCTGGCTGCGGATCGGGAAAACCTGCAATTTTCGCGCGCCACCCTCGAAAGCCAACAGGCGGACCACGCGCTGGTCAGAAGGCGTTTCGAGGTCGGGATGGCCAGCGAGCTGGATCTCAAACGCTCGCAGGTTCCCCTGGAGACGGCGCGGCGCGACGTCGCCCGCTACACGCAGCTCGTGGCGCAGGACAAGAATGCCCTCGACCTGCTGGTCGGCACGTCCATTGCGGAAGACCTGCTGCCCGCCGATCTCGCCGGCGTCTCGCCGCCGCAGCCAGTCAATGGGGGACTGGACTCCGATGTGTTGTTGCTCCGTCCCGACGTGATGGCGGCCGAGCATCGCCTTAGGGGCGCCTATGCCAACATCGGCGCGGCGCGGGCGGCGCTGTTTCCGCGCATCTCGCTGACCACCACGGTCGGCACCGCGAGCAACCAGCTCTCCGGGTTGTTCGATTCCGGAACCGGCACCTGGGCCTTCACGCCGCAGTTCGTCATGCCGATCTTCGATGCGCGCCTGTGGTCCGCCTTGCGGGTCAGCGAGACGGATCGGGAAATCATCCAGACCCAGTACGAAAAGACGATCCAGACCGCGTTCCGCGAAGTGTCCGATGCGCTGGCCGTGCAGGGCACGATCGACGAGGAACTTGCAGCTCAGCAATCCCTCGTGGAAGCACTGGCGGACAGCTATCGTCTGGCCACGCGGCGCTTCGACAAAGGCATCGACGGCTACCTGTCCGTGCTGGACGCGCAACGCGCCCACTTCGCGGCACAACAGGCACTGACTTCCCTGCGCGAAGCCAAAATGGCCAATCAGGTACGCCTTTATGCCGTTCTGGGCGGCGGCGGCGTGTGACAGGGGGCCGGCGGCGAGGTCCCACACCATGAGCGGATCCGCGCCGGGCACTCGCCCGCCGTCGGATTGCGGAGCCATTGATCGCGCCAACGCGCCGCTGGACTGGCGCGGCGGCGCCGATACCGACCGCGAAGCCGTTGGGGAGAAGGTCGACGTCCTCGTGGACCGGTGACACGGCGTGCTCCTCGATCGCCTCGATCTGTCCGCGATCCTCTCCGAGCGAGGCGCCATCCAGCGCGAGCGTGGCCTCGCGGTCGGTCCGTTCAGCTTCATCGCCGCCGTTGTCGGCTGCCTCTGGGTTTCGTGGTCCGTCTGGCGCGGAGGGCAGTGTTGAGCTTGCTTCAGGGCGCAACCCGGTACTCCACCAAGGCGCTATCCGGTGCGCCGCGCAAAACCGGCCTGGCGCCGGGCAGCGGCTCGGCGCGAGGTCTGGCGCACATTGGGGGTGCTGCGCGCCATTCGCGAAGCGGGCATCCAGGTCGACATGATCGCCGGCACCGGCATGGGCGCCGACCTGGTCATTGCCGTCGACCTCAACCACGACATCGTGACCGACTGCGTAGTTCACGGCATGCCGGGCCGACCGGCTGTCGCGTTCTCCGTCCGCCAATGGCACGCCCCATGCCACGCGACCACGACCGGCCGAACGCAATCGCTTCCGCGGAAACGCCCGGAAGGGCACCGCGATGGGTCCAGCCGGCCCGAACATATTCGCCACGGGTGCCGCGTTCATCATTTGGGCCCGTTTTTCAACAGTCTGCTGGCGCGCCGAGCGCGGGCCCGGCGCGCAGCAGCAGCGCTCACCGCTCGACGATGATGAGCGGGTCGAGCTTTCCTGCCGGATTGATCACGTCGTACTCGAGAGGCACGCCGCGGTCAACGTCCTCGCGCACCACCTCGATCAACTCCCACTTGTCGCTGGCGACCCGGGCGGACCGCTTCTTCCCCTCGACCCAGTTGATCGGCACCTTGCCGGCGCTCGTGTCACTGAACTGCAGGTTGAACTCGGAACCCTTGAGTTTCCAGACGACATAGTCGCCGGGACAGACGCGGATCTCGTCGGCGCCCGGGCCGTTGTCCTTTTCAACCTTGTCCGGGACGCCGTCCTTCAGCTGGAACTTCAACTTCACCGTCTTCTACTTCTGCTGCGCGATCGTCATCCCTCCGGGTCCCACCGGTACCGGCACAACCCATGAGCAACAGAGCTGCGCACACCGACAGCGCGAGACTCGCCGTCCCGCCCGCCTTCCATCTGGCCATGCTCATTCCCCCCTCGTTGTTATCGACTCCTCCCGCACGCGAAATCGAGCAACTCGCCGAACACCGTCGACGACGGCGCATCGAGCCAGCGCAGGTTGCGGTCCGTGGAGGTCGCCTTCTGGACGACCGCGCCCTGCAGGTCCGGGCCCTCGTAGGCCACCAGTTCCTTCATCGCCAGGCGCCGCTCGGCGCAGTCGAATCGGTAGGTGTTGAGCGCCGAGAGATAGGTCTTGCCGGACTTCGCCGACGGTTGCGGCTGGCCGAAATTCTGCTTGGTGCGCGCCTCCATGAAGCCTGCCACGGTGGTCATCGACACGGTGTCGACGAAGGCCTCCTGGTGGTCGGTAACGGCGACCGATTGCCACTGCGCGGCGGCCTGCACGGCCTCACGCTTGGCGGCGGGCGTCTGGGCGCAGGCGGCCAGCGACGAGGCGATCACGACGGCGAGGCCGACGCGGGCCATGGAATCGAGCGGGTAGCGCATGACAATCTCCTCGCGCCGCAGGCCGGCGCGTGCCGCTCAGTTTACGCCTGCGGACAGCCGCCGCGAGAGCGGGTACATTGCGCGGCGCAACACGCGAGGTACACGAGCATGAAAGCCACTCCTGCGGCGCTGCGCATGCGCGACCTCGTGCGCGAGAGCGGCCTGCCGCGCGAGACCATCCACTTCTACATGCAGCAGGGCCTGCTGCCCGCGCCGGTGAAGACCGGTCGCAACACCGCCGTCTACGGGCCCGAGCACCTCGAGCGGCTGCGACGCATCCGGGAGTTGCAGGAGAAGCAGTTCCTGCCGCTCAAGGCGATCCGCGCGATCCTCGACGAGACGGCCGTGGAGGACTTCACGCCCGAGCAGGAGGATCTCGTGCGGCGCGTGCGCGCGACGCTCCGCGGCTGGGTCGACGCGCAACAGCACCCACGCGTCCCCGTCTCCGACTTCGTTCCCGATCGCGTGCCGGCGGCCGAGCTGCGCGAGCTGGTCCGCGAAGGCCTCGTGGCGATCCGCGGCAGCGTCGCCAACGGCACGGTGACCGAGGACGATGCGGTGATCCTCGAGTGCTGGGCGCAGTTCCGCGAGGCAGGCCTCGGCCCGCGACAGGGCATCGCCCCGGCCGAACTCAGGTTGTTCGACGATGCGATGGAGCGGCTCGTGGAACGCGAAGCGCGCATGGCCTTGCGCGCCTACCAGGACGCGCCGGCGGAGGATCTCTCGCGCATGGTCGAGCAATCCGGGCCGATCGTCGGCCGGCTGCTCGTCGCGCTGCACCGCAAGCGGTTGCGGCGATTCCTGGCGGAATTCGGGGCCGGCGCCCGGTCCCGCAGACGCTGAGCCCCGCCCGTGGCCGCTCCGTCAGGCGGCTTGCCAGGCCCCGCTAATGTGTATAGTGTTTGTCCACACTCTAGATCCTGGCCGCCCCCATGCCCCGCATCGCCACCCTGGTCCGTGACTGGTTCACCGAGCCGCGGCCGACCTTCGAGCTGCGCCAGCCGAGCCCGCGTTGGGGCCGGACGCGTTCGCGCCAGCTGCGCCGCACGCTCCGCGTCGCGGAGGTCGTCCAGGAGACGCCGTCGACCCGCAGCTTCGTGCTCGAACCCGTCGCGGGCGGGATGCCCGCCCTGTCCTACCGTGCCGGCCAGCACCTGACGCTGCTCCTGGACATCGATGGCACCCCGCACCGTCGCTGCTATTCCTTCTCCACCGCGCCGGCCGCGGGGGCCCGTCCGGCCATCACGGTGAAGCGTCTCGCCGGGGGCCTGGTGTCGGGGCATCTGCACGAGCACGTGCGGGCGGGCGACACGCTGGTGGCGCTCGAGCCCACGGGCAGCTTCACCATCGACACCGACCCGGGCGCCACGCGCACGGTCGCGCTCATCGCCGGTGGCGTCGGCATCACGCCGCTCGTGAGCCTCGCCGAGGCGGTGCTGCGCGACGAGCCCGCGAGCCGCGTGATCCTGCTGTGCGGTCATCGCGTCGAGGAGGAGATCGTCTTCCGCCGCCGGCTCGAGCGCCTCGCCGCATCGTCCGGCGAACGGCTTCGACTCGTATTCGCCCTGGACGACCCCCCGCCCGGCTGGACGGGGATCCGCGGCGCGCTGGACGGCGGGCGCACCCTCGCCGCGCTCGCCGGCGAGCAGCCCGACGCGTATTACGTCTGCGGTCCCGAGCCGATGATGCAGGGCGTCTGCGCCGCGCTCGCGGGCGCCGGCGTTGCGCGCGAGCGCGTGCACACCGAGCGTTTCGCGTACGCCGTCGCGAATGCGGCGCGCATCCCGGACCACGGCGCCGAGATCACCTTCGCCGGCAGTGGCCGGCGGGTCACGGCCAGGCCCGGGCAGACCATCCTGCAGGCCGGGCTCGAGGCCGGCATCGACCTCGAGTCGAGTTGCACCATGGGCGGCTGTGGCGCGTGCAAGGTACGCGCGACGGGCGGCACCGTGGCGATGAGCGAGCCCAACTGCCTGAGCGACGCCGAGCGGGAGGCGGGCTACGTGCTCGCCTGCTGCGCCTATGCCGACACCAACGTGGTCATCGCCGGCCACTGACGACGAGAGGGGTGGAGAGAATGCTTCCCGATCGCGCGATGAATTCGCTGCCGAGCCCGGCCCGCCGGCGCGTCCAGGACGTCTTCGACGCGATGAAGATCGCGCGTCGAGTCGAGAACAAGAGCGTGCTGGTGGATCTCGCACCCTCCGTGATGCGCGGCTTCGTGATGAAGGCAGGCAAGCAGGGCGAGCCGGTCGGCATGCGCGCGAGCCACGACGCCTGGTTCGACTTCCGCTACCAGGGCGACTACCCGGAGATGTACGACCTGTACCGCCGCGCGGTGCAGAACCAGTGGGACGGCGACACCCAGCTCGACTGGTCCACCAACGTCGACCCGCGCAATCCCGAGCGGCCGGTGTTCCCGCTCGAACTCGTGCCGCTGGCCGGACTCGCCGAGCACGGCATCCGCCTGAACCAGGAGGAGCAACTGCGCTTCGTGCACGACTTCTCCTCCTGGCTGCTCTCCCAGTTCATGCACGGCGAGCAGGGCGCGCTGTTCGCCTCGGCGCAGGTCACGGAAAGCGTGCGCTGGGTGGACGGCAAGTTCTACGGCGCCACGCAGGTGATGGACGAGGCGCGCCACCTCGAGGTGTTCCTGCGCTACCTCGAGACCAAGCTCGGCAAGCTCTACCAGGTGAACGACAACCTGTTCACCATCATGGACGCACTGATGCGCGATTCGCGCTGGGACATGAAGTTCCTCGGCATGCAGATCATGATCGAGGGCCTCGCCCTCGGCGCCTTCAGCATGATGTACCAGTCCACGCGCGAGCCGCTGCTGAAGGAGCTGCTGCGCTACGTGATCCAGGACGAGGCCCGGCACGTGCACTATGGCGTGCTGGCGCTGAAGCGACACTTCGCCGAGCTCTCGGAGGCCGAGCTGCGCGAGCGCGAGGACTGGACCTTCGAGGTCGCCTGCCTGATGCGCGACCGTTTCCTGGCGCACGAGATCTACGACGAGTGGTTCGGCGGGCAGATGAAGCGCGCGGACTGGGACGAGGTCATGTCGAACTCGCCGTTCCTGGTGCAGTTCCGCCAGACCATGTTCAAGCGGCTGGTGCCCAACCTCGAATACATAGGTATTTTCTCGCCGCGGATTCGCGCGCACTACGATAGAGTCGGCCTCACGAAATACGCGGGCGGACGCAACGCGTCCGAGCTCACGGCGGAGGACCTGCTCGCCGCCTGACGACCCGGCGCCCGGCTCGTGTGGGGAGACCGCCGTCAACGACCCCATCCCGATGCTGGACCTGATGTTCTTCCTCACGGAGACGCAGGACAACCCGCGCCACGTGGGCTCGGTGCTGATCTTCCGCAAGCACGCCGTGGCGGCACCCACTGCGTGCAGCAGATCGTCGATGCGTACCGACGGGTCACGCCGCAGCCGCCGTTCGACCGCATACCGGTGTTCCGCAAGGCCGGCCTGCCCGTCTGGCAGGAAGTCGAGGCGATCGACCCGCTGCGCCACGTGCAGCGTCCGCGCGCGGCTCCACACGACCTGCGCGCGATCCTGGAAGCCGAGGCCCGCCGTCTCGCGCGCCGCGCCCTGTCGCTGAGCCGGGGTTCGTCTCTGGTCGTGGAATCGTTGCTCGAGGGCTTGAGCGGCTACTCCCGGGCCAGGCCGCGGGCGTTCACCGCGCCCTCCACGCCGATGAACGAGCCGATCCAGAACGCACGCTCCATCACGCACCTCGTGCTGCCGCTCGCGGCCATGAAACGGGTGGCGCACGCAAGAGGGGCCACGCTGAACGACGTCGCGCTCACCATCCTCGATGCCGGCGTCAATCGTTACCTGAAGGCCACGGGTCGCAAGCCCGACCATCCACTGGTCGCGCTGGTGCCGGTCTCGCTACGCGATGAATCCGCCCGCGAGGCCACCACCATGGTCTCGGCGATCTGGCCGCAGCTCGGCCCGGTGCCGGCAAGGACGCCGCATATACCTTCACGGTGATGGCCTTCGCGACGGCCGAGGCGATCGCCATCGCGCAGCCCGACGCGCTCGGCCTGCGCCCGGCCAACCTGCCGGTCTCGAACGTGCGCGGGCCCGAGCGGCCGCTCTACCTGAACGGCGCGCGGCTCGAGGTGATGTTCCCGCTGTCGACGCTGATCGTCGCGATCGGCCTCAACGTCACGTTCATGTCGTACGCCGGCACGGTGACGTTCGGGTTCACGGCCAATGGCGCGGCGCTCCCGGAGGTCGAGAGCATCGCGCGCCACACCGCGGCGCGTTCGAGGCGCTGGAGCGCTCGACTACTTCCGGAACAGCAGGGTCCCGCTCGTCTCGCCGGCCTGCCAGTCGAGCGCGAGCTGTCCGGCGCGATAGCCGTAGCGGTTCACGGCGTCGAGCTGGGTGAGGAACTTCTGCTCGAGGTCCATCTCGGGCTGCGGGCAGGCCATCTTCGTCGCGGCGCCCGGGCCGACGTCGATCTCACCGGGCTTCGTCTCCTTGACCGGGGCGGTGAACCGGTTGCAGCCCGCGAAGCCGCGTACCGTCTCGCCCTCGAACAGGACCAGCGGTGCCTCGCTGCCCGCGGGCAGCGGCGCTCCGTCGATTTCCACGAGCAGCCACTCGTTGGCCGCGAGCATGCTCAAGCCCAGCACGCCACGCACCTCGCTGGTGAGCTGCTTCAGCACGCCGCCTTCCATTGCGTAGGTCTTGCGCGCCACCTGCGTGGGGGCGCCGGCGGCGTCCTCCGGTCCCGGCTCGATCACGTCCATCCTGATCTTGCCCTGCTCGAGCCACAGGCCCTGCAACTGGACCCCGGCACCGACGGCGGCCGAGCCGAGCGTGGCGAGCGCACCGTCGCGCACGCCGTAGACGGCCACCTGCACCGACTCACCACCACCCTCCGCAGGGGAACTCAATACCGCCACGGCCTCGCTGCCGGCCGCACCGTCCACATCACCGAAGCGCACGGACGGCTCCCAGAGCGTCGCCGTGGCCTGCGTGGCAGCCTCCCGCAGTTGCTCGAGGGTCGGCGTGGGCGGCGGTCCGGCGTTCGCTGCCGGTGCCGCGGATTCCTGCTGCCCGCAGGCGGCAAGCGCGAGCGCGGCCATCGGGACGACGATGAGCGAACGTGTCGAACGATGCATGTCGGACTCCCGGTCGTGTATTTCTCGTGATGCGATGCTAGCCGATTGCGCGCGGCGCTGCTCTGGACAAGCCTGGACCGGAAGGACAAGCTGGCCCGTGGACATGAACGCACCGTCGGCCATTGACGCGCCTGGCTTTCGCGGACTCGGCGTCAGCGAGCCCGTGCTCGCCGCGCTGTCCGACGTAGGCTACGAGGCGCCCTCGCCCATCCAGGCGGCCACGATCCCGGTGCTGCTGTCGGGCGCCGACATGCTGGGCCAGGCCCAGACGGGCACCGGCAAGACCGCAGCCTTCGCGCTGCCCATCCTCACCCGCATCGATCTCGCCCGCCGCCGGCCCCAGGCACTCGTGCTGGTGCCGACGCGCGAGCTGGCCATCCAGGTCGCCGAGGCTTTCCAGCGCTATGCCGGCCGGCTCGCCGGCTTCCACGTATTGCCGGTCTATGGCGGACAGAGCTATGGCCCGCAACTCGCGAGCCTCAGGCGCGGCGTGCACGTCGTGGTCGGGACGCCCGGGCGCATCCTCGACCACCTGAAGCGCGGCACGCTCGACCTCGGCGGCCTCGCCACCCTGGTACTCGACGAAGCCGACGAGATGCTGCAGATGGGCTTCATCGACGACGTCGAGACGACCCTGCAGCAGACGCCCGCCGAGCGGCAGGTCGCACTGTTCTCCGCGACGCTGCCCGGGGTGATCCGCGAGATCGCGCAGAAGCACCTGCGCTCGCCGGTCGAGGTCACGATCGCGTCGAAGACCAGCACCGCCGCCAATGTCCGGCAGCGCTACTGGATCGTGAGCGGCGTGCACAAGCTCGACGCCCTGACGCGCATCCTCGAGGCCGAGCCGTTCGACGGCATGCTGGTCTTCGCGCGCACCAAGCAGGCGACCGTCGAGCTGGCCGAGCGACTCGAGGCGCGCGGCTTCGCCGCGGCGGCGCTGAACGGCGACATGGCGCAGAACGAGCGCGAGCGCACGGTGGCCCGCCTCAAGGGCGGCCAGCTCGACATCATCGTGGCGACCGACGTCGCCGCGCGCGGGCTCGACGTCGAGCGCGTGAGCCACGTGATCAACTACAACGTCTCCTACGACACCGAGTCCTACGTGCACCGCATCGGGCGCACCGGCCGGGCCGGGCGCAGCGGCGAGGCGATCCTGTTCATCACGCCACGCGAGCGCAACATGCTGCGCGCCATCGAGCGGGCGACGCGCCAGGCGATCGAGCCGATGGAGCTGCCCACCACGGCCGACGTCAACGAGCGCCGCGTCGCGCGCTTCATGCAGCGCATCACCGATGCGCTCGAGGCCGGCGAATCGGACGAGTTCCGGATGCTCCTCGAGCGTTACGAGCGCGAGCACGACGTGCCGGCGATCGAGATCGCCGCCGCGCTCGCCCGCCTGCTGCAGGGCAAGCGGCCACTGCTGCTCGAGGCGCGGGACGAGCCGCCGCCCGCGCCGCGGCCCGCCCGCAAGGGACCGACCGACGACGCGCGCCCGCCGCTGCCGCAGACCGAGACTGAGGCGTTTCGCATCGAGGTGGGCCACGTGCACGGCGCCGGTGCGGGCAACATCGTCGGCGCGATCGCCAACGAAGCGGGCATCGACGGCCGGCTGATCGGCCGCGTGGACATCCGCGACGACCACAGCTACGTCGAGTTGCCGCAGGGAATGCCGAAGGAGGTGTTTCGCAAGCTCGAGAAGGCGCGCGTCGCTGGCCAGCAGCTCCAGATCAGCCGCGTGCGCAGCGTACCCCCCAAGCCTCCGCGCAAGGCCCCACGCAAGCCATCGCGCAACCGGTGAAACATGTCGGCAAAGCCAAATGACCTGATCGTGTTCGGCGCCACGAGCTTCGTGGGCAAGATCCTGTGCCGCTACCTGCTCGAGGAGTTCGGCTCCCGCGGCGACCTCAGGTGGGCCATGGCGGGTCGCTCGGAGGAGAAGCTGGTCGAGCTGCGGCGCTCGCTCGGCATGAAGGCGGCGAAGGTCCCGGTGCTGGTCGCCGACGCTGCCGACGAGGAAGCTCTGGGCCGGCTGTGCGGGCAGGGCCGCGCCGTGATCTCCACCGTCGGCCCCTACGCGCTCTACGGCGAGCCGCTGGTCAAGGTGTGCGCGGAATCGGGCACGGACTACTGCGACCTCACGGGCGAGGTGCAGTGGATCCGCCGCATGCTGGACCGCTACGAGGGCAAGGCGCGCGCCTCCGGTGCCCGCATCGTGCACTGCTGCGGCTTCGATTCCATTCCCTCGGACCTCGGGGTGCACTTCCTGCAGCAACGCGCGCACGAGAGGTTCGGCGAGCCCTGCAACCGCGTGAAGATGCGTGTGAAGAGCATGCGCGGCGGATTCTCCGGCGGCACGGTCGCGAGCATGATGAACGCGGTCAAGGAAGCGGCCGCCGATCCTGCGCTGCGCAAGGAGATGGCGAATCCCTACTCGATCTGCCCGACCGGCCACCGCAAGGGCGCGCGGCAGCCGGGCGTCTCGTTCGCCGAGTTCGACGAGGATTTCGACGCCTGGGTGGCGCCGTTCGTGATGGCGGCGATCGATACCCGCATCGTGCACCGCTCCAATGCGCTGGCACGGCACGCCTACGGCAAGGATTTCCGCTACGACGAGGCCATGCTGGCCGGCCGCGGCCTGAAGGGCCGGCTGACCGCGTCGGGCATCGCGTCCGGCCTCGCCGGCTTCATGGTGGCGAGCGCGATCCCACCCTCGCGCTGGGTCATGGAGCGGTTCTTCCTGCCCGCGCCCGGCGAAGGGCCGAGCGCCGACGCGCAGCGCAAGGGATCGTTCGACCTGCGATTCGTGGGTCACGCGGCGGGCGGCGGCGAGCTCCGCACCCGCGTCACGGGCGATCGCGATCCCGGTTACGGGTCCACCGCGAAGATGCTCGGACAGGCCGGCGCATGTCTCGCGCTCGACACGCCCCGCACCCGCGTGCACGGCGGCTTCTGGACGCCCGCCACGATATTCGGCGACCGGCTCGTCGAGCGGCTCATGGCACACTCGGGCCTGACATTCGAGGTGGAAGCTTGACCGCGATCCCGCCCTTCACGACCACGGCGACCTGCTGCAGTCTACGGACGTCCTCGAGCGGGTTGCCCTCGACCGCGACGAGGTCGCCAAGGCGTCCCGGCGCGAGACTGCCGACCCGGTCCTGCCAGCCGAGGTAGCGGGCCGCGACCGAGGTCGCCGACTGGATCGCCTGCATCGGGCTCATGCCCCGCTGCACCATGATCTCGAACTGCCGCGCATTCAGACCGTGCGGATAAACCGCCGCGTCCGTGCCGTAGACCACCGGCGCCCCGGCGGCGACCGCTCGCGAGAACCCCTGCCGCTGCTCCTCGACCGTCTCGAGGTTCTTGCGCAGGAACTCCTCCGGCCAGCCCTCGCGGCGACCCTCGCTGTCGATGTAGTCGCCGTTGTAGACGTCCATGGACAGGGCGATTCCCCGGTCCCGGGCGAGCGCGATGCCCGCGTCGTCGATCAGCGAGGCGTGCTCGATCGTGTCCGCGCCGGCGAGGATGGCTTCGCGGATCGAACGTGCGCCGTGCGCGTGGGCCGAGACCTTGAGGCCATGCCGATGTGCCACTTCGACCACCGCCGCGATTTCCTCGGGCGTCATCTCCGGCTCGCCCGGCACGCCTCCGTAGGCGAGCACGGCGCCCGATGCGATCACCTTGAGGAAGTCCGCACCGCCAGCCACGGCGACCGCCGCCTTGCGGCGGAATTCGTCCGGGCCACGCGCCACGCCCATGCGCACGATGGCGGGGATATCGGACTCCGCGTGGCCCGGGATCACGAGATCGCCGCCGCCGCCCGGAATCGTCAGGTAGTAGCCCGCCACCTGCATGCGGGGTCCCAGGCTGTCGCCGGCGTTGATCTCGTCGCGCAGCGCGCGGTCGGTCCAGGCGGGGTAGGTTCCAACGTCGCGCACCGTCGTGAATCCTGCGAGCAAGGTGGCCCGCGCGTTCTCACGTGCGATCGCCAGCTGCTGCTCCGGCGTGCGGCGGTAATGGACGCTCAGGTCCGCCGTGTCACCCGGGCGATCCGTGAGGTGGGTGTGCATGTCGATGAGGCCGGGCAGGCAGGTGTAGCCGCCGAGGTCGAGCGTCGGCAGGCCGGCCGGCGCGGCCCCCCCCACGCTCGCGATGCGCCCGGACTCGATCACCACCGTGACATCGCGGCGCGGTTCGGCCGCAATGCCGTCGATGAGCAGGCCGCAGCGGATGGCGAGCGTGCCTGAACCCGCCAGTGGCGGCGTGCTGGCGGAGACGGTCGTCGTCACGAGCAACAGGCCGGCGAGCAGGTCCAGCCGCGAAGGCATGTTCAGCATCGACACTCCCGCCCCGCGTGCGCCACGCGGTGCATCCGGCGCGGCGTCGAGCAATTGACAACCATCGCGTGCGAGTCTTTCATTCGGCCGCATGCCTGTCAAAACCGAGGATCGTGGATGAGCGGCGCGCCGGAACCGGTCGGGACGCTGGAGGTCGCGCTCAAGCACACGGCGAAGCTCCTCGAGACGGAACCGTCGCTCGCGATCGAGCAGGCGCAGGCCATCCTCGAGGCGGTGCCCGGCCATCCGCTCGCACTGCTCTACATCGGCATTGCGCGGCGCAAGCTCGGCGACAACGGCGCCGCGCTCGGCGTGCTCGAGCCGCTGGCGCGCGCGCAACCGGGCTGGGCGCCGGTGCATTACGAACTCGGCATCAGCCTCGGCCTCGCCGGCCGCGGCGAACAGGCCGTGGAGTCGCTGCGCCGGGCCGTCCGCCTGAAGCCAGACATCGGCGACGCCTGGCGGATGCTGGGCGATCACCTGACGGCGATGGGCGACACGGACGGCGCCGACGCCGCCTACGCCAATCACATCAAGGTCTCGACCCGCGACCCGCGGCTGCTCGCACCGGCCGCCGCGCTGTGCGAGAACCGCATCGCCGAGGCCGAGGCGTTGCTGCGCCAGCACCTGAAGCAGCACCCGACCGATATCGCCGCGATCCGCATGCTCGCCGAGGTAGCCGCGCGCCTCGGCCGGTACGAGGACGCCGAGACCCTGCTCACGCGCGGACTCGAGCTCGCCCCGGGATTCACGGCCGCGCGACACAATTACGCCGTGGTGCTGCACCGACTGAACAAGTCGTCCGCGGCGCTCGCCGAGATCGACCGCCTGCTCGCGGTCGAGCCACGCAATCCCGGATTCCGCAACCTGCGCGCAGCGGTGCTGGCTCGCATCGGCGAGTTCGACGAGGCCATCCGCGCCTATGCCGAGGTGCTTGCCGACTACCCCGGCAATGCCAGGATGTGGATGAGCTACGGCCACGCGCTCAAGACGGCGGGACGGCGCGACGACTGCATCGAGGCCTACCGCAAGAGCATCGAACTCGCTCCCGGCCTCGGGGAAGCCTGGTGGAGCCTCGCGAACCTCAAGACCTTCCGCTTCGCGGAGTCGGATCGCGCGGCCATGCGCGAGCAGCTGGCCCGCCCGGACCTCACGCCGGAGGACCGGTTCCATTTCCACTTCGCGCTCGGCAAGGCGCTCGAGGACGCCGCCCTGTACGAGGAGTCCTTCGGCCACTACGCCGAGGGAAATCGGCTGCGCCGCAAGGGCATCCCCTACGATGCCGAGGAGACCAGCGCGCACGTGCGCAGGACCTGCGCCTTCTTCACGCCTGCCTTCTTCGCCGGGCGCAGCGGCTGGGGCTCGCCCGCCCCGGACCCGATCTTCATCGTGGGCCTGCCGCGCGCGGGCTCGACCCTGGTCGAGCAGATCCTGTCGTGCCACTCGCAGGTCGAGGGCACGATGGAACTGCCGGACGTGATCGGCATCGCCCGGCGCCTCGGCGGCCGCCAGCGCAAGTCCGAGGCGTCGAAATACCCGGAGGTGCTCGCGACCCTGGACGAGGGGCAGTTGCGAGCGCTCGGCGAGCAGTACCTCGCGCAGACCCGCATCCAGCGCAAGACCGGCGCAACCCGCTTCATCGACAAGATGCCGAACAACTGGGCGCACGTGGGCCTGATCCACCTGATGCTGCCGAACGCGAAGATCATCGACGCGCGACGCCACCCGATGAGCTGCTGCTTCTCGGGCTACAAGCAGCATTTCGCGCGCGGCCAGCACTTCACCTACGGGCTCGAGGACATCGGGCGCTACTACCGCGACTACGCCGGCCTCATGGCGCACTTCGACGCGGTGCTGCCTGGTCGGATCCACCGCATCATCTACGAGCGGATGGTCGAGGACACCGAGGCGGAGGTCCGCCGCCTGCTCGAGTACTGCGGGCTGCCGTTCGAGGATGCCTGCCTGCGCTTCTACGAAAGCGACCGCGCGGTGCGGACCGCGAGTTCGGAACAGGTGCGCCAGCCGATCTTCCGCGATGCCGTGGAGCACTGGCGGCACTACGAGCGCTGGCTGGGCCCGCTCGAGGCGGCGCTCGGGCCGGTGCTCGACGCGTATCCGGCCGCACCCGAAAATTCATTTGAAGTTGACCGATCGCCGCACCACAATGCGGAAAATTCCAATCAGGGGGTTGCGTAAATGACACGTAGTCGACGCAGGAAACTGCAGCGCCTTGCTGGCGCACAACTTGCACCCATGCTGCTCGCCGGCGCCTCCGTTGCGCAGGCGCAACAGGCGTCGGGTGGCCTCGAGGAGATCATCGTCACCGCGCAGAAGCGCGAGGAGAGCCTCCAGAACGTCCCGCTCAGCATCCAGGCGATCGGCACCGAGCGCCTCGAACAGCTGAAGATCAACGATTTCCAGGACTACGTGAAGTTCCTGCCGAGCGTCTCCTTCACCTCCATCGGGCCGGGCTTCGGCCTCGCGTATTTCCGCGGCGTGGCGAGCGGCGAGAACAACAACCACTCGGGTCCCTCCCCGAGCGTGGGCATGTACCTCGACGAGCAGCCGATCACCACGATCCAGGGTGCCGTCGACATCCATCTCTACGACATCGCGCGCGTCGAGTCGCTCGCCGGTCCGCAGGGCACGCTCTACGGCGCGAGCTCGCAGGCGGGCACCATCCGCATCATCACCAACAAGCCGGACCCGTCCGGTTTCGATGCCGGCTATGGCATCGAAGGCAACATGGTCGAGCACGGCGGCGCCGGCTACCTGTTCGAGGGATTCGTGAACCTGCCCATCAGCTCGGCGGCAGCAGTGCGGCTGGTCGGCTGGGTACGCAAGGATGCGGGATACATCGACAACGTCGCCGGAACGTGGATATTCCCGACGGCCGAAGCGCTGAACCCGAACGGCGGCTGCGTCACCAACCTGCGCAACCCGCCGCCCGGCTGCGTGTCTACGCGCATCCATCCCGAGGACGACTTCAACGAGACCGACACCTACGGCGCCCGCGCGGCGCTCAGGATCGACCTGAACGACAACTGGACGATCACGCCGAGCCTGATGGGACAGCGGACCGAGGCGAATGGATTGTTCGCCTTCGAGCCGAACACGGGCGACCTGAAGGTGCAGGAGTTCTACCCGGACTACACCGAGGACAAGTGGTACCAGGCCGCCCTCACCGTAGAGGGCAAGATCGGGCGCTTCGACGTGGTCTATGCCGGCGCCTTCCTGAACCGCGACGACACGGTCGACTACGACTACTCCGACTACTCCTACTTCTACGACCAGGGCGGCTCAGGCATCTACTGGGGCGACGACGCGGGCGTCCCGCTGCAGAATCCCTCGCAGTACGTGCACGGCACGGATTCCTACGAGCGCCAGAGCCACGAGATCCGCATCTCATCGCCTCAGGACGAGCGGCTGCGCTTCGTGGCGGGCCTGTTCTACCAGACCCAGGACCACGAGATCTTCCAGAACTACCGGATCGACGGCCTGGGCGGCTACCTGTATGACTCGGAGACGGAGACGGCGGGCATCGGCGAGTACTTCCCGATCGAAGTCACCGGCTGGGAGGACACGATCTGGCTGACCAACCAGCTGCGCGAGGATACCGACCAGGCGATCTTCGGCGAGGTCTCCTTCGACTTCACCGACAAGCTGTCCGGCACGGCGGGACTGCGCTACTTCGAGTTCGAGAACTCGATCAAGGGCTTCTTCGGCTTCAACGACAACTACAGCGGTAACTACGGCGAGGCGCTCTGCTTCTCGGACAAGCAGTTCAACGGCTCGCCCTGCACCAACATCGACGACAAGATCGACGATTCGGACTTCGTGCAGAAGTACAACCTGACCTACCGCTTCACCGACAGCAAGCTCGTCTACGCGACCTTCTCGGAGGGCTACCGGCCCGGTGGCATCAACCGCAACAACACCGTGGGGCCGTACAAGCCTGATTTCCTCACGAACTACGAGCTCGGCTGGAAGACGACGTGGCTCGACAACCGACTGCGCCTGAACGGGGCGATCTTCCACGAGGACTGGGACGACATCCAGTACTCGTTCCTGCCGCCGAGCGGCTCGGGCCTGACGGTGATCCGCAATGCAGGCGCGGCGCAGATCGACGGCATCGAGGTCGACCTGACCTGGGCGGCGACCGACGCCCTGACGGTCTCGGCGGGCATGATGGCGGTAAACGCCGAACTCACCGAGGACTACAACGAGGACGAGGGCGACGAAGGCGACACCGGACCCGAGGCCTTCGACGGCGACCGGCTGCCGATCACGCCCGAGTTCAAGGCCAACCTGATCGCCCGTTACGAATTCGCCATGGGCGAATACAACTGGCACCTGCAGGGCGGGCTGGTCTACAGCGGCGACACGTACTCGGACCTCAAGCGCGCGGATCGCGAGATCCTGGGCAAGCTCGACGCGTACACCATCGCGGACTTCTCCGCGGGCATCCGGCGCAAGGGCATGGGCCTCGAACTCTTCATCAACAACGCCTTCGACGAGCGGGCGGAGTCGGTGCGGTACGCCAACTGCTCCTACGACACCTGCGGTCCGAACCCGTACCACGTCCCGCTGCTGCCGAGGATGTACGGGCTCAAGTTCACGCACGAGTTCTGATCTCGGGGGATGGCGCCTGCAGGGCCGGGTCGCGCGAGCGGCCCGGCCCTTTTCATTGCGGCATGCTGCATACTGCGCGGGCTGCAGAACCCTGCCCGTGCACGAAGAGCGAACCGGCATGAAGAACCCGGTCATGGACCTGATCGACCGCTACGACCCGAGCCTGCCTCTGGCGGAAGCGAGCACCTGCCCGGCCTCCTGGTATATAGATCCGCGCATCCTCGAGCTGGAGCAGCGGACGACCTTCGCGCACAGCTGGCAATACGCCTGCCGGCTCGACGAGGTGCGCGATCCGGGCCAGTACGTCACGTTCGAGCTCGCCGGGGAGCCGCTGCTGGTGGTGCGTGGCAGCGACGGCGTGCTGCGCGGCTTCTTCAATGTCTGTCGCCATCATGCGGCCGCGGTCATGACGCAACCGACCGGTTGCGTGAAGCGGCTGCAGTGTCCCTACCACGGCTGGACCTACACGCTCGAAGGCGCGCTGAAAGCGGCACCCGCCTTCGAGGGCGTGCGCAACTTCGACCTGGCGGAGCACGGCCTCGTGCCGGTCGCGATCGCGGAGTGGGAGAACTGGGTGTTCGTGCGGCTGTCCGCGGACGGCCCGACGCTGCCGGAGTTCTTCGGCGCCGGGGTGATCGAGCAGGTGCGGGGCCTCGAACTCGGCCGGCTGCAGTGGTTCGACCGCCGCCACTACGTCTTCGACTGCAACTGGAAAGTCTTCGTAGACAATTACCTCGACGGCGGCTACCACGTGCCCTACCTGCACGAGGGTCTCGGCAGCGTGCTCGACTACAACAAGTACACGATCGAGAATGGTCGGCGTCACTGCCTGCAGTCGAGCCCGATGGTGACGCGCGGGGCCGAGGCGGAGACCGGCGCGGTGCGCAAGGGCGCGCGCGCCATGTACTACTGGTTGTACCCCAACTTCATGTTCAACTGGTACGAAGGCGTGATGGACACCAACCTCGTCTATCCGCGCGGCGTGGACCAGACCGAGGTGATCTTCGATTTCTGGTTCGCCAACGTCTCGGAGGCGGCGCGGGAGTTCAACCGCGCCTCGATCGACGTCGCGAACCGCGTCCAGGACGAGGACGAGGGCATCTGCCGCTCGGTGCAGCGCGGCCTGCATTCGCGCGCCTACGACACCGGGCGCCTCTCGGTGCGGCGCGAGGCCGGCGAGCAGCTCTTCCACCAGCTGCTGCATGCCGACCTGCGCGCGGGCGCGTTGGACGGCGCGCCACGATGACCGACCTCTACCAGCTGAAGCGCACGCCGCTGCACGAGCGCACCTCGCACCTGTGCCTGCCGCAGAACTGGCGGCGCTGGGCCGGGCACATCGCCGCGGGCTCCTACGACCTCGTGCTCGACCGCGAGTACTGGGCGATCCGCAACCATGCGGCGCTGATCGACGTCTCGCCGCTGATGAAATACCTCGTCGAGGGCCGCGACGCCACGCGCCTGCTCGACCGGGTCACGCCGCGCAACATCCAGAAGCTGGCGATCGGCCAGGTGTATTACACCGGCTGGTGCGACGACGAGGGCAAGCTGCTCGACGACGGCACCGTCACGCGGCTCGGCGAGCAGAGCTTCCGCATGACCTCCGCCGAGCCCACGCTGCGCTGGCTCGAGATGAACGCGGTGGGCATGCAGGTGGCGATCACGGAGCACACCGACCGCATGGCGGCCCTGAGCCTGCAGGGACCGAAGTCGCGCGCCATCCTGAACGCCTGCTGCGAGTCGACGGTGGATGGCATCAGGTTCTTCCGCATGGCGGTGAACCGCATCGAGGGCCGGCCGGTGTCGATCTCGCGTACCGGCTACACCGGCGACCTCGGCTACGAGATCTGGATGGAGGCGGCGGACGCCCTCGCCGTCTGGGACGCGCTCATCGCCGCCGGCGGCGACTACGGCATCGCGCCCTGCGGCATCCTCGCCATGGACATGGCGCGCGTCGAGGCGGGCCTGTTCATGCTCGACGTGGACTACACCTCCGCGAGCCACGCCTGGATCGCGGGACAGAAATCCTCGCCCTACGAGATGGGCCTGGGCTGGACGGTGAGTCTGGATAAACCCGGCTATTTCGTCGGCCGCCGCGCGCTGGAGCGTGAGGCCCGCGAGGACTCGGCCTGGAAACTGGTCGGATTCGAGGTCGACTGGGAGGGCCTCGAGCGCCTCTATGCCGCGGTCGGCCTGCCGCCGCAGATCCCGGCCATGGCCGTGCGCGGCAGCCTGCCGTTGATGAAGGACGGCACGCAGGTCGGCTACGCCTCGACCAGCACCTGGTCGCCGGTGCTGAAGAAATACATCGCGCTCGTGCACCTGGAGCGGCCGTACTACGAACCCGGCACGCGCCTCGAGATGGAGATCACCGTCGAGCACCATCGCCGCCACGCGCCGGGCACGGTGGTCGCGTTGCCGTTCTACGAACCCGAGTGGAAGAAGAAATGACGGCCGTCACCACGTCGGGTACGGGCCGCTACGACGCCATCGTGATCGGCGCGGGCCACAACGGCCTGATCGCCGCCGCCTACCTCGCGCGCGCCGGCAGGAAAGTGGTCGTGCTCGAGCGGCGCGAGGTGGTGGGCGGCGCGGCCATGACCGAGGAGATCTTCCCGGGCTACCGCTTCACCGAGTTCTCCTATGTCGTGAGCCTGCTGCGTCCGGAAATCATCCGCGACCTCGAGCTGCCGAAGCACGGACTCAAGATCCTGCCGCTGCCGAGCACCGTCACGCCGATGGAGAACGGCGATTACCTCGCCGCCTGGGAAGACCACGACCTCACCCGCCGCGAGATCCATCGCCACTCGCCGCGCGACGCGGAGGCGGCGGACGAGTATTCCCGCGTGATGGCGCGCGCGGCCAAGGCGATCAAGCCGATCCTGGGACTCGTGCCGCCCGATCCCTCCTCGCTCAGCTGGCGCGACCTGCGCGGGCTGCTCAAGCTCGGCCAGTACGGCGCGAGCCTCGGCGAGCAGGAGATCTACCGCATCGCGAAGCTCGTCACGCAGTCCTCCGGCGACCTGCTCGACGAATGGTTCGAACTCGACCCGCTCAAGGGCACCAAGTCCGCGAGCGGCATCATCGGTACCTTCCTCGGCCCCCGCTCGCCCGGCACGGCCTACGTGCTGCTGCACCACTACATGGGCGAGATCGACGGCGCGTTCCGCGCCTGGGGCTTCGCCAAGAACGGCACCGGCGGCGTGAGCGCGGCAATCGCGAACGCAGCGCGCGCGCGCGGGGCCGAGATCCGCACCAGCGCCCCGGTGCGGCAGGTCATCGTGCGTGGCGGCCGCGCGGCAGGCGTGGCGCTCGAGAACGGCGACGAGCTGCACGCGCAGGTGGTGCTGTCCGCCGCCGATCCCAAGCGCACGTTCCTGCAGTTCGTCGATGCGAAGCATTTCCCGGACGAATTCGTGCAGGCGATCCGCGAGTTCCGCGTGATGGGTTCCTCGGGCAAGGTCAACCTCGCGCTCTCCGAGCTGCCGCAGTTCACCTGCCTGCCCGGCGAAGGGCCGCTGCACCGTGGCGCGATTTCCTTCAGCCCGAGCGTCGACTACATCGAGCGCGCCTACGACGACGCCAAGTACGGCCAGTTCTCGCGCCAGCCCTACATCGACATGATCATCCCCTCGATGATCGACCGCGACATGGCCCCGCCGGGTCACCACGTCGCCTCCTGCTTCGTGCAGTACGCGCCCTATGACATCGAGGGCGGCTGGGACGATGCAAAGCGCGACGCCTTCGGCGAGGTCGTGATCTCGACCATCGAGAAACACGCCCCGAACATCCGTCGCGCCATCGTCGGCAGGCAGGTCATTACGCCTAAGGACATCGAGCGCATCGCCGGCATCACGGGCGGCAACATCTTCCACGGCGAACTGCTGCTGCACCAGCTCTTCTTCATGCGCCCGGCGCCGCAATGGGCGGACTTCCGCACGCCGCTGCCGGGCTACTACTTCGGCGCCTCCGGCGCGCACCCGGGCGGTGGCGTGATGGGCGCCGCGGGCAAGCTCGCGGCCACGGAAGTGCTCAGGGACTGGCGGTAGACGCGACATGGGCAACTTCGACATCGTCATCGTCGGCGCCGGTCACAACGGACTCGTCGCCGCCGCGTACCTCGCCAGGGCAGGGCGCAAGGTGCTGGTCCTCGAGCGGCGCGACGCGCCGGGTGGACAGCTGGAAGTCACCGCATTCGGCCCGGGACTCGAAGCGCCGGCCCTGCATCCCGGCGCCTCGCTGCGGCCGGACGTCGTGCGAGAGCTGGGCCTCGCAACTCACGGCCTGGCCGCGGACGAGGGCGCATCCGACGCGGCGTACATCTCGTTGCTGCCGGGCGGTGCAATCCTGCGCCTTGCGTCCCGCGGGAACGATGCGGCCACGCTCGAGTCCATCCATCGCCTGTCGCCGCGCGACGCCGCGCGCTGGCCCGAGTTCGTGTCCTTCATGGACACCGCGGCGGGCTTCCTCGACGCCGCCTACCGCACGCCGATGCCGCGCATGGCGAAGCCCGACCTGCTGGCCGCGGGCCTGCCGCTCGCGTCGCTGCTGCTGAAGCTGCGCCGCCTCGGCCGCCGGGACATGTTCGGCGTGATGCGCAGCCTGTCGATGACGGCTCGCGAGTTCACCGAGGGCTGGTTCGAATCGGAACCGCTGCGCGCGGCAATCGGCGCGCTCGCCATCCACGGTGTCACGCTGGGCGCGATGTCGGCGGGCACCGGCTATACGCTGATCCACAACTGGTTGAATCGCGGCGGTCTCGCCCATCGCGGCGGCACGGGCAACCCGCGGCGGATCACCGATGCGCTGGTGGCCGTCCTGCAGGCCGGCGGTGGCCAGGTACGCACCTCGGCCGCAGTGGCGCAGGTCCTGGTCGAGCGCCAGCAGGTGAAAGGCGTGCGGCTCGAGAACGGTGAGGAAATCGCGGCCCCGGTGGTACTGTCCGCCGCCGATCCGCGACACACGTTGCTCGGGCTGGTGGGCGCGCCGGAGCTGCCTCCGGACTTCGTGTGGCACGCGCAGTCGATCCGGATGCGTGGCTCGGTCGCGAAGGTGCACGTGCTCACCGACGGCAACCACGGCCTCCCTGCCGGCACACTGGTGGTCGCGCCCACCCTCAAGTACCTCGAGCGTGCCTGCGATGCGGCCAAGTACGGCGAGATCTCGCGCGAGCCCTACCTCGAGGTCACGACCTCGGGCCCGGTGGTCTCGATCCACTTCCAGTTCGCGCCCCACGGCCTGCGGCAGGGCGACTGGAGTGCCGCGCGCGCCGTCGTCGAGCAGCGGGCGATCGACACGCTGGCCGCGCATTTCCCTGCGCTCGCGGGCAGCGTGCGCGAGATCCGTTCCATCACGCCGCTCGACCTCGAGCGCGAGTGGGGACTCACCGAGGGCGACCTGAACCACGGCCAGTTGCTGCTCGACCAGGTGTTCTTCATGCGCCCGATGCCAGGCTGGTCGGATCACCGCACACCGGTGGACGGGCTGTACCTCTGCGGCAGTGGCGTGCACGCCGGCGGCGGCATCAGCGGCGCGAGCGGGCGCAACGCCGCGCGAGCCGTCCTGAAGGCCGCCGGACGCTAGGCCGGAAGCCTGGCCGGCGCCCGTGCCCGGGCCCGCATCCACAGGAAGATCGGGAGGCCGGCCGCCGCCAGCGCGAGTGACCACAGGAACGGTTCGCGCCCGAGCCCGATGAAGGCGAACACCGAGTACACCGAGCCGAGGATGCCGAGCACCAGCCGGTCGCTCGAGGCCGGGCGCCCTCCGCGGCGCCAGAGCACGACCAGCGCCATCGCGCAGAACAGGTACAGCGGCAGGTTCGCGGCGGTCACGACCAGCGTCAGGAACGTGAAGCCCTCGACCAGCGACCGGCTGTAGTTCATCAGCACCATGGCCGAGGCGAGCACGCCGCTCAGCAGCAGCGCCGTGCCGGGCGCACCCCGCGAATTGAGCCGCTCGAGCCGCGCGGGCAGCGTGCCGTGCCGCGCCATGCTGCACGTGAGTTCGCCCACCAGCAGCGTCCAGCCGTTGAGCGCACCGAGGCCGCTCACCACCACGAACACTGCCAGCCAGCGGCCGCCGCCCTCGCCGGTGAATCGCTGCAGCACGTCCACGAATGGCGCGGACGACTGCGCGAGTTCGTCCTGGGGAATGAGCAGCAACGGCACGGCCGACACCAGCACGTAGATGACCGCGGTCAGGATGGTTCCCGCCATGGTCGCCCGCGGGATCGTGCGCTCCGGGTCGCGGACTCGCCCCGCGGGTACGGTCGCGGATTCGACGCCGAGCATCGCGAAGAGCGCAATCGTCGACGCCGCCATCAGCCCCTGCAGCGTGAGCGGCGTGGCGGGTGGGTGCGCAGAGTAGGCGCCGGGCTCCGTGAAGAGCACCCACGCCCCGACCAGCACGATGGCCGCCATCGGCAACAGCTTCAGCACGGTCGTGAGCACTTGCACGCGGCCGCCCGTGCGCACGCCCTCCGTATTGATGAGGACGAACAGCCACACCAGGCCGAGCGCCAGCAACGCCGGCGGCATCGGTCGCAGCGCCGGGACGACGGCGCCGAGGTAGCCCACGACCCCGATCGCGAGCGCGGCATTCGTGACCCACAGCGACACCCAGTAACACCAGATCGCGAGGAAGGCCGCCGGCCCGCCCAGCGTCGCCTGGATGTACGCATACGGACCGTCCGCAGCCGGGTATTCCCGCACCAGCCTTGCGAATACCCGCGCCAGCACCGTCATGCCGACCACCGTCACGCCCCAGCCGAGCAGCGCGTTGAATCCGTACGGCGCGAGCGACGCGGGCAGCACGAAGATGCCCATGCCGATCATGTTGCCCACCACCAGGGCGGTGGACATCCAGAAGCCGAGCTCCTTGGCTGGTCTTGCGCTCACGGCTTCAGGTGCCCGTCGTACCAGCCGACCAGCCGCTCGAGCCGATCGCGCAGGTAGCTCGGCACCTTCAGGGTGTGGTTCTCGCCCGGGTAGATCACGAGTCGGGTCGGCACGTCCTGCGAGCGCAGTGCCTGGTACATCTGCTCGCTGCCGAGGCACGGCACGTTGAAGTCCGCCTCCGCGCAGTAGAACAGCGTCGGGGTGGTAATGCGGTCGGCGTGCAGGAACGGATAGCTCAGGCGGTCCCAGGCCTCGCGATTTCGCCAGGGAAACCCGAGCTCGTGGTCGTACTCGCGCGTGTACATGTCGTGCCCGTAGAAGGCGATCACGTTCGACACTCCCGCCCCGCTCACCGCCGCCTTGAAGCGCTGGTCGCTCGCGATCACGTAGTTCGTGAGGATGCCGCCGTAGCTGCGTCCGCCGACGCCGAGCCGCGCCGCGTCGGCGATGCCGAGCGCGACCACGTGGTCCACGGCGGCCAGCACGTCCGCCACGTCCTTGTTGCCCCAGTCCGCGTAGATCGCCCGCGCGAAGTCGAAGCCACGCCCCGAGCTGCCGCGCGGATTCGCGGCGACGACCGCATAGCCGTTCGCGGCGTAGGCCTGCCAGTCCACCATGAACTCGTGGCTGAACTGGTAGACCGGCCCGCCGTGGATGCGCAGGATCGTCGGATAGCGCCGGCCCGGCACGTAGTCGAGCGGCTTCACCAGCAGGCCGTCGATCGAGGTGCCGTCGGCGCTCCTGAAGTTGATGTCCTCGACCGGCGCGAGACGCTTCGAGGCCAGCCATTCGTTGTGCGCGGCGAGGGCGCGCTGCCCCCTGGGCCCGAGCGCGGCGAGTTCGGCCGGGCGATCGTCGCCCCCGCCCAGCACCACCACGCGGTCGCCTGCCACGGCGAAGTCCACGTCCGTGCGTGGACCCGTCGTCAACGCGGTCACGCTGCCGTTGGCGAGTGACACGCGCGAAAGGTGGGTGACGCGGCTCCCTTCGACCAGCACGTAGAGACTCCGCCCGTCCTTCGACCAGCGCGGCTTGCCGAACCAGCGGTCGATCTGCGCCGGCAGCGTCGTGGTACCCGTTGCGACCTCCGTGACCGCGAGATGCAGCGGCGAGTAGTAGATCCACTTGTCCTCGCCGCCCTGCAGGTGCGCGATGCGCTTGCCGTCGGGCGACCAGGCGAGGCGGCTGCCCCACTCCGGGTCGTTGTCGCCGCCGGCGAACTGCGTGAGCCTGCGCTCGCCGGCGCCCGCCCGCGGCTCGACGAGGTAGATGTCGAAGTTCATGTGGCGGTCCGGGTCCGCGCCACGCTTGGTCACGTAGGCGATGTAACGGCCGTCCGGTGACCACGCGGGCATGCGCTCGTCGTGGGCGCCGGGCGTCAGGAGCTCGGATTTCCCGGTCGCGAGGTCGAACACGTGGAGGTGCTGGCGGCGCGCATCGAGGTAACCCGTTTCGTCCTCCTTGAACCAGTAGCGCTCGGTGACGATCGGCGGCGGGTTCTTCGGCTTCGCCGCGCCCGGCGGCCGCTCGGGGTCGCTCGCGATGACCGCGAGGCGCTTCCCGTCCGGCGACCACGCAAAGTCCGTGACGCCGCCCGGGAAGTCCGTGAGCCGGCGCGACTCGCCGCCCGATGCCGGCATGGCCCAAACCTGGGTCTTCGCGTCCTCGTCGCCGCGGTCGGAGAGGAAGGCGAGCGAGCCGCCGTCCGGTGACCACGACGGATGCCACTCGTTCTTGTCGGGCGTGTGCGTGAGCTGCACCGGCCCGCCCCCGTCGAAACGCACACGCCAGAGGTCCGACTGCTGCTTGTCGGCCTCGGCGTTGGTGGTCGTCACGACATAGGCGACGTATCCGCCGTCCGGCGAGAACTCGGGCTCCGACAGGTCGGCGATGCGCGCGAGGTCCGCCGGGCCGATATGGTCGGCGGGGGTGTGGATCGACGACTCCGCGTGCGCCGGCAACGCCAGCGACAGCGCGAGCAGGAAGGCTCCAGGACGCATCATCGAGTGCCTCCCTGCAGCGCCTCGTCGAGGCTCGCCCGCAGCAGCACCATCGCCTCGTCCACCTCGGCCTCGAGCAACGAGAGCGGCGGCATGAAGCGTACGGTGCTCACCCCGCAGCTGAGCAGGATGAGTCCGTTGTGATAGGCACGCGTCACGACGGCGTCGCACAACGCGCGGGCCGGCGTGCGCTCGGCGTCGTCCTCGATGAGCTCCATGCCGATCATCAGTCCCTTGCCGCGCACTTCGCCGATGCAGGGGTAGTCACGCATGAGGTCGCGGAGCCTGGCCATGAAGTACTCGCCCAGGCGTGCGGCGTTGGCCGCGTACTCACGCTTGACGAGGTCGATGGTCGCGATGGCCGCGGCGCAAGTGACGGGATTGCCGCCGTAGGTATTGCCATGTGCACCGCGCTTCCACAGCTCCATGACGCGACGCCGGGCAACGACCGCGCCGATGGGCAGGCCCGAGCCCAGCCCCTTGGCGGTCGTCAGGATGTCGGGGTGCACGCCCCAATGCTCGCAGGCGTACATCTTCCCGGTGCGGCCGACGCCCGACTGCACTTCGTCGAAGATCAGCAGGATGCCGTGCTCGTCGCAGAGCGCGCGCAGGCCCGCGAGGAAGCCGTCCGGCGGCACCAGGTAACCACCCTCGCCCTGGATCGGCTCGACCAGGACCGCGGCCACCTCCGTGGGCGGCACGTTGCGCTCGAACAGCATGCGGATGTAGTCGAGCACCGCCTTGCCCTGGTCGCCGCCCGCGAGCAGTGGCCGGTACGTATTGGGATACGGCACGTGCGTGACGCCCGGCATCGTCGGCGCGAAGCCCTTCTGCTGCGTGTACTTGCTCGAGGTGAACGACAGCGAGCCCATGGTGCGGCCGTGGAAGCCGCCGAGGAAGCCGATGAAGCGTGGCCGGCCGGTCACGTAGCGAGCGAGCTTGAGCGCGCCTTCCACGGATTCCGTGCCGGACTGGCACAGGAAGCTCATCACCGGTTCGCCGAGCGGCGCGACCTCGGCGAGGCGCTCGGCGAGTGCCACCATGTTCTCGTGCCAGTAGTCGCTCGAGATGTGCAGGAACTTCTCCGCCGCCTGCTTCACCGCCTCCACGACGACCGGGTGCGCGTGGCCCGTGGCGCAGACCGCGATGCCGGACGCGAAGTCCAGGAAACGGTTGCCGTCGACGTCCCAGACCTCGGTGCCCCGGCCGTGCGACATCGCGAACGGGTAGTCGCGCGGGTAGGACGGCGAGGTCACGTTGACGTCGCGCTCGATCAGCGCCCGCGCCTTCGGTCCGGGCAGTTCGGTCTTGATGTGACGGTTGCGCAAGATGGACTCCTGTTGATTGTGGCTCGCCGCGCTCACTCGACGACGGTGCGGGACTGCTCGCGCAGGTACAGCGCGAGGTAATGGAACGAGGCGATCGCCTTGCCGGTCGAGCCCGAGCCCTTCCAGCCGCCGAAGGGCTGGTAGCCCGGCCAGGCGCCGGTCGTGGCGCCCTGCGGACGATTGGCGTAGGTGACGCCCGCTTCGATGTGCTCGTGGAACCACGGCACCTCGTCCGCGCCGCCGTAGAAACCGGCGGTGAGGCCGAGGTCACTGTCGTTCGCGATCCGCATCGCCTCCTCGCGGTCGCGCACGCGGTGCAGCATCAGGATGGGCACGAACATCTCGTGCTTCCACAGGCGGTGGTTCAGCGAGGCCTCGGCCAGCACGGGCTCGACGTAGTGGCCGCGCGCGAGCGGTCCCTCGCGCAACTGGCGCCCGCCCGTGAAGATCCGCGCGCCGCCGGCCTGCAGCTCGTCCACGTGGCGCGCGTAGTTCGCATAGGCGGCATCGTTCACGACCGGGCCGAGCCAGTGCTCGCGCAGGCAGGGGTCGCCGATGCGGATGGCGGCGACCTGTCGCACGATGCGTTCGATCAGCCCGTCGGCCACGCCTTCGTGCACGTACACGCGCGACAGCGCGGAACATTTCTGGCCGCCCATGCCGTAGGCCGAGCGGACGATGCCGGCGGCGGCGTGGTCGAGGTTGGCGCGCGCGGTGACGATGCAGGGATTCTTGCCGCCCATTTCCGCGATGCAGGGTCGTATCCACGCGCCGCTCGTCATCTGGCGCAGGATGTGCACTCCGACGGCCGCGGAACCGGTGAACGTGACGCCCGCCGTGAGCGGGTGCGACACCAGTGCCTCGCCGACCTCGCGACCCGAGCCCGAGAGATAGTTGAACACGCCCGCGGGCAGGCCCGCGTCGCGGATGCAGTCGGCGAGCAGGCGTCCGGCCCAGGGCGTGTCGGTCGCGCCCTTGACGACGACCGTGTTGCCGGTGACGAGCGCCGCCGCGGTGGGGCCACCCGCGAGCGAGAGCGGAAAGTTGAACGGCGCGATCACGACCCAGGGTCCGTACGGGCGCATCACGCTGCGATTGCGCGAGACCACCCCGGGCAAGGGGTCGTTCGGCAGCTCGTGCTCGTAGCCCGAGTGACCCTCGAAGTCGTCCGCATAGTGGCGGAAGAAATCGACCGTCTCCTGCGCCTCGCCGAGGGCCTCCATGCGGTTCTTGCCGACCTCGAGCGCGAGCGCCGCCGCGATCTCGTACACGCGGCTCTCCATGATGTCGGCCACGCGCCGCATGAGTCGAACCCGCTCGGCCGCCGGCAGCGCGCGCCAGGCCGGGAACGCCGCCCGCGCCGCCAGCATTGCGGTGTGCACGTCCCGGCGATCCGCCACGGCGAAGTTGCCGAGCTGCCGGTCGCGATCGATCGGGCTCGAGCGCGCCACGTGGGCCGTGCCCTCGACGTCGCGTCCGTCCAGGAACAGCCCGTGGCGGTCACCAAGGCCCGCATTCACCGTCGCGAGTGCCGCATCGAAGCGCTCGTGCATGGCCTCGGGTGGGTCGAACATGGTCGCGTAGGTGAGGCGAAAGCTCATGGCGGTCGTCCAGTGTGGTCAGTCGGCCGGGAAGTGGCGCGCGAGCAGTCGATCGAGCAACGCCAGCGCGTCGTCGAGGTCACGCTCCTCGATCACGAGCGGCGGGGCGAGCAGGAGCAGGTGGCCGCGCACGGCGAACGAGACGCCCTCGCCCATCGCGGCCTGCACCAGCGATCGCAGTGCGGCGGGCGTCTCCGGCCACGGCGCGAGCGGCGCCCGCGTTGCACGGTCGCCCACGAGTTCCACGACGACGAACAGGCCGTGCCCGCCGCGCACGTCGCCGATCACTGGGTGGTGCGTCGCCATGCCGTCGAGTTCGGACTTCAGGTGCGCACCGAGGCGACGCGATCGCTCGATGAGCCGCTCGTCCTCGTAGGCGGCCAGCGCAGCCACGCCCGCGGCGCACGACAGCGGATGACCGCCGTAGGTCAGGCCGGCGTACAGCATCTGGTGCTCGATGCGCGAGGCCGTCTCGCGCGAGAGCACGACCGCCCCGAGCGGCAGGGCCGCGCCGGTGAGACCCTTCGCGAGCGTCATCAGGTCGGGCCGGCCCGCCTCGCCGTGCCGCTGCCAGGCGAACCACTCGCCGCAGCGGCCGAATGCGCTCATGACTTCGTCGGCGATCAGCGCGATGCCGCGCTCGGCGGTGACCCGGCGCAGCGCCGGCCAGTACGTGTCGGGAGCGACGATGCCGTTCGTGCCCGCATTGGGCTCCATGACCACGGCCGCGACCTGCGCGGCGCCGAGCTGGTCGATGCGCCCCGCCACGGCCCGGGCGGCGCGCTCGCCGCACTCGGCCGCGTCCCGGCTGCCGAACGGGCAGCGGTAGGCGTAAGGCGGCTCGACGTGGCTGACGCCGAACGCCTCCGCATCGACGAGGCTGCGCGTGCGCACGTCGCCCGACAGCGCCATCGCGAGGTGGGTCGCACCGTGATACGAGCGGTCGCGCGTAATGATCGTGCCGCGCGGTTTCGCCGCGGCCAGGCGCGCGATCTTGACGGCGTTCTCGTTGGCGTCCGCGCCGCCGAGCGTGAAGAACACGCGCCCACCCTCGAACCCGGACAGCTCGAGCAGGCGGCTCGCGAGCTCGGTACGCGGCGCGGCGCCCCACGCGTTCGTGACGAAGCAGAGCCGCTCGGCCTGTTCGCGGATGGCGGCGACCACGCGCGGGTGCTGGTGGCCGAGATTGCTGCACTCGGCGAGGCTGCTCATGTCCAGGACGGAACGGCCGTCCTCGAGGTGCAGTCGTGCGCCCGAGCCGCCGACCACGGTCGGCGCGTCCCACTGCGACTGCACGCACCAGCTGTGCAGCACCGATTCCCGCTCTGCGCTCATCGCGCAATCATACCGATGCCGACGGCTCAGGCGAGCCGGGAGCGCACCGCGAACGCTCCGAGCACCTGCTCTGCTGCGGCGGCGCGGGCGGGGTCCGCCAGCGTCACCGTGGCGAGCGTGCCGTGGCGCTCGTCGGGGCCCGCCGCGACCGTGGCCGTGATGCCCCGCGCGGCCAGCGCCTCGGTGTAGACCAGCTCGATTGCGCGCCAGCGCAACTCCGGCTTGAAGGTCTTGCCGACGGCCGTGACCGGCAAGGCGGGCAGCACCACGACGCGCACCGGGACGGCGGCCCGCTCGGCGATGCGCTCGCGACAGTGGGCGATCAATTCCTCGGACGTTCGGCGCGGTGCCCGGCCGCGCAGCGACGAACGCCATCGGCAATTCCCCGGCGTAGGCATCCGGCTGACCCACGGCCGCGGCCATGGCGACCGCCGGGTGCGTGACCAGCGCTTCCTCGATCGTCTGCGGATCGACGTTGTGCCCGCCGCGGATGATCAGGTCCTTGGCCCGGCCGGTGAGCCAGATGTAGCCGTCGCGGTCGATGCGGCAGAGGTCGCCCGTGTTGAGCCAGCCCTCCGCCGCCCACACCTTCGCGTTGTCCTGCTCGCGCAGGTAACCGGGGAACACCGCCGGCCCGCTGATGAGGAGGTTGCCGATCTCCTCCACGGCGCATTCACGCACCAGCCGGCCGTCGGCGCCGACGATCGCCGCCTTCACCTTCTGGAACGGCATCGCGAGACCCACCGACCCGATGCGCCGCTCGCCCGCGGGCGGGTTGATGCTGGTCGCGCAGGTGGCTTCCGTGAGGCCGTAACCCTCCAGGATCCTGAGGCCGGTGAGTTTCTCGAAACGGCGGAACAGCTCGGGCGGCATGGGCGCGGCGCCGCAGATGGCGTAGCGCAGCGAACTCACGTCCGTCGCGCCGATCGGCACCTCGAGCAGCGCGGCGTAGATGGTCGGCACGCCACTGCAGAAATTCACGCGGTAGCGCTCGATCAGCTTCCAGAAGCCGCCGATCAGGCCGGGCGTGCGGTAGCCCTGGATGCCGGCCAGCAGCGCCGTCGATCCGCCGCAGAAGGCACCGAGGCCGGTGGCGATCGCGCCGTTGACGTGGAACAGCGGCAGCCCGCAGAGGAACACCGCGCCCGGCGCCAGCCCGAGGAATGCCTGCACGCCCCAGGCCATGAAGACCTCGTTGGCGTGCGTGTGCCGAGCGATCTTGGGGGTCCCGGTCGTCCCGCCGGTGTGGAAACAGCTCGCGACGTCACTGGGCGCGATCGTGCGGCCGCTGACGAGGTGGTCGCCGGTTTCGCGCGCGCACTCGAGGTCGAAGTCATAGACCGGGCGGCCGGCGTGCGACGCCAACTCGGGCGACGAAGCGACGCAGCCCGACGCGAAGTACTGCGCAAGCCGCACCTGCACCACGGCCTCGAGGGTGGGCACCTGCTCGACCACCGCCGCCATCTTCGTCCACAGTTCACCGCCCGGGCCCGGCGCCACCGTCACCAGCACGCGCGCCTCGGCTGCGCGCAGGATCTCGGCCATGTGCTGCGGCTCGAGCAACGGATTGACCGCGCAGGCGATACCGGCGGCCTCGGCGCCCCACAGCGTGAAATGCGTCTGCGGCAGGCTCGGCAGCACGTAGGCCACGGCGCGGCCCGGGCGGATGCCGAGGCGGTGGAACAGGTTTGCTGCCTGCGTGACGCGCGCGAAGAGCGCCGCGTGGCTGTACACGAACGGCGGCTCGTCGGCACGGCCGTTCGGGACGAAGACCAGCGCGTCACGCTCGCCGTATTCCCGGGCGGCGTGTCGCAGCATCTCGTAGGTACTCGAATACGAGTAGTAATCCGCGAGCGGCCGTTGCTCCCAGCGCTCAACGTTGGCACGGTCGGCGATCAATCCCGCGGCTGTGTTCATGGCCTCACCTCGCGCGGCGGATCCCGCGCCGTCGCCGCGAGACAGTATCATTCCCGGCGACGTTTCCAATCAGGCGAGGCCGCCATGTCCCCCACGCATTTCCGCAGCCTGGTCGCCGCGCTGCTGCTGCTGCCTGCCGCCGCCGGTGCCGAGGTGAAGATGGCCACGGCCGAGGGCGCGATCATCGAGCACCGCTTCGACATCGCGGCGACGCCCGCGGTCGCGTGGCAGGCGCTCATCCACCCCGAGCGCTACTGGCCGAAGGACCACACCTGGTCGGGGGATGCCGGCAACCTGAGCCTCGCGCCCGAGGCCGGCGGCTGCTTCTGCGAGCGCTGGGCCAGCGGCAGCGCGGAGCACGGCCGCGTCGTCATGGCACGGCCCGGCCAGATGCTGCGCCTGCGAGCCTCGCTCGGTCCCTTCCAGGAAATGGCGGTGACCGGCGTCCTCACGGTCGTGCTCGAACC
Organism: uncultured Gammaproteobacteria bacterium; assembly: GCA_963706535.1. Taxonomy (GTDB): domain Bacteria; phylum Pseudomonadota; class Gammaproteobacteria; order Steroidobacterales; family Steroidobacteraceae; genus RPQJ01. Next base: position 65,006 of record CAVPMU010000008.1, read on the forward strand.
GGTCGATCCGGGTACCCGGGCCGTCGTCACCTATCGCCTGAGCGGCGATGCCTCCCACGAGTTCGCCGGCTTCATCAAGGTCGTCGACGAAGTGGTCGGGCTGCAGTTCGGCGGCTTCGCTCGACTGGCCGCGGCGGCGGGGGCGACGCCCTAGGCGCCGCCGCCCCGCTCGATCCATTCGCCGACCAGCCGCTCGAGCACGGTGAGCGGCACGGCGCCGTTCTCGAGGACTACCGTGTGGAAGTCCTTGAGGTCGAACTCGTCGCCGAGCGCGGCCCGTGCCTCGTCGCGCAGCGCGAGGATCTTGAGCTGGCCGACCTTGTAGGCGCAGGCCTGCCCGGGCAGCGCCATGTAGCGCTCGATCTCGGAGGTGACCTCCTCCTCGCCCATCCCGGTGGCATTCACCATGTACTCGATGGCCTGCTCGCGCGACCAGCCCTTGGCATGCAGGCCCGTGTCCACCACCAGGCGCACCGCGCGATACGTCTCGGCCTGCAGCCGGCCGAGGTCGCCGAATGGATCGTCCTCGTAGAGCCCGATCTCGGCCATCAGCCGCTCCGTGTAGAGCGCCCAGCCCTCCGAATACGCCGAGTAGATCGGCTGCTGGCGGATGAACGGCAGGCCCTTCAGGCCCTGCGCCGTGGCGATCTGGAAGTGGTGGCCGGGAATGCCCTCGTGGTAGGCGAGGGTCTTCATGGTCCAGGTCTGCGTCTCCTTGGTGTCGCGCAGGTTCGCGTAGAACGTGCCGGGCCGCGAGCCATCCATCGCCGCCGGCATGTAGTACGCGCCGGCCGAGCCCTTTTCCGCCGACACCGGGACGCGCTCGACCGCGAGCCTGCCGGGCGGGATGGTGCGGAAATACTCCGGCATGCGCGCCGCGACCTCGTCGAGTATCTCGCGGTAACGGGCGAGCAGCTGCTCGCGGCCGGCGTCGCCCTCCGGCACCAGGAAGCGCGGGTCGGTGCGCAGCGCTGCAACCCGCTCGGACACCGAGCCCGTCTCGAGTCCCTGGCTGCGCAGCAACGCATCCATCTCGTTGCCGATGCGCGCGACCTCGGCGAGGCCGAGTTCGTGCAGTTGCTCCGGCGAGTCGTCCGTGGTCGTGAACTGTCGGAGCATCGCCTTGTAGAAGGCCGCGCCGTCCGGGAGGCGGCCCACGCCATCGGCGGTCTCAGCCGCGAGCGGCCGTTGCTCGATCAGCGCCTCGCGCATGCGTCCGTAGGCGGGGTAGACCTCGGTCATCACCGCCTCGATCGCCTCGTCGCGCAGCGACGAGCGCAGCGACTCGTCGAGCCCCCCGGCCTTCGCCATGCGCTCGACGAAGGTCGTGACCAGCGCGCTGTCCCTTGGCGCGGGCGCGATCGTGTCGCCGATGACGACCAGTGATTTCTCGACCAGCGCGGAGGGCATCACCACGCCCGCGTCCGACTGGCGCCGCATCTCGGCGGTCAGTGCATCGAGCTTGTCGCCCATGGCGTGCAGCCGGGCGATGTAGTTGCGCGCGGTCTTCTCGTTCTTCACCACGTGCACGGTCAGCATGAAGCTCGCGAGCTGCACCTGCGTGCCGAACATCGGGCTGATCGGATAGATGCCCTCGGACGACAGCCACGGGAACGGGCGGAACGCCGCCTGCCCGCCGTAGAGGTCGAGCAGCACGTCGTAGGTGATCTGCTCCTGCGGGTCGAGCTTCGCCCGGTCGAACTCGCGGACCTCGGCGAGCGCCTGCTCGGCGAACGCGAAGTCCGCATCGCGCTTCTCGACGCCCACGGCCGCGAGCCGGCCGGAATGACGGTCGAAGACCGTGCCGTCGGCGAGGCCGACGGTGGTGAACATCTCCGGATTCCTGACCAGGAAGAACACCGCCTGCCGGTTCGCCAGCTGGTTGATGTTGAACGGGTGTCCCCAGACGATGCGGTAGCCGGCGTAGGCCCCGGCGAGCAGCAGGACCAGCGCGGACCAGCCCAGGACCTTGAGGATCTTCTTCACGCGGCGCCCCCGGACGAAACAAAGCGCGCACCGTAGCCGCGACCGGCGCGACGGACAACCCGGTTGCGACGAATCGAGCGACGAACCGTGGCTCAGGGCCGGGTGACGGCCTCGCGGGCACGCTTCGCGGCCGCGTACTCGCTGGCCGCCTCGGCTGCGGCGTCCTTGTCGCCGAGGGCCGTGAACGTGCTGCGCAGCACGTCGTAGGGACCCTCGTACAGGGCCGGCGGGTGACGGAACGAGATGCGCTCGAAGGCCGCGCCCGCCCCGTCGTACAGCCCGTTGACGACCGCCATGTTGGACCACGCGATCGCGTCCTCGTAGCGCTTCGCCTTCCAGGACGCCCAGCCCGCGAGCCACGCGAGTTCCGCCGTGGCCGGCCGGATCGCGAGGCCCTTCGCGCAGGTCTCGACGGCCTCCCGCCAGCGCTCGAGCGCGCAGTAGCACTCGGCTGCGCGGTAGCAGGCCCAGGCGCCCTCCTCGGCCCAGCCGCCGAGTGCCGCGCAGGCGCGGAAGGCGTCGATCGCGGCGGCATACTGGCCGAGCCCGTGCAGCGACGCGCCGAGGTAGTAGTGCCAGCGCGGCTCCTTCGGCAGCTTGCGCACGTGGGCGCGCAGGATCGCGGCGTCACGCTCGAACTTCCTGCGCATCGCCGCCTCGTCCTTGGGCAACTCGTCGAAGCGCACGCCCTCGAGCACGGCGGACTCGCCACTGCCGAGACCCTTCAGGTGCTCGTGGGTGGGGCCCACCCAGCGCACCGTTGCCGGCAGCCTGAGGATGCGCTCCTTGGCATAGCTGCCGTCGCGCTGCGCCACGAGCAGCACGCTCGCCGAGGCGGCCTCGAGCGCCGCGCGCAGGTCGAATGCGTCATCGAAGTGCAGGCGCTCGTCCGTGTCGACCGTGAGCGCCCAGCGCGCCCCGGCCTCGGCGGCGGCGTCGAGCGCGAAGTTGCGCGCCGCGGCGAAGTCGTTCCTCCAGGGGAATTCGCGCACCAGCAGCTTGTCGCCCGCGACCTTCCGCGCCACCTCGAGAGAGGCATCGCGCGCGCCGGTGTCGATCACGAGGCAGCGGTCGACCTGCGCGACCACGGAGGCGAGCGCGTCGCAGATGATGTCGGCATTGCTGCCGGTGAGGGTGGTCGAGACGATCATGCGATTTGCCTGCTAGTTACCCGAGGGCGCATCGCCGCGTCAAGCGCGCTTGCTGGTAGTCTTGGCGCGCCAAACCCGGGGGGATACCTGATGCACTTCGACGCCGACTTCCTGACGCCCGTGCTCGCGCTCGTCGCGTGGACGCTCGTCATGTGGATCTGGATGTACGCGACGCGCCTGCCCGCCATGAAGGCCGCGGGCATCGACCCGCAGCAGGCGGCGGACGCCGGCAGCCTGGCGCAACGCCTGCCCCCGGCAACCCGCTGGGTGGCGGACAACTACAACCACCTGCACGAGCAGCCGACGATATTCTACGCGCTGATGTTCTGCGCGGCGCTCACCGGCGGGGGCGATGCGACGGCAGTCTCCCTCGCCTGGGCCTACGAGGCGCTGCGCATCCTCGCCTGATCACTCGCGATGGTGGCAGCCGCGGCTCTCGGGATTCTCCCAGGCCGCGAGCGTGACGATCAGCGCCACCCGCACGGCGTTGCGCAGCCCGAGCAGTTCGTCGGTCAGGGCCGCGGCGCGGTAGAAGCGCTCGATCTCCACCTCGAGGTTGCGCAGGTCCTGGATTGCACGCGCGAGGCGCGGCGTGGTGCGCACGAGGCCCACGTAGTTCCACATGATGTGATTGATCGAACTCATGTCCTGCGCGATGAGCGCGGGGTCCGGCGGCTCGCTGCCGGTGGGGTTCCACGGCGGGAACTCGTCGAAGTCGATGGGCGGCCGGGACGCGAGCCCCGTCGCGATGCGCCGCGCGGAACGGTGTCCCCACACCAGCCCCTCGAGCAGCGACGTGCTCGCGAGACGGTTCGCGCCGTGCAGGCCCGTGCAGGAGACCTCGCCGACCGCGTACAGGCGGTCCACCGTGCTCAAGCCATCCTCGTCGACCCACACGCCGCCGCAGGAGTAGTGCGCCGCCGGCACCACCGGGAGCAGGTCGCGGGTGATGTCGATGCCGTACTCGAGGCAGCTGCGGTACATCTCCGGGAACTCGGCGCGGATGCGCTCGGTCGGGATGTTCGAGCGCAGGTCGAGGTACACGTTCGTCACGCCGCGTCGCAGGATCTCGGAGTGGATGCTGCGCGAGACGACGTCGCGCGGCGCGAGGTCCTTCCACTCCGGGTCGTAGCGCTCCATGAACGGCGTGCCGCGCTCGTCCACCAGGCGCGCGCCCGCACCGCGCACCGCCTCGGTGATGAGGAAGCATGGCGCGTTGCGGTGGTAGAAGGCCGTCGGGTGGAACTGCACGTACTCGGTGTTGATCACCCGCGCGCCGGCACGGTAGGCCATTGCCACGCCGTCGCCGCGCGAGCCCACCGGGTTCGTCGTACGCAGGAAGATCTGGCCCAGGCCGCCGGTGGCGAGGACCGTGTCGCGCGCGAAGCAGCGCACGATGCGGCCCGAGGCCTGGTCGAGCACGTAGGCGCCCACGCAGGACAGCGGATCGTAGATCGCGCGACGGTCGCGGCCGTGGTGCGCAGGCGTCAGCAGGTCGACCGCGGTGTGGCTCGTCAGGAACCGCACGCGCGGGTGCCGCGACAACTCCGCGATCAGCGCGTTCTCGATGGCACGGCCCGTCGCGTCGGTGGCGTGCGCGATGCGCGCGATCGAGTGGCCGCCTTCGCGTCCCAGTGCCAGCCGGCCGTCGGCCGCGCGGTCGAACGGCACCTTCAGCCGATCGATCAGCGTGGACTGCACGAGCGCCGGCCCTTCCTCCGCCAGCGTCCGCGCGGCCTGCTCGCGGCAGATGCCGGCGCCGGCATGCAGGATGTCCCGCACCAGCAGGTCGGGCGTATCGTCCTCGCCCCTGAAGATGATGCCGCCCTGCGCCCAGTAGGTGTTGGACTCCTCGCGTTCGGCGGCACGGGTGACGATCACCACGTCGAGCCCGGCCTCGGCAAGCTCCAGCGCCGCCGTGCCGCCGGCGATGCCGCAGCCGAGGACGAGGACGTCGCTGTGGATCGCCTCGCTCAATCTATTTTCGGCCCGACGGCCAGCATGCGCTCGACCGAGCGCAGCGCCCGCACGCGGACGTCCTCCGGCACGTCGATCACCCAGCGCAGGTAACGCAGCGAATCGCGCGTCTGCTCGAGCGTGATCTCGTGCATGTGCGGGCAGCGGTGGCTGCAGAGCCGCAGCATCTCCTTGTCCGGGTTGGCGGCGACGATGTTGTCGCCCATCGAGCACTCCGTGAGCAGCAGGAAGCGCTTCGCCTTCGATTTCTCCACCGCCTTGATCATGGCGGTCGTGCTGCCGGAGAAATCGGCCTTCTCGACCACCTCGGGGCTGCACTCGGGATGCGCGAGGATCATCACGTCGGGGAACTGCTTGCGTACCGCGTCGACGTCCTCGGTCGTGAACAGCTCGTGCACCTCGCAGCGGCCCTTCCAGGCGATCATGGTGTGCTCGACCTCGGTGCCCACCTGCGCGCTGCCCGCCTTCGGCAGCACCGTCGGCACGATCACGTGCAGCCCCGTCTCGCGCGCGACGTTGCGCGCGAGGTACTCGTCCGGGAGGAAGATCACCGTGTCGGACTTCAGAGACTCGACGACGGCCACCGCGTTGCTCGAGGTGCAGCAGATGTCGACCTCGGCCTTCACGTCGGCGTAAGTGTTGATGTAGGTGACGATCGGCACGCCGGGATAGGCGGCGCGCAGCGCGCGCACGTCGGCGGCGGTGATGCTCTCCGCGAGCGAGCAGCCGCCCTTCTCGGTCGGCAGCAGCACGGTCTTGGTGGGATTCAGGATCTTGGCCGTCTCGGCCATGAACCGCACGCCGCAGAACACGATCACCGACTTGTCGGTCTCGGCGGCGCGCCGGCTCAGCTCCAGTGAGTCGCCGCGGAAGTCGGGCACGGAATGGTAGAGCGCCGGCTCCATGTAGTTGTGGCCGAGGATGACGGCGTTGCGCTCCTCCTTGAGCTCGAGCACCTCGGCGGCCACTTCCGCCTTGAGGAAGATCTCGGCGTCCGGCAGGACGTTGCCGAGCCTGGCCTTGAGGTCGCGGTAGATTTCGTCGGCGTGCATTCGATCCGGTCCCGTTCGGGCCATGAGGCCGTCCGGGGATTCTACGACAGGCGGCCGCGCCGGGTACCATAGTCCGATGTCCACCGAGACCCTGCTGCTGCTCGCCGCGGCGTTTTTCTGCGTCGCGACGCTCTATTCCAGCATCGGCCACGCCGGCGCCTCCGGCTACCTCGCGACCATGGCGCTGGTGGGCGTGGCGCCGGATTCCATGCGCCCGATCGCGCTCGCGCTCAACATCCTGGTCGCCTGCTTCACGGTCGCCCGCTTCGCCCAGGCCGGCTATTTCTCGTGGCGCGGGCTGTGGCCGTTCCTGCTGGGCTCGGTGCCGCTCGCCGCGGTCGGCGGTGCCTGGCAGCTCGCGACGCACGTCTACTACGTCGTGGCCGGGGTGGCGCTGCTGCTCTCGGCGTTCGTGCTGCTGTGGCGCGTCTTCTTCCACGAGGCGCCCCAGGACGCGACGGCGGCCATCCCTGTGGCTCCGGCGGTGCTGATCGGCGCCGCGATCGGCCTGCTGTCGGGACTGACGGGCACCGGCGGCGGAATCTTCCTGAGCCCCGTCATCGTGCTCTCCGGCTGGGCGGGGCCGAAGCACACGGCGGGCATTGCGGCGCCCTTCATCCTCGTCAACTCCTCGGTGGCGCTCGTGGCGGGCTCGGTCATCTGGGCGTCGATCCCGCCCGAGACCGGCTGGCTCGCACTGGCAGTACTCGCCGGCGCGGGGCTCGGCACCTGGATAGGCATCCGGCACCTGTCGATCCGCAGCCTGCTGGTGGCGCTCGCGATGGTGCTCGCACTGGCCGCGGCGAAGCTGTTCCTGACGAGCTAGCCGGCCGATCCTCCGCGGACCCGCGGTGAGACCGCCCTGCGCGGTCAACGCCCCGTCCGCGGGGGCGTTCTAGGGCTCAAGGATCCCGCGCCGATGGGGCGCGGACCCCGGAGGAGCCCGCACATGACACGACGACTCGGCAGATTGATCGGCGCCTCGGCGCTGGCCGCGCTGATGCTGCAGGCCGCCCCTGCGCTCGCGGACCCGCCCGCCCACTCGCAGGGCTGGCAGAACGGCCGGGGCCACTCCGAGGACGCCCGCCGCGACGATCGCCGCGATTATGACCGGCGGGACTACGGCTGGCGCGGGTACGACCGCGACGACGACCGTCGCTACGACGACCGGCAGCGCTACGACGACCGTTACCGCTACGATCGGCGCCATTACCCGCCGCGTGGCCACATCGTCCGCCACCTGCCGCACCGGCATCGCGTGGTGCACCACCACGGCCACCGCTACTACTACGGCGATGGCGCCTGGTACCGGCCGCACGGCTCCGGCTTCATGGTGGTGACGCCCCCGATCGGCCTCGTGCTGTCGTTCCTTCCGGACGGTTACACGACCGTGCGCTTCGGCGGCATCCCCTATTACCGCGCGCACGACGTCTACTACGTGTGGCGCCCGAAGCAGCGCGGCTACGTCGTCGCGAATCGTCCGTGGTGAGGTTCAGCCAGGCCTGCCGTCGGCCCGCGGCGTGGCCAGGATCGGAGTGTAGATCCACAGGAACGACGCGAACGCCAGGGTCCACAGGGCGGCGCTGAGCACAATCGCGGCTGCGTAGCCGAGCCCGGGCAACCACGCACCGAGGATGCGCGCCAGCGCCGCGGCCGACACCAGCAGGCAGGCTGCCGTGACGAGCGGGTGCAGGCGTAGTGCCCGCCCGGTGTGGCCAAGCGAGACTCGTGTCATTACCCCGAGGATCATCGTCGCGATCGCACCGACGGTGAGGGCGTGCAGCCACGCGGCCGCGACCGGCATGGCGGCGAGGAGCCAGAGCGCCTTGAGCGCGAGGCCTGCGGGCAGCCACAGGTACGCGAGATGCAGGATCCAGAGGATCGGTTCGCGACCCACGCGCCAGCCCTGCCATTGTGCGAGCCGGGCGGCCTGTACGACCGCTGCGGCCAGCGCAATCCATCCCGCCAGCGTCGAGCCCGGCCACGCGACGTCGACGAGCGCGACCAGCACCATGAGCGTGACGGCGAGGACGGTCAGGCTCTTGCGCGCGCGTACGACCCCTTCGACGCCGCGCAAGCGCAGCGCCGCGGCCGTGAAAGACGGCGTGATCCGCCCGCCGATGACGGTGACCAGCAGCAGCACGAGGTCGACCGCTGCCAGCAGCGCCCGGCGGGCGAGATCGAGGTCGTCGCGCAGCAGGCCGAGATGGAATGCGGCGTTGCAGGCCCACAGGACGAGCAGCACCGGCAGCAGCGGCGTGTTGCGGTTGCGCTCGCGCAGCAGCGGCCAGGCGAGCAGCGCCGCGAGCGCAGGCAGGAACGCGAGGTCCACGACGGCCACCAGCGCGAACGGCCAGGCCGTCGACGTGGCGGCGACGAGCCTGCCGAGCAGCCAGGTCGCCGCCAGCAGCACGAGCGGCGGGCCGGCGAAGCCGCGCCGGCCGGTCCAGCTCGGCACGGAGGTGAGCAGGAAACCCGCGATCGCCGCGACGACGAAGCCGAACAGCATCTCGTGCGCATGCCACAGCATCGGCGGCCAGTCGGTCGCGAGCGTGAGGCCGAAGGTGAAGTTCGCGGCCCACAGCGGCACGAGCACGAGCGCACTCAGGCCCACGCCCAGGAAGAACGGGCGAAAGCCATAGGCGAACGCGGCGAACTTCACGATGCCGCGTTTCAGCCGAAGCTGCGCTTCGACAGCGGCAACGTGCGCGTCGGCTTGCCGGTGAGGGCCAGCAGGGCATTCACCACCGCCGGTGCGATCGGCGGCAGCGGCGGCTCGCCGACTCCGCCCATCTTCTCGCCCGACTCGATGATGATGGTCTCGATGCGCTCCGGCGCCTGCGACATGCGCAGCAGCGGATACGTGTCGAAATTGCGCGTCACGGCCCCGCCGTTCGCAATCTCCACCGCCTCGCCCAGCGCCGCGGAAAGCCCCTGCACGATGCCGCCCTCGACCTGCGAGCGCACGCCGTCCGGCAGCACGATCGAGCCACAGTCGAGTGCACACACGACCCGGTGCACCACCGGGCGACCGTCGCGCAGCGACACTTCGGCGACCTCGGCGCACAGCGAGCCATAGCTTTCGACGAAGGCCATGCCGCGCGCACGACCCGCGGGCAGCGGCTCGCCCCAGCCTGCGGCGCGCGCGGCCTTGTCGATGACGTTCAGCGCGCGCGGATCGTGCGCGAGCAGCTCACGGCGCAGCTCATAGGGGTCGCGCTGCGCCGCCAGCGCCACCTCGTCGACGAAGCACTCGAGGAAATAGCCGTTCTGCGTCGCGCCCACCGAGCGCCACGGCGCCATGCTCACGGGCTGGTCGACGCGCACCCACTCCACGTGGAATGCGCCCGGCCGGTAGCGCGATTCTCGTATCGTCTGTACGGAGGAACCGTCGAGCTGCCCGGCAGGCAGTCCCTGGGGGCTGAACGACGCCGAGAGCGCCGGTCCCGCGGTGCGCACGTGCAGCGCCACGACGCGGCCTTCCGCATCGAGCGCCGCCTTCATGCGCGCCACCTGCGCGGGTCGATACCAGCCCTGCGCGAACTCGTCCTCCCGCGACCAGAGGAACTTCACGGGGCGCTTCACGGCTTTCGCCACCAGCACGGCTGCGGCGATCCCGTCGGAACCCAGCCTGCGCCCGAAACCGCCACCCAGGTACAGCGTGTGCAGCCGGACCTTTTCGGGCGGCACGCCCGCCGCGGCGGCGGCGGCGTTGCGATTGCGATCCTGCGTCTGCACCGGGGCCCAGATGTGCACCACTTCCGCCGCATCGATCTCGACCGTGCAGTTCCACGGCTCCATCGGGGCGTGGGCGAGGTACGGGGCCTCGTAGTCCGCCTGCACGATGCGGTGCGCACCCTTCAACGCGGCGGCGAGGTCGCCGTCCTCGCGTGCCTTGACCGGGACCGCATCGCCCTCGAGGCCGGCGCGCATCTGGCGGGAAATCGTCGCCGAATCGAGCTTGTCGTGCCGGGTGGGCTCGAAGCGGATCGCGAGCGCCTCGGCGCCGCGCATGGCCGCCCAGGTATGCGCCGCGACGACGGCCGCGCCGCCCGGAATCGCGACGACGTCCTGCACGCCCGGCACGGCGAGGGCCGTCTGGCGGTCGAAACCGTCGAGTTCCGCGCCGAATACCGGGGACAGGCGCGCGCAGGCGTAAACCATGCCGGGGCGTTCGAAATCCGACGCGAACACGGGCTCGCCGCGCACCTTGGGCTCGAGGTCCACGCGCGGCACTTTGCGCCCGGTGTAGCGGAGCTCGGACGCCGGCCTGAGCGCGGGACTCTCCGGCAAGGGCACCTTGCCCGCCTCCGCCACCAGCGAGCCGATGCCGACGCGCCGCTGCGAGGCCTCATGCACGACCTCGCCACCCTGCAGGGCGAGTTCCGACGCCGGAACCTGCCATTGCGCCGCGGCCGCAGCGACGAGCATCTCGCGGGCCTGGGCCGCCGCCTTGCGCAGCGGCTCGTACCAGTAACGCACGCCCCACGATCCGCCGGAGCCCATCTGGCCGCCACGACGGAACGGATCCGCGGGCTCGGCGGTGATCACGCTCACGCGCTCGAGATCGACGCCGAGTTCGTCCGCGACGATCACCGCGTGGCCGGTGTGCGTACCCTGTCCCATCTCGGTGGTCGGCGAATGCAGCGTCACCCGTCCGTCCGGCGCGATCTCGAGATAGGCCGTGACGAACCCTCGGGCGAGCGCCTCGTTAGCCCCGTGGCATGCGCTCAGCGGAAGCGTGACGGCCACCGCCAGCGCGCCGCTCGACAGCACGAATTCGCGACGCGTGACCATGTTCATGCCCCCGCCTTTTTCTGCATGAGGGCCGCCGCCCGCAGCACCGCGGCCTCGATGCGTGGATAGGTGCCGCAGCGGCACAAGACGCCGTTCATGCCCTCGCGGACCTGCGCGGCCGTGGGCTGCGGCGCCTGCTCGAGCAGGGCCACGGCCTGCATGATCTGGCCAGTCTGGCAGTAGCCGCATTGCGGCACCTGTTCCTCGAGCCAGGCCTGCTGCACCGGATGCTCCCCGCCGAGGCCCTCGATGGTCCTGACCTCGGCCTCGCCGACCGAGCCCACCGGCACGACGCAGGAGCGGACGGCCTTGCCGCCCACCTGCACCGTGCAGGCGCCACAGGCGGCGATGCCGCAGCCGTACTTGGCGCCCTTGAGGCCGACGAGGTCCCGCAGCGCCCAGAGCAGCGGCATCCCGGGGTCGGCGTCGAACTGCCGCGCCTGTCCGTTGACCTTCAGGGTGATACGCATGTCGGGACTTCCAGCGGACGTAGGGGGGTCTGCGAATGTACCCCCGTCGCGCGGCCCGGTGAAGGCCAGGGCCGGCGGCGCGGGCCAGTGGTTATGATGCGCGACTGCAACCCGTACCGGAGCCGCCCCATGCCGACGACCACGTCCGCGCTCGCAGCAGCGATCGCCACGCTGACGACGACCATGACTCTCGCCGCAACGCCCACCGACCCTGCTTCCACCGCGGCACGCGAACGTGGCGTGCGGCAGGCCTCGAGCCTGTGGCGCGCCGAGGACGGCGACAAGGCGGCGTTCGACGAGTTCGTGAAGGCGCACTACGTCGCGGATCCGGCGACGCGCGACACGGTCTTCCGCCGGCTCGACTCGCTGCACGAGCAGCTCGACGGCTCACTGCACGAGATCAACCGCGCGTTCCGCTGGCAGGTCGACCTCGACCTCGGTCCCGTCCTGCCGATCGACGAGGCCTTCGCCGGTTACGACCCGACGGCGCACGTCAACGACGACTTCTTCGCCAACAGGATCGCGTTCTCGGTGCTGCTCAACTTCCCGCTCGCCACGCTCGAGGAGAAGCTGCGCGACGGGCCGGGCTGGACGCCGCAGCAATGGGCGGAAGCACGCCTCGCCGACCGCTATGCGCGCCGCGTTCCGGCGAACGTCGCGCAGCAGGTCTCCGCCGCGTACTCGGCGGCCGACAGCTACATCGCCAGCTACAACGTCTGGATGCACCACCTGCTCGACGATCGAGGGCAACGGCTGTTCCCGGCCGGCCAGCGCCTGATCACGCACTGGAACCTGCGCGACGAGTTGAAGGCGCAGTACTCCGACCCGGCCGGACTGCCCCGCCAGCGCATGATCGCGCAGGTGATGGAACGCATCGTCACGCAATCCATTCCAGCGGCTGTGATCGACAACCCGCACGTGGACTGGCAGCCGTTCGCGAACACGGTGGCGCCCGCGGCCGTGAGCGACAGCGACCGGCCTCAGCCCGCCGGTGCGAGGGTGGTCACCGACCGCGAGCCCGACACGCGCTATGCCAGGCTGCTCGGCGTCTACCAGGCCGAGCGCCTCGCCGATCCCTACTCGCCGACGGCACCGACCTTCATCGCGCGACGTTTCGACGAGGACCGCGAGCTGCCCGAGGCGCGCGTCGAGGCGATGCTGGTCGAGGTGCTCTCCTCGCCCCTGGTGCCGCGCGTGGCGAAGCTGATCGAGTCGCGACTCGGCCGCCCGCTCGAGCCTTTCGACATCTGGTACAACGGTTTCCGTCCGCGCGGCGCGTACACCGAGGCGCAACTCGACGAGATTACGCGACGCAAGTACCCGACCTCCGAGGCTTTCGCCGCGGACATCCCGAACATCCTCACCGGCCTCGGCTTCCCGGCCGAGCGCGCGCAGTACCTGGCCTCGCACATCACCGTCGATCCCTCGCGCGGCGCGGGCCATGCCTGGGGCGCGCAGCGGCGCGGCGACAAGGCGCACCTGCGCACGCGCGTCGGGCCGAACGGGATGGACTACAAGGGCTACAACATCGCCGTGCACGAGCTCGGGCACAACGTCGAGCAGACCTTCTCGCTGTACGGCGTGCCCTTCAACGCGCTCGAGGGCGTGCCGAACAACGCCTTCACCGAGGCGCTGGCCTTCGTCTTCCAGGACCGCGACCTCGAGCTGCTCGGACTCGCGAAACCCGACGCCACGAGCGAGGCGCTCGGCACGCTCGACGACTTCTGGGGCGCCTTCGAGATCTCGGGCGTGGCGCTCGTGGACATGCGCGTGTGGCGCTGGATGTACGCGCACCCGGAGGCCACCCCGGCGGAACTGCGCGAGGCGACGCTGCAGATCGCCCGCGACGTGTGGAACCAGTACTTCGCCACGGCATTCGGGCGCAAGGACGTGGTGCTGCTCGCCATCTACTCGCACATGGTCAGCAACGGCCTGTACCTGCCCGACTACCCGATCGGACACATGATCGCCCACCAGATCAAGGAGCAGGTCCGCCGCACCGGCAACCTCGGCGCCGAGTTCGAGCGCATGAGCCGGCAAGGACGCCTGACACCCGATCTCTGGATGCAGCGCGCGACGGGCGCGCCGGTGGGCCCGGGCGCACTGCTTGCGGCAGCCGGGGAGGCACTGGAAAGGGTCGCGCCCTGACCAGACTGTGATCCACGTCACGTGCGGTCCGGCCGGGGTTTCCCCTGGCATCCGGACCGTGCGAGACGTGAATCACCCGGCCATCGAGATGGGCGCCGCGATGCGCGCGGAGCACATCTGCCTCGCCTCGGACGAGTTCCTCGCCGAGGAGCGACCGCGCGAGATCGGCGTCGGCCCGACGGTCAGGGTCGCCTCGTCCCTGCGCGGCTGCGAGACCGAGCTCTCGTTGCGCGCGGATCACCAACTGGTGATCCGGGCGCGCCGGCGACGACGGCCGGCCCACAAATACACGCTCGATCTGCGTTTCGTGGTGGCCGAGCCGGTCACCAGGCGTCGCATCGCGTGGAGTTCCTGGGGGGCTACGCTGGTGCTGGTGTCGCTGGCCCTGATCAGCGGCAATCTCGGGTGCTCCCGCAGCCTCGAGTCGTTCATGGCCGAGCTTGGCCGGCGCAGCGAGGCGGCCCGGTCGCAGGTGGCGCAGTCGAAGCAGCAGTTCCTGCGCGACGAGATGCGCGAGCACCATCGGCTGTGGAGCGAGGGCGTGCTCCCGGACGCCGTCTACGACGCGAGCAAGCGGCGGATCCTGCAAGCCCACGGTTGAGCGCCCACCGGCCGTAGTCCCTGGCATTGACGCGGTCCATACTCCCCCTGCGGACCGTGCAACCGGCGTCGCGTAGACTATCGGCATGTCCTACTCGCGAATCGCCGGTACCGGCAGCTACCTGCCCGAGAAGGTCCTCTCCAACGAGGATCTCGAGCTGACGATCGACACGTCGGACGAGTGGATCTTCTCGCGTACCGGCATCCGCACCCGCCGCGTGGCGGCCGAGGGCGAGACGACTTCCGACCTCGCCATGCATGCTTCCCGGCGTGCGATGGAGGCCGCGGGCGTGACCGCGGGCGACATCGACCTCATCGTGGTCGCGACGACGACGCCGGACATGGTGTTCCCCTCCACGGCCTGCCTGCTGCAGCGCAAGCTCGGCATCACGCAGGGCGCCGCGCTCGACGTGCAGGCGGTCTGCACGGGGTTCGTCTACGCGCTCGCCATCGCCGACAAGTTCGTGGCGAGTGGCCAGCACCGTCGTGCGCTGGTCGTCGGCTCGGAGATCTTCTCGCGCCTGCTCGACTGGAGCGACCGGCGCACCTGCGTACTGTTCGGCGACGGCGCCGGCGCGATCGTGCTCGAGCCGTCGGAGAAGCCCGGGATCCTCTCGACCCACCTGCACGCGGACGGCCGGCAGAGCGACATCCTCTGCGTGCCGGGTGCGCCGCACGGCGGTGAGATGCAGGGCCGGGCGTTCGTGCACATGGACGGGCAATCCGTGTTCCGCTTCGCCGTGCGCGCCCTCGAGGAGGTCTGCACCGAGACCCTGGAGCACAACGGGCTCACCGGCAGCGACATCGACTGGCTGGTCCCGCACCAGGCCAACGTGCGCATCATCGAGGCGACCGCGCAGAAGCTCGGCCTGCCGCCGGAGCGCGTCGTGATGACACTCGAGCACCAGGGCAATACCTCGGCCGCCTCGGTACCGCTCGCACTCGACGCCGCCGTGCGCGACGGCCGCATCCAGCCGGGACACCTCGTCATGCTGGAAGCCGTCGGTGGCGGCATGACCTGGGGCTCGGCGCTGGTGCGCTGGTAGCCGACCCGCCATGAACCGTTTCGCTTTCAGCATTGCTGCGCTGCTGCTGCCGTTCGCGTCCGGCGCCGCCGAGTTCACCGCCGACGGGCGCAGCACGGTCGAGCAGCTGACGAGCCGCTACCGGACGCTCGCCACCGGTCACGGCTGGCACGCAGATACGATTTACCCGGACCCCGCGGGCGATGAACTGTCGATGCGCGCGTGGCGGACGCCGCACACCGGCGAGGCGTTGTGGATCCTGTCGGGGATACACGGCGAGGAGCCGGCGGGCCCGAACGCCATGGCACGGAACCTCGACAGCATCGCGGGACTGGCCGAATCCGGCGTGCCCGTGGTCCTGATCCCGCTCGCCAACCCGAAGGCGTATCGCAACAACTGGCGCTATCCCAATAGCGCCGAGCGAGACTGGCGCAAGGGCGGCTACAGCGTCGGCGACGCCGAGTACCTGCTGCCGGACCTCGAGACGGGTACTCGAGCGCGCGCGGAAGCCCCGCCCGGCCCGGAGACTCGCGCGCTCACCGAGTACGTGCTGCGGATGGCGAAGACCCATCCGCCGCGGCTCGTTCTCGACCTGCACGAGGACGAGCTGTCCACCGAGGGTGGCTACATCTATTCGCAGGGCAACCGGGCGGGCGAGGACCCGGTCGGCGCCGAGATCATCCGGCAGTTGCAGGCGTCGGGCATCCCCATCCGCGCATCCGGGCGCACGCGATTCGACGAGCCGATCGTTGGCGGCGTGATCAGTCGCGACGACGAGGGCCAGCCGATCCGCGATGGCTCGATCGACGAGCTGCTCGGTTCCGCTGAAATCTTCGTCGACGGCGAGCGGACCGCGGGCCCCGCCGCGCCGACCGTCATCGTGGTCGAGACGCCGGCGTTCGCCGGCTCGCGGTTCGAGTTGCGCGTCGCCGCACAGGGCGCCGTCATCCGGCGCGTACGCGAATTGTGGCGGCTCAGCGTGGAGCGACGGTCAGTGAATGGTCCGGCTAGATGATCGCAAGCAGTGCCTTCAGTTTTGCGCGCACGTGCACCATCACCTCGGGCGATACTTGCCCTTTCCTGCGGGCCTTGCGCACCCGCCAGTCGAGCGACTTGACCTGATCGGACAGGACCGCGCTCTCGATACCGTCGACGATCGCCAGCACCTCGAATGGATGCCGCTTGACCTTCGTCGTCATCGGGCAGCACACCATCAGGCCAGCCTTGGCGTTGTAGCTCGCCGGGCTGATCACGAGAGCCGCGCGGAGCCCGGCCTGCCCGTGGCCCGCTTGCGGGTCGAACTCCAGCCAGACGACGTCCCGGGAGTCCGGAACGTAGCGTGGCGTCGCCATCAGAGCGATTCCTTGCCCACGGGCCGGCCGAAACTCGCTTCGCCATGGGAATTGGCCGCGGTAATTCCGCCGACCAGTTCGTCGAGGTCGTACTCCACCCTCGCGGATGGTTGAATGACGATCCGGCCGCGCGTGACGACGATCTCGACCTTCTGCTCGAGGCGATAACCCGCTGCCTTCAGGACCGACACGGGAAGCCGCAGCGCCGGGCTGTTGCCCCACTTGCGAATGACTGATTCCATGACGGACCTCCAATATGTGTCTACATTGCAGACACTCCTTGGCCGGCAGCGCAAGCGTCACGAGCGCGACAGGCGATCGATCTCGGCAAAGAAGCTGCGGCGCCCGCTGGTGAGCCCGAGCGCCTTCCAGGTCGGCGCCAGTCGCACCCCAGTCCTGCAAGGTCATGGTGCCCTCCGTCTGCGGTTGGCAACCCAGGTCGAACGGGTTCAGGCGGCCAGTCCAGCCTGACTGGCGCCCCGCGGACGGCTAGCCCGTGCCGCCCGGGCGCTGCGTTTCCAGCCAGGTCCGGATGCGCTTGGCATCGGCGACCCGCGTGAGCTTGCCCCAGGAGTTGAGCAGCACGATCACGACTTCGCGGCCGTCGATGACCGTCTGCATCACGAGGCAGCGGCCGGCCTTGGAAATGTAGCCGGTCTTCTGCACGTTCACGTGCCAGGCGGGATTCGCCACCAGCAGGTTGGTGTTGCGGTACTCGAGTCGCTGGCGGTTGACGACGACGCTGTGGCTCGCCGCGGTCGAGTAGTCGCGGATCGTGGGGTTCTCCGCCGTCGCGAGCACCAGCTTCGCGAGGTCCTCGGGACTCGCCACGTTGCTGCTCGACAGCCCGGTCGGCTCGACGAAGCGCGCGGACGTCATGCCGAGTGCACTCGCCTTGTCGTTCATGGCCTGCAC
Organism: uncultured Gammaproteobacteria bacterium; assembly: GCA_963706535.1. GTDB lineage: Bacteria > Pseudomonadota > Gammaproteobacteria > Steroidobacterales > Steroidobacteraceae > RPQJ01. The sequence continues at coordinate 82,479 of CAVPMU010000008.1, forward strand.
GCAGGCGGGCGTGCCGCCGGGATAGTGGCGGCAAACGGCATGCGCGGCGCGGTTCTCGGACGACATCAGCGCCAGGCGCAGCAGGTCCTCGCGGCTCAGCCTCGTGCCGGGGGCCAGGCGTGACCCCCCGCCGACCGTGCCGCGCACGTCGTCGGCGTTGATGGCCAGCATTTCGTCCAGCGGCTGGTTCGCCTCGAGCACGACCAGCGCGGTCATCAGCTTGGTGATGGAGGCGATCGGTACGGGGACGTGCTCGTGGCGGGCGGCGAGCACCGACGAATCCGACTCGTCGAGCACGTAGAAAGCGTGCGAGCGGACTTCGGGTTGCGACTGCGCCTGCGGCTGCGGCTGCGGCGGGGCTTGCGAGGCGGCGGCGGCCAGGCCCGGCAAGGCCGACAGGATGCAGGCCAGCGAGAGCCGGAGGATCATTCGCCACGAATGCATGAGGCCGTTCACCCGCGAAGGGTAGCCGGGGATGCCCGGCTGGCAACGTGACATGACCCTCAGATTCGGATCGTCAGCCAACGGGCGTGTAGTCCGGCAGAGCCTTGCCCGCCTTGACGTGGTGCGCACCGGGCGTCTCCCGGATCAGCACATGGATGTACTCGAGGGGCGCGCCGATGGTCTCGTGGACCGCACGGGTGATCGCCTCGGCCATGGCCGCCTTCTGCTCGGCGGTACGTCCCTCGCGGATGTCGCACTGGATGACGGGCATGAATCGACCTCCTCAGTCTCGTTCGAGTTCGTCGGCGACCAGCCCCAGGACCCGCGGCGCGAATCCGCGGCCGACGTGCGTCTCGCTCACTTCGACGTGGCGGACGTTCGGCGACCACCTGTCGATGCAGGCCTGCCACGCCACGACACCGTCACGCCCGGAGTAAATCGCGGTGACGGGCACGCGCAGCGGTGTCGCATAGCGGTCCATGATCGCCCGCTCCATCTCGTCGAGGTCGTGACCGTTCGAGCGATACCACTCGGCCGTCGCGGTGCAACGGGGTCCGCCGATCACCGGACTGCCGAGCGTGACGACCCTGCGGATCTCGTCCGGGTGCTCGCGCGCGTACTCGCGGGCGACGTTGCCGCCGAGGCTCCAGCCCACCAGCGCGACGGGTTCGCCGTGGGCCTCGATCGACTCCTCGACGACGGCTTGCAGCCTGGCCCGCAGGCGCAGCTCGCGCAGCGCGTCGAGCCTGCCCGGCGGGGCGATCGGTTCATATTCGATGGTCATGGGGTCGCTACCGGCGTGGAGTATGCCTGCACCGATGGCCGGCGTGCATACACGCCGCGGGTACCGAAGCGGTATCCGCAGAAACGACGACCGGTCAGCCGCGCCGTCGGTGCCGCCGGCTGCCGTGCGGTGCGCTGCCCTCCCGCGCCATCCGCTTGACCCCGAAGCACTCGCGGTACTCGGCCGGTGACATGCCCGTGTGCCGCTCTCGAGCAACCGCTTCGCCACCGCCGTGCGCGTCGCCTGCAGGTAATCGCCGGGCGTCCGGCCGGTCGCCGTCTTGAAGCGGCGAATGAAGTTCCGCGCGCTCATGTGCCGCTCGCGCGCCAGGTCCTCGACCCGCAGCGGGCGCTTGAAGTTGCGCGAGATGCTCGCTTCCGCGGAACGGATCGAATCATCATCGTGCGGCCGTGACAGCGGCAGCACGGCATACCCGGTCTGGCAGACGCGCGGCATGTCGATCACGAGTGATTTCGCGACCTGCAACGCGATGTCGTGGCCGCAGAACTTCTCGACGAGGTACAGGCTGAGGTCGATGGACGCGTATACGCCGCCGCTGCACAGGACGCGGCGGTCCCCGGTAACCATCTTCTCGGGACGCCACTTCACCGACGGGTAGCGTCGCTGCAATTCCCGCGCCGACGACCAGTGCGTCGTTGCCTCACGCCCGTCGAGCAGCCCGGCCTCGGCGAGGTACGCCGCCCCGACGCACGCGCCCGCGATGTACGCGCCCCTGGCCTCGTGGCGGCGCAGCCAGGCGTACATCTCACGGTGCGCGGCGAGCTGCGCATCCAGCGCAATACCGGCCGACGCTACGATGACCACGTCGGTCTTGCGGATCTCGCCGATGTCGGCGTCGGCCATCAGGTCCACGCCGTACGGGCTCGAGACCCGCTTGCCGCGGACCGATGCGGTCCTGACGCGGAACCTGGGCGACTCGGCGTCGCCGTGCATCTGGCTCCAGAGCCTGCCGGCACTGTAGAAGACCTCCGCCGGCCCCAGCGCGGTCGACGCGTAGCAGCCGCCCAGCAGCAGTACGGTCCCGTCGATCATCCGTGCGCTCCTCCCGGTCGACCCGGTCAACGCCCGACCGCAGCAGCGGCCGGGCGGCGCGCCATCGGTCACGCGGCAGTCGACGGATCGATGACACCGCTGATCTCGGCAACCCTGGTGGCCGGGAAACCGCTGATTCGCGCGTGTTCGTGGATGGCCCCGGGGCCGTCGGCGTAGACGAGAAGCTCGGGCTTCTCGAGCTCGAACACCTCGTCGATCGCGACCTGCTCGTCGAGGAAGCGCGCGGTCGCGCTGCGGACCGCTTCCAGCTGGACGAGCGTCGCCGGATTGGTCGTGGCGCCTGACGTGACTGGCGCCGCGTCGGACCCGTGGGCAAAGCTGGGCGGCGCCGAGACGATGCATGCCGCGGCCGCCAGGACTGCGAGGCTTGCGTGCAAGTGGATGTTCACCGGTATCTCCTGAGTGTCTGAACGTTCGTGGATGGCCGAATCTTCGTCGGCGTGCAGACTACGGCGCGCCCGCTCCGGAAGGAGGAGGCGCGAAAGACAATGAACGGCGGCGAAAATGACAACGGCACCGGACGGCTGCGGCGCCCACGAGTGGCTGCGCTGCGCCTGCACCGCCCCTGCTGCATGTCTCACGAGGCTTGACCGCCCCGGCCTCACATCGCAGGCTACGCCCAGCGCAGGGTTCTTGCTGCGCGGGGGTACGATGAACAGGAACGCCTACTCGCACGAGGAACTCCTGCTGGCCGGCACCGGCCAGCTGTTCGGCGCGGATCGCGCACGCCTGCCCATGCCGCCGATGCTGATGGTCGACCGCATCACCCGCATCACCAGCGACGGCGGTGCGAGCGGCCTCGGCCAGGTGGTCGCCGAGCTCGACATCACACCCGACCTCTGGTTCTTCAGGTGTCACTTCGAGTCGGACCCGGTGATGCCGGGCTGCCTCGGCCTCGATGCGATGTGGCAGCTGATCGGCTTCTTCCTCTGCTGGCGCGGCGGCGAGGGTCGCGGCCGCGCCCTCGGCGTCGGCGAGGTGAATTTCACCGGACAGGTGCTGCCGACGAACAAGCTCGTGACCTACACCGTGGACTTGAAGCGCGTGATCCTGCGCCGACTGCGGATGGGTATCGCGGATGCGACTCTTGCCGTCGACGGGCGCTGCATCTACACGGCCACGGACCTCAAGGTCGGCCTCTTCACCTCCACCGATTCCTTCTAGAAGGGCTGCCAGGTGCGTCGCGTAGTCGTCACGGGCATGGGTATCGTCTCCAGCATTGGCACGGGCCAGCAGGCGGTGCTCGAATCGCTGCTCGACGGTCGTTCGGGAATCTGCTTCAGCGAGCAATACCGGAAGATGGGCTTTCGCAGCCACGTCCACGGCCCGATCGACCTGCCGCTCGAGACGCTCATCGACCGCAAGCTCAGGCGTTTCATGAGCGACGGCGCCGCATACAACTACCTGGCGCTGCAGGAAGCGATCGCGCACGCCGCGCTCGAGGAAACCCATGTCTCCAATCCGCGCACCGGCCTGATCGTCGGCTCGGGCGGCGCCTCGACGGAGAACGTCGTGTGGTGCGCCGATACGGCCCGCCAGAAGGGCCCGCGCAAGGTGGGGCCGTACATGGTGACGCGCTGCATGAACTCCGCGATCACCGCCAACCTCGCCACCGCGGCGAAGATCAAGGGCATGAGCTACACGATCAGCTCCGCATGTGCCACCAGCGCGCACTGCATCGGCAACGGCGCCGAGCTCATCCAGATGGGCAAGCAGGACGTGGTGTTCGCGGGTGGCGCCGAGGAAGTGCACTGGGCCTCGACCGTGATGTTCGACGCCATGGGCGCGTTGTCGTCCTCGTACAACGACACGCCGGAAAAGGCCGCACGCGCCTACGACGCGAACCGCGACGGCTTCGTCATCTCCGGCGGCGCCGGCATCCTCGTCCTCGAGGCGCTGGAGCACGCACAGGCGCGCGGCGCCAGGATCCTCGCCGAGCTCACGGGCTATGGCGCGACCTCGGACGGTGCGGACATGGTGCAACCGTCCGGCGAAGGCGCCGTGCGCTGCATGCGGATGGCGCTGCAGGATGTGCGCCGTCCCATCGACTACCTCAACACGCACGGCACCAGCACGCCGGTCGGGGACGTCAAGGAACTGGAGGCCATCCGCGAGGTGTTCGGTGCGCGAACGCCGCCGGTCAGTTCCACGAAATCGCTCACCGGGCACGCGCTCGGCGCCGCCGGCGTCAACGAGGCCGTCTACTCGATGCTGATGATGCAGCACGGCTTCATCTGCGCGTCCGCCAACATCGAGCAACTGGACCCGGCCGCGGACGGTGTGGACATCGTCCGTGAGCGGCGCGACGGCGCACGGCTCGACGCAGTCATGTCCAACAGTTTCGGTTTCGGCGGCGCCAACGCCTCGCTGGTGTTCGAGCGGTTCGAAAAATAGGGGACATTCACCCATTTTCGAAAAACAGGTGAATGTCCCCTGTTTCGCCGGACCGCGCCGCGTCCTGCGCGGCCAGCAGTCGGGTCCCGGCGAGGACTCCACCGAGCCGCGCTTCCACGGTGGCGCGATATGCATCGAGTGCCACGCGGGCCTCGACGAGGAAATCACCGCCGGACACCTGCGCACCCGCAACGCTGAACGAAACAAACGCGAGACACAGGGCGAGCGCAGCAGGGAAACGGCCGCGAGTCATGGCTTGCCTCCCGCGTCCGACATCGGGCGGCGCTTGAATTTTCCGCCTGCGTGTCCGGGCCGGGAATACGCGACTGTGGCAGTCGAAACGGTCGCGGGCTCGAGGCGAACCCTGGCGCCTCGGGGTCGAAGCTGCGCCAGAGTCCCGGCCCAGTGGCTTCCACGGCTGACGACAATTCGAGAGGTGTGCATGGAACCGAGGAATCTCGTGCTCACGGTCACGTTCGCGCTGGTGCTGGCCGGCTGCGGCAAGAAGGAAGCCTCCGCGCCCGCCGCTACGGCGACCGCCCCGGCAGCGACGACTGCGAGTGCTCCGTCACAGGCCGCGGCACCCACGACATCCGGGGTCGACGTGGGCGAGGACGTGTTCGGCAAGGCCTGCCGCGCCTGTCACGAGATGGGGATTGCCGGAGCACCGAAGCTCGGCGACGCGGCTGACTGGGCCCCGCGCATCGCGCAGGGCATGGACGTGCTCTACCAGCACAGCCTCGAGGGCTTCACCGGCAAGAAGGGCGTGATGCCGGCCAAGGGCGGCTTCACCACGCTGTCCGACGCCGAGGTGACCGCCGCAGTCGACTACATGGTCTTGCGGGCGCGGTAGTTCCGGCGGAAACGCCGGTGACTCGTCGTCACCGGCGCGCCTCGTTCAGGGCTTGATCTTCAGGACCTCGCCTGCCCCGGCCGTGACGCCGTGATTGGTCACGTAGATCGTTCCATTGGCGCCGACCGCGGCGGCGGGAAGGCGTTGGTCGCGTTCTCGACGACGTAGAGACTCCCGTCCGGCCCGAACGTGAGGTCCATGATCGCCTTGAATCCACCATCGCAATAGGGCTCGGGATCCTGTCCCGGCACGAACGGGAATCCGGTCAGCTGGCCGACGTACAAGGCACCATCGGGGCCGCGCGCGACGGCGGTCGGAACGGACTCGATGGCAGGCGGCCCGAAGGGAAGTGGATTCGCCAGTGTCGGGAACACCGCCACGGTCTCCACCTTGCCGTTGGCCGCGGCGCGCAACAATGCATTTGCACCGGCATCGGCGACTATAGGCGGCTGCCCGGCTCGGCGAGCACGCCGAAGGGGTTCGAATCGACAGCTCCTCCAGCCGGGTTCCCGTCGATTTCGTGCTGCACGATGTCGGCGACGACCTTCCACTTGCCGCTGGCCGCCATGTGGGCCAGCGAGCCCGAATACTGTCCGCCGAGCGCTTCCTGGAACTGCCGGTCACCGCCGAGTCCCAGCGTGACGTAGGCACCTCTGGACTCGAAGCCCTCCGCTACGCGCGACTGCTGCCCCTTCCACAGCCGCGTGATCGAGCCGGACCTGCCGAAACAGCGCGTTTCGCCGGTGGTGTCGTCGACCACGCACGTGTCGTTGCCGCCGCGGCCCGCCTCCGTGACATAAAGGGCACCGCTCGGCGCAAATGCGAGACCGCGCGGATTGTCGAGCCCGTTCGTCACCACCTCGGGGGATTGCGCGAAAGCGACCCCTGCGAGGGCCAGGGAACCGATGCCAGCCAGCGCAATAGACGCAGCACTGAAGAGTCTCATCCTTCCTCCCTGCCGGACGTCCCGGTCGATCGTGTCATTGTTGCGGATTCTGGTCCTCTTCCCTTTGAGCCTGATATCGCGTCGGTTCGCTCCGACGCAAGACGCACTGCAAGAGAAGCCGCAGCTCGCTCAGATCCCGCCCCGCCGCGCGAACCCGGCGCTCTACAACGTCTCGACCGGTACGCAGGACACTGCCGATCGACAGTGGACACGTGCATACCTTGAAGGCACAGCGGATGCCATGGTGGGCCTCGAAGCGGAGAAACGCGCGAGCATGTATGACTTCGGTTCTCCCTGGATCATGGGCGATGGGGCGTCGCCGCTCAACCTCGACCTCCAGCGCCACATGGATCGGGACTACAAGCTCAGCTGGTACGAGCAGTATGCGGAGGACTCAGAGCATGCGGCGGGGCTTGTATTTGCGAACTTCTACTGGCGCCTGAGACAGACGAATGTGGCGTCCCTCGATCGGCTGATGGCTCTCTCGATGAAAGCTTTCAAGCTGGCAGTCAGGGGTGCGAATGGGGTCTATGATCTCGATGATTTTCTCGAGGCCGTCAAGGATGCCTCAGCGCCGAGCGAAACGGCGCTGCGCAACGCGATCGATACGGTCTGGCAGCAAATGGACGATCGCGATCCACCACCGGGCGGTTCCGCCCCGCTCGCGCCATCGTTCGTGGACGGATTGCCATACGGATGCAGCTACTACGGGCACAGCGTGTACTGCGTCTTCTGGAGCGCATCGGCGACGGCCCTTGGCTACGACGTGTGGGCGACTCTTGGCGGCGCATTCTACGAGTACTTGGGTACGACGGGACCAGGTGACACGGACGGATACCTGTACGTCACGGTCAACGCAAACATGCGAGTGTTAGCCTGGAACCGGTACGGACACAGTGGGCTCTCTGCGGACAGCTTCAATGCGCCTCACACACTCTGCAACTAGATTCCTGGTGGGTAACTCGTCCGCGCTCCTGCTCGCGATCATGCTTGGAGCGCAGGCTGCGCACGCGGAGGTCGTAGTTGAAGACCCGCTCGCTCTACAGTTCGCCCGCGCTCGTAACATGACCATCGTGCGCGAACTTGCGGGTCTGCCACCCGACGTTGACAGAATCTTGAAACAAGCCTTTGCGATGGCTGGCCTGGCGGAGATCGGCGAGAGCTGGAACAGGACGGACGTGGTGAGCACATCCGAGCCGAGGGCCCAGTTCCTGTACGCCGCACTGACCGAGGAGCTCGCGGCGGTGGTGTTGATCGGTGGCGGGTTTGGGGTCAGTACGCGGGTCATCCTGGCCGAGCGGGGTGCTACGAGCTACCGTCATTACACTTTGGGCAAGTTCGGGTCCGGTTTCCTTATGACCGGCTGGCGCAGCACAATTTGTCAAGGTACGATCACGCTATCAGGACGGGGACGAGGACGGCGATACCCTCGCCGCGAGCGACAGGTAATCTTCGATGCGCTCGCCACCGCACAGTCGTCCGTTGCGCGATTAGCGCAAGCCTGCCAAGTCATCGGGATCTCCGCCCGCACCGTGGAGCGTTGGCGGAAGAACCCTGAGGTTGGCGACCGTCGCACTGGACCTCATCGCCGCCCATGCAACGCGCTTACCTTGCGCGAGATAACACATCTTCCAGCATTTTGAGCAGCCGGCGTAAGCTCCCCCTCCGCGTACACACCTGCGGCTGCGTGCTGCACGCCGGCTGGGGCTCTAAACCGCTCCATTACTCAACAGCGGGGGAACGTCGTACGACGGATAGCCCGGTTCGGTGCGATTGAGCGGAAGATCGGAGACGAGTTTCCGCGGGAACGACCGAACTGCTTCCGAACCGCTCGCCGCGGGGGCAGGTCGTCACGGCACCTCGGCGCGCGGCTCGTCTGCACGGATGCCGAGGTTGCCGTAGCGGTGATAGTCGGTGCTGATGCTCTGCTCGCGCACGTACCACAGCAGTTCGAGGCGCCCTTCGGCGGACACCGGCACGCTGACGATGCAACCGTTCGCGGCATTGCCTGCCTGCAGCACCTCGAGCGAGGCCCGATCCGGAGCCGCATAGCGCACCCGGTCGACCTGTCCCTCGGCGATGGCCTGCGCGAGATCGGTGTCGCTCTCCTCCAGGAATTCGATCGCGGCCGCCCAGGACTCGGTGAGCCGTTCCAGCCGCCGCACCGCCGGCGCCTCCAGGCCCGGGGGAGTGCTGACCACGACACCGCAGCCGGCCACGTGAGCAGCGCACGCGCGGGCGAACACGTCGAACGACGTGTCGTCCGCATGAACCCGGACGCGAACGCTGCCGACGGGCAGGTAGCGCCGGACATTGTCCTGCCCGACCAGCCGGAAGTGATCGTGCTCCGCGCCGAATTCCTCGCGCTGGTTGCGCTCGTAGCTGAGCGCCGCCGCGAGGATGCGCTCGTCGCCATCCTCCGGCCGCGCCTTCAGGTTCTGGCACAGCGCCGCCAGCGTCACCATCTGCGGCATGCCCTCCGCGGGCGGATGATCAACGTCCTCGAAATCCATGAACTGGGCGACGTAGTTCGGTCCACCGGCTTTCATGCCGGGCCCGAACCCCGACTTGCCCATGCCGCCGAAGGGCTGGCGCAGCACGATCGCCCCGGTCGTGACGCGGTTGATGTACAGGTTCCCGGCACGGATGTACTTCTTCCAGTAGGCCCACTCGCGCTCGTCGAGGCTCTCGAGGCCGCTGGTCAGGCCGTAGCCGGTCTGGTTGACCAGCGCGACCGCCTCGGACAGTCTCTCGAAGCGCATCACGGCGAGCACGGGCCCGAAGAATTCCGTCATGTGGGTATAGCTGCCCGGCTGCACGCCGTATTTCACGCCGGGCGTCCACAGGCACGGATTGCCCTCCACCGGCCGCGGCATCACCGCCCATTCCTCGCCCGGCTCGAGTACCTTCAGGGCCGTCTCGAGATCGCCGGACGGTGGCTTGATCACGGGTCCCATCTTCGTGTCGAGGTCCCATGCGGAGCCGACCTTCAGGCTCTGCACCGCCTCGCACAGCGCGCCGCGGAATCCCGGGTCGTCGTACACCTCGGCCTGCAGCAGCAGCAGCGAGGTCGCGGAGCACTTCTGGCCCGAGTGGCTGAACGCCGAGTGCAGGATGTGCTTGATCGCGAGGTCGCGGTCCGACACCGCCGTGACGATGGTCGCGTCCTTGCCGCCGGTCTCGGCGAACAGGTCGAGGCGCGGGTTGTCGCCCAGCATGGTCAGCGCCGTGTCGGTGCCGCCGGTGAGGATCACCGCGCCGACCTGCGGATTGTTGACGAGCCTGCGACCCTCCTTGCCACCCGAGCACGGCACGAACTGCAGCGCCTTCTTCGACACGCCCGCGCGCCAGAAGCACTGGCACATCTCGTACGCCACGAGCACGGTATCGGAGGCCGGCTTGATGATCACCGTATTGCCCGCCGCGAGCGCCGCCGCGACCCCGCCACAGGGAATGGCAATCGGGAAATTCCACGGCGGCACCACGACGACCACACCCTTGGGGCGTGCCCGCAGCGTCGCGAGACGCCGCCACCAGCGCGCGGTATCGCGGTAGAACTCGAGGAAGTCGATCGCCTCCGAGACTTCCGGATCGGACTCCATCAGCGTCTTGCCACCGTCGGCGAGCGCCGCCCCCATGAGGTCGGCGCGCGCCAAGCGCAGTTCCTGCGCGACACGTCCGAGGATCTCGTAGCGCTGCTCGTCCGTCATCCTGCGCCAGCCATCGGGATCCGCTGCCGCACAGTCCGCGGCGCGCGCGACGTCGGCGTCGATTGCCTGGCGGTATCGCCCGACGACGACACCGGGCCGCGACGGGTCGAGGCATTCGCGCACGACGCGTCCATCCAGCAGTTCCTCGCCGGCGATCACGAGGGGCACCTGCACGGCGGCGTCGCCGCACCGCGGCAGCCAGCGGGCCACGATCTGCTCGCCCCAGGCGCCGTTCTGCGGCAGCGCGAAATCCGTGTCCGGCTCGCTGCGCAGGTGCTGCCAGCCACGGGACACGGCGGAGACCGGCGGTGGCGGCTGGTTGCGGTCCTGGTCACGACGCGGGGCATCGCCCAGCCGCGGAATGGCCGCGAATGCCTCGAGGAATCCGCGCTCCAGCGCGCGCCAGTCGGGACTGTCGACCTCGATCTTGAAGGCGTGGCGCAGGAAGTTCTCCGGACCGGTGTTCTCGTCCAGGCGCCGGATCAGGTAGCCGATCGCGTTGATGAAGTTCTCGCGGCGGCACGCCGGTGCATACAGCAGCAGGTTGCGGGACATCTCGAACAGCGCGCGGCGCTGCGGGTTCGCCATGCCTTCGAGCATCTCGAACTGCACCTTGTCCAGCGCGTCGCGCTCGTGCGCGAGCACCAGGCCGTAGGAAAGGTCGAAGAGGTTGTGCGAAGCCACGCCGACGTCCATGGCCGCGAGGTTCTCGGGCTTCATGACCTCGTCGACCATGCGCTTGTAGTTGGCGTCGGTCTCGAGCTTGGTGCGGTAGGGGGCTTGCGGCCAGTCGCGCACCGAGGACTCGGCGCGCTCCGACTCCATGTTCGCGCCCTTGACCAGGCGGATCGTGATGCGACCGCCGCCCGCCGCGACGCGCCGGCGCGCCCAGGCCTGCAGTTCGAGCAGCGTGCGATACGAATCCGGGAGATACGCCTGCAGCGCGATGCCCGCGCGCACGTGCTTCAGCCCGTCACGGTCGAGCGTGCGCATGAATGCTTCGGCAGTCAGCTCCTTGTCGCGGTACTCCTCCATGTCGAGGTACACGAACTTGGGCACTTCCCGGCCGTCGGGCCGCGTGTATCGGGCGCGCTCCGCGGTGCGGAACAGCGGCTCGAGGCGATCGCACAGCACGCCGACGGTGTGCTTGCGCGCGAGCGGCGAGATCTGCGAATACAGCGTCGAGATCTTGATCGAGACCACCTCGATCTCGGGCCACTGCAGCCCCTGCATGATCTGCTGCAGGCGCCTCTCCGCCTCGGCCTCGCTCAGGATGGCCTCGCCGAGGAAATTGACGTTCATGCGCACGCCTTCCCGGTGGCGATCCGCAAGGTGACGCGTCAGCTCTTCCTTCTCGCCGGGCAGGATGACGTTGGCCGTCTCCTTGTGCATCTGTTCCTTGACGAGCGGCAGTGCGACGCCGGGGACGTAGCTGCCGAAGGACTGGAACCCCTTCATCAGCGTGCGATCGACCGGTCCGAAGAAGCGCGGCACGCCCTGCACGTCGAGGATGTAGGTGAGGTGCTCGACCGCGCGGGCCGGATCGCTGGTCCGGAATGCCTGGTCGGTCATCAGCGCCAGCGTCGCCTTGTCCGACGGTGTCTGCAGCATGCGGTCGAGCTCTGCCTGCTGCCGCCGCTCGGCTGGCGTCTGCAGCGCGCGGGCACGCTCCTGGAGGTGACGCGCGACCATGAGCGCCTTCTGCACCGCCGGCGCGTGCGGCGAAGTCGGGTCCGGCACGATGCCGGCGAGCAGGGCGTCGAGCGAGCTTGCATCTGTCATGTCGGGTATGTGTCCTGAGGCTCTGCTGTTCCAGACCGCTCCGGTTACCTGGCATTGTAATCGGCCGCGCGGCCGGTTGCCTTGCGTACTGCAACGCCAGCGGCGCTAACGCAGCGTTCCGGAGACCTTGTCCAGCGCCGCGAGAATCCGGTCGTGCACGGAGTCACCTTTATTCTGCATGGCAGTCAGCGCCGCGGTATGTGCCGCGCACAGGTTCTCGGCATCCCGCCAGCCTGCGGCGAGTTCCTCCGCCCATTCCCGGAAGTCCAGACCCGCACCTTTCCGCTTCTCGAGCGCCTGGCGCAGGGTGGGATGGAAGAACAGGGTGTCCCGGAGTCCCAGCGCCCGCATGGGCAGCGGCAGGCGGACGTACATCAACGTGTCGTCGACATGGATCGTCCGCGACGCGCGATGCAGCACCAGCACCGATGAAAAATGCACGTTCTCGTTGGCCGAAATGAAATCGACGCCACGCGGCACCGAGAACTCGAAATCGTCCTCGAACAGCTCGTGCAGACGGGGCTGCTCGGTTCGAGTCTTCTCCCACGGAAGTTCGGGAAGCTTCGCCAGGTGCCGGGCCGTGCCGTAGAGCCTGGCCCTGGGATACCGCTGATGCATCGCGTTCACATGGATGGTGTGAAACGGATGGAGGTTCAGTATTGCCTCAACGTCCTTGCCGCCGTTGGTCAGTGCATCGACTTCCCGCTGCACTGCACCGCCCAGCGTACAGGAATCCAGGAACACGAACCGGCCATTGGCACGCCGCACCAGCGAGCACTGCGTGCCGATATCGACGAGTCCGGCCACCTTGAACGATCCGCGGATGTTCAGGAAGTCGTCCGCGACTTTGAGTATCGAGGTCCGCAATCGATTCTCCCCGGTTCCCCTCCCATCTCACTCGAACACTTGCAGGATGTTCTGGTACTTCTCGATGTACCAGCGATTTTCGTTGTTGTACTTCGGGATCGGCACGGGACGGATACCCGTCTCGTCCTCCTTCCAAAGACACGGGCAGATCACCTGCTTCCCCTTAGGCTGCTCTCCCGGGGGACGCAGGTCCTCGAGTTCCACCCCCATCCTCTTGATGACGCCGTAGAGCTTCGCGACGTTCCTGGGTCCGCCGTTGTATGCGGCGACCGGGAAGATCCCGAGCACCTCCATGTTGTCACGATACGCGCGGCGGATATCGGAGCGCATCTGAAACAGCTCGATGTCGAAGAGACAGATCGCCGCTTTCATGGCATTCAGGAGGTTCGTCGCGCCGCGCTCGAAGTCCGGGTCGAGCCTTGCCGCGGGGCATCGCCTGACCACCAGCGCATAGGTACCGTTGCCCCGCCTGTTGGTGAACTGCATGGGCCCGAGGGCCGATGCGCTCGAGACACTGTACCGGTACGCCTCCTCTCGTTTCAGTCCGTACTGGCTCAGCACCTCATCGAACGCACCCGCCTTCTTCTTCACATAGTCGGCGTCGTCCGTCTGTTCGATCACCGCAAGGGTCGCGAGGACTCGAGCGGGAACGACATCCGCGAGCAGTCCTCCCGGATACGCCACACCCGGTGCTTTCGCGAGACGCAATTCCTCGATCGCCCTGCGCGCCGTGCCGAGAAGGAATTCCTTGCCGCCACTGACGAAGAGCGGATCGAGTGTGTCTGCGTTGGACGGCAGGTAGACGATCGGCCGCGCGGTCGCGACGACGGCTCGCCACTTCTTCCTCGCAATCAGGGCACTGTCGAAGACGGGGAACTTCCTCCCGTACACCTTCATTTGCTCTCCGTCCCTGGAGAAGGCGAACATCAACCGTTCGGCACCGGTGCCCTTGACGTGCCGTGCCTCGACGCCTGGTGTGCGCACGATGAACGGAAAGGGTTTCCTGCCAGGCTTCCACCTGACCAGGGGGCGGGGGATCTCGATGTGCGCGACGGACCACTCCTGCTTCGCCTCGCTCCACAGGGCGAACGCGACAGGGCGTCCGCGCAGCACTTCCCTCCTTCCTTTCCCCGTGAAGACATACTTGAGTTCGAACGTCACGCAGCACGGACTTTGCTTCGGACACGAGATCGAGGATCACCTCGTGACGGTCGCGGCGGGCCTCGACGACCACCTCCTCGAGCTCCTCGGCGGGCGGGACATTCCCGGGATGCTCCGACTCGGCAACGACCAGCGGAACCTCCCCTTCCTGCCGGACCTGCTGCACCGGAGCCTCCGGGGCTTCCCGGGGGGCGGCACTTTACTCCAGTCCCACCAGCGCGCCGGTGCAGCGCGCCCGACGGCAACGATCGACGGCAGGAGTTTTCCGGCACTTGCGGGATTCGCGGCGAAGTGCCTGAATGGCTCTGAACGAGTCAGCGGTCTGCCTAGCCCGGTGGCGAAGGCACGGCGTTGCGCTACGCGACCAATCGCTGAAGCTGCATCCATCGGGTTGGAACTGATGGCCAGGAACGGAATCTAACCATCGATGCGCGGATTTTGAGTAGCTCGGAGAGCCCGGGGCGGCGCGAGAAAGGCGAAGAGCGACGACGAGTTTTCCGCGGAAACGACCGAACCGCTGCGCCCGACCGGGCCTGTTCCAGATTCCCTTGGGTCATTGGGCGGATCCCAGCGGGCGGCTCCCGATCCTCGTCAACGGGTTGCGTCGGGTCGGACCGAATTGCGACCGAACGGTCAGCGCCCAACCAACGCCGCATCGACTCCCAGCGCCTGGCCGATCTCGACCAGACGCTTGTCCAGCGTGTGCAGGCTGGCGCCTTGATGTGAGGCAATGGCCAGGTGCAGCGCGTCGCCGGCACGAAGGCCGGCAGCATGCTGGTCGGCGAAGCGTGCCGCGGTCTGGAAGTCCGGGCGCGAAACGGGCAGCACATGAAACGAGGCTTCCGTCAGCCGGGTGAAGAAAGCCAGGACCTCGTTGCGTTGCGGTATCTCCAATTCTCCGGTGCGCAACTTCATCGACAGCGCCGCGGAAAACTCGGTGATCACCCAGTCGCTGATGGCCAGTTCGCCGGCGGGCTGGCCGCCGAGCCAGCGCTGCGCCACCGCCGTGCTCTTCTCGTTGAGCAGCGCCGCGACCATCAGACTGGTATCGACGTACCGCATCAGTAGCGCGCCTGGTCGCGCAACTCGCGCAGTGCCTCGGCCGCACCCTGCTTCTGCCGCGGCAGTCCGGCAGTCAATCTGCGCAGGGCCTTCAGGTCGATACGCTGTGGCGGAGACCGCGGCTTCACCATCTCGAGCACGGGCTTACCACGCTTGGTGATGACGATGCGCTCACCCGCCGCAGCGCGATCGACCAACTCGCTCAGGCGCGCCTTGGCTTCGGCAAGATTGATGTGCGACATGACTGCGTGCACCAAATGACCATTTATTTGGTCATTTTAGGAGCGGCAGCCTGAAATGCAACAGTCCGATACCGCTGTGCTCCGCAATTACTCGATCACGCCAACGCCGCCGCCAGCTGATACTCGTGATGCAAGCCACCCAGCACCGATCTGGCGCGCACCGCGAGGCGCTAGCCGATCCAAGGTCGACGTTCCTCGACCCCACGGGAGATCTCCTCGCTCTGCGCCAGCGTCAGTTGCGGGCAGGCTCGCTGCCTGGCACGGGGGCAACGACCACCCTTCCAAATGCAGCTCATACCGCACTCTGCACCAGGACCGGCCCAGCGCCTCGGCGATGTCTCGCATCGCCCAGTTCTTATGTCGACTCGCCGCCGTGGCCCTACAACCGTGGTCCGCGAGTAGCAGGCCCATTCGACGCGAGGTGATCGATCTGCACCCCACCCACTTCCCGAGAGTCCGCGGGTGATGCCCGAAACCCGTTACGAATCCAAACGCCGGAAGTGGTGGCCAGGGACAGAATCGAACCATCGACACGCGGATTTTCAGCTTGGGTATCCGCTCTCGGATTCTCCCTACATCAATGATTGGAGACCGCAAACGCGGCGCCAAGACGCGATGCCAATGCCTCGAGATTCCGGTCTACTGTCCATGGCAGAGTGTTCGGTGTCATCAGGACGGAAGCAAGCAACGCAATGTCGACCGCACCGCAACCATTGTCGTACAGCCTCTCGTTCTCGATGAGCGACAGCACCTATTCCGTCGTCGCGACCTTTGCCTGCCGAAGCATCTTGAGGTCGCCCAGTGTCCGCTCGCGGGGAGCCGGGGGCGTACCGCACGCCAATTCGAGCACGATCAGCGGATGACAAAGAACACGATCATTCTCGAGCAATGATCTCAGCACTGGATTCGCAGGGCGGATGTGACTGACCCACACCGACGTGTCGACCAGTACGGCGCTCATCGCGCGGCGCGGCCTGCTGCCCGACGACGCGGAATGTCCTGCATGCGCGGCACCGCGCCACCAAGCGCCGCCAACCGCTTTCCGGTCTGAATCCGTACGAACACGCGCATGGCCTCGCGGACGATCTCGGCCTTGTCCATGCCAGGATCCGCGACCTCGACCGCCTTGCGGAACAGTTCATCATCGATAGTGATCGTGGTTCTCATGTGCATCGCTCTACATCAATTTTGATGCCGATTAGCATCAGTACCAACACCCGGCCACCCCGGGTCGATTCGGGACGCGGGCCGATAGTCCACGGGTATGCCATCGATGACCCCGGGTGGTCCGCGGGCGATGCGCGGAACCCCAGTAAACTCACCCTCTAAACGCTCCTGCTACTCAAAAGCGGGGGACGTGCGCGCAACGCGATCACGGCGCCCGCTTCGAGAACCTCTCGGCGTAGCTGTCCAGCAGCGTGCGGATCATCCGCTGGTATGGAACCTTCGATGCCGCCGCATGCGCCTTGAAGAAATCCACGCTCTTCCGACTGAGAGAAATGGTGATCTTGACGCCATCCTCCTTCAGCACGAGCTGGTCCGGCGGCGGCAGAAAATCCTCGACCACCTGCAGGCGGCCGAGCGGTTCATCTGTGTACTTTCGTGTGCGCTTCATACAGTTTCTTACCTCTACGCCAGTAGCCGGCGCCAATGATTCGAATGACGCCGCCGCGATACGTGAAACGGACCGTCAGGATTCCATCGGGGACGCGACCGAAGCAGTAGTAGCGCGGCTCGGCCCGACTGTGCCCGACGTCCCTGGCAATGACTCGGCCCGGATCCAGGAATGCGGCCTGCGCCTCTACGAAGGAGACGCCGTGCTTTCGCTGGTTATCCGCATCCTTGGCGGGATCCCACTCGAAACCTGCCGACATGCCGCACTTCTAACACATGTATGGGCTTTTGACCATATACCAATATGGCTCACCAGCGCGATTCGCCATGCTTGCGGCGGCGGGGTGTCAGCCATGCGTCCGGAATGAGGTGTAAACCATGTGACCGGAATACACC
>CAVPMU010000009.1:0-247034 GCA_963706535.1 uncultured Gammaproteobacteria bacterium
CCCAGGCCCCCGCCGGAGCGGGGCAGGGGGGAGAACGGGGGGTTCGAACGGGTCAGATCTTGCCGACGAGGTCCAGCGACGGCGCCAGGGTCTTGGCTCCCGGCTGCCACTTCGCAGGACACACCTCGCCCGGATGCGCGGCGACGTACTGGGCGGCCTGCACCTTGCGGAGCAGCTCCTTCGCGTCACGGCCGATGCTGTTGTCGTTGATCTCCGCGGCCTTGATCACGCCCTCGGGGTTGACGATGAAGGTGCCGCGCAACGCCAGGCCTTCCTCCTCGATCAGCACGCCGAAGCTACGGCTCAGCGCGTGCGTCGGGTCGCCGACCATCGGGTACTCGATCTTCTTGATGGTGTCGGACGCGTCGTGCCAGGCCTTGTGCGTGAAGTGCGTGTCGGTCGAGACGCTGTAGACCTCCACACCCGCCTTCTGGAACTCGGGGTAGAGGTCGGCGAGGTCGCCGAGCTCGGTCGGGCAGACGAAGGTGAAGTCGGCGGGATAGAAGACGACGACCGACCACTGGCCCTTGAGGTCTTCGTTGGTGACCTTCACGAACTCGCCGTTGTGGTAGGCGGTAGCCTTGAAGGGCTGGACGGCAGTGTTGATCAGCGAGGTCATGCGGTGTGCTCCTTGATTTCCAGAGGCGCAGGGGTGGCCTCGATGGCTGCGCACGATACGGGCGCGACGGGATTAGCACCAATCGATTGATATGCTCAGGGCGATAGGCAAAGACTATCGCTCTTGAGGTGTCAGTGGTCGGATCGGTCGGTTTCGCAACGTTGTAAGCTCCCGCAAGGGCTCGCCCGTGTCGCGGCCCGGGCAACGCAGGACGGTCCATGACGAACGACAGGCAACCCGAGGACATTGCGGCGCAGCTCGCGGTCCATCCCGACTACCGGGTCCTCCGTCGCCTCGACACCGCGCGTGAGTGGCCCGCGCTGTCGGGCCCGACGGTGAAGCGCGCCGCGGTCATCGACACCGAGACGACCGGGACGGATCCCGCGACGGACAAGGTCATCGAACTCGCCGTCGTGGTGTTCGAGTACTGCCGCACGACCGGCGCCGTCGGTCGCGTGCTCGGTCGCTACGACGGACTCGAGGATCCGGGCGTGCCGGTCCCGCCCGAGTCCACGGCGATCCATGGCATCACGGACGCGATGGTCGCCGGGCAACGGCTCGACGAGGCGGAGATCGCGCAGCTCCTGGACGGTGTCGCGATCGTGATCGCGCACAACGCGGGTTTCGACCGCAAGTTCCTGGAGCCGCGCCTGCCCGCATTCGCCGCGCTGCCGTGGGCCTGCTCGTGGCTGGAGATCCCGTGGTCCGAGGCGGGAATCGAGAGTTCGAAGCTCGAGTATCTTGCCTATCGCTACGGCTTCTTCTACGACGGTCATCGCGCCGAGGTCGACTGCCTCGCACTGCTCGAGGTCCTGCGGCGGCCGTTCGTGCGCAAGGGTGGCGAGGGCGCCGGCGAGACCGCGCTCAAGGTGCTGCTCGATTCAGCGCGCGAGACGTTATACCGGTTGTGGGCGACCAATTCGCCGTTCGAGAGCAAGGACATGCTCAGGAAACGCGGCTACTGGTGGGACGCGCCCGCACGCTGCTGGTCGCGGGAGTTGTGGTCGCGCGACGAGGTGCAGGCCGAGCTCAAGTGGCTCAAGGACACGGTATACGGCGGAAAGAGCGTCGCGCTCGACCTCGACGAGTTCGACGCGCGGACGCGGTACTCGACCCGACCCGGCAAGCGGGAGCGCGTGCGGACCTAGGTGTCGACGTTGGGCGGGACGATTGCGATGCGTCACAAGGGACACCTGGTCGAGTGGAACGACAGCCGCGGCCTCGGCTTCATCGAGCCAGCGGCGGGCGGCGGGCGGCGGGCGCGTCTTCTGCCACATCAGCGCGTTCGACGATCGCTCGATGCGGCCCGCCATGCGGCAGACGGTGACGTACGAACTCGGTCGTGACGAGCGCGGTCGGCTGCAAGCGCGCCAGGTGCGTCGTGCGAGCGTGCCGACGGCCTCGAGGCCACGCGCGAGCGGCGCCATCCTGGGTGCCAGTGCGTACCTGCTGTTGGTTGCCGGGCTTGCGGCCGCCGGGCGAGCGCCGCGGATTGCGCAGCGGGCGTTTCGACACAAGACGCGCAAGCGGTCGTTCCAGGTTGCGTTCTGGTCAGCCGTGGCAGTGAAAGTGGCGGCGTTCGTCTGGCTCATTGTTACTGGTGGCACGCTGCCGATTTGACGCACCCGACCGATCCGACCACTGGTACCTCTTGAGTTTTTATGTCAAATCGGGGGCCGGGTTTCCACGATGCACATCGCGGTCGGCCCGACAGGGGCGTGGAAGACTGCCCGACAGGAATTTTCCTATCAGGGGCAGGTACATGAACAAGATCATCAAGTCCGCCATCGCGGTCGCCTTGCTTGGTGTCGTGGGTACGGCGGGAGCGGCCGACCCGGTGGCGGAGCAGGGCACGGTCACGCAGCAGGCCTCGACCGTGTCACCACGTGATGCGGCGTCCGGCCTGCCGACCGGCAAGCGGCAACACAAGCCAATCGCGACCGCCGCGGATTCCGATGGCGACACGGCTGCCGCTGAAGGAGTCAAGTCGCCGCGCGACGCGGCCTCCGGGCAGGCGAGCGGCAAGCGCATGCACGCCCCGGTGTCCTCGACCGGCGTCGACGACGATTGCGACGGCGAGGCGGATGACGAGCGTGTATCGCCGTCCTCCAGTCCGACGGCTGCTGCCGATGGTTCTGCGCCCGCCTGCACGCAGAAGAGCAACCCGCTGTACGACGACAAGGGCCGCGAGGTGCGCAGCCCGCTCTACACGGGCAACAAGTAGGAAGTAGGTGCCAGTGGTCGGATCCGTCGGATGCGGCCCACGCCCGCATCCGGCGGATGCCGATCCGCGGGGCTCCCGCCGAAACGCCGGCGCCACGCCCGGGCCGGCGCCGCTAGACTCGCCAGTCGTGACCTACCGACTGCTGGCCGACCTCGTCCTGCTGCTGCACGCCGCGTTCGTGGCATTCGTCATGCTCGGCGGCCTGCTCGCATCGCGCTGGTCTCGCGCCGCCTGGGCGCATCTTCCCCTCGTCGCGTGGGGCGCCGGAATCGAATTCCTGGGCGGCATCTGTCCACTCACGCCCCTCGAGAACCACTGGCGTCAGCTCGCCGGAGAGCAGGGCTACACGGGCGGCTTCGTCGAGCACTACGTCTTCGCGGCGCTGTACCCGGAAGGGCTCACGCGCAACATCCAGTTCGCGCTCGGGCTGCTGGTGCTGGTGGCGAACGCCGCGATCTACGGCTGGGCCTGGCGACGCAACAGGTAGTTACCGTCGACATACACGGTCACCTTCTGTGACCGCAGGTCCTCCGGCGCCGCATCGCTGACCGTCAATGACCCGGTCGCCGCCCCGACCTTGAGCCGGGACGACAGTTGCCTCGACATCGAACACGACTCCGTCTTCTCATCGCGCAAGACCGCGAACACGATTCCCCCCGGCACGCAGTCGAAGGTGCCGCTCGCTTCGCCGTCGAGCTCGCGGGTGGTGAAGCGCAGCGAATGGCGGCCCGGGTCGAGCAGCAGCGGATAGAGCCCTCCGCGCTCGATGAGGCAGGCATTGGTCAGGGTCCGGCCACCGGCATCCCGGCACGCGGGGTCTGGCACCGGCGCGGGCCCCCTCGTGGGCGGCGCGAGCGGCCACGTCACGAACCGCACCAGCGGTAGCTCAAAGCGCTCGCCGCCATCGATCTCGACCCGCGTAAAGCACACCTTGCCTTCTATGCCGGCGGGCGACCCGGCGTCGGCCGCGCCCTCGCAGCCGACGATCACCGTGCCGGTCGGTCGGGGCGCGACCGCTGCAAGCTCGCGCTGGAAACGCTCGAGCGCCACCGACAGGGTGTCGCGCGTCTCGTGCTCGAACTCGTAGTCGCCGGCGCGGAGCATCAGGCTGTGCGTGCGGCCGAAGGTCTCCGAGCGCGCGAATGCCGAATCGACGGCCGCGACGACGCCGTCGTCCGAATAGGTCACCAGCGTGTAGCCCTCGAGTCGTTCTCCCGGCATTGGCAGGGGCACCGGAAAGGGCGCGAACACCAGCAGCATGCAGTGCTGCTTGCCGGAGAGTCGGAAGACCTCCGCATCACGACGATCGGTAGATATCCAGGGTTCGCCGAGCGCCTCGTGCACCGCGGCCCGCGTCGTTCCAGGCGCACGGATTCCCTCGGCGCTGGGCTGGATCTGCTCCTCGCCGAGGTCGGGTTTGCCGAGTGGCACATCGCTGGCACACGCCGCAACGAGTGCAACGGTGCAAACGAGCAAGCCAAGCTGGCAAAACGGCATTGCGCGGCCTGTGGGACCTGTAGGCACGGTTTAGTCCCGGCCCGGGGTTGCCGGTATCCGTGGAAGCACGGAGGATGGCGGGAGAAGCGCCGCGCCGGCGCATGATGGACGTAGCCGCCATGACGCTCACCACACTCGACTCCGCCACGGCCGAGGCACTGATCGGCATCGACACGCTCTGGGGCGGTGACGTCATGAATCCCTCGGGTACCGGGCGATTCATCGCCGACTGCTGGTTCTCGGACGAGCCTCTGCCCGTGGCCTACACGCATCCGTCCGCCGCGCCCCTGAGGGTCAACGGCGGCGTCGGAGCGCGCGAGCCGCAAAGGGCATCGATCGAGGAATATCTCGCCGCCGTCGACGTGCAGGGCGCGATCGCGCGGATGCTGGATGCCTCGCGTGCGCTCGGCGGCCAGCGCGGCGCTTATCTGGAAGGGCTGATATGGCCTGACCTTGTCAAGTAGGGCGAGATAGTTTCTCACGGTTTTCGTGCTTCAAGTCGAGGGCGGATGTTCACACCGAAGGGGCAACGCGACGCGCGGGCGGTTTATGGCGACGATGGATCATGCTGATATCCGCGGGTTGGCTACCGCCCGTCATCGATACGTCGCGGGGCTGCCTCGCTCTAGTGACGGGGATCATCCCGAAGGATGCCCACATAGCCCGTTCGAGGATTCCCCTCATCGTTGCCCGCGCATCGCGTTGCCGCTTGGGTGTGTGCAGTGGGCGGTTTATCGCATGGCGGTAGGCCTCGATGTTGTGTGGGGCGGTAGGGCTCGCTCAGGCGATCGGCTTGACCTGTCGAGCGAGATCCCAGATGAAGCCGGTGAGCTCGCGTGCGATGGCGACGCAGACTTTGTTCGTCGGCAACTGCCGCGCGAGCAGTCGGCGATAGCGCTCGCTGAGCCGCAGCTGCGCACGCCAGGCGATGTCGCGGATCGGCTTCGGCTGGTTCTCCTGGCGCACTTGCAGGACGCGGCTGATACGGGCCGGGAAGCGGTAGTTCCAGGCCGCCTCCACCAGCACGCGTCGCGCATGGCCGTTGCCACACTTGGTGATCGCGCCCAGCCGGCGCGTCTGGCCACTGGAGTGCTCACTGGGCACGAGTCCGAGGAACGACATCAGCTCGCGCGGATGGGTAAAACGGCGGATATCGCCGATCTCGGCCACCAGCGTGACCGCGGCCACGACGTTGATGCCGCGCAGACTCATCAACGCCTCGACCACCGGGCGCATCCGCCAGCTCTCGAGCTGCGCGCGCAGCGACTCGGTGAGCCGCTCGACGCGCTCATGCGCCTCGCGCACGGCGCTGCTATATTCGGTGAAGGCGATATCCTGGGCGCGGTGCTCGAACGTCACGCTCGACAGGTAACGCTCATGCGCGAGTGTCCAGGAACTCTTGCCGCTGTAGCGATGCCCGTGCCGCAGCAGCAGCGCTTTGAGTTGCTGGCGGGCCTTGAGGCGCGCCCGCACCGCATCCGAGCGAGAGCGGGACAAATCCCGCAGCGCCTCATCGCGCTCATCCGGGACAACGACCTGCACCAGCTCCCCCGAGCGCGCCAGGCGCGCGAGCAGCAGCGCATCGCGCCGATCCGTCTTGATCCGATCGCCCGGGCGACGCGCGATCTTCGAGGGCGCGATCACCTCGCAGCGGTAGCCGCGGGCGCCCAGATCCCGCGCCAGCCCGTAGCCACTCGGACCCGCCTCGTACACGATCAGCAGCGTCGCGGCTGGACCGATCCGCTTCAGCGCCTTGCGCAGCTCCGCCGGATCCGGCCCCACGGTGCCGAGAAAGCGCGGCTCCTCGCGCCCCGCCTCGGCGACGCCGATGGCAATGGACTCCTTGTGAACATCCAAACCGACGAAAAATCTGCTAACTTCGTTCATGGTCTGCCTCCGCGAATGATGTGCAGTAGCTCGCCCTCGGGCGCTCTGCAGGTGGCTCGGCGCACTCCGGTGCGCAACCCACGATACCGGAGGCAGACCTCTTCCTTCACTTCCCTGACCACGCCTGACTCCTTTACCGAGTCAGGCCATGATGTCTAGGACTGTGCTGCGAGTTGATGTGGGACCTCGCGATGGAAATCATCGGCCGCAGGTCGCCGGTGCCATACGAGCACTGCGTGCGTACGATCACGGGCCGGCCGCCCGAACCGTCGCAGCCGGAGGACAAGCGGCGACGCGTTGCCGAGTTGCTCGCGGCAACGGGCCATGCGTCGAGCGATGGCGCATCACTGCTCGCGGCGGTCGACGCGTGGCGAGCGGCGCGACGAGTGCCGTCGCGATCCATCGCGGCCGTGGGAGACGCCTTCGTCGCGTACTACGACGCGCTTGCGGCGCGGAACCTCCTGCCGTACCTGCCGCCCGAGTTTGCGCGAGTGCCGCGCGCCAACGTCCGTTTTCTCGCCATCGAGAACGCGTGGTTCTCGGGCTCCATGAACTACCTCGGACACGCGCGGTGCGCCGACGGCTCGCCCGAGTACGAGGCGACCTACGAGTTGAACGCGGCGCTCGAGATCTCGGTGCCGGAGTTCCAGCAGCTCGTGAGCCACGAGGTCGTGCCGGGTCACGTGACGACGTTCGCGTACCTGCAGGACCTGTTCGTGCGTGGCCTCGCCGGCTTCGAGGCGTCGGTGCTGACGATGAACACGCGTGCCGCGGTGCTGTTCGAGGGGATCGCCAACAACGCGATCCTGATTGCGCACGGCGTGACGGAGCCCGCGCAGCTGCCGGATCGCGACCTCGAACTCGGCGTGTTGCTCGCACTGCTCCAGGACGACGCGAAGAATCATGCCTCGTACCTGACGTGGCAGGAGCGGGCCGCGCAGGCGGACGTCGCGGCGGTGTTGAGGCGGGATTTCCTGGTATCGGCCGAGCGGGCCGACAAGCTGTCCGGCGCGTGGGGCCGGCATCCGCTGCTCGGGCGCATGTACCTGCCGGCCTACCGGTCCGGAACCGAACTCGTGGCCCGGCTGCGGCGCGAGCACCCGCCCGAGGCCGTGCTGCCGGCGCTCTATGGCGTCCGCGGCGTGGTGGATGCCTTCACGGTCGAGGTGTCAGTGGTCGGATCGGTCGGGTTTTCTTAGCGGTGCCGGCAGTCGGATTCGACGGAACCGACCGAACCGACCACTGGCACCTTCTACCAACCGCCGCCGCCACCGCCCCCGCCGCCACCCCCCGACGAGCCGCCGCCGCCGCCACCCGAGCTGGAGCCGGGTGCGGTCGAGGATGAGGAGATGGCGCTGCTGAACGACGAGCTGAAGCCCGACGAGAAGCGACTGACGTTGGCGGTATTCCAACTGTCCCCGTCGTACCAGCGCGGCGTGTGCCCGGCGGCCTGCGTCGCGAACACGCTCGCAAAGCGCTCGGCCCAGCGCTGCTCCACCTCGAGCGCGAGCGCCGCGGGCAGATGGCGTTCGAACAGCTCGGCGGTCAGTGGCGGCGCGTCGACGAGCTGCAATTCGTCGCCCTCCGCCACGTCGAGGTAGAGGCGGAATCCCTCGATGTGGTCCATCACCGCGCGGCCGGCGATGGTCGGCGCCTTGAGCAGCCGGCCGAATACTCCGTTGGCGATGAGCGCAAGGGCGGCGGCGCCGAGCGCAATCCAGCCTGGCCTGGTGGCGAACCACCAGGTGGCGCCGAATCCGCCCGCCGCCGCCGGCAGCACCACCGCGACGAGGCCGAGCAGCAGGCTGAGCGCGATGCCGCCGGCGTGCCACCAGCCGTTGATGCGGAAGAACTGCGGCGAATGGCGCTTCTTGAGCAGACCCATGTGCGCCAGCTTGGCGCCGTTGATGATCGCGTGATTCGCATTGTCGAGCTCGACGCTCGTGCCCGCCGCGAACAGCTTGTCGAGCAGCAGCGCCTCGTCGTCCGAGAAGGCAACGGCGGATGTCGACTGCGCAGGCTCCGCGCGATGCAGCGTGAAGTTCACCTTGCGCTTGAGCAGTCCCGACTTCTGCTGCTCGATGACGAGCCCACCCTTCACCGCGAGACTCAGCACGGCGGCGGCGAAACAGCGATCGTCGTAGGCCATCCGCTTGAGATACCGCATCGACGCAGGCGACTGGGTCACGGGCGGTTCGTATTGCGGCACGATGATGCGTCCGGGTGGATCGCGCCCGACGGCAAACCACGTGCGCAAGTAATAGAGAACCAGTGCCAGAAGGCCGCCGACTGCGAGCAGCGCGGGCCAGGCGTCGCGCAGCAGGTACGCGCCGCGTTGCGTCGCACTAGGCGGGCTCACGAGGCCCTTCGGCCAGCTCGCGACGATCGTGAGACCCTCGCGCGGTCCGAGGCCGCGCGTGGTCCGGAAGCTCGCCGTGCCGATGTCCGTGGACGCCGTCCAGTCGTCGCCCTGGGCGCCCTGCGGGCCGGTATACGCCCCGGCCGCGATGGACTCCGCCGGCACGTCGCCCGGCAGGAACACCTGTGCGGCCGCTTCGTCTATCGGGAAGTCCCAGCCGTTGCCAGTGACGTTCCAGTAGAGCTCGTCGTGATCGTCGAAGAAGCCGAGCTGCCGGTCGGTGCGGTACACGATCGTGTACGTGTACTCGCCGGGGTCGAGGTACACGTCGGCGCTGCCGATGCGCACCCGCACGCCGTTCGCCATGCGCTCGGTGGCATGCGGCTCGACGCGGCCGTCGCGCGTCACGCGCAGCACGTCGAAGCCCGTGACGACGCGCTCGCCGCGCCGGTTCACGTACTTCGTGGGGAAGTCGCGCAGGATGCCGCGACGGATCTGGTTGCCCTCCGCGCGGACCCGCAGCGTCTCTGTGACCTCGAGCGTGCTGTCGGGGCGGACGCGGATGTCGCTCTGCCATGTCAGGATGCGCTCGTCGGCACGTGCAAGCGTCGCGACCAGCACCAGCAGGGCGACGGCGAGGTTGTGCGGGGCGCGTCGCATCACGGCTCGAACTGGAAGTACTCGGCCGGCTTGAAGGCGAACAACCGTGCCGGGATTGCGTCCGGGAAGGTCGCGATGCGTGTGTTGAGGTTGTTCACCGCGCCGTTGTAGTAGCGGCGCGCGAACTGGATCTGGTCCTCGGTCTCGCTCAGGTTCTCGAGCAGGGCGACGTAGCTCGCGCTGGCCTCGAGCTCCGGATAGGCCTCGGCGATCGCGATGAGCCGCTGCAGGCCGGCGCCGAGCGCGCCCTCCACCTCGCCGAGCCGGGCGGGCGACGACTCGCTCATGCCTTGCGTACGCAGCGTCGTGACTTCTTCCAGCACGGAGCGCTCGTAGCCCGAGTGCTGCTTGACCACCTCGACGAGCTTCGGGATCAGGTCGTGGCGCCGCGCGAGCTGCACGCCGACGTCGCTCCACGCCTGCTCGACGCGATTGCGGTCCCGTACCAGCAGGTTGTAGCTCAGGATGCCCCAGACGATCGTTGCGGCCAGCGTGGCGAGGATGAGGGTCGTCACTGGCGTACCTCTAGGCGAAGATGCCGACGGTCTGGTGACTGACGGAGAACGCGTGCCCGGTCGCGCCCCACAGCACGGACGTCTGGCTCAGGTAGCCGTCGACGCCGGCGCGCACCTCGGTGTCGATCAGTGACCAGTCACCCACGTCCAGCCGTGCGGGATCGCCGAGCAGTTCGAGCGTCCAGTTGAGCGAACTCGCCGGCGCGCGCTTGCGCAGCATCGAGAGCGCCGGGGTCGGAATGACGTCCGCGAGCGCAATGAGAGCCTCTTCCGCGGTGCAGTCGGGTTCGCGCACCCGCGCGTAGATGATCGTGCGTGGCTCGTGATAACCAGTGTACGGCGGCGTGCCCCGCGCCATGCGAACCTGCATGTGCTGGAGGAACGCAGGCGCGATGCCGGGCACGTATGGCAGGTCGGGCAAGGCTTCGGGATCCAGGCCGACGATCGGTCTCGGGATCTCGCGCACGAAGCTCGACTCGCGCGCAGCACCGAAGATCGCGACGATGATGCAGGCCACTGAGCCGTCGTCGAGCAGCAGGCCCCCCTGCATGTGGGTCACGGACCTGCCCCGGCGCAGGACACTGGCTTGCAGTTCGACGCGCCCACCCGCGAGCGGCGCGACGAACGTCGCCTGCAGGCTGCGCAGCGGCAGGCCCGGGTCGAGCATGCCGCGCATCGCGCGCACGGCGAGTGCGACCTGCAGGCCACCGAACACGGTCCGGCCCTGCATCCAGTCGTCGTGGATGTCGGCGGTGCACCGGCCGTCGTTGCAGCGGAGCGTCTCGAGGACCTGGTGATATCTCACGGTGCTGCGCCGGCCCGGCGATGGACGACGCTGAACCCCGTATTCCAGCCGTCCCCACCGGGCGTCTCGCGACGCACCTCGAACGCGTCCGCGTCGATACGCCGCCAGACGGAGCGGTAGCTGGTCGCGCCGGGGTCGTCCTTGGACAGCGTCGGCGTGCCGCGCAGGATGTGGTCGAACTGGCTCGCGTAGCACTTCGAATGGCGGGTACTGCCGTCGGGGAGCCCGCCGGTCCAGCACGATCCGGCGAACGCCGCGGGGGCGCAGAGCAGCAGGGCAGCCAACAGTGTCGCGCGCATCGGCTTCTCCTCAGGCCGAGATCGAGCCGCAGAGCGGGGCGGGCCAGGCCAGCCGGGACTGGGCCTCGATCAGTTCGTCGAGGTGCGCCGCGACGTCGGGCGGCAGCGGCGCCGACCGGCGCGTCTCGAGGTCGGCGGCGGTCGAGACGTACTCGAACGCGCTTGCCACGCACCCGCGCGTCCGGTTCGCGACGAACATCACGCCGTGGAAGCGCTTGGCGTTCCTGGCGAGGAACCGCGTGTGCACGCTCACGGTGTCGCCGACGTGCATCTCCGCCAGGTACCAGATGTGGTGCTCGAGGTCGAAGAACCCGCGCCGCTCGTCACGGAAGTGCCGCTCCTCGACGCCCAGCAGTCCCATCATCGGCCAGCCCGCCTGGTCGTACAGCTCGAGGTAATGGCGCACGTTGACGTGTCCATTCAGGTCCTCCCACCCGGCGGGAATGGTCTGCTCGAGCAGCGGCGGCAGGTCGTCGAGATCCTGCAAGGTCGGCATGCGCGTCAACATGGAGCGGCGTCACCAGGTCAGGTCGTCGGGAACCACGAAGTCCTTGTACGGGTCGGCGGCGGCAGCCGCGGCGGTGACGGCCGCACCCGAGGCACCAACGGTCCCGGCCTGCTGCTGCCGATCGACCAGGTGCACGACCGCGGCCGGATCGCGCTCGCGGATGCGATCGAGCAGCGGCACCGGCACGAGGTCATAGTGGCCGTCGCAGCGCACGACCGCGAGCTCGCCGCGCACCAGTCGCTCGCGCAATGCGGCGTCGACCGGGATGCGGCGGATCTTGCCGTCCACGACGAAGTTGTACCAGTCGTCGCTCTCGACCCGTGGCACGCGATGCTGCTCGACCAGTTGCTTCAGCTGCGCCACTCGCGCCTTCGCGGCCGCCTTCTCCTGCTGCCGCCGGTTCAGCTCCTGGTCGCGTGCCGCCCTCGCCGCCTGCGCCTGCTTCGCCGCGGGCGTGAGCTCGCGCGGCGGCGCCTTCTTGCTCACCTTCTGCTTCGATCCCTGGTACTGCTGCTTCTCGGCCTGTCGCGCCTGCTTCTCGGTGACGAGGCCGGCCTTGAGCAGCTGCTCACGTAGGGACATGCTCATCGGCGGATCTCTCTCGTCGCTGGTGCGGGTGCGGGCCGCGCGGGGTCCGTATCTTACCGGGTCGCCGTTGCGATTATCATGACCCGCCCCGCGCGAGCGGCTGGAGAGGAGATCCCCGATGCGAGTCATGGCGCCGCTGCTGCTCGGTGCGGTACTGGCCGCGGCCCCGATGGCTGCGACCGCAGGCGCACCGCCCGAGGCGCAGCTTGCCACACCGGTCGCGACGGCCGAGCCGCTCTATCTCGACGTCCTGAACGCCGCGAGCGCCCTCGGCGCGATCGACTCCGGGCAGTTCTGGAACTTCCAGGGCCGCGACCGTGCCGCGTGGGCCGCGGAGCTGGCGACCCGGCGCGCCGCGCTCGACGCGAGCTTCGCCAGCCTCGACCGTGCGGAACTCGAGCCGGCCGACGCGGCGGCGTTCTCGGCCATGCTCGGGACGCTCGCGGAAATCGACGCGGAGGGCGTCGCCGTGAACGCGGATGGCGCCTCCTGCCGCGACGCGGTGCGCAGGGATCTCGGCTATGCCGCCCTGCGGAGCGCGGTGCGCGCGTGCTTCCGCGAGATCGGCAATGCGCTCGGCTTCGAGGGCGGCACGGTGGATCGCGGCTCGGCGCTGCAACTGCTGTACGAGATCGAGGAGCCGGCGCGGCGCAAGGCGCTGTTCGGCGCGTTCACGCCGCTGTGGACTGCGGTGAACGGCGCGAACGAGCCCGACAGTCCCTACCGCCGCATGATCGCGCTGGCGGCGGAACACGCGGCGCGCGACGGCTCCGAGGTCGACGCCGCGGCGCGCGCGCTGGGCGTGACGGTCGCCGACGTCGAGCGCTGGCTGCTCGAGGTGCTCGATGCGTGGCGACGCACGAGCGGTCCCGCGCCGGTCGAGCCCTGGGATTACCGCTACGAGATCGGCGAAACCGGTCGCCGGCTCGCGGGCCGCACGCCCGCGGCGTCGCTGGTGCCTGTGAACGAGCGTTTCTACCGCGACCTCGGCGCCGACCTCGACGCGCTCGGCGTCGCCTACGACCTCGGCGCGCGGCCAGACAAGTCGCCGGTTGCCTACGCGGATTTCCTGGTGCGCGGTCGCTACGTCGACGGATGGTGGCAGCCATCCGTCGCGCGCGTCGTCGGCAGTTATCCCGTCGGCGGCCTCTTCTCGCTCAACGAACTGGTGCACGAGAATGCTCACGCCGTGCAGCTCACCGCCGTGCGCAACCGTCCCGCGTACACGGGCTGGGCGGACACGCTGTTCGTCGAGGCGTTCGCGGACGTGCCGTCGTGGAGCGTGTACGAGCCCGCCTGGCAGCGGCGCTACCTCGGCGCAGGCACGCCCGAGTGCACGTCGCTGCGCGCGCTCCACGGCACGGTGATGCTCGACGTGGCGTGGGCGCTGTTCGAGATCCGCATGCTGCGCGAACCCGCTTCGGACCCGAACATCGTGTGGACCGACATCACGAGCCACTACCTGCGCATCGTGCCGCATCCCGAGGTGCCGTGGTGGGCGATGCGAGTGCAACTCGCGAGTGATCCAGGCTACATGGTGAACTACGGGCTCGGCGCCGTGCTCACCGCCGAGATGCGCCGGCGCATCGCCGCGGCGATCGGCCCGTTCGATGCCGGCAATCACTCGTGGTATGCCTGGGTCAGCGAGCGCCTGCTCGTCTTCGGCTCCGAGCGCGACACCCGGTCGCTCATGCAGTCGCTGCTCGGCCGGCCGGTGTCACCGGCGGCCTTGATCGAGCAGATCCAGCGTTGCCGATGCCGGGGCTAGCGTCCAGGCGCGTCGGCCGGTGACTCGACGCATCCAGCGTAGTCCTCGGCCGCGATCACGGCGAGGTGATTGACCACTGGCCGCTCGAGACCGTCGCTCGGGCGGTTGACGATGCGGTCGCGAATCCACATCGCGCTCGACCCGCCGCCGTCGAGGTTGACGGCGGAGCATGCGCCCATTTCGTCCATCAGCCGTGCGAGTTCGGGCAAGGTCAGGCCGGGCGTGTCCTCGCGCCGGCCATCCGCGACGACCAGGAAAAGTTCGCGACCGTCCGCCGACAACCCCACGGCCGTGCGCGGGTGCGGCGCGCGCGTGAAATGGCCGCTGCCCGGCAGGCGTTCGACCGGGTCGCAGTCCGCGACGATCGCGGGCCAACCGGAGATGGCCCCGGTCATCCAGGGTTCCGGGGTCCGCAGCGGTTCCCGGCGCGGAAAGATGCGCGCGCGGCGCTCGCCGACGCCCACGACCTCCTGGCGGCGAACCCCACGCATCGCCTCGGCCCAGACGCCACAGGCGCCCATCGCGAGGCCGAGCGGCCGCATCTCGAGGTCGAAGTAATCGCCGTTGATCGCGACGATCGCGGAATTGCGGCGCGCGAACTCGCTCACCGTGAGGCCTCGCTCGGCTTCGCGTGACGTGACCACGCGGAGGCGCGCATCGGCGAGGTCCACGCGCACCACGTGCGCGTCGATGCCGTCATGCACGACGTGCTGGTGATCGACGCCCTCGACCACCGGCTGCCAGTCCGCGGCGGCCGACGCCGCTGTCGCCAGGACTGCGATCAGGCCGAGAGGTGCCAGTGGTCGGATCCGTCGGGTTGGTCGGCTGCGTCGGTTCACCGGGCCTTCCCGGGCACGATGGCGGGTTTCCATGATTACATTTCGCCGCATGACGACGTAGCTTTGGCGGTCACGGCAAGGCCGGATCCGGCCCCGACGAAGAATAGCCTGGAGCGACGATGAAATCCGTGCTGGTCCTGTACATGAGCCGCGGCGGCCACACCGCCCGCATCGCGCGCTGCGTCTGCGAGAGTGTGGTGGCGGCCGGCGGCAAGGCGGAGATGATGGACATCAACGAGGCGACTCACGAGGGCGTGGACTGGGCCCGCTACGACGTCGTGGCCCTCGGCGCGCCCGTGCTGTACGGGACGTACGACAAGAGCGTCCTGCGCTTCATCGAGCAGCACCAGGCCGAGCTCGACACGCGACCCAACAGCTTCTTCAACGTGTCGGTGGTCGCCCGCACGCCGGCGAAAGCAACGGTGGAGGGCAATCGCTATCTGCAGAAGTTCCTCGAACTCTCGCCCTGGAAGCCGCAGGACCTGAAGGTCATCGCCGGCAAGGTCGATTATCCCTCGTGGCCGTGGTGGGACACGATCGCCATCCAGATGATCATGAAGATGACCAAGGGGCCCACCGACCGCCACGCGGTCATCGACTACACGGACTGGGACGACGTGCGCGCGTACGGGCAGCACCTGCTGGCGCTGTGAGGCGCTACCACATCGACACGACATAGCCTCGCCCGGGCGACACGCCGCCCGCGTGCACCGCTCGCCAGGTATCGACGGCTGCCTCGGGGCCGTCGCGAGGCGTCACCTCGAGCCATTGGCGACTGTCGGCCACGAACTGCCGCAATGCCGCGCCGATCCGTTCCTGGTACCCGGCGGGCCCCCCAGTCCTGCACGCGTTTCTTGACCTGCGTCGGTGCGAAGAAGAACGCCGGCCGCGGACCGGGCAGCCCTTCCGCGCATCGGTGCATCGTGATGGCTGCGGCCGATGGCCATGGAGTGGCGCAACCCGTCGCCGAAGTGCGAGTGGACGCGCTCGAGCACCACGCCATTGCCGGACATGTCGATGGATACGACCGGAGCGCCGGTGGGCACCGCGGTGATGTCGTCGCAGGTGATGGCTTCGTCATAGCAGCCGAGCCCATGGACGAATGCGTGGTTGGCCTGGGACGTCACGCCGACCACGTCGATCCCGGGTCGGGAGTCGGCGCAATGGGGAACCCGATGGCGGTCTTGCTCGATGCGGACAGCACCAGCACGCGCGAGGCACCGAAGTAGTCGTGGTCCGCGAAGAAATCCTCCGCGAGGAAGCCGGTGATGAACAGGCCGCGCAACAGGGCGTGGCGGTCCTCGGCGTCGGCGCCAGGCTCGTGGAACGGGTCGCGGTTCGTCGCGACGTAGGCGCGGTAAACCAGCGCGTGGGCGGAGCGGTGCGGGCCGTCGTCGCGCAGGCCGTCCGAGGTGGGGCTTACCGTCATGTCCAGATAGCGCGACATCGGGAACCACCCGTAGTAGGGCCGCCGGTCGGCACCGCTGGATGCGCGGATGCAACCACTTCGGCCCAGCCCATGGCCGGTACCCGGCCCCAGCCGGAAGTCGTCGGGAAAAAGGTCCCAGTAACCGAGCGTGTCGCCGGTGACCGCGTAGGTGACCGTGTTCGCCGTGACGGCGAACCGCTCGACGCGGAACCACACCTCGCCTGGCGCGGGCCCGGCGAGCGGCTCTTCGACGAGGCGGGCGGTGCCGAGGTCGGCGCGGTCGATCTCGAGGGTCGGGTTGAGCATGGCGCTGGAGGGTCCCCGCGGGCCTGGAGGTGTCAGTGGTCGGATCCGTCGGGTTCGGTGGGAACCCGGCGCAGCTTGGCGGGAAACCGGCGGATCCGACCGATCCGACCACTGACACCTTCGCACCTCTGTACCATTGCCGAGCGGGGTAGCCATGTCATCACATCCGTCATTCACCCGCCGGTCAGCGGGAATCATCCTGCTGGCGGCCATCCTCTCGTCCTGTGGCGGCGGTGGCTCCGACGGGGGAGGCGGCGTCGATCCACCCCCACCACCTCCACCACCGCCCCCGGCCGCAAGCGTCGATTTCCGCGACGAGATCGTCTACCAGCTCCTCACCGATCGCTTCGCGAACGGCGACGCGAGCAACGACAGCGGGCGACTCGACCGGGCCGGCGATGCCATCGACCTCGCGAACCCGGTTGGCTGGCACGGCGGCGACTTCGAAGGGATCCGCCGCAAGATCCAGGAAGGCTATTTCCAGGCGATGGGATTCACGGCGATCTGGATTTCGCCGGTCGTGCTGCAGGTCGCACCGCCCGGCAACGGCGGTGGCGTCAACGTCGGCAAACCGTTCGTCGGCTTCCACGGCTACTGGGCCGAGCGCTTCGACGAGATCGAGCCGCACTTCGGCGAGCTCGCGGCCCTGCAGGCGCTCGGCGCCACGGCGGACGCCGCGGGCATCAAGCTGGTCGTGGACGTGGTCGTGAACCACGCGGGCCCGGGCTCCAGTCTCATTGCGCAGCATCCAACCTGGTTTCGCATCGGCAACCAGTGCGGCAGCGACGAGGTGACGATGTGCCTCGCCGGGCTGCCGGACTTCCGGCAGGAGGTCGCGGGCGTGCCGGACTTCCTGCTCGGCACCATTCGCTACCTGCGCGACAACGTACCGTCGATCGACGGCCTGCGCATGGACACGATGAAGCACGTCGGCGAGGCCTTCTGGGCGCAATTCTTCGCATCCGGCAGCCCCGCGGACCCGCGCGCGCTGTGGACCGTCGGCGAGGTCTTCGATGCCAGCGTGTCGCGGATCGCGCACTACCTCGACGACGTGGACTCGCCCGCCGTGTTCGATTTCCCGCTCAAGTTCGCGATCGTCGACAGTCTCGCGCGCGGTGGCAGCACGCGGCGGCTCGCGGACGTGCTGGCGCAGGACGGCGCGTACGAGGACCCGACCAGGCTCGCGACCTTCCTCGACAACCACGACGTATGGCGGTTCACGTCCGAGGCGCAGGCGGCTGGTGCGAATGCGACCGAGGCGGACCAGCGGCTCGACCTCGCGCTCACGTTTCTTTACATGGCACGCGGCGTCCCGGTCGTCTACTACGGCACGGAGATCGCCGCGCGCGGGCAGGGTGATTCCTACGACGAGCCGATCGGCGAGTCGAGCCGCGAGGACATGGATTTCGCCGCGCTGGCCGGCTCGACGTTCGACGAACGGCTGCGGGCACTGGCGGACGCGCGCAAGCAGCACGCGGCGCTGCGTCGAGGCGCACAGCGCACCCTGCACACGCCGGGCTCGGACTGCGAACCACCCGCGTCTTCGCTCGATCCCGCGGCCGACTTCGGCGACCGGCTGTTCGTCCGCGGCAGCTTCGACAACTGGGCGGCACCGCCGCCCGATGCGCAGAAACTCGTGAACCTGGGCGGACGACAATACGCAGCCGCAGCCTTGCTGCCTGCGGGCGAGCAGCAATTCAAGATCGCCGCGGCGGACTGGACGCCGGAATTCAGCAATCCCGATCGCGACACGGTGCCGGGTGTACCGATTACGTTGCGGACGGCCGTGGGAACCACTTCCAACAGCCGGCTGGTCGCCACGACGGCAGGCTGCCATTCGTTCGCGCTCGATGCCAGCAGTACGTCGAATCCGGTGCTGACCGTGACCGCGAGCACGACCGTTGCGGAGGATCCGGACGTCTTCGCCTTCGCGCGCACGCTCGAGGGGCAGGCAACCGTGGTGGTCGTCCTGAACAACGAACGGACCGCGGTGGATCTCGATTCACTGCCCGGCGGCGGCGTGGACGTGCAGGGACTGGTCCCCGACGGCGCAGTGACCGAGATCACGGGAATGCCCATCGGCAACGTACTGGTGAGCAACGGCCGGCTGCGTGGCCAGGTGCCCGCCCTGTCCGCCATCGCCTTGGTGGATTAACCGTAGTCCTGGTAGCGAGGCTCGTACATCTGCGAGCGCATCAGCGCGAGCATGTCCACCGGCCGCTCGATCCCGGCGAGACCGCGCGAGAACGCGACCTCGGCGACGGCGGCTGCGATGTGCGCCGACACCTCGCGCACCCGGTTCAGCGGCGGGTAGAGGCTGCCCTGCGCGAGATCCTGGGCGCTGACGTGGGTGGCAAGCGTGCGCGCGGCGGCCATGAACATCTCGTCGGTCACGCGCGAGGCCCGCACCGTGACGACGCCGAGCCCGACGCCGGGGAAGATGTACGAATTGTTGCCCTGGCGCGGCACGAAATGCCGGCCGTCGGGCAGCGCGACCGGGTCGAACGGACTGCCCGACGCGAACAGGGCCTTGCCACCCGACCAGGCATAGGCCTGCTCGGCCGTGCACTCCGACTTCGACGTCGGGTTCGACAACGCGAAGACGATCGGCCGCGCGTTGATGCGCGTCAATTCCTCTACCACCTCACGCGTGAACATGCCGGGCGTCGCGCCGACACCGATGATCGCGGTGGGCTCGAGCGCCTGGACGGCGCCGAGGAAGTCCGTGACGGGCGCATGCTCGTGCGCATACGGCTTCTTGTGTTCGGCGAGGCCGCTTCGGCTCGCGACGACGAGTCCCTTCGAGTCGACCATCCAGCAACGCTTGCGGGCCTCCGCGGGATCGAGTCCATCGTCCGCCATCGCGGCGCACAGCAGGTCCGAGATCCCCGTGGCCGCCTCGCCCGCGCCGAGGCACAGGAACTTCTGCTCCGACATGCGCTTCCCGGTGATGCGCAGCGCGGAGAATATTCCGGCGACGGTGACCGATGCCGTGCCCTGGATGTCGTCGTTGAAACAGCAGACCCTGTCGCGGTACCGGCGCAGCAGCCGGAACGCGTTGTGGTTGGCAAAATCCTCGAACTGCACGACGATGCCCGGGAACACCTGCTGGGTCGCGGCGACGAATTCCTCGACCAGCTCGTCGAGCGCGTCGCCGGTGAGACGCTTGCGCCGGATGCCGAGGTAGAGCGGGTCCTTCAACAGGTCCTGGTTGTTGCTGCCGACGTCGAGCATGACCGGCAGGCAGCGGCGCGGATGCAGGCCCGCGCATGCGGTGTAGAGCGCGAGCTTGCCGATGGGGATGCCCATGCCATTCGCGCCGAGGTCGCCGAGGCCGAGGATGCGCTCGCCGTCGGTGACGACGATCATCGCCGCCTCGCGGTACGGCCAGTTGCGCATCACCTGGGCGATGCGGCCGCGATCGTCGGCCGAGATGAACAACCCGCGTGGCCGGCGGTAGATGTGCCCGAACTGCTGGCAGGCGAGACCGACCGTCGGCGTGTAGATGATCGGCATCATCTCGTCGGGGTTCTCCGTGATGACACGGAAGAAGAGCCCCTCGTTGCGGTCGTGCAGGGCCTCGAGCAGGATGTACTTCGCGAGCGGCGTCTGCACGCGGCGGAAGTTCTCGAGCACGCGTGCAACCTGGTCCTCCATCGTGCAGATGTAGGGCGGGAGCAGGCCGCGCAGACCGAGGACGTCGCGTTCCTGCTCGGTAAAGGCGGTGCCCTTGTTCAGGTGCGGATCGCGCAGCAGCGACATGCCCCGCGGGAACCAGTCGGGGAGGGGCGGTGGCAGCGGTCGTCCAGCTTGCATGCAGGCCTCCGGGGCGCCGCGGGGCGGCGCCGGAAAATGGCGCTGCGAACCTTAAACCCGGCCCGGCCGAAAAGACTTAAGCAAAAGCCGGCATAGACAGGTGCCAGTGGTCGGTTCCGTCGGATCGGCCCGATCCGGCCGATCCGACGGAACCGACCACTGGCAGCTTCCGGGCCCTACTTCTCCGGGCCGCTGGGGAGCGACCAGGCGCCGGTCCTGGCGTCGAGCTTGTGGCAGTGGGTGCACTCGCCCCGGTAGACGGTCATGAAGGGGTTCCTGGCCCCGCCGGTCAGGTGCACGAGGTGCAGCAGCCGGGAGAACGGCGGCGCCTTCTTCGACGAGCTGTCGTGGCAATCGAGACAGGCCGCGGGGATGTCCTCGGGCGAGTCCTCCGCGGACGGGTGCCTGCCCCTCGCTGCGACACCCGCCGGCATGGTCGCCTCGGTCTGGGCAAGCAGGGTCGGCTGGACCTTCCCTGCGGTCCACTCCTCGAGTGCGACGCTGAGGCGAGCGTCGAGGCCCTTGTCCCTGTAGACGACGTGGCAGCCCACGCAGCCGTCCGGATTCTCGTCCGCGGTGGTGATGCCGGGGACCTGGCGCGCAGGCGGCAACGCCTCCGTACCGGCCGCGTCAACCGGGCCGGAAAGCGCAGCATGTGTCGCAGGTACACCGGTTGCAGCAACGAGTAGCCCGCCGTGTGGCACCTGCACGACATCCTTTCGACCGAACCAGTGGCCGCATCCGGCGCTGCGGCTAGAGTCCCGCATGCCTCTGTATCCCCGGCGACTGGGCCTGCAGACCCGCGGTAACGAGCTGCCCGACGGGATCGCGCTCGCCGCGCACCGTCAGTGCGGCGGGAACGTCGCTCGTCCGCGCCAGCATGTGTGCGAAGCCTAGCTCGAGACTCGATGTCTCGCTGCGCGCGATGGCATTGATGTGTCGCTCGAACTGAAAACCAGCCGAATCACCGACGCCCGGGCGGACGGCCTCGAAACGGCCCGGCTGGTGGTCGAGCATGCTCACGAAGGCGCGGTTGAGCGAATCCGGGCCCGCCGGGACAACGGCGCAGGCGAGGCCGGGAATGGTCAGCGTCGCGATGGCAAGGATTATCGCTTTCATTTTCCTATCTCCCACAGGTTGACGGTTGGCTGGCAGGTTCTCCGTTGCACGCAACGTGCCAATCGCGAAAACCGCGAGGAAACCCTAGCTCGCGTGGCTTAACCGAACCTGAACGGCGGCGCAGGTGTCGGCGATCACCGACACGAACGAGAGGCGGACCGCGCAAGCCGCTGATGCGCAACGAAGGATCGCTGTCGGCAATCCCAGACACCCGGGGCGCGGCCGCAACGGGACGCGCTAGACTTCCGGCAATGGCCGACGCAGCGACCACGACCGTCCTCATCGACGACGACGACCCTACGTTGCTCAGGCTGCTCGGCATCCTGTTGCGAGAGGAGGGATACCGTGTCGCCGCGGCCGAAAGCGGCGAGCGCGCCCTCGCATTGCTGCGCGGAACGGCCGCAGCTCGTGATCACCGACCTCAGGATGAGTGGCATGGACGGGCTCGGGCTGTTCGAGGCAATCCGCAGCGAGTGCCCGCTGCTGCCCGTGATCATCCTCACCGCGCATGGCACGATACCCGACGCGGTGCAGGCCACGCGCAAGGGCGTGTTCGGTTTCCTCACCAAGCCCTACGAGGCAGCTGCGCTGCTCGAGGAAGTGCGTCGGGCGCTGCTCACCGGGCCGGCGCTGCCGCTGGACGAGCCCGATTGCCCGGTGATCACCCACAATCCGGGGCTGCGTGCGCTGCTCGACGAAGCGCACGCGGTGGCGGCGACCGACGTGAGCGTGCTCGTCACCGGTGCAACCGGCACCGGCAAGGAATTGCTCGCGCAGACCCTGCACGACTGGAGCCCGCGCCGCGCGCGACCGTCCATGGCCGTCAATTGCGCGGCGATCCCGGAGCAGCTGCTCGAGTCCGAGCTGTTCGGCCACGTGCGCGTCGTGTCGGCAACCCATCGCGACCTCGAGGCGGAGATCGCCGCCGGGCGTTTCCGCGAGGACATCTACTACCGCATCAACGTCGTGACGCTGCACATTCCGACGCTCGGCGAGCGGCGCGAGGACATACCCCTGCTAGTGCAGCACTTCCTCGGCACGCTGTCCGGCAAGTACCGCAAGGCGCTGTGCGGGTTCGCGCCCGAGGCGATGGAACTGCTGGCGCGCGCGCCGTGGCCCGGCAACGTGCGGCAGCTGTTCGATGCCGTCGAGAAATGCGTCGCGCTGGCCACGACCCCGGTGATCCCCACCTCGCTGGTCGAGCGCGCGCTCAATCGAACGGTCGAGGAACTCGCGTCCTTCGACGAGGCGCGGCGTGCGTTCGAGCGTGGCTACCTCGCGCAGCTCATGCGCCTCACGCAGGGCAACGTCACGCAGGCAGCACGCCTCGCCAAGCGCAACCGCAGCGACTTCTACGCGCTGCTCGGCCGCCACGAGCTCGAGCCCGCGTCGTTCAAGCCGGGCTGACGACCAGGCTCAGGGAGCCGGCGGTGCGCCCCGCGCGCCGAGCAGTCGCGTCACCACGCCGAGCGGGTGGTCGATCTCGAAGGGCTTGGTGACGTAGCCGTCCGCGCCGGACCGGAAGCCACGCTGCACGTCGGCGGGCGCTGCGCTGCCGGTGACCGCGACGAAAGGCACGCGGGCGGTGCGCGGATCCTCGCGCATGCGCCGCATCACCGTGTACCCGTCGAGATCCGGCATGACGAGGTCGCAGAGCACGAGGTCGGGCGGATCGGCGAGTGCGAGTTCGACGCCGCGCAGGCCGCCCTCGGCCTCCTGGACCTCGTGGCCCTCGAGCACCAGCAGGCGCCGCAGGTTGGCGCGCACCAGGGCATCTTCGTCGATGACGAGGATCCTGGCCATGGTTCACTCCATGACGGTCGGCAACGTGACGGTGAAGCGCGTGCCCCGCCCGAGCTCGCTCTCGACCCGCACGGTCCCGCCGTGGCGCTCGACTGCGCGGCTGACGATGGCGAGCCTGAGGCTCGAGTCCGACCGCGACACCTCGAGCGATACGCGACCTCCGCCGGGGGAGTACTTGATGGCGTTCGACAGAGGTTGCCGAGGATCTGGCGCAGCAGCCTCTCGTCGACGGGCGCGGTGCTGCTCCTCGACGATTTCCTCGCACAGGGCGCGCAGGTCGACGGACTGCGGCTCGAATGCGAGCCTGCCAGACTCCCCGCGCCCGAAGGCCAGCACGTTGTCGAGCAGTGCCGTCATGCGCTTCACGCCGGCCTCGATGCTCGCGTGCAGCTCCTGCTTCTCGGATTCCGGCAGCCGTGCCGAGTAGCGCTTCAGCAGTTCGGCGGAGGAGAGGATCGTGGCCAATGGCGTGCGGAACTCGTGCGAGGTCATCGAGACGAAACGCGACTTGAGCTCGTTCAGCCGGCGCTGCTGCTCCAGCGCGGCGCGCGTCTCTTCCTCGGCCTCGCGTCGCTCGCTGATGTCGAGGTAGGTCCAGATCGTGCCCTGCGACAGGTCGGCGGGGTCGAGCGCGATGCCGCAGACCTCGAGCCAGATGAAGCTGCCGTCCTTGCGGCGCATGCGCAGGTCGCCGCGGTAGGGCCTGCCGGCGGCGAGCTGCGGGTAGGCCTGCTCGCCGAACGCGCGCCAGGCCGCCTCGTCCTCGAACTCGAGCCGGCTCGACTGTCCGACGAGCTCGCCGGGCCCGTAACCGAGCAGTTCCTCGAGCTTGCGGTTCACCCACTGGTAGCGGCGATTCTAGTGTAGTGCTTCGCAAAATAGGGAACTAAATGTGCGCGCGACGATCTCAGTGGAGAATACGTCCATTCGAGGCCGGCGATGCGAAAAGCAACCAGGATAGTTCTGAGTACGGACGAGCGAAACGTGCTGAGGAAGCTGGCTCGATCGAACACCACGAGCGTGCGGCTGGCGCGTCGGGCACAGATCGTGCTGCTCGCGGCCGATGGCCTGGACAACACGCAGATCGCCGCTGAACTGGCCCTGGGTCGAGTGCAGGTGGGGCGCTGGCGGGAGCGCTACGCACGGCTGGGCCTGGCGGGCATTGAGCGTGATGCGACGCGCAGCGGCCGCCGGCCGAGCGTCGATGCGGCCGAAATCGTGCGCTTGACCACGCAGACCAAGCCGCAGGCGGCGACGCATTGGAGTACGCGCAAGTTGGCGGCCCAGGTCGGCGTCAGCGACACGACGATACTGCGCATCTGGCGCGCCAACGGACTCAAGCCGCACCTGCTCAAGGGGTTCAAAGTCTCGCGCGACCCGAAGTTCGCCGAGAAGCTCGAGGACATCGTCGCGCTGTACATGAGTCCGCCGGAGCACGCGCTGGTGCTCTGTTGCGACGAGAAGAGTCAGGTTCAGGCGCTCGATCGCACCCAGCCGGGGCTGCCCCTGAAGAGGGGTCGCGCGCAGACCATGACGCACGACTACAAGCGCCATGGCACCACCACCTTGTTCGCGGCCCTGAATGTCCTGGATGGATCGGTCATCGGCTGTTGCCAGGCTCGCCACCGTCACGAGGAGTGGATCAAGTTCCTGCGGCGCCTCGACCGGGAAACACCCCAGGACAAAGAGCTGCACCTGATCTGCGACAACTACGCCACGCACAAACATCCCAACGTGATCGCCTGGCTCGAAAAGCACCCGCGCTTCCACGTGCACTTCACGCCGACCTCGGCCTCGTGGCTCAATATGGTCGAGCGCTTCTTCCGCGACCTGACCACCGACCGCTTGCGCCGCGGCGTGTTTCGCAGCGTCCCCGAACTCGTCGCGGCCATCGACGACTATGTCGCCACTCACAACGACAACCCCAAGCCCTTCATCTGGACCGCCAAGGCCACCGACATCTTGCAGAAGGTGATCCGGGCCAATCGGCGGTTAAGTTCTAAACAGAACGAAGCACTACACTAGCCTGAATTATTCGCGAACTGATGAAATACAAAGGCCTCAAGCGTGATAGAAAGGCTTTGCGACAAGCTGTTTCCGTCACTCAAGAGGCCTTTGCGTGGAAGACGATAGCACACGACAGACTGTCCTGTTTTCCGATCTATGGCGCCGCCCGGTGGTGGTGCAGTTCGACCAACCGCACGCCAGTTCCGAGGGTGGCGCGATCCTGCTGCAAGCGTGTGATCGGGGTCTTGGTCTGACCTCGGCCTTGATCGGGGCGATCGACGACCGGCGTCAGTCGGGCAAGATCCGCCACGCCATCGGGGATCTGCTGCGCCAGCGTCTGTATGCGATCGCCTGCGGCTATCCGGATGGCAACGACGCGAGCCGCCTGGGATCCGATCCGATCCAGAAACTGCTCGGTGGTCGAGATCCGGTGAGTGGTGAGGAACTCGCCTCGCAGCCGACGCTGTCGCGGTTCGAGAACGCGGTGACACGGGCGGACCTGTATCGGATGGGGATTGCGCTCGCCGACACCGTGATCGAGCGACACCGCCGGCGCCTGAAGCGCAAGGTCAAGCGGATCACGATCGACCTCGACCCGACCGACGATCCGACCCACGGGGCGCAGCAGCTCAGCTTCTTCAACGGTCACTACGACAGTTGGTGCTACCTGCCGGTGGCCGGGTTCCTCACCTTCAACGAGGAGCCCGAGCAGTACCTGTTCGCCTACGTGCTGCGGCCTGGCAATGCCACTGCCTCGGTCGGGGCGATCGGGATCCTCTCGCGCCTGCTGCCGCGCTTGCGCGCCGCGTTCCCCCGGGCGCGCCTGCGGGTGCGGCTCGACGGCGGCTACGCCGCGCCCGAGATCTTCGCCTTCCTCGAGCGCGAGGCACTCGAGTACGTGGTGGCGATGGCCAACAACCAGGTGCTCAAACGCCGCGCCGCGCGGCTGATGGGTAGCGCGCGGCGCTTGTCGCGCGAATCGGGCCGGACCGCGCACGTCTATGGCGAGTGCCGCTACGCCGCTGGCACCTGGCCCGCGCGCCGGCGCGTGATCATCAAAGCCGAAGTCGTCCGCCATCCCGGCCGCGAGCCCAAGGACAACCCGCGCTTCGTGGTGACGAACTTGCGGCAGTCGCCCCGGCACCTGTACGAGGCGATCTACTGCGCCCGCGGGGATGTCGAGAATCGGATCAAGGAGCTGCACCACGGCCTCGAGATCGACCGCACCAGCTGCACTCGCTTCCTCGCCAATCAACTGCGCGGACTGCTGAGCGCCGCCGCCTACGTGCTCTATCAGGAACTGCGCCTGCGCGCCGCGCGCACCGCCTTCCGCTCCGCCCAGGTCAGCACCCTGCGCGAGCACCTCGTGAAGCTCGGCGCCTGGCTCGAATCCTCAGTGCGGCGCATCGTGCTGCACCTGCCGGCCACCTACGGCCACCGCCACGACTGGCAGATCATCGCCCGACAGCTGGGCGCTGCGCCGGCATAGCGCTGTCGGACTGAGCCTCACTGCCGTGCACCGTGGCCGGTAACGGCCATGCCGGACACCCGTCGCCCCAATCTCATGTTCGCCGACCCTCGGCGCCCATGAACGCTCGCCGGACATAGCCCGTCGTTAAAAATCATCGCCACACGTCGACATCACGCCACCGGCGCCGCGATACTCGCTGCCGTGCTCCGTCAATCCGACCGCTTCACGAATAGTGCAGGCTAG
Source organism: uncultured Gammaproteobacteria bacterium (assembly GCA_963706535.1). Lineage (GTDB taxonomy): Bacteria > Pseudomonadota > Gammaproteobacteria > Steroidobacterales > Steroidobacteraceae > RPQJ01. The sequence continues at coordinate 26,763 of CAVPMU010000009.1, forward strand.
TTCCTTGCGCGCCGTGATGTCCGAGGTGAAGGAAAGCGTCGCGGGGCGTCCCCGCCAGTCGATCGCGGCCGCGTTGTCGATGACCCACACGATGCGGCCGCTCTTGTGTATCAGGCGGAACTCGTTGCTGCTCTCGCGGGAGTCGCGCCGTGCCTGTCCGCGGTGGACGCGACCCACCAGTGGGCGATCATCGGGGTGAACGAGCGCCACCGCGGAGGACATCGCGAGAAGCTCCTCGGGATCGTAGCCTGTGATTACGCCCATGCGCTCGTCAGCGAACAGGAAGCGCCGGTCCGCAATGACGCTGATGCCCTCGGTCGCATTCTCGACGACCTGTCGGTACTGCTCTTCCGAGCGACGCGGCGCCTCCTCGGCGCGCCGTCGGTCGGTGACGTCCGTGACGAGCCCGAGCGATGCGGGTCTCGAACCTGGGCTCGACCGGCTCGCCGCGCGCACGGGCGGCGTGGCGCGCGGCGGCCTGCGGCGCGTCCTCGGGATGGAAGACATCGTCGATGCCGAGCCCGATGACCTCGGTCGTCGGGCGCGCGCTCAGCACGCCGATGGCGCGATTCGCGAAGACGAAGCGCGCACCCTGCATGACGGCAATGCCTTCGTTGGCATGCTCGATGAGCGTGCGGAAACGATGTTCGGCATCGATTGCCTGCACGGTCGTGCACCCCCACCTGATCGCAAGAGGATAGTTTCACCGGCGCCTGCTTGAAACGTCGCGCGCCGATGGCAAATGATTATCATGTCGGCCTGGCCGCGACGACGGGAAACCGGCCAGGCACGCGCCGAGGGAGACCGAACGTTGAAGAGCCCACGCCCGGCACGACTGTTCCGATCCGCCGGCCGGCGCTCGGCGCTGCTCGCGGCCTGCGTCGCGATCCTGTTCGCCGCGCTCGGCACGGTGCGTGCGTTTGTACCCGCGGCACTGCTCGCAGAGTCGCCGTTCGACCTCGACCTCGCGCTGCGGACGATGTCGCTCGGCTGGTTCGAGCCGCGGCACGCGACTCCGGTTGCGATCGTCGACATCGATGCAGCGACCCACCGCGGCTGGGGGTCGCCGGCCGTCACGCCACGCGACGCCATCGCGAGCCTGCTCCAAGTCACGACCGGGGCGCAGCCGATCGCGGTCGTGGTGGACATCGATCTCTCGTGGGGCGACGACGACGCGGTGCAAGGCGACGGCGAGCGTCGGCTCGCGGAGTTCCTGCGGCAGTACCGCGGCGTCGCACCGATCATCTTCCCCAAGCGCGTGGAGCCCGCGCCGGACGGCACCCTGCGGGCGGCCAGGAGTCCGTATGACACGATCCTCGCCGGCAACTCGCAGCTCGCCTGGGCGCACGCGAGTTTCCAGACCGACGGCGGGGGCGCGGTGCGCGACTGGGCGCCGTGGCTTCCCGTGTGCGACGAGCGAGGTCCGGCCTGGCTGCCCTCGGTCACCATGCGGATCGCGGCGATGGCGCCGGAGCTGCCGGCGGGACTCGAGCGTCCGACACCGCCAGCGCCGCTGGAGAACTGTGTCGACGGGCGCGAGCCACCAACCGAGCGCCTGCTGGTCGGCCCGCGACTCACCGGGCAGGCACGCCCGGTCCTCATGCCGATGACGAGCGTGGTCTCGGCGGAGATGCTGCTCGCGCCCGGGATGGAAATCGACGGCGCCACCCTGTTCGGCGGCCGCGTGGTCTTCATCGGCGCGACGTACCCGAATTCGGGCGACTTCTGGTTGACTCCGAGCGGCGTACTGCCGGGCGTCGAGTTGCTCGCGAACACCGTGCGCCATGCTCCGCTGCGGACGCAAGCGGGGCTGGCCGCGGAGATCGGCTACCGCCTCAACGCGCTGGTGCTGTTCGCGGTCTTCGCCGCCGCAGCGTGGTGGCTGCGCGGTCTGGTCGCGGTGACGGCGATCATGCTGTTCGCGCTCGTGTACGTCTCGACCGCGATCGGCCTGTTCGATCATTACGCAGTGTTCGATGCGCTCGAGGCGGCAATCGTGCTCACGATCGTGTACAAGGCGCTCGAGGTCGTGGTCGAATCCGTGGTCGACTGGCGCAACATGCGCGGCGATCACCCGCGGGGTCCGCGCGGCTGGTGGCAGACCCTGAAAGCGGCCTGCGTACGGCAGGATTGAGGGAGGACTTGCGGATGAAGACGTATCGGCACGCTGCCATCGTTGCAATGCTCGTGCTCGCGGCTTCGACATTGCCGGTGGCGCAGGCATCGGCATCGGGCGACGCAGCGGTCGGCGTGGTCGCGGAGTACCGTCCCGCTGCCGGCCGATTCACCCTGGCCCGTGCACCGGGTGCGCAGACCGTTCCCGTGCGGATCGGCACCGCCGTGCATGCGGGGGACCGAGTGACCTTGCCGGCGGGCGCTGCCGTCACGGTCCAGCTGGCAAACGGCGAAGTCAGCCGGTTTGGCGGCCCCGGCACTTTCGCCGTGCCCGATGCGCGACCGCTGGGCCGGCTCGCCTCGATCCTGAAGTCGCTGCCGGCATTGTTCGACGACGAATACCGTCTCGCGGGAACCGCCGCTTCGCGCGGCTCGGATGCCTGCGCGCCGGGCGACGAGCCCGCCGCTGTCATCGAGGTGCCGATCCTCGGCAGCGGCGCCAGCATCGTGGCGGGCCGGCGCGACCTGCCGCTCGCGTGGCGCGGTGGCTGCAAGCCCTACACGCTGACCGTTGCCGATGGAGCACGCACGCTCGCGCGGCGTGAGTCGGTCGAGGAGGGGCGGGTGCGTCTCGACGGACTGCCGCTGACGCCCGGCCGTTACACCGTGCGGATCGTGGACTCGCGCGGCGCGTCCTACGCAGCGCCCCTCGATGCGGTCGCGACCGGACCCGTGCCGCCGCCGGACCTTGCGGCCGACGCGAGCCCGCTCGGCGTGGTGGCGCAGGCGGTGTGGTTCGCGGAGCAGGACGGCGGGCGCTGGCGCCTCGAGAGTTTCGAGCGTCTGCGCCCGCTCATCCGTGCGGGCGATCCGCTGGCGGGCGTGGTCGGCGACGGCCTGCTGTGGGGTGCCGCGGCCCCCTGACCGGCAGTCGCCAGGGCCGGCTCAGCGGCCGTCGCCCACGATCACGAACGGGCCCCAGTACGAGGGGTGTGCCTCGATTGCGTTCATCGCGCCTTCCTTGCGCGCCGCCTGCATCGCGAGTTGCAGGCTCCTGGCGAGCGACTGGCGTTCGACGTGCGCGCGCTGCACGGTGCCGACCGAGAGCTGGACCGCCGCGCCCGACATCACCGGCCAGTGGCTCACCATGAGCGAGCGCGCCCCGGCGGTGAAGAAGGCCTGCGTCAGCCCGGTGAACGTCTCGGCACGTGGTCGCCCGTCCGCCGCCGCCGTGTTGCACGCGGAGAGAATGACGAGGTCCGCATCGAGCGCGAGGCCGGCGATTTCGGTCGCGGTGAGGATGCCGTCGTAGCGGTCCTTTGCCGACGGGACGAGCGCCAGCATCAGCGACGGCTCGCGCACGCCCTGGACCTCGTCCGCCAGGAAGCCGTGCGTGGCGAGCGCGATCGTGCGGTAGGCGCGCAAGGCGTCGCCCTTGAACTTGCGTTCGTCGGCCTCGGGGCCCAGCCACAGCGTCGAATTCGCCTCGCCGAGGATGCCGGCAAGTCCCTTCATCTCGTCGACCGATTCGGCAAGCTTGGGCAGTTCGGCGAGCGCCTTGCCGTCGAGCGCGCCGGCGAGATCGTAGGAGCGTGAGCGAGGGGCACCGGCGAGTTCCTCGGTCGAGAGCATCGGTGCGCCGACGCCGAGGAAGCGCTGCTCCGTGCGGGACGCGGCGGGCCGGTCGCGATGCCAGGGAAAGAGCGAGAGGTCTGCGAGCACCGAGAAGGCGTAGCGGTCCACCAGGAACTTCGTCGCGGCGAACTCTGCCGGCGCGTTCAGCCGCGGCTTCGCAGGCGCTGCGGTGACCAGCACGGCGGGCGGCACCGATCCGAGCGGCCCGTGGCCGTACCAGGCGACGCTGGTGACGCCCTTGAGCGCGGCGGTGAGCGGCTCGAAAACCAGCTTGTAGATCTCGTGCGCGGCCGTGGCATCGAACGCGGGCAGCTTGTTCGCGCCGTCGCCCGCACCGGGCACCAGCCCGGCCCGCAGGCGCTGCACATTGTCGGCGAGCTCGCGTTCCGTGATGCGCTGGCGCGAGAGCGTGACGCCGGATTGCGTCACCGCCCAGGCATACAGGTCGCGCGGCGTGACCAGCGTGGCGACGAGTGCCTCCCCAGCTCGCAGTCTGCGCTGGAACTCACGTGCCTGCAGCGGCCGCGGTGTCGCGAGTTCGGCCACGAGCGGCGCTTTCTGGCGGACGAAGGCGACGTAGCGGTCGTATTGTCGCGCCGACTCCTCGTAGAAGACGTCGAGCGCGACGAAGGCCTTCCAAAGGGCTTCGCCATCGGGAGGGGGCGCGCCCGGCGCGACTGCGGGTCGATGCCGGCGCGATCGAGCCCGGCGGCCAGCGTGGCGAGCGTCAGGCGCCCGAAGGACCGCAGCTGCGCGAGCTGGAAGGTGGTATCCGAGATCTGCGCGGCCAAGCGTGGCATGGCCGGCCGCAGGTCGGTCAGCGCATGCAGCGAGTTGTCGATCTTGTACTGGAAATGCAGCTGCTCGCGCGCGTCGCCGACGAACTGGTCCTGCGCCTGGCGCAGCAGCGTGTCGTAGGTGCCCGTGTAGGCGGCGAGCGTGCGGGCGCCGAATGCCGGGTCGCGCTTCGCGAGGGCGCCGAGGTTCGGGTCGCGCGTGCCGGCGAGGTCGTCGAGCGCGTGCCGGAAGAAGGGCATCGAGTAGCGCTCGTCGCCGCGGAACTGCGTGAGCCGCCTGACGGCCTCGAGCTGCAGGCGTCCCATGGCATCGTATTGCTCGCTGGTCTCGGCGGCTTTCGACAGTCGCAGCAGCGCTTCGAACTCCGTGCGCTTGTCGCGCAACGTGGCGGGTGGCTGGTCGGGACGCAGAAGCGCCTGCACGTTCGCGGCGTCCCGCGCGCCGTTCAGCTTCTCGGCGGCGTCGTACAGGATCGGCATCGCGCGCCAGGCGGCGTCGGGCGCCGGTGGCTTGCCCGTCACACCCATGGACTGTGCGGCGAGCTGCATGGCCTTCTGCGGCTCGCCGAGGGCGAGCAGGCCCTGGCCTGCGGCGGCCAGCAGGCGGCTGGCACGGTCGGGCTGATTCGCGCGTGCGTGGGCGCCGGCGAACTCGACGGCGCGCGTGGCGAGCGCCGCGATGCCGTTGCGTGCACGCGGCTCTAGGCGCAGTTCCCTGAGGGCGAGGATGAGTGGCCAGTCTTCTACGGGCCGCGTGGGCGGTTGTGCGGCGTACATCCGCAGCAGGTGGTCGGCGAGCAGTTCGGCATCGCGCGGCTTGCCGAGTTCGAGACTCGTGCTGATCAGGTTCGCGCGGGCGCAACGGGCGACCTGCCGGAAGGCCAGGTCGTTCGGGTCCGCGGCGGCGTAGCGGTCGGCGAGCACGCCGATCGTGAGATAGACGTCGCTGCGCAGGACCTGGTCGTTGACGAGGTCGGCCCACCAGCCGATGGCCGCGAGCGTTGTGAGGTGGCGGAACTTCGCCTGCCGCGCATTGCGGGGCTTGCCGCGAAGGTAGGCCGTGAGCGTGCCGGCCGCCACGGGGCGCGGGAGCAGGGGTGCATCGAGCGAGGCTCGCTCAGGGCCGTCCGCCAGGCTCGTGCACGCGAGGTCGGCCTCCGCCTGCTCGAGCCACGTGTCGGCGTGCGCGGTGGCCGTGCATGCGAGCGAGCCCGCGACCAGAAGCAGGATCACGCACAGCACGGTCGTCGTTCGTACCAGACTGGCCATGGCCGTATCCTCGAGTCCCGCCCGGAAGGCCCCGAGCATCGCAAAGTCCGCCTCGAGGTGCCAGTGGTCGGATCCGTCGGATATCGGCCTGATGCCCGATCCGACGGATCCGACCACTGGCACCTCTAGTACCATGTGCGGTTACCCCGGCCGGCTCCCGCACGCACGACCTTGCAGACGCCAGACGCAGCACCGCTCGAGACCCTACGCCGGGTCTTCGGGCACCAGGACTTCCACGGCGCGCAACGCGAGATCGTCGAGCACGTGCTCGCGGGCGGTGACGCGCTGGTGCTGATGCCGACCGGCGGCGGCAAGTCCCTCTGCTACCAGTTGCCCGCGCTGCTGCGACCGGGCACGGCGGTGGTCGTCTCGCCGCTGATCGCACTGATGCAGGACCAGGTCGCGGCGCTGCAGCAACTCGGCATCCGCGCGGCGTTCCTGAACTCGACGCTGGACGCGGCCCAGGCCCGCGCCGTCGAGCGCGAACTCGTCACCGGCCAGCTCGACCTGCTGTACGTCGCGCCCGAGCGCCTCACGACCCCGCGCTGCCTCGAGCTCCTCGACCGCGCCCGCATCGCGCTCTTCGCCATCGACGAGGCGCACTGCGTCTCGCAGTGGGGCCACGACTTCCGTCCGGAGTACCTGCAGCTCTCGGTGCTGCACGAGCGCTACGGCAGCGTCCCGCGCATCGCGCTCACGGCCACGGCCGACCCGCAGACGCGAGTGGAGATCATCCAGCGCCTCGCGCTCGGGGACGCGCGGGTCTTCGTGTCGAGCTTCGACCGCCCGAACATCCGCTACACCATCGCCGACAAGCGTGACGCCCGTGCGCAGCTGCTCGCCTTCATCCGCGACGAGCACTCGGGTGACGCCGGCATCGTCTACTGCCTGTCGCGCAGGCGCGTCGACGAGACCGCGCAGTGGCTCACGGCGCAGGGCATCCACGCGCTGCCCTACCACGCGGGCCTCGACGCCGCGACGCGCGCCGACCACCAGGCGCGGTTCCAGCGCGAGGACGGGATCGTGATGGTCGCGACCATCGCGTTCGGCATGGGCATCGACAAGCCCGACGTGCGCTTCGTGGCGCACCTCGACCTGCCGAAGAGCATCGAGGGCTACTACCAGGAGACGGGTCGGGCGGGACGCGACGGTCGGCCGGCCGACGCGTGGATGGTCTACGGGCTCGGCGACGTCGTGCAGCAGCGGCGCATGATCGAGGCCTCGGAGGCGAGCGAGGACTACAAACGCATCTCGACCGCCAAGCTCGACGCACTGCTCGGCCTCTGCGAGTCGGCGCAGTGCCGTCGCGTGCGCCTGCTCGCCTATTTCGGCGAGGCCATCGCGCCCTGCGGCAACTGCGACACCTGCCTCGAGCCGCCCCAGACCTGGGACGCGACGGTCGCCTCGCGGAAGGCGCTGTCCGCGATCTACCGCACTGGCCAGCGCTTCGGCGCGGTACACGTGATCAACGTCCTGCGCGGCAAGGAGACCGAGCGCGTGCAGCGCTGGGACCACCAGCGGCTCGGCGTGTTCGGCCTCGGCGCCGAGCTCGACGATACGGCGTGGCGCGACGTTTTCCGCCAGCTCGTGGCTCTGGGCTTCGTGACGGTCGACCACGCGGCGTTCGGGGCCCTCAAGCTCTCGGAGGCGAGTCGCGCCGTGCTGCGGGGCGAGCGGGCGGTCGAAATGCGGCGCACGCCGGAGCGCAAGCGCAAGACGAAGAAGACGCGTGTGAAGCTGGACGCCGCCGCGGTGGCCGGCGACGCGGCCGGGTCAGTCGTCGACGCCGCCGGGGCGCCGGGCCGGCTGGCGCGACTCAAGGCCTGGCGACTCGACGAGGCGAGACGGCTCGGCCTGCCGGCCTACGTCATCCTGCACGATGCGACGTTGAACGAGCTGGCGCTGCGTCAGCCGCGCGACCTCGAGGCGCTCGCGCTGGTGCCCGGGATCGGTGCGCGCAAGCTCGAGCGCTACGGCGAGGTGCTGATCGAGCTGGTGCGCGAATCGAGGCCCTGAGGCCGGGCGCGACGCCGCTGTTCCTCGAGGACCTGCTCGAGCGCGAGGCCGGTGCTCTTCGCGATGAACGCCAGCACCGGGTGCGACGGATCGCGCGGCAGGCTCATGCCGTGTCGGCGTTCCCACAGGTTGATGCGCGTCTCTGGCGAGCTCTCCATCGCCGTCTGCAGCCCGAGGTCGCGCAGCTTGCGCTCCTCGAGCGCGGCCTGCTCGGCGGCAATGCGCTGGCGACGCTCCGCGGCGATGTCGCCGATGGCGCCGTGCGGCGGCTCGCCGCTGAAAATCTGGGACTTGTCGTACTTGTGGTACATGACTCGCTCGCGTTCGCAGGCTGGGAGCCCTCCTTTATACGCTCAATGAGGGGTGCCCGTGCCGGCATTGCAGGCCGGCAGCGTGTCGCAGTGCGAAGGGGATGCGTTGCCTGAGTGCGTTCAGGCGAGTGAAACGAGCGGGGCGAACTCGTGCCCGGCGCGATCGACGCCGCTGCCCGGGCTCACGACGGGATGGCCCGAGTCCGCCCAGTGGAGGATCCCTCCGGCGAGCGACACGGGACTCGTGAATCCCAGCCGCTGCAAGGCCTCGGCAGCCAGTGCCGAACGACTGCCGCTCAGGCAGTAGAGCACCACCGGGCGCTCGCGATGCGAGAGCGCCTCGGCCGTCTCGTAGTTCACGGCGGGATGCCCGTCGACCTCGAACTCGAGCAGGCCGCGCGGGATGTTGACCGCGCCGGGCAGGTGGCCATCGGCGAATTCGTCCGGTTCGCGCACGTCGACGATCGGGGCGCCGGCGTCCTGCAGCGCGAGCAGTTCCCTGGCCGTGATCTCGCGAATGCGCGACTTCGCGGCGGAGACGAGGTCGTGGACCTTCAGGTGCTGGTGGCGGCTCATGGTCGCGATGTTCGGGTCGCGCACCCCGGCCGTCCAATCACCGTGTGTCAGGACGTCATGCCCGGCAGTTCTTACGGCCCGCCGAGCTGTCGCGCCTCCGGACAGTCCCCGCTATTCCACCGTGCCGGCCCAGTCGCGCAAGTCTTCTGCAAGGTAACGGTCGGCGTCGGCGTGCGCGGCGCGGAATGCACGCAATGTGGCGGCGGCAGCCACCTGGTCGCCTGCGACGAAGAGTTCCTCGACCCGGGCGGCCCAGGCTTCGGGCGTGACCGCAACCGGCGTGGAATCGACCGCGCGCTGCGATTCGCCGAGTTCGCGCCCGGCCTGCGCGGCGATGCCCGCCGGCGCCGCTGCGGGCGCAGGCACGGGCGCCGCAGCGCGGCTGCGCAATGCGTGCTCGTCGCGCGACTCGGAGGATGCCGAGGTCGTGTCCGCTGCCGGCGGTGGAGGTACGGGTGCGGTCCGCACCGCGGACTCGGCGACCGTCTTCGATCCGGACTCGGCGGGCTTCGATGCGGCATCGCGCGTCGCGCTGGTCGCCGAACCAGGCGTCACAGGCTCGGGCTGCGCCTGCTCGACCACGATGTGCGGAGCGACGTCACGGTCGCGCGGCATGGTCTGTACCAGCACGAATGCGAGGCCCGCCACGGTCGCGGCGGCGGCGAGCGGTTGCCAGGCGGTCCACCAGCTGCGCCCCCGTGGCGCAGCCGTCCCGCCGGCACCGACCCGACGCCGCTGGTCGCGCTTCACTTCGGCGCGCGCCGCCTCGAGGATCACCGCGTCGATGCGCGATGCCGGCATTTCATTCGAGGCCGCGCGCCAGGCCTGGTCGACGTCGCCGTCGACCGGACGCGGGTCATCGGGTCGTCCGCTGCTCATTGCAGGTCCTCCAGCGCCGCGCGCAGCCTGCGGTAGGCGTAGCGCAAGCGACTCTTGATCGTCTCCGCGGGAACGCCGACGAGACTCGCGATCTCGTGCAGCGACAATCCCGCCTCGACGTGCAGCAGGAATGCGTCGCGCTGCGGACCCGGCACGTCGGCGAGCGCGGCGAGCAGTCGTTGGCCGGACTGTGCGTTCATCGTCGCGGCGAGCGGATCATCGCCGGCAGCGAACGCAGACGATCCCGCCTCGCCGTCGTCGTCGACATCGCAGTCCGTCTCCTCGTCGAGCAACGAGACATACGCGACGCGCCGCGAGCGCCAGTGGTCGACGAGCCGGTGACGCGCGAGCGTGTAGAGCCAGGTCGTGAAGCGCGCCGCGGGCGTGTAGCTCGCGCGGGCCTTAACCACCCGCATCCACACGTCCTGGTGCAGCTCGTCGGTGCTGGCGCGATCCGACGTGTGGCGCAGCAGGTAGCGGTACGTCGGGCCCTTGTGCCGCTCGTACAGCCGCTCGAAGGAGACGGCGTCCCCGCGCGCATAGGCGAGCATCAGCGCCTCGTCGCCCTCGTCCGCGCCAGGTATGTCCGCCGAGCCCATGCGGCGGGCAGTATCGGTGGGGCCGGCGCGGGCGGCAATGCTCGCCATGCGCGCCGCGCGTCAAGGATCCGGGACGAAGCCGAACGAGCCCGGGAAGGGATTCGGCTCGCGCCACGGGTAGACACGAACGGGCAGGACGCCCATGGCGACGAGGTTCTCGCGGCGGTCGTAGCGGATCACGACGCGGTCGTCGGGCCGATGGCTCGCGCGCTCGAACTGCACGCGCTCGGCGGGCGAATACTCGCTGCGACCATGGCCAGTGCCGAGTTGCGCCTCCATCGCGGGCGCGCTCATCACGCCGCTGCGTTCGCGGGCGACACCGGCATCCTGCGCGGTGGATTCGGCGCCGGCGCGCTCGGCGCGGTCTGTCGATGGGGCAGGCGGCGCGATCTTCTCGTTCTCGTAGTGGCGCGGTGCGTACTCGCGCTCGCGGAAGAGCGCCACGCCGATGACGCCGAGGTCGTCGGGTCGTCCGGTGCGGGTCGCATACGCGTCGCCCGGATCGGAGAAGTAGAACGCCGCGGTGCGGTCGAGGCCCTTGCGCCAGCCCTCGATGTTGACGTAGCCGCCGGGCTCGATGACGTAACCCGACTGGTCGGGCGCGGCGGTCTCGCCGGTGACGACGTTGATGCCGTCCACGCTGACCACGGCGAGCACGCGGCTGCCGGTGGTGTTGCGGATGCGGATCGCGTACTCGTTGCCGGGCTGGCCTACGACGTAGCTGCGGCCGCGGTGGCGATACGTGTCGAGTACGCGACCTTCGCTGCGGTCGAACACGTCGACGCGCGCCACCGGCGCCGCGCAGGAGATGGTGAGCGGGGCGATGATTGCGGCGAGCGCAGGGCCGGCGAGCAGGGCCGCGCGGACACGCTTGCGCGAGGGGACATTGAACATGACGGGTGCTCCGTTGGCAGGGGGTTCATCCCTGTAAACGGAGCAACCGGCCGGGCGGGGTCAGAAAACGGGGGAATGTCCCCCTGTCTTCAGGACTTCATCTGTGACTGGCAGTAGTTCTGCAGGCCGACGCGGCCGATGAGCTCGAGCTGGGTCTCGAGGAAGTCGATGTGCTCCTCCTCGGACTCGAGGATGTCTTCGAGCAGTTCGCGGCTCACGAAGTCGCCGACCTTCTCGCAGTGGGCGACCGCGGCCTTGAGGTCCGGGTGGCCGAGGTGCTCGAGCTTGAGGTCGCCCTCGAGGATCTCCCTCACGTCCTCGCCGATCAGCAATTTGCCGAGTTGCTGCAGGTTCGGCAGTCCCTCGAGGAACAGGATGCGCTCGATCAGGCGGTCGGCGTGCTTCATCTCGTCGATCGACTCGTGGTGCTCGTGGTCGCCGAGCCTGTCGAGGCCCCAGTTCTTGAGCATCCGCGAGTGGAGGAAGTACTGGTTGATCGCCGTGAGTTCGTTCTTGAGGATCTTGTTCAGGTGAGCAATGACGTCGGCGTCGCCCTTCATGGCGATGTCCTCCAGTGGCGGGAATTTCGGGAAGGGGCAGGGCCCCTCGTCAGGTCAGGCAGCCTGCGGGGAGCAGCTGGCGGAATCAAGCCTCTCGTCGAGCACCTGGCGGGCGCAGGGTTCGCAGGCGCCACAGCAGGTGGCCACGCCAGTGCAGGCCTGGAGCTGCTCGAAGGAGCGCGCACCTTCCTGGATCGCCTGGGTCAGGCGCTGGTCGGAAATGCCGTGGCAGACGCAGACGTACATGATTCGGGTCCTCGGCGCGTATCCTAGCCCGACCTCAACGCTAATGCAAATGATTCGCATTTAAGTAAAAACCGCAACGTCTGGCCGGCTATACCGACCAAGGGACCGCAAACCGACCGCCGGCGAGCCTCGTCCCGCGCGACAGTTGTGGTAGAAGGGCCTCCCGTCCCGCCGCACGTGGACGGGAATGCGCAGTGCAATGACGACAACAGGGGGGTTACACATGAAGACCACGCATGTCCTCGCCGTCGCGATGCTGCTCGCTGGCGGAAGCGCGGGCGCGGGAGAAGTGCTGCACGTCGTGGAGCGTGCCACCACGGACGCGGTCACGGATACCGGAGCCAGCGGCGATTCCGCAGGCGACATCCTGACGTTCGCGAACGAGGTCTTCGATGCCGCGAACGCGGGCAAGGTGGGCGACAACCAGGGTTTCTGCGTGCGTACCGTGGTGGGCAAGGCCTGGGAGTGCTGGTGGACGCTGTGGTTGAAGGACGGACAGGTCACCGTCCAGGGACCGTTCCTCGACAAGGGGGACTCGGTGCTCGCGATCACCGGCGGGACGGGCAAGTACGCGTCGTCGCGTGGCCAGATGAAGCTGCACGCGAGGGACGAGAAGGGAACGGAGTACGACTTCAGCTATGAGCTGGAATGACCGCGACGCCTGAGCACCGGGACGTGGCGCAGCGCGTGCTCATGGACCGGGCACGAGCGCAGGCCGAGCGCGACAAGGAGAAGCCACCGCGGCGCGTGGCGCCCCGCGTCATCGCGGGCGTACTGGCTGCGGTCGTGGTGCTGGTGGTCATGTCCGGCTTCGACGCGTTCCTGACCTCGGTGCAGAAGGTGCTCGAGATCCAGGCGACCGAGCCCGTGCCCGACCCGTCGGAGCCCATCCCCGCGTTCGCCGTCGAGGTGCCAGAGGTCGGGTCCGTCGGTTCGGTCGGATCAGAGCCGACCCAGGAATCCGACGGATCCGACCACTGACACTTCCCGGCCAGTCAGCAGCCTTCCTTTTTCTTCTTCTTCGGGGCGGCGGGAACGGCGGGCCCGGTGGCCACGGGTGCCGCGAGCCTGGGCAACTCCGCGGTGGCGGCAGGGGCGGTCGCCGCGCCGTCCGTACGGGCCTGACCGCCAAAGAACCGGGCCAGCGCCGCGGCGCGCTCGAAGCGCGCACGTTCGGCCGCCGAAGCATCCGTGGCGACGGCCGGGAACAGCACCTCGTCCTGCCACGCCTCGAGTCCGCCGAGCACCATGTACACCGCGTCGTAGCCCTGCGCGCGCAGCAGCATCCACGCCTGCGCCGAGTGGATCCCGCCCTCCGAGTACAGAACGATCTTCTCGTTGCGCAGCAGCGGGTAGTCGGGCAGCGCGGCGAGCGGCACGTTCTCGGCGGTCGGGACGTGGTAGGCGGCGTAATCCTGCTCCGGGCGCAGGTCGAGCAGGCGGTAGTCCGAGCGTCCCTCGACGATCCAGGCCGCGAGCTCGGACGCCGTGACGTGGTCGACTTCCCGCTCGACCACGAGCGCGACGGCTCCGAGCTTCTGGTTGAGCGACGGCGCCGGCACCGTCATGGCTCGCCTCCGTAGCGGCGCTCGACCAGGGTCGCGCCCGAGAAGCCCACCACCGCGATCACGACGACCACGAACACCACCAGTCCCCACGGCAGGTCGAACACCTCGGGCAGCGTCACCTGTCCCATTGCGCCCGAATTCACGAAGCCCTTGATCCAGGGGTAGACCTCCGCGTAGACGAAGGTACCCGCGAAGATGCCGAGCGCGTACAGCACCGCGTCGGAGCGGCCGGTCGCGAGCGCGGCGAGCGAGGTGCCCGGGCAGTAGCCGTCGACCACGAACCCGACGCCGAGCATCGCCGTGACGACGGCCGTGAACATCACCTTGAACACGGACATGTCGTGGAGATAGAACTGTGCCGCGAGCTTGCGCGCGCTGCCGAACCCGGCCCGCTCCAGCGCGCAGCCGAAGCCGAGCCCCAGCACGAACGCGAGCACGAGCGACGTCTCGTCGCCGAAGAAGCCGTACTTGTAGAGGGGGGTCATCATCGCCATTGCCACCGCATGAACCAGGCGACCGCGTAGCCGCCGACGAAGACCATCAGCATGAAGGCCCAGCTGCCGACGTTGAGCAGCGCGCCGGCGATCACGCCCGCGACCTCGAACACCAGCCAGGCCTTGAGCGGGTGCGTGCTGCCGTCGCCGAGGTATTGCTGCATGTACTCGTTGCCCTGCGCGTGGGCGGGCGCGACGAGGTTCGCGAGCCAGCTCAAGGTCGAGCTGAACGCGCCGGAGGCGCCGAGGCCGCGCCCCACCAGCACGAAGGCCGCGAGCAGCACGAGCCCGAGCCCGATGCCCGCGACGTACGGGTTCGCATAGGCGCTGGAGGGTCGTTGGTTCATGGCGAGATCCATTCGCTGTACTGGCCGGCCGAGACGATGACGAAGCGCAGCGCCAGCCCGCCGGCCATCACCAGCAGCGGCGCGACCAGCGTGTGCTGGATTCGGTGCGCGGCCATGAGCGACTGGATCACGAGCGGCAACGCGATTCCGGGCCCGACCACCAGCACCCAGAACACCGCGGTACAGGGACCGCCGAGCAACAGGGCCGCGGCGTTCGCGTGCACGTCGCCCGAGGTGAGGTGGCCGACCAGGAACAACGCGATCAGCGCGAGTTCCAACACCAGGAACAGGTTGTCCGCCCGCAGCAGGGTCGCCTGTTCCGTGTCGTCGCGCGAGATCATGTGCGCGAAGGCCGCGCCGGTGGATAGCCCCGACACCAGGAACAACGGACCGAGCGCCGCGCTCGCCCACAGCGGACGCGCGCCGAGGCTCGACAGCAGGATGCCGGTGTAGATGCCGAGCGCGATGCCGACGGCGATGCTGGCGGTGCCGAGCAGGCGCAGCGCGACGGGGTTCCGCACGCGGGCCGCGAATCGCGCGAGTCCGGGCCAGCGTCCGAGCAGCTCGCCCGGGATGGAGGCGAGCGCGGCCAGCGCGAGGAACGGGTAGACGAGGACCAGGATCCAGCCGCCCCAGGACATCGGCGAGGTCGGCTGGAACGTGAGGTACATGCGCCACACGTAGAGCCTGTGCTCGAGGTCGAGCAACAGCGCGCCCATGCCTAGCGAGAGCAGCACGAGCCCGAACCACGGCAGCACGTAGCCGACGCTGCCCCGGCCGGGGCGGCGGCCCTGCCGCATCAACCAGCCCGACAGCACCAGTGAGCCCGCGACCCGGCCACCGAGGAACAGGTAGACGGGAACCTCCCAGCCCCACACGTGCATCGTCGGGTCGATCATCGGGTTGGCGCGAGTGGTGACGAGCTCGATCATCGCCTCACTCCAGGTAGGAGATGCGCGGTCGCGTGCCGGCGTCGGGCTTCAGCACGAAATGCCGTCGCGTGGCGATGAGACGGCTCACCTCGGACTGCGGATCGTCGAGGTCGCCGAAGCTCATGGCGTGCGTCGGGCAGACCGCGACGCACGCCGGCAACTCACCCTGCTCGACGCGGTGGATGCAGAACGTGCACTTGTCCGCGTAGCCATCCGGATGCACGAAGCGCGCGCCGTATGGGCAGGCGGCCAGGCAGGCCTTGCAGCCGATGCACTGGTCGTGGTTCACCAGCACCACGGCGCCATAGTCATGCACGTGGCTCGCGCCGGTGGGACAACAGGTCACGCACGGCGGCACGTCGCAGTGGTTGCAGCGTTCGGAGATGATCGTGAGCCTCAGGTCCGGCATCGTTCCCTCGAGGCGCTGCACGATCCAGTCGCGGCAGTAACCGTCCGGCACCCCGTTCTCCGTCTTGCACGCCACCACGCAGTCCATGCAGCCGACGCATTGCCGCGTGTCGATGACCATGCCGAGGCGCGCCATGGTTCAGGCCTCCGGCTCGATGGTCACGAAGTTGACGTTGGTGCCGGTGCCGCCCATCAGCGGGTCGGTCGCGTAGCGCGTGATGAGCTGCGCGTCGCTCGCACCGCGACCCCGGGCGCTCCTGAGCCCCTGCGCGGCGTGGCCGAAGCCGTGCACCATGTACACGCACTCGGGACGGATTGCCTCGGTGACGCGCGCCTTGATGCGATTGCTCACCACGCCGTCCTGGTTGCGCAAGCTCACGTAGTCGCCGCTCCTCAGGCCCATGCGCGCGCCCACGTTCGCGTTCACCCACAGCTCATTCTCGGCCATCGCGTCGCGCAGGATCGGGTTGCTGATGGTGCGGCTGAAGGTGTGCACGGGCGCCCGGCCGTAGAGCAGGCGGAACGAGCCGGGAGGGCCCGCGGCGGGCCGCTGGTAGCGCGGCACGGGGTCGAAGCCCGCCTGCTCGAGCTGCGGCGAGTAGAACTCGACCTTGCCCGAGGGCGTGGCGAACTCGGGCGCAATGCCGTCCTCGAAATAGAGCGGCGGCGGCGGGCCCTTCACGAGGCCCCGTTCCTTCAGCTCGGCGAGGCTGTAGCCCGCCGCCTTCAACCGGTGATCGAGGTATTGCTCGATGACCTGCCAGGGGTAGTACGCGCCAAGACCCAGCTTGAGCGCGAGCTGGCGGGCGATCCACCAGTTCGGCTTCTGGTCCTCGGGCGACGGCACGACCGGCTGGCGCAGCGCGATGAACGGCTCGCGGAAATGCTCGACGTTCAGGTCATCGTAGCGCTCGAGATAGGAGGCCTCGGGCAGCACGACGTCCGCCCAGCCCGCGATCTCGGACGGCACCACGTCCACCACGACCATGAGGTCGAGATTCTGGATGGCGCGGATCGTCTCCTGCTGGTTCGGCAGGGCCTGCAGCAGGTTGGTCGCGTACACGATCCAGCCCTTGATCGGGTATGGCTGCCCGTGATCGTGGCCTCGCGTATGCCAGAGGTGATGGTTTCGGTCGCGAACGGGTACTTGTGGTCCGGGTTGTCGACCTTGCCGCGCGCCATGGCCGGGTAGGGCGGGTAAGGGTAGTCCGGCACGTCCATGCTGCTCGGGAAGTAGAAGCCACCCCTGCGCCCCCAGCTGCCGAGCAGCGCGTTCAGGAGCGCGATGGCGCGGCTGCGCCGTGCATCGTCGCCGTACCAAGTGGCGTGGCGGCCCGGATGCACCAGCGTGGCCGGACGGTGTCGCGCCATCTCGCGCGCGGTCTCGCGGATGAGCCCGGGCGGGATGCCGGTCTCGGGGTAGGCCCATTCCGGCGTGCGCGCGGCGATCTCGGCCGCGAAGTGCTCGAAGCCGAATCCGTGCTGCTCGACGAACGGCCTGTCGTAGAGTTCCTCGGTGACGATCACGTTCATCCAGGCGAGGATCAGCGCGAGGTCGGTGCCGGGCTTCACGGGCAGGTAGTGCCTGGCCTTGCTCGCGGCGATCGAGAAGCGCGGGTCGGCGACGATGATCGATGCGCCGTTCGCGATGGCCTGCGAGAACTCCTGCACCTGGGAGTTGTGCATGTTCTCGCCGAGGTGCGAACCGATCAGCACGAGGCAGCGGGCATTGGCGATGTCGGTGCGCTCGGGCGAGCCGATGCCTTCGCCGAAGGTGAGCTCGAAGCCGACGTCGCGCGGGCCGCGGCATTGGGCGAAGGAGGGCGCAGCGATGTTCGAGCTGCCGTAGGCCTTGAGCGTGTGCTTCAGGAAGTTGCCGCCGATGCCGTGGCTGAAGAGGGCCATGGCCTCGGCACCGTACTCGGCCTTGATCTTCTGCATCCGCCCCGCGATGTGGCCGAGCGCCTCGTCCCAGGTGACCTCGACCCACTGCTCCTCGCCGCGGGCCTTGCGACGGATGAGCGGCGCCGGCAGGCGGTCGGTGTCGTAGTACGCGCCGATGCCGCCGGTGCCGCGGGGGCAGAGCCGCCCGCGGGACAGCGGATCCTCGGGGTTGCCGGTGATCTTCCAGAGCCGGCCGTCGCGCACGTGGGCGATGGCATTGCACTTCCAGAAGCAGATGTCGCAGGAGGTGGGAACCGTGCGGTAGTCGCCGGCGGGGGGCTTGCCGGCCATGGCCTGCAGCGTGCGTGCCGTGCCGGCGGCGAGGGTGGCTGCGCCGGCGCCGAGTCCGGCGACCTTGAGGAAGCGCCGTCGCGAGATCGAGTTCATCCGCCGCCGCCCGGCTCCACGAATTAGAAAAATCCAATATGTGGTAGCTGCGGTGCAGCAAAACCCACGTCGGTAGAATTACCTAAGAGGTGCCAGTGGTCGGATCCGTCGGATATCGACCACCGCATGGTCGATATCCGACGGATCCGACCACTGGCACCTCTTAGTCCGCCACGGCGGGAGGGTCGGGGTCGTCGTCCCAGCCGGGCGCGGGGGGCGGGACCTTCGCCAGCCATTCCTCGATCAGGCGCACGTGCTCGCGTTCGTCCTCTGCCATCTCGGCAGCCGCCGCCCGCACCGCCGCGGGCAGCCGCGCGGCCGCGAAGCGCTCGAAGAACTCCACCGCGCGCCGCTCGTTGTGCAAGGCGAGTTCGAGCGCGTGATACGGCTGCATGAGGTAATGCAGGTCGCCGTAGTCGGTCGTCTCCGGGCCCTCGGGCGTCTCCCAGCGCAGGCACTCGGCGTCCGGCGGTGCGGTCCACCCCATGCGCTGCATGATCTGGTCGCGGTGCCTGCCCTCGATGCGCGAGAGGCGCGCGAAGAGATCGGCCACCTCGGCGTTGTGGTGCGTCCCCATCTGGCTCGCGAGCTCGGCGTAGCGTTCCGCCGCCTCGTCCTCCATGACCCAGGCGCAGGTCATGAACTCCTCGACGGTCCGCGGCAGCTTGCTCTTCATGTCTCGAACCTCGCTTCGAGAGCCTCCACGGGGAGGTGTCCACGCGGACCGCGCGGCGCGTACGGCGCCCGCCCGCCTGCATAGAGCACGCCGAGGTCGAAGCCATCGTCGCGCAGCAGGCGACGCATGGCCCGCGGCACGTCGGTCGCGGGCTTGAACGCATCCGCCTTCACCCTCTTCTTCCAGTCGCGTTGCTCGGGCCGGAACGTGACGCACGGCGAGAGCACCTCGACGAACGAGAACCCCGGGTGCCGCACCGCCTGCACGAGGATCTCGGCGAGGCCGTTGGGATCGCCGGTGAAGCCGCGCGCGATGAAATTGGCGCCCGAGGCGAGCGCGACCGGCATCGGCAGGAACTCCCGCAGGCCCGTGCCGTCCGGCGAGAGCTTGGAGTCCCAGTCCGGCTCGGTGGTGGGCGAGGGCTGGCCCTTGGTCATGCCGTACACGCGGTTGTCCATGACGATGTAGGTCATGTCCACGTTGCGCCGGCACGCGTGCAGGAAGTGATTGCCACCGATCGAATAGCCGTCGCCGTCCCCGCCGGTGACGATCACGGTGAGGTCCGGTCGCGCGATCTTGAGTCCGGCGCCCGCCACCAGCGCACGACCGTGCACGCCGTGGAAACCGTAGCACGACGTGTAGGCGGGTATGCGAGACGAGCAGCCGATGCCCGACACGACCGCCACGTTCTCCGGGCGCAGGACCAGCTTCGCGAGCGCCTTGGCCATCGCGTTCACGACGCCGAAATCGCCGCAACCCGGGCACCAGACGGGCTTGATGTCCGACTTGAAGTCCGCGTGCGTGAGCGCGGGGGCTGCGGGTGTCGCGACGGCTTCGGTCATGCGCGGCTCCATTCGACCAGGTAACCGTGGATCTCGCCCGGCGTGAACTGCAACGCCCCCGGCCGGCGCAGACTCTCGAGCCGGCAAGGCAGGTCGCACTCGGCGCGCAGGTGCTTCAGCAGCTGCCCGCCGTGGTTCTGCTCGACGACGAGCGCCTTGCGCACGCCCGCGAGCGCTGCCGCGAGCCGCGTGGGCTGCAACGGCGACAGCAGCCGCAGCGACACCAGCCGCACCGCGAGCCCCTCGTCGCGCGCACGGGCCAGGGCCTCGCGCACCACGCCCGTGCACGATCCGAAGGTGATCACGGCCAGCT
Source organism: uncultured Gammaproteobacteria bacterium (assembly GCA_963706535.1). Lineage (GTDB taxonomy): Bacteria > Pseudomonadota > Gammaproteobacteria > Steroidobacterales > Steroidobacteraceae > RPQJ01. The sequence continues at coordinate 46,571 of CAVPMU010000009.1, forward strand.
CGCCGTCGCCGTCGATGTCGGCCCAGCCGTCGCCGTAGTCCGCGGACACCAGCTTGCGTAACCGCTTCTCGAGCTGCGCAAGATGGTCGGTGCCGAGCGACGAAGGCGTGCCGCGCTCTGCGTGCTCGAGCCCGTCCGCGGTGTAGGCCGTGCCGGGCGTGCCGGGGATCGCCATGGGCGACACGCCGGACTCGGTCACCGCATAACGCCGGTAGCCCGCGGACCCAGCGCTGGCGACGACACGCGCCGCGACCGCGCCGCCGTCCGCGGGACGATCGATCACCGCGCGCGTCTGCCCGAGGAACTGGTCCGACAGCACGATCGCCGGCACCTGCAGCGACTCGGCGAGCTGCACGGCCCACTGCGTCGTGCGCAGGCAGTCCGCGACGGAATTCGGCGCGAGCACGAGGTGCGGCGCATCGCCATGCAGGCCGTGCAAGGCAATCGCGAGGTCGCCCTGCTCGGACTTGGTCGGGATGCCGGTCGAGGGGCCGACACGCATCACGTCGACGACCACGAGCGGGACCTCCGCTGCGACGGCGAGGCCGAGCGACTCGACCATCAGCGACAGGCCGGGGCCGGAGGTGGCGGTGAGCGCCGGCACGCCGCCATAGGATCCGCCCACGATCATGTTGATCGACGCGAGCTCGTCCTCGGCCTGCACCAGCGTGCCGCCCACCTCGGCCAGCGCGGGAGCGAGCCACTCGAGCAGCTCGGTCGCCGGCGTGATCGGATAGGCTGCGACGAAGCGCACGCCGCCCTTGAGGGCGCCATAGCCCGCGGCCTCGTTGCCGGTGAGCAACCAGCGCGGACCCTCGCGCGGCAGGGGTGGAGCGAGCGGGTATTGCCGCGGCATCCCCGCAGCCGCCGCACGGCCCGCGGCAACGGCGGCGAGACTCGGCGCGAGCGCTGCGGTGCGACCGGCCAGGGTCGTCTCGACCGCGTGGACGACGGACGCCTCGGGCAGGTCGGCAAGGCCCGCCACGAGACCGAGCAGCAGCATGTTCGCGCGGCCGTCCTGGATGGACTTCGCCATCTTGCGCAGCGGCAGGGACGCGCAGGTGGCGCCACCGCGCGTGAAAACCTCGTGCGGCGCGCCCTGGTCCGGGTCGCCGACGATGAGGCTCCCGGGCCCGAGCGTGATCTCGGTGCCGAAGCGGTGCACGTTCTCCCAGTCGACGGCGGCCAGCACGTCGAAGCGATCCGCCATGCAGTCGACCGGGCGACAGGCGATGCGGATCATGGCCGCGGCCTCGCCGCCGCGGATCTGTGGGCCCGACGAGCGCGTCATCAGCGCGTAATAGCCGGCGTGCGCCCCGGCCTCGAGCAGCATGTTGCCGGCCGTCATGACGCCGGCGCCGCCGCTGCCGGCGAGTGCGATCGAGAGTGAAGTCCGGTGGGTGGTCATCGGCAGGACTCGGCGGTGCGAACCCGGAATCTTCAGCGATACGACACCGCGAAGTCGAGCCCGGAACGCGCGCCTGCCACGTCGACGGTTCCAGGAGCCTCGGCGGACGGATAGCGGCCGCAGACCTCGCCGCTCTCGCAGGTGATCGAGTCGTTGTCGAGGTCGGTGCTCGCGACGATACGGTACTCGCCCGGTCGTACTCCCTCGAAACGGTAGGGCAACGAGATTCCGTCCGCCCGCACCGGGAGGCGGGCCGCGACCTGGCCCGTCCGTGCATCCACCAGTTCGAGGTACAGTCGGCCGGCGTCCGGCGCCTCCGTCGCACCGGTGACGCGCATCGTGACCGCGACCCGTTGCGTGCCGGCATTCGACACGAAATCGACCGAGCCCTCGTAGCTGCCCGCGGCGAGGCCCGCACGCTCGACGCCGACCACGTAGCGGCCAAGTCCGCTCGCGTCCGTCTCGCCGGGCGTCACTCGCAACCAGGCGGCCGAAGCGACTACGTTGGAAATGGCGAGCGTGCCGTCGCCAGACTTCGCCGCCAGCACGTCGGCGTGCAATCCCACATCGCCGAAGGCAAGCGCGGTCGGAGCCACGACGAGCGCAGTGCCGGCCGGCGGCGTGACCGAGCCTGTGGCCATCACTGCGGCGAACGCGTCGATGAGCCCCACACCGAGTTCGTCCGGACCAGGCGTGCCGATGTCGGCGGTGAGCCGCTGCTGGCTGAGCAACGCATCGATCGCCTCCGGCGTGAGGCCCGCGTCGATGCTCTTCATCAGTGCGACGACGCCGGTGACGTGCGCGGCGGCCATCGAGGTGCCCTCGAGAAAGGCGTAGCCGGGCGTGCGCGTGCCCCCGCTGCCGCTCGCGTACGTGCTGTAGACGCCATCGGCGTGGCCGTCACCGTCGAGGTCGCGCCGCAGGTCGCCGCCCGGCGCCGCGACATCCACCCACCCGGCGCCGAAGTTCGAGTAGGGCGCCCGCTCACGCGTCGGCCCGACCGCGGCGACGGCGATCACGCCGCGGCAGGACGCCGGCGTGACGGGCTCGCTCCGGCCGTCGTTGCCGGCAGCCGCGACGATTATCACGCCACGCGCGCGGATCTCGGCCGCAAGCGCCGCCATGCTCGCGTCGCAGGCGCCGCCCTGGGACAGGCTCAGGCTGATCACGTCGGCGCGCCGGGCGGGCAGGCGGCCGGAGTCGTTCGGCAGTCCGGCGGCGTAACGCATGCCCTGCATGACGTCGTAGATCGTGCCGCCGAAGCAGCTGTCGAGCGCGCGCACCGGCATGATCGAGACGTTGCCCGCGACGCCGGCCACGCCCGTCGCATCGTTCGCCGCCGCGGCCACCGTGCCCGCGACGTGCGTGCCATGGAACCGGTCGGTGCCGCTCGTCGCGCAACCGGGGTCGTCGGAATCGGCGTCGGGCCCGTCGCCGTCGCCGTTCAGCTTGAAGCTCACGAAGTCGTAGCCGGCGATCCGCCTTGCCGCGAATTCCGGATGTGGGACGAGCCCGGAGTCGACCACGGCCGCGATCACGCCCGGGTTGCCGAAGGTCACGGTCCAGGCGGCGGGCAGGCCGATCAACTCGTAGTGCCAGCGCTGCAACGGATACAGCGGATCGTTCGGCACGGCCGCGGCCGCAAGGCGGCGATTGAGGTCGGCCGCGCGCATGGCCGGGTCGCGCCGCAGCTGCTTCACGATCTGCAGGGTGGCGCGCCTGGCCTGCATTGCGGCCGGCACGGTGAAACCTGCGCGATCCTGCAAGGGTGCGTCGGCCAGCGACTTCCGCCGGCCCGGACCTGATCCGACCGGGAGGCGCACGAGATGCTCCCGCACACCGGCCTGCAGCGGCGCCAACGGCGTCACGATGACCTCGCCGGGTACGAAATCATCGCTGAGGCGCAGCGAGGGCACGGCGGCCGCCGTGACCGCGTCGCCGATCGCAAGTCGGTAGATCGTCGCGCCCTGCACCGCGTCGTAGAGGCCGAGGTCGGCGTCGTCGCGCGCGCCGTCGGGCGTGCCGGGGGGCGGTGGTGGCAGCACCAGTTCGAGCAGCTGTCCGGCCACGAGGTCGACGGCATACACGTCGTCGAGGTCGCCTGCCGCGTGCGAGCGACCTTGCGGGCCGCGTCCCGCCTCGTTGACGTAGCCGTCCACCTGCAGGATGGCCGCGAGCAGCACGTCGCCCGCCACGGCGGCCGACTGCACGAGCGGCTCCGTGGACGAACCGCCGGACCCGCCTCCACCGCAGGCGGCCAGCAGCAGGGACAGGAGCGTTGCTGGTCTGGGGTTGCGCAAGGGTCGCACGCTACGCGAAACCCGCGGAACCTTAAACCCGGCATTTCTCCAGGGTGGCGCGCAGCGCCGCAGCTTCCACGGGCTTGCGCAGCACCGCCACGAGCCCGACCGAGTCCGCGTCCGACCGGGCCAGCCCGTCGCTGTAGCCGGTGTAGAGGATCACTGGCAGGTCGGCGCGCACCGCATGCAGGGCGCGTGCGAGCGCCAGTCCCGCCATGCGCGGCATCGACTGGTCGGTGATCACGACGTCGAAGCGCGCCGGTTCGCGCATCACGGCCTCGAGCGCCTCCTGCGGGCGCGACATGCAGCTCGCCTGCATCCCCCAGGTGTCGAGCAGTTCGCGCATGAACCCGCCGACCGATTCCTCGTCGTCGACGACGAGCACCGATCCCTCGAGCGTGCGGCGATCGGCCGGCACGTGCGCACTGCGCGCGGCCGGCAGGCCGTTGGCGGCAACCTCGTGGGGGAGCGCCTGGAGCAGCACGCGGAACCGCGAGCCCCGGCCCGGCGTGGCTTCGACGACGACGTGGCCGCCCTGCTCGTGCACGATGCCGTGCACGATCGCGAGCCCCATGCCGGTGCCCTTGCCGGTCTCCTTGGTCGGGTAGAACGGCTCGAAGATGCGCTCGAGCACCTCGGGCGCGATGCCCTGGCCCGCGTCCTCGACGCACAGTTCGACGTACCGGCCGGACGCGGCGGCGCGGCACCCGGCGCAGGTGGCATACACGACCTCCACCGGCCGCACGGTCACGCGTACGGTCCCGCTCCCGCCGGCCGCATCGCGCGCGTTGATGCACAGGTTGAGCAGCACCTGTTCGAGCTGCAGGGGCCCGAGCCGGGCCGTCGTGCCCTCGTGCGCGATGTCCGACTGCAGGTCCATCGCGGCAGGCAGGGCGGTGCGGACGATCTGCAGCGAGTCCTGCACCAGCGGCCCGACGGCGACCGGGCGCGCCTCGTCGCGCTGCCCGCGGCTGAACATCAGCATCTGCTGGATGAGGTCGCACGAATGCTGCGCCTGGGTGAGGTAGCCTTCGAGCCGCCCATCGCCGAACTGCTCCTGCCGCTCGGCCGCAAGCGCGACGTAGCCCATGATGCTGGTGAGCAGGTTGTTGAATTCGTGCGCGATGCCGCCGGTGAGCTGGCCGATCGCCTCCATCTTCTGCGCCTGCCTCAGTTTCGCCTCGAGCCGCTGGCGGCGCGCTTCGGCGGCCTTGACCTCGCTGATGTCGCGCAGGTAGCCGATGAAGATCGTGCCCTCGGCACCCTGGGCCACGCCCGTCGCGAGCTCGACCGGGAACTCGCTGCCGTCCGCACGCAGCGCGCAGGTCTCGATGCGTCGCCCGAGGAAAGGACCCTCGCCGGATTCGAGGTAGCTGGCGAGCGCCCGGGCGAAGGTCTCGCGCAGGCGCTCCGGGACGAGCAGTTCGTCGAGCCGGCGTCCGAGCACGTCGGCATTCCGGTAGCCGAAGCACGCCTCGGCCGCCGGGTTGACCTCGATGATGCGGCCCTGGTGGTCGATCGCGACGATGGAGTCGATGGCCGCCCTGATGGTGGCGCGGAGCCGGTCCTCGCTCTGGCGCAGTGCCTGCTCGCGGAGCTTGCGCTCGGTCACTTCACGCGTGAAGGCGAGCACGCGCGGCCGGCCTGCGATGCGCGCGCTGCGCAGCACCACCTCGTCCCAGTGCAGGCTGCCGTCCTTGTTGCGGCGCTGCCATTCGAAGCGCGCCACCCCGTCGTGCTTCGCCTGCTCGATCCAGCGCATCGCCTCCTCGTTGGTATATGGCGGCACGCACGCGCTGATGTCGCACAGCGAGGAGCGGAGGAGTTCCTCGTGGCTGAAGCCGGAGAGTTCGCAGGCGCGCGGATTGACGTTGACGATCGCGCCGGTGTCCCAGTCGTGGACGCAGATCGCGTCTTCGCTCGCCTCGAAGATCTCGCGGTAGCTCGTCTCGGAGGCCCTGAGCGCCGCGGAAGCGCGCGCGGTCGATCTCCGCCGAGGCGCGCACTGCGAAGATGCGCAGCACCGACTCGACGAAGGCGGGCCGCTCGAGCGGTTTGCGCGCGATCGCCGAGATCAGGCCGCGCGTACGGCCGGCAGCGTCGTTCAACGGGTAGCCCGCGTAGCTCTCCACTCCGAGCTTGTGGAAGTCGGTGTCGGCCGGGAACAGTTGCGGGAGCCGTTCGGCATGGAAGCGGAACTGCTGGCCGAGCACCGGCTCGCAGGGCGTGCCGGACATCGGGTAGGCGAAGTTCTCGACGATCCGGCCGTCGAGGTAGAAGGCGCACATGTGCAGCCGGCAGGGATCCGCCGCGTCGAAGGTCGCGATGAAGGCGCCGTCCACGCCGAGGATCGTCGCGAGATGGCGCACCAGTTCGCGGTAGAGCGATTCGTCCTCGGCGGTGGACACGGCGAGCGCCGCGCTCGACAGGGCGTCCTCGAGGTGCTTGCGTTCCGTGATGTCGGTGGCGATGCCGCAGACCGCGTAGACGGCGCCATCGGCGTCGAACAGCGCGAATCTCGAGGAGAGGTAGGTGCGCGGTCCGCCGCCGAAGTCGCCCGACTCCTCGAACTCGATGGCGCGTTTCTCGTGCAGCGCGCGCTCGACTGCGTGCAGCGTGGTGGCCGGCTGGTCCATGGGGCGAGTATAGGCAGGCGTCCCGGCGCGGCGCGCGATGCGGATGTCGATCGATCGGTCGAACGGCTCCCACTCGCGGTTGCGGGTGAGCGTGAGTATCCGGTCGCGCGACAGCGCCTTGCCGGGATGCTCGACGAACACCTTGAGCAGGTCGAACTCCATGCTGGTGGTCGGGATCTCGGCGCCGTCGGCGTCGATGAACTGCTGTGCGGCGAGGTCGAGCCGGCAGCGTCCGAAGGGCACGGTGCGTGGCTGGGCAGGCGCGTCGCCGGGCGAGGCGGCCGCGGGGCGCGCCTGGCTGCGGCGCATGACGCTCTTCAGGCGTGCGAGCAGCTCGCGCGGGCCGAACGGCTTCGTCACGTAGTCGTCGGCGCCGACCTCGAGGCCGACCACGCGGTCGATGATCTCGCCGGCCGCGGTGACCATGATGATGCCGACGTCGTAGCGCTCGCGCAGGAAGCGCGCGAGCGAGAGTCCTTCCTCGCGGGGCAGGCGCAGGTCGAGCAGCACCACGTCGGGGAGATCCTGCCCGATCGCGACGCGCATGGCGGCGCCGTCCCCGGCCTCGGCCGTCCTGAACCCGTGCGAGCCGAGATACTCCGCCCGCATCTGGCGGATCGAAGGATCGTCGTCGACTATGAGCACCGAGCCGGCGTGCGCCACCTGTTCCCCCTGCGGGCCCTGCGAGCCGCGCCAGCATAGCGGCGGCACCGCCGGCCCGCTGCGCCGTCACAAACGGATGCAAGAAATTGCGCGCGCGACATCGGGCCGTTACCGACGTCCGCGAGGATGGCACCCAACGCGAGCGGGCTCCTCCGCCGCAGGTCGCCGACATCGTTGCAGGGAGACAGACATGCAGAACGCAGCCATCAAGCTCGACACCCGCGAGGCCTATGACGTTGCGGAGACCGCACGCTATGCGCGCATCATCAAGGCCTCGAAGCGCGTGCGCTGGGACATCGACGCCGACGTGATCCGTGGCCGGGCCATGGACTTCTCGCAGAAGTTCCTGCCCGACGGTCTGGCAAAGATGGACGGCTTCCCGTTCCTCGCCGCGGACGAGCGACGCCTCATGAGCCAGGTGCAGGGCCGCACCTACGCCTACGTCTTCGGCCTGGTGGAGCGCTTCATCGGCGCGAAGGTGCTCGAGCTCTCCGGCCAGCACTGGCTCGGCGACCAGGTCGCGCTCGAGGCGCTGGTGCGCTTCAGCGACGAGGAGTTGAAGCGCCAGGAGCTGTTCCGCCGCATCGAGGCCGATGCGGCCCTCTCGCCGCCGTGGAAGGACGTCTTCAAGTACCACTGGATGGAGGAAGTGCAGCACGCGATGCTCGACGAGATCGAACGGGAGCGCGAGCACGGCAAGCTGCAGCCGTTCGAGCGCGACCGCGCGGTCGACGACCTGATCGGCCTCGTCGGCGCCGTGGACGGCATCCTGCAGGCCCAGGCCGCGGCCGACGCGGACTACTTCATCGACATCTGCAAGCGCGGATTCACGACGGGCGAGCAGGAGTCGATTCGCAAGGGGCTGCTGCGCGCGTACCCCTGGCAGTACATCGTCTCCGGCGTGCAGCACCCGCACTTCGCGCGGCTGCTCACCGGCATGACCACGGAGGCGCAGATGTCGCGCATCCAGGCGGCGCTGGCGCCGGTTTTCCAGGGCTGATCCCGACCAGGAGGGTATCGACGTGACCTCGTGCAAATCGACGAAACGCTACGAACTCACGGTCTTCGCCGCACTGGCGGTGCTGGTCGTGATGAGGCTGGGCGCGCCGTTGAACGCCGGGTTCAACGCCCACTACGTGCTGTAGTGGAGCAACGGGGCATGTGGCATCCTGCCGTCTGGCCGACGGCAGGATCCTCATGCACCTCGCCCAGTCACTGTTGAACGCACTGCAGGATCACGGCGCACGCCAGGTCTTCGGCATCCCGGGCGACTTCGTGCTCAAGTTCTTCGAGGTCATCGAGGAATCGGGTGTCCTGCCGCTGCACACGCTGAGCCACGAACCCTCGGTCGGCTATGCGGCCGACGCCGCGGCCCGCGCGAGCTGCGCGCCCGGCGTGGCGGTGGTCACCTACGGCGCCGGCGCGCTCAACATGGTCAATCCGGTCGCGGCCGCCTATGCGGAGAAGTCGCCGCTGGTGGTGATCTCCGGTGCGCCCGGGCGCAGCGAGAGCCGCGCCGGGCTGCTGCTGCACCACCAGGTGAAGCGGCTCGACTCGCAGTTCGCGATCTATCGCGAGATCACCTGCGACCAGGCCGTGCTCGACGACCCGGCGTCGGCACCTGTGCAGGTCGCGCGAGTGCTGCGCAGTTGCCTGATGCATTCGCGGCCCGTCTACCTGGAGTTGCCGCGGGACGTGGTGTTCGAGCCCTGCGCGCCAGTCGTGAAGCTGCCCGAAGTGGAGTACGACCCGCAGGCGGTGGCGGCGTCGGCGGACGAGATCATGGAGCGCCTCGCCGGCGCGGCGCGGCCGGTGATGATGGTCGGTTCGGAGATCCGCCGTTACGGACTCGAGCCGCGCGTGGCGGCACTCGCGCGGCGCCTGCACGTGCCGGTCGTGACGTTGTTCATGGGACGCGGCTTGCTGGCCGAATGCGACGTGCCGGTGGCGGGCACCTACCTCGGGCTCGCGGCGCATCCGCGCGTCGGCCGGCAGGTCGAGGAGTCGGATTGCCTGCTGCTGCTCGGCGTGACCATATCCGACACGAATTTCGGCGTGGCGGAGGGCCGCATCGACCGGCGCAGCGTCGTGCTCGCAGCCGACCGCTCGGTGACCATGGGCTTTCACCGCTACGGCAACATCCCGCTCGCGGCGCTGGTCGACGAACTCGCACGTCGTGTCGCCGACCGTCCGCCGCGTTCGGCGGGCCTGCCGACCGAGTTCCCGCACGGGCTGGTCCACGACGAATCGCCGATCGCGCCTGCCGACATCGCCCGGGCGGTGAACGACCTGTTCGCCCGGCACGGCCGCATGCCGATGGCGAGCGACACGGGCGACTGCCTGTTTGCCTCGCTCGACATCCATAACACCGAGCTCGTGGCGCCTGGCTATTACGCGACGATGGGGTTCGGCGTGCCGGCTGGCCTCGGCGTACAGGCGGCGACCGGGCGCCGGCCACTGGTCCTGGTCGGCGACGGTGCGTTCCAGATGACCGGCTGGGAACTCGGCAACTGCCGGCGCTACGGCTGGGACCCGATCGTGCTGGTGTTCAACAACCGCAGCTGGGAGATGCTGCGCGTGTTCCAGCCCGGGTCGCGGTTCAACGAACTCGACGACTGGCATTTCGCCGAGCTGGCGGGTCCGCTCGGCGGCGACGGAGTGCGGGTCACGACCCGCGTGGAACTCGCCGCGGCGCTCGAATGCGCCGCCGGGCGTCGCGGCCGCTTCCAGCTCATCGAGATCATGATTGCGCCGGGCGCGGTCTCGCCCACGCTGCAGGGATTCGTGAAAGCCCTGAGGAAAAAGTAGAGGCACCTCTGCATGGTCGCTCTGCTGCGTCGTGGCGCGCTCGCTCTCCTGCGGCTCTTCGGCTGGCGCACGTCGCTCGTGTGGCCGGCGGAGCCACGCGGCGTCATCCTGGTGTACCCGCACACCTCGAACTGGGACTTCGTCATCGGCATGCTGTTCAAGATCGGGCACGGACTGCCCGCCAACTGGCTCGGCAAGGACAGCATGTTCCCGTGGCCGTTCCGCGGCCTGCTGGAGCGGCTCGGCGGCGTGCCGGTCAACCGCCGCGCGGCGACGGGGTTCATCGACCGGCTGGTCGTGGAGTTCCGCAGGCGCGACTGGATGTGGCTCGCGATTGCGCCGGAGGGCACGCGCAGCCATACGGACTACCTGAAGTCGGGCTTCTACCTGGTGGCGCTCGCGGCCAACGTCCCGGTGGGTCTCGGTTACATCGACTATGGGACGCGTACCGTCGGCATCGATACCTACCTGCGCTTCACCGGCGACCGCGAGCGCGACCTGGCGAGCCTGCGCGACTTCTATGGCACGAAGCGCGCGCTGCATCCCGAGAACGCCGGCGAGATCCGCTTTCGGCCATGAACCACCCCGACCCGCAGGCTGCGCGCGACGCGATCGAAGCGCTGAACGCCGGTTGCTTCTGCATCAGCGTGGATCCGTCCGTCCTGCGCAGCCAGCTCGAGGCCGATGCGGATACGCGCGGCCTGTACGACTCGCTCGCGTGGGCGCCGCCCATTGCCCGCTTCGAGCCGGGTACGGCGGGGGTGCTGATGGGCTACGACTTCCACGTCACGCCCGAGAGCCCGCGCCTCATCGAGATCAACGCCAATGCCGGCGGCGCATTCCTGAATGCAGCGCTGTCGAGGGCGCGGCAGGCGTGCTGCGAGCCGGTGTTCTCGGTGCCGCGCCAGCCGGTCGCGGCCGATGCGCTCGAGGAGGCGCTCTACGCGATGTTCGAGGCGGAGTGGCGCCGCAGGCACGGCGACGAGCCGCTACGTCGCGTCGCGATCGTGGACGAGCAACCCGCCGGGCAGTACCTGTATCCCGAGTTCCTGCTCGCCGCGCAAATGTTCCGACGCCACGGCGTCGATGCGGTGATCTGCGACCCGTCGGCGCTCGTGTATCGCGACGGTGAACTGCGCGACCTCACCGGACGCATCGACCTCGTCTGCAACCGGCTCACGGACTTCGCGCTCGATTCGCCGGCGCACGCGGCCCTGCGGTCCGCGTATCTCGCGGGTGCTGCCGTCGTCACGCCGCATCCCCGGGCGCATGCGCTCCACGCCGACAAGCGCAACCTCGCGATGTTGTGCAATGCGGGCCTGCTGGCGTCGTGGGGCGTGGAGGCGACGCGCATCGACGTGCTGCGTCGCATGGTGCCGCACACGCGCATCGACGACCCCGCGCTCGGGGAAGAACTGTGGGCCGCGCGCAAGGGGCTGTTCTTCAAGCCGGTCGCGGGCTACGGCGGCAATGCTATCGCGGCGACAGGCTGACGCGGCGGGCCTGGGGCGAGGTCCTGGCGGGATCCTGCGTGGCGCAGCAGGTCGTGCCGCCGAGCGAGCGCAGCGTCCACGTGGACGGCGCGGCGGTGCGGCTCAAGCTCGACGTGCGTTGTTACGCCTGCGACGGCCGTGTGCTCATGCTCGCGGCCCGCCTGTATCAGGGACAGACGACCAATTTCCGCACGCCCGGCGGCGGTTTCGCGACGGTGTTCTGCCCGCCGGCCAGGAGCTGAACCAGCGGCCGTCGTCGAGTAGCTGCGCCATTTACGCATTCCCGCGACGACGCGCAGCCGCAAGAATCACAGCCATCACCTTGCGGGGAGAGTCGGCCGTGGGTCGGGCGGCAGTCGGGTCGATCAAGGCGCGGGCCGCGCGCGACGGAAATCGCTTCGCATTCGTACTGCATCCGCTCACCGTCGCCTACCTGGCGAGCCACCCGCATTACCGCTGGACGCGTCATCTGCCGCCGACGCTCGTGGAGCTCACCGCAGCGTACATGCCAGGCCAACTCGTCGGGACGGTCAAGGGCGGGCGCTCGCCCGCGACGGGCAAGGCCATCGACGGGCTCATCTACGCGCTCGGCATGACGCCGCGTCAGATGCTCACCCGGCCGCCCGAGTTCACCTATCGCCGGTTGGACCAGGCGGTGCGCGATGCGGCGCGGCGCGGCGCGAAGATCGTCGGGCTCGGCGCGTTCACCAAGGTGGTGGGCGATGCCGGGGTGACGGTGGCGAGTCGCGCGCCGATTCCCGTCACGACCGGCAACAGCCTCACCATCGCCGCGACGCTCGAGACCGCCAAGCTCGCCGCCCGGCGGATGGGCTGGAAGGACCTCGCGCGAGGCAAGGCGATGGTGGTGGGCGCCACCGGGTCGATCGGCTCGGTGTGCTCGCGGTTGCTCGCGGCGGCCGTCAAGGACGTGGTGCTGGTCTCGATCGAGCCCGAGCGCCTCGCGGCGTTGAAGCGCACGATCCTCGCGGAGACACCCGATGCGGACGTTGAGGTGGACGTCACCACGACGAAGCGCGTCGGGGACTGCGACCTGATCGTCACCGCGACCTCGGCGTTCGGCCAGCGCGTGCTCGACGTGAGCCGGTGCAAGCCGGGCGCCGTGATCCTGGATGTCGCGCTGCCGCCGGACATTTCGGCGGAGGAGGCGGCGTTGCGACCCGACGTCATGGTGGTCGAGAGCGGCGAGGTCGTGATCCCGGGTCCGGTGAAGTTCAGCTTCGACATCGGGCTGCCGCCCGGCGTGGCCTATGCCTGTCTCGCCGAGGCCGCGCTGCTCGCCATGGAGGAGCGCTTCGAGTGCTTCACGCTGGGCCGCGACCTGGCACCGGCGCGCGTCAAGGAAATCTACCGCCTGTTCCGCAAGCACGGGTTCGAGATCGCGCCGCTGCGCAGTTTCGGCCGGGCGCTTACGCCCGAGCTGGTCGCGGCGACCAATGCGCGCGCCGACGAATTGCGGGGCGACAGGAAGTTGCTGGCGCGCGTGAAGGCCGAGGCCGCCAAAAAGATGGCGCGGATCCCGCCGCGGGCCAAGGGCGTTGCCGGCGTCACCACGCTCAAGTAGGCCCCGAGTGCCTATTGCAGTGTCACGGACTTCGCCACCTCGTCGAACTCGGGCAGGCTCTTTGCGAAGAAGTGCAGGGCGGGTGCCGTGTACTTCACGAGCAACAGCGCCTTGGGCGTGGGCGTGCCAAGAACGATCTCTTCGACCACGGCGCTGCCGGAATTTTCGGGGAGACGGTAGCGCAGGTGCAGCCGGAATGCCTGCTGCCCGGCGAGCGCGGCCGGCTCCGTGCCGAGAATCTCGACCTCGCGCATCACACCCTCCGCCTGGAGGTTTGCAACGTAGGATTCGGCGAGGTCCTCGGGCAGTGACTGCGCGCTCGAGACCTTCTTGATGGCCTTGAATGCATCCTTGTGCGGCATCAACTGCACGAGGATGTGGTTCAGCAGCGGCCCGTCGTACGATGCCAGTACCGCCCTGGGGGCCGTGTCGTAATGCCATCCGGCCGGCAATCGCACGGTGCAGCCGCGCCACTTAGGTGTTACGGTCGCTCCCGAGACATTGAGTTCCCAGCCGAACGACGCGAGCGGCGCCAGCATCAGTAGAGCCATCCAGGCTAGTCTCATCTTTCCGACGGACCCGACCACTGGCACCTGTTAAGCTTTTCTGATGAGCATTGCGCTGGTGATCTTCGTCGCCACGATCGTGGCGAGTCTCGCGGGACTCTACGCGGCGCCGCAGGTCATCGAGCGCAGCCTGTTCCGGCCGTACTGGTTCACGCGCCGCAAGCAGTACGAGACGATCGTCACCAGCGGGTTCGTGCACGCCGACCTGCCGCACCTGCTCTTCAACATGGTGACGTTCTATTTCTTCGCCTTCCCGCTCGAGCGCCAGATCGGGCCGGCGAGTTTCGCGGTGCTGTATTTCCTGGGGCTCGCGCTGAGCGAGCTCGGCACCTGGCGCAAGCACCGCAACGACCCGCAATACGCCTCGCTCGGCGCATCCGGCGCCATTTCCGCGGTGCTGTTCGCGTCGATCGTGTACTTCCCGTGGCAGAAGCTCTTCATCATCCCGATCCCGGTGCCGATCCCGGCGCCGCTGTTCGCCATCGGCTACGTCGCCTACTCGTGGTACTCGGCCCGGCACCCGCGCGGGAGGATCAACCACGACGCGCACCTGGGCGGCGCGGTCTTCGGCCTCGCCTTCGTGCTGCTCACCGACCCGGCCGCCTACTCGAACCTGCTGCGCTGGGCCGGCGGCTGAGCGGAAAACTGCGACGGCCGTCAAGGCTGCCCGGCGGTTTCCACCTATCCGGCGCGGTTTCGCTACACTGCGGACGGTTCAATTGCCTTCGCAACGGGTGGTGCACATGTTCAAGCGTTCCGTCATCCATGTCCTCTGCTTCGCGATCCTCAACCTCGGCTCGCCGCTGATGGCGAATGCCGCGATGATCGGCACACTGCAGGCCGTCGAGTCCAGCAGCCGCGCCCAGGACCTCGCGACCGTCAACGCCGCGCTGGCACGCGAGGACGTGCGCCAGCAGTTCGCGGCGCTCGGCGTGGCACCTGCGCAGATCGAGTCGCGCATCGCCGCGCTCACGGACGCGGAACTCGGCAAGCTCGCCGGGCAGATGGCCGAGATGCCGGCCGGCGGCGACGCCCTCGCGGTCATCGGCATCGTGTTCATCGTGCTGCTGATCCTCGAACTGACGGGTGTCATCGACATCTTCAAGAAGACCTGATCGCGAGCACCGCGTTCAGCGCATGGCCGCAGGCAGTCTCGTTCGCGCGGCTGCCTGCGTCCTCGCGCTCGCGCTGGCCGGTTGCGCAAGCCGCGGCCCGGCCCTGCCGCAGCTGACCGCGGCACGGTTCCCCACGCGCGTCGAGCTCGCGCAAACGCCGTTTTTCCCCCAGCGCGATTACCAGTGCGGCCCCGCCGCGCTCGCAACCGTGCTCGGCGCCTCAGGCGTGCCGACCGACCCGGACAGCCTCGTCGCCGAGGTCTACCTGCCGGGCCGGCAGGGCAGCCTGCAGCCGGAACTCGTCGCCGCCACGCGCGGCCGGGGTCGCCTGCCCTATCTCCTGCCGCCGCGTGCCGACGCGCTGCTCGCACAGCTCGCGGCAGGCACGCCCGTGCTGGTGATGCAGAGGCTGGGCGCCGGTCCCTGGCCCGGCTGGCATTACGCGGTGCTGGTCGGTTATGACTCCGAGGCTGACGAATTCATCCTGCGCTCCGGTACCGATGAGCGCCTGCAGCTTTCGAGCACGCGATTCCTGATGACCTGGGACCGGGCCGGGCGCTGGGCGATGGTGGCGCTGCCGCCGGGACAGGTGCCCGCCGCGCCGGAGCTCGCGCGCTACATGGAAGCGGCGGCGGGTCTCGAGGCTGTCGGCAAGCGTGACGAAGCCGTGCTGGCCTACGAGGCCGCGACGCGGCAATGGCCTGCCGAGGCGCTGCCCCGTCTCGGACTCGCGAACCTCGCCTACGCCCGTGGCGACCTGCGCGCAGCCGAGCGTGGCTATCGTGCCGTGATCGAGCTCGCGCCGAACGAGGTCGCGGCACGCAACAATCGCGCCGAGGTGCTGCTCGAACTCGGTTGCCCGGCTGCGGCCCGGCGTGAAATCGCGATCGCGCAGGCGCACGCCGGCACCGGTCCGCTCGCCGCCGAAGTCGCGGCCAGCGTGCAGAAAATCAACGCTACGCACGGTCCCGACGGCCCGGGTTGCCCGTCGGACTGAGCGGCGGCACACTCCCGTCCATGACGCTGAAGGAACGGCTCGACGAGATCTTCCCGGAGTGGCAGCGCTGGTATCCCAGCCTGTTCGACGCCGCCGTGGACCTCGGCGTGATCCGCGCCCGCGTCTGCGATCCTTCGTCGCTGCTGCTCTCGAACCGCCACGCGAGCGTGCGGGCCGCGGCCGAACTCGAGCACCGGCGCATCTGGAGCGCCGAGGAGAACGAGCCCGAGGACTGACCGCGACTCAGCGGCGCGGCGGCATCTCCGCGAACTGCGGGATCGAGTCGCTGATGCGGTCCCAGGGCGCTTTCGAGTCGACGAAGATGTGCGCCTCGGCGCGAATGCCCGGGTCGCTGTCTAGCGACCCGGCCGGCACGTTGACCACGCCATGCTCGACCGCGACCCGCGGCACGGCGCTGCCGCAGCGCCGGCAGAACGCGGTGCCGAAGAACTGCGCCCCGGACAGGTGGTAGTCCTGCACCAGGTCGGCGCCGCGCAGCCAGCGGAAGCCGTCGGCCTTGTAGAAGATGTTGGCCGCGTGCGCGGCGCTGCGCCCGTGCCGGCAGCGCGAGCAATGGCAGTAGAAGAAGCGCAGCGGCGGCCCGCTGATCTCGTACGCCACCCCGCCGCACAGGCAGCTGCCTTGCGTCGCGTTGCCGTGCGCCTCGACCGGCTTGCGCGGGGTGGCCTGCATGCCGAACTGCGGCGGGTACTCCTCGTGCTGTGGCAGCCCGTCGCTGATCTCGTACCAGGGCGCCTTCGAGGCCGTGAACATGTGCATCTGCGGCTCGATGCCGAGCTCGCCGTCGAGGTCGCCGGCGGGGCAGACGACCAGGCCGATCGCCTCCATGCCCTCCGGCATCACCGCTCCACAGTGCTTGCAGAACGAGCGATGGAAACCCGGCGACGACTGGTAGTGCTCGATCGAATCCTCGCCCGCCGTAATGCGAAACCCGGCGAGCGGGGCGGCGACGAACGTCGCGAAGGCCGTGCCGTGGTGCTTGCGGCACATCGAGCAGTGGCAATGCAGCATCGAGACGAACGGACCGTCGATCTCGAAACGCACCGTCCCGCACAGGCAGTGGCCCTGGGTCATGTCGCGACTCCACGCAGGTCGGATGAACGAGTGGCTACGGTAGCGCGCGGCCACCGTGCTGGCCAGCGTTAAGGAGCCGTTAAGCACGGGCCGGTAGGGTTCCGCTCCGTTCCCTCGACTGACGGAGTGACCATGAAGCGAACCATCCTTCTGCTGGCCGTGCTGCTCGGCGGGCCCGCCGCGCAGGCCGGGTCAGCCGCCGCGCTGCTGGAGGCCTACCGCGGGGAAGCGGCGGCCCAGACCCGGTCGTATGCCGGGCCGACCGCCGCGCGCGGCGACGCTTTCTTCCATGCACGCGGCAGGGACTGGAGCTGCGCTTCCTGCCACACGCCGGATCCGCGGAAAACGGGCCGGCACGCGGTCACGGGCAAGCCGATCAGGCCGCTCGCGCCTGGCGCGGATCCCGCGCGCTTCACCGACCGCGCCAAGGCCGAGAAATGGTTCAAGCGCAACTGCAAGGACACGCACGGACGCGAGTGCACTGCCGCCGAAAAGGCGGACCTGCTCGCTTACCTGATCTCCCTCGACAACAGGAGCAAGCCATGAATCCCACGAGACACTTTCGACCGGCGGATCTCGCCGTCTGGGCAGCCGCCGTACTGGTGCTGGCCTTCGCGCCGGA
The DNA here is from genome assembly GCA_963706535.1 of uncultured Gammaproteobacteria bacterium. Classification (GTDB taxonomy): domain Bacteria; phylum Pseudomonadota; class Gammaproteobacteria; order Steroidobacterales; family Steroidobacteraceae; genus RPQJ01. The sequence continues at coordinate 63,856 of CAVPMU010000009.1, forward strand.
ACGACCCGTCGCCGCCGGGCCGAGTGACGACCACGCGGCGATGCAGGCCGAGTGCGGCAGTTGCCACGTCGCCTATCCGGCGCAGCTCCTGCCGCGCGCTGCATGGGGAGTGGTGCTCGGCAACCTCGATCGCCACTACGGCGTCGACGCGAGCCTCGACGATGCGACCCTCGCGGCCGTCTCGCGCCAGTTCGCCGCGCCGAAGGGTGCACCGGCAGCGCCGGGTGCCGCGCTGCCCCGCATCACGACTGCCACGTGGTTCCGCGACGAGCACGACGAGGTGAGCGCTGCCACCTGGCGTCGTCCCGCCGTGCGGAGCGCCGCGAACTGCGATGCCTGTCATCCCCGTGCCGCCAGCGGCGATTTCGAGGAAGACCGGGTCTCGATCCCGAGGTGAACGCGATGAACCAGAAACAGGTGGTCTGGGACCTGCCGGTCCGCATCTTCCACTGGACGCTCGCGGCGTCGTTCGCGGCGGCCTACGCGATCTCCGACAGCGAGCGCTGGCGCAACCTGCACGTGGCGTTCGGCTACACCGTGCTCGGCCTGGTCGCGTTCCGTCTGCTGTGGGGCTTCGTCGGCACTCACCATGCGAGGTTCGCGTCGTTCCGCTACCGGCCAGCGGAGGCGATTGCGTACCTCAAGGAGATTGCGACCGGTCGCGCCCGCCATTACACCGGTCACAATCCCGCCGGCAGCTGGGCCGTGTACGCGATCCTCGCCCTCGGCGCCGGCACGGCGGTCTCCGGCTACCTCACCCTGAACGAGATCGGCGGCGACGCTTTCGAGGAAGTGCACGAGTTCCTCGCGAACACCTGGCTGGTCGTCGTATCGCTGCACGTGGCGGGCGTGATCGCGAGCAGCCTCGCGCATCGCGAGAACCTTGTGCGGGCCATGGTGACGGGCTACAAGCGTGGGGCGGGGGAGCGGCCCGCGACGGGACTCGGCGTGAGCGCGGTGGGACTCGCGGTTGCGGCGGCCGTGCTCGGCTTCTGGGGCTGGACGATGCTGGCCGGTGGCGGAGCGATTTCGAGCGCCGAGGCCACGGAGGACGGGCACGACGGGGAACACCTATTGGTCGACGCGCACGGGAAGGACGACGATTGATCCATGCGGATCCTGCTGGTCGAGGACGACGCGCTGCTCGGCGATGCCCTGCAGGCCGGCTTGCGGCAGGCCGGCTTCGCCGTCGACTGGCTGCGGGACGGCTCGGCCGCGGACGCGGCGCTGTGCGCCGAGCGTTTCGCAGCCGTCGTACTCGATCTCGGCTTGCCGCGGCTCGCCGGATTCGAGGTGCTGCGCATGCTGCGTGCGCGCGATGACCGCACGCCGGTTCTGATACTCACCGCCCGCGACGCGGTGGACGATCGCGTGAAGGGCCTGGACGCGGGCGCCGACGACTACGTCGTGAAGCCGATCGCGATCGCCGAGCTGGCGGCCCGGCTGCGGGCGCTGGTGCGCCGTGCGCAGGGCGGCGCGGGCAGTGTCCTGCGTATCGGCGAACTGGAGATCGACCCGGCGGCGCGCAGCGCAAGTCTCGCTGGCGTGCCGGTGGAACTGCAACCGCGCGAGTTCGCGGTGCTGCTCGAACTCGTCCTCAATGCGGGCCGCGTCCTGACCCGCGGCCAGCTCGAATCACGGCTGTACGAGTGGGGCGACGCGCTCGAGAGCAATGCCATCGAGGTGCACGTCCACCACCTGCGCAGGAAACTCACGCCGTCGCTGATCCGCACCGTCCGGGGCGTGGGCTACATCGTGCCGGCCGACGGGGGAGCGACGCGCGATGCCTAGATCGTCCATCCGCCGCCGGCTGGTCGTGCTGCTGCTCGCGGTACTGGCGGGGGCGTGGATCGCCATCGGCGTCGCCACCTACGTCGACTCGCATCGCGAGGTCGACGCGCTGCTCGATGCGCATCTCGCGCAGTCGGCGCGGCTCGTCATCGCGCAGGCCGGGCACGAACTCGAGGATCTCGAGGTCGAGGAGTTCGAGGACGTCGCGGGCTATCGCCGCCGCGTCGCGTTCCAGGCCTGGGAGGACGGTCACAAGCTGGTGCTGCGTTCGGCGGGCGCGCCTTCGGCGCGCCTGTCACGGGTCGAATCGGGCTTCAGCGATGCCGTGCTGGACGGGCGGCGCTGGCGCATCTTCAGCGGTTGGGACAACGATCACGAGGTGCTCGTCCAGGTCGGCGAGGACCACTCGGCGCGAGAGCGCATCGCGCGCCGCATCGCACGCAATACGCTGCTGCCGCTGCTGCTCGCCCTGCCGCTGGTCGGTGCGCTCGTGTGGTGGGTCGTGGGGCGCGGGCTCGCGCCACTGCGCGAGCTCGGTCGTGAAGTGGAACTGCGGGGTCCGCAGGACCTGCGTCCGCTCGGCCTGCGTGATCCGCCCGCCGAGGTGGCGCCGGTCGCCGCCACGCTGGACCGACTGTTCGAGCGGATCCGCGAATCACTCGATTCCGAGCGCCGCTTCACCTCCCATGCAGCGCACGAACTGCGCACGCCCATGGCTGCGATCCGCGCCCAGGCCGAGGTCGCGCGGGCCGCGGATGAGCCCCGGGTGCGCGAGGGCGCCCTGTCGCGGGTGATCGAAGGCTGCGACCGGGCCGCTCGACTCGTGCAGCAGCTGCTGATGCTGGCGCGCGTGGACGAGGCGACCGTGGGCACGAACCTGGTGCCGTGCCGACTCGACGAGATCGTGCGGCGGGTGCTCGCCGAGCAGGCGCCCTGGGTGATGGAACAGGGCGCGGCACTCGATCTCGAGGCCGTCGAAACCGTCGTGCGCGGCGATCCGGTGCTGCTCGAAGTGCTGGTGCGCAACCTCGTGGACAATGCGGTTCTGCACGGCGGTGCCGACGCGGTGACGGTCGTCGTGGCGTCGGCCGGACGAGGCGCCACGCTGGTCGTCGAGGACCGCGGCCCGGGGCTCGCCGACGAGGACATGCAACGACTGGGGCAACGCTTCTACCGCGCGCCGTCCGCGCGCGGCAGCGGCAGCGGCCTCGGTCTCTCCATCGTCGGGCGCATCGTCGAGCTGCACGGCGCGGTGCTGCGCTACGGCCGCGGACGAGGTGGGGCCGGCATGCGCGTCGAGATCGCCTTCGACGCTCACGACGGCCCCGCCACGGGGCGCTGACGCGACTCAGTCGAAGGTCGCACCCACCTTGAGCCACAGCGTGCGGCCCGGCTCGTTGACGCGCGTCGTCTGCTCGTAGCCCGCGAGCATCGCGCCGCCACGGCTCAGGTGCTCCGCGTAGGCCTTGTCGAACAGGTTGTCCACGCCCGCCGACACCTGCACGCCGGGCGACGGCCGCCACGAGCCGTTCAGCGACAGCACGCCGAAGCCGCCGGTGCGGCCGAGGTCCTGCCCGACGATGCTGCCCTGGCGGAGGGCGTAGCGATCCTGCTCGTCGACGACTCGCCACAGCATGCCCGCCGACCAGCGCGTGCCCACATAGTTGAGGCCGGTGCGCAGCTCGAGCGGCGGCATCTGCGCGAGCGGCCGGTCGTCGGTCGTGTTCTCGCCGCGCGTGTAGGCGAGGGAGCCCGCCAGGCTCCAGTGCGCCGCGAGCGCATAGGTCGCGTCGATTTCGCCGCCCCAGGTGCGGGCGGCGACGTTGCGCGTCACGGTCACGGTGCGCATGCCTTTCACGTAGCCAGACTCGATGAGGATGTAGTCGTCCACGTCGCTCGCGAACGCGGACACGGATGCCGCGAGCCGGTCGCTCGAATGCACGACACCGAGGTCGAGCTGGGTGGTCTTCTCGGGTGCCGTGTGGAAGGCACTCACGCTCGCGACGCTCTCCTTGCCCGCCGAGATGAGTTCCCAGTAGTCCGGGAAGCGCTGCACGTGGCCGAGGCCCGCGTAGGCGGTGGTGGACGAACCTGCGAGGTCGTGCTCGATGCGTGCGAAGCCGCTCGGCAGGGTCGTGCGGCGGGTCTCGTTGGCCGTGGGGTTCGGCACGCTCGTCATGCCGGGCCGGAGCGAGTCGCGCTCGTCGCGTGCTTCCCAGAGGTCGGCGCGCAGGCCGGCGACGAGACGCGAGCGAGTGTCGATCGGCCGGCTGGCCTCGCTGAACAGCCCCACGCTGCGGAACCAGCCATCGTCGACGCGCGGCAGCGCCTCGTAGGGCTGCATGGTCTGGTTCATGGACTGGCGCAGCGAGTGCTCGTTCTCCTGCAGGTCCGCACCGACGGTCGCTGTCATGCCCTGGCCCCAGGCGAGGTCGAGCGCGACGCGCCCGCCGGTGGTGCGCCGGTCGGGGTTCGAGACCGCCGGGTTCGCCATCGTCGCCGTTGGTGTGAAGCCGCGCAGGCTGTAGTTGTCCATCACGTGGTCGACGTAGTTGTAGTACGCCTGCGCCTCGAGGCGCTTCACGTGCCGCGAAATGTCGGCCCGCTCGTAGCGCAGCCCGAGGTTCTCGCGGTCGAAGGCGACGCCGTCCATCGAGCGGTCGGCGTACGCGGCCTCGCCGTCGCTCAGCGCGCCGGTCAGCTCGACGAGCGTTGCATCGTCCGGGGTCCAGCCGAGCGCCCCGTTCGCGCTCCAGCGCTCGTAGGCCGAGTGCACCGTGGCGCCGCCGCCGTCGTCGTAGTCGTCGGATTCAGCGCGCGTGGCGACCAGCTGGCCGCGGACCCGCGGCGTCCCTGCGCGCAGGTCGGCGACGAGGTCGTTGCGTCCGAAGCTAGCGCCGAGCGCGCTGCCCTGTGCGGTGAAGCCGGGCGCCTCGAAGCGTTTCACGTCGCGCTCGAACGACACGGTGGCCGCGGAATTGCCCGGGCCGTGCAGCACCGACTGCGGGCCCTTCACGACCACGATGCGGTCGTAGGCCTCGGGGAAGACGTAGGCCGTCGGCGGGTCCATGCGCCCGCCGCAGCCGCCGAGCAGCGCCTCGCCGTCGAGCAGGACGTTCACGCGCGAGGCGGCCATGCCGCGGAAGACCGGGTCGCCGTCGGTGCCGCCCTTGCGGATCACCGAGAAGCCCGGGATGGTCTTCAGGTAGTCGGCGCCGTCGTGCGCCGGCAGTGGTTGACGTGGCGCCTTGGGGTCGGTCACCACGGTGAGGGGCGCATGCATGCGCGAGGCGGTGACGATGATCTCGTCGAGCGCCGGCGTGGCTTGAGCTGCGCCCGCGAGCGCAAGCGCCGCGGGCACGGACACGATGACGGAGGCCCGGCGGGCCCCGCTGGAAGTCTTCATTGGATTGTCTCCGTAGATTGAGGGTCCAGCAGCGAGCTAGACCATCGACGGAGGTGCGCGCGGGGATTGCGTCCGGTGGATGCTGCGGAGGAGGGGCGCGGCGATCGGTGGCGACTCGGGCGCCTGTGCGACCGGCGCGCCCGCGAGCACGATTGCGGCGAGCGGCGGTGGTGCGGTGGCGGCGGTTGCCGCGAACACGCAGGGGGCCTGGTGGTCGCCGCCGTGGGGGGCGGGCGCCTCGCCTCCCTGCGTCGCGCGGATGACGATGGCGGAGCGCGCATCGCCATGGCACATCTGCATCGTGAGCGCGCCGTCCGCGCTGCCGGCCATGAAGCCTTCGGGGACGAACAGGCGCAGCGCGAGCGCGGGCGCGAGCAGCAGCGCAACCCAGCCACGCACGCGCCTTCGATGCATGCACCCCCCGCCCATGCGCCGGAGTCTAGAGCATCGATGCCTTCTTCCGCGAGCGGCACGACTCGGCCGTCTTCTCGCGCAGGATCTCGATCAACCTGCGCGTGCCCGGACCGGTCGTGTCGCGGTCCGCATAGACCAGGTACAGCTCCACGTAGCGCTCGCTGCCGGTCTCTAGCGGCAGCGGCACGAGCGCGCCGGAATCGAGTTCCTCGCGGATGCTTTCCTCCGCGTACCACGCGAAGCCGAGGCCCATGCAGGCGGCCCGGATGGACGTCGCCTTGTTGCTCACGGTCCAGCGCGTCTCGTTGATCCAGCCGCCGGTGCGGCTGCGCAGGGCGCTCGAGTCGCGCACGACGAGGTGGCGGTGCATGCGCAGGTCGTCGAGCGTCAGCGCGCGGCCGAGTCCGTGCAGCGGATGAGTGGGTGCAGCGGCGCAAATGAATCGCACTCGCATCAGTGCGTCGCCGAGGAAGCCGCCGGGCACGATGCCGCCGATCGCGAGGTCGACGCGTCCTTCGTTCAACGCCTCCTCGGTTCCCGCGAGCACGGACTCGATCAGCTCGATGCGCGTATCCGGGTGCTCGCGCCCGAACTCGGCGAAGCACTCGAGCAGCAGCCAGGTCGGGAAGATGATGTCCACGGCGACCCGGATCTCCGATTCCTGCCCGCGCGCGAGCTCGGCCGCGGCATGCTCGAGTCGCGCGGCCTCCCGGACCAGCGACTTGCCGCGCCGGTAGAGCACCTGCCCGGTCGGCGTGAGCACGGCCTTGCGTCCCTGCAGCTCGAACACCTTCACCCCGAGCAGGTCCTCGAGCTTCTTGATGGTGTAGGTGATGGTCGACTGGCTGCGGTGCAGTCGCTCGGACGCCTGTGCATAGCCCCCGGCCTCGACGACGGCGACGAGGGCGTTCCATTGGTCGAGGGTGATTCTTGGCTGACCCATTTATCTATGCACTGGATACTTATAGTCTAATTTATCGTCTTTTCGATCGACAAGATAGATGCAAAATGCACCCACCGAACGTACACCGTATTAATGGGAGCCACCATGCAGACGATCCTCCAGATCAACGCCAGCCTCTTCGGCGAGCAGAGCCAGTCCTCGCGCCTCGCCGGCGACTTCGTCAAGGCCCTTACCAGCCTGCCGCACGTCGGCGCCGGATCCACCGTGATCGTGCGCGACCTCGGCGCCGAGCCGCTGCCGCACCTGACGGCCGAGCGTTTCCAGTCGTTCGTCACGCCGGCGGAGCAGCGTACGCCGGAGCAGGCGCGCGTGGCCGCGGAATCCGACGCGCTCATCGACGAGCTGCGCCGCGCGGACGTGATCGTGCTCGGCCTGCCCATGTACAACTTCGGCGTGCCCTCCACGCTCAAGGCGTATTTCGACCACGTGGCGCGCGCCGGCAAGACCTTCCGTTACACGGAGAGCGGTCCCGAAGGCCTGCTGAAAGGCAAGAAGGCCTACGTGTTTGCGACGCGCGGCGGCCGCTACGCCGGCACGCCTGCCGACCTGCAGACGGGCTACGTCAAGCTGTTCCTTGGCTTCGTCGGCATCGAGGACGTCGAGTTCGTCTACGCAGAAGGCCTGTCGATGGGTCCGGAGAGTCGCGAGGCAGGACTCGGCACCGCCGAGGCACGCATCGAGCAGCTGGCGGCCTGAGCAGCTGCAACACATCCAGGGAAATACGCACATGAACACCCAGCAGAACCTCGCGGACCTCACGGGCCGCATCCTGATCTCGGCAATCTTCCTGCAGGCCGGCATCGGCAAGATCGGCGGCTACGCGGGCACGCAAGGCTACATGGAGGCGATGGGCGTGCCGGGCGCGCTGCTGCCGCTCGTGATCGCGCTCGAGGTCCTCGCGCCGATCGCCATCATCGTCGGCTACCAGGCGCGCATCGCGGCCTTCCTGCTCGCAGGCTTCTCCCTAGCGTCGGCCGTACGGTTCCACAATCCCGCCGCCGACCCGACGCAGGGCATCATGTTCATGAAGAACCTGGCGCTGGCGGGCGGCTTCCTGTTCCTCGTCGCACGCGGCACGGGCGACTGGTCGCTCGACGCCCGCCGCGAGTCGCTCGTGAGACCCTGAGGAGCGCATGACGTGAGTACCCGTACATTGCAGGCCGTGGTTCCGGCGGTGGCGGCGTCCGACGGGGCCGGCGTGAAGTTGCGCCGCAGCCTCGGCCGGGCGCCGCAGGTGCGATTCGACCCGTTCCTGATGCTCGACGAGTTCTTCTCGGACGACCCCGACGACTACCTGGCGGGTTTTCCCTCGCATCCGCACCGCGGCTTCGAGACCGTCACCTACATGCTCGAGGGTCGCATGCGCCACGAGGACGGCTTCGGCAACCGCGGCGACCTCGGTCCGGGCGACGTGCAGTGGATGACGGCGGCGCGCGGCATCGTCCACTCGGAGATGCCCCAGCAGACGGAGGGTCGCATGCGCGGCTTCCAGCTGTGGATCAACCTGCCGTCGCGCGAGAAGATGAAACCGGCGGCGTATCGCGACATTCCCTCGCGTGAAATTCCGACGGTCACGCTCGCCGGTGGCGGCGAACTGCGCGTCATCGCGGGCGAGTTCAGGCAGGACGGCGTGGCGACACCCGGCCCGATCGGCGGTCTGTCGACCGAGCCAATGTATTTCGACCTGCGCCTGCCGGCCAATGCGACCGTGACGGTCCCGACGCCCGCGACGCACAACGCCTTCCTGTACGTGTACGAGGGCGACGCTGCGGTCGGCGCCGATGCGAAACCGCTGCCGCATCGCTCCGCGGGCCTGCTCACGCCCGGCGACGACATGCGGGTCCGGGCGGGCGAGCGTGGCGCAGCCCTGCTGTTTCTGGCCGGCCGGCCGATCGGCGAGCCCGTGGTGCAGTTCGGCCCGTTCGTGATGAACACCCACGAGGAAATCGAGCAGGCGATCGTCGACTACCAGGCGGGCCGGCTGGCCGTGGCCTAGGTGTAATCCACCGCCGGGCCGCGGCGCGGCGAAAGCAGAATAGTTGCCACCAGGGGCGGTGGCCCTGCCCGCCGTGCGGACCTCGCCATGAGCCACAAGCACGAGCAACTGCTGCGGACGATCTTCCACGATCCGATCAGCGCGAACATCCACTGGCGCGAGATCGAGTCGCTCCTGCACCACGTCGGTGCCAACGTCGAGCCGCTCTCCGGCGCGCGCATCCGCGTCAAGCTGAACGGCGCCGAGGGCATCCTGCACCGGCCGCACCACGGCAACACGCTCGACAAGAGTTCGGTGCGCCACCTGCGTGAGTACCTCGCGCATGCGCGCATGACTCCGTCGCAATACGAGGCGGCGCGGGAGCAGGCGACGCACTAGTCCTGCGCCGAGCTTGCGGTCGGCCAGCGCTTGGCATCAAATCACGGGCGGGACTTTCCTCCCCGAGCGGGCATGATGGATCGCCGCAGGTTCCTGGTGAATTCGACCGGCACGATCGCCGGCAGTCTGCTGATTCCACGTCTCGCCGAGGCCGCGACGCAGGAGTCGCTGCCGGCCGGCGCGGTCTCCTCCGGCATCCTCGATGCGCTGCCCGGCAAGCGACCGCTCATCAAGCGCAGCTTCCGGCCGCAGAACTACGAGACCCCGGTGGCGATGTTCCGCGAGGCGTTCACGCCGAACGACGCGTTCTACGCGCGCTGGCACAGCGCCGTTCCCGAGGTTTCCCTCGCCGACTGGCGACTGCGCATCGCGGGCCCGGGCGTGCAGAGCCCGCGCGAGTTCACCCAGGCGGAACTCACGCGCAAGTTCAAAGTCCACGAGGTCGCGGCGGTCAACCAGTGCTCGGCAACCGGCGCGGCCTGTTCGTGCCGCACGTGCCCGGCGTGCAGTGGGGCTACGGCGCGATGGGCAATGCGATGTGGCGCGGCGTGCGCCTGAAGGACGTGCTCGAGGATGCCGGCCTCGCCGGCAGCGCGCTCGAGGTCGTCGGCAATGGCGCAGACGCGCCGATGCTCACCGGTCCGGATTTCGTGAAGAGCCTGCCGATGTGGAAGGCCCTCGATCCCGACACCCTGGTCGCCTTCGAGATGAACGGCGAGCCGCTGCCGGTGTGGAACGGCTACCCGGCCCGCCTCGTGGTGCCCGGATGGACCGCGACCTACTGGATCAAGGCGCTCGTCGACCTGCAGGTGACGGACACGGCCTACGACGGCTTCTGGATGAAGACCGCCTACCGCGTGCCGAAGGGCATGTTCGGGGAGAGCGGCTTCGCCTCGCAGGACACGGCAGCGAACTCGGCGATCACCGCGATCAAGGTCAACTCGCTGATCGTGGACCCGGCGCCGGACGCGGTGCTTCCCATCGGGCGCAGGACCGAGGTCCACGGCATCGCCTGGGACGGCGGATCGGGAATCCGCAAGGTGCAGTACTCGCTCGACGGTGGCGCGAGCTGGCGCGAGGCGCGGCTCGGCCGCGAGCTCGGCCGCTATTCCTGGCGGCAGTGGCGGTTTGCGGTGAGGCCCAAGGCTGCGGGCACGCAGTCGGTCATGGTGCGTGCGCTGGCGCGCGACGGCGCGACGCAGGCGGGGCAACTGGTGCACAACCCGGCCGGCTATCACCACAACGTGGTGCAGAAAGTGGATTTCCATGTGGCGTGAACTCCGGCGCGGGGCGCTGGTCGTCTGCGCGCTCGCATCGGGCGCGCCGGCCCTGGCCGGCGACGAGGCCAGCCTGGTGCTGGCGCAGGGCGAGGGCGTCGACAAGGTGCAGGCGCTGTGCGCGATCTGCCACAGCCTCGACTACGTCCACATGAACTCACCGTTCCAGGACGCCACCGGCTGGGACAAGACGGTGACGAAGATGGTCAAGGTGATGGGCGCGCCGATCACGCCCGAGGACAGCGCGGCGATCGTCGCTTATCTCGCTCGCCACTACGGCAGGGAAGCCGCCCGGTAGGCGAAACATGGACTTGCTGTCGTTCGCGCGCGGCCACGCGCTGCAGTGATCGATGGCGATCCTCGCGTTCGGCCTGGCGTGGCGCCTGGCAGATGGTCGCCCGGCGCATGTGGCCCTAGCCTGAATGGCACTTCCTTAAGCCGCAGCGGGACGAGCGAGCGCGGCTAAGCCATTGATGGGATGAGGCAGGTTGGCTGGGATTGGTAGGATGTTTGTTACCACACATCCGCCCCACACAACCCCGAGGCCAACCTTGACCCAGCGTACTGCCGCATTTCGTTCCGGGCAACATCGACAGCAGGTGCGCCGCCGCGCGCAGCGCGTCGATGCGGTCGGGTTCTTCAACCTGCTGACAAGCCCCGAACTGATCGAGGTGACCGAGTCGCACCTGCCCGCGCATCGCGAGCGGCTGTATCCACCGACGGTGGCGCTGTCGATGTTCCTGCGCCAGTCCCTGGACGCCGACGGTTCCTGTCAGAAGGCCGTCAATGGCTGGGCCGCCCAGCGATGCGCGGAAGGCTTGAGCGTGCAGAGCGTTCGCACCGGGGCGTACTGCAAGGCGCGCGAGCGCTTGCCGGTGGCGATGGTGACCGGCCTTGCGCACACGGTCGGTGCGCGGGTGAGCGCACGGGCCAAGCCCGGTTGGCGCTGGCGCGGCCGCGATGTGAAGCTGGTGGACGGTACCGGGATCTCGATGCCCGACACGCCGGAGAACCAGGCGTGCTATCCGCAGCCCAGTAGCCAGACCGAGGGGGTCGGCTTTCCATTGGCACGTGTCGTGGGCGTGATTTGCCTGGCGACCGGGGCCGTGATCGATGCAGCCATCGGCCCGCATGCGGGCAAAGGCAGCAGTGAGCTGGGACTGCTGCGCACGCTCGGCACAGTCTTTTCCCCGGGCGATGTGATGCTCGCCGATGCGCTCTACTGCAACTACTTTCTGATCGCGACCATGATCTCGGCCGGTGTGGATGTGCTGTTCGAACAGCACGGCGCACGGATCACCGACTTTCGGCGCGGTGCGTCTCTGGGCCACCGCGATCATCTGGTGCGCTGGAGGAAGTCGCAGACCAGGCCCGAGTGGATGAGCGCGCAGCAGTACGCGGACTTCCCCGAGGAGCTGACCGTGCGGGAAGTGCAGGTCGATGGCCAAATCCTGGTCACCACGTTGGTCAACCGCAAGGTCAGCAAAGGCGAGCTCGACCAGTTGTACGCGCGGCGCTGGAACGTGGAGCTGGATCTGCGCAATATCAAGACCACGCTCGGCGTCGAAGTGCTGCGCTGTCTGACGCCGCAGATGGTCGAGAAAGAACTGTGGGTGCATCTGCTGGCCTACAACTTGATCCGCTTGCTGATGGCACAAGCCGCACTGGATGCCAGGGTTCACCCGCGACAGCTGAGCTTCAAGCACGCGGTGCAGCTATGGGTTGAGTGGCATGCGCATCGCGTTGATTTCAGCGCTGATCCGAACACGTTCTTCAGGCTGCTTGCGCAACCGGTGGTCGGCAACCGGCCCGGACGCATCGAGCCGCGGGCCAGAAAACGCAGACCCAAGCCCTATCCGTGGCTGAAAATCCCTCGCGCCGCAGCCCGTGACTGCGTGCGAAAATATGGCCATCTGTGGCGCTACAGGGCTTAAGTAAGTGCCATTCGCCCTCGATGGTGTTCGACGAGGTCTTCTCCGAGCAGGTGTTCGAGCGCGGCAAGATCGAGGAGGGCCGCGTGATGCAGCGCTTCTTCAGGCGCACCGGCCAGAGCCTCACCCAGGAGTGGCTGGTTGAGCTGGTGAAGCGGATGCTGCGCCACCTGCCGATCACCATGCTGGGCAAGCTCGGCCTCGCCACGCTGGTGGCGCCGCGAACCAGCGGCTGGTCGGGTGCGCGCGAGGCGATCGCGGAATACGTGCACGAGCGGGAGCACGAGCGCCGGCGCGCACTCGGGCTCGCCGACCTGATCGACGGGGCGAAGTCATGAGCAATACCAGGGACAAGTACCGGAAGGTCGCCTACTACCCGGGCTGCGCGCTCGAGGGCACCGCGCACTCCTACAACCGCTCCACGCAGGCGCTCGGCAAGGCGCTCGGCCTCGAGCTCGTCGAGGTCGACAACTGGAACTGCTGCGGCGCGATGGAAGTGAAGAACATCGACCCGAAGCTGCAGACCTACCTCTCCTCCCGCGTGATGGCGACGGCGACGTCCGAAATGAAGATGGACGTGGTGATGGCGCCCTGCAACGGCTGCTACCACAACCTGAAGAAGGCCGAGTACGACCTCGCCCACGATGCGAAGAGCGCCGAGGTGGTGGACCGGCTGTCGAAGAAGGCGGGCCACGCGACCTACCAGGCCGGGCAGGTGGAGACCATCCACGCGCTCGACTGGATCAAGCACGGCATCGGCGACGAAGGCCTGAAAAAGCGCCTGCGCGGGTCGTTGAACGGGCTCAAGGTCGCCAACTACTATGGCTGCATGTACACGCGGCCGCGGCACATCTTCCCCGAGAAAGACCAGGGCCCGGGCAGCGAGTCCACCTCGAAGCCGCACTACATGGACGACCTGCTCGCGGCCGCCGGCGCCGTGAACGTCGACTTCCCGCTCAAGACGGCCTGCTGCGGCGGCGCGCACACGCTCTCCGACAGCGACACCTCGACCAAGCTGGTGCTCAACATCCTGCGCGCGGCCGAGGCCGCGGGCGCCGAGGTCATCGCGACCGAGTGCCCGACCTGCCACTCCGGCCTCGAGATGCACCAGGTGCGGGCGGAGAAGAAGTTCGGCGTGGCGACGCGGGTGAAGATCGTCTACTTCACGCAACTGCTCGGTCTCGCGCTGGGACTGAAGCCCCGCCAGCTCGGCGTGCACGAGAACGTCTCCGACTCGCTGGGATTCCTGAAGGAGAAGGGGATCGCGTGAAGCCCCTGGCCGACATCGAGCGGCGGCTCGGCGAGATCGAGGCGGGCGTCGGCGGGCAGGGTCCGGCCGCGGCCGCCGAGCTGCTCGCGCTCGGCGAGGAGGTGCTCGAACACTGGGTCGCGGCCAGGGGGCTCGAGCCGACTCGCAACGAACGCGAGGGATTCCGGCTGCTGGCGCTGCACCGGCAGGGCTGCACCGACGATGCGAGCTTCAACGCCTGCCGGGAAACCTGCCGCGAACTCGTCTACCATTACAACCTGATCACCCTGGATCCGCAGCACCCCGAGACGGCGCAACGGATGACCATGATGACCCTGGTCGCCAACCACCTGTTGCTGTTCGTGGCCGGCAAGATGCAGGTCGCGGCGCTCGGCGATTTCTGCTGTGCGTCGCGCCCGCTGCGTCAGGATGCCGTGCCGCAGGGCGAGGCCTGAGGAGAATCGAAATGCCTGTCGTGAAGGGTTGCAAACTGCCGGACGACCTCCTGTACGACGTCGAGAACCAGATCTGGTTCAAGGAGCTCGGCGACGGCACGGTGAAGGTCGGCATGACCGCGGTCGCCACCGCCATGGCGGGTCGGCTGGTCGCATTCACGCCGAAGGGCGTGGGCAAGGAAGTGAAGGCTGGCAAGTCCTGCGCCACGGTCGAGTCCGGCAAGTGGGTGGGTCCGGCCAAGGTTGCCGCCGGCGGCGAGGTCGTGGCGGTCAACGAGGCGCTGGTGGCCACGCCGAGCATGGCGAACGACGATCCCTACGGCGAGGGCTGGCTGATCGTGCTGAGGCCCGAGGGCTGGGACAGCGTCAAGCCGGCCCTGATTCCCGGTGCCGAGGTGGCCGGTCCGTACGAGGCCAAGATGGCTGCCGACGGCTTCGCGGGGTGTGCGTGAGCGCGCGAGCCAGTGCCGTCGCGGCCCCGAAGGCCGTGATGGTGGTGAGCAAGCTCGACCTGAATAAGCTCGAGAAGAACGCCGGCAAGGCCTGCGACCTGCTGGGCGCGATGGCCAACCGCTCGCGCCTGATGATCATGTGCCAGCTCGCGGGCGGCGAGAAGTCGGTGGGCGAACTGCAGCCCTTGATCGGCCTGAGCCAGTCGGCGCTGTCACAGCACCTGGCCGTCCTGCGGCGCAAGCGCCTGGTGCGCACGCGCCGCGAGGGCCAGTCGATCTTCTACGCGCTCACCAGTGGCGAGGCCGCCTCGATCATGCAGACGCTGCACGAGCAGTTCTGCAAGCGATGACCTAGTACTGCAGCCTCGCCGCCACCGGCGCGTGGTCGGAAGGCCACAGGCCGAGGCCCTGCGGCCACGTCTTGTCCGCAACCGATACCCCGAGCAGCCGAGCGTCCTTGACCTTCGTCGGCGCGGTCAGCGAGAAGATGCTGTCGATGCGCTCGTAGTGCGCCGACTCGTGGTTCGACAGGTCCTCGGCCTGACAGCACGAGTAGCCGACCAGCGGGCCACCCCTGGCTGTCCCGGTACCGGGTCGCAGCGTCCACACGTCGGTGAATCCGCTGCCCGCGAAGATCGCATAGGGCGGCGGCAGCGGGCCGACCGGCGTCGGCAAGGTCCCGGTGCCGTCACGTGGATCGGAATTGATGTCCCCCATCACCAGGGTCGTCGTGCCCGGCGCCGTCGGCAGCGCCAGCGCAGTCTGTGGCAGTTGCGCGGCGTGCAGCCGCTGCAGCACCCGGGTCGGCTCGCCGGCGGGGCCCGGCACGATCTGCCGTACCTCCAGGTGCGTGGCGAAGACGCGATACGGCTTGCCGGCCACCGCCAGGTCCACGGCCGTGAAGCCGCGCTCGATGGCGACCGGGCCGAGCGCCGTGACGATCGTGAACGGTTCGGGCAGGTAGTTGCAGCCCTCGAGCGACACTCGGCAGCCACTGAGTCCCACCGGCACCCGGGCCGCGGTCGGTGCAACGTCGCTGCGCACCAGGATTGCGTCGCGGTCGAGCACCGTGAGATACGCGACGTAGCCGTCGATCACGAACGGCAGGCCCGCGATCGCGAAGTTCTGCACGCGGGCCCTGGTGACATAGCGGCCGCCGAGATTGCTCTCCGTGGCGGCCAGGAAGTCGACGAATGCCCCGGCGATGCGCTGGTTGCCGCAGCCTTCGGTGGCAGGCGTTCCGGGCAGGTCGGCGCAGGAATAGGCGAAGGCCTCGTTCAACGCGCGGACGTGCGGCGAGCGGTCGCGCACCAGCTTCGACAGTCGCTCGAGCCGTTCCGCGGGCAAGCTCGCCGCGACGTTCTCGAGTGCCGCGACGACCCGCGCACTCACCTGGTCGGGCGGCGCGGTGATCACCGGGGTGAGGTCGGTGCCGAGGTACCGGTTCTGCGTCATCAGGTCGATTTCTGCGGATGACGCGGTGCCTGCGAAGGCGAGCAGCAAGCCCGCCGCCAGCGACGATTTCCACGTTCTCATCTTCCCCTCCGTCGCGGTCTCGTTCCGGCCGCATTGCGCGTGCGCCGAGCCCCGCCGCCGTGCAATGCGCAGTCAGGGACTTTACTTAATGGCCTGGCCGCGCCTGCGGGCTAAGCTCCGTTCGAGCGCCCAAGGCAGGGCGACCATTTCGAGGATGGCCATGCACACATTCAGCCTGCGAACGTTTGGCGCACTGGCGCCGGCAACGATCCTGTTCGGTGCCGCCTTGCTGGCGGCACCCGCGCAGTCCGCCGACCTCGAGGCCGGCCGCAAGACCTTCGAGACCGTGTGCGCCGTATGCCACGGGCTCACGGGCAAGGCGGACCTCTCGAGCCCCACCGTGCAGGCGCTCGATCCCAAGCCCGCGGATCTCTCCGACCCGCTGTTCAACAGCCGCGAACCGGCCAGTGACTGGCACATCGTCGTCACGCACGGCGGCCCGGCGCTCGGCCTGTCCGCCATCATGCCGGCCCAGGGCACGGCGCTCTCCGGGGAGGAGATCGCGAACGTCGTCGCCTACGCGAAGACCCTCGCGCCGGGCAGCGACATGTACCCGCCCGGCGAACTCAATTTCTTCCTGCCCGTGCGCACCAAGAAGGCCTTCCCCGAGGACGAGATCGTGTGGAAGGGACGCCTGACGGAGCGCGACGACGGCGAGAACGTCATGCGCAACGTGATCGAGATCGAGAAGCGCTTCGGCAAGCGCTCGATGGGCGTGCTCGAGGTGATCCACGAGGACGACGGCGTCGACAACGAGATCACCAAGGTCGAGGCCGGCGTGAAGACCGTGCTGCACTGGAGCATGCCGAAGCAGTCGATCCTCTCCGGCGCGCTGATCGTCGCGGTGCCGACCGACGACGAGGAATCCGAGGAGATCATCCCGTACCTCGCCTACGGCAAGCGGCTCTCCGACGAGTGGATCGTCCAGTCGAGCGCGCGGGTCATCGTGCCGGTGGACGACACCGACCAGGGCGAGGTCGAGCTCGCGGGCATCGTGCACTACGAGTGGTACCACCGGGCGCGCGCGATGTTCCCGGCGCTCGAGCTGACGGCGGCCGTGCCGTTCGACGCGGGCGACGACGACTCGGTGCAGTGGACCGTCCTGCCGCAGGTGCGCCTCGGTCTCACGCGCGGCGGCCACGTGGCGCTCAACTTCGGCGTCGAGTTCCCGCTCAGCGACCAGTCCTACGACACGCGCTACCACATGACGCTGCTGTGGGACTTCGCCGACGGCAGCCTGTTCAAGGGCTGGAAGTAGTCAGCGGGTCAGCCGGTACATCAGCAGCGCCGCGCGCTTGGTGAGCAGCGGCAGCGAGGCGAGGTCGACGAACTCGCCGGGGGCGTGGTCCTGGTCGCCCATCGCGCCGAGCCCGTCGAGGCAGGCAAGGCGTGGCCCGTCGCAGACGAAGGAGATGTCGCCCGCGCCGCGCTCGGCGGGATCCTGCGCGTGGATGGGCCCCGCGCCGAGGTCCCTGCTCACGGCGTCGAGGGTCGCGAGCAGCGCGAGGTTGGCATCGGTCGGCGCCATCGCCGGGTACTCCTGCTCCATCTCGAGCGTCGCGGAAGTGCGCGGCAGGCTGGCCGCGACGATCGCCGCCATCTTCTCGCGCGCCGACTCGAACTGCGCCTGCGTCAGGTAGCGCACGTCGCCCTCGACGCGCACCTCGCGCGGGATGACGTTGGTCTTGCCGAGCGCGGCGCCGGCCTTGTGCCCGCTGTCGTAGTTCACGTCGGTGCCGCCCACGATCACCGACGGGTTGTAGGTCAGGTTGGGCTCGCGGAGCTCCACCCGGAAGCGGTCCAGGATGCGGGCCGCTTCGAAGATGGCGCCGTAGCCGCGCTCCTCGCGGAAGATCAGGGACGAATGCGCCTGCTCGCCGCGCACGTGCAGGCGCCAGAAGCCGATGCCGCGGCGCCCGATCACCGCGACTCCCGGCGACGAGCCCTCGAACGCGAGTACCACGTCGCTGTCGCGGGCAGCCTCGATGAGCGCCGCGCGGCTCGCGAGCGGCAGCGTCCCCGGGTCCTCCTCGTCACCGGTGAAGACGACGGTGATGTGCCGGCCGTCGAGCGCGCCCACCGCGTGCATGGCGCGCAGGGCCTCGATCACCACCAGGTTGCCGCCCTTCATGTCGGACGCACCGCTGCCGTAGCCCCGGCTGCCCTCGCGCCGGAATCGCTCGCCCTGCAGCACGGTGTCGAGGTGGCCGATCAGCAGCAGGCGCCGGCCCTTGCCGCCGCGTCGCTCGGCGACGAAGTGACCGGCACGACCGACCCCGGCCGGCAGGTCGACCCAGCGGGCCGTGAACCCGAGGCGCTCGAGTTCCCGCGCGTAGATTTCCCCGGCCTTGCGCACGCCGGCGTGGTTCTCCGTAGCGCTCGCGATGTCGACGGTTTCCGCGAGAAGTGCAACCGCGCCCTCCTGGCGTTCATCGATCGCGCGCACGATGCGGCGCTCGACGGTGGAAAGTGCGACCGCCTGGCCGGCGGTGGCGAGCAGCACGAGGAGCAAGGCGAGACGGTGCATGCGGAATTCCCTCGACGTATGCGCCGCACGTTATCACTCCCGCGTGCGGTGATGAACGCCGGCGGGCCGTTCAAGGCATCGGCGCCACCCGGAACAGCCACACGTGCGCCCAGCCGACGAAGACCACGTAGATGGCGAGTCCGCCGACGATCGCGATCACGTCGTTCAGCTTCGAGGCCGGCGCGCCCGGGATCGGGCGCGGCGCCCGCTTGGCGACCGAGATGCGGTCGAGCACGGCCCAGGCGAGGAACCCGCCGAACAGCAGCACGTCGGCCAGCGTGCCATTGGCGAGCAGGTGCGCGACGGCCCAGGCCTTGGTCGCGGTCAGCATCGGATGCTTCACCGCCGACCGGATGCGCCCGGGCAGGTAAGCCGCCAGCAGCAGCGGGAACACCGGCAGCATCAACAGCGCCGTGGCGTGCCGCAGCCAAACGGGCGGCTGGTAGAGGATCACGGGCTCCTGCCGCGCGAGGCCATAGCCCCACACGAGAGTCGCGCCGTGGCGACGTGCGCCGCCTCGAGCGCGATTCGCGACGAGCCCTCGCCGTAGACAGCCGCGAGGCCCACGGCCTCGGCGTTGCGGATCAGCTCCAGCCGGTGGTCGACCACGGTGACGGTCATGCCGAGTTCCGCCAGTCCGTTCGCGACCGACTCGCCGACCCGTCCGTAGCCGATCACGACGGCATCCGACTTCAGGCGACCGCCGCTCGCGCCGGGCACGGTCGCCCGTCCGAACAACCGGCGCAGGCCGGGGATTGCGTCGAGCAGGCGGCCCGTCGGCGCGGCGACAGCGAAGGCCGCGGGCGTCAGCAGGATGCTCAGGATCGAGGCGCCGAGCACGACGGTGTAGGTGGTGTGCGTGATGGCGTTCACGCCGAGGCCGGTCTTGGCGACGAGGTAATTGAGCTCGCCGACCGGCAGCATGCCGAGGCTGGTGTAGGCGGCGGTCCGCGCGTCGAGCCGGAACGGCAGCAGCGCCACGAGGGTGGCGAGCGGCTTCAACACCATCACCAGCGCGGCCATCCCGAGGATCGCCTGCCAGTGCTCGGCCATCAGGCGCACGTCCACCATCATGCCGATGAAGACGAAGAAGATCATGGTGGTGAGGTCGCGGAACGGCACGATCTCGATCGTGAGGCGCTTGTCGTATTCGGACTCCGACAGCATCAGGCCCGCCATGAACGCACCCATCGCCGCCGAGAGGCCGAGGCCGGCGCTCAGTCCTGCGACACCGAACGCGATCAGGGCGACCAGCGCGGTGAACAGTTCCGGCACTTCGAGCCGCGCGACGTAGTCCATCAGCCTCGGCAGGTAGCGCAGCCCGACCCAGGCGCCGGCGGCGATGAAGGCGAGCGCGAGGCCGACCTTGAGCAGCACCGGGCCGATCACCTCGGCCGCGCTGCCGGAGCCGAGCGTGGCGAACTGCGGCAGCACCGCGACCAGCACGACGACCTGCAGGTCCTGCACGATCGACATCGACAGCAGCAGGCGGCCGTGGCTCGAGCCGACCTCGCTGCGGTCGAGCAGGGTCTTCAGGATGACCATGGAGCTGCTCGCCGCGAGCACCGCGCCGAAGAACACGCCCTCGAAGCTGTCCCAGCCGAGCGCAGTCGCAATCAGCCAGCCGCCCAGGATCGTGAAGGCCACCTGCAGCAGGCTGCCGACGATGGCCGGGCCGCCGACGCGCGCGAGATCCCGCAGCGAGAACGCGATGCCGAGCGCGAACATCAGCAGCACCACGCCCACGTCGGCCAGCGCGGCGATCAGCTCGCGGTCGGCGACGAACCCGGGGGTGAAGGGTCCCACCACGATGCCCGCTGCGAGGTAGCCGATGATCGGCGACAGGCGCAGCCAGGAGGCGAGCACGCCCGCGCCGAAGGCGACCGCGACCGCCACCGTGAGGTTGACCATCAATGGCAGCGTGAAACCCAACGGTTCAGCTCTCCGCCACTGGCCGCATCCAGCGACGCACGACGTCGCTCCAGCGTCGCATCAGGTCGCCGGCGAAATCGGAGAACACGCGCACCTTCGCCGACTGGTGACCCGCGGACGGGTACACGAGCGAGATCGGTGGTCCGGGCAACACGTACTCCTGCAGGATGAGTTTCAGCTCGCCGCGCGCGAGGTATTCGGCGACCAGCAGGTCGCCAGTGTGCGTGATGCCGAGCCCGGCCGCAGCAGCGATCAGCGGACCTTCCACCGCGTTGAACTGCATCGCGAAGTGCAGCTTGAGGCGGCGCGCGGTGTAGGGCGGGGGAAAGGTCCAGTCGGGACTGCCACCGCCGGCCGGCGTCATGCCGAGCAGGCGATGGTCGCGCAGGTCGTCCGGCGTGCGTGGTTCGCCGCGGGCGGCCAGGTAACTCGGCGCGGCGCAGGTCACGACGTTGATCTGCGAGACGCGGCGGGCGACGAGCCCGGCCTGGCGCAGCGGGCCGACACGCAGGGCCACGTCCACGCGTTCCGCCACCAGGTCGACGATGCGGTCGTTCAAGCGGATGTCGAGGTCGATGTCGGGATAGCGGCGGGTGAACTCCGGCAGCGCCGGCAGCAGCAGGTAGCGTCCGAAGGCGACCGGCACGTCCACACGCAGCTGGCCTTGCGGCTTCAGGCGCGAACCGCGCAGGGTCTCCTCGGCGTCCGCCAGTTCCTCGAGGATGCGCCGGCTGCGCCGCAGGAAGTCGGCACCTTCGGCCGTCAGGCCCACCCGCCGCGTCGTGCGATTGAGCAGCCGTGCGCCGAGGTGCTTCTCGAGCGCCGCTACGTGCTCGCTGGCGGCGGCACGGGAGATGTCGAGCTCGTCGGCGGCCTGGGCGAACGATTCGCGCTCGGCGACCCGGTTGAAGACCCGCATGGCAAGGAGTTGGTCCATCGCAGGATTGTTCGACAAGGCCGAACAGAGAACAAGGACTATGGCTATTTTTCAAGTCAATCGCGGCGCCTATGCTGCCTCCCGCAAACACGCCAGGAGGATCCAGCCATGTTGAACTCTGCGAACCCGAATCGTTCCCTGGGCCTCGCGCTCGCCGCCAGCCTCGCCGCGGCCCTCGCGGTCATCGCCGTCACCCTGACCCATGCACTGGACCGGGTGCAGCTCTATGTCTGAGTGGCCGCCGCCCCGGTCTCGCGTTCGAGGCGTCCGGGACCGGGGCGGCGATACTTACAACAGATTGAATATAAAAGACTTTTTAATAATATTCGCGAAGCGTGACAGTCGTCACTCGTTTTCGCTGCACCGCAGCAAATCTGGGGCTAGAATGGCAGCCGTCAATAAAGACAGGGGCGCGCCCGGTGAGGCCGCCAATGACGGTCCCCGCCGGAATCGGCCTCCTGACGAGACCCAAGGAGGCATCATGTTCACGCAGAAAGCCGCTTACCCCGCCGCCATGATCGTGTCGGTTGCCATCGCGGCCGCGATCGCGTTCACGGCACTGGCCCACGCCTACACCAACATGCAGTTCTTCTGGTAACCCCGCGGTCGGGGAGGGGTCCCGCGAGGTCTCAAGGCGCCGGCGCCGCCACCTCGAGTACCCCGAGCGCGTCCGCGTGCAGGCTCTGCACGTAGAGTCGACCCCCGTGCTCCGTTGCGCCGCTCGTCTCCGGGATCCGGCCGGCCGGGTCCTGCAGGTCCTCGAGCACGCGTCCTTGCTCATCGAGCGCCAGCAGGTGCCCGTAGACCGGCGGCACGGGCCACATCGACTTCGGCAGGCGCAGCGTCATGGCGCGCAGGAACGGCCGGCCCGCCAGCGCGTCGATCGCAGCGCTGCGAGGCTTGGTGAGCCCGGTCCACAACTTGCCGTCGGGGCTGCGCGTCAGGTTGTCGGGGAAGCCGGGCAGGTTGGCGAGGATCACGCTCGCCCGGGGATCGTCGCCTGCGGCGGCTGCTCGCGCGTCGAGGTCCCGCGCCGTCACATCGACTTTCCAGATCCGGTATTCGCCCGTCTCGGCGACGAACACGTGCCGCTGGTCGCCGGACAGGGCCACTCCATTCGGAAAACAGAGCCCCCCGACCACGGTGTGCGCGCGGCCGGCAACCGGGTCGAACGCGAGCACCCGCCCCGTGCAGGAGTGCTCCATGATGTCGAGCAGCGCGGCGTCGAACGTGCCGTAGACGCGAGGTGACAATCGGCGTGACGCGTCGGTGAGGAACATCGTGCCGTCCGCGGCGATCACCACCGCGTCGGCGTAGCGGATCGGTTCGCCGTCGACCTCGTCGGCGAGCACTGCGAGCCTGCCACTCGCTTCCAGCCGCAGCAGGCCCCTGAGCGCATCCGCGATCACGAGCCGGCCGGCGGCGTCGAAGGCGAGTCCGAGCGGTCGCCCGCCGGTCTTCACGACGGTCTCGATGTCCGTGCCGTCCGGGTCCATGCGCAGCACCGCGCCCGAGAGCACGCCCGTGTAGAGCCTGCCGTCCGGGCCGAACTCGATGTGCTCCGGACCGATCTCCGGCGCCACCGGGATCCGCCGGACGCGCGCCAGGCGCTCGTTGCGCGCGTGCGCGCCCGTGTAGCCGGGAGGCGCAGGCGCCTGCCAAGCGACCGGTTCGATCGGGATCGGCCAGAAGGACAGGTACGCGACCAGCACGACCAGCAGCAGGGCCGCAAGCGCCAGGATCCGTCGCATGTCCGATCTCCCCTCCCGGTCCCGGTCCGCGCCGGGCTGGTTCACTCGATCGCGAGGATCTTGCGCGCCTCCGCCGGGCTCGCGATCTCGCGCCCGGCTGCGCGCGCGGTGCGCACGATCGCGTCGATCAGTGGCCCGTTGCCGGTCGCCTTGCTGCCGTCCGGAAGATAGAAGGTGTCCTCGAGTCCGGTGCGCAGGTTGCCGCCGAGTTCCGCCGCGCGGCGATGCAGCGGCCAGACATTCTCCCGGCCGATGGCGGTCACCTGCCAGGTGGCTCGGCGCGCGGACAGACGCATCAGGATCGGCAGCAGTTCCGGGTCCGCGGGCATGCCGGAGTCCACGCCCATCACGAAGTTGTAGTCGAGGTGTCCGCCGTAGAGTCCCGTGCGCGCGAACATCTCGACACTGCGCACGATGCCGACGTCGAAGCACTCGAACTCCGGCAGCGCACCGGTTTCCGCCATCACCGCGAGGAATGCCGCGATCTTTTCGACCGGGTTGTCGAACAGCATCGGCGGCCAGGCCCAGCGCCCGTCGCCGCGTACCTTGAGGTAATTGAGCGAACCCGCATTGCACGCGGCGATCTCCGGCCGGATGGCGCGCATGCACGCGACCGGTCCCGCAATGTCGGGACCGACCACGCCGGTGGACTGGTTGAAGATCACACCCGGGCAACTCTCGCGGATGGCTGCGGCGATCTCGCCGGCGACGGCCGGATCCCACGACGGCAAGTGCCCCTTGCCCGGCACCTGCTGCCGGAAATGCACGTGCATCACGGCGGCGCCCGCGTCGAACGCCGCGCGGGCCTCACGCGCCATCTGCTCGGGCGTCACCGGCACGTGATGCTGCGCCGGATCGGTGAGCACGCCCGTGAGCGCGCAGGTGACGACGGTCTTCGACATCATGGGCCTCGCTCGATCCTGGCCAGCACCTGGCCGGGCGCGACCTGCTCGCCAACCCGGACCTCCACCGCGCACATTCGCCCCGCGACTGGGGCGCGCAACTCGTGCTCCATCTTCATCGCCTCCAGCGCCAGCAGTCGCTGGCCTGCGACCACCTGGTCCCCCGGCGCCACCGCGACCTCGACGACACGACCGTTGATGGCAGCACGGATGTCGCCACCGTGCGAATCCGCGTCGGCCGAGGCGTGCCCGGGCTCGCGTCGCCGGCAACGGAATTCGTGGTCGGCCGCCCGCGTATGCAGCCAGAGCTGGTTGCCTTGCCATGCGTAGCGGTAAGGGATGGTCTCGCCGTCGATCGCCGCCTGCCCGTCGCTGCACGGATCGACGGGGATACCGCCCACCTGCGCCTGCACCTCGCCGATGGTCAATGCAGCGCCGTCCGGCGAGAGGAGGACGCGTCCGGACCGCGACAGTCCCGTTTGCGACGACAGCGACTGCGGCGCCTGCCACTCGAGGCGCCAGGGTGTGGGTAGCGGGCGTCCGGTGCTCCAGTTGCGCCATGCGCGGCTCGTGCCGGCGCCTTCGGGCGCCGCGGCGGTGGAGAGCCATGCCGCCAATGCCCACGTCCTGTCGTCCGGTACGCAGACTCGCTCGTCGAGGCCAGGGTAGTGACGCTCGACGAACGCCGTCGACACCGCCGCGCCGTCGGCGAACACCGGGTGGCGCAACATGCGGGCGAGGAAGCTGCGGTTCGACGCAACGCCGAGCAGCACCGTGCGATCGAGCGCGCGGGCCAGGCGGTCGAGCGCCTCCGCGCGTGTCGCGCCGTGGGCGACCACCTTCGCCAGCATCGAGTCGTAATGCGGGCTCACGGTCATGCCGGCTTCGATCGCGTGGTCGCAACGCGTGAGTTCGTCGGGCCGCCAGTCCAGTACGGTGCCGACCCGGGGCAGGAAGTCGTCGGCCGGCTCCTCCGCGCAGAGGCGCACCTCGACTGCGTGACCCGCGATCCGCACGTCGGCCTGCGCGAGCGGCAGTGGCTCGCCGCGTGCCACCCGCAACTGCAGTTCCACGAGGTCGAGGCCGGTGACGAGCTCGGTGACCGGATGCTCGACCTGCAGCCGCGTGTTCATTTCCATGAAGTAGAAGTGGCCGGCCGGGTCGAGCAGGAACTCGACCGTGCCCGCACCGACGTAGCCGATCTCGCGTGCGACCGCCACGGCTGCCTGTCCCATGCGCTCGCGCAGCACCGGGTCGACGGCGGGCGAGGGCGATTCCTCGACGAGCTTCTGGTGGCGGCGCTGCACCGTGCAGTCGCGCTCGCCGAGGTGGATGACGTGGCCGGTCGCGTCCGCCAGTACCTGGATCTCGACGTGACGCGGGTCGACGAGGGCACGCTCCAGGATCAGGCGACCGTCGCCGAAGGCCTTCGCCGATTCGGAGGCGGCGGCGCGGATCGCGTCCGGCAGGGCGTCGGGCCGTTCGACGCGCCGCATGCCGCGACCGCCCCCGCCCGCCGCGGCTTTCACCATCACGGGGAAGCCGATGCGCGCGGCCTCCGCGACGAGATGCGACACGCCCTGGTCGTCGCCGTCGTAGCCGGGCACGACCGCAATGCCGGCGGCCGCCATCCTGCGGCGTGCCCGCGCCTTGTCGCCCATGGCGGAGATCGCCGCCGCGGGCGGACCCACGAAGATCAGGCCCGCCGCCTCGACGGCAGCCGCGAACGCCGCGTTCTCCGCCAGGAACCCGTAGCCCGGGTGGATGGCATGTGCCTGCGCGGCCAGGGCCGCGGCGATGATCCGCTCGCCGGCTAGGTAGGACTCGACCGGCCGCGCGCCGCCGAGCGGAACGTACTCGTCGCAGGCCGCGACGTGCGGATGGTCGCGGTCCACGTCGGAGCAGACCGCGATCGACGCAATGCCCATGCGGCGCGCGCTGCGCGCGATGCGCAGCGCGATCTCGCCGCGATTCGCGATCAACAGGCGCGTGAGCGTCTTCACGTGAAGTCCGGTAGCGGCGGCACTGCGACCTGCCAGGCGGGCGCGCGCTTCTCGCGGGTCGCCGCGATGCCCTCGCGCACCGCACCGTGCCGCAGCAGGCCGGCGAACTCGAGTGCGGCGGCATCGAGCGCCTGCGGCAGCGGCTCGTCGAGCGCGTTGTGCACGATGCGCTTGGTGGCGCGCAGCGCGGCCGGCTCGGCGACGGCGAGCTGGCACAGTTCCTCCCCGACGGCCGCGCCGAGTCCGGCGCGGGGCACCACGCGATCGGCGAGGCCGACCCCGGCAGCCACGGCCGCCGCAAGCCGCGCGGCGCTCAGCATGCACCAGCGACCACGCGTCGCGCCGATCCGGCGCACGATGAACGGCCCGATCTGCGCGGGAGCAACGCCGAGTGTGACCTCGGGCGTGCCGAACACCGCATCTTCCGTTGCGATCACCCGGTCGCAGGCCGCCGCAAGGCCACAGCCGCCGCCGAGCGCCACGCCGGTGACCACGGCGATCGTCGGCACGGGCAGGGCTGCGAGCGACTCGAGCAACGCGCCGAAGCGCCGGTTCTGCGTCACCACGGGATCCTCCGCGTGGCCGGGCTCCTGCTGCATCAGTTGCAGGAAGCGCGCGAAATCCGCGCCGGCGCAGAAGTTGCCGCCTGCGCCGTACAGCACCAGGGCACGTGACTCGAGGTCGGCGACGACGCGCTCGCACGCTTCGCCGAGCGCCTCGACCAGTTCATCCGAGAGCGCGTTGCGCTTGTCGGGCCGATCGAGGCGCGCGAACCAGAAGCCGGCGCGCCGCTCGACCTGCAGCAGTTCGCTCATGTGCGTTCCTCAGGCCTTGGGCAGCGTGCCCATGGTCTTGCACAGGATCGACAGCATGACTTCGTCGGCGCCGCCGCCGATCGAGGCCAGCCGGCCGTCGCGGTAGAGCCGCGAGACCGGGTTCTCCCAGGTGTAGCCCATGCCGCCCCAGTACTGCAGGCACTTGTCGGCGACCTCGCGCGTCAGGCGGCCCGCCTTGAGCTTGGCCATGGAGGCGAGTGGCGTGACGTCCTGGCCTGCGACATAGAGCTCGGTGGCGCGGTAGACGAGCGCGCGCAGCGCCTCGATCTCGGTCTGCAGCTCGGCGAGCGTGAAGTGCACGACCTGGTTGTCGAGCACCGGGCGACCAAAGATCTTCCGGCCGCGCGTGTACTCGATCGTGTCGCGCACGGCGTTCTCCATGCCGACCAGCGAGTTCGCGGCGCCCCACAGTCGCTCTTCCTGGAACTGCAGCATCTGGTAGGTGAAGCCCGCGCCCTCCTGGCCGATGAGGTGCCGCTGCGGCACGCGCACTTCGTCGAAGAAGATCTGCGCGGTGTCCGAGGAGTTCATGCCGATCTTGCGCAGCTTCTTCTCGACCTTCACGCCCCTGGTCTTCATGGGCACGACGATCAGCGACTTGTTGCGATGCGGACTGCCCTCGGAAGTGTTGGCGAGGCAGCACATCCAGTCGGCCTGCACGCCGTTGGTGATCCAGAGCTTGCCGCCGTTCAGCACGTAGTCGCCGCCGTCCTTGCGCGCCGTGGTGCGGATGCCCGGCGACGTCCGAACCGGCGCCCGGCTCGGAGATGCCGACGCAGGCGACCTGCTCGCCCGCGATCGCGGGAGCGAGGAACTCCGCGCGCAGCTCGTCGGAGCCGAAGCGGGCGAGCGCGGGCGTGGCCATGTCGGTCTGCACGCCGATGGCCATCGGCACGCCCCCGCAGCGCGTGTTGCCGAGCGCCTCGGCCATCACCACCGAGTAGCTGTAGTCGAGGGCCGCGCCGCCATAGCGTTCAGGCCTGGTGAGCCCGAGCAGGCCGAGCTCGCCGAGCCTGCGGAACACTTCGTGCGCCGGGAAGATCCCGGCTTCCTCCCATTCGTCCACGTGCGGGTTCAGTTCCTGCTCGACGAAGCGCTCGACGGTGCGGCGCAGTTCCTCGTGTTCCTGGGTCAGCTGCATGCGGGTCTCCGGTACTAAGGGCGCGCGACGCCGAAGCTGAGCGGGTGCGTCGCGACCCGCCCGGCGCGGCGGAACAGCGCGAGCACGTAGGCGAGCACGCGGCGCGTGTCGCGGGGATCGATGATGCCGTCGTCGAGCATGCGGCCCGACGTGTAGAAGGCGGAAGTCTGGGGCTCGAAGGTCTCGACGATCTTCGCGCGCAGGGCCTCGATCTGCGCACGGTCGGGCTCCTGGCCACGGGCACGCGCGGAATCCTCCATCACGATGGCCATGGTGGTGGCGGCCTGCTCGGCGCCCATCACGGCGGTGCGCGCGTTCGGCCAGGAGAACAGGAAGCGGGGTGCGAAGCCGCGGCCGCACATGCCGTAGTTGCCGGCGCCGAAGGAGGCGCCGCACTGCACCGTCACCTGCGGCACGGTGGCGTTGGCGACCGCCTGGATCATCTTCGAACCGTGCTTGATCATGCCGGCACGCTCGGATTCCTTGCCCACGATGTAGCCCGTGGTGTTCTGCAGGTACACGAGAGGGAGGTCGCTCTGGCAGCAGGACTGGATGAAGTGCGTCGCCTTGGCGGAGCCCGCCGGGTCGAGCGGGCCGTTGTTGGTGAGGATGCCGACCGGTATGCCGTGCACCGCGGCGTGGGCGCACACCGTGCCCGGACCGTGGCCGGCCTTGAACTCGAGCAGTTCCGAGCCGTCGACGAGGCGCGCGATTACCTCGCGCATGTCCACGGGCTTGCGCCCGTCGCGCGGCATGATGCCGAGCAGTTCCTCCACGTCGTACAGCGGCGCGGGCCCTTGCGGCAGCGCGGCCTCGAAGCGCTGCCAGCCGAGTCGACCGACGAGTTCGCGCAGGATGCGGATGCCGTCGGCATCGTCGTCGGCGACGTACTCGGCGAGACCCGAAGCCGTCGCGTGCATCTCGGCGCCGCCGAGCTCCTCCTCGGTGGCGATCTCGCCGGTGGCGGCGCGCAGCAGCGGCGGGCCGGCGAGGAAGGCGCGCGCGCGGTTGCGCACCATCACGACGTAGTCGGACAGGCCCGGCATGTAGGCACCGCCCGCGGTGGAGCTGCCGTGTACCAGCGTCAGCACCGGGATACCGGCCGCCGAGAGCCTCGCGAGCCGGCAGTAATGCGACCCGCCGTTGATGAAGTCCTCGACGCGGTAACGCAGCAGGTTGGCGCCGGCGGACTCCACCAGGTGCACGAAAGGCAGGCGGTTCTCGAGCGCCACCTGCTGCGCGCGCTGGAACTTCTCCAGGCCCATCGGTTGCAGCGCGCCCGCCTCGATGCCGGAGTCGTCCACCACCACCATGCAGAGCGCACCGGCGATGCTGCCGACCCCCGCGATGCAGCCACCGCCCGGGACGGACTTCGCAGGATCGGCAACGTCGAGCAGGTAACCTGCCAGCGCGGAGAGCTGCAGGAACGGCGCACCCGCATCGAGCAGCAGCGCGAGCCGCTCGCGCGGCAGCAGTTGCCCGCGCTTCACGAACCGCGGGCCCGACCTCGCGGAAGCCGCCTCGGTGCGGGCCTGCAGCGCGTCCAGTT
Source organism: uncultured Gammaproteobacteria bacterium (assembly GCA_963706535.1). Lineage (GTDB taxonomy): Bacteria > Pseudomonadota > Gammaproteobacteria > Steroidobacterales > Steroidobacteraceae > RPQJ01. Next base: position 93,283 of record CAVPMU010000009.1, read on the forward strand.
CCCCGAGCAGCGCGAGCATGTGGGCGCGGTTCCCGGCGCAGGCCTCGTCGTTGGTCACGACCGTCGATGCGAAGACGGGCACGATCAGTCCTCGAAGATGCGCGGCCTGCGGGCGCGGTGGAAGCCGTCGAAGGCCGCCGACGGCGCGCCCTCGCGCAGCGGCCAGTGGCGGCGCGCATTGGGCGCGGCGCCGTCGATGCGCAGGCAGGCGCCCGAGACGAACGCGGCAGCCTCCGAGAGCAGGTAGACGATGGCGCCCGAGGCCTCGGCCTCCGTGCCCATGCGTCCGGCGGGCACGTGGCGTGGCAGGCCGCGGATCAACGGCTTCATCGCGTCGGGGTAGGTGTCCATGCCGCTCGACGCGATCCACCCCGGGGCCACGGCATTCACGCGGACGGGCGCCCATTCGGCGGCCGCCGTCTCGGTGAAATTGAGCATGCCTGCGCGCGCCGCGCCGCTGTGCCCCATGCCCGGCATGCCGTTCCACATGTCCGCGAGCATGTTCACGATGGCGCCGCCGCGGCCCTTCATGGACTGCACGTAGCACTCGCGCGCGACCAGGAAGCCGCCCGTCAGGTTGGTGGCGAGCACGGCCTGCCAGCCCTTCGCGGTGATTGCCTCGAGCGGCGCCGGAAACTGGCCGCCGGCGTTGTTCACCAGCCCGTCGATGCGGCCGTGCGACGCGACCACCCGGGCGACGGCGGCGCGGACCGCGTCCTCGTCGCGGATGTCGCAGGCGAGGGGCTCGCAGGCGCCGCCGTCCTCGCGGATCTCGCCCTGCACGGTGGCGAGCTTTTCGACGCTGCGGCCCACCAGCACCACGTGGGCGCCGAGGGCCGCGAGCTCGTGGGCCGTGCAGCGGCCGATGCCGCTGCCCGCCCCGGTGACGACGACGACCTGTCCGGCGAAGAGGCCGGGACGGAACACGCTGCGGTATGTCATGCGCGCATCCTAGATCAAGCGCTTGCTTGAATAAAGGGGCTGGCCTAGCATGCCGCCCCATGGAGGAACTGCGTCTCAATCCCGCCTGGTATCGGTCCGAGCACCGCGATTTCCGCGCGACGGTCCGGCGCTTCGTGGCGCGCGAGATCGCTCCTCACGTCGCGGACTGGGACGAGGCGGGCAGCTTCCCGCGCGAGCTGTACCGGCGCGCGGCGGAGGTCGGGCTGCTCGGCCTGGGCTTCCCGGAGGAGTACGGCGGTATCGGCGGGACGGATGCCTTCCACCGCCTGGTGGCGAGCATAGAGCTCGCGCAGGCCGGGTCGGGCGGCCTCGTCGCGTCACTGATGTCGCACGGCATCGGCATGCCCCCGGTCGCGGCGCTCGGCAGCCGCGAGATAAAGGCGCGCGTGCTGCCGGCCGTGCTCGCGGGCGAGCGCATCGCGGCGCTCGCCATCACCGAGCCGTCGGGCGGGTCGGACGTCGCCGCCCTGCGCACGCGCGCCGAGCGCGACGGCGACGACTTCGTCGTGAACGGAGAGAAGACGTTCATCACCTCGGGGATGCGTGCGGACTATTTCACCGTCGCAGTGCGCACGGACCCGCGAGGCGAGGGTGCGCGCGGAATCTCGCTGCTGCTGATCGAGGGCGACCGACCGGGCATCGTGCGCTCGCCGCTGCGCAAGATGGGCTGGTGGGCGTCCGACACGGCCCACCTGCGCTTCGAGGACTGCCGTGTGCCGGCCGGCAACCTCGTCGGGCCGGAGGGCGCCGGCTTCCGCGCCGTGATGCAGAACTTCAACGGCGAGCGGTTCGCGATGGCGGCCGGCGCGGTCGGCTTTGCCTGGGTGTGCTACCAGGAGGCGCTCGGCTGGGCCCGTGAACGCAAGACCTTCGGCCAACGACTCGCGGACCACCAGGTGGTCCGGCACCGGCTCATCGACATGCTCGCGCAGATCGAGGCGGCGCGCGCCATGCTCGAGGACACCGCCTGGCGGCTCGACCAGGACCCGCCGGGTGACGCGGCGCTGGTGGCGTCGATCTGCATGCTGAAGAACGTCGCGACCCGCGCGATGCAGTTCTGCGCGGACGCCGCCGTGCAGACGCTCGGCGGCATGGGCTACATGCGCGGCACCGCCTCGGAGCGCATCTACCGCGAGGTCAAGGTGAACATGATCGGCGGCGGCGCGGAGGAGATCATGAAGGACCTGGCTGCGCGCCAGCTCGGCCTGTGAGTCGGCGCGTGGACGACGCCGGCCGGCGAGGGCAGCTCGTGCGCGAGTCGGCGCGGCTGTTCCGCGAGAAGGGCTTCGACGCCACCTCGGTGCGCGACATCGCCGCGGCGACGGGCCTGCAGTCGGGCAGCTGGGTCTATCACTTCCGCACCAAGCAGGACATCCTCGCGGCCGTCATGGAGGAGGGCCTGCAGCAGGCGCTCGCGCGCATCGAGACGATCGGCAACGAGCCACTTGCGCCGCGCGAGCGGTTCCACGCGCTGGTCCGCACGCACCTCGACACCATCCTCGGCCCCGGGCAGGACTTCATTCCCGTGCTGCTCTACGACTGGCGCTCGCTCGAGCCGAAGGCGCGGCCGCGCGTGGTCGCGCTGCAGAAGCGCTACGAGGCGGTGTGGGACACCGTGATCGGCGAGCTGCAGCGCAGCGGCGACTGGGCCGGTCCCACCCAGGTCGACCGGCTGCTGATGTTCGGCGCCCTCAACTGGATCGCGCACTGGTTCCGGCGGCGCGGTCCCCTCAGCGTGGGCGAGCTCGCGGAGGAATGCGTGCGGTTCTTCCTGCGCACGCCCGGCTAGTTCACCGCGCGCCGAGCCGGCACGTACTGCTCCATCACCGCCTGCTCGAGCAGCTCGGGCGGCAGCAGTCCCTGGTCGAGCACGAAGTCGTGGTAGGAGCGGGCGTCGAAACGCTCGCCGAGTGCCAGCTCGACCTTGCCACGCAATGCCAGGTGCTTCTGGAAGCCGTAGAAGTAGGAGGTGGCCTGGCCCGGGGCATTGAAGCTGTAGCGGTCGGTCTCCTGCTTGGCCATCGGCTCCGACAGTCCCACTTCCCTCATCAGGAAGGCCTGAACGTCCGCAGGCTCGATCATCCCGAGGTTGACCATCGGGTCGAGGAAGGCGCGCGCCGCACGCATCAGGCGCATCTGCAGCGTGCCGAACTGCGCCTCCACCGGCAGGTACTGCTTGACCAGCGCCTCGGCATACAGCGCCCAGCCTTCGACGTTCGCGCTGTTGAAGGCGAAGATCACCCGCGGGATCGACACGCCGTTCTCGATCATCTTGGCGAACTGCAGTTCGTGTCCGGGTCGCGCCTCGTGCGCGGTCAGCGTCCAGGCGATGGCGTCGTAGGTGAAGTCGTCCATCGTCGTGCCGGGCGGCGCGTTGGGGTTCTCGAGCGGCAGCACGAACTCGGCGGGCTCGCCGGTGTTGCCGATGAGACGCGGCGGGCTGAGGTGCGGCGCGGGCTGCGCGGCCGACTCCGCCTCCGAGGCGAGCCGGATCACGGCGTCGCGCTGCGGCAGCGTCACCAGTCCCTCGCGACGGACGATCTCCTCGAGGTTGCCGAGGCGCGCCCGGTAGGTGGGGAGCAGGGCATCCCTCGCGATCGTCTCCTTGCGCAGCGCCTTCAGCACCTCGCGGTAATCGCTCGAGGCGAGCCCGCGCTCCTTCGCGACGAGGCGTGCGACCGCCTGCATCTCGTCGCGCGTCTGCACGTAGCCGAGCAGCGCCTGGTCGATCAGCTGGCGCGGGTCGGCCTTGACGCCGAAGTTGCGCAGGTTGTCGGCGTAGATCTCGGGCGGCAGCCGGTTCGTGGTGCGCGCGCGCGGCAGCACCTCGGCGCGCACCCACTTCTCGTGCGCCGCGAACTGCTTCTCGAGCAGCCTCATGTCCTTCTCCCAGCCCTCGAGCCCGCTCTTTGCGAACAGGTCGCGGATGCCGGCCAGGAAGCGCGGCTGGTTCTCGAGGTTCTGCTCCAGCTCGACCGTCCACGGGCCGACGAGGCCGGGCACCGCGAAGCGCTCCGCCGTGCGCGCACGTGCCAGCTCGAGGATCGGCGTGTACCCGGGCTCGCGACCCACGTACTTGCGCAGGCGGACGAGTGCGGCCGGGTAGCGTTCCCCGGCGACACGCGGGTCGAGCAGCGAGCGGAAACCCTGGAACAGCGCCTGCGGCAGGTCGAAGTAGGGCAGCATCAGCCGCCGGTTGAGTTCGGAGGTGTGCTTCTGGTCGCGTGCCGCGGCGACGAGGACCTGCAGGTCCTGCTTCACGCGCGGATCGTTCTCCGCCGCCAGCCGGGTTTCGAGCTCCGTCGCGACGCGCTCGAGGTCCGCCTCCATCCGCTCGCCATTGCGCGGGCCGAGGTCGAAGACGCCCTCGTCATGCCCCTCCACGCCGAGCGCGGCGGCGCCTTCCGGGCCGTACTTCGCGAGGATCTCGAGCAGAGGCGCGGCGTTTGCATTGCTGCGCTCGATCCAGCCCGGCCCGTCGGCGCCATGGGCCGGGGCCAGCGCCCCCAGGGCGGCGAGGAGGACGAACCGAGGAAGGATCTTCATGGCGAGGCACCCGGTGTGGTCGACGAAAGCGGTGGATCCTACACCAGACGCGCCGCAGTGGACGCCGGATGCGCCGAACAGTAGCTTTGTGCGCGACGAATCGATCCGGCCACGGTGGTCACACATGAAGCAGCTCTCGGGCACCGACGACCTGTTCCTCAACCTGGAACGCGGTCACCAGTACACGCACGTCGCCGGGCTCGCGATCTACGATCCCTCGACGGCGCCCGACGGCAAGGTGCGCTTCAAGGACATCCTGCGCTTCTTCGAGTCGCGCCTCGAGGCGTCGCCCGTCTTCCGCCGGCGCCTGGTGACGGTGCCGTTCGACCTCGACCGTCCGTACTGGATCGAGGACCCGGACATCAACGTCGAGTTCCACGTCCGGCACGTTGCCTTGCCGAAGCCGGGTGACTGGCGGCAGCTGTGCATCCAGGTGGCGCGCATCCACTCGCGTCCGCTCGACCGCAGCCGGCCGCTGTGGGAGGCCTACGTCATCGAGGGTCTCGACAACATCCCGGGCCTGCCGCCGGGCAGCTTCGCGTTCTACGTCAAGTTCCACCACTGCGCGGTGGACGGCGAGGCGGGCACGGAGATCCTGAAGGCCATTCATACGCTGACGCCCGACGACTTCAGCGAGGCGGAGCCGGCACGTACACGCTACCGCGACCGCGAGCCCACGGCGATCGAGCTCTATTCGCGCGCGCTTGCGAACGGCGCGCAGCGCGTGCCGAAGCTCGCGCGCTTCTCGATCGAGACCGCCGTGCGCGCCGCCGCGCTCGGCGCGGGCACCGTCACCGACCTGCCGCGATTGCTGCAGGCCGCGGAACTGCCGAAGGCGGCCGAGGTCGCGGCGAAACTGCGCAAGCCGCCCGCGACACGCTTCGCCGGCAAGGTCTCGGCGCATCGCGTCGTCGAAGTGGTGGGACTGCCGCTCGCGGCGATGAAGCGGATCCGACAGCAGGTCGAGGGCGCCACGATCAACGATCTGTTCCTCGCGACGGTGGGTGGGGCGCTGCACCAGTACCTCGCGAGCAAGGGCGAGCTGCCGGACCAGACCATGACCTGCATGGTGCCGATGACATTGCGTGGCGCCGACAAGGGGCAGGACGCCGGCAACCAGATCACGATGGCCATCATGCCGCTGCACACCGAGCTCGCCGATCCGCTCGACCGGCTGCAGGCCGTGCGGCGCGGCGCCGGGAAGGCGAAAGCCATGGCGGGCGCGGTGGGCATGGAGACCGCCGCGAAGTTGCTGGACCTGCTGCCCGTCGCCGCCGCCGAGTTCGCGGCGCGACGCCTCGTCATCCCGCAGATGAGCATCGTGGTGTCGAACGTGCGTGGCCCCGACGTGCCGCTCTTCATGGCAGGCGCCCGGCTCGTCAACTTCGCGCCCATCAGCATCGTGCTCGACGGCCTCGGGCTCAACGTCACCGCGTTCAGCTACCACGGCACGATGTGGATCTGCGCCGTCGCGTGCCGCGACATGATGCCCGACCCCGCGTTCTTCGCCGATTGCCTGCGGCATGGTTTCCGGCAGCTCGTCGACGCGGCGAACGCGCAGGAAGCGGGTGAACAGGGCGCGACCGCGAGTGACCAGCGACCTCCGCGGGCGCGCCGCGCGAAGACATCCCGAGTGCCAGCGAAGGGCCGTCGCGCCGCACGCATGCGGCGCACGAGTGACGCATGACTTTGCTGCATGGCAATAAAACAACGTCTGCTCGAGTTGTCTTGTCGCGAAGACGCTGGCAGTCTTGCGGGACTGCGGCAAGCAGTAGTGGCATTTCGGATACTCACTACTGTCGTTGCGGTGAGGCGGGAATAGGCTGCTGCGATCTTGCGCGATAGTGCAGGCGCGGGTGACGCGATGCAGCAATTGAACCTCGCGCAAACGGGGCGATCGAATCAAGGCAACTGGGGGAATACGACGATGAGTGAATCCACGGTTCGGGGTCGGCGGAACACGGCGCTCGCGGCAGTCATCGGCAGCGTGCTCGCCGGATACGCGGGCAATGCCACCGCGCTGGAATTCGAGTTCGAGAACGGGGCGACGCTGAACTGGAACACCACGCTCTCGGCGGGCGCGAGCTGGCGCGCCGAAGATCCCAGCCGTCGCTTGTATACCCGTGCAGACGGCTCGCTGATCGGACTCTATTCCGCGCCGTTCATCCCGGGCACCAAGGTCGGTCCGCGTGACGGTCTCGCCGGCAACCATGCCGCGGGCGACGGCAACCTGAACTACGAGAAGGGCGACCGCTTCACGACGCCCTTCAAGATCATCACCGACCTCGAGTTGAAGAAAGGCCGCTTCGGCGCGCTGGTGCGCGCGAAGGCCTGGTACGACCAGTCGCTCGAGGACGAGGAAGTGCTGGTCGGCAGCCAGGCCAACAACTACAACGGCACGCGTCCGGGTCCCGGACCCTATTCGCCGGCCTACGGCCTCTGCGGCACCGTGGCACCGGGACTGCCCTGCCTGCCCGTCTCGGCGCCCGGACAGAATGCATTCCCGTCGGCCAAGCTGAGCGACAAGGGCTTCGAGGACGAGCAGAAGTTCTCGAACGTCTACCTGCTCGACGCCTATGTCTACGGCAGCTTCGCGGTCGGCGAGACCGACCTGCAGCTGCGCCTCGGCAACCAGGTGATCAACTGGGGCGAGAGCGTCTTCATCCAGGGCGTGAACCAGATCAACCCGATCGACGTGCCGGCGGCTCGCCGCGCGGGCGCGGAGCTCAAGGAAATCCTGCTCCCGGTCTGGGCGGCGTATGCGAACTGGGGCTTCGGCTTCGGCTCGCTCGAGGCGTTCTACCAGTTGAAGTGGAACAACACCTCGGTCGACGGCTGCGGCACGTATTTCACCGCGACCAGCACCCTGATCTCCGCGGACCCGGGCTCCTGCGACATCATGACGGTCGTCGGCAGCCAGTGGGGCCAGATCCCGCCCGGCGGCACCGAGATCATCGCGCAACTCGGCTCCCAGCCGTTCATGGGCGCAACGGGTGTCTACGTGCCGGCCGTGAAGGGCCGGGAGCCGAGTGACAGCGGCCAGTTCGGCCTCGCATTCCGCTTCCCGGTCGACAAGCTCGACACGGAATTCGGCATTTACGCGATCAACATCCACAGCCGCCTGCCGTACTCGTCCGGCTACTCGGGCACCAACCCGATGCTGGACATCTCCGAGCCGTATCGAACCGCGCTGCTGGGCATGGGCTTGATCGGCCAGGACGCCTATGGACCGTGGTGGAAGTCGAGCGCGGCCTCGACGACGTTCTTCCGCACCTTGCTGCCTGGCCTCGAGAAGGGCATCGAGGAGGCGCTCGGGGGGGCCGTGGACCTCAAGACGAGCTCGGCATTCTGGGAATATCCCGAGGACATCCAGATCTACGGCTTGAGCGCCGCGACCAACCTGTTCGGCTTCTCCACCTCGGCGGAGCTGAGTTACCAGAAGGACGTGCCCGCGCAGGTAAACGGCAACGACTTGATCGTCGGTTCCGTGATCGGCGAGGGCCCGTACCGCGTGCAGACCGCCGCCGTCGCCGCGGGCAGCGCCGGGGCTTACCTGCAGGGCTACGGCCTGTTCGACAAGACGCAGTTCCAGGTCAACTTCGTCAAGACCCTGGGTAACATCATGGGCGCCGAGAGCATGCTCGTGATCGGCGAGGTCGGCGCGCAGTGGAACAACGTGCCCGACTACACCAAGGGCGGCGTCCGCTACGGGCGCGGCTTCATGTTCGGCACAGGCTCGAATCCGGAATTCGGTCCGGGCGGTGCGCCGCACGGCCAGCCGCTGCTCGGTACCCTGAGCCAGGGCGATCACTGCTCGCCGACCTACGTGGGCATCCCGACGCCGACCTTCAACTCGCAGTACAACCCGCACCCCGAGGGCTGCCGCAACGACGGCTACATCACCGACATGGCCTGGGGCTATCGCCTGCGCGTGTCGGCGGACTACAACAACGTGATGAATACGGGCGTGACGGTCACCCCGAGCGTGTTCTGGTCGCATGACGTGGACGGCGTGTCGATCGACCCGACGTTCAACGAGGACCGCCAGACGCTCGGCCTCGGCCTCAAGTTCAACCTGAACAAGAAGTACATCTTGGACGTCAACTACGTGAGCTACGCGAACAACAACTTCGACCCGTTGTTCGACCGTGACTACTACTCGGCCGCGTTCAGCGTGACGTTCTGACCGGATTCCAGGAGACGAACCAGATGAAGACGATGAACAAGATCCTCGCTACCGCGATCGCAGCCGCGGCCCTGGCCGGGTTCGCGGCGCCCGCGTCGGCGAAGCTGAGCGCAGCCGAAGCCGCGCGCCTCGGTGCCGACCTGACGCCGATGGGCGCCGAGAAGGCCGGCAACAAGGACGGCACAATCCCGGCGTGGACGGGCGGACTGTGCTCGCCCCCGGCCGGCTGGACCGCTGCCAAGGGCTACGTCGATCCGTTCGCGAGCGACAAGCCGAAGTTCACCATCACGAAGGCCAATGCCGCGCAGTACAAGGAGCACCTGACGCCCGGCCTGCTCGCGCTGCTCAACAAGCACGACGCCTTCAAGATGCCCGTGTACGAGACAAGGCGCACGGCCTGCTATCCGGACCACGTGTACGGCAACGTCAAGACGAACTCGCCGAAGCTCGACCTCGTCGGCTTCGGCATCACCGGTGGCCAGTCGTACGTACCGTTCCCGATTCCGAAGAGCGGCCTGGAGGTGATGTGGAATCACCAGCAGCGCTATCTCGGCAACGGGCTGGTCCGCGACTACAACAGCTTCCCGGTGCGCTCGAACGGCGACTACTACAAGATCGGCTCGCACGAGTTCCGCATCTTCAACGCCGGCCTCGACCAGCCGCAGGACAACCTGCTGCTGACGTTCCAGTCCGCGTTCACCACGCCCGCGACGCTCGAGGGCACGGTGTTCCTGGTGCACGAGCCGCTCGACCAGGTGAAGCAGACCCGTTCGGCGTGGATCTACAACGCCGGCCAGCGCCGCGTGCGCCGGGCTCCGGACCTGGCCTACGACAACTTCACCGACGGCACCGAGGGCATGCGTACCTCCGACCAGTTCGACGCGTGGAACGGCGCGCCCGACCGCTACGACTGGAAGCTGATCGGCAAGAAGGAAATCTACATCCCGTACAACTCCTACAAGCTCTCGGACAAGAAGCTCAAGTACAAGGAAGACATCGTCAAGAAGGGGACGCCGAATCCCGACCTGCTGCGCTTCGAACTGCACCGCGTCTGGGAGGTGGAGGGCAACCTCAAGGCGGGCAGCAAGCACATCTACGGCAAGCGCGTGTTCTACCTCGACGAGGACAGCTGGACCGTGGTGTACGAGGACGCCTACGACACCCGCAAGAACCTGTGGCGCATCGGCGTCCACCCGATGATGCAGTTCTACGAGGCGAAGATCCCCTGGTACCGCGCCAACATCTGGTACGACCTCAACAGCGGCGGTTACTACCTTGCCGGCCTCGACAACGAGATGAAGTCCGTGTGGGACTTCAACCAGAAGGGCAAGTGGGCGGACTTCCAGCCCGACGCGCTGCGGCGCCTCGGCACGAAGTGAGCGCTGAGGACTGAGACCGACTGCACTGGGCAATGTCCGGCCCCGGCGCGCTGCCGGGGCCGGTCGCACGGACGGGGAAAGGCCTCGAACGGGCCGCGCGGAGATCATCCATGAAGAACTGGGCGAGGGCAGCATGCGTCTGGCTGGGCGCAGGCCTCATGGCCGTGCCGTTTGCGCACGCCGAGGGCGAGGACGCGGCCCCGGCCCGGGGCAAGACCGTGGTCGAGATCCGCACCGACCGCATCATACTGGTCGACATCGTGCGCACCGGCGACCGGCTCGTCGCGGTGGGGGAGCGCGGTTTCGCGATGCTCTCGGACGACGCAGGCAAGACCTGGCGCGCGCGCGAAACCCCCGTCACTCGCACGCTGACCGGTGTGGCATTCCAGGACGCCAGAGTCGGTGTCGCGGTGGGGCACGGCGGCTCGCTGGTGCGCACCGAGGACGGCGGCGAGAACTGGACCCACGTACCGCTCGAGGAAGCGGGGCCGGACTCGCTGCTCGGCGTCGTGAGCCTCGGCGGCGACCACTTCATCGCCTACGGCGCGTTCGGGTTGTATTTCGACTCGACCGACGCCGGCAAGACCTGGCAGCGCCAGATGATCCTCTCCGAGGACTTCGACCGGCACATCTCGCAGATCGTGGTGGCGGGTGAGTCGCTGCTGCTGGTCGCGGAGTCCGGCATCCTGGCGCGCTCGGACGACAAGGGCGCCACGTGGACTGCGATCGAGTCGCCCTACGTGGGCTCGTACTTCGGCGCCATCGCGTTGCAGGACGGCGCGATCCTCGCTTTCGGAATGCGCGGCAACGTCTTCCGCAGCGCGGATTTCGGCGTCACCTGGCAGAAGCTCGACCTGAACACGACGGCGTCCCTGAACGGGGGGCGGCAACTCGCGGACGGGCGTGTGCTGCTCGTCGGCAATGCGGGCCTGCTCGCGCTCAGCCGGGACGGCGGCCAGACGCTCGAATTGCACTGGGCCCCGGCGGGCCGTGGCTTTGCCGCGCTGGCCGAGATCTCGGGTTCCGTGGTGCTGGCGGGCGAGGCGGGAATATCAGTGCTCGACCCGGCCTGGCTCGAGACCCGCTGACGACCGCACCGGCTAGGGAGACATCATGTCGAACGAACAACAGGGACTCCCGCAGGGCGGCGGGACCGAGATCAGGCAGCAGCAGTTTTCCGCGGACTGGGTCGGCAGGATTTCCTACTGGATATTTCGCAACCGCAAGCCGCTGCTGATCCTGTTCATCCTGATCACCATCCTGCTCGGCGCCATGGCGAGCCAGTTGCGGGTGCAGGCGGCGTTCACCAAGATGATCCCGCTCAAGCACGAGTACATGCAGACCTTCCTGCAGTACCAGAACGACTTCGGGGGCGCCAACAAGGTGCTCGTGGCCTTGAAGAACACCAGGGGCGACATCTACGACAAGGAGTTCATGGAGACCCTGCGCACGGTCACCGAGGAGGTGTTCTTCCTGAAAGGCGTCGAGCGCAGTTCCGTGGCGTCGCTGTTCACGCCCAACGTGCGCTTCAACGAAGTCGTCGAGGATGGATTCCGCGGCGGCAACATCGTTTCCGCCGATTTTGCCGGCACGCCCGAGCAGCTGACGCTGGTGCGGGAGAACCTGCTCAAGTCCGACTGGATCGGCCGCCTGGTGTCGAACGACCACACTTCGGCGATGGTGGTGGCGACGCTGATGGAGAACGACCCCGAGACCGGGGAACGGCTGGACCTGCAGGACGTCTCCGCGCAGCTCGAGCAGATCCGCGGGAAATACGAGAACGAGGCGACCACGGTCCACGTCATCGGCTTCGCCAAGGCGGTCGGCGACATCGCCAAGGGCGCCGCCGGCGTGCTGGTGTTCTTCGGCGTGGCGTTCGTCATCACCTCGCTGCTGCTCTACTGGTATTCGGGCTCGCTGATGATCACTGCACTGGCGCTCATCTGCGCCGTCGTCCCGGTGATCTGGCTGCTGGGCCTCCTGCCCATCTTCGGGCTCGGCCTCGACCCGATGTCGATCCTGGTGCCGTTCCTGATCTTCTCCATCGCCGTGTCGCACGCGGTGCAGATGACCAACGCCTGGAAGCTCGAGACGCTGCACGGCGCGGACGGCGTGACGGCGTCCACGCACTCCTTCCAGAAGCTCTTCATACCGGGCGCCATGGCGCTGCTCGCCAACGCGCTCGGTTTCATGGTGATCGCGTTCGTCGAGATCGAGATCGTGCGCGAACTCGCGTTCACGGCGACCATCGGCGTGACGGTGATGATCATCACCAACAAGATGCTGCTGCCGATCCTGCTCTCCTACTACAAGTTCACGCCGGAGCAGGCCTCGAAGCTGGCCGGCAAGGAAACGGCCGGCGACTGGCTGTGGGAGCGCATCGGCGGGCTGGCGACCAGGCGCGTGGCCTGGATACCGCTGCTCGCGGGCCTGGCGCTGCTGGCCTTCGGCATCTCGCAGGCTCGCCACCTGCACATCGGCGACCTCGGCAAGGGCGTCCCGGAACTGCGCGAGAATTCGCGCTACAACCAGGACGTCGCCATGATCACCAGCCACTTCGCCATTGGCGTGGACCTGCTGCAGGTCATCGCCGAGGCCAAGCCCGAGAGCGACGACGACTCGCCCTGCGTCGACCGCGACGTGATGGACAAGATCGAGGACTTCGAATTCCAGATGAGGCAGGTGGACGGGGTCGCCACCGCGCGCGGGCTGGCCGGCTTCGTCAAGGGCATCACGCAGTCGTTCGCCGAGACCTATGCCAAGTGGCGCATGCTGCCCGAGTCACGCGCACAGATCGCGCAGGGCGTGGGCTATGCCACCCAGCTCGGCAACGAGTTCATGAACTCGCGCTGCACCGCGATGCCGATCAGCATCTACACCACCGACCACCAGGCCACGACCATCGAGCACATCGTCGAGAAGGTCAAGGCGTTCAAGGAAGGCGGCGGCGACACGGATCGCGTCGTCTTCAGGCTCGCCAGCGGCAACGTCGGCGTGATGGTGGCCACCAACGAGGCCGTCGAGGCGGCCGACAAGTGGGTGAACCTCGCGCTGTTCGCGTCGGTGATGCTGCTGTGCATCGTCACGTTCCGCTCCTTCCCGATCACGCTGTGCGTGGTGCTGCCGCTCGCGCTGGTGACGGTGCTCTGCAACGCGCTGATGGCGATGCTCGGAATCGGCGTCAAGGTGAACACGCTGCCGGTCGTAGCCCTCGGCGTGGGCGTGGGCGTCGATTACGGCATCTACCTCTTCGAGCGCATGAAGCACGAGATGGAGGACAACGGCCTCGTGCTCAAGGACGCCTTCGTCGAGGCGCTCAAGCAGCGCGGCACGGCGTCGATCTTCACCGCGGTGACGATGACCATCTCGGTCGGGACCTGGATCTTCTCGGCGCTCAAGTTCCAGGCCGACATGGGCATCCTGCTCGCGTTCATGTTCCTGGTGAACGCGTTCGGCGCGATCCTGTTGCTGCCGGCGCTGGCGGCTTACCTGGTGGGCGACCGCAGGAAGGTGGCGAAGAAGGCGGCGGCCTGAGTGGCCGACCCGCGACCGGGGGCCTGGTGCGCCCCCGGGGTTCCGTCGTCCGCTCAGCGGCTGACCTGCTCCACGCACAGCTCGAGGCGGCGGATGAACTGCTGCTCCGGGCCGCTCACCAGTTCGCCGCCGATCCCGAGGACGTCGCCCTCCTTGGCGGCGCGGGCGACGCGCCTGGCGAGCGTGATCACGAACTCGCCATAGTGCATCAGGTCGTCGAGGCCGCCGTGCAGGTTCAGGAAGCTGAGCGACTGCCCGAACGTGTCGAGCGCCTTGGACTGCAGCGTCGGCGGCGTGCGATGCGCGTCGGCGAGCGTGTAGTACCAGGACCGGATGGCGTCCTGCGCCTGCATGATGTGCTGGCTCGAGGCGATCTCGCGCAGCAGGGGGTGCGAGCTGTGCATCGCGTCCACCACGCCCTGCAGTCCCGCGTTGCGCTCGAGCATCTCGTCGAAGGGGCTGCCTCCGCTGGCCGACACCGCGATGATCACGTGATGCGGCGTGTCGCGCACGGCGGTCCACTGGTCCGCCGTCAACCTGTCCCTAGTCACCATGAGTGTCCCCTCCCCGATATGAATAATTCTCCGGGCGTGCCGTGCCCGCCCACCCGCGCTTTGCGGTGGGTGGCGATGATACTCCGGCAGGCGAGCGCCTCCAAATGACGCTTGTACTCGACCAGCCGCTGCAATTGCCCTGCGGCGCCGTGCTGCCGAACCGCCTGGCCAAGGGAGCCATGACTGAGGGCGTGGCGGACGAACTGCTGCGCGCCACGCCACGCCACGAGCGTCTCTACCGGGCGTGGAGCGAAGGAGGGGCTGGGCTGCTGCTGACCGGCAACGTGCAGGTCGGCCGCCGGGTGCTCGAGCGACCCGGGAACGTCGCCATCGACGTGTCGGAGCCGCGGACGGTCTCGGCCGAGGCGCGCGGGCGACTGGCGCGCTGGGCCCGCGCGGGCACGGTCGCCGGCAACCACCTCTGGATGCAGGTCTCGCATGGCGGCAGGCAATCGCCGTGGTACGTGACCCGCGAACCCCCGGCGCCGTCCGCGGTCCGACTCGACCTGCTGGGCGCGTATGCGCCGCCACGAGCGCTCACGGAGACCGAGATCGTCGAACTCATCGGACGCTTCGCCCGGGCGGCGGTCATCGCGCGCGACACGGGCTTCACCGGCGTGCAGGTGCACGGCGCGCACGGTTACCTGATCAGCTCGTTCCTGTCGCCGGTGACGAACCGGCGCGGCGATGCGTGGGGCGGGACGCTCGCAAACCGGGCGCGCTTCCTGCTCGAGGTCGTGCGCGCCGTGCGCAAGTCGGTGGGACGCGACTTCCCGGTGGCGCTGAAGCCGAATTCCGACGATTTCCGCAAGGGCGGCTTCTCGAGCACGGAGTGCCTCGAGGTGGTGCGCTGGCTCAACGACGAGGCGCTCGACCTGCTCGAGATCTCGGGCGGCACCTACGAGCAGCCACGCCTGCTCGGTATCGAGGGGCGGCCCGAGGACGCGCTGCCCGTCCGGCCGAGCACGGTCGTTCGCGAGGCCTGTTTCCTCGACTACGCGGCGGCGATCCGGCGGGTCGCGCGCATGCCGCTGATGGTGACCGGCGGCTTCCGCAGCCGCGCGGGCATGGAGGCGGCGCTCGCGAGCGGCGATTGCGACGTGATCGGGCTCGGCCGGCCGCTCTGCTGGCAACCGGATTTCCCGAGGTGCCTGCTCGCGGGCGAGGTCAACGAGGTGCCGCGCGTCGAGGAGCGGCTCGAGCTCGCGCAGCGCGGCTGGCTGTCGCCCGCCAGCCCGTCGCTGGCGATCCGGGCACTGAACACGATGGGTGCGCAGGCCTGGTTCTACTGCCAGATCTTTCGCCTCGCGGACGGCGAGCCGGTGCAGCCGGACCGTGGACTTCTCCCTGCGCTCGTCGAGTACGCCCGCGACGAGTTCCGCGCCGCGCGCCGCATGCATCGCGCCTACCGCTAGGCGCGGCGGAACCAGTCGAGCGCGAGCGCGGCGATCCGCGCCGGCTGCTCGAGCGGCAGCCAGTGCGCTGCACCGTCGATGAGTTCGTAGCGCCACGGCGCGTCCATGCGGCGGGCGGAGTTCAGCATCTGGTCCTCGGCGAGGCAGTGGTCCTCGCTGCTCCACACGCCGAGCGTCGGCACGCGGCAGCGTGGCCAAGAACCGACCATGACGCGCACGAGGTTCGCGCGATACCAGTCGAGACCGGCCGTGAGCCGGCCGGGCCGCGCAAGGTCGTGGATGCACCGCTCGACGTCGGGGTGGTCACGGGCCCAGTGCCTGAGCCCGGCCCAGTCATTGCGCGAGAGCCATGCTTCGGCGATCCCGGGCAGTTGCCACGCGAGCGTGTAGGCGCCCTTGCGCTTCTGCTCGAGGCCCGCCCACGCATACTCGCGCGGGTGCCCGACGGACAGCACGACGCTCGCGGCCACCCACTCGGGATGGAACATGGCGAGGCACCATGCGATGACCGCGCCCCAGTCGTGGCCCATGACCCGAACCGGCTCGCTGGGCTCGAGCTGCGCCAGCAGCGCGAGCATGTCGGCGAGCACCCGGTCGATGGAGTAATGGCGCCGGCCCGCAGGCGCCTCCGAGTCGCCTGAGCCCCGCAGGTCGGGGGCGATCACGCGGTGGCCAGCCGCGACGAGTCGTGGCGTCACCTCACGCCACAGCTCGCACGAGTCCGGGAATCCGTGCAGCAGGAGGACGGGTGTCCCGGTGCCGGCATCGAGCACGTTCAGGCGGATGCCCGGGAGCTGCAGGTGTCGTGGCCTCTGGCCCATCATGCGGGGAGCATAATGGGCGACGGACCAGCCCGGTGGGCGATGGAACGCGCCCCGGCGGAACCGGTCTCAAGAGTCAGCCTCCCGCGCCTGCCGGGTGGGTTCCACGGAGGAACTTATGTCAATGAAAAATATAGTATTTATTCTCGTTGCGACTGCGCTTGCCGGTTGCGCGACGAGCCCCACCGGGCGCTCCCAGCTGATGCTGGTGTCGGAGCAGCAGGCGATCGGTGCTTCGCGCCAGGCCTACGTCCAGCAGATGGACAAGTACCGCAAGGAAGGCAGGCTGGTCACCGATCCGCGCCTGTTGAATCGCGTGGAGGTGATCACGGAGCGCCTGGTCGCCCAGGCGGTGAAGTGGCGGCCGGAGACGGCGCGCTGGGAGTGGAGCCTGCAGGTCATCGACGAGCCGAAGACCGTGAATGCCTGGTGCATGGCGGGCGGCCGGATGGCCATCTACACGGGGTTGATCCAGAAGGTGGACCCGACCGACGACGAACTCGCGCAGGTGCTCGGGCATGAGATCGCCCACGCGCTCGCCAACCACACGGCCGAGCGCATGTCAGTGTCCATGGCGAGCCAGGCCGGTGTCATGGCGGCAGGCGTCCTGCTCGACCAGTCGCCCGGGTCGATGGCCGCAACCGCGGCGGCGGCGCAACTGGCCGTGGACCTGCCGAACAGCCGCACCGCGGAAACCGAGGCGGACCGCATCGGGATCGAGCTCGCGGCCAAGGCGGGTTACGACCCGCGTGCCGCGGTGACGCTGTGGCAGAAGATGGGCGCCGTCGGCGGCAGCAAGCCGCCGCAGTTCCTCAGCACGCATCCGGGCGACCAGCAGCGCCGGCAGCGGCTCGGAGCGCTGGTGCCGAAGATGCAGCCGTACTATGCCGCACCCGGCGCGCGACCGACGTACCCGGTGCGCATTGGCGCGCGCGCCAACTGAGCGGCCTGTGCCGGTGACGACCAACCTGCAAGCTCCGGTGCCTGCCACGAGGCCGCACGAGGTTGCCTCGCCCCACGGCGCGCGACCGGACGAGTACCACTGGCTGCGCGACGACACGCGCACCGACCCCGCTGTGCTCGCCCACCTCGCGGCCGAGAACGCCTACAAGGACGCGATGATGGCGCCGCTCGCCCCGCTCGAGGCGCGGCTCTACGAGGAGATCGTCGGGCGCATCCGGCAGGACGATTCCTCGGTGCCCTATCGCGAGCGTGGCTACTGGTACTACCAGCGCTTCGAAGCCGGCCGCGAATACCCGTTGCACGCACGTCGTGCCGGCTCGCTCGCCTCGCCCGAGGAGGTGATGCTCGACCTCGAGCAACTCGCGTGCGACCGCGACTTCTACGAGGTCGGCGCGCTCGAGGTGAGCCCGGACACGCGCCTGCTCGCCTATGCCGAGGACACGGTCGGGCGCCGCCAGTACACGCTGCGCTTCAAGGACCTCGCCACGGGCGAGGTATTGCCCGACGCCATCCCGAACGTCGAGGCGGCGATCGCCTGGGCCGCCGACAGCCGCACGGTGCTCTACATCGAGAAGGATGCGGCCACGCTGCTCGGCAACAAGGTGCGCAGGCATCGCGTCGGCACCGACCCGGCGGACGACCCGCTGGTGTACGAGGAAACGGACGACGCGTTCTTCACCGACGTCGATCCGAGCAAGGACGGACGCTACCTCTATATCTACTCGCACGGCACCGTCACGAGCGAGCAGCGCTACGCCGACGCGGCCGACCCGGCGCTCGAGTTCCGCGTGTTGATCCCGCGCGAGCGCGGCCACGAATACGAGGCCGACCATTGCGAGGGACGCTGGATCATCCGCACGAACCTGCAGGCTCCCAACTTCCGCCTGGTGGAAGCCCCGCTCGAGGCGCCCGCCGACCGCGCCCGCTGGCAGGATCTCATCGCGCACCGCCCGGATGCGTTCCTCGACGACTTCGACGTGTTCGGTGATTTCGTGGCGGCGGAGGAACGCTCGGGCGGCCTGCGGCGGGTGCGCATCCATCCCTGGGGCGCGGGCGAGGATTTCTGCCTCGCCGCCGACGAGCCCGCGAGTCGCACCGTCCTCGGCGACAACCCGGAGGTCGCGAGCCACGTCGTGCGCTACGTGTACACGTCGCTCACCACGCCCGCCACCACCTACGACTATGACGTGCGCACCGGCGAGCGCACCTTGCTCAAGCAGGAGCCGGTGCTCGGCGATTTCGATTCGTCGCGCTACGTCACCGAGTACCTGCGCGCGCCGGCCCGCGACGGCGAGAAGGTCCCGGTCGCCGTGGTCTACCGGAAGGGCTACCGCAAGGACGGCACGGCGCCGCTGCTGCAGTACGGCTATGGCTCCTACGGCCTGTCATCGGATCCCGGCTTCTCCTCCGCGCTGCTGTCCCTGCTGGACCGCGGCTTCGTATACGCGATCGCTCAGGTGCGCGGCGGGCAGGAACTCGGCCGGCACTGGTACGACGCCGGCCGCCTGCTCGAGAAGCGCAACAGCTTCACCGACTTCATCGACGTCACGCGCTACCTCGTCGAACAGGGCTATGCGGACCCGGCCCGCGTCTTCGCGCGCGGCGGCAGTGCGGGCGGGCTGCTGGTGGGCGCGGTCGCGAACCTTGCGCCGCAGGTCTACAAGGCCATCGTCGCGCACGTGCCGTTCGTGGACGTGGTGACGACCATGCTCGACGAAAGCCTGCCGCTCACCACCAACGAGTACGACGAGTGGGGCGATCCGAACGAGCGGGCGAGCTACGAATACATGCTGTCGTACTCGCCGTACGACAACGTGTCACGCCAGCAGTACCCGGCCATGCTCGTCACCACGGGACTGTGGGACAGCCAGGTGCAGTACTTCGAGCCTGCGAAGTGGGTGGCGCGGTTGCGACGGCTCAAGACCGACGCGAACCCGATCCTGCTGCGCGTGAACATGGAAGCCGGCCACGGCGGCAAGTCGGGCCGGTTCCAGCGCTATCGGGAACTGGCCGAGGAGTACGCGTTCCTCCTCGGCCAGGCCGGGATCACTTCGTAGCGTCGGCCCGGGTCGCCGCGGGTTCCGGGAAGCCGCGCTTGCGCATCAGCGCACCGATGCCCGGGTCGCGGCCACGGAAGGCACGGTAGCCGTCCGCCGGATCGATGGTGTTGCCGACCGAGAAGACGTTGTCACGCAGCCGCTTCGCGACCGCCTTGTCCCACGCGCCCTCACCCTCGGTGAACGCCTCCCAGGCATCCGCCGTCAGCGTGTCCGACCACAGGTAGCTGTAGTAGCCGGCCGAATAGCCGTCGCTCGAGAACACGTGCATGAACTGTGGCGTGCGGTGGCGCATCACGATCTCGGCCGGCATGCCGAGCGCCGCGAGGGTCTCGCGCTCGAACTTGTCCGCGTCGACAGGCTGCGCCCCCGCGAGGTGCAACTTCATGTCGACGAGCGCGCTCGCGAGGTATTCGACCGTGTCGAAG
The DNA here is from genome assembly GCA_963706535.1 of uncultured Gammaproteobacteria bacterium. Classification (GTDB taxonomy): domain Bacteria; phylum Pseudomonadota; class Gammaproteobacteria; order Steroidobacterales; family Steroidobacteraceae; genus RPQJ01. The sequence goes on from CAVPMU010000009.1 coordinate 113,129, forward strand.
CCCTGGTTGAACTTGTCGGCGTTCCTGATCTTGTCCACCAGCGCTTGCGGGATCGGCTTGCCGGTCTGGTAGTGCAGTGCGTAGCGGTTGAGGATCTCCGGCGTGGAGAGCCAGTGCTCGAGCAGCTGCGAGGGGAACTCCACGTAATCGCGCGCGACGGCCGTGCCGGCGAGCGAGGGGTAGTTCACGTTCGAGGACAGGCCGTGCAGCGCGTGCCCGAACTCGTGGAACAGCGTCTCGGCATCCGTCCAGCTCACCAGCACCGGCTCGCCCGGCTTGCCTTTCACGAAATTGGAGTTGTTCGAGACGATGGTCTTCACGTCGCCGTCGAAGCGCTCCTGCGTGCGGTAGGCATTCATCCACGCGCCCGAGCGCTTGCCCTGGCGCGCGTAGGGATCGAAGTACCACAGGCCCACGAGCTTGCCGGCGGGGTCGGTCACCTCCCAGGTGCGCACGTCCGGGTGGTAGACCGGCACCCTGGCGGCGTCCACCGGCTTGAAGTGGAAGCCGAACAGCTCCTTCGCCATGTGGAACATGCCCTCGCGCAGGTTCTCGAGCTGCATGTAGGGCGTTATCTCGATCTCGTCGAGGTCGTACTTCGCCTTGCGGACCTTCTCGGCGTAGTAACGGTAGTCCCAGGGCTCGATGCGGACCTTCGCGCCTTCCTGGTCGGCGATCGCCTGCATGTCGGCGACTTCCTCGCGCACGCGCGCGACGGCCGGCGTCCACACGGCTTCCATCAGCTCCATCGCACGCTGCGGGTTCTTCGCCATCGTGTTCTCGAGACGCCAGTGGGCGTGCGTCTCGTAGCCGAGCAGCTTCGCGCGCTCGGCGCGCAGCTTGAGGATCTCGGCGATGACCGCGTTGTTGTCCGTGGCACCACCGCCGTCGCCGCGGTCGACGAACATGCGCCAGACCTTCTCGCGCAGGTCGCGCCGGTCGGAGTAGGTGAGGAACGGTTCGACGCTCGAGCGGGTATTCGCGATGACCCAGGCGCCCCTCCTGCCACGCGCCTCCGCGGCCTGCGCGGCGCCGTCACGGGCCGACTGCGGCAGCCCGGCGAGATCGGCCTCCGACTCGAGCACCAGCATCCCCTGGTTCTCGTCGGCCAGTACGTTCTGGCTGAACGTGGTGTAGAGCCCGGCGAGCCGCTGGTTGATCTCGGAGAGGCGCTCCTTGGCGTCCGGGCCGAGCTGCGCGCCGGCACGGGCGAAGTTCGTGTAGTAGAGCCAGGCGAGGCGCTGCTGCTCGGCCGTCAGCCCCGAGGTCCCGCGCGATTCGTATACTGCCGCGATGCGCTTGAACAGCGCCTCGTTCTGCGTGATCCGGTCATTGAACGCCGCGAGCTTCGGTGCCATCTCGCGCTCCACCGCCTGCACGGCTGCGTCGTTCAGCGTCGAGGCGTAGATGCCGTAGACGGTGCCGACGCGGTCGAGCGTGCGGCCGCTGCGCTCGAGCGCGGCCAGGGTGTTGTCGAAGGTCGGGGCGGCCGGATCGGCGGCGATGCGGTCGATCTCGCCCAGCTGTTCGGCCATGGCGGCCTCGAGCGCGGGCTGCAGGTGCTCGACCCGGATGGCGTCGAAGGGCGGCACGCCGCCGTACGGCCCGGTCCACGGCGCGAGCAGCGGATTGGTCGGGGCGGTTCCTGGGGTGGTCGCGGCGACGGCCGGGGCGGTGGCCAGCGCGGCAGCGAGGCCGGCGCCGGCAAGCAAGGTCTTGAACGACATGGACATCCTCGGTCGGAAGAAAATGGTCAGCCAGTAAGACTACCCGAGGGCGACCGGGTTCCGCATGGCCGGCTCGGCCACTGCGGCGAGGCGTGCGGGAAATGCGACGATCAGTGCCCGGGCGGACGCCGGGCCCTTACTGCCAGTGCAGCCGCCGCCGTCAACACGGCCACGATCCCGAGTATGACGAGCAGGCGCCCGTACGGCTGGCCCAGCGCGGCACGGTGGCTCGCCAGTGCCCAGGCCGTGCGCAGCCACTCGAGCGTGCCGAGCACGAGCGCGACCTGCAACGCGAGGGACGCCCAGCGGCCGCGGATGAACAGTAGTGCGACGAGGACCAGCGACGCAGTGGCGGGCACCACCAGGCCGGCGCGGTAGAAATGGGCGGCCAGCAGCAGCAGTGCCAGGACAGGCGGGGCGAGCAGCGCCGCGGCACGCACCGCGACTCAGCCCCGTTCCCACATCAGGTCGGAACCCCGCGCGATGGCGGTCTCGACCATGTCGATGAGCGGCACGGCGCGCTTGCGCAACGTGACGACGGGCTCGCGCTCGCGCGAATCCTCGTCCTCGACCGCGTCGTCCTGTGGCGCGACAGGCGGGGACGGCTCATCGCCGGCCGTCACGAGGCCGCGTCGCAGCGATCGCAGCGCGGCCGGCAGGTCGGCGGCGAGGATCGCACCCGGCACGGTGCCCGAGTGGCCGGCGAGCCGCAGCAGGGTCGCCGCCGTCTCGCCGAGCATGGTGAGGTGGCCGAAGCGTGTCGTGAATTCGACGATCATTGCTTTAAGATACCGCGCCTCCGAGGAGTCGCACATGCATTTCGACAATCTCACCTGCGAGCGCTCGGGCCCGGTCCTGACCGTCACGCTGAACCGCCCCACCAAGCTCAACAGCCTGTCGATCGGGCTGCTGCGCGACCTGGCAGCCTGTGCCGCGGCCATCCGCAGGGAGGACGGACTGCGCGCCGTGGTCCTCACCGGCGCTGGCCGCGGTTTCTGCGCCGGCGCGGACCTGACCGACACGGAATTGCCGCCGCAGCCCGGCGAGACGCTCGGACAGTACGTCGCCGGCCGACTGCGCAATTACTACAACCCGGTCGCACGGCACTGGACCGACCTGCCCGTGCCGCTCGTCGTCGCGGTCAACGGCGTGACGGCCGGCGCCGGCGTGTCGCTCGCGCTGATGGGCGACATCACGCTCGCGGCGCGCTCGGCGAGCTTCGCGGTGCTCTTTGCGCCGAAGCTCGGCCTCGCGCCCGACATGGGCGCCACGCATTTCCTCGCGATGCGCGTCGGGCAGGCCCGGGCGCGGGCCATCGCGATGACCGGCGAAGCGGTCACGGCCGAGCAGGCCGAGCGCATTGGCCTGATTGCGGCATGCGTGGACGACGACGAACTCGGTGCGCGCGCCCAGGCGCTGGCTACCGCGCTGGCCGCGAGTCCCACGCAGGCATTGCTCGCGGTGCGCCGCCTAGTCAACGATCCGGCCGTCTCTGACCTCGCGGGCCAGCTCGAGCGCGAGGCCGCCGAGCAGCAGAGGTTGGGCGACACCGCCGATTTCGCCGAAGGCCTGGCGGCTTTCCGCGAGAAGCGCGCCGCGCGCTTCACCGGGCGCTAGTACCGCCCGTCAGGGCGCGGGCGGCTACAGCAGCCGGTAATCGTTCTCGCGGAACAGCCGCACGCACGCGTTGGCCACGTCGGTGTCGTACCTCGTGCCACGGCCCGACTCGACCTCGGCCAGCGCCGCGTCGATGCCGAGCGACGGGCGGTACGGGCGATGCGTCGCCATGGCCTCCACCACGTCCGCCACCGCGATCACGCGGGCCTCGAGCAGGATCTGCTCGCCGCGCAACCCGTCCGGGTAGCCACTGCCGTCCATGCGCTCGTGGTGCTGGAGGGCCATCTGCGCCACCGGCCATGGAAAGTCGACGCCCTGCAGGATGTCGTGACCGATGCGCGAGTGCGCACGCACGATGGCGAATTCCATGTCGTTCAGCCGTCCCGGACGCGTGAGGATTTCCGTCGGGGCGAAGATCTTGCCGACGTCGTGCACGTAGCCACCGAACAGCAAGCCCTCGACACGGTGGTCGTCGAGACCGATCTCGCGGCCGATGGCCGAGGCGAGGTGGCCGACTCGGTGCTGGTGGCCCGAGGTGTAGGGATCGCGGTACTCGACGATGCGGTCGATGGTCTGGACCGTCGCCATCATGGCCTGTCGCAGCCGGTTCTCGCTGGAGCGCAGGTCGCTGTTGGCGACCTCGAGCTCGGTGACTTTCTGCTGCAGCTTGCCGAGCACGATCGAGCGGTGGCGTTCCCAGAAATCGAGGCCCTGGTCCTGCGCCGACGGCGATTCCTGGCTCTCGACCAGCGCCCGCACTTCCTGCAGCAGCACGCGCGGATCCACCGGCTTCTCGATGTAGCGATTCGCGCCCAGCCCGAGGGCGAAGCTGCGCTCGTCGGAGTGGGTGAAGTTGCCCGAGCAGAAGATGAACGGGAGGTCCTGGTAGTTCGGGTCCTCGCGCAGCCGCCGGCAGAGCTCGAAGCCGTCCATCACGGGCATCAGCACGTCGGAGATGACTATGTCGGGTCGCTCCCGGTGGAGGCGCCACAGGGCCTCCTCGCCATTACGGGCCTCGACCACCTGGTGGCCCTGGGAGGACAGTGCGGACGACAGCAAGTAGCGCACGTCCGACTGGTCGTCCACGACGAGTATTCGCGACATCCCTGGTTACCTCGCCCGGTTGGCGATCTGCTCGATGGTCGCGACGAAGCTCGCGACCTGTATGGGTTTCTCGATGAATGCCGCGCAACCAACGTCGAGCGCCCGCTGCTGGTCGGCGGGCATCGCGTGCGCGCTCACCGCGATCACCGGTATCGGACGGGGGTCCGCGGCCCGCAGCTCGGCGACGAAGTCGCAGCCATTGCCGTCCGGCAGGCGCAGGTCGAGCAGGATGGCGTCGAATCCACCGAGCTGCGCACTGGCGACACCCCTGGCCCCGGTGCGCGCAAGCTCCACGACGTGCCCGGCGCGCTCCAGCAGGAAGCGGGCGAGGTAGGCGTTCGATTCGTTGTCTTCGATCATCAGGATGCGCATGGCTGGGCCTCGATCCCCGGAAGGGGCAACGTGAACCAGAACTCGCTTCCCTGCCCTGGACGGCTGTCCGCCCCGATGTCCCCGCCCATCGCGACCGCGAGGCGCCTGGCGATGGCGAGTCCCAGGCCGGTACCTTCGCGACCGCAGTGCTGCGGACTGTCCACCCGCCGGAACGGCTCGAACAGGCACGCGAGCTGGCCGTCGGTGATGCCGATGCCGCTGTCCGCGACGGAGATCCTCGCGTGCGTTCCTGCAACCTGCAGCCGTACCGACACCTCGCCCGCGTCCGTGAACTTGAGTGCGTTGGACAGCAGGTTCGCCACGACCTGGCGCACGCGCTTGGGGTCGGCCACGACGACGCATCGCTCCACTTCCGGACGGAAGTCGAAGCGCAGGCGTTTTTCCGCCGCGACCTGCGCGAAGGCCGCGAACTCCTCCCGGATCAGCTCGCACACGTCGAAGGGAGCGGGATCGAGGCTGAGCGCGCCAGCCTCGATGCGGGAGATGTCGAGGAAGTCGCCGATCAGGGCCAGCAGGTGCGCGCCGGACTTCCTGACGATGCCGAGCTGCTTCAGCTGCTCGGCGTTGAGCGGTCCCGGGATCTCCATGAGCAGCAGGTCGCTGAACCCGAGGATCGCGTTGAGCGGCGTGCGCAGCTCGTGCGACACGGAGGCGAGGAACACGCTCTTGACCCGGTCGGCCGCCTCCGCGCGCTCCTTGGCGACCAGCAACTCTTCGGTCCTGGCGTAGATGCGGTACTCGAGCTCGTGGTTGAGCTGCCGCAACCGCGATTCGCTCTCCTGCAGCGCTCGCTCGGAGCGTGCGCGCTCGGTGACGTCGGTCGCCATCACCAGGCGTGCCGTCAGGCCGTCGAATTCGAGCGAGTGCGAGTCCACCTCGACCTCGACCAGGCTGCCGTCCTTGCGCCGGTGTCGCCAGCGCCCTGCGCGATGCACGCCGTCAGGCGCCGCACGGAGCACCGCCATCAGGCGCGGCATGTCTTCCGCCGGCCGCAGGTCGTCGACTCGCAGATCGAGGAATTCCTCGCGGGAGTAGCCGTAGGACTGCACCGCGGAATCGTTCACCGCCAGGATCCGGCGCGTCGCCCGGTCGTAGACCCACATCGGCGCGGGGTGATTCTGGAACAGCTTGCGATAGGTGCGCTCGGAGGCGGCGAGCGCGGCCTCGGCCGCCTTGCAGTCCGAGACGTTCTGCACCGTGGCGAGGTAGTGGTCCACCGTGCGATCGGGCTTGCGCACGCACCGCACGTCGATCGCCGCGTGCACGGTGCCGCCGTCGCCGCGCAGGAAGCGCTTCTGGACCCGGAAGCCGTCGGTCTCGCCGGCCGCCACGCGCGCGAACCCGTCGGTACCGAGGTCGGTATCCTCCGCGTGGCTCACGTCCGTCCACGACAGCTGCCGCAGGCGCTCCCGCGGATACCCGAGGATGCGGCACAGCTCGTCGTTGCACCGGAGCCAGCGCCGCGAATTGGGCGAGATCATCGCCATGCCGACGAACGGCAGGTCGAAGAACATGCGCGTCCACTGCTGCTCGCGCCACTGGCCGCTCAGGTCGCGGATGGACTTGTGCACGTAGGGCTTGCCGTCGATCCACACCGCTCGAGCGCTCACCTCGACCGGCACGCGCCGGCCGTCCGCGGCGCGGTGCACGGTCTCGTAGACCGCCGCGCCGGCGGCGGCGATCCGGGCGCGATCTTCCGCGAGCGCTTCGCGCGCCGAGTCCCAGCGCAGTTCGTCGGCACGCAGCCCGATCAGCTGCCGGCGCGACAGGCCGTAGAGCCGCCTGGCCCGCTCGTTCACCGCGACGATGCGGTGCTCCGCATCCTCCAGGACCAGCACGTCGTTCGAGTAGCGGGCCAGGCGCGTGAGCGTGGCGATCTCGCCCTGCTGGACGCGCCTCGCGCGCTGGTCGGTGCGCATCAGGCCGTAGAGCAGGGCCGCGGTGAAGAGCACGAACGCCACCCCCTTGAGCGTCGCGGCCAGCGCCCCCGTGTCGAGGCCCAGGGCGTGGACGGCTGCGTCGGACGCGATGATCCAGAGCGAGGCGAGCACGACGTAGAGCAGCACGGTGCGTCGCGGCCCCGGCGCCCCCGGGCTGACGTAACGACCGTTCATCGGAGCGGTGCCTCGCTGCCGTGACGGACGCGTCCGTCTAGAATGGCGCGCATGCCAGACTCCAGCCAGCCCTTGGTGCTCGTCGTCGACGACGATTCGCGCACGCGCGAGTTGATGCACATCGTGCTCTCGGCGCAGGGGTATGCCGTGGCGTCGGCGGCCGACGGACCGTCGGCGCTGGCGGCGATCCGCGTGCAGATACCCGACGTGATGCTGGCGGATTTCAGGCTGCCGGGCATGGACGGCGCGGCGCTGTGCCGCCACGCTCGCGAACTTGCCCCGCGTGCGCGGATGGCGATCGTCGTGCTGAGCGGATCCGACGACCCGCAAGTGCGGCAAGCCGCCGTTGCTGCCGGGGCAGATGAATTCCTGACCAAGCCCTGCGACCGGATGGCGTTGCGCGACTGCCTGGCCCGCCTGCGGCAGGCCCGTTGGAATGGGATGGTCACCTGAGGAGTCTCGTGTGGCTGCATGCCGCCTGGGCACGCGCCGCCAGCGCGTGCCGCGATTCAGCTCCGGACCTTGTCCCCGACGCTGCCCTTGACGAACAGCTTGGTCCGCATCGTCACGTCGCCTGAGTGTCGGTCGCTCTTCGCGACGTTGTAGCTCGTGTACTTGTGCTGCAGCTTGACCTCGAGGCCCGGCCCGCCCAGCCAGCGCCCGCCACCGAGCACCACGTGCAGGCACTGCCGCCAGGTGTCGGGCGGATCGGTGAGCGCGATGACGCCGTCCGCGCCGCCGGCGAGCACCTCGAGGATGCGCGCGGCATCCTCGCGCGCGAGAACTCCCACCACCGCGTGCGAGGGGTAGAGGCGCCGCGCCGCATTGATGCCGTTGGCAGTCTCGATGCAGTCGACGAGGATTGCCTCGCGGGGTCCCGCATCGGGCCGCGCCACGATTCGGACTGCGTCGCCAAGGTAGTCACGGATCAGCTTCTGGAACCAGGGCGAGTCCGGATACAGGCGGCACTCGGGCTGGGAGTCCCGCCAGGGATCCGTTGCGGCGGCTGGATCATCGTTGGTGTTCAAGCTGCAACCTCGGCTGTCGCCTGTGCCCGTCTGGGTCCGGAATCTACGCGCGTAAACCCGCTCCGGTGGTCCGTTGCGACCAGATCGGTTGCATCCCGGCGCGCGGCGTGTGCGCGGTCACGTTTCCAGACGCCCACCCGTCCGGCTCGACCGGGTGGCGCAGTCTCCCGAGTCACGGTAGCTTCCACGGCATGGGACAGGGACAGGGACAGGCAGGGCGAGTGCTGGTGGTCGACGACGAGGAGCGCGCATTGCGCCTCGTCTCGCGGGTCCTCGCCTCCGATTCGATCGAGTGCCGCACTGCAGCCTCCGCGGCGCAGGGGCTGGAGGTGCTCGCGTCCGCCCCGGAGGTCGACGTAGTCGTGAGCGACATCCGCATGCCGGGGACCGGCGGCATCGAGTTCCTGGGCGAGGTGCGCCGTCGCCACGCCGATCGTCCCTGGCTGCAGTTGATCATCATTACCGGGCACGCCACGCTCGAGACCGCCGTCGCGGCGATGCGCCTCGAGGCCGGCGATTACCTGTTCAAGCCCGTCGAGCCCAAGGCGCTGCGCGATGCGGTGCGGCACGCGTTCTCGCGCGCCGAGAGCATCCGCGCGGTACGTGCGACTCGGGCAGGATCGCCCGGCGCGGCCCAGCTGGCGGACATCGTCGAGACCGCCCGTGAACTGGCCGACGACATGCGCCGGGCCGCGGAACCGGGTTCCAACCTGCGCACGCTCAGGCTGTTGCAGAAGCTGCAGGACGCCCGCAACAGCATCTTCGGCGAGGCCGTGATGCCCGAGCCCGCCTGGGAAATGCTCGCGGAACTCATGCGCGCGCGCCTGGCGGGCCAGCAGCTGTCGGTGACGAGCCTCGCGCTCGCCTCGCGCAGCCCCATGACCACGGCACTGCGGCGCATCGAGGACCTGATCCAGGGCGGACTCGCGGCGCGCGTGCCCGACCCGGCTGACCGGCGCCGGACCCACGTCGAACTGACGGAGGAGGGCGTGGCGCGCATGCGAGCCTTCCTCGACGGCTTTGCCCGCACCGTATTCGATCCAGGCGAGGGCGGCACTCGTGAGTGATCTCCGCGACCTGCTGCACGGACTCAACAACGAGCTGTCGATTGCCGTGCTGGAGCTCGAGCTGCTGCTCGAACGCGACGGGCTGGACGATGATTTGCGAGAGTCGCTGTCGCGGGCGCTCGATGCCTGCCGGCGTGCGGCGGTCGGGGTCAGGCAGGGCTGGGCGGTCGTGGCCTCGCGTGGCCCGGCTGGCACCCGTGGCGGGATATCCATGGAAGAGGGCGAAACGCCGTGAGGCCGGGAATCTGCGTTCACGGCGTGCTTGCCGCAGTCGTCCTGCTTGCGTGCGGGACCGCCGCCGCGGCAGATCCACCTGCCGGCCGCACCATGGCCGACGTGCTGGCGGCGTCCACCCCGGCTGACTGGCGGGCGCTCGATCCGGAGAACACCGTGTACCTGCAGCTCGCCAGCGGCCGGGTGGTCATCGAGCTGGCTCCGGCCTTCGCGCCGGAGCATGCCGCCAACATCCGCAGGCTGGTCCGCCAGGGCTATTTCGACGGGCTGGCCATCATCCGCTCGCAGGACAATTTCGTGGTCCAGTGGGGCGACCCGGCCGGCAAGCGTAGCCTCGGCGAGGCCCGCGCCAAGCTGCCCCCGGAGTTCACGGTGGCCTCGACGCCCGCGTCGCCCTTCACGCGCCTGCCCGATCCCGACGGCTATGCGCCGGAGGCGGGATTCTCGGGCGGCTTCCCGGCGGCGCGCGATCCGGCATCCGGCAAGGCGTGGCTCGCCCATTGCTACGGCATGGTCGGGGCCGGGCGCGGCAACGATCCCGAGAGCGGCAGCGGCACCGAGCTGTACGTGGTGACCGGGCATGCCCCGCGCCAGCTCGATCGCAACATCGCGCTGGTCGGCCGGGTGGTGCAGGGCATGGAACTGCTGTCGACGCTGCCGCGGGGCACCGGTCCGATGGGATTCCACGAGTCGCCTGCGCAGTTCGTGCCGATCCACTCCGTGAAAATCGCGGCCGACGTGCCGGCGACGGAACGCTCGCGCCTCGAGGTCATCCGTACCGACACCGCGACGTTCACGGCGCTGGTCGAATCGCGGCGGAACCGTCGCGACGACTGGTACCTCGAGCCCGCGGGTTACATCGACCTCTGCAACGTACCGATCGTCACGCGCCCGCAGCCCTAGCCTGCACTATTCGTGAAGCGGTCGAATTGACGGAGCACGGCAGCGAGTATCGCGGCGCCGGTGGCGTGATGTCGACGTGTGGCGATGATTTTTAACGACGGGCTATGTCCGGCGAGCGTTCATGGGCGCCGAGGGTCGGCGAACATGAGATTGGGGCGACGGGTGTCCGGCATGGCCGTTACCGGCCACGGTGCACGGCAGTGAGGCTCAGTCCGACAGCGCTATGCCGGCGCAGCGCCCAGCTGTCGGGCGATGATCTGCCAGTCGTGGCGGTGGCCGTAGGTGGCCGGCAGGTGCAGCACGATGCGCCGCACTGAGGATTCGAGCCAGGCGCCGAGCTTCACGAGGTGCTCGCGCAGGGTGCTGACCTGGGCGGAGCGGAAGGCGGTGCGCGCGGCGCGCAGGCGCAGTTCCTGATAGAGCACGTAGGCGGCGGCGCTCAGCAGTCCGCGCAGTTGATTGGCGAGGAAGCGAGTGCAGCTGGTGCGGTCGATCTCGAGGCCGTGGTGCAGCTCCTTGATCCGATTCTCGACATCCCCGCGGGCGCAGTAGATCGCCTCGTACAGGTGCCGGGGCGACTGCCGCAAGTTCGTCACCACGAAGCGCGGGTTGTCCTTGGGCTCGCGGCCGGGATGGCGGACGACTTCGGCTTTGATGATCACGCGCCGGCGCGCGGGCCAGGTGCCAGCGGCGTAGCGGCACTCGCCATAGACGTGCGCGGTCCGGCCCGATTCGCGCGACAAGCGCCGCGCGCTACCCATCAGCCGCGCGGCGCGGCGTTTGAGCACCTGGTTGTTGGCCATCGCCACCACGTACTCGAGTGCCTCGCGCTCGAGGAAGGCGAAGATCTCGGGCGCGGCGTAGCCGCCGTCGAGCCGCACCCGCAGGCGCGCCCGGGGGAACGCGGCGCGCAAGCGCGGCAGCAGGCGCGAGAGGATCCCGATCGCCCCGACCGAGGCAGTGGCATTGCCAGGCCGCAGCACGTAGGCGAACAGGTACTGCTCGGGCTCCTCGTTGAAGGTGAGGAACCCGGCCACCGGCAGGTAGCACCAACTGTCGTAGTGACCGTTGAAGAAGCTGAGCTGCTGCGCCCCGTGGGTCGGATCGTCGGTCGGGTCGAGGTCGATCGTGATCCGCTTGACCTTGCGCTTCAGGCGCCGGCGGTGTCGCTCGATCACGGTGTCGGCGAGCGCAATCCCCATCCGATACAGGTCCGCCCGTGTCACCGCGTTCTCGAACCGCGACAGCGTCGGCTGCGAGGCGAGTTCCTCACCACTCACCGGATCTCGACCACCGAGCAGTTTCTGGATCGGATCGGATCCCAGGCGGCTCGCGTCGTTGCCATCCGGATAGCCGCAGGCGATCGCATACAGACGCTGGCGCAGCAGATCCCCGATGGCGTGGCGGATCTTGCCCGACTGACGCCGGTCGTCGATCGCCCCGATCAAGGCCGAGGTCAGACCAAGACCCCGATCACACGCTTGCAGCAGGATCGCGCCACCCTCGGAACTGGCGTGCGGTTGGTCGAACTGCACCACCACCGGGCGGCGCCATAGATCGGAAAACAGGACAGTCTGTCGTGTGCTATCGTCTTCCACGCAAAGGCCTCTTGAGTGACGGAAACAGCTTGTCGCAAAGCCTTTCTATCACGCTTGAGGCCTTTGTATTTCATCAGTTCGCGAATAATTCAGGCTAGATTGCTGCACCGCAGCGGCGCGCGTGCCTCGCGTTCGCGAGGCGCTGGCGCTTAACGAATTGCCTCGCGGCGGCGAAACAGGCAAGTTACCGGGACATTCGAGGAGGGGGTAGCGATGGAACGGTTCTGGCTGAAGCAATACCCGGCTGGCGTCCCGGCCGACGTCAACGTCACGCAGTATTCGTCACTGGTGCAGCTGATGGAGGAGGGCTTCCAGAAGTATGCGCAGCGCAATGCCTATGCGTTCATGGACCGTTACTTCACCTACGCCGACGTAGAGCGCTACTCGGCAGCCCTCGGCGCATGGCTGCAGGGGCGCGGCCTCGCGCGCGGCGCGCGCGTGGCGATCATGATGCCGAACGTCGTGCAGTACCCGATCGCCGTGGCAGGCGTGCTGCGCGCGGGCTACGTGGTCGTGAACGTCAACCCGCTCTATACGCCGCGCGAGCTCGAGCACCAGCTCCAGGACTCCGGCGCCGAGGCGATCATCATCCTCGAGGGATTCGCGGCGACGCTGCAGGCGGTGATCGCACGCACGGCGGTGCGGCACGTCGTGGTCGCCTCGATCGGCGACATGCTCGGCTTCCCCAAGGGAGCCATCGTCAATTTCGCAGTGCGCCGCATCAGGAAGATGGTGCCGGCCTATTCGCTGCCCGGGCACGTGCGCTTTACCGATGCGCTCGACGAGGGCGCGCGGCGGCAGCTCGATAAAGTGAACGCCGGGCCGCTCGACGCGGCGTTCCTGCAGTACACGGGTGGAACGACCGGCGTATCGAAGGGCGCCACGCTCACGCACCGCAACCTCGTCGCGAACGTCCTGCAGATGGAAGCCTGGGTGCAGCCTGCGCTCACGGACACGGCGCGCGGCCCGGTGCCGGAGCAGCTCATCTACATCTGCGCGTTGCCGCTCTACCACGTGTTCGCGCTGACCGTGAACATGCTGGCCGGCATGCGCCTCGGCACGCTGAACGTGCTGATCGCCAATCCGCGCGACATGGATGGGTTCGTCGCGGAGATCGCGAAGTACAAGTTCCACGTGATGCCGGGCGTGAACACGCTGTTCAACGCCCTGATGGCGAACGAGGCGTTCCGCAAGCTCGACTTCTCGAGCCTGCGCATCTCGAATGGCGGCGGCATGGCGGTGCAGAAGGCGGTCGCGGAGAAGTGGCTCGCGCTCACCGGCGTGCCGATCGTCGAGGGTTATGGCCTGTCGGAGACCTCGCCGGTCGCCACCAGCAACCCCGTCACGGCGCGGGAATGGAATGGCACCATCGGCCTGCCGTTCCCGAGCACCGACATCGCGATCCTCGACGACGCCGGCCAGCCGGTGCCGAACGGCCAGCCGGGCGAGATCGCGATCCGCGGCCCGCAGGTGATGGCGGGCTACTGGCAGCGACCCGACGAGACCGCGAAGGTCATGACGACCGACGGGTTCTTCAAGTCGGGCGACATCGGCATCATGGACGACAGCGGCTACACCCGCATCGTCGACCGCAAGAAGGACATGATCATCGTGTCGGGCTTCAACGTGTACCCGAACGAGATCGAGGGCGTGGTGGCGATGCACCCGGGGGTGCTCGAGTGCGCGGTCGTCGGCGTGCCGGACGAGCGTGCCGGCGAGGCCGTGAAGGTTTTCGTCGCGCGCAAGGATCCCGCGGTCACCGAGGCGGACCTGATGGAGTTCTGCAAGCAGAACCTCACGGGTTACAAGAAGCCGAAGTACATCGAGTTCCGCGACGAGCTGCCGAAGAGCAACGTCGGCAAGATCCTGCGGCGCGAGCTCAGGGATGCGGAAAGGGCGGCGCAGCAGGCGAAGATCGCGTAGCCATTGAGGAGCGGCGGGCGCGGTGGCCATGCCGCGCACCGCTCCGCTCGCGAGCCCGTTGCATCGGTGCCGGTCCGTTGGGCTTGCGCCAGTGAACGGCATCGCGCAGTTCGAGTGCCGCGACGAGTTTCTTCACGAACACGGCAAAAATGCAGCTTGAGGCTGCAATTCCGGGTCAATACAGTCACTGACGGCGGAGTGCCTTGCGTGTGCTTCGCACGGCGTGCCGGTCGCGTCGGATCTTTGACAACCAGGCAGGCGGTAAGGCCATGTCGCGGAGCAGTGCCGCGGCATACGTTGTGCATTCCCGCGGAAACGTGTCTCAGGAACCAGCTGAATCGTGATGGAGACTTCAGCTGAATTGTCATGCGCGTTCCCGCTGAAACGTCTCCTGCGTTTCCGCCGGAACGTCGCGCAGGTTTCCGCGGGGACGTAATCAGGGTTCCCGCTGGAACGCGAAAAGGCGCTCGGGCGGAATGAGGTCAACGATCCAGCCTTGGCTTGCCGTGCGTTTCAGCTGAATCGCGCCAGGACTCGACAATCCGCAGATCCAGTGCTCAGGGACCGTGGAACTCTGGCTTGCGCCGCTGCAGGAAGCCCGAGTTTCACTCTGTGTCTCGAGGGCGATTGACGCCCGAACTATTTGTAGCTACATTTAATGCGCATAACGTGTGACCCTGCGAAGTGGCGGCGCACGCTGGACGAGCGGGGCCTCGACATGCGCAGGGCGAAGGAAGTCTTCGCGGGCGTGCACTTCACCCGCGCCGATGACCGCTTCGACTACGGTGAGCCTCGATTTGCGACGGTCGGGCTCCTCGATGCAGGTCTGGTCGTATTCGTCTGGACACCGCGCGGTTCGGCCAGGCGCATCATCAGCATGAGGCATTGTCATGAGCGCGAAGCGAAAAGGCTCCGTCCGTACTTCGTCGGCGACGAGTGAGCCGCCGGAAATTTCTGGCGAGTGGATCGCAGGCGCCGACCTGTATCGCGGCGAAGAGCTGGTTCGCAGGGGGCGGCCGAAGTTGCAGCATCCACGTCGACTTCTGTCGTTGCGATTGCCACCGGAAGTGATCGCCAACTGGAAGGCGACGGGGCCCGGCTGGCAGACGCGAATGGCCGAGGTGCTGGAGAAGTCGGCCCCGAAATCACGTCGATCCTCTGGCTGACCGCCCGCCTCGGCCACGACCTCAGCGACCGTGGAACTCCGGCTTGCGCCGCTGCAGGAAGGCCTGCATCGCCTCCGTGAGGTCGTCCGAATGCAGGAACGCCGAGTTCCACACCGCGACGTAGTCGAGGTTCGCGTCCACCTCGCGCCGACAGGCGAAACCGAGTACCTGCTTCGAGCCCTGCACGGCGAGTGGTGAGTTCGCGGCGATCTCCTGGGCCAACCCCCGTGCGCCGGCGTGCAGCGCGGCGTGGTCGGGGAACACGGTGTTGACCAGCCCGATCTCGCGGGCGCGCGTCGCGTCGATGTCGCGGCCGGTGAAGATCAGTTCACGCGCCGGGCCATCGCCGATGACCCGCGGCAGGCGCTGCAGCGTACCCACGTCGGCAACCATCGCGATGCGGGTCTCGCGCACGGAGAACGTGGCATCGGCCGAGGCGAGTCGGATGTCGCAGGCCGTGATGAGGTCCATGCCGGCGCCGAGGCATACCCCATGCACGGCGGCGACGACCGGCTTGTTGGTGTCCGCGAAGCAGGTGGCCGTCTGCTGGTAGCGTCGTACGTCGTCGTAGAACGCGCGTCGCTTGCCGACCGCCGAGTCGCCGCGTCCGGAGAGCGAGCCACCGCCGGCCAGCGCGGGCGCGTGGTCCATCAGGTCGATCCCGGCACAGAACGCCTTGCCGCGCGCCGCGAGCACGATGACGCGCACCTCGGCGTCGGCATCGAGCGACGCCACCGCAGCCGGGATCGAGTTCCACAGCGCCCGGTTGAGCGCATTCAGTTTCTCCGGACGGTCCAGCCACAGCGTGGCCACCGCGCCGTCGCGTTCGATCGAAAGCTTGTCGAAGGTCATCGTCACGCTCGCTCGAGGTCAATGGATGTTGCGGGGCCTGGCGCGGCTGCGGCACATCGCGTCCGTCGCCTTTCGCAGCATGGAATCGGTCACGCCGGGTGCAAGCGCCGCCAGCTTCTCGAGCAATGCGGCGCCGGGCGGAACGGCGATTTCCGCGAGCCGGAAGCGCAGCGCGAGGAAAACGCAGGTGACGACCCAGGAGGCCGGCATGTTGAGTCTCTCGGGCCACATTCCGGCCGACTCGGGATTCTCCTGCGCCGCGGCGACCATCGGCGTCTCGACGACGCCCGGCAGCACCAGCGACACGTGGATGTCCTCCCCGGCGAGTTCGACGCGTAGTGCCTCGGTGACGCCCACCAGCGCGAACTTGGTCGCGCAGTAGCCACCGAGCGGCGAAAACCCGCGCCGGCCGGCGAGCGAGCCGACGTTCACGATCTGCCCGTGGCCCTGCCTGTGCATGACGCGCACGGCTTCCTGCATGACGTGGAGTGCGCCGAAGAGGTTCACGTCCAGCATCGTCCGCAGGTCCTCGTCGCGCATCTCGGTCACCCGCGAGGGGATCATCACGCCCGCGTTGTTCACGACGATGTCGACGGAACCGAAACGGCGGATCGCCTTGCGGAAGGAGGCGGCGACGGCCGCGGGCTTGGTCACGTCCGTGGCGACGGACAGCGCGCCCACGCCGAGCTTGCGCGCCTCGGCCGCCACCTTCGCGAGCACCGCCGCGCGTCGTGCCACCAGCACGACGTTCGCACCGGCCGCGGCGAAGGCGAGTGCGGTCTCGCGACCGATTCCGCTCGACGCGCCGGTGACGAGCACGGTGCGGCCCTTGAACGATGCGCGCAGCGGCTTCATGTCGCGATCCTCATTCCTAGGCCGCAGCCGGCCGTGCCTGACCCGGGCGCAGTTGCGCGAGCAGTTCCTGCTCGCGCGTGCGTACCTTCGCGAGATGCTCCGCCTTGACGAGGCCATAGCCGCGGATGTGCTCCGGGAGCGAGGCCAGTTCGACGGCCATGGCATGGTTCTCGACGCCGATCTCGTCGAGCAGCCGCCGGATCAGGGCCTCGTAGTCGGTGACCAGCCGGCGCTCGAGACGGCGCTCCGCCGAGTAGCCGAAGATGTCGAGCCGCGTGCCGCGCAGGTGCTTTAGCCTGGCGAGCCGCTCGAAGGCCTTCAGCATCCAGGGCCCGAACTCACGCTTGCGCGCGCGGCCCGTGAGCGGGTCGGGCCGCGAGATCAGCGGGGGAGCGAGGTGGAAGCTCACCGTGTAGTCGCCCTCGAAGACCGCCGCGAGCTTCCGCGCGAGTTCGCCATTCGAATGCAGGCGCGCGACCTCGTACTCGTCCTTGTACGCGAGCAGCTTGAAGTAATGGCGGGCGACCGCGATCGCGAAACCGTCGAGCCCGCGGCAGCGCTCGTGCTCCGCCGTGCGTGCCTGCGCGACGAGCGCGCGATATCGCGCGGCGTAGGCCGCGTCCTGGTACCCGGTGAGGTGAGCCGCGCGCCGCTCGACGATCGCATCCAGCGTCTGCGCAGGCTCGATGGTCGGAATCGGTGCGAGGGCGGCGAGCTCGCGCTCGACGGCGGCGGGGTCGTGGGCGGCGAGCCGGCCGAGCGCGAGCGCCCGCTTGTTGAACTCCACCGCCTGCCCGTTCATCTCGATGGCCCGCTCGATCGCCGCGAGCGACAGCGGCAGGCCGCCCGTCTGCAGCGCGTGACCCACCAGCAGGAAGTTCGCGCCGATCGTGTTGCCGAGCAGCTCGAGCGCGAGCGTGGTCGCATCGACGGCGTGCAGGCGGCCGTGCAAGACGTTGGCGAGGATCGGCCTGAGCTCGGCGTCCGCATCGAGGCGCAGGTCCGGATTCAGCTGGAACGCGGCGGTGGGCTGCAGGTGCGTGTTCACCACGGCGCGCGTGCGGGTCGCATCGAGCGTCAGCACGGAGTCTTTCTCCGCAGCGGTCACGAGGTCGCAGCCGAGCAGCAGGTCGGCCTCCGCGAGCCCGATGCGCGCTCCGGGAAGCGCGGTGCCGGCCTCGCCGATGCGCAGGTGGCTCCACACTGCGCCGTTCTTCTGCGCGAGCCCGGTCATGTCGATGACGCTGGCGCGCTTGCCTTCGAGATGCGCCGCCATGGCTAGTACCGAGCCGACCGTGACGACGCCCGTGCCGCCGACGCCGGCGATCAGGACGTTCCAGCTGCGATCGATCGCGGGCAGCGGGCTTTCGGGCAGCGATGCGAAGAACTCGGGCGCGAGCGCCGCGGCCTTGGGCTTGCGCAGCTGGCCGCCGTGCACCGTGACGAAGGACGGACAGAAGCCATTCACGCAGCTGTAGTCCTTGTTGCAGCTGGACTGGTCGATCTCGCGCTTGCGGCCGAGTTCGGTCTCCTTCGGCTGCACCGAGACGCAGTTCGACTGCACGGAGCAGTCCCCGCAGCCCTCGCAGACCTCATCGTTGATGAACACACGCTTCGGCGGATCCGGGAACTCGCCGCGCTTGCGCCGCCGCCGCTTCTCCGCGGCGCAGGTCTGCTCGTAGATGATTGCGGTGACGCCAGGGATCGCGCGCAGCTCGCGCTGCACGTCGTCCAGTTCGTCGCGGTGGTGGATGCTCACCTCGGGCGGCACGCCGGCCGAGTGTTTGCGGAACTTGCCGGGATCGTCGGAAACGAGCGCCACGCGCCGCACGCGTTCAGCCAGCAGCTGGCGGGCGATCTCGGCCACGCCCAGATGGCCTTCGACCGGCTGGCCGCCCGTCATCGCCACGGCGTCGTTGTAGAGCAGCTTGTAGGTGATGTTGACGCCCGCCGCGACGGCACCGCGCACCGCCAGCAGGCCCGAGTGGAAGTACGTGCCGTCGCCGAGGTTCTGGAAGACGTGGTTCATCGCCGTGAATGGCGCAATGCCGGTCCAGTTCAGGCCCTCGCCGCCCATCTGCGTCGGCATCAGCGTGCGACGGTTCATGTAGCCCGCCATCGTGTGGCAGCCGATGCCCGCCAGCGCAATGCTGCCCTCCGGCACTCGCGTCGAGGTGTTGTGCGGGCAGCCTGAACAGAAGTACGGTGTGCGCGAGGCCGGGCCGGGCGCAGTCTCCTTCGCGTGGGCCACGCGGCCCTCGAGCAGCGTGAGCCGACGCTGCAGCGGCTCGTCGATCGCGGCGAGCGCGGCCAGGCGTCGTGCGATGACGAGCGCCACGTCGCTGAACTGGAGCTGCACGTCCGCAGGCAGCAGCGCCAGGCCCTGCTCGTCGTGCTTGCCGGTGAGGCGAGGGCGCTCGCCGGCCGGCAGGTGATAGAGCACCTTCGCTGCCTGGTTCTCGACGAACGCCGCCTTCTCCTCGACGAACAGCAGTTCTTCGTGACCGCGGGCGAAATCCCGGAGTCCCGCGGGCTCGAGCGGCCAGATCATGCCGACCTTGTAGACGCGTACACCGAGGTCGCGTGCGCGCGCCGCGTCGATGCCGAGCGCGGAGAGCGCCTGCTGCACGTCGACGAACGCCTTGCCGCTGGTGACGATGCCGAGGCGCCGCCGCGGGCTGTCCACCACGACGCGGTCGAACGAGTTCGCGCGCGCAAAGGCGAGCGCCGCGGGCAGGCGATGCCGCACGACCAGCATTTCGTCGGCTTCCCGCTGCGCCATCGGCCGCGGGTTGACGTTGAGGCCGCCGGGCGGCAGCGCAAGATCCGGACGAACGAACCTGAAGCGCTCGATATCGACGTCGACGGTCGCCGTGGCTTCGACGGTCTCGTTGACGCACTTCAGGCCGACCCAGAGACCCGAGTAGCGCGAGAGGGCCCATCCGGCCAGGCCGTACTCGAGGATCTCCTGCACGGAGCTCGGGAACAGCACGGGGACGTGGTGCGCCGCGAGCGCCTGCTCGCTCTGGTGCGAGACGGTCGAGGACTTGCCGGGGTGATCGTCGCCCATCGCCACCAGCACGCCACCGTGCGGCGCGGCGCCCTGGCGATTGCCGTGCTTCAGGGCGTCGCCGCTGCGGTCGACGCCCGGGCCCTTGCCGTACCAGATCGCGAATACGCCGTCGTACTTCGCGCCGGGCAGCAGCACGGACTGCTGGGTGCCCCAGATCGCGGTGGCGGCGAGGTCTTCGTTCACGCCCGGGCGAAAGACGACGTGCGATTGCGCGAGGAGGGCGGCGTTCTGCCACAGTTCCATGTCGAACCCGCCGAGGGGCGAGCCGCGATAGCCGCTGACGAAGCCCGCGGTGTTCAGCCCGGCGGCGACATCGAGCTGCCGCTGCAGGAGCAGCAGGCGCACCAGCGCCTGGTTGCCGGTCAGGAAGACGCGGCCGTGGTCCCGGGTGTACTTGTCATCCAGCGAGACGTTCGCCAGCGCGTGGGACATGGGCGGACCTCGAAATCGATTGTCGCAGGGTACAAGCCGGCGGCCGCAGTTGCCACAACTGGCCGTGGAAGACCGCGTCGGGCGCGGTTCAGGCGGAATGGAGAGTCCTCGCACGCGGGTGGCGGTCGTTATCGGATCCCGATAATATAGGAACATGCTCGAGAGCTTCGGTAATCGTCTCGCCGAGGACCGGTTCTTCGATCGAAGGTCGAAAGGGACACGGGGGTTTCCCGTGGACTTGCTGCGGGCGGCGCGCCGCAAGGTGCTCTACCTGCACGATGCCGCTGGACTCGACGACCTGAGGGTGCCCCCGGGCAATCGACTGGAAGCCCTGAAGGGCAGGTGGAAAGGGTTTCATTCGATCCGCATCAATGACCAGTGGCGGATCGTGTTCAGGTGGGAGCATGGCAACGCGCAGGGCGTCGCGGTGGTCGACTACCACTGAGTGTGGAGGATAGCGATTTGGCCAGGAAGCACTCGCTGCAACCAGCGAACCCGTTTCATCCGGGCGAAATGCTGCTGGAGGAGTTCCTGCGGCCGGCGGGCAAGTCGCAGGCCGCGTTTGCCCGCGAGATCGGGTGGAGCAAGGCACGGCTCAACGAACTCATCAAGGGCAAGCGCGGCGTCACTGCGGACGCGGCGCTCGATCTCGCGGAAGCGCTCGGCACTTCGCCCCGCCTGTGGATGAACCTGCAGGCGACGTACGACCTGGGTGAAGCGGCAAAGAGGCGACGCGCCGCCTGACTCCCTCACCTCAAGACTTCAGCCGCCGGCACATAGGCATAGCCGAGGTCCTGCGCCACGGCCGCGTGCGTGACGTGTCCGGCGTGCACGTTCAGCCCGTTCGCGAGGTGCGGGTCGGCGGAGAGCGCGGCCTTCCAGCCGAGGTCCGCGAGCTTGCGGGCGAAGGGCAGCGTGGCGTTGTCGAGCGCGAACGTGGAGGTGCGCGGCACGGCGCCCGGCATGTTCGTCACGCAGTAGTGGATGACGTTGTCGACCACGTAGGTCGGCTCGGCGTGCGTCGTGGGCCGGCTGGTCTCGAAACAGCCACCCTGGTCGATGGAGATGTCCACCAGCACGGAGCCCGCCTTCATGCGGCGGACCATGTCGCGTGTCACCAGTCGTGGCGCGTGGGCGCCTGCGATCAGCACGGCGCCGATCACGAGATCGGCGTCGATGACGAGCGCGTCGATGTGCTCCTGCGTCGAGTACTCGGTGCGCAGCGACGGGCCGAAGAGCGCGGAGAGTTCGCGCAGTCGCTTCACGGAACGGTCCACCACCGTGACGTTGGCCCGCAGCCCCACGGCCATTTCGGCCGCGTGCGTACCCGAGACGCCGCCGCCGAGAATGACGACCTTCGCCGGGGCCACGCCCGGCACGCCGCCGAGCAGGATGCCGCGGCCGCCGTTCGCCTTCTGCAGGCAGGACGCGCCGACCTGCACCGACATGCGACCGGCCACTTCACTCATTGGAGTGAGGAGCGGCAGTGATCCATCCGGGGCGGTGACTGTTTCGTAGGCGATGCAGGTTGCGCCGGACTCGATCAGCGCCTCGGTCTGCGCCTTGTCGGCCGCGAGGTGCAGGTAGGTGAAGAGCACCTGCCCGGGGCGCAGGCGCGCGCATTCATGCGCCTGCGGCTCCTTCACCTTGATGACGAGGTCGCTGTTGGCGAATACCTCGTCCGCGGTTGCGGCGATGCGCGCGCCCACTCGCTGGTAGTCGGCATCCGTGAAGCCGATGCCGGCCGCGGCCCCGGTCTCGACCAGCACCTCGTGCCCGGCCTCGACCATTTCGCGGGCACCCGCCGGCACCAGTCCGACGCGGTACTCGTGGACTTTGATTTCCTTCGGCACTCCGATGCGCATGGCAGCCCCCCTGGAGGCGCGAGCTTTTGTGCGCGTAGCATACGGCGAGCCCATTGCAGGAACTTGCAAAGGTGTTCTACAAATCGCCGTGCCACGCAATATACTGCGTGTAGAGTGGAGTGTTACCGCAGGAAATACCGATGAAGCTGGACCGAATCGACCAATCCATCCTGGTCGAGTTGCAGCGCGAGGGGCGGCTCAGCAACCGCGACCTCGCGGAACGCGTACACCTGAGCGAGTCGGCATGCCTGCGGCGGGTGCGCGCCCTCGAGGAGGCTCGCGTGATCGATCGCTACACGGCTGTAATCAACCAGGCCAAGGTCGGCCTGCCCGGCAACGTGTTCGTGAGCATCACGCTCAATCGCCAGGAACAAGCCGATCTCGCGGCCTTCGAGGAAGCGGTCAAGCGCGTGCCCGAAGTGATGGAGTGCTACCTGATGACCGGGCAGCAGGATTACCTGTTGCGCGTCGTGGTGTCCGACCCGAGCGACTTCGAGCGCCTGCACAGCCAGCACCTCACTCGATTGCCGGGCGTGGCCCGCGTGCAGTCGAGCTTCGCGCTGCGCACGGTGCGCAAGAGCGCCGAGCTGCCGGTGCGGCCCTGACCGGACGCGCGGTAACAACCAAATGACCGGGCGCCGTGTCACAACGAGTATGACCAAGACGGGAACGGGTCTGGTGCGCCTGCGCGCGGAGTTGACAGGCCTGGCAGCAGTGCTGTCGTTGGTCGTGCCGGCAGTGTGCCAGGCCGCGGCGGCAGCAGCAGTGCCACCGGAGCTGGCAGCCCAGGCATCACCGGCAGCCGCCGACGTTGCCCCGGACGAAGCGGCTCCCGAATTCGCGACACCTACGACTGTCGATCGCGCTGGGCGCATCATCGCGCCGGTGGAGATCAACGGGCGCGGGCCGTTCAAGTTCATCCTCGACACCGGGGCCAACCGGTCGGCGATGTCGGCTGCGACGGCGGAGGCGCTGGGACTGGTGCCGGACGAGGGTGCGCTGGTGAGCGTGCACGGCATCACCGGCTCGGCGGTTCTGCCGGTGGTGAACGTCGTGGCCTTCCGCGCCGGCGATCTCGTCTTCGAGGACCAGCGGCTGCCGGTGCTGCCGGCGGCGGTGTTCGACGCCGGCGTGCACGGCATCCTGGGGATCGACAGCCTGCAGCAGGCACGCATCGAGGTCGATTTCGTACGCGATAGCGTGACGATCCGCCGTTCGCAGGGCCGGTCCGCCCGCAAAGGCCAGATCGTGGTGCCGGCTCGGCTGCACTACGGCGGCCTGCTGCTGGTCGACGGACGAGTGGGCGGCGTGTCGGTGAAGGCGATCCTCGACAGCGGCGCGGAGCGCAGCCTGGGCAACGAGGCCCTGCGTACGGCGCTCGACGAGCGCGCGCGCCACCCGAAGGAGGGCGTGGCGACGAAGGTGATCGGTGCCACCCCACAGGTCGCAGACGCTACCTCGATCGCTGCACCAGCGATCGAAATCGGTGGGGCGACCCTCAAGAACCTCACGGTGACCTACGCCGACCTGCACGTGTTCGACGTCTGGTCGTTGCTGGACGAGCCGGCGCTGCTCATCGGCATGGACCTGCTGGGCGCGCTCGAGAAGTTCGTGGTGGATTACCCGCGACGCGAGTTTCACCTCAAACCCGTGGGGTCGCGGCAGCCGTCCGTGCGCCGCTGTGGCGGCACAGAGTGCCAATCGAGAATTCCACAGCCCGGCACCTAGCGTTTCGCCGCGTTGCTCAAGGGCGGAACAGCGAGAGGCGCCAGCCGACGAGGTTATCGCCCGCGTGGAACTGCTCCTGCACGGCTCCGCACTCAAACCCTAGCCGGCGTCCGGTCGTGACGATCAGTTCCATCCGGGCTGACGACTGGGCGCAACCCACAAGGTGCTGCAGCCGGCGCACGGCGGCGCGCACGTCCCGTTCGAAGCGATCGACCTCGCGCTCGAACGCCGCGGCGCTCATCCGCCGACGGATGCCGAGCAGCTTCTGCACGCCGTCGAGCACCACGTGCAGCACGTGCGGCGCACTGCTCGAGGCGGCCGCCTGCTGCAGTTGCGTGGCAGCTGCCGAGAGCGCCGCCCAGGTGACGCGAGCGGCTGCCGCTGAATCGCGCTCGGCGTCGACGTGGCGCCGCAGCTTGCGCAGGATCTTCGTCTCCTCGAGCACCAGCGCGCCGTGGGCCAGCGATTCCCGGGCGTTGCGGATCAGCGCCGACTGTTCGTGATGCAGCACGAACTGCGCCCGGCCGACGTCCGTGTATTCGAGGGCAAACTGCCCGCTGACTGCGTCGAAGGTGCCGGACTCGAAGGCCAGTGGCTCGGTTGGCATCCCCGGGTGGAAGGCGATGCCGGCGAAAAGTGCCGCGCCGTCCGGCACGTGGCGTGCGGGGTTGGTGGCCGCAAGGTCTGCGCCGTGGATCTGGAAGTGCGTGCCGGCGTTCGCGGCGGCTTTCTTGGCCATCAACGCGATTGCGCCGTTTGCCGGTCCCGACGTCGACGATTCGAGCGCCCTCGTTGAGCGTGCCAAAGAACGCCAGCCACAACTCGCGCAGCTCGAGCGTATAGCTGGACGTCGGCCCCATCGGGCAACTCGCGATCGCGCCGCCGCGATAGTAGGCTTCCCACCGGGCAACGCTCAGGTCGCTGTCGATGTCGCTGCGCGGCGGTTCGGGACGCAGATTATGCAGTACCATTGCGGCTCGCAGTGGCAGGCCGCCTGCCTTCGTCGCGCCGAAGCCAGCCGAGGAGAAAGTGACCTTGCGATACCTGAATTTGCGCTCGGCCGGGGCGCTGTTCGCGTTGGCGCTCTGCTCCAGCCAGGCGCAGGCGGCGAACGGCGGCGCAGCGCTGCACTGCGCCGGTGTGAGCGACGATCGAGAGCGGCTGGCCTGCTATGACGGGATCTTCCGGCAGCCGGCCGCTGCCCTGGGTGCTGCCGTGCCTGCCGCGTCCGCCGTGCCTTCCGCATCTGTCGCGCCTGCGCCCGGCAATCCAGTGGACGAATTCGGCCTGAGCGAGGCGGCCAGGCGTGCACGCGACCCGGAGAAGGCGAAACAGTTGCCAGAGAGCGTTACGGCCCAGGTCGCCCGGGTCCGGAAGCTGCCGACCGGCGAACTGGTGGTGACGCTCGAGAATGGGCAAGTCTGGACGCAGATCGGTGCCGACCCGCGCGCGAGGGTCGCGACCGGTGATACCGTAACCATCAAGAAGGCGTCCCTGGGTTCCTACCTGTTGGTGACGGCAAGCCGCATTGCCACCCGCGTGCGCCGGGTCGAATGAGGCACCGATGAAGGACGCGAACGCCTCGCGGCTGGAAGCGCTGGTCCGCGCGGCCGTGCACGCCCGGGAATCCGGCGACTTTGCGACCGCGCTGGCCATTGCCGGCGAGGCGTCCCGGGAGAAATTGCTGCATCCGGCGCTGTTACGTATGCAAGCCGAAGCGCTGGCCCAGTCCGGTCGATTCCCGGACGCGGGGCAGGTGCTCAATCGGGCGCTGTCGCTGGCCCCCGGCGATGCCTACACGATCACCGACATCGGGCGCGTGCTGGTCGCCGAGGACCGGATCACGGAGGCCATCCAGGCCTTCAAGGCTGCCCTCTCCGCACGGCCCGACCTGGCGCACGCCTGGCTCGAACTCGGGTCAGCGCACGAAGTTCAGGGGAACGATGTCGCAGCCCGTGTCGCATACGAACAGGCACGGACGCGCGCCCCGGGCGACGCGGAGCCCTGGGCCGCATTGGCCACTATCGGTATGCGCCGCGGGGACGCTGACGAGGCTCGCGCGCTGGCGAGCGAGGCCATTGCACGGCGAGCAGATCACCCAGGCGCCGGGCTGGTGCTGGCCAGTACCGACCTGCAGCGGGAAGCCGCCGACGAGGCCCGCGCGCGGGTCGAGACCCTGCTGGCTCGCGATGTGCTAGACGAACGGCAGTCGCAGGTGGCGCTCGCCTTGCTGGGCGATGCGCTGGACAAGCTCGGTCGCACGCGAGAGGCATTTGACGCCTACACGCGCATGAACGACCTCACGGTGCGCGTGAACGCGTCCCGCTTCGGCGATCGTGGCAAGGTGGAAAGTCACCTCGATTTCGTGCGGCGGCTCACCCGCTGGTTCGAAGGGCAGGATCCGGCAATTTGGCGGGAGCTACCGCCGTCCGGCGACGACGCCAGCCCGGTCAGGCGCCACGTTTTCCTGTTCGGTTACCCGCGGTCGGGAACGACGCTGGTGGAGAACATTCTGGCCAGCCTGCCCGACATGCGGGCGCTCGAGGAGCGTCCGACGCTCGCCGAAGCAGACATCACGTTTCTCCGGGACGAGCCGTCTCTCGACAAGCTCATTCGGCTCGACCCGGCGCTGGCCAACGCGCAGCGCGCCGCCTATTGGCGACGCGTCCGCAGCGAGGTGCCGGACCTGGACGGCAAGGTCTTCGTGGACATGGCCCCGTTGAACGGCATCAAGCTACCGATGATTGCGCGGCTGTTTCCGGACGCCATTGTCGTGCTGTGTCGCCGCGATCCGCGCAACGTCGTGCTGAGCTGTTTCCGGCGGCACTTCAGGGTCAACGCGTCGACCTACCAGATGGCGGGCCTCGAGCGTGCAGCGCGGCATTACGACGCAGTCATGCGGCTGATCGAACTGCATCTCGCCGTGCTGCCGCTGCCGGTGCACGTCGTGAACTACGCCGAGCTGGTCACTAATTTCGACGCTACCACCCGCGCGCTGGCCGGGTTCGTCGGCGTGCCGTGGACGGAAGATGCGCGTGCCTTCGGCCGTACGGCGGCGGGGCGCGAAGTCCGTACCGTGAGTGCTCCGCAGGTGCGGCAGGGCTTGTTCGACGGCACGCGGCAGTGGCTGAGATACCGCGAGCAGATGGCGCCGGTGCTGCCGTTGCTCGAACCGTGGGTGGAAAAGTTCGGCTACGCGCCCTGACCGGGCGCAGCCGGGTAAGCATCCAGGACCGGACCCAGCGCCTGCTTCAGCGGATCTAGCCACTGCTCGTAGTGGCGCCATTGCTCGAGCGCGTCCCGGAAGATCGGTCGTCGCACCTGCTCCGAGCTCGCCGTGCTCACCGTGCGCTCGGTCTCATGGAAGCGCAGGCACGCGTCCACGAACGGCAGGCCGCAG
Source organism: uncultured Gammaproteobacteria bacterium (assembly GCA_963706535.1). Lineage (GTDB taxonomy): Bacteria > Pseudomonadota > Gammaproteobacteria > Steroidobacterales > Steroidobacteraceae > RPQJ01. Next base: position 140,208 of record CAVPMU010000009.1, read on the forward strand.
TGGGCCAGCAGTCGCCGCACCTCGCCCTCGGTGTCCTCCACCAGCCGCTCGTAGTACACGCAGTGAACGCGCCCGGGCAGCACGGTGTCGACGTGCGACATCAACGTGACGTAATCGCGGTAGTACCGTCCGATGTCCTCGAGGGAATACGTGTACAGCTGTCCGCGGGCGAAATGCTGCTTGAAGGCGGAAAAGCAGCAACTCAACGGATGCCGGCGCGCGTCGATGATCTTCGCGTTCGGCAGCATCAGGTGGATGAGGCCGACGTGCATCCAGTTGTTCGGCATCTTGTCGATGAAGAACGGCCGGCCGGACTTGCGCTGCACACGGGTCTGATGGAGATAGCGTTCGCCGAGCGCGCGGACCTCCGTGGCGTCGAGCGCCGCCAGCACGTCGGGGTATTTTGCCGGTCCCGGGCCGCCCCGCCGGCCGACGAGCGAGCGCGCGATGCCGACGACATCGGGCAGTTCCATCGTGCCTTCCACGGCCGGGTGACTGGCAAGAATCTGCTCGATGAGCGTAGAGCCGGAGCGGGGCAGGCCGACGATGAAGATCGGGTCTGCGGCAGGGCAGCCCCAATCGCGTCGCTGGTCGAGGAACTCCGCCGTCAGCAGTGCCGTGGTCCGGCGCACATACTCCGAGGTCGCCTCCGCGTCGTAGGCGATCCTGGCGCGGCGGATCCGGTTACCGTCGCCGTAATGCGCGAATGAATCCGCGTACCGTCGGGAGTCCTCCAGCGCCTTGCCGAGTGCGAAGTGAAAGTGCAGTCGGTCTTCCGCTGGCAGGCCATGCCGCGCGACCTGCGCATGCATGGCTGCCACATCCCCCGGCGCAAAGCGGAAGGTTTTCAGGTTAGCGAGGCTCCACCACGCTTCGCCGAAGCCCGGCGCGAGTTCGATGCTGCGGCGATAGGCAGTGATGCAGTCGGGTTGGCGGCCCGCTGCCTTGAGTGCATCACCATACGCCATCCAGATCCTGGGACTGCCGGGGTAGTCCGCCAGCACCGCCTCGAAGGCAACGATCGCCCGGTCGTAGTCCCCGGTACGCGACAGCACGTTGGCCTGCAGATTTCGGAAGCTGGGATTGCACGGCTCAGCGGCCAGCAGCCGCTCCAGTTCCGCCAGTGCTGCCTCGGCTCGGTTCTGCTCGAGCAGCACGACGGCGTAGTTGTACCGCGCGACGGTGAAGTCCGGCGCAATCTCGAGGCAGCGCCGCAGGAGCCCTTCCGCCTGGTCGAAGCGCCCGGCCCGCGTGGCGACCTCGGCGAGCATGCGCAGCGCGGCGACGTCGTTCGGGTTCTGCGCGAGGTGCGAGCGCAGCAGTGCGTCCGCATCCGCGAGGCGGTTGTCACAGAGCGCCGCTGCCGGTGCGAGCAACCGGGCGTCGCCTGTCGCCACCGCGAGGTGATTGGCGTACGCAGCGTCGGCGCCAGCCGGGTCCCCCATCTCCATCAGGTGGTCCGCGATCAGGCGCCAGGCGTCGCCGATGTCCGCCTTCAGTGCCACGGCCTGCCGCAGCGACTGCAGGGCCGCCTCGCGGCGACCGGCAAGGCCGAGCGTCACGCCTAGCTCGTAATGCGCGGCCGCCGAGCCGGGGTTGGCGCTTGCGAGCGGCTCGAGGCTCGCGATCGCGCCAGCGAGGTCGCCGAGCTGCCGTCGCGCCATGCCGAGGAAAAGGGTTGCGGACGGGTGACCCGGAACGGACCGCAGGATCGCGGACGCCTGCTCGGCCGCGAGTGCCGGCTGCGAACGCACGAGCGCCGCGATGCGTTGCAGGGCGGCCTCGAGAGTTCCCGTCGACCCCGGCGCGCTACCCATCCACGATCCTCGGCTGTGCTGGCGTCCGGCGCATGAAAGCTGCCCCCACCGTCATTGTCAAACGAGGTGACGGGACGGGCCGGCCGCGCGAGTGGCCGCGCGACGCCTGCGTCCCGACGCACAAAAAAAGACGGCGGGCCGAAGCCCGCCGTCCAGTGACTACGTTGCCGTAGTGTTCTTTCTTCCTAGATCAGAGCTTGACCGACACGGTGCCGAAGAGGTAGCGGCCGAGGGCGTCGTACACCTGCGGATACGTGTTGCCGTTGCCGAAGCCCGAGCCGACGAATCCGCTGAGCGGCGGCTCCTCATCCATGACGTTGTTGATGCCGAAGCTGAACGTCCACTTCTCGGCGTACGTGTAGATCATGGACAGGTCGATGTAGTTCTGAGAGTCCAGCTTCTTGTCCACATCGAAGACCAGGTTAGGAGCCGCCAAGTCCTCGTCGCTCGACGAGTAGTCGATGTCCACGCTGTCGAAGAAACGCCAGTTGACCGACAGGTCGACGTTCCACGGTGTCGCCCACGTCGCGCGCAGCCGGGTGCGAATCTCCGGCAGCGGAGTGCCGCAGGTGCTGCCGTACAGCCCGGCGCAGTCGTACTGCGAGACTCCCGGCAACGGCTCGGTGAAGAACTCGTCGAGGAGGGTCCCCATGAAGGCGAAGTTCAATGAGCCCATGTCACCGACCGGCAGTGAGTAGTTCAGGCCGACGTCCCAGCCCGAGGTCTCCGTGGAGCCGATGTTGGCATTGGTCGCGACGATCTGCGCTTCAGGCAGCAGCCACAGCGTACCCAGGCTGTCGCGGGTGATCAGGCTGCAGTACTCATTCGCACCGGTTTCAAGACACTCGTTCAGCGCGGTCTGCGGCGGCACGGTACCAATCGTGTCCTCGACCTTGATGTTCCAGTAGTCGATCGTGGCGCTGAAGCCGTCGAGGAACGTAGGCGTGAGCACGATACCCACCGTCCACGTGTCCGCGGTCTCAGGGTCAAGTGCAGTGTTGCCGCCGAACAGGGCGTTGTACTGGTCCGCGGGGCTGTTGAGGTCCGTGCCGTAGAGCGCATCCGGCAGCCCCGTGTTGCGGCACTGCTCGATGGTCGCGCTCGGGATCGGTCCACTGCAGGGATCCGCGTCAGTGTCGTACAGGCCGAGGCCCGCTGCCTCGAACAGTTCGATCACGTTCGGGGCGCGGACCGCGCGTTGGTAGCTGCCACGGACCTTGAAGCTATCCACGACCGCCCAGTCGAGGCCGACGCCGTACGTGTCGGTGGACACGCCGGTGCTGTAGTCCGAGTAGCGGTAGCTGCCGGTAAGCGTCAGGTTCTGCGCGAGGAAGATGTCCTGCAGGAGCGGGACACGTGCTTCGAGGAAGTAGTCCACGACGTTGTAGGTACCGCTCACCGGGAACGTCGGGCCGCCCTGGCCAAAGAGGTCGTTGGTCTGGAACGCCGTGTCGGTGTTGAGTTCCATGCTCTCCTCGCGATACTCGACACCGAACGCGACGCCGATGCCGTCCTTGGCGGTCGGCAGCGTCCAGCCGTACGCGGCGCCGAGGTCGCTCGACAGCGAGGCGTTCACCACCGTCTGCTCGGTGTTGCCGCGCTGGAAGCCCGGGGTCTGCAGGTAGTTGATCGCTTCGGGCGTGACGCCGCCCAGTGACCAGATGTTCCACGGCACGCAGTTCGGGTCCGTGCCGTCGACGACGGAGCGGCACACCGCGGCGCCGGTGGGATCCGTCACGACGTCCATCGCACGGGCCGTGCGGACCCGGGAGAAATCCTTTAAGTAGGTCTCGGCGAAAATGACGGTGCCATACTGGGCCGCGACATCGTAGTTCCAGTCCTCGGCGACGGTGCCCTTGACGCCGATGACGCCACGATACGAGGTCAGGCCGAGGTCGTCCTGTCGGCCGCCGCCCTCGACGTTGCGGCGCAAGAAAGTGACGGGACGGGAATCGTCCGGTCCGAGGCCGTCGCTCGTGCACAGCTCATTCAGCCACTGCCCGCCGTCCTGCAGCAGGAGCGGGTTCGAGCAGCTGATGTCGGTGAGCAGGCCGAACGCGCCCGACGGCGCGATCTGCGCCACCGTGCTGTTGTCCATGAACATGAACTCGGTATACACCTGCGCCGTGTCGCTGATGTTGTAATGTGCAAACGCATCTACCTGCCAGCGCTCCTGAGGGCGCTGGTAGTAGTTCAGCGGTCCGAAGTTGTAAAAGTCGGCAGGGGTAAAGTTCCTGATGGCTCCTGTGTCCAAGTCCAACGTGCGCGTGGGGTGTCCCGTGACGCGGAACTGACCCGGATACGCCGTGCCCGAGCCGCCGCAGTAAAAGCCGGTCGTGGTGCTGCCCAGCGCGCAGGCGCTGTAGTCGCGCTCGGACTGGAGCAACGGGTCGGTGTTGGTGTAGCCGATGAAGATCGTCGCGTTGCCCTTGTCGTCGGCAAAGTTCGAGCCCATCGTGAGGCTGAGCGCATACTCGTCGCCATCGACCACCGTGCCGGGAGCTTTCTCGTAGCCTGAGTCCTTGACCAGGTTCTTCATGAAGTTGTTGTCGTTGGTATGCTGGTAAGCGCTGTAGCTCGCGTCCAGCTGCACGCCTTCGAAATTGTCCTTCATGATGAAGTTGACGACGCCGGCGACCGCGTCCGAGCCGTACACGGCCGACGCACCGCCCGTCAGGACTTCGACGCGCTCGATCAGCGGCGCGGGGATCTGGTTAAGGTCGGGAGCGAGAGCCTGCGGGCTGCCCGCCGGCATGCGGCGACCGTTGACCAGCACCAGCGTGCGGTCGGAGCCGAGGTTGCGCAGGTTCACCGTGGCCGTGCCCGAGGCGCCGTTGGATATGTTGCCGCCCTGGTCAGCGAAGGCCGACGGCAGGTTGTTGATCAGGTCTTCGACCTGCACCGTGCCTTCGAACTTGATTTCCTGCGCGCCGATCACCGACACCGGGCTGGTGCCCTCGAGGTGCGCTTGTGCGATGCGCGAACCCGTGACGTAGACCGTCTCGAGTTCTTCTTCCTGGGCAGAAGCGGCCGGCACATACGCGACTGCGCCGGCAGACGCGGCGATCAGTGCGACTCGTACTGCTCGCTTGATATTCCTATTGGCCATCAGATGACTCCTGAGAAGTATGCTTCGCTGGACGGAAGCGGGTGGACTGGATCCATGGACGCGATCCGAATCGGTAAGGACCCGAAAACAACAGGGGATGCGAACCGACTCCGGGTTCATGGTGCGCGCATGATACGACCGGATCAGCGTAGAAGTGAAGTGATGTTGCAGACGCGCGACACTGGGCCTGAATTTGACTGTTGCGCCAAGCCAACAGTTTTCTGGCCCCCGGTTCAATCGTCTGCCGCGTAGTAGTCGCGGATTGCGTTCACGAGACCGCCGACCAGGTCGCGTTCAGCGGCCGAGAGCGCAGGATTCCAGACGTCAAATATCAAGACGACCCGCAACTCGTCGGTGTCGTTGCGCGCCTCGTGCTCGATCGTATCGTCGCAGGCGAAGGCCCTGCCGTATTGCCACTCGCGGACCTCATTCCCGACCCGGAACCTGCAACCGGCCGGCACGATCAGGGGCAGGTGCACTATCAGCCGGGTATTGGTCTCGCCGCAGTGAGGCGGGATGGTCGTCCGGGCCTCGAGGCACGAGAACATGGCCGTTGGCGAGAAGTTAGGCAGCCGGGCCATCGGCAGCGCCGACAGGATCTCGGCTGTCCGCGGACGACGTTCGCAATATGCGTCGACCCTGCGGCCGTGCTCCCACAGAAAGCAGGTGCTCCATCTTGGCGAGTGGTTGAGTTCGGTCCACTGGGCCAGCGGAGCCCCTGCCGGATGCTGCACATACGGCCGGAACTCGCTCCGTCCCTCCGCGAGCAGGTCGATCAGTTCGGCGCGAATCGTGTCGGATTCTGCTTCGAGCTCCGGCATCCATGGGAACACGTTGTCGTCGCGCAGCGCGCCCTCGTAGTCCGAGGACTGGTAGCCGATGCCGCCGAGGACGTAGGGCGAGATACGGCCGTCGCGCGCGAAGACGCGCATCAGGTCGAGCGAGACCCCGGAGATCGAACCGTCGAAGGATGCCGGCGAGGTCCACTCGGGCTTCTTGCCGTCGTTGTCGAAGTCACCGGTGTAGCCGGTGAGCTGCGCGCTCCAATTGTCCGATCAGGTGCTTGCCAATGGACGCACCCCAGTGAATGTCGTCATCGAGGAGGCGATCGTCGTCGAGAAAGCTCATGCCGACGAATGGCGCGACGAACCACTGGCCGACCTCGTCATTCCAGGGATGGTTGTCGGCGGCGCGTGCCGGGGCGGCAACGGCAGCGGCCAGCGCGACGGCGCAGACCAGACTTAAGGACTTTTTCAGCGTTGGTTCCTAATGAGTGCCCCGTGTTGGGAAAGTGCCGCGCCGTACTCCCGCAGCGGTGCAAACGGGTCGGATATTAACGGAAATCAGTTAAGGAAACTCTGATTTACCCGCAGGGTCTGAGGCAAGAGCCCACAGCGAGCGAGCCGGACGATGCAGCAGCAGACACTGACGGGGTTTGAGAAGTACGGCAAGACGACCCGCCGGGCGCAGTTTCTGGCGGAGATGGACCGGGTGGTGCCGTGGGCCGAGCTGTGCGCGGTGATCGAGCCGTTCTACCCGAAGGCGAGTGCCGAGGGCGGCCGCCCCGCGCTGCCGCTGGAACGGATGCTGCGTGTGTACTTCCTGCAGCAGTGGTTCAACCTGTCGGACCCGGCAGCCGAGGAGGCGCTGTACGACTCGGCGGCGATGCGCAGCTTTGCAGGGGTCGATCTGGGCCGGGAGGTGGCGCCCGACGAGACCACGGTGTGCAAGTTCCGCCACTTGCTCGAGCGGCACAAGCTCGGCAAGAAGCTGCTGGCGACGGTCAACGAGCACCTCAAGCGCAGCGGGATCGAGATCAGCAACGGCACGATCGTCGATGCGACGATCATCAGCGCGCCGAGTTCGACCAGGAACCGCGACGGGGAGCGCGATCCGGAGATGCACCAGACGGCGAAGGGCCAGCAGTGGTACTTCGGCATGAAGGCGCACGTCGCGGTCGACTGCGATGCGCTGCCGTACCTGCTGCACGGGCGCGAGACCCGGGCGTGGGGCGATCAGGGTTACCAGGGGCAGACCGGGGTGATCCGACGCTGGGCGCCGGCGGCGCAGGACTGCACCAACCGCCGCTCAACACGGGTACTTCAGACCTTCCCTAGTGTCCTGAGTCATTAATTCGTCGAACTTTTATGCAGCCTCGAAGTCCAAGCATAGACTCCACTTCGAGGGCGATGCGATGCGGCGTGGTCGGAAACTTGAGAGCGTGACGCTGACGACGGAAGAGCACAATCGGCTCGTCGAGTGGACACGGCGGCACAAGACCTCGCAAGCGCTCGCGCTGCGGGCGCGCATCGTGCTCGCGGCGCAGACCGATCGTTCCAACCGCGAGATTGCGCGGCAGCTGCGCGTGACGGCACAGACGGTGGGCAAGTGGCGCACGCGCTTTCTCACGCAGCGGCTCGACGGACTGCTCGATGAGCCGCGACCGGGTGCGCCCCGCACGATCTCGGATGCGAAGGTCGAACGTGTCATCGCCCTGACATTGCAGGAAACGCCGCGCGATGCCACGCACTGGAGCAGCCGCGCGATGGCCAAGGCGAGTGGCTTGTCGCAGACGGCGGTGGTGCGCATCTGGCACGCCTTCGGTCTGCAGCCGCACCGCGCCGAGACCTTCAAGCTCTCGACCGACCCGCTGTTCATCGACAAAGTGCGCGACATCGTCGGTCTTTATCTCAACCCGCCCGATCGGGCGCTCGTGCTGTGCGTGGACGAGAAGAGCCAGATCCAGGCGCTCGACCGCACGCAACCGATCCTGCCGATGATGCCGGGCATCCCCGAGCGGCGCACGTACGATTACCGCCGTCACGGCACCACCACGCTCTTCGCCGCCCTGAACATCGCCACCGGCAAGGTCATCGGTGAGATCCATCGGCGCCATCGAGCCAAGGAGTTCCTCGCCTTTCTGCGCACCATCGACGAGGCCGTACCCGCGAACCTCGACGTTCATCTGGTCATGGATAACTACGGCACGCACAAGACGCCGTCGGTCAGAGCCTGGTTCGCCCGCCACCCGCGTTTCCACGCGCACTTCACGCCCACCTCCGCTTCCTGGCTCAACCAAGTCGAGCGCTGGTTCGCACTGCTCACCGAGAAACAGATCCGCCGCGGTACGCACCGCAGCACCCTGGAACTCGAGAAGGCGATCCGTTCCTACCTCGACCTTCACAACCGCGACCCGCAGCCCTTCGTGTGGACCAAGACCGCCGACCAGATACTCGACAGCCTGCAGAGATTCTGCATGCGAATTTCCAACTCAGTACACTAGCGGCCGAGGGAAGCAGCAGCAGGGCTTGGATTTATAGGGATTTACATGGGCACCGGCTGCAACGACCCGACTGGGGCCGGGCCTCGGCGCATGATGTCGCGCGGCTGCCACATGGAGCCGTTCGTCAGTAGCCGCAAGACCCCGGGTTCCGGGGCCAATCTGCGTCCGGGCGGATGACGCGATCGCCCTTGCCGATTCCTCGAGTGCGGGCCTCGCCACCCTTGATCTCGACGACGAGCACCACGGGCACGCCGGACTCGATCGAGTCCAGCGAATGCGGCCGGGCCTGCTCGTGCACTTTCACGACGCAGCCCCGCGCATCCACGAACAGCATGTCGAGCGGGATCAGCGTGTTCTTCATCCACATTGCCACGCGCTCGGGTGGCTCGTAGAGGAAGATCATGGCCTGGTCGGGCCGCAGTTCCTCGACGAACATCAGCCCCTGTGCCCGGGTCGCAAAGGTGTCGGTGCGCCAGGCCTCGAAGACGTGGCGGCGTGCGCTGCGCGTCTCGACGACGATGCGTTCCCGCGGAAAGGCGGAGAGCGGCAACAGACCCTGCGGCAGGTCGGCGGCACGGGCCTGCGACGGCAGGCACGCAGCCGCCGCGAGCAGCGACAGCAGGAGCTTCAGCAGGGCGTGGTTCACGGTGCGGCTCAGCGGTAGTCCACGATGGCCACGACGTCGAAGCGCGAGACCAGAACCGATCCTTCGCCCGCGACGGCGCGCGCCGGCTGCGTGCAATAGCCGCGGCCGGTGACGCGATAGACCGGCGCATCCGGTTGAAGTTGCACCTGCCGAACCTCGTCGAGTGCGCACTTGTCGTGGCCCTGGGTGGCGAAGAACTGGCCGGCCCCTTCCTTCACCAGGGTGAGGTTGACGGGAACGTTGCGTGCGGACTCGCCGGCGCGCAGCGGCCCGATGCCGAACACGATGAGCAGCGGCTCGTCGCCGGCGATGGTGCCCTTGTAGATGAGCCGGATGCCGTCGCCGCCCGGGCGCGGTCCGCCCATGCACTGGGGGTGGCCTGCGGACCAGTCGATCTCGGCCTCGATCAGCCCCTGCAGGCGTGCCTGCAGCATGCCCTCGTCCGACGGGGCGCAGAAAATCTCGTCGCCAGCGGGAATGCCCGCGGGTGCCGGCGATTCCTCGCCGGCGTGACCGCAGGCCGTCACGAGTAGGGCACAGGCGGCCGCGATCCGCGCCGGCCGCAGCTGCCAATCAGTCGTTGCGCCGGGCCTGTACCAGGAGAGTCTTCGCCAGTTGACCATGCAGGTAGCCGATGCCTCGCGCCAGGTGCAGCGTGACCGTGAGCAGCAGGAATCCAGCGATCGAGACGAACGGCAGCAGGGCCGGGTGCGGACCCTGGATAGTCCCGTCGATCTGGACGAGGCCGGCATGGTAAAGCAGGACGACGATCGGCGCGACGAGGGTGGCGATCGAAACGGCGAGGCCGACCACGGCGAACGTGAAGTAGAACACGCCGAGCGGCAGCATCGCGAGCAGGTAGACCAGCGTGCCCGAGGTGCGCGGGTCCTTCAGCATCTCGACGATGCGCCCTTCGGCAAGCGCAATCACGCGCGAGATGCCCACGAACAGCAGGAAGAACGGCACGCCGATGATCAGGATCGCGAAGCCGATCGACAGCGAGAGCCCGGTGGTGGCGAAGACGAAGTAGACGATGCCGGTCACGAGCGCGAGCAGCATGTAGAGCAGGGACAGGTAGGTAGGCGCGCGGATCTGCATAGACGCCGAAGAAGCGGCCGATTGCCGAGCTGCGTGGCCGGGGAGGAGGGGTGCGCAACGCGGCCCGGATCGTCGCCTCGTTGGCGCGATAGGCATCGGCCACTTCCTCGGGTGCCCCGTAGCTCGTGACGATGCGCGCGAGCACGTCGCCCTCGACATCGGCGGGATGCTGCGCGAGTTCCGCCCGCAGGTGCTCCTCGGCGTCGTAGAGCGCGTCCTGCACCAGGGTCGCGGCCGTCATGGCGAGGTCTCCTGGGTACGGGCCCGTTGGACGATGGAATCGACGAAATCGCGAGTGTCGGCCCACGTGGCGCGCCACGAGCCGAGCACCTCGCGACCGAGCGCGGTGATGCGGTAGTAGCGGCGCGGCGGCCCGGAATAGGACGGTACCACGCGGCTCGACAGCAGGCCGGCGGCGCTCATGTTGCGCAGCACCGGGTAGAGCGCGCCCTGCTTGAAGGGGCTCGTCCCGTCGGCATCGCCGGCCAACCGGCGCGCGATCTCGTAGCCGTACAGGTCCTCGATCGCATCCGCCAGCACGGCGAGCAGCACCAGCGAGGTGAGCCCGGCACTGAGTTCCCGCTGGAACTTGCGCGACTGGCCCTCTGCCGGACTGGGGTCGGCTGGCACCACCATTACTGTCGGGTCAGTGGTATTCATTGATGGATTGTATTAGGCATTGCTGGCTATTATGAAGTCAATAGTATTATTGATCAAAGACAAGCCATCGCCAGTCCGGCATCCCGCGAGCCAAACCTGCGCCGAACCGCGGAATCAATGCGGATTCCGCTCAGGTGTCTCCGGTCACCAAGCATCTGTAACATCGGGTAAGTCGTCGGACCGGGAGTCGGGATCAGGATGTCCACTGAACAGCAGCGCTTGTTTGCACCCCGTCGCTACCTGAGCCGCCTGACGCGCGGCACCATGGCCGTGATCATGGCCGGCGGCCGCGGCGAGCGGCTGAAGCACCTCACCGAGGATCGCTGCAAGCCCGCCACGCCCTTCGGCGGCAAGTTCCGCATCATCGACTTCGTGCTGTCGAACTGCGTGAATTCCGGCATCCGCCAGATCTCGGTGCTGACGCAATACAAGGCGCATTCGCTGATCCAGCACATCCAGCGCGGCTGGGGGTACCTGCGTGGCGAATTCGGTGAGTTCGTCGAGATCATCCCGGCGCAGCAGCGCCTCGGGCCCGAGTGGTACCAGGGCACGGCGGACGCGCTGTGGCAGAACATGGAGATCCTCCGCTCGCACCGCCCGCTGCACGTGCTGGTGCTCGCGGGCGACCACATCTACAAGATGGACTACGGCCCGATGATCGGCTTCCACGTCGAGAAGGAAGCGGACATCACCGTGGGCGTCGTCGAAGTGCCGCGCGAGCGGGCGCGCGAGTTCGGTGTGCTCGGAGTGGACGAGTCGAACCGCGTCCTGAGCTTCCTCGAGAAGCCCCACGACCCGCCGCCGATGCCGGGCCGCCCCGATGTCGCGCTCGCCTCGATGGGCATCTACGTGTTCAACCCGAAGCTGCTCGAGCGTCTGCTGCGTGCCGACGCCGACGACCCGAACTCGGCGCACGACTTCGGCAAGAACATCATTCCGGCCGCGATCGAGAACTTGCGGGTATTCGCCTACCCGTTCGAGGACGTGCGCACCAAGGCCCAGAACTACTGGCGCGACGTCGGCACGGTCGGCGCCTACTACGAGGCGAACATGGAGCTGGTGCGCGTATCGCCCGAGCTCAACATCTACGACGAGCAGTGGCCGATCTGGACCTACCAGGAGCAGCTGCCGCCCGCGAAGTTCGTGTTCGACGACGAGGACCGCCGCGGCGTCGCGATCGACTCGATGGTCTCCGGCGGCTGCATCATCTCGGGATCGCGCGTCGCAAAGTCGCTGCTGTTCTCGAACGTGCGCGTGCACGACTACTCGTCGATCGAGCACTCGGTGATCCTGCCGCGCGTGCGCATCGGCGAGCGCTGCACCATCCGCAACGCGATCATCGACTCGAATTCGGTGGTGCCGGACGACATGCACATCGGTGTCGATCGTGCCGCGGACGCCGAGCGCTTCCACGTCACCGAGGGTGGCGTGGTGCTGGTGACGGCCGCGATGCTGCGTGCAGCCGCCCGGCCCGGCTGACCGCGCCCGCCGCCACCCCGTACCTACAGGAGGTCTTGCCGATGCCCAATCCGTCATTGCGGGTTCCACTGCTGCTCGTGCTCGCCCTGCTCGCCGCATCCTGCTCGACGCTCTCCGACCTGCAGGCGCCGCGCGTGGAGCTCCTGGGCGTGCAGGTGATGTCCGCCGACATGTTCGCGCAGCGCTTCAAGGTGCGGCTGCTGGTGCAGAACCCGAACGACGTCGAGCTGCCGGTCAAGGGCATCGACTACAAGATCATCATGATGGGCGACAGCTTCGCGGACGGCATGAGCACCGAGCGCTTCGTGCTGCCGGCCATGGGCGAGGCCGAGTTCGACACGCAGGTGACGACCAACTTCGTGAGCAGCTTCGGGCGGCTGCTGAGCCGCGTCGGCGGCGGCAAGCTCGAGAACGTCGACTACGAGATCGCGGGCGACATCCTGCTCGACAAGGGCGTGCTGAGGAAGATCCCGTTCAGCCATCGAGGAACGGTGGATTTCGAGAAGGTGCTGGGCGGAACGAAGAAGGGAGAGATATAGGGGAGGGCCGGGGGCAGAAGGCTGTGGGCTGTGGGCTGTGGGCTGTGGGTCGGAACGGAGAGATCTGATTCTGACCCACAGCCCACAGCCTTCTGCCCTCAGCCCTCCGCCCTCCGCCCTTCATACAGCTTCTCGTACTCCGCCCCCTGTCTGTCCCACGAGAAGTCTTCGCGCATCCCGTTCAGCATCAGCCGGCGCCACATGCTCGGCCAGCCGAACCACTCGAGCGCGGTCGCGAGCGCCCAGCGCACGCCGGCCGGATCGTAGTCGTTGAACACGATGCCGGTGCCCTGGCCGGTCGCCGGGTCGAAATGCCGCACCGAATCGGCGAGACCGCCCGTCCTGCGCACGATCGGCACCGTGCCGTACTTGAGGCTGTACATCTGGTTCAGGCCGCAGGGCTCGTACATCGACGGCATCAGGAACACGTCCGCGGCCGCCTCGATTAAGTGCGCGAGTTCCTCGCTGTAGCCGCTGTAGTAGACGACGCGCCCGGGAAAACGCTCCTGCAGTCCGTGCAGGAAACTCTCGTACTTGTGCTCGCCGCTGCCGAGCGCGACCAGCCGCACGTCGTGCGACGCGAGCACCTCGGGCAGCGTGTCGACCAGCAAGTCGAGTCCTTTCTGCTGCGTGAGGCGCGTGACCATGCCGATCAGGCAGGCCGTGGAGGAGGCAGGCATCCGCAGCAGGTCGAGCAGCGCTTCCTTGTTGCGCTGCTTGCCCGAGAGGTCGCGCGCGTCGTAGCGGAAGGGGATGTAGCGGTCCGTCGCGGGATTCCACTCGTCGTAGTCCACGCCGTTCAGGATGCCGGTCACGGCGTCGCCGCGGGCGCGCAGGTCGGCGTCGAGGCCGTGCCCGCCGATCGGCGTGCGGATCTCGGCCGCGTAGGTCGGGCTCACTGTCGTGACGGCATCCGCGTGCAGGACACCGTGGCGCATCGGGTTGACGCGACCCGCGGCGAGGTCGCCCTGGTGCAGGTGCTCGATGCCGACCCCGGGCGCGAGGTCGCCGGCCTGGCCGGCGGAGAACACGCCCTGGTAGCCGATGTTGTGGATCGTGAAGACGCTCTTCGCGGCGCCGAAGATGCCCTGGTCCCAGGCGTAGGCGGTGCGCAGCAGCAGCGGCGCGAAGGCGGTGTGCCAGTCGTTCGAGTGCACGACCTGCGGCGCGAAGCCCATGTGCTGGCAGCAGTCGAACGCCGCACGCGTGAGCGCGAGGTAGCGCACGTGCTCGTCCGGCGCGTCCGAGTAGATGCGCGGGCGATCGAAGAGTGGCGGGCAGTCGACGAGGTAGACCCACAACTGCGAGTCCGGCACGCGTGCCGTCTGCACGTCGTAGCCATACAGGTGGGCGCCGACCTGCACCGTCATGCCCTGCAGGAAATCGACCGGGTGCCGGTCGATGCCCTGCAGTTCCATCTGCCCGTGCAGCGGGACGAACACCCGCAGGTCGTGGCCGCGGCGGGCGAGGTAGCGCGTGAGGGCCGCCGCGACGTTGCCGAGGCCGCCGGTCTTCGCAAAGGGCGAGTACTCGGCCGACAGGAAGCAGATACGCATGGGCATCGTGTTTGGCCGCGGCCGCGCGGCTAGGCGCTCGCCACTAGCGCTTCTCGTCCTCGTCGCGGGCCTTGTCCTTGTCGCGCTTCGACAGGAGCGCGTTCAGCACGTTCTCCTGCATCTTCGACAGCGTCTCGAGGTTCTGGCGCGTGAGGTCGGCGACGGCCGACAGCGGCGTGTGCGCGACGATCTTCGAGATCTGGTTCTGCACCACTTCCTGCTGGTGCAGGAACACCTCGATGCTCTTCTCGAGGAAGGCCGCGAGCAGCCCCTGCATGGAGTTGCCGTAGAAGCGGATGATCGCCTCGAGCACCGGGGTGCTCAGGATCGGCCGCCCGAACTGCTCCTGCTCGGCGATGACCTGCAGCAGGATGTGGCGCGTGATGTCGTTGCCGGTCTTGTCCTCGACGACGCGTATCTTCTCGCCCTTGACGATCAGGTTGCGGATGTCGTCGAGGGTGATGTGACGACTCTGGGAGGCATCGTACAGGCGCCGGTTGGCGTATTTCTTGATCAGGCGTTCCTGGCTCATGGGACCGGAGTGTACCCGACGGTTACTGCGCCGCAAGAAATACGCCGCCGGACGGGTCGCCGGACCCTGTTGCAGCGCAAAAGTCGTGACCGGCCGGCGGCGGGCGACCTACACTGCCGGCTCGTCATCCCACCGAGCCCCGGCAGCCCATGTCACAGCAGCAGACCCTTGCGGAACTCGAGCAGCGCATCGGCCAGGAAATCCACTTGAGCGAGTGGATCGACATCACCCAGGAGCGCATCAATGCCTTCGCGGAGGCGACCGGGGACCACCAGTGGATCCACGTCGACCCGGCGCGGGCGATGCGCCTATCGCCGTACCGCGCGACGATCGCCCACGGCTACCTGACCCTGTCGCTCTACCCGGCGTTGCGCGGGCTCGTGGCCGCCGACCAGCCGGTCTTCCCGGGCGTGAAGCAGGTCATCAACTACGGTCTCGACAAGCTGCGCTTCCCGAGCGCGGTGCGCGCCGGCAGCCGCGTTCGCGCCCACTGCACGCTGCTCAAGGTGGCGGAGGTCCCCGGCGGCCTGCAGGTGACCGAGCAGTTCTCCGTGGAAATCGAGGGGCAGCCGAAGCCGGCGTGCGTGGCGGCGGCGATCATGAGGCTCTATTTCGAGTAGGAAGGGGATAGGGGATAGGGGATAGGGGATAGTGAAGAGGCCGGCGCAGCCGGCCGGTCCGGCTCTTACACTATCCGCTATCCGCTATCCGCTATCCGCTATCCGCTATCCGCTATCCGCTATCCGCTATCCCCTATCCCCTATCCCCTATCCCCTATCCGCTATCCGCTTATTCCTCCCCGGCATGAGCCTCCCGCCCACGCTGGACTATAGTTGGCCCCAACAACAACCGTCCCGCAGGGGGTTCAGCCATGATCTACGACAGCATCCTGCACACCATCGGTCGCACGCCCGTCGTGCGCATCAACCGCCTCGCGCCCTCGCACGTCACGATGTACGTCAAGTGCGAGTTCTTCAATCCCATGGCCTCGGTGAAGGACCGGCTCGCGATCGCGATCATCGAGGACGCGGAGCGCAGCGGCGCGCTGAAGCCCGGGCAGACCGTGGTCGAGGCGACCTCCGGCAACACCGGCATCGCGCTCGCCATGGTGTGCGCGGCGAAGGGCTATCCGTTCGTCGCCCTGATGGTCGAGACGTTCTCGGTCGAGCGGCGCAAGCTGATGCGCATGCTCGGCGCCAAGGTGATCCTCACGCCCGCGGCCGAGCGTGGCAGCGGCATGGTGCGCAAGGCCGCCGAACTCGCGCAGAAGCACGGCTGGTTCCTCGCGCGGCAGTTCGAGAACGAGGCCAATCCGGCCTACCACCGCCAGACGACCGGCCCCGAGATCCTCTCGGACTTCGCCGGCCGGCGGCTCGATTTCTTCGTCACGGGCTGGGGCACGGGCGGCACGCTCACCGGTGCCGGCGAGATGATCCGCCTCGCGCGGCCGGAGACGCGCATCGTTGCGACCGAGCCCGCCGGGGCCTCGATGCTCGCGGGTGCCGAGTGGAAGCCGCACAAGATCCAGGGCTGGACGCCGGACTTCGTGCCGAAGGTGCTGAATCGCTCGGTGCCGCACGAGATCGTGCCGGTTACCGACGACGAATCGATCGCTGCCTCGCGTGCACTGGCGAGCAAGGAGGGAATTTTCTGCGGCATATCTTCCGGCGGCACGTTCGCCGCCGCGCTCAGGGTGGCCGAGAAGGCGCCACAGGGGTCGGTGATCCTCGCGATGCTGCCGGACACGGCCGAGCGCTACCTGTCGACGCCGCTGTTCGAGGGCATTGCGGAGGGGAGCGATCCCGAGCCCTGAGTGCGCCTGCATCCGCATTCGTCCCGGCTGCGAAACGATGGGATAATCGACGGCTTCCCCACGTCTAGCGCCGGAGCGCGCCGATCGACTCATGCCGGATACGATCAAAAAAGTGCTGGCAGGAGCCGTCGTCGGCGCGCTGCTCGTGTTGTTCTTCGTCCACGTCGGCAACGAGCGCGCCAAGCGCGACCCGGCGGCGAAGGCCGGCGCGCCGCAGACCGGGCCGCGTACCAGCGCGGCGGGTGGCGCGGGCGGTTTCAGCCAGATGGCGGTCGCAGTGGTGGCCGTCCCGGCGCAATCCAGGCAACTGGCGCTCGAGCTCGAGGCGCTCGGCACGGCGAATGCCAATGAGTCGGTCGAGATCACCGCGAAAGTCGCCAACCAGGTGACGGCGGTGCGGTTCGAGGAAGGCCAGCAGGTGCGGCGCGGCGACGTCCTCGTCGAGCTGGACGGGGCGCAGGCGCGGGCCGACCTCGCCGCGGCCGAGGCGGCGCTCGCGGAGAGCCGCAGCCAGTACCAGCGCAGCCGCGAGCTGTACACCACCAAGGTCCTGTCGGACTCGCAGATCGAGCAGATCGAGGCCACCTTCAAGGCGAACCAGGCCCGCGTGGATTCGGCGCGCGCGCGCGTCGCCGATACCGTGGTGCGCGCACCGTTCGCGGGCAGGGTGGGGCTGCGCAGGGTCAGCGTCGGCAGCCTCATCAGCCCGGGCACCGTGATCACCACGCTCGACGACACGAGCACCATCAAGCTCGACTTCACCGTGCCGGAGACGTTCCTGTCCGCGGTCGAACCCGGCCTCGGGATCGTGGCGCGCAGCGTCTCGTACCCGGACGCGAGCTTCGCGGGCCGCGTCTCGAGCGTCGACACGCGCGTCGACCCGGCCACGCGCTCGGTGACGGTGCGTGCGCTGGTACCGAACCCCGAGGGTCTGCTGAAGCCCGGCATGTTCCTCACGGTGCGCCTCTCGCGCGGCGCGGTCGATGCGCTCATGGTGCCCGAGGAAGCACTGGTGCCCGAGCAGGGCAACGTGTTCGTGTACGTGGTCGAGGACGGGGTTGCGCGGAAGCGCTCGGTCCGCATGGGTCAGCGCCGCGTCGGCGAGGTGCAGGTGCTCGAGGGTCTCGCCGCGGGCGAGCTGGTCGTCACCGAAGGCACGCAGAAGCTGCGCGACGGCGCGGCGGTCAGCCTGCAATGATGATCTCCTCCGTCTCGGTGAAACGGCCGGTCTTTGCGACCGTGGTGAGCCTGTTGCTCGTCATCCTGGGCCTGCTCGCCGCGACGCGCCTGCCGGTGCGCGAACTGCCCGAGGTCGAGTCGCCCGTCGTGTCGATCGAGACCACCTACCTCGGCGCGGCCGCCGACGTGGTGGAGACCAAGATCACGCAGGTCATCGAGGACCGCGTCTCCGGCCTCGAGGGCGTCACGAAGATCACCTCGCAGAGCATCGACGGGCGTTCGAGCATCAACCTCGAGTTCGCGCCCGAGCGCGACGTGGACGAGGCGGCGAACGACGTGCGCGATCGGGTCGCGCGGGTCGCCTCGAACCTGCCACCGGAAGCCGACCCGCCCGAGATCGGCAAGGTCGACTTCAACGCCGACCCGATCCTGTGGGTCAACCTCTCGAGCAGCACGCTCGACGTGCTCGAGCTCACCGACTACGCCGAGCGCGTGATCGCCGAGCGGCTGGGCGTGCTGCCCGGCGTGGCGCGCATTCGCCTGGGCGGGGCGCGGCGCTATGCGATGCGCGTGTGGATCGATCGCGAGGCGCTGGCGGCCCGCCAGCTCACCGTCGCCGACATCGAGGGCGCGCTGCGACGCGAGAACGTGCAGTTGCCGGCCGGCCGGCTCGAATCCTCGCAGCGCGAGCTGACGCTGCGCACCGAGACGGGCCTCGCCACCGAGCAGGACTTCCGGCAGCTCGTGATCGGTCGCGGCGCCGACGGCTACCTCGTGCGCCTGAGCGAGGTCGCCGACGTGCGCCTCGCCGCCGAGAACGAACGCACTCTGTCGCGCTCGAACGGGGTGCCCGGCATCAGCATCGGCGTCGAGCAGATTTCCAAGGCCAACACGCTCGAGGTGGCGCAGGGCGTGCACGCCGAGCTCGAGCGGCTGCGCACGCAGCTGCCGCCGGGCACGGTGCTCGAGATCAACATGGACCGCGCCGTCTTCATCGAGGAGTCGATGAAGGAGGTGGTCATCGCGCTCGTGATCGCGCTCGTGCTGGTGCTTGCGGTGATCTACCTGTTCCTCGGCAACCTTCGTGCCACGCTGATCCCGGCGGTGACCATCCCCGTCTCCATCATCGCGTCGTTCATGGTGATGGCGGCGCTCGGGTTCTCCATCAACACGCTCACCCTGCTCGGACTGGTGCTCGCCATCGGCCTCGTCGTCGACGACTCGATCGTGGTGCTCGAGAACATCTATCGCCGCATGGAACTCGGCGAGGCGCCGCTGATCGCCGCCGTCGACGGCAGTCGCGAGATCGGCTTCGCGGTGATCGCCACCACGCTGGTGCTGGTCGCGGTGTTCGTCCCCATCTCGTTCCTGCAGGGCAACGTCGGCAAGCTGTTCCGGGAATTCGGATTCACGATCGCGGCGGCCGTGTTGTTCTCCGCGCTGGTCGCGCTCACGCTCACGCCGATGATGAGCTCGAAGCTGCTGTCCGGCGGCGCTACGCATTCACGGCTGTCGCGGGTGGTCGACGGCTTCTTCCGCACGCTCGCGGCGAGCTACGAGGCACTGCTGCGCCGGCTGATGCTGCGGCCCTGGCTGGTGGTGGGCGCCACGATCGCCGCCATGGCGTTCGCAGCCGTGCTGTTCCGCTCGCTGCCGAGCGAGCTCACGCCGTCGGAGGACCGCGGCATGCTGTTCTTCGGCCTGACCGGTCCGGAGGGCGCGTCGCTCGCCTACATGGACCGCCACGCGCGCATGGCCGAGGACGTGCTGATGCGCGAGGCCGAGCGCGGCGAGATCGAGCGCGTCAACGCCCGCATACCGGGCGGTTTCGGCGGTGGCGCGGAGATGAACTCGGCGCGCGGCTTCGTGGTGCTGGTGCCGTGGGGCGAGCGGGAGAGGACCGCCGACCAGATTGCGCAGGCGGTGCGCGCCGAGCTCAGCAAGATCCCCGGGGTGAGGTCGTTCGTGAGTGCACCGGGCGGCTGGGTGCGCGGGGGCGGTACGCCGGTGCAGGTCGTGCTCGGCGGCACCGACTACGCCGAACTGGTGCAGTGGCGCGACCTGCTCATGAGCCGCATGCAGGAAAACCCGGGCCTGAGCAACGTCCAGTCGAACTACGAGGAGCGCAAGCCACAGGTGCAGGTCGCCATCGACCGTGACCGCGCGGCGGACCTCGGCATCTCGCTGCAGACGGTCGGTCGCACGCTCGAGACGGTGCTCGGATCGCGCATCGTGACGACCTTCATCGAGCGTGACCGGGAGTACAACGTCATCCTGCAGGGCAAGGCGGAGGATCGCGCCACACCCGCGGACCTCGACAACCTCTACGTCCGCTCCGACCGCACCGGCGAGCTGATCCCGCTGTCGAACCTAGTGCAGCTCACCGAGCTGGCGGGCCCGATGCGGCTCAACCGCTTCGATCGCCTGCGCTCGATCACGGTCAGCGCGGCGCTGGTGCCCGGATACCCGCTCGGCGAGGCGCTCGAGTTCGTCGAGGAGGTGGTGGCGAAGGAACTGCCGCCGGCCGCGCGGCTCAATTTCGACGGCGAGTCGCGCGAATTCAAGCGGTCGGGCGGGCAGCTGTACTTCATGTTCCTGCTCGCGCTGGTGGTGGTGTTCCTGGTGCTCGCGGCGCAGTTCGAGAGCTTCCTGCACCCCTTCGTGATCATGACCACGGTGCCGCTGGCCGTGATCGGCGCCCTCGTCGGCCTGTGGCTCTACGGGATGTCGATCAACGTCTTCAGCCAGATCGCGGCAATCATGCTGGTGGGCCTCGCGGCCAAGAACGGCATCCTGATCGTCGAGTTCGCGAACCAGTTGCGCGACCGGGGCATCGAGTACCGCGAGGCCGTCATCGAGGCTGCGGCGATCCGCCTGCGTCCCGTCCTGATGACGAGTTTCTGCACCGCGTTCGGCGCGTTGCCGTTGCTGCTCGCGAGCGGCGCCGGCGCGGAGTCGCGCCAGGCCATCGGCGTCGTGGTGTTCTACGGTGTCGTGATCTCGGTGTTCCTGACGCTGGCCGTGGTGCCGGCCGTCTACACGCTGGTCGCTCGCAACACCGCCTCGCCGCAGACCATCGCGAAGATGATCGACAAGCTGCGGGCCGCGGCGCCGGCAGGCGTGGCCAGGGAGCAGGCGGGAGAACCACGCTGACTCGAATGTTTCTCATGAAAATTACATAACATACTGACAAACAAGCAGACAATCGACCTATCCGGGCCGAATCACGAACCGCCGGGTGCCCGGCTTGCTAGAATCGACCGACCCCCGGCACTCACGGCCGCGGGTTTCAACCATGGCGCAAACTCCCTACCAACAACTCGAGCAGGAGTTTCGCCGCCTCCACGCCTTCCGCGGAGCGGCGAGCCTGTTGCGCTGGGACGCCGCAGTGATGATGCCGCGCGGCAGTGCCGACGTGCGCGGCGAGCAGCTGGCGGTGCTCGAGTCGGAGTGCCACGCGCTGCTCACCGCCCCGAAGGTCTCCCGACTGCTCGAACGCGCGCAGGCCGCCGAGTCCCAGCTCGAGGACTGGCAGCTCGCCAACCTGCGCGAAATGCGCCGTGAGCGCGACCACGCGATTGCCACGCCCCTGTCGCTCGTGACCCGCATGGCGCGCGCAACGGCGGTGGCCGAGGTGCGCTGGCTCGAGGCCAAGCAGGAGAGCAATTTCGCGCTCTTCGCGCCGCACCTCGAGGAAGTCGTGGCGCTCACGCGCGACAAGGCGCAGGTACTGTCGCAGGCGCTCGGGCTCGCACCGTACGACGCGCTCATCGACGGCTTCAGTCCCGGTTTCCTCGCTGCCGAGATCGACCAGCTGTTCCGCGTGGTCTCGCGCCGCCTGCCGAACCTGATCCGCGAGGCGATCGAGCTGCAGGCTTCGCGTCCGCCGCTGCCGATCCTCGGCAAGGTGAGCGTGGCGAAGCAGCGCTCGCTCGCCGTGGAGGTGATGCGCGCGCTCGGCTTCCCGTTCGATCGCGGCCGCCTCGACGAGAGCGACCACCCGTTCACCGAAGGCGTGAACGGCGACGTGCGCGTCACCACGCGATTCGTGCTGCACGAGCCCTTCACCGGGCTCATGGGCGTGCTGCACGAGACCGGGCAGGCGATGTACGACCTCGGCCTGCCCGAGGCCTGGCGCGACCAGCCGGTCGGCCGGGACCGCGGCATGGCGCTCGAGGAAAGCCAGTCGCTGCTGCTCGAGATGATCGTCGGTCGCAGCCGGCCGTTCCTCGCCTACCTGCGTCCGCTGCTCGAAAAGCACTACGGCGCGACCGGGCCGGAGTGGGAGATCGAGAACCTCTACCAGACGCTGATCCGGGTGCGACGCGGCGCGATCCGCGTGGATGCCGACGAGCTCACCTACCCGGTGCACATCATGCTGCGCTTCGAGCTGGAGAAGCGCATCTTCGAAGGCTCGCTCGCGGTGCGCGACCTGCCGGAGGCCTGGAGCACGGGCCTCGAGGAGCGCCTCGGCCTGCGGCCCGCCAACGACGCCGAGGGTTGCCTGCAGGACGTGCACTGGGCCGTGGGTTCCTTCGGCTACTTCCCCTCGTACGCGCTCGGCGGCTTCATCGCCGCGCAGATCTACGAGACGCTGCGCAACGACCACCCGGACCTGGATGCGGAGATCGCGGCCGGCCGCTTCGGCCCGCTGTTCGAATGGCTGCGCCAGAACGTGCACGGCGTGGGCGCCAGCCTGAGCGCGCAGGACCTGATCCGCCGGGCCACGGGGAAGGAACTGTCGGCGGCGCCGTGGGTCCGGTACGCGGAGGCGAAGTACCTGGAAGAGTAGGGGATAGGGGTTAGGGGATAGGGGATAGGGGATAGTAGGAAGGCCGGCGATGCCGGCCGTTCTTCCTCTTACACTATCCCCTATCCCCTAACCCCTATCCCCTATCCCCGCCTCATGTCCGCCGCCGCCCAGACCGTCCGCCGCCCCTCTGCCACCTTCCGGCGCCTGCAGGCCCGCCTGCGTGGCCTCGCGGGCAAGGCGATCGACGACTACGCGATGATCGCGGAGGGCGACCGGGTGATGGTCTGCCTGTCGGGTGGCAAGGACTCCTACACATTGCTCGACGTGCTGCTGTCCCTGCAGCGCAGCGCGCCGGTGAGCTTCGACCTGGTTGCGGTCAACCTCGACCAGAAGCAGCCCGGGTTTCCGGTGCAGGTGTTGCCCGAGTACCTTGCGGGGCTCGGCGTGCCCTTCGAGATTCTCGAGCAGGACACCTACAGCGTGGTGAAGCGCGTGGTGCCGGAGGGTCGGACGATGTGCGGCCTGTGCTCGCGGCTGCGTCGCGGCCGGCTGTATCGCTACGCGGCGGAAAACGGCATCACCAAGATCGCGCTCGGCCACCACCGCGACGACATCGTCGAGACGCTGTTCCTCAACATGTTCTTCGGCGGGCGGATGAAGTCGATGCCGCCGAAGCTGCTGTCCGAGGACGGGCGCCACGTGGTGATCCGGCCGCTTGCCTACGTGCCTGAGCGCGAGATCGAGCGCTACGCCCGCGCCCGCCAGTTCCCGATCATTCCCTGCCGCCTGTGCGGCTCGCAGGATCACCTGCAGCGCGTCGCAGTGAAGAAGATGCTGGCGGACTGGGAGCGCGAGTTCCCGGGCCGCACCGAGACCATTTTCTCGGCCATGCGCAGCGTCGCGGTGTCGCACCTCGCGGACCCGGCCGCGTTCGACTTCCAGGGACTCGACGCGCAGCGTGCCGCAGCGGCTGGTCAAGTCGAGGACGCTGGCCGCGAGCCCTGGGAGGAGCCCTGACAGGTCGCCCGCAGCCCTGACGTCACCGGCTGCCGACGAGCGGAATTATCCTTTCGTCGAACCCGCTACGGGTGGACCGTCCGTTTCGAGCAACTTAGACTCGGGCAGTCGCGCGCCCTGGGGATCGGGTCCGTGGCTCTAACGCAACAGACCTGGGAGTACCTCGTGATGCAGCACACACCTCTTGCTCGCGCCATCAGCCTCGTTTTTACCGCGGCGGCACTGGGTGCCAGCGGCCAGTCCCTGGGCCAGGACGCCGAGCAACAGGCCGAGCAGGAACCGAGCCTCGAGACCGTCATCGTCACGGGTACCCGCATCCGCCACGACGGGTACACGAGCTCCCAGCCCATGGACGTGATGTCGCCCGACTCGGCGTCCCTGCAGGGTCTCGGCGACGTGAGCCGCCTGCTGCAGTCCTCGACCATCGCCTCGGGCTCGCCGCAGGTCACGGCCGCGACCTCGACGGCCTTCGTGCAGAACGGCGGCACCGGCGCACAGACGCTCTCGCTGCGCGGCCTAGGCGCGAACCGCACCCTCGTGCTGCTGAATGGTCGCCGGGCAGGCCCGGCCGGCGTCCGCGGCGGCGTGTCCTCGTTCGACTTCAACGTGCTGCCGCTGTCGGTCATCGAGCGCGTCGAGATCCTCAAGGACGGCGCCTCGTCGATCTACGGCTCCGACGCCGTGGCGGGCGTCGTCAACATCATCACCAAGAAAGGCGACGGCGGCACGGTCGACGCCTATATCTCGCAGCCGGAGCAGAGCGGCGGCGAGGAGTACCGTGTCAATGCCTCGTGGGGCAAGTCGTACTCGCGCGGCAACTTCCGCGTCACCGCGGACTACCACCGCGAGAACGAGCTGCAGAAGGGCGACCGCGATTACTTCGACTGCGGCGAGCAGTACATCTTCGATCCCGACACCGGTAAGCGCGCCAACGTCGTCGACCCGCGCACGGGCAAGTACCGCTGCGCCGACCTGCCGTGGGGCCACGTCTGGATCTACGACTACCAGGACGAGGGGGGCAACGTGCCGCGCGGCGCCAAGGCGCAGTACGACTATGACGGCGACCTCGCCAACTACATCCCGGGCTTCGCCGTGGACCCCGAGAATCCCGGCTACATGGTGACGCCACCGGGCTGGTTCCCGGTCGCCTACGACCGCACTTCGGACTCCGTGTACAACGCGGACCACCCGTTCCAGGACGGTTCGTCGTTGAGCCCGCGGATGGAGCGCATCACCTTCTTTGGCGAGGGCGAGTTCGAGATCACCGACAACGTCAAGGCCTACGCCGAGGTCCTGCTGAACCGCCGCAAGACCGAGGTCAACGGCTACCGGCAGTTCTGGACCTACATCTACAACGAGGACTTCTTCGGTGGGAACCCGCTCGCCGCTGGCTGGACGGGCGCGCAGTGGCTGAGCCCGACGCCGATCACGGATCACAGCGACAGCGAGGTCACGGTCGACTACCAGCGTGTTGCCGCTGGCCTGCAGGGCGACTTCACGGCCGCTTTCCTCGATGGCTGGAACTGGGACGTCTCGATCCAGTACAGCAAGTCCGACGGCGAGTACGTCGACGACCAGATCTACGACGATGCGATATCGCCGTACAGCATCTTCAACGCCGAGCCGGTCATCGGTTCGTGCGTCGGCCTCAACACGCCGGTGCGCGGCGTGCCCTGCGTAGACGTGCCATGGCTGGATCCGGAGTTCCTGCGCGGCAACGTCTCGCGGGAAGTGCGGGACTTTCTCTTCGGCCGCGAGAAGGGCACGACCACCTACGACCAGTGGTCGGTCGAGGCGTTCATGTCCGGTCGGCTGTTCGACCTGCCGGCCGGTCCGCTCAGCGTCGCGATCGGCGCCCACTACCAGGACGACCAGATCAAGGACAAGCCGGGCGAGATCACGCTGTCGGGCAACGCCTGGGGCAGTTCGTCGGCCGGCATCACGGCCGGCGACGACAAGACCAAGGCGGTGTTCGCGGAACTCGAAATTCCTCTGCTGCGCGACCTCCCCATGGTCGACCGGCTTACGCTGAGCGCTTCCGCCCGCTACACCGACGTGGATTCCTACGGCAGCGGCGACACCTACAAGGTCGGCCTCGACTGGGGCATCACGCCGGCCGTGCGCCTGCGCGCGAGCCATGGCACCTCGTTCCGTGCGCCCGCATTGTACGAGCTGTACCTCGCCGACCAGACCAGCTTCCTCGGCCAGCGCAGCATCGATCCCTGCATCAACTATGGCGACGCGCTCGAGGCCGGCGAGATTTCGCCGCGCGTGGCCGCGAACTGCGAAGCAGTCGGACTGCTGCCGGATTATGACGGCGGCGCAATCACGGCGACGATCATCACGGGCGGCGGCTACGGCGTGCTCGAGGCCGAGACCTCCACCTCCAGGACCGTGGGTCTGGTGTGGCAGCCGGAGTTCGCGGACCTGAGCGTGTCGGTCGACTACTTCGACATCGAGGTCAAGGACGAGGTCGACCAGGTCGGTGCCCAGAACATCGTCTACGAGTGCTACGACTCGGAGTTCTTCCCGAGCGACCCGCTGTGCGACCTGTTCGAGCGGGACCTCGTGTTCGGCATCGACAACGTGCGCGACAGCTTCATCAACATCGCCAAGCAGACCAACAAGGGCTGGGACGTTGCGGCGACCTACCGCACCAACCTGCCCTGGGGCGAGCTGACGCTCGAGACGCAGCACACGTTCCAGACCGAGGACACGCGCGCCCTGTTCGCAGGGACCAAGGAGGACTTCAACGGCGAGGTCGGCGACCCGGAGTGGGTCGGCCGCCTGAACGCGACCTTCGAGCGCGGCGACTGGACGTTCTTCTGGGGCACGAGCTTCATCGGCTCCTCGTCGAACCACGAGAGGTTCGGCGGCAACACCACGACCTACCGCGGCGAGACCGTCAAGATCGTACTGGAGACCGACACGGTGATGTACAGCTCGGCGTCGGTGGCGCGCAGGTTCGACGACTGGGGCCTGACGGCACGCCTCGGCGTGTCGAACGTCATGAACGAGCCGCCGCCGCGGGTCACCACGCTCAACCTGGGCGAGCTGAACACGGTGGGCACCTCCGCGTTCTACTCGCAGTACGACTGGCTCGGGCGTCGCTACTTCCTGAACTTCACCAAGGACTTCTAGCCAACCGCGAGGCACCGTGCAGCAGTCGATGCCGAGGGTCATCGCCAGGCGCGACAACCTGAACGAGGCGAACGGCCGGTTCGAGCAGCGCCCGCTCGGCCGGCCGGTCTTCCTCAACAGCGTGCCGAAGTCGGGCACGCACCTGATGCGCAACATCGTGCGCATGTTCGTGCCCGTCGCGCAGCAGTACCACGCGGCGTTCATCCAGTACCCGATCCTGCGGCAGCACGCCGCGGCGTTCGCGCCATCCGCGCCGCGGCTGAGCTGGGGGCACCTGCTGTTCTCGGACGATTCGGCGATCGCGCTGCGACACGCGCACCACGTGCTGCTGGTCCGTGATCCCTACGACTGGGTGCTGGCGCGGGCGCGATTCTTCCTCTCCGACACCTTCCAGGCGGGCCTCGAGCACCTGAAGGGCGGCCGCGTCTCGGTGGAGGAGGTGCTGAACATGATGATTTTCGGCATCCACGACAAGGTGCCGACCATGCAGGAAATCTACCTGCACAACGCGGTCGCCTGGCTCGGCACCCGGGCGCGGGTGTTCCACTTCGAGGAACTGCTCGCGAACGTCAAGAACCTGGAGTCAGCTGCCGCCGAGAGCTACTTCGCCGGCCTGCTCGAGGCCTGCGGCATCGAGGCGCTGCCCGGCGACTGGCGCGAGCGCGTGCGCGTCGGCTCCGATCCGGCGCAGAGCGGGACCGCGCGCGAGAACCTGCAGGGTGCGCGCGTCGAGCTCCCCGACGAACTGCCGGACATGCAGAAGCGGCTGGTGGACCACGCCGCTCCGGGGCTGCGTGCACTGCTCGGCTACGCCTGACGCAGCCGGCTGTTGCGGTACCCGTACCCGAAATAGATCGCGAACCCGAGCGCGGTCCACACCGCGAGCCGGATCCACGTGTCCTTCGGCAGCGCGAGCGTGAGTCCGAGGCAGATGATCACGCCCGCCGTGCAGGTGACTGGTGCGAGCGGCACGCGGAACGGCCGCGGCGTGTCCGGCATGGTTCGCCGCAGCACCAGCACGCCGATGCACACTGCCGTGAACGCGAGCAGGATGCCGATGGACACCAGTTCGCCGAGCACGTCGATCGGGAACACTCCCGCGAAGATGGCGGCCAGCACGCCGGTGATGATCGTCGCGACCGACGGCGTGTGGTACTTCGGGTGCACGGTTTCCATCTGGCGCGGCAGCAGCCCGTCGCGCGACATCGCCATGAAGATGCGCGGCTGGCCGAGGATGGACATCAGGATCACGGAGGTCATGCCGATGATCGCGCCGATCTTCACCGGCAGGCCGAGCCAGAACAGGCCCGGGTGCTCGTCGAGCGCGACGGCGACCGGCGCCGAGACGTTCAGCTTCTCGAAGCCCACCATGCCGGTCATGACGGCAGCCATGGCGACGTAGAGCACGGTGGAAATGAGCAGGGCCGCGATGATGCCGGCGGGCACGTCGCGCTGCGGGTTGCGCGCCTCCTGGGCAGTGGTCGCGGCGGTGTCGAAGCCGATGTAGGCGAAGAAGATGATCGCGGCACCCTGCATCACGCCGCTCCAGCCGAAGTGGCCGAATTCGCCGGTGTTGGCCGGCAGGTACGGCCGCCAGTTCGCCGTGTCGATGAACGCGATGCCGACGACGATGAACAGTACGATGATCGCGACCTTGATCACGACCATCACGTTGTTGAGCCTTGCCGACTGGCGGATGCCGATGTAGCAGAGCCAGGTGAGCGCGACGACGATCGCCACGGCCGGCAGGTTCACGATGGCGCCCGTGGCGCGCAGGGAGTGCTCGGCGGTCTTGCCGACCGGCGCGTTGGTGAGCGCGGCCGGCAGGTGCAGGCCCGCGTCCGCGAGCAGGTTGACCACGTATCCCGACCAGCCGACCGCCACGGTCGCGGCGGACATCATGTACTCGAGCGAGAGGTTCCAGCCCACGAACCACGCCACCCCCTCGCCGAGGGTCGCGTAGGTGTAGCTGTAGGCGCTGCCCGACACCGGGATGAGCGAGGCGAGCTCGGCGTAGCAGATCGCCGCGAGCCCGCAACCGATCGCGGCCACCAGGAAGGCGAGGGTGACCGCTGGCCCGGTGTGGTTGGCTGCGACGGTGCCGGTCAGCACGAAGATGCCGCTGCCGATCATGGACCCCAGGCCGATGGAGGTCAGGGTGCGGGCCGAGAGAACGCGGTTCAGGCGCGGGCCCGTCTCGATCTCGCGATTGATCGCGGCCACGGACTTGCGGGCCACAAGTTGCTTCAGCACTAGCCATCCCCCCGGTCCTGCAATCGCGCAAGTCTCTCACAGGGCCGCGGCGGTCCGCAGCCTCGGCGTCGGCGTGCCGTATCATGTGCGCATGCCAGCGTTGCCCCCCGACCCCACCGAGTGGACCCGCCCCAGGCCCATTCCGGAGACCTACTGGCTGTGGCCGGGCCGGCTGCTCGTGGGCGAGCACCCGGGATCGCCGTCGCGCGCCGAGGCCATGGATCGCCTGCGCCGCTTCCTGTCGGCCGGCGTCACCTGCTTCATCGACCTGACCGAGTCGCGCGAGTTTCCGTCCTACGAGGGGTTGCTGCCGTTCGCAACGCCGGAGGGCCGTCGCGTCGAGTACCTGCGTGAGCCGATCCCGGACCATGGCGTCCCCGACAGTCGCGAGACCATGGCGCGGATCCTGGCGCTGCTCGACGACGCGCTCGCGGCGGGACACTGCGTCTACGTACATTGCCGCGCCGGCATCGGGCGCAGTGCGACGGTCGCGGGCTGCTGGCTCGCGGGCCGGCCCGAATCGGCGGCGGATCCGGTGGAGGAACTGCAGGCCTCGTGGCAGCAGTGCGCCAAGTCGCGCGGCTGGGCGCGGGTGCCCGAGACCACCGAGCAGGTCGAGTTCATCCACGCATGGTCCGCGAGCGTGCGCAAGGTCGCGGCGTTGGACCGGCCCGCCGTGGGCATCGGCGTGGCAGAGCGCGTGCGCGGCGCGTTGCTGGGACTGGCGGCCGGCGATGCGGCCGGTGCGGCGTTCCAGGTCGGCCTGGAGAAACCCGCGGCGTGGACGCAGCACACGGCGCTTGCGCTGTGCCTGGCCGAGAGCCTGCTCGAGTGCGGCCGCTTCGACGCACGCGACCAGATGGAGCGCTACGTGCGCTGGCAGCGCGACGGATACCTCGACGCCGGGGTCGGGCCGCGGCAGGTCACACCCGACGTGGCGCGGGCGCTGGCCGCCTACCACTGGCGCGGGCAGCCGATGGCCGGATCCCACGACCCGCACGATCGCAGCACGGCGAGCCTGCCGCGCGTCGTCGCGGCGGTGCTCCATTCGCTCGACGATCCCGCAGCCGCCGTGGCGCTCGCGGGCGAGTGCTCGCGCACCACGCACCAGTCGCCGGTGGTCATCGACGCCTGCCGTTGCTACGCGGCGCTGCTGGCGGGCGCGATACGTGGCGATTCGCCTGGGCGCGTACTCGGCCCGCGCTACGAGCCGGTGGCGGGCATCTGGTCGGCGCGGCCACTCAGGCCCGAGGTCGCGGAGCCGCCCACGGGACGCGAGCCGCAAGCGCCCGACGTCGTCCACGCGCTCGCCAATGCACGCGCGGCGGTGGCCGCAGCGGTGGATTTCGACGACGCCGTGCACCGCGCGTGCAGCGCTGGGGTCGAGCCTGCCCTCGATGCGGCGCTCGCCGGTACGATGATGGGTGCCCTGTTCGGTGCACGCGCCATTCCCGCTGCTCAGCTGGCGACACTGGCACGCGTCGAACTGCTCGAATCCATCGCGGCCCGCTTCGCCGCGCGACTCGGGGGGGCACGGCGATGACGCGTGCACGAGCGCCGGTCCGGCGCGAGCCCGCGTGGGCGAACCTCGACGACGAGGCGTTGCTCGACCTGCGCTTCCGCGACCTGCGGTTGAGCCTCGCGCATTCGCGCCTCGAGGACAGCGTGCGACGGCTCTACGCGGAGCTCGCCCAGAAGGGCATCGTGTTCCGGCCGCACGTCTGGCTGTCGGAGGAGTGGTTCTCGCCCGACGGCATCCCCGGCATCGCCATCCCGTTCTACCTCGCGCACCCACGCCTGATGCGCCTCGAGCGGCGCCACATGCACGAGGTCGAGGGCGGCAACGACAAGTGGCTGATGCGCATCCTGCGCCACGAGACCGGGCACGCCATCGACACGGCCTTCGGGCTCAGGCGACGCAAGGCCTGGCGGGAGACCTTCGGCAAGGCCTCGCATCGCTATCCCGCGCGCTACTCGCCGCGCCCGGCGAGCCAGAACTACGTGCTGCACCTCGGGCACTGGTACGCGCAGAGCCACTCGACCGAGGACTTCGCCGAGACCTTCGCGGTCTGGTTGCCGCCACGCTCGCGCTGGCGCAGCCAGTACGCCGGGTGGCCGGCGCTCGCGAAGCTCGAGTACGTGGACGAGACGATGCGCGCGCTGCAGGGCCGACGTGCCGTACGCCTGAGTCGCGAGGTCATCGAGCCGCTCGGCGCCAGCACGCGCACGTTGCGCGAGCATTACCGGCGCAAGCGGGCGCGCTACGAGCTCGATGCGACCCGCGCCTACGACCGCCCGTTGCGACGCGTGTTCGTCACCCGCGAGGAGTATCCGCGCGGACTGGCGGCGAGTCGCTTCCTGCGCGAGGTGCGGCCGCAGCTGCGACGCCTGCTGATCCGTCGCGCGCGCATGCATCCCTACCTCGTCAACCACGTGATGCGCACCGCGATCCTGCACGCCCGCCACCTCGACCTGCGCGTGAAGGGCAGCCAGCGCGCGGCGAAGCGCGAGGCGGCCGGCATGCTCGAGCGGATCATGCTCGACATGCTGCTCCGCGACCGGGAGAACTACGCGCTATGAAGAAGCTGCGCGTACTCGCGCTGGTGCACGAGACACTCGTGCCGCCCGAGACCACCGGCGGCTACTCCGAGCAGGAGATCGACGAGTGGCGGACCGAGTACGACGTGACGACCTCGCTCAGGGCGCGCGGACACGACGTGCGCGTGCTCGGCATGGGCGACAACCTCGCGGAACTGCGCAGCGTCGTCACCGACTGGCGACCCGACATCGCGTTCAACCTGCTCGAGGAATTCCAGGGCATCGTCACCTACGACCAGTACGTGGTCGCCTTCCTCGAGCTGATGCGGCTGCCGTACACCGGCTGCAACCCGCGCGGCATGATGATCTCGCGCGACAAGGTGCTGTCGAAGCAGATCCTCTCCTACCACCGCATACCGACCGCCCGCTTCGCGCTGCTGCCGCGCCACCGCCGCTACCAGGTGCCGCGCCGCCTCGAGTTCCCGCTGTTCGTGAAGTCCGCGACGGAGGATGCCTCGCTCGGCATCTCCCAGGCCTCGATCGTCCGCGACGCGCACAAGCTGCGCGAGCGGGTCGAGTTCATCCACGAGCAGACGAATTCCGACGCGCTGGTGGAGGAGTACATCGAGGGCCGCGAGATCTACATCGGGGTGATGGGCAACGAGCGGCTCACCACCTTCCCGCTGTGGGAACTCAATTTCGGGACCTTGCCCGAGGTGATGGCCGGCATCGCCACGCGCAAGGTCAAGTGGGACCGCAAGTACCAGCGCAAGCACGGCATCGACACCGGGCCGGCGCAGGGGCTGCCGGATGGCCTGCCGGTGCGCGTCGCCCAGGTCGCACGGCGCATCTATCGCGCGCTGTGCATGAGCGGCTATGCCCGCATCGACCTGCGCCTGAAGCCGGACGGCAGCGTGTTCGTGCTCGAGGCGAACGCCAATCCGAACCTGGCGCAGGTCGAGGACTTCGCCACCTCGGCACTCGCCGCCAGCGTCGGTTACGACGCCCTGCTCGAGAAGCTCATGCAGCTCGGGATGGGTTACCAGGCCGCCTGGCGCCAGGCCTGATCGCTCAGGGGTGGGCGAGCGGCCGGCCCTCGGCCGCTACCTCGCGCTCGGCGCCACGCACCCACTCCCGCAGGTGCGGGTCCGCGAGGACGGTCGCGAAGTAGTCGCGCGCCGCGTCCGAGAGCCGTGCGCCGTAAGTGTCGAAGCGCAGCACGACCGGCGCATACATCGCATCGGCGATGCCGTAGCGGCCGAACAGCCACGGGCCCCCGGAGGCGTGGCGCGCTCGGCACTCGCTCCAGATCTCGTCGATGCGGGCGATGTCGGCCACGGCCGCGGGCCCGGGCGGCACGTCGAGCCCGCGGACGGCTGCCCGCATCGACCACGCCGTGCGCAACGCCGCGAACCCGGAGTGCATCTCGGCGCTGACGGATCGCGCGTTCGCCCTTGCCGCGGCATCCCCAGGCCAGGCGCGCCCGCCGGTCTTCTCGTCGAGGTACTCGCAGATCGCGAGGGAATCCCACACGCGCAGGTCGCCGTCGAGCAGCACGGGCACGCGGCGCGCCCGGGAGTAGCGCAGGATCTCGTCGTGGAAGCGCGGCGTGTCGAGCGGCAGGCGGATTTCCTCGAAGGGTAGCCCGAGGTGCCTGAGCAGCAGCCACGGCCGGAGCGACCACGACGACAGGTTCTTGTCGCCGATGACGAGCTTCAGCATGCCGCGATCATAACGTGCGGCCGGTCTTCTGGTAGTGCGTGCGCTCGTAGGTGCTCTGGCAATCGAAGCAGCGGCTGGCGAACGGCGTGGCGTCGAGGCGCTCCATCTCGATGGGCGACTCGCATTCCTCGCAACGCCCGTAGCTGCCGTCGCCCATCCGCACCATGGCGGCGTCGATGAGCCGCAGCTCGTCGAGGTCGCGGTCGATTTCCGCGAGATTGACGTCCACCATCAGGTCCGCGAACGACTCGGCCTCGATGTCGCGTACCTGGTCGGCGATCTGCAGGTACTGCTCCTCGTCGCTCTTGAGCAGGGTCTGGCGTATTTCCTCGCGCAGCTGTCCGGCACGCTGCCGCATGGTATTCCTCAGTCGTTCGATCTGGCGTGCGTCGAGGTCGTCGCTCATGGCAATGCTTCCTGCGGTCTGCGTCGCATCCAACGCGGCTTGAACGGTCTGCCGTCGGAGCATTGCCCGCCATTCCCGCCATACCAATACGGGAATGGCGCAAGCCCGCCACGGCAAGTCCCGAAGGCGGAAAGTGACCGGGAACGCGGAAAGTGACTAATGACTGATGATCAGCGGTTAGTGAAGAGGCGGATCGGCCGGCGCGCCGGCCTCCTCACTAACCGCTGATCATCAGTCATTAGTCACTTGCCCCAGCCCTCCGCCCTCCGCCCCTTCCTCGTACCTCAGGTCCCTCAAGTCCCGCAGCCTCATCGGGTACAGCATGCCGTCGAGGTGGTCGACCTCGTGCTGCACGACCCGTGCGTGGAAGCCCTCCACGGACCGGTCGATCGGCGCCCCGTGCTGGTCGAACCCCCGGTAGCGCAGCCGCCGGTAACGGGGGACGAGGCCCCGCAATCCGGGGACGGACAGGCAGCCCTCCCAGCCGTCCTCCATTTCGTCGTCGAGCGGGGTGAGCACGGGGTTCACGAGCGCCGTGTACGGCACGGGCTCGACGTTGGGGTAGCGCGGATTTCGCTCGACTTCGAATATGACCACCCGCAGCGGGACGCCGATCTGGGGCGCGGCGAGACCGGCGCCGTTCATCGCGCGCATCGTGTCGTCCATGTCCGCGACCAGTTCGAGGAGCTCGGGGGTGCCGAGTCGCTCGACCGCGTCCGCCACCTGCCAGAGCAGCGGATGCCCCATCCTGAGCACGGGTCGGACGGCCATGGGCGCTCCTCGGTGCGGGTGGTGGGGCAAGCTTAGTGGATGGCCGCGGGTTGACAAGGGCGGGGCGGGCGTAGCTAGCAGCCTGTCGGACTTAACGGGTTTGAGCCAATAGGATCGTCATGGGCAAAAATAGGGGCATTTTGTGCACAGCTCATAGTCCGTTTCCTGAATGCCGCGCTGAGAGGCTCAGGCGCCGCGCAGAACGATGTCTGCATAAGTCGCAAGACAAGAATTCAATGATTTCGCGTTGCAAAAACCTCAGTCCGACAGGCTGCTAGGGCGTCCCAACCGGACGAGGGCGCCATGGATCACGGTCTGCGCTGCTGGAAGTGCGGTGTCTCGCTGGCCGACTACACGCTGCCGCTGCGCCGGGTGGAGGAGTGCCGGGCCTGCCGCGCCGAGCTGCACGTGTGCCGCATGTGCGAGTTCTACGACACGGCCGTCGCCAAGCATTGCCGCGAGACCGTCGCGGAGGAAGTGAAGGACAAGACCCGCGCCAATTTCTGCGACTATTTCCGTCCGACGCCCGGGGCGTACCGGTCGGGCGACCTGTCCGCCGTGGACAAGGCGCGCTCGGAGCTCGAGGCGCTGTTCGGCCGGAAGTAGTCCCGTTTACACAAGCTGGAGATGACGAATGATGCGACTCAGTCGAGCCCTTGCCGCGAGCCTTGCCGGCCTCATGCTGCAGGCCACGATGCCGGTCGACGCAGCGCCCGCCGGGGCCTCGGCCACGCCGCTGGTGCCCGCGCGTCCCGAGATCTATGCGCCCGTGACCCTGACGGCGGACCTCTCGGGTCTGTCGGCGCAGGAACGCACGATGGTGAGCCTCTTCATCGACGCCGCCGCGATCATGGACGAGCTGTTCTGGCAGCAGGCCTATCCGGGTGACCGCAAGGCCCTGCTCGAGGGGTTGAAGGACCCGGCGGTACGCCGGTTCGCCGAGGTCAACTACGGACCCTGGGACCGCCTCGAGGGCAATGCGCCGTTCGTGCCGGGCGTGGGTGCGAAGCCGCCGGGGGCGGGTTTCTATCCGCTCGACATGAGCAAGGAGGAGTTCGAGCGCGCCAACCTCGAGCGCAGCCGCAGCGAGTACACGGTGCTGAGGCGCGATGCGAAGGGCGCGCTCGCGGTCGTGCCCTACAGCGTCGAATGGCGCGAGCCGCTCGCCCGCGTGGCGGCGCTGCTCGAGCGCTCGGCGGGGCTGGCCGAGGACGCGGGTCTGCGCAATTACCTCGGGCTGCGCGCGAAGGCGCTGCTCACCGACGACTACCGGGCGAGCGACGTGGCCTGGCTCGACATGAAGGACAATCGCATCAACGTCGTCATCGGGCCGATCGAGACCTACGAGGACAAGCTCTACGGCTACAAGGCCGCCTTCGAGGCCTACGTGCTCGTCAAGGACATGGAGTGGAGCAAGCGGCTCGCGCGTTATGCCGCGATGCTGCCCGAACTGCAGCGCGGCCTGCCGGTGCCGGACGCCTACAAGGCCGAGACGCCCGGGACGGACTCCGACCTGAACGCCTACGACGTGATCTATTACGCGGGCGACTGCAACGCGGGGTCGAAGACCATCGCCATCAACCTGCCGAACGACGAGCAGGTGCAGCTCGCCAAGGGCACGCGCCGGCTGCAGCTGAAGAACGCCATGCGCGCCAAGTTCGACGCCATCATGGTGCCGATCGCGGGCGAGCTGATTGCGCCCGAGCAGCGCAAGCACGTGACCTTCGACGCGTTCTTCGCCGACACGATGTTCCACGAGGTCGCGCACGGGCTCGGCATCAAGAACACGCTGAAGGGCGGCACGGTGCGCGATGCGCTGAAGGAGCTGGGCTCCGGCATCGAGGAGGGCAAGGCGGACGTGCTCGGCCTGTACATGATCACCAGGCTGCACGAACAGGGCGAGGTCGCGGGCTCGCTCGAGGACTACTACACGACCTTCCTCGCCGGCATCTTCCGCTCGGTGCGCTTCGGCGCGGCCTCGGCGCACGGCGAGGCCAACATGGTCCGCTTCAACTACTTCGCGGACCGCGGCGCCTTCAGCCGCGACGCGCAGGGTTACTACCGCGTGGACATGGCCGCCATGCGCAAGGCGGTCGACGACCTGGCGGGGCTGCTCCTGAAGCTGCAGGGCGACGGCGACTACGAGGGCGTGCGCAAGCTGGTCGCCGAGCTCGGCGTGATCCGTCCACAGCTGCGCTCGGACCTCGACCGGCTCGCGAGCCGCAGGATCCCGGTGGACGTCGCGTTCACGCAGGGCAAGGCCGTGCTCGGGCTCAATTGAGCGGACCGATGGCCGCCGTCTCCCGAGTGCTGGAAGGACGCCCGCGTGACCTCGGCGGGTTCGACGTGCGTCGCGTGCTGCCCGCCGGTGGGTTGCAGACCGTCGGGCCGTTCATCTTCTTCGACCACATGGGTCCCGCCGTGTTCGCGCCGGGACTCGGGGTCGACGTGCGGCCCCACCCGCACATCGGCCTCGCGACCGTCACCTACCTGTTCGAAGGCGAGTTCCTGCACCGCGACAGCCTGGGATCGGCGCAGGTGATCCGGCCCGGCGACGACGATCGCATTCCGCTGCCCGAGTCCTGATCGCCGCCGCGGCCGTGCGAGGCGCTCAGCAGCGCGCCTCGTGGATCTGCGCCTTCAGGTCCCGCCAGCGATTCCACAACCACGCGGCCTCGCGCGCCGAGTAGCCGGCGCGCATGCGGTCGTCGAGTCCTGCGAGTTGCCGGCGAAGCTTCGTGCAGCGGGCTTCACCCGGTGCTTCCCGCTGCGCCGCAGCTTCGGGCTCGACTCGGGGCCGGACCGCGGCAGGGGCGGGCTTGCGGGTGGTCGATGCAACCTGGCCGGGACCGGGATCGCGTACCTCGAGCGAGCGTGACTCCACGACCTGCCCGCAGGGGCGATCGGAGTAGACCAAGCCTGCGCCCTCACGACAGACGAACACGGCACGCTTGCTGCGCACCGTGGACGGTGCTGCAGGCACCGGTTCGAGCACGATGCTGGACGTGCCGCCTGCAGGATTCGTACGCGTTTCAGCTGCAGGCCCGGTGCCGGGCAGGACGCAGAGCAGGATGAGTGCGCACATGGCACGCATGGCGGGTGAAAGAGCGGTACCGCATCGTGTAGTCATGACCGGCCCTCCATGGCTGATCCATGATCATCGTGCACGCGACCGGCGCGCTGCGTCACGCCGCGAATGTGGCGCGAACGTGCAGAAATGCGCGGGCGCGGGCCTCAGGCGCGGCCGACGTTGGCATCCGTCGGCGAGTGGAAGTACTGGCTCTCCTCCGAGAACTGTTCCACCAGCCGGCGCAGTTCCTCGAGCCGCCCTTCGGCCGTGCTGATCGGCATGCATTCCTCGCAGCGCGGGTCGCCGCAAGGCTGCCTCGTGTAAAGCCAGTACTGCACGGCGCCGGCGAGCAGGCCGTCGGCGATGTCCCAGAGGTCGGCCTTCTCGTCGCCTTCCGCGATCTGGTTGCCGAGGTCGACAGCCTTGCCAAAGGCCTCGTCGAACGGGTGGGCGGTGTCCTGCATGGGGGTCTTATTCCATCAAAAACAGTTAGTTATAGACTTGATCAAATGCCGGCCTTAGCAAGGGCGTCGAGCACCGCGCGGATCGCTCCGGCTACGCCGGGGTGCTCCGCATCGAGTCGCACTGCAGCTCCCTTGAGCGGATCGGCGGGACTTTCGGCGGGCGCGGCCTCGGCATCCTCGAGGGCCCGCTGGATGTCGCCGAGCACCGTCTCGAGCATGGCGCGATCCTCCGCCGCGAGGCGCTGGGCCCGGCCGAGTTCCGAGTGAAGTTCGCGCAGGGTCTGTTGCAGTTCGCTCATGGATGCACCGGTCGATTCTGGTCGGCCGCCAGTTTAGCAGCGGGGCGACGATTGCGGCGGCCGGCGCGCGACCGGCGGGCGGTACAATCCCGTGCACGGTCAGCACTGGAGCACAAATGCGCACTGCCCCTGGTTTCCCCGCCGCCATCGCCGCCATGGCGCTCGGCATCCCCGCAGCCTCGGCGCGGGCCGATGACGGGCCGACCTTCGAAGCCACGCCGTTCGTCGGCTACCGTACCGGCGGGCAGTTCGAAGGCGAGAGTTCCATCGACTCGAGCGAGTTCACGGTTGACGTGGAGGACGGCGGCAGCTTCGGGCTCGACCTCGGCCTTTACCGCGACGAGAACTCGTTCTACGAATTGCTCTACAGCCGCCAGGAGGCCGGGCTCGACAGCCGCGAGGCGACGCTCGCGGGCGTGGACGTGCGTACCGAGTACCTGCATTTCGGCGGCACGCTGCTGTTTCCGCATGACCGCGGCTACACGCCCTACCTGTCGGTCACCGTCGGCGCGACGCGCCTGAGCGCGCAGGGCGGCGACTACGATTCCGAGACGAACCTGTCGGCCAGCGTGGGCGGCGGCTTCCGGTTCCCGATCGGGAAGAACCTCGCGGCGACGCTCGGTGTGCGCGCCTACGCCACGCTCGTGGATTCGGACACGGACATCTTCTGCGTCAGCACCGGGGAAAGCGCGGGCTGCCTGCTCAAGTCGTCGGGCAGCACCTACTGGCAGGGCGAGGCGCAGTTCGGGCTGACCGCGCGCTTCTAGCGCGGCCGCGGCTCTAGACCAGCACGCGCTCGATGCCGCCCGAGTTGGCGCGGCGTACGTACTCGGGCATCCAGTCCTCGCCGAGCAGGTGGCGCGCCACCTCGATGACGACGTAGTCCGCGTCCGTGTCCGCATCGTCGTCGTAGCGCTTCAGTCCCTGCAGGCAGGACGGGCAGGAGGTGAGCACCTTCACCGGGCCGTCGAACCCGTCGGCCCGCAGGCGTGCCGCGCCTTGCTCCATCTCCTGTTGCTTGCGGAAGCGCACCTGCGTGGAGATGTCGGGGCGCGAGACGGCCAGCGTGCCGGACTCGCCGCAGCAGCGGTCGTTCTTCCCGATGCGGCCGTCGGCGCCGCCGTCGAGCAGCGCGTTCACGACGGCGAGCGGGTCGCGGGT
The DNA here is from genome assembly GCA_963706535.1 of uncultured Gammaproteobacteria bacterium. GTDB lineage: Bacteria > Pseudomonadota > Gammaproteobacteria > Steroidobacterales > Steroidobacteraceae > RPQJ01. The sequence goes on from CAVPMU010000009.1 coordinate 179,514, forward strand.
CTTGATCGGCGAGTGGCACGGGTCGTGGTACATGTAGCGCACCCCCGTGACGCCCTCGACCCGGATGTCCTTTTCGAGCAGGTACTCGTGGATGTCGAGGATGCGGCTGCCGGGGAAGATCTCGTCGAAGGCATAGCTCTGCAGCTGGTCGAAGCAGGTGCCGCAGCTCACCACCACGGTGCGGATGTCGAGGTAGTTGAGCGTGTTGGCCACGCGGTGGAACAGCACGCGATTGTCGGTGATGATCTTCTCGGCCTGGTCGAACTGCCCCGAACCACGCTGCGGGTAGCCGCAACAGAGGTAGCCGGGCGGCAGCACGGTCTGCACTCCCGCGTACCACAGCATCGCCTGCGTGGCGAGTCCCACCTGCGAGAACAGCCGCTCCGAGCCGCAGCCCGGGAAATAGAACACCGCCTCCGATTCGCTCGTGGTGCGCGCTGGGTCGCGGATGATCGGCACGTAGTGCCGGTCCTCGATGTCGAGCAGTGCGCGCGCAGTGCGCTTCGGCAGGCCGCCCGGCATCTTCTTGTTGACGAAGTGGATGACCTGCTCGCGCAGCGGGGGTCGGCCCCCGGTGGTCGCCGGCGGGCGGCGCGCCTGTGCGTTGCCGAGCGCCTCGAGCGTGCGGTGGCCGAGGCGCTGTGCCTTGTAGCCCCAGTCGATCATCAGCTTGCGCGTGAGCTTGATGGTGCCGGGGTCGGTGGCGTTGAGGAAGAACATCGAGGCCGCCTTGCCCGGGTTGAAGCGCTGCTGTCCCATGCGCCGCAGCAGGTCGCGCATCGCCATCGACACGTCGCCGAAGTCGATGTCGACGGGGCAGGGCGTCGCGCACTTGTGGCAGAGCGTGCAGTGGTCCGCGACGTCGGAGAACGCGTCCCAGTGCTGCAGCGAGATGCCGCGGCGCGTCTGCTCCTCGTAGAGGAACGCCTCGATCAGCAGCGAGGTCGCGAGGATCTTGTTGCGCGGCGAGTACAGCAGGTTGGCGCGCGGCACGTGCGTCGAGCACACCGGCTTGCACTTGCCGCAGCGCAGGCAGTCCTTGATCGCATCCGAGATCGAGGCGATGTCGGACTGCTGCATGATGAGCGACTCGTGGCCCATCAGGTTGAAGCTCGGCGTGTAGGCGTGGCGCAGGTCCGCGCCGGGCAGCAGCTTGCCCTTGTTGAAGCGGCCCTCCGGGTCGATGCGCTCCTTGTAGCGGCGGAACTCGGCCGTCTCCGCCTCGTCCAGGAACTCGAGCTTGGTGATCCCGATGCCGTGCTCGCCGGAGATCACGCCACCGAGCTCGCGCGCCACGCGCATGATGCGCGCGACGGCCCGGTTGGCCTCCTGCAGCATCTCGTAGTCGTCGGAGTTGACCGGGATGTTGGTGTGCACGTTGCCGTCGCCCGCGTGCATGTGCAGCGCCACCCAGACGCGGCTCCTGAGCACCCGCTTGTGGATGGCCTCGAGGTCCTCGAGCAGCGGCACGTATGGCCCGCCGGAGAAGATGCGGCGCAGCTCGTTGCGCACCTCCTTCTTCCAGGAGATGCGGGTCGTGTGGTCCTGCAGGCGCTCGAACGTGCCCGTCGCGGGGCGACGCATATCCTCCTGCAGGCCGGACCACCGTTGCCGGGCCGCGGCGATGACCTCGATGGCGGCGGCCGGCCGGCCGTCGAGCACTTCCTCGCGCGGCAGGCGGTCCACGTCCGCATCGCCGGTCTTGCCGATGCGCGGCGTGCCGGCAAGGTACTCCTCGAGCGCGTCGAGCAGCGCGAGCTTGTTCTTGATCGATAGCTCGATGTTGATGCGCTCGATGGCGTCGGTGTACTCGCCGAGGCGCTCGAGCGGGATCACCACGTCCTCGTTGACCTTGAAGGCGTTGGTGTGGCGTGCGATCGCCGCGGTGCGGGCCCGGTCGCGCCAGAACGCCTTGCGCGCGTCGGCGCCGACCGCGAGGAAGCCCTCGCCCGAGCGCGCGTTCGCGATCCTCACGACCTCGGAGGCGCAGTGCGCGACCGCGGCCTCGTCCTCGCCCACGATGTCGCCGAGCAGCACCATTTTCGGCAGGGCGCCGCGCTTCGACTTGGTCGCGTAGCCGACCGCGCGCAGGTAGCGATCGTCGAGATGCTCGAGGCCCGCGAGGCGCACGCCGCGGGCGGCACCCTCGGCGGCGACGTAGTCGCGGATCTCGACGATGGCCGGGATGGCGCCGCGCGCCTGGCCGAAGAACTCGAGGCAGACGGTGCGCGCGTGCGGCGGCATGCGATGCAGCACCCAGCGCGCCGAGGTGATGATGCCGTCGCAGCCTTCCTTCTGGATGCCGGGCAGGCCGCCGAGGAACTTGTCCGTGACGTCCTTGCCGAGGCCCGCCTTGCGGAAGCTCGCCCCCGGCAGCTCGAGGCGTTCCGTGCGCAGTACCCTCGCGCTGTCCGGCGGCTCCCGCCCGTCCTTCCACGCGAGATCGAACACGGCCGTCGCCACGTCGTGGATCTTGCCGCGGTTGTGGTCGAGGCGGGTCACCTCGAGCCACTGTCCCTGCGGGTCCACCATGCGCCACCACGCGAGGTTGTCGAGCGCCGTGCCCCACAGCACGGCCTTCTTGCCGCCCGCATTCATCGCGATGTTGCCGCCGACGCACGACGCATCGGCCGAGGTCGGATCCACGGCGAACACGAACCCGGCCTGCTGCGCGGCTTCCTCGACGCGGCGCGTGACCACGCCGGCCTCGGTGAACACGGTCGGCACGGGTTCATGCACGCCGGGCAGGGGCGACGGCGTGACCGCGCCGATGCGCTCTAGCTTCTCGGTATTGATGATCGCGGCGTAGGGCGTGAGCGGCACGGCGCTGCCCGTGTAACCGGTGCCGCCGCCGCGCGGGATGATCGTCAGGCCGAGTTCGATGCACGCGCGGACCAGCCCGGGGATCTCCGTCTCCGCATCTGGGGTGAGCACCACGAACGGGATCTCGACGCGCCAGTCGGTGGCGTCCGTCGCGTGGGAGACGCGGGCGTAGGGGTCGAGGCAGACGTTGTCCGCGCGGGTGTGGCGGCCGAGCTCGCGCCGCGCCCTGCGGCGCAGCGCATCGATCGTGGCGAAGGACTGCTCGAACTCCACCACGGCGCGGCGCGCGGCGGCGAGCAGGCGCACGACCATGTCGTCGCGCTCGGGATCCTGCCGGTCGCGCCGGCGGTCGATCTCCGCGAGGCGATGGTTGAGTGCCTCGAGCAGCAGCGCGCGCCGCCGCGGGTTGTCGAGCAGGTCTTCCCCGAGGTACGGGTTGCGGTGCACGACCCAGATGTCGCCGAGCACCTCGTAGAGCATCCGCGCGGAGCGGCCGGTGCGCCGCTCGCTGCGCAGCTGGTCGAGCAGCTGCCAGCCTTCCTCGCCCAGCAGCCGGATGACGATCTCGCGGTCCGAGAACGACGTGTAGTTGTAGGGAATCTCGCGCAGGCGCGCGGGCGGGTCGAGATCCGGCGTGGCGGGGTGTTCAGTCACTTACGGTGCGGCCAACCTTGCTCCAGGAGTCCGCATTCTCGCCCGCCGGTGCGTCCACCGGTATTGCGGTGTCCCCCGATCCCGCCTCGCCGATCCAGCGACCGGGCAGGTCGAGCGCGCTCACGAGCGAGACCAGCACCGCGGCCGCATACGGCAGCGACTGGATCAGCAGCACCGCCACCCAGACGGTGAGGTCCGGGCTGCCGACGAGGCCCGTGAGTTCGCCGTCGAAGGTCGGGATGCGGCTCACTGCGTAGGCCGCGAACCACAGGCCCACCATCAGGAACGCTTCCTCGCGCGCGGCGGACAGCGCCTGCCCGAGGGCGTGCCTGCGCGCCATCTTCGGCGTGCGGAAGAAGGGGCGGTCCTTGCGGAAGAAGCCGCCCAGCATCGCGGTGCCGATGGTGTGCGAGAGCCCGAGCCCGGCGATCGCCGCCGCGATGGTCTGCGTGAACGTCGCGCCGACCCGCGTGCGATAGAGGTGCAGCAGCTTCACCAGCTTGAACAGGAACAGCGACAGCGGCAGGACGGAGAAGATCATGAGCGGCGGCTCGATGTGGCGCGGGAATGCGACCATCACCAGCGACCAGGCGAGCGCCGCGCCGTTGAACAGCAGGTTGAAGCCGTCGGCGAGCCAGGGCAGCCAGCCCACCACGAAGTGGTAGCGCTGGCCGGGCGTGAGCCGGCCGCCCTCGCCGCGCACCAGACAGTCGAAGTGACGGCGCAGGATCTGCATGGCGCCGAAGGCCCAGCGCGAGCGCTGCTTCTTGAAGTCGAGGAAGCTGTCCGGCATGACGCCGCGGCCGTAGCTCACCGGGCTGTAGGTGGCTTCAAAGCCTTCCTCGAAGATCCGCAGCCCGAGCTCCGCGTCCTCGGTGATGCACCACTCGGCCCAGCCGATGCGCTCGAGCAGCGTACGGCGCACCAGCGTCATGGTGCCGTGCTGGATGATGGCGTTGCGCTCGTTGCGCGTCACCATGCCGATGTGGAAGAAGCCGCGGTACTCCGCGTGGCACATGGCCTTGAACGCGTTGTCGCCGGCGTCGCGATAGTCCTGCGGGGCCTGCACCACGCCCGTGCGCTCGTTGGCGAACGCCGGGACGAGGTCGCGCAGCCAGGCGGGCCTGACGACGTAGTCGGCATCGATCACCGCCACGACCTCGGCATCCGCTGCGGTGTGCCGCAGGGCGTAGTTGAGCGCGCCGGCCTTGAATCCCGCGAGCGGATCGACGTGGAAGAAGCGGAAGCGCGCGCCCAGCCTGCGGCAATGCGCCTCGACCGGCCGCCAAACCGCCTCGTCGCGGGTGTTGTTGTCGATGACGAGCACTTCGAAGTCCGGGTAGTCGAGCCGCGACAGCGCATCGAGCGTCTCGATCAGCATGTCCGGCGGCTCGTTGTACGCCGGCACGTGGACCGAGACCCTGGGCAGCGTCTCGTCCGCCACGCGGCGCGACCGATAGAGCCGGGCGTGGCTCACGACCCAGTGCGCCTCGGCCCACTCGTGGGCTTCCGCGAGCAGCACGGCGATGACGCCGATCATGCCGACGAACAGCACGGCGCCCACCAGCACGTTCGCCACCGTGAAGTACTGCTGCGAGAAGTCGTAGATGATCCAGGTGACCAGCGTCGCCGTCGTGTAGACCACCACGGCGAGGAAGCTGCGCCCGCGGTTGCGCAGGCTGCGGCTGTGGAAATAGAACAGCCACAGCAGCACGGCCGCCGTGATCACCGACGCCGCCGCCAGCACCTGCCAGTTGGGCACGCGCACGATCGGCGCGCGGAACGCGAACTTCTGCTGCCGGTCGGCGTCGTACACGCCCCAGTACGCGCCCACCTTTCCCTCGGCCTGCTCCTTCCAGGGCTGGTCGAAAGCCTCCATCACGTAGTAGACGTAGCCCTCGCGCTCGGCGTGCGCGAGAAAGCGCCGCAGGAACAGCGCCTGGTTCGAGGTCGAGGCGACCGCGGCGTCGCGCGTGCGACCGTCACTCGGCCAGCCGACCTCGCCGATCACGATCGGCTTGCCCGGGAACTGCCGCTCGAGCCGCCGCATCTTCTCGACGACGTAGCCGCCCGCCGCCTCGACCTCGACGCCTTCCCAGTAGGGCAGCATGTGCACGGCGATGTAGTCGACGTGCGCGGCGAGCTCGGGGTGGTCGATCCAGACGTGCCAGGGTTCCGCGGTGCTGACGGGCTGCCGGGTCGCGGAGCGCGCGTGATCGAGGTGCGCGGCGAGGTCCTCGATCTCGAGATCGCCGCGCAGGATGACTTCGTTGCCGACGAGCAGGCGCACGACGTTGGGGTGCCGGTTGGCGAGCTGGATGGCGCGTTCGACCTCACGCTCGTTACGCTCGCGGTCGGTGTCGAGCCAGGCCCCTACGGCGACGCTGATGCCGCGCCGCGCGGCCAGCGCCGGGATCTCGCCGAGCGTGCCGAGGCTGCTGTAGGTACGCACCGCCATCGTCCGGCCGGCAAGCAGCGCGAGATCCGAGTCGATCTGCGCGACTGTCGGGTCTTCCTGCGCGATCGCGTCCTGGTCCTTCTGGTAGGGCTGGAACGCGAAGCCCTGTATGCGCGCGGGCCAGGCCGGCTCCGGGATGGGCCGGTTGGCGAGTCCCCAGGCGGCAATGGTCAGGATCGCGAAGGCCGCGACGATCAGCAGGCTGGAAACCTTCCGCATGGGACGCGCTCAACCCCTTGAACGACAGGGACGAGCACGAATTCTATTTGCGGTGCAGCGAGCCCGTGGCGCAACCGCTGTCGGCGTTTGGCGACAGCCGGCCTAGTGCCAGAATTTCCACCAGGAATCTTTCTTCGCGACCGGGCGGTCGAGGTCGTCGGGGGAGACGTTCTCGCGCAGCACGTTGTCCGCGACCTTGGCGAGGTCGTCCATGCCGAGCCTGCGGTAGGCCTTGGCCATGATCTCGAGCGCCTCGGCGACCGCCGGCGCGCCATCGTAGGTCTCGATGACGTTGCGGGCGCGATTGGCCGCACCGACGTAGGCGCCGCGCTTCATGTAGTAACGGGCGACAGCGACCTCGTAGTCCGCCAGGCGATTGCGCAGGTAGACCATGCGCTGGCGGGCGTCGGCGGCGTACGGGCTGCGCGGATACTGCCGCACCAGCGTCTGGAACGCCTGGAACGACTTGCGCGATTCCTGTGGCGGGCGCGAGGCCATGTCCACGCCGAAGAAGCGCTCGACCGCGCTGGTGCCCGACTCGAAGTAGACCAGGCCCTTGATGTAGTGGGCGTAGTCGACGCGCGGGTGGGTGGGATTCTCGCGGATGAACTGGTCGGCCTGGTCGATGGCCGACTCGGCCTCGCGATTCTTGTAATAGGCGTACATCAGGTCGAGCTGGCCCTGCTTGGCGGCCTCGCTGAACGGGAACCGCGCCTCGAGCTGCTCGAGCTTCTGGATCGCCGCCGGGTAGTTGGTGGCCTTGATGTCGCGCTCCGCCTCCGCCTGGATGCCCTCGGGCGTGCCCTTCACCTGCTTCTCTTCACCGCGGCTCTTGCAGCCGGACACCACCCCTGCGGCGCAAAGGACGGTCAGCAGGAGCAGGGAGGTACGGACGGCGGTGGCTCGGGGCATGGGCGGGCTGCGTCGGGCCGGCGATGCGGCGGGAGGGCCGAGAGTATATAGAATGGCGCGCTTCATGACCGTCCCGACCCTGGAAATCACCCTCGCGATCCCGCCGGAACAGGCCGGGCAGCGCCTCGACCAGGCGCTCGCCGCCCTGTTGCCGGATTATTCCCGCAGCCGCCTCAAGGGCTGGATCGAGTCCGGGGAGGTGCTCGTGGACGGACTCGTGCGCCGGCCGCGCGACAAGGTACAGGGCGGCGAATCCGTCGCGGTCACGGCCAGCCTGGCCGGGGATGCCCGGGCCGAGCCCCAGTCCATCCCGCTCACGCTGGTGCACGAGGACCGCCACCTCTACGTGATCGACAAGCCGGCCGGTCTCGTCGTCCACCCGGGCGCGGGTAATCCGGACCAGACGCTGCAGAACGCGTTGCTGGCGCTCGATCCGAAGCTCACGCAACTACCGCGCGCGGGCATCGTGCACCGCCTCGACAAGGACACGAGCGGCCTGCTGGTGGTGGCGCGCACCATCAAGGCGCACACGGCGCTGGTGCGCATGCTCGAGGAACGGGAAATCCACCGCGAGTACCAGGCCATCTGCCGCGGGGTGATGACGGCGGGAGGGACGGTGGACGCGCCCATCGACCGCCATCCCACCGATCGCGTGCGCATGGCCGTGCGGCAGGGCGGGCGCGAGTCGGTGACGCATTACCGGGTGATCAAGCGCTTCCGCGCGCACACGCACGTGCGGGTCCAGCTCGAGACCGGCCGCACGCACCAGATCCGCGTGCACCTGGCGCATGCGGGCTACCCGATCGTGGGCGATCGCGTGTATGGCGGCCGCTGGTCGCTGCCGAAAGGCGCGAGCGAGGAACTCGTCGCCGCGTTGCGCAGCTTCCCCCGGCAGGCGCTGCATGCCGCGCGCCTCGAGTTCGCGCATCCCGTGAGCGGCAAGGCGCTCGAATGCAGCTCGCCACTGCCAGCCGACATGAAGGAACTGCTCGCCGTCCTCGCGCGCGACGCATCCGGCGCATGACCGGAGAACTGCGCTGGCTCGAGCCCGAATGGCCCGCGCCGCCCGGCGTGCGAGTCCTCACGACGCTGCGCACCGGGGGCGTCAGTGCCGGCCCGTACGCGTCACTCAACCTGGCCGCGCACGTCGGCGATCGTCCCGAGGCGGTCGCGGAAAATCGCAATCGCCTGCAAGCGGCGGCCGGCCTGCCCGGCGAGCCGCTGTGGCTCGAGCAGGTGCACGGCGTGGACGTACTGGTGCACGAGGGAAGAATGCCGGCCGAACGCGGCGCCGACGCGTCGGTCGCCTTCGAGCGCGGACGCGTGTGCGTGGTGATGACAGCGGATTGCCTGCCCGTAGTACTGGCGGATCGCGCCGGCACGCGGGTCGGCGTCGCGCATGCCGGCTGGCGAGGCCTGCTGGCCGGGGTCCTCGAAGCCACCGTCGCACGCCTCGGATGCAAGCCGCAGGACCTGCGGGCCTGGCTCGGCCCGGCCATCGGTGCGGCGGCGTTCGAGGTCGGTGGCGAGGTGCGCGAGGCCTATGCACGCCGATCCGCGATCCTGACCGGCGCCTTTGCCCTCAATTCACGCGGACGCTACCAGGCCGATATCTACGGGCTGGCGCGAACCGTGCTGGCCGAGGCGGGCGTGATTTCCGTGTACGGCGCCGGGTGGTGCACGCACGCCGACGCGAACCGCTTCTTCTCATACCGGCGCGACGGGAAGACCGGACGCATGGCCACGCTCGCGTGGCTCGCTTGACGCGCGTGCTAACCTCGTCCGCCCCTGGGCAGCGCAGCCAACCGTGAACACCCTCGGCCTCATCGTCGTCCTGACCGGGCTCAGCGGCCTGCTGAGCGCGCTCGCGGCGTCATTCTTCCTCGCGCTCGGCCGCGAACGCCGCGCCGCACTGGTGCCGCGCCTCGTCAGCTTCGCCACGGGCGCGCTGCTAGGGGCCGCCTTCCTCGGCCTCGTGCCCCATGCGCTCGACGCGATCGGCCCGGATGGCAGCCACAGCGTCGGTCTTGCGCTGCTGCTCGGCATCCTGACGTTCTTCCTGCTGGAGAAATTCGTCCTCTGGCGCCATTGCCACGACGACCCCTGCGAGATGCATTCGCCGAGCCACGCGGCCCGCGATGCGGCCTCGGCACGCATGATCCTGGCGGGGGACAGCTTCCACAACGTGCTCGACGGCGTGCTGGTGGCCGCCGCGCTGATGGCGGACCCGAAGCTCGGCATCGTCACGGCGCTTGCCGTGTGCGCCCACGAGATTCCGCAGGAAGTCGGCGACATCGCGATCCTGCTGCACGGTGGGTACTCGCGCGGCCGCGCCCTCGCGCTCAATCTGCTGACCAGCCTCACCTCCATCGTGGGCGGCGTCGTGGCGTATTTCGCGCTTGGCGAGGCCCTGCCCCTGTTGCCCTATGCCCTGGCCTTCGCCGCCGCGAGCTTCATCTACGTCGCGGTCGCCGACCTGATCCCCGGCCTGCACCGGCGGGTGGACCTGCGGGCCGGGCTCGAGCAGCTGGTGTTCATCGGGCTCGGGGTGGCGGTGGTGTACCTGACGCATCAGCAGATGCATTGAAGAAAGCGGTTAGCGGATAGCGGATAGTGAAAGACCCGGAAGGCCGGCGCGCCGGCCACTTCCCACTATCCGCTATCCGCTATCCGCTATCCGCTTTCCCGTCCCTTGACCTCCCCCGGGGCCGCCCCCACCTAGGGCTCAAACCGCCCCTTCCGAGAGCCCTTCCCCATGCGCATGGACAAGCTGACTTCCAAGTTCCAGATGGCCCTGGCCGACGCCCAGTCGCTGGCGGTCGGCCGCGACCACCAGTTCATCGAGCCGGCGCACCTCATGCTGGCGCTGCTCGACCAGCAGGGCGGCTCGGTCCGGCCGCTGCTCGAGAAATCGGGGGCGAACGTCAACCTGCTGCGCTCGCAACTCGGCCAGATGCTCGACCGGCTGGCGAAAGTGGAGGGAGCGGGCGGCGAGGTCCACGTCTCGAATGAACTGAACAAGCTTCTCAATCTCACCGACAAGGCCGCGCAGAAGCGTGGCGACCAGTACATATCGAGCGAGCTGTTCGTGCTCGCAGGCCTCGAGGACAAGGGGCAGTTCGGCCACCTGCTGCGGGACTGCGGCGTGGTGAAGGGTGCGCTCGAGAAAGCCATCGACGAGGTGCGGGGTGGCGAGAAGATCACCGACCCCAATGCCGAGGAGCAGCGCCAGGCGCTCGAGAAATACACCATCGACCTCACCGAGCGCGCCGAACAGGGCAAGCTCGATCCGGTCATCGGCCGCGACGACGAGATCCGCCGCACGGTGCAGGTGCTGCAGCGGCGCACCAAGAACAACCCCGTGCTGATCGGCGAGCCCGGCGTCGGCAAGACCGCCATCGTCGAAGGGCTCGCGCAGCGCATCGTGAACGGCGAGGTGCCCGAGGGCCTGAAGGACAAGCGCATCCTCGCGCTCGACATGGGCTCGCTGATCGCGGGCGCGAAGTTCCGCGGCGAGTTCGAGGAACGGCTGAAGGGCGTGCTGAGCGATCTCTCGAAGCAGGAAGGTCGCGTCATCCTGTTCATCGACGAGCTGCACACCATGGTCGGCGCCGGCAAGGCCGAGGGTGCCATGGACGCCGGCAACATGCTGAAGCCCGCGCTCGCGCGCGGCGAGCTGCACTGCGTGGGCGCCACCACGCTCGACGAGTACCGCAAGTACGTCGAGAAGGACGCCGCGCTCGAGCGCCGCTTCCAGAAGGTGCTGGTGAACGAGCCGTCCGTCGAGGACACCATCGCCATCCTGCGCGGCCTCAAGGAGCGCTACGCGGTGCACCACAAGGTCGAGATCACCGACCCGGCGATCGTCGCCGCGGCCACGCTCTCGCACCGCTACATCACCGACCGCCAGCTGCCCGACAAGGCCATCGACCTGATCGACGAGGCCGCCTCGCGCATCCGCATGGAGATCGACTCGAAGCCGGAGGAACTCGACCGGCTCGACCGGCGCATCGTGCAGCTCAAGATGGAGCGCGAGGCGCTCAAGAAGGAAAGCGACGAGGCCTCGAAGAAGCGCCTCGCGACGCTCGACGAGCAGCTCGCGGCGCTCGAGCGCGAGTACTCCGACCTCGAGGAAATCTGGAAGGCCGAGAAGGCCTCCGCGCAGGGCGCGGCCCACATCAAGGAGGAACTCGAGCGGGCCCGCATCGATTTCGAGGCGGCGCGGCGCGCGGGCGACCTGACGCGCATGTCCGAGCTGCAGTACGGCAGGATCCCCGAGCTCGAGAAGCGCATCCAGGCCGCGCAGTCCGCCGAGACCGAGGCGCCGACGCTGGTGCGCAACAAGGTCACCGACGAGGAGATCGCCGAGGTCGTCTCGAAGTGGACCGGCATCCCGGTCTCGAAGATGCTCGAGGGCGAGCGCGACAAGCTGCTGCGCATGGAGGAGGCACTCGCGCGCCGCGTGGTCGGGCAGGACGAGGCGGTCAGGTCCGTCGCGGACGCGATCCGTCGCTCGCGGGCCGGCCTCTCCGATCCCAACCGTCCCAACGGCTCGTTCCTGTTCCTCGGTCCCACCGGCGTCGGCAAGACCGAACTCTGCAAGGCGCTGGCCGAGTTCCTCTTCGACACCGAGGAGGCCATGGTGCGCATCGACATGTCCGAGTTCATGGAGAAGCACTCCGTGGCGCGGATGATCGGCGCGCCCCCGGGCTACGTCGGTTACGAGGAGGGTGGTTACCTCACCGAGGCGGTGCGCCGCCGGCCGTATTCCGTGATCCTGCTCGACGAGGTCGAGAAGGCGCACCCGGACGTGTTCAACGTGCTGCTGCAGGTGCTCGACGACGGGCGGCTCACGGACGGGCAGGGGCGCACGGTCGATTTCCGCAACACCGTGGTCATCATGACCTCGAACCTGGGCTCGCAGTTGATCCAGGAACTCGCGGGCGAGGCCAACTACGCGAAGATGAAGTCGGCCGTGATGGAGATCGTCGGCCAGCACTTCCGTCCGGAGTTCATCAACCGCGTGGACGACGTGGTGGTGTTCCACCCGCTCGGCCGCGAGCACATCCGCAGGATCGTCGGCATCCAGGCCGGCTTCCTGCGCAAGCGCCTCGCCGACCGCGACCTCGAGATCGAGCTCGACGAGGCCGCGCTCGACCTGCTCGGCGAAGCGGGTTTCGACCCGGTCTACGGAGCACGGCCGCTGAAAAGGGCCATCCAGCACCAGCTCGAGAACCCGCTGGCGCAGTCCATCCTGCGGGGCGATTTCGGGCCGGGCGACCGGGTGCTCGTGACGGTGCGGGACGGGCAACTCGCGTTCGAGAAACGCCGCGCCTGAGCTACCGTATAATCCCGCGACCGTCACCCGACCGTGTTCGACCATGCCGATCTACGAATACCAGTGCGCCAAGTGCGGCCATCACCTCGAGGCCCTGCAGAAGCTGTCCGACAAGCCGCTGCGCGAGTGCCCGGAATGCGGCAAACACAGCCTGACGCGGTTGATGTCCGCGCCGCTGTTCCGGCTGGCGGGCAGCGGCTGGTACGAGACCGACTTCAAGTCCGACAAGGAGACGAAACGCAACCTGCTCGAGAAGGGTGACGCCGAGCCGGCGAAGACCGAGGCCAAGGCCGATGTGAAGCCGGTGGCCAAGCCCGTTGCGGAGGCAGCCAAGCCGGCCAGCGCCGCGTCCAAGTCGGCGGCGAAGCCAGCCGCGCGCCCCAAGGCCAGGGCTCCCGCCCGCAAGGCGAAGCCGGCTCGCCGCAAGAAGCGCTGACGTGCCTCTTACCAACGATCCGAATGGCGCGCCCGGCGGGGACATGCCCAGACGCCACCCGGCGAAGAAGTTCCGCAATTACCTGATCGGCGGGCTCCTGGTCTGGATCCCGATCATGATCACCGTGTGGGTCGTCCGGTTCCTGACCCGCATCCTGGACAGCTCGCTGGTGCTGGTGCCGCCGCCGTGGCGCCCGGAAACCCTCTTCGGCACGTACATCCCGGGGCTCGGCATCGCGCTGTCGCTGCTGCTGCTGTTCGTCACGGGCCTGCTGGTCAAGAACCTGTTCGGTCGCCAGCTGGTGGACGGCATCGAGTCGCTGGTGCGGCGCATCCCAGTGGTCGGCACGGTTTACGGCGGCGCCAAGACCTTCAGCGAGACCGTGCTGAGCGACAAGGGCCGATCGTTCAAACAGGTGGTGATGGTCGAGTTCCCGCGCAAGGGTGTCTACAGCATCGGCTTCATCACCTCGCACGAACTCGAGGAGGCCCAGGCCAAGACCGAGCAGGAGGTCACCTGCGTCTTCGTCCCCACGACCCCCAATCCGACCACCGGTTTCCTGGTGCTCCTGCCCAAGGACGAGGTCGTGATGATGGACATGACGGTGGACGAAGCGTTCAAGATGCTGCTGACGCTCGGCGTCGTCGTGCCAACGTGGAAAAACAAGCCCGCGGCCGAAGGCCGCGAAGGGCTGTAGGCTGTGGACTGTGGGCTGTAGGTCCGGACGGCTTCCGACCCACAGCCCACGGCCCACAGCCCACAGCCCGCAGCTTTCTCCCCTCAGCCCTCAGCCCACAGCCTAATCCCCATGCCAATGCGTACTCACTACTGCGGCGAGGTCAACGAACGCCTCGTCGGTTCCACCGTCTCCGTCGCGGGATGGGTTCACCGCCGTCGTGACCACGGCGGGGTCATCTTCGTGGATCTCCGGGACCGCGACGGCCTGCTGCAGGTCGTGTTCGACCCCGATGCGGCAGCCGTCTTTGCCGAGGCCGAGCGCGTGCGTGGCGAGTGGGTGCTGAAGGTTACCGGTACCGTGCGGCCGCGTCCCGCGGGCACGGCGAACCCGAATCTCGCCTCCGGGCAGGTCGAGCTGCTCGCGCGCGAAATCGAGGTGCTGAACCGCTCCGAGCCGCTGCCATTCCAGCTCGACGAGGAGGTGCGCGAGGAAACGCGCCTCAGGTACCGCTACGTCGACCTGCGCCGTGACGTGATGCAGTCGAGGCTGCGGCTGCGCCACGCGATCACGCGTGCCATGCGCGAGTACCTCGACCGCAACGGCTTCGTCGACATCGAGACGCCGATGCTCACCAAGGCGACGCCCGAGGGCGCGCGCGACTATCTCGTGCCGAGCCGCACGCAGGCAGGCAGGTTCTTCGCGCTGCCGCAGTCGCCGCAGATCTTCAAGCAGCTGCTCATGATGTCGGGCTTCGACCGCTACTACCAGATCGTGCGCTGCTTCCGCGACGAGGACCTGCGCGCCGACCGCCAGCCCGAATTCACGCAGCTCAACGTCGAGACCTCGTTCCTCGAGCGCGACGAGATCATGGCGCTGATGGAAGGGCTGGTACGCGAGATCTTCGCGAAAGTGCTCGACACCAGGCTGCCCGACCCGTTCCCGCGCATGACCTACGCCGAGGCGATGCGCCGCTATGCGTCCGACAAGCCCGACCTGCGCGTGCCGCTCGAACTCGTCGACGTCGCCGACCTGGTGCGCGACAGCGAGTTCAAGGTGTTTGCCGCGCCGGCGGCCGCGGCGGACGGACGCGTGGCCGCGCTGCGCGTGCCGCAGGGCGGCGAGAAGCTTTCGCGCAAGCAGATCGACGACTACACGGTGTTCGTCGCGCGCTACGGCGCGAAAGGCCTCGCCTACGTCAAGGTGAACGACGCCTCGAAGGGTCGCGAGGGGCTGCAGTCGCCGATCCTCAAGTTCTTGTCGGACGCCGCGGTGGCCGGGCTCATGGAGCGCACGGGCGCGCAGACGGGCGACCTCGTGTTCTTCGGCGCGGACAAGGCGAAGGTGGTGAACGACGCGCTCGGCGCGCTGCGCCTCAAGGTCGGCCAGGATCTCGGCATGGTGGAGCAGGGCTGGCGACCGCTGTGGGTGGTCGACTTCCCGATGTTCGAGTGGGACCCGGATGCGAAGCGCTGGGCCGCCATGCACCATCCGTTCACCGCGCCCGTGAACGACGACCCGGCGACGCTGAAGGCCGACCCGGGCAGCGCGCTCGCGCGTGCCTACGACATGGTGCTGAACGGATCGGAGATCGGTGGCGGCTCGGTGCGTATCCACCGCAACGAGATGCAGTCGACCGTGTTCGAGATGCTCGGCATCGGCGCCGAGGAAGCACAGAAGAAGTTCGGCTTCCTGCTCGAGGCACTGAGGTACGGTGCGCCCCCGCATGGCGGCATTGCATTCGGCCTCGACCGCCTCGCCATGCTGATGGCGGGCGCGGAGTCCATCCGCGACGTGATCGCGTTCCCGAAGACGCAGACCGCCACCTGCCCGCTCACCGATGCGCCGACGGAAGTGTCGGAGCAGCAGCTGAGAGAGCTGCACATAAGGGTGAGAACGCCGGTGAAGGAATAGGCTGAGGGCTGAGGGCTGTGGGCTGTGGGCTGTGGGCTGTGGGATGAGGGCTGTGGGCTGTAGGCTGTAGGTCGGAGGCCCTCCGGGCCCTCAGCCGCGCCCTCTTACCTACAGCCTACAGCCTACAGCCTTCTTTCTTCGCCCTCAGCCCTCAGCCATGTCGTCAGACCCCATCGTTCTCGTCCACGGCCTGTGGATGAACGGAATGGAACTCGGCGTGCTGCGCAACCGCCTGCAGCACGAGCACGGCTTCGACGTGCACGTCTTTTCCTATCCGACGCTGCATGGCGACGCGGCGGAGATCTGCCGGGAGCTGGCGGAGTTCGCGGCGCGCATTGGCAGTGACCGGCCCGTGCACCTCGTCGGGCACAGCCTCGGCGGGGCCTTCGTCTACCGGACGCTGACTGACTGCCCTGGACGTTTCCGCGGCAACGCCGTCGTGCTCGGCTCTCCGCTGAGTGGCAGCAAGGCCGCGGCGGGTGCGGCGCAATGGTCGTTCGTCCGGCCGCTGCTAGGGCCGCACGTGCTCAATGAACTCGCCGCGCCGAGGCAGCGCAGCTGGAACGGGCCGGGTGCGCTCGGGTCGATTGCGGGCAGGCTCCCGATCGGCACCGGGCAGTTCTTCGCGCACTTCGACGAGGACAACGACGGGACGGTGGCAGTCAGCGAGACGCGGATCCCGGGACTGACGGATCACCTCGTGCTGCCGCACAGCCACATCGGCATGCTGTTCGCAGAGGACGTGGCCATGCAGGTCGCGCAGTTCCTGCGCAACGGGCGCTTCGTCAAGCCGTCGGCTTGAGCATGCGTCTCAGCCGGTAGAGGGCCTCGAGCGCGTCGCGCGGCGCGAGTCCGTCCGGATCCAGTTGGCGCAGTTCGTCGAGGGCTGCCTGTTCGCGCGGGTCGAGGGCCGGGCCAAACGCCAGTTTCTGCTGAAGGTCCGCCGGTCGCGCGGCGTGGTCACGTCGCTCGAGTTCCGCCAGGTAGCGGCGAGCCTCAGTGATGACACCCATGGGCACCCCGGCGAGCCGCGCTACCTGCAACCCGTAGCTCTGGTTCGCCGGACCTTCCTTGACCGAGTGCAGGAATACCAGCTGGTCGCCGTGCTCGGTGGCGTCGAGGTGCACGTTCGCGCAAGCAGGCAGTTCCTCGGCGAGCGCGGTGAGTTCGAAATAGTGCGTCGCGAACAGCGTGAAAGCGCCGACCTCGCGGCCGATGTGGCGCGCGCAGGCCCAGGCGAGCGAGAGGCCGTCGTAGGTGCTGGTGCCGCGGCCGATCTCGTCCATCAGCACCAGGCTGTCGCGGGTCGCGTTGTTCAGGATGTTGGCGGCCTCGGTCATCTCGACCATGAAGGTCGAGCGACCGCCGGCGAGATCGTCCGCGGCGCCGATGCGGGTGAAGACGCGGTCCACCGGCCCGATCGTCGCAGCGTCCGCGGGCACGTAGCTGCCGATGCCCGCGAGCACGACGATCAATGCCGCCTGCCGCATGTAGGTCGACTTGCCGCCCATGTTGGGGCCCGTGACGATCAGCATGCGCCGCCCCTCGTCGAGCCGCAGGTCGTTCGGCACGAAGGGACTGTCGAGATGCTGCTCGACCACTGGATGGCGCCCGCCGCAAATCTCGATGCGCGACTCGTCGCAGAGCTGCGGCTTCGCGAGGCGCAGCGCAAGCGCACGCTCCGTGAGGTTCGCGAGCACGTCGAGCGAGGCGAGCGCGGCCGCGGTCGCCTGCAGCCGTGGCAGGCGCTCGATCAGGCGGTCGAGCAGGGCCTCGTACAGTTCCCGCTCGCGAGCCAGCGCGCGATCCCGCGCGCCGAGCACGCGATCCTCGAAGCTCTTCAGTTCCGAGGTGATGTAGCGCTCGGCGTTCTTGACCGTCTGGCGCCGCACCCAGTCGGCCGGCACCTGGTCGGCCTGGCTGCGACTCACCTCGATGTAGTACCCCTGCACCCGGTTGTAGCCGAAGCGCAGGTTCGCGAACCCGGTGCGCTCGCGCTCGCGGGCCTCGAGGTCGAGCAGCGCCTCGTCGCCGTGCTCGCTGATGCGGCGCAGCTCGTCGAGGTCGGCATCGAATCCCGGCGCGAAGACCCCGCCCTCGCGGAGCATCGCGGGCGGCGTCGGCACCAGCGCCGAGGCGAGCAGCGCGTGCGCTTCGGGATGCGTTCCGGCGGATGCGGCGAGTTGCAGCAGCAGCGGCGAATCGATGCCCTGCAATAGTTCGTGCAGCGCCGGCAGTTGACCGAGCGCGTCCCTCAGTCCAGCGAGATCGCGCGGTCGGGCGGAGCGCAACGCGACTCGCGCGAGGATGCGCTCGACGTCCCCGACACTACGCAGCTGCGCGTGCACGGCCTCGTGCAGCCCGGTGTCGAGGAATGCCTCGACGGCTTGCAGCCGGTGCTCGCGCGGGGCACGCGTGCGTAGCGGACGCTGGATCCAGCGTCGCAATTCCCGACCACCCATGGCGGTGGCGGTGCGGTCGAGCACGCCGACGAGCGTGCTGTCGATGCGGCCCGCGAGGCTCGAGTCGAGCTCTAGATTGCGGCGCGTGGCGGCGTCGAGCAGCAGCGCTTCGTCGCGCTCCTCGCAGCGGATGCCGCGCAGGTGGGGCAGGGCGGACTTCTGCGTGTCCCGCACGTACTGCAGCAGGCAGCCCGCGGCGCCGACCGCGAGCGGCCGGTTCGCGAGCCCGAAACCCGCGAGGTCACGCGTGCCGAACTGCTCGCACAGGCGCTGCTCGCTGCTGCTGGCGTCGAAGTGCCACGGCGGTCGCGGGCGCACCGCTGCCACGGCACCCGGCGCGAGCCCGGTCGCCGCGTCCTCGGCAACCAGCAACTCGGCCGGCCTGAGGCGCTCGATTTCGGAGGCCAGCGCCTCCATCCCGGTCGCCTCGAGTGCATGGAAGCGACCGCTCGCAAGTTCGAGCCAGGCGAGGCCGAACCGCTCGCCTGACATGCTCAATGCGGCCAGCAGCGTATCGCGGCGCTCCTCGAGCAGCGCATCGTCGGTCACTGTGCCGGGCGTGACGACGCGCACGACCTGCCGCTCGACGGGGCCCTTGGCCTTGGCCGGGTCGCCGATCTGCTCGCAGATCGCGACCGACTCACCCTTGCGCACGGCGCGCGCGAGGTAGGTGTCGAGCGTCTGCACCGGTACGCCCGCCATCGGGATCGGCTCGCCTGCAGACTGGCCCCGCGCGGTGAGCGTGATCTCCAGCAGGCGTGCGGCCCGACGCGCGTCCTCGAAGAACAGCTCGTAGAAATCCCCCATCCGGTAGAACAGGAGCACGTCGGGGTACTGCGCCTTGATGCGCAGGTACTGCTGCATCACCGGGGAGTGTCCAGCGAACTGGCCGTCCGGAACCGCATCAGGCTGTTTTTCTTTTGATTTCAAGGCAATATGGACCTTGTATGGGCTGCCAAGACGACTCCAGACCCCGCGTCGCCTCAAGTTGAATGTTACTGAGCGAGTTCGGCCGCTCACCCGAAATTTTACCAGTGAGGACTCGTGCCACAATCAAGCCCTCATGCGGAGCAAGGCATCATGACAAGAAAGGCTCATCGTGATTTCGTGTGGGTAAAAGCAAGGGCGCAGCGGTGCTGAAAGTCTTGTTTATCCGGCACAGGAAGACGATGGCCGGGTCGCGGGATTTTGGCATGATTGCCGGATGTCCAAGACACGCAAAGTGCGCCGCCTGGCGGATGCATATCGGTTCCCCGGTTTTCGTACCTTGCAGAGCGTCCGTGGGATCTTCGGCGACCCGCAGGTGCGGCTCGTTACGCTCGTCCGGCGGGGAAAAAAACCGTCTGCGGCACCTGTGGCACGGTGCATTGGGGCTGGTACGACCGGCGGCAACGGCGGGCCCGGGACCTGCCCTGCGGGAACCACCGCATTTACCTGCAGATCGAGGTGCGACGCGTCCGGTGCCGTCGGTGCGGCCGCGTGAAGCGCGCGCGGCTGGAGGATTTCCTCGACAACGCCCTGCACAGCCGACGCTTTGCCCGCCACATCGGCAGCGGCTCGACTGGCACACCGTCAAGCGGCTCGAGAAGAATACATGCGCGAGCAGCTGGAGCGTTCGGGCCAGCCGCGGCCGAAGGTGATCGGCATCGACGCGATCTCGGTACGCAAGGGCCACGACTACCGCATCGTGGTCAGCGACTTGGAGAAGCACCGGCCGATCTGGTTCGGCGGCACCGATCGCAGCGAGGCGAGCATGGATGAGTTCCATCGCTTTCTCGGCGAAAAGGCGTCCAAGCGAGTTCGCCTGGCGGTCATGGACATGTGGAAGCCGTTTCGCGACTCGACCGGCAAGAACGCCCCACAGGCGGCGATCCTGTTCGACAAGTTCCACATCCTGCGCCACCCCGGGGAGGCGCTCGACAAGGTCCGCAAGGCCGGGTACGCGCGCCTCGACGGCCAGTCGCGCACGTTCATCGAGGGCCAGAAGTACGCGCT
This sequence comes from uncultured Gammaproteobacteria bacterium, assembly GCA_963706535.1. Lineage (GTDB taxonomy): Bacteria > Pseudomonadota > Gammaproteobacteria > Steroidobacterales > Steroidobacteraceae > RPQJ01. Next base: position 199,401 of record CAVPMU010000009.1, read on the forward strand.
GCTGTCGCATCCGCGGAACCTCAAGGGTCCCGCCCGCAAGAACTCGAAGCTCCTGCTGACGGCCAACAAGCGCCTGAACACCGCCTATCTGCTCAAGGAATCCTTCGGCCAGCTGTGGGATTGCAACAGCGAAGCCCGGGCGAGGAAGTTCTTCGACAACCGGCGGGCGCAGCTCAAATGGCAGCGGCTGAAACCGTACGAGAAGTTCGCCGAGATGATCGACCGGCACTGGGACGGAATCGCCGCCTACTGCCAGCCGGAGCACCAGGTTGCCCTCGGCTTCGTCGAAGGCCTCAATGACAAAATCCGCGTCATCCAGCGGCGAGCCCATGGCTTGCACGACGAGGAGTACCTCGAGCTCGAGGTCCTGACCTGTACGCTGCCGGCACTTTGATCAAAAAGTGAGCAGAATTTACCCGCTCGTTTCCACGAAGAGCCACAAGAAAAATGACCCGTGCAACGCGCGAAACTCGCCGACACGATCCGACCTCAGTATCGCGCTTTAGCGACCGGTGTTAGCGTCAGCTGTCTACGGGGCGGTGGCCTGTGTGCGCTCGATGTACGAGCGACGATTGCTACGCTGCTGCTCGTGATATGACTCAAGCATGGACCTGATTAGCCACAAAGTTCAGCAGGCCCATTCGGCGAGCCTTGCGAGGTGAATACCGAGCGCATCGATGGAGCAGGAGATGCGCGATGGGAATCAACCAGGTGCAGTTTCAGAAGGGCTTGTCGATGACGGCGTTCATGGAGCAGTACGGAACCGAGGAGAAATGCCATGCAGCGGTGGTCGCCATGCGTTGGCCGAATGGTTTCGTCTGCCCGGACTGTGGTGAGTCGCGCCATTGCACGTTTGAGCGCAAAGGTCTGCGGTACTGGCAATGCTCGGCCTGCCGAGAGCAAACGACGGTCATGTGCGGAACGATCTTCGAGGCGACCAAACTGCCGCTGACCACCTGGTTTCTGGGGATGCACCTGCTGACCCAAGCGAAGAATAATGTCTCGGCCCTTGAACTCAGAGCCTGAGAAGCATTTGATCGCCGCAAGCCGAGTAAGCGACGTGCGATGAGATGCAGTTGCCTGCGCTGCGCAGGCGCTGCGGGGCGGTCGAGGCCCGGCCAAGCGTCTGTGAGGGCCGATGCGGGGTCTTCAGGGGTCGGTTTTTCACTTCAGGCACCTCTTATGCCGCCGCTGCGGCGATTTTGGACGCACCGGTGCTTCGACCGACCATCTGCGGCGCGATCTTGACCATGCGCATCAAGTTGTGCGCCAGCGCGTACAGGTAGGCCACCGCTCGAACCTTGCCCAGCCCGCGCACAGGCATGCGCTGCAGCCCGCGGTTGCGCGCCAGTGCGTTGACGCACTCGGCCGTGGCCGCGCGTTGCTTGTACACGTCCTTGATCTCGTCGCCGGCCATGCGCGCGCGCCACTGCGCCACCGGCTCGGAGTCTCCTTGCCTTGCGCTGGTGCTTGTCCGGCGGCGGGGTGTCGTCGTCGCCGGGCTTGCCGGCCTTGCGCTTGGGCTCGGGCACCGGGGCGATGACCTCGGTCTGGCCCTGCGTGTGCTCATGCACCGCGTCGATCTGCTCGTGCGCGGGGAAGCCCCCATCGACCAGCCATTGCCCGGGCGCTGTGCCCGTGCGCTCGATGACCTGCTCGACCATCGGCGCCATCTGCGCCATGTCGCTGCCGGCGTTGCTCACAGCCACGCCGACGATGACCTGGTCCTCGCACGTCGTGGCCAGTTGCACGTTGAACGCCGGCCTGAAACCGCCGTCGCCCATCTTCATCACCCGCGCGTGGGCATCCGTGGTGCTGGCTCGCGCGTCCTCGGACTTGTCACCGGTGCGCCGCTTGGCCGCCTGCACCTGCGGCAGTTGCTCCAGCGCGGCGCCGATGCGCTCCTCGCGCTGCTGCGCGGCACGCTCGCGCCTGCCGTCCTGCGCCACGCGCTCCAGGCTGATCGCCCCGGCCGAGGCCAGCGCAGCGACATTGGCCGTGAGCACTTCGTCCATCAACGTCTCGTTGCCCGAGCGAAAGTCGTTGAGCGCGTGGTAGTTCACCGACACACCGCCGCAGATCCAGCGGTAGGCATCGCTCTCGCGCGTGAGACGGGCGATCTCCCGCCCGCTGCCCACACCATCGAGCGTGGCGTACAGCCACAGCGCGAACAGGATCCGCGGGTCGATCGCCGAGCGTCCAGCGTTGCTGCCGCGGGCCTTGATCGATTCGATCAACCGGCTCAGGTCCTGCCGCTCGACGTAGCCCCACACCAGCCGAGCCCGGTGATCCTCACCCAGCAGCGATTCCAGCTCCGAGGCTCGCAGTTCGATCTGCCCGCGGTTGGGCTGCAGCAGCCGCGGCGGGCCTTGCCGGCGCGCGGCCGCGCGCGCCTGCTGCGCCGCCATCACCTGTCGCTCTTGCTCGGCCGGCAGGTACTCGAACAGGCTGGCCGGCGATTCGTTACGAAGTTCGGATTCGCTCATGTCTCGGAGCATGCCAGTCCCAGGACACTCTGGCGAGATTGGAGAAAAACTCTCACGCTCTCGGTGCGGGACAGGAAAACGAGCTGCTCAAGCTGATTCGCTCCCGGCGCACCAGCGTGCGCCTTGCGCAGGGCGCGCGCTATATCGTCGCTGGAGTCGATGGCATCGAGCGAGACTTGCCGCGCGGTGCGCCGCCGGTGAAGGTGGACGTGCAACAGCTGGTGGAGCTCACTACCCAAACGACCCCGTCGGCGGCTACTCACTGGAGCACGCGCAAGATGGCAGCCAAATTGGGTGTCAGTCCCAGCACGGTGATGCGTCACTGGCAGGCCAACGGCTTGAAGCCGCACATCGTGCGCGGCTTCAAGGTCTCGCGCGACCCGCAGTTCGTCGAGAAGCTCGAGGACATCGTCGGGCTGTACCTCTCTCCGCCCGAGCACGCGCTGGTGCTGTGCTGCGACGAGGAGAGCCAGGTGCAGGCGCTCGACCGCACGCAGCCAGGCCTGCCGCTGAAGAAGGGCCGGGCGCAGACGATGACGCACGATTACAGGCGCCACGGCACCACCACACTCTTTGCGGCGCTGAACGTGCTGGATGGGCAGGTCATTGGCCACTGCCAGCAGCGTCACGCCCACGCTGAGTGGCTGAGATTTCTGCGCAAGATCGACCGCGAGACGCCCAAGGACAAGACGCTGCACCTCATTGCCGACAACTACGCCACGCACAAGCACCCGGCCGTACAACAGTGGCTGGCCAGGCACCCGAGGTTCAACATGCACTTCACGCCAACCTCGGCATCGTGGCTGAACATGGTGGAGCGATTCTTCCGCGACTTGACTACCCAGCGACTGCGCCGCGGAGTGTTCGCCAGCGTGCCCGAACTCGTGCAAGCCATCGACGAATACGTCGCTCATCACAACACCGACCCCAAGCCGTTCATCTGGACCAAGAGCGCGCGTGACATCTTGCAGAAGGTCATCCGGGCCAACGCGCGCTCAAGTTCCAAACAGAACGAAACACTCCACTAGCGCAGAGACGAGTCTGCCATCCGGAAGACCAGGTCAGTATAGATGGCGCTGAGCTCGCGCTGTGAGAGCCGACCCGTCTTCTTGTACCAGGTGTACGCGCCGGTCAGCATCGAAAGTATGGCCAGCGTAGTAATTCGAACGTCGATCATCGAGAAGTCGCCGCTCTGGATGCCATCCTGCAGAATTGCGGTCAAGTAGTCTTCATATCGTCGACGCAGCTGGACGTAGTTCTTGTAGTCTGTCTTTGAGAGATGCCGCATCTCCATCGAACCGATGAAGGTCTCAACGCGCCTGGCAGTGTGCCACCTGATGTGAAATGCAATGAACCGCTGGAGACGCGCCCTCGGTGTACCCGATGACCCGACGCTGTCTTCGAGGTCAGTGAGAATTTCCTGCATGATGTCGCGCAGGATCAACCAGAGGAACTGGTCCTTGCTCGCGAAGTAATTGTAAAGCGAGCCGGGTTTCAGCCCGGATTCAGCGGCCAGTTGCCTCAAGTTCATGGCCTCAAACCCGTGCGTGAACATCAGCCGAATTCCAGCGCGCCGTATCGTGCTCCAGGTCGCGGCCGCATCAGCGTTTACCGGTCTGCCCATTTGCGCCTCCTACTCTTGAGTTGTCCGTGACCGCAATACTGCCCCCGCTCCGGGGAGGCGCCGCGTTGGGCCTCGACGTACGGGCGCAAGGGCTTGGGACGATGAGCCTGCAGGCGAGCCCAGACGACCCGCAGTCTGCGGCCGACCGAAGCGTTCGGCCCGATGCAACGCGTCGAGTCCACCAGCCTGCCGCTCTTGCTCCCAGCGAGACACGGTCGTTCGAGTCACTCCGACCCGCCGCGCGACCTCCGCCTGCGCCACTCCGGCCGCGAGCGACCGCCCGCCCCGTCGACGGCTTCGCTCCAGTTCCTTCAGCCGCTGTTGGTTGTCCATCTACACCTTGGAATGTAACCACTTGATGTGTTTGGACAGCAGGCCGGTCGAAAGGCGCTACCCACCGACGCAAGTCTCATTACCCTCAGACGGTCCCGTCGGTTCGTAGCTGATGCACGTCGGCTGTCGAGTAACCAATTTCCTTCAAAATCTCGTCGGTGTGCTCGCCGAGCAGCGGTGCGCGCCCACGGATTGCGCCAGGGGATTCCGACAGATGGATCGGGGTATCGGCTATGGGCGCTGGCTTCGGCATGCCAGGAAATGCAATATCACGTAGCATGCCGCTCGCACGGATGTGTGCATCCTCAAGCGATTCCCGGGGACTAAGAATGGGGCTTGCCGGGATGCGCGCAGTTTCAAATGCGTCGAGTGCCTCCTGACGGGTACGCGTCGCGCACCACGCCTGAAGGCGTTCACTGATAAGGGACGCGTGGGCTCCGCGGCCGCGATCGTCCTGAAAACGCGGGTCCGTGACCCAATCCTGAGCGCTCAGCATCTTGCAGAGCCTCCTCCACAGCGGTTGACCCAACACCATGACGATCAGCCATTGATCATCCGAGCACCTAAAAAGGTCGAGTGGTGCCGAGGAATACCCGCGGTTCCCCTGAGGAACACGGTCCAGCGCCGACACCGCCTGTTCGATCAGAATCGAGTTCGCGATGGTGAGGCTGGTCAGCAACAGGGAACTGGTTACTTCCTGGCCACGCCCTGTTCGCTCCCGGGCCAGTAGCGCCAGCACAGCACCAAATGCGCAAGAAACTGCTGTGCCAAAATCTACGTACGGCGCGATGGCGCGGCGAGGTTCGCCCGGATCGCCACCGAGGTACATGGTGCCTGACAGCGCTTGGGCAATGCCGTCGAAAGCGAGCTTGTGTGCGTCTGGCCCGGTGCGTCCGTAGCCATCAGCGCTTATAAGAATGACCCGACGATTGATCGCCGAGATAGATTCGTAGTCCAAACCCATCGACTTGAGCGTTGGCTGCGGAAGGTTGGCGATTACGATGTCCGAGCGAACGACCAGCCTGTGCACAATTTCTCGCCCCTTCGGAGAAGTCACGTCGAGCGCCATCGATCGCTTGCCACGGTTGACTTGCATGAACGTCGCGCCGTCGCCGCTGGGCGCCAGCGGCAGGATGAACCGATCTTCGCTACCCCCAATCCTGTCAATGCGAATTACGTCGGCACCATGGTCGGCGAGCAACGCACCGCAAAAGGGTCCTGCGATGAAGCGTCCGAAGTCCACCACACGGATGCCGGAAAGAATCCCTTGAATCATTGTCGCTGCGGTTGCAAAGGTGGGCACATTGCCTAGATTCCCGAAATTCAGAGGTTACGTCGATTCGGTAATCAAGTCACACTCCTCGGTTGTCCAGTCAGGATCGCAGAAGCCGTGAGGTTCCCGCAACATCCTAATCCTGAAGCTATATAGCGAGAGTACCGGGTGATGAACCAACAGACGCCGCGAGATTCGACACGCCGGGGCTCTCGGTCGCGGAACAACTCCGAGTGGGCCGGTCACATTCTGGTGGCGAAATGACATTCGACGGGTCCCGGGCGAGAGCGCCGGTCGAACTGAACTGGTTGGAGCCGAGCGTTCCAGCGGCCTCGAGGTCGCGATTCCGTTCGGGGTGGCGGTCACGATGGACACACGTTCGCCCGGCACATCGCAACAAAACGGGGTTTGATGCGGCAGTCGCGAGCCAGCGCATGATCTGGTGCTGCAGGCACGTGCGGAACTTCCCTCGAATCGGGAGGCGACCCAGGACAGAGGCTCTGGGCGTCGAGTCAAACCGGGAGGACAGTGCAACTGCATCGATTGGATTGACACTGAAATAACGATCCTGCAATAATGCGGCCAACCGTTCGTTTATACTAGATCGCAACGATATTCGGATACCCGTCCACGTCGGGACAGGCTGGTCGGCAAAATTTAGCCGCATCGACTCATGGAAACATCCAAGATTCAAATTCAGTTTCTGAACCGTGCGGCCCTCATCACGATAGTCAACCCCCCGGTGAACTTGCTGGATACCGAGGTCGCCGACGGGATCCTGAATGCACTGGCGCAGGTTCAGGAGCATGCGGAGATTCGGGGGGTGGTCCTGACCGGCCGCGGCGCACATTTTGTCGCCGGCGGCGACGTCCGTTACTTCTCGCAGCTCGACTCGCGAGGGGCCGAGGCGCATGCGTTACGAATTCAGACTATGCAGCTCGCCATCCAGGAGCTCCCGTTGCCTGTCGTTGCAGCGGTGAATGGTTATGCCATGGGCGGCGGTTGCGAGCTCATGATGGCGTGCGACATCCGCGTCGCGGATGAGTCGGCGACGTTTGGGCAGCCGGAAGTCAGGCTCGGACTGATCCCGGGTGCCGGTGGAACGCAAAACCTACCGCGTCTCGTACCGCTCGGCCAGGCAAAGCTCATGCTGTTCACCGGTCGGACTATATCTGCAGCTCGGGCACTGCAACTTGGGCTGGTCGACGAGGTCGTGTCTCCTGGGGCAGCCGCAGCCACCGCGCTCGCAATCGTCGACGAAATCTCTCAATGCGCTCCTCTTGCCGTCGCCCAAGCAAAGCGCGCCGTGCGTCTTGGGTTGCGGGTATCGGCTGATGATGGGCAGCGGCTGGAAGCGTCGATGTTCGGCGATCTATTCGCAACAGCGGATGCTCGCGAGGGCATGCATGCGTTCCTGGAAAAGCGGCAGCCGCGATTTTCGGGCCGTTGAACCCAGCGGAAACGGTTCGCTCTCTCCAATGAGGCAAGGAAGGGACTGCTAATGAAGATTTGCGTTGTACACGTGAACGCAGAAAACTGCTCGCGAACCTATACGCCGCTGATCACCGCGAATCTCGAAAAAGTGAAGGCCGCGGGCACGATCATTCATCATCGCTTCGTGCGTCACCTGAAGCGCGCGACCGACACTGTCCTTGCCTATCCGATATTGCTCAACAAAATCAACGTCGTACAGGAGATCGTCGATGCCGAACGCGAGGGCGCCGACGCTGTCATGGTAGCGTGCTCCGGAGACACGGCCGTGGCTGAGGCACGGACGCTGGTATCCATACCTGTCGTGGGTCCCATGGAAGCAGCGCTTCATCTTGCATGCTGTTACGGCCACAAGGTCGGCGTGGTTACAACGGCCGATCGATCGTGGTCGGATTATTGCGAGATGATGGTGACGAACTGCGGACTGAGTAGTCGATTCGCGGGCATTCGCCGTATCCCCATGCCCTCGGGCGAAGCCTTCACGAGGGGATTCTTGGAGCCGCAGACGGTGGCATCGGAGATCGCCGCGAGCGCCAGGTCATTGGTGGAAGCCGGGGCCAATTCCATCGTCATAGGCAGCGCCGGGATGAGCGTGATCGCGACGGCCGCCGGCCTGTCCGTCGTGCCGGAATACGGAGCGCCAATCTTTGACTGCCTGGCGGCAGGGTTCAAGATGGCTGAGCTTCGATCGGACCTTCAGCGCAAACTTGACGTCCCGGAGTGCAGCAGAACAGGCTGGGGACAGCGACTGATGCAGCCGGACATGACTCGTCTTAACAACTTGTTTGAGTTGGCACCGTGATGATCACGCGCCTCGCGTGCGTCTGTAGGACTTGAAGGCGACATCGATGTCACAGCAAAGGCCCCTTTCATCTCTCTTGACGGACGAAGAACTGGCGTTGCAAGAGTCGGTGCGAAGGTTCATGAAAAACGAAGTGGAGCCGCAGGCATCCGCGATGGAAAGCGCGGGCGAGCCCCCGCGCGACCTGCTCCTGAAGATGGGGCAACTCGGTCTGCTCGGCACGTTTTTTCCAGAGGAATATGGCGGCAGCGGCGCTTCGATAGCGACGAGGGCAATCATCAGCGAGGAGACCGCGCGCATCAACGCCGGATTGGACATAGTGTTGTTTGCAGACATCATTCTGTTCGCACGTGCGATCAATAACTATGGGACACACGAACAGAAACTCAGGTATCTCATGCCGGTGCTTCGCGGGGAAAAGATAGGTGCGATGGCCATTACGGAGCCAGAAGGCGGCTCCAATGCTCTTGGCGCCCGTACGACGGCGCGTGCGCAGGCTGGCAGGTATCTGCTAAACGGGGCGAAGACGTTCATAACGAATGCGCCAATCGCGGACTATATTCTTGTTCTGGCACGAACTAGTGGCTCGGAACGTGAGGCGGATGGTGGCACGTGGTTCATTGTTGAACGCGGAACGCCAGGACTGACGACGGGCAAGCCATTTGCCAAGCTTGGCATGAAGAGCTCACCGACCGGTGACGTGTTCCTGTCGGATGCGGCGGTTCCCAACGACCGGGTCCTTGGGGAGGTTGGCCGGGGATTTCACTACTTGTTCGGGGCCCTCGACGTTGAGCGTGTGCTCGAAGGGGCGTCGACCATTGGAATCGCGCAGGCGGTCCTGGACATTGCCGCTCCATACGCGCAGGAGCGAGTGGTTTTCGGAAAGCGGATCGCACGGTACCAACTGATCCAGGAAAAAATTGCCGCCATGGAATCGGGAATAGAGTTGTCGCGCACGATGTTGTACAGGTTGTTGCGGGCCGTGGACCGCGGCGAGAAGGTCACGCGGGAGGCGGCGATCCTGAAGTTGTATTCTTCGCAAATGGCGGTCCAGGCAGCGGCGGATGGCGTTCAGATCCTCGGCGGCCACGGGTACATGGAAGAAAACAAGGTCGCTCGATTGTTCCGGGACGCCAAACATCATGAAATCGGTGCGGGTACGAGCGAGATCATGAAATTGATCATTGCCCGCGAAACGCTGAAGCGTTACGCAGGGAATCATTGAGCCTTGCGAAGGCTATTGACCCGCCGAAACTGAAGTGAACTTTCGCGGCATGGCGGATGTGGCGATTCTTGAAGTAGGCGCGCACCCGCGCCGGGGACTCCTGGATGCGGCGCGAGTGCCCGAGTACGTTGCGCTTCAGGCCCTTCACGTCCTTCGGCGGGATGCCACGTTGGATCTCGCCCTTCTGGTCGCCGGTGAAAGTCTCCGTCGGGTTCCGTTCCGGCGAGCACGGCGGCGGGTAGAAGACCTCAATCCGCTCCGCATGCTTGGCCAACCACTTGCGCACCGGCTTCGCCTTGTGAACGTTCAGGTTGTCCAGGATCAGGTATACCTTGCGGTCGGCTTCCTTCATCAGCCGGCGCATGAAGATGATCAGCCGCTGTGGCCTCAGGCCGCCCGGGTAGATCGTAAAACACACCGTGTCCTGATGCGTCAGCGCCGCATCGTCGCGTTCGTAGGTACACCGGGCCGCCGTTTGCGGCGTGTACCCCCAGCGCGCCAGGTACTCGCCGACGCCACGAACCGACAGCCCAATGCCAAACTCCCGCCGAATCAGCTCCCGGATCGCCGCTCGGGTCCACAGCGCAAACGGCATCGACAGCTGGTCGGGGCACTTGCCGCAGATCAAGGTCTGGGCGCGCCGCCCCGCATTTGCCACAACGCGCGCAGGCTGCCAAGCGGCCGCCCGCCCCGCCGACGGCTTCGCTGCAGTTCCTTCGGCCGCTGTTCGTTGTCCATCTGTACCTCGAATGTAACCGCTCGAGGTGCCTGGACGGCAGGCCGGTCGAAAGGCGCCACTCAATTACGCGCGTCTAGCAGCCTGTCGGACTGAGCTTTTCAGTTGAACGGACAACAACCTGGTCGGCGCTTGGAGTCATGTGGGTGTTGATCGAAAGTCGTGAGTTGAGTGGTCGCGATGCGCTCTCAGCAGGGCTGCATCGCAAACATGCGCTTGATGTTCCAGCTCATGGTCACCAGGTTCCATTCGCCGCTGACGTTCTCGAGTCCTCGCAACAGCGTTTGGCGATAACCCATCACGGATTTGATGATGCCGAACACCGGTTCCGGGGTCTGCTTGCGCAAGGCGTAGAGTTTTCGGCCGGCCGGCGTCTGCAATCGATGTGCCATCTGCTGCAGCGGGGTGGCCGAAGCCGGCGGTGCTTTGGGCGCCGGTGCAAAGCGCTGCCGCCAGCCCGGATGATGCCGCGTGCGCCCCAGCGCGATCAACGGTTCGATCTGCGCGGCCGCACATTGCTCGACGTTGGCCTCGCTGAAGTACCCGTTGTCAGCCAGGATCCGCCGGCTGCGCCCCAGTGCTGGTGGCAGCGCCTTGAGCTTCGCGATCATCGGCGTCAGCTGCCGTTTATCGTTGCCCGCCTGGCTGACCGCGTTGGCGACCACCAGCAGGCTGCCGGCCGCCACCACGGCCTGAGCGTTGTAACACTGCTCGAACCCACCACCGGCCACCTTCATGATGCGCGAGTCTTCGTCGGTCAGATTGAGCTGATCGTGCTCACGCACGCCGCCGCTCGGCGGCGCGGGCGGCCGGCCACCGGGCTTCTTGCCGGTGAGCTTTTCCTGCTCGGCGCGCGCCGCCAGCTTGGCCTGATACTCCGCCTGCTCGCGCTCGAGGCGCTCCTCGGCCCGCGCTTCGATCCTGGCCTTCGCCTCGGCAATGGCCGCCAGGCGCGTCTCGCGGCGCTCCAACTCCTCGGGGATCGACATCCCATCGGGAAGATCCGCCGCATCGGCCTGCGCGGCCAGACGCAGCAGTTGCCGGACCTCGCGCTTCAGCTGCTGCTCGATCTTCTTCGCATGACCGTACGAGAGCGCGCTGTGCCGGCTCGCATTGGCATGGACCTTGGTGCCATCGATCGCCACGGTGCCCAGCTTGAGCAGGCCCATCGCACGGGCCAGCTTCAGCACCTCGACAAACAACCCCTCGATCGGCCCGAGAAAGCGCTTGCGAAACGCCGCAATCGTGTCGTGATCGGGATGCTCATTGCCGGCCAGATAGCGAAACGCCACCGAGTCGTAGGTCGCCCGCTCAATCGCCCGGCTGGAAAACACGCCGGTCGCGTAGCCGTAGACCAGCAGCCCCAGCAGCATCGCCGGATGGTAGGACGCCGAGCCCGATCCCCGGTACGCCTTGACCAGCGCCGACAAATCCAGCTGGTCGATCACTTCCACCACGAAGCGCGCCAGGTGCCGTTGCGGCAGCCACTCGTCCACCGACGGTGGCAACAGGAATCCCGTGTCGCGGTTGATCGGCCGAAAGTTGCTCATGAGATCTCGCAGCAACGAGGAAACTGCCGGTGATTATCGCGTATCTTGACTCGTTAAGTCCGACAGGCTGCTAGGCCGAATCTGCGGTACCCGTCGGGCATCACATGGACCATCAGATGAGTTCGGGCACTCTTTGCGATGTGCTGTTCAACAATCCCTCAATCAGACCCGAAGCGACGAGTCTGATCTCGGGGTCCAGCAGGATCTCCTACGCCGAGCTGCGCCGGAACGCGCGTGGCGTGTCGTGCGCGCTGCAACGCGAGAACGTGCGGCAAGGCGCCAGAGTGGCGATCTTGCTGAAGAACCGCCCGGAATTCATCGAATGCTTTTTCGGAATCGCTGGTGCGGGAGCCATTGCCGTTCCACTGAACACGCGGCTGCAGCCGCAGGAGCATGTGCGCTTGTTGCAGGACTGCGAGCCGGATGTCTTGGTCGCGGCCGGGGGCTTTCAAGCCTCCATTGACGCTATCGTGGCGAACGTGCCCTCGGTCCGGTGCGTGGTGGTGGTGGATCAAGAGGACGGAACGGGTACGAATTACTCGGATTGGCGCAGGCACGCGCCGGAACCGCCGGCGGATCCCGGCACGACTCCTGAAGATGCCGCCGCGATCCTATATACGAGCGGCACGACTTCCAGTCCGAAAGGAGTGGTCCTGACTCATAAGAATTACGTTTCTGACATCAGGCAGGTGAGCGTCGAGATTCAGCCAACGCGCCAGAGCATTAATCTTCAGCTGAGCCCTATGTACCATGCGGCGTTCGTGCATACTCTGGTTCACGTCGCCTGTGGTGCCCGGACGGTGTTGGCGCAGGATTTTGACGCCACTGCAACGTTGGAGAGGATTCAGGCGGAGAAGGCGACGTATTTTTTCGCGGTACCCACGATGCTCTACATGATGCTCGATCACCCGGAGCTCTCGAAGTACGACCTGGGGTCGTTGCAGATGATCTCGTACGGAGCGGCGGCCATTACGGGCGCCCGATTTCATGAAGCCACCAAGGTATTCGGCGGCAACAAGTTCATCCACGCCTACGGACTGACAGAGTGTACCTCTCACGCCTCCGTATTGCGCGCGGCGGAACACCATGTGGCTCCCGGATCGATCGGCAGAGGAATGCATGGTGTGCAGATCAGAGTGGTCACTAGGGGCGGTACTGATGCCGCGCCGCACGAAGTAGGCGAGATTGTCGTGCGCGGCAACAACGTGATGAAGGAGTACTGGAGGCGTCCAGAGGAGACGGAACAGACCCTTGTATGCGGGTGGCTGCACACGGGGGACTTGGGCAAGCGCGACGAACTCGGCTATGTCTATGTAGTCGACCGAAAGAAGGACATGGTGATCAGCGGCGGAGTGAACGTGTTCCCGCGGGAGAGTGAGGAAGTATTGGCGGCCCATCCGAGCGTAGCCGAGGTGGCCGTGTTTGGAGTCCAGGACCCGCTATGGGGTGAGTCACTCGTCGCGGCGGTAGTGCTGCGCCCCGATTGCCGGGTATCCACCACAGATCTGCAGAACTACGCCAGAGAACATCTGGCCGGATTCAAGCTCCCAAAGGAGGTATACGTCCTCGATGAGCTGCCCAAGACCGCGTCCGGTAAAGTGAAGAAGGGCGATCTGCGCCGCATTGTCGTGGAAGGCGGCGGCAGGGTGCCGCGAAAGTAAGCGCGACGATGGACACGAAGAGCCATCCCGGAGGTGGAGCCGGTGCACTGAAGCTGGTGGTCATCGGGGGGGCGGGCGCGCTTGGCGAGGCCGTCTGCAAAAGCCTTGCGGCGGCCGGAAACGAGGTTTTCGTAACCTACTATTCCAACCGCAGCGCTGCAGAGAGAGTGCGCGAGGGCCTGCCGGCGGGAACGAGCCTCGGAATCGGCCGTATGGATGTCGCAAATCGGGCGTCCGTCGCGCACCTACGCGAGACCGCTTCGTCCGCGGCGGGGCGCATCGATGGAGTTGTCTACGCTCCGGGTGTCGATATTGCGCAGCCACGTGCAGCTGATGCCACCGGCGAGGAATGGCGGAGCGTGATCGGTGTGGAGCTGATGGGCTTCATCAATGTAATAAGGGAATTCGTGCCCGCATTTCGCGTGCAGCGGTATGGCACGCTGGTTAGTATCGTCACATTCGCTAACTACTCTTTTCCCAGCGGCGACGCATTGTCGAGCGTTCCGAAGGCGGGAATTGAAGCACTGACCCGCGCCGTGGCCAAGGAAGAAGGCCGCAATGGCATCCGGGCCAACTGCGTTGCGCCAGGGATCATCAACGCGGGACTCGGCGCCAAGTTCCAGCGGGATTTGTACGACTCCAGAGTCTGGGAGCGCCGGAAACTCCAGGTTCCATTGCGGCGATTCGGTGAGGCGCGTGAAGTGGCCGATGCGGTTGCCTTCTTGGCCTCGGACAGAGCCCGCTACATCACAGGAACTACATTGCTCGTAGATGGCGGGCTGCATCTGTGAGGTACGCGGCCGCTCCACGCGGATATGTCGTCGCGGAATGTGCGACGGCGGTAAACGCCCTAAATATCAACCCGATCGCTTTGCATTTGAAGTCTTTGCGGCAGTGTAGCGGATCGAATGATGGCGGACGTAGCGAAGCGCGCGTCCCGGGTCAGTCGTTGCACGAAGGTGATCAGCAGGCGCGCGTTGAGCGCGCCCGCATAGATCATGAAGCGCACCGTGCCCTGATAGGTGATCGCCGGGATCAGCGACAGGTTCTTGCGACGCGCCGGCACCCGCACCAGGGGCGTCTGCCCGCGCGGGGCAATCGCCGGGTACTCGCTCGACAGCCAGCGACTTGCCCGCCTCACGCAACTCGATCACCTCCTTGCGAAGCTCGATGCGAGCGTTGGTCGTGGCTCGTCGCCGGTCTTTTTGTGCCATGATCGAAGCGACTCACATCTCGTCATGACTTCAAGTGCTTATGTCGCGGGCTAATGTCATGCGTAAATTGCGGCGCTGTTTCCGCGGGGGAGAATAGCGCTCGTTTTGCAGACCGAAGGCGGCAAATGTCCGCCGTTCGCCAATCGCGACGCAGTAGGTGCGCGGCTGCGGAGCGGTCCGCACAGGGACGATCCGGGTGCCGACGCAGCGATTGCGTGACACCGGTTGAATGGTGGGTGGTATCGACTGGATGGATCGGCAGCTGCAGGCACCGCTGCGCACATTCTCCGCGACCGACGGCGCTGAAGAAATGGATGCGCTCGTCAAACGAACTTGAAGGCAATCGGCAAAATCGGAAATCGGACAATGCACGGGCACAAGCGGGCAGCACTGATAACGGGTGGTGGCGGTGGCATCGGGCGTGTCACCGGAAGAGTACTGGCCAAGCGGGGTTACATAGTATATTTGCTCGATGCGGACCGCACGCGCGTCGATGAGATGGCGTCAACGCTGCGCGCGGATGGCCTGACTGTTCACGGTCAGGCACTCGATGTGACGGATGCAGGTGCAACTGTGCGCGTGATCGGGGCTATCGCCGATCAGCACGACGGGATTGATGTGCTGGTCAATATGGCAGGAGTTGTACGAAATGACTTGGTGGCCAGAATTTCAGAGCGGGACTTCGACCTCACGCTCAGTACGCATCTGAAAGGAACGTTGAATTGCATGCAGGCTGTTGCACCGTTCATGCGGGAAAGGCGCTATGGCCGAATCGTGAATATCAGTTCAGTGGCGGCACTTGGATCGGTGGCAGGGGGAGCCTACGCCGCAGCGAAAGGCGGCGTCGAGGGTCTGTCGCGGACAGCGGCCTTGGAATGGGCCGCGCGCGGCATTACCGTAAACTGTGTTGCTCCGGGCTTGATTGATGCCGGGATGTTCCTGACCACGCCTATGGAGTATCAGCAAGATGGCATCGATCGCATACCCATGAAGCGGGCAGGTACCCCGGAAGAGGTGGGCGAGTGCATTGCCTTTCTGGCTTCACCGGAGGCGAGTTACATCACCGGCCAGACGTTGTTTGTCTGCGGTGGGCTGTCGATCGGCTTCTAGCCTGCTTTATGCGCGAAGCGGCGTGAGGTACTGAAAAACAAAAGCCCCCGTTGTGCTAGAAAGGCTTTGCCACAAGCATTTTCCGCACTCAAGAGGCTTTTGCGTGATCGACGATAGCACACGACAGTCTGTCCTGTTTGCGGATTTGTGCGACCAGCCGGTGGTCGCGAAGTTTGACCAACCGCACGCCAGTTCCGAGGGTGGAGTGATCCTGCTGCAGGCGTGCGATCGGCGGCTCGGTCTCAGCGCGGCGTTGATCAGCGGCATCGATGACCACCGCCAGTCGGGCAAGATCCGCCACGCGATCGGGGATCTGCTGCGGCAGCGCCTGTATGCGATCGCCTGCGGCTATCCGGACGGCAACGACGCGAGCCGCCTGGCAGCGGACCCGATGCACAAGCTGCTCGGTGGTCGCGATGCGGTCGGTGGCGAGGACCTGGCATCGCAGCCGACGCTGTCGCGGTTCGAGAACGCGGTGACACGGGCGGATCTGTACCGGATGGGGGTCGCAAGTGGGTGCGCTCGGGATCCTGTCGCGGCTGCGGGTCCGGCTCGATGGCGGTTACGCCACGCCTGAGATCTTCGCCTTCCTCGCGCGCGAGGCGCTCGAGGACGTGGTGGCGATGGCCAAAAACAAGGTGCTCAAGCGTCGCGCCGCACGCTTGATGGGCACGGCCCGACGCCTGTTGCGCGAATCGGGCGAGACCGCACATCTGTACGGCGAGTGCCGCTACGCGGCCGGCACCTGGCCCGAACGTCGGCGCGTGGTCATCAAGGCCGAAGTCGTGCGCCATCCCGGGCGCGAGCCCAAGGACAACCCGCGCTTCGTGGTGACGAACTTGCCGCACTCGCCCCGCCATCTGTACGAGGCGATCTACTGCGCCCGCGGCGACGTTGAGAATCGAATCAAGGAGTTGCATCACGGCCTCGAGATCGACCGCACCAGCTGCAGCCGCTTCCTCGCCAATCAGCTGCGCGGACTGCTCACCGCCGCCGCCTACGTGCTGTATCAGGAACTGCGCCTGCGCGCCGCGCGCACCGCCTTCCGCTGCGCCCAGGTCAGCACCCTGCGCGAACACCTGGTGAAGCTCGGTGCCTGGGTCGAATCCTCGGTGCGACGTATCGTGCTGCACCTGCCCGCCACCTGCGCTCACCGCCACGACTGGCAGATCATCGCCCGAACCCTCGGTGCCGCGACCGGCACTGAATCGTGTGGACAGCGGCAATACCCTTCAGGGCTACCCTCGGGTTATCCGTTTCCACCAAACCCCGGGAACTCCAAAGTATCGACAGCGGCTTGACCAGGAGGTTGCTGCGGCCACGGTCGCCATCGGCGAACGAGCGGCTCGAACTGGCCCATGACCGCATCTTGACACTTTGACTATAATGCTTTAAAAATACGGCCAACCGTTCGTTTATATGCCATAAGATCTAGTTTGTCGTTCAAACCAACACGCAGGCAGTAGGCAGATTTGATTACAGAGGGCGCGGTCTCGATGCATCAAGACCACGTCCGTGAGGACCCGCCATAACCTGCGGCGCCCACAAACGTTGTCATTGAGGGGGACGTGATGCACAGAGCAACCGAAGAAGTAGGCTGTGCCTTCGGGTCGCGGATCCGGGGGCACGCTGGGCCAAGCGCGGCGGGTTCGGGCGCAACTCGCTGGCTTGCGGCAGTCGCATTGACATTCCTGACAGGTAGCGTAGGCGCAAAAACGTACCAGCACGGCGATTGGTTGCTGAATTTCGACAACTCGGTCGCATACTCATTGGGCGCCCGCGTGGAGCACCAGGATCCCAGGATTCTCTATCATCCGGCGTTCTATGCGGGCGATGAAAAATTCCCGGACCCCGGCGATATCGTGACGAACCGACTGTCGGATCTGATGGAGATCCAAGCAGTCTACAAGGGCCAATACGGTTTTCGCCTATCAGGCTCCTTCTTCAAGGATTTCGCCTACTCGGATCGTGAGAAGATCCCACAGGAGATCGGGGACTTCTACGAATCGCTGGGATTGTCGGCTTCCGCGGCCTGCAACTACAAGAACTGCAGATACTCGGGATATACCAAACGTAATTTCATGCAGGGAGCAGAACTGCTCGACGCCTTCGCTTTCGCAAACACCGAAATAGGCGGTCACAACGTCTATCTCAAAGCGGGCCGCCTCACCAGTTATTGGGGCAACGCTTTCTTCTTTGGATTCTCAAACATCGCCTATTCGCAGTCGCCAATCGACTATATCAAGGGGTTCACGCAACCAGGCTCGGAGATCAAGGAATTGTTTCTTCCGCGAACACAGGTTTCTGCGCGAGTGGATCTTACGCCGACCGCGTCTGTCGAGGCGCAGTATTTTCTCGAGTATGCGCCTGATCGGTTTCCCGAAAGCGGAACGTACCTTGGATTCTTCAATCCTCTATACGATGGCCCTGAACGAACCAGCTTCGTGGCGAGCGGGCTGGTTCAGGGAATACAGGACGCGCCGGACGAGAATGCGAACTTCGGCCTGAAGTTCAGTTGGCGACCGGAATGGGCGGGTGGCGACCTCGGGTTCTACTACCGCCAATTCGACGAAGTGATGCCGTGGAACGCGCTGGTGAATCCTGAGAACCAGAAGCTGTACGATCCGGTCGCCCGCAAGGCAACGCTTGCCGGCATCAGTTACGAAAGAACCTTCGGACTCATCAACATCGGCATGGAAGTCAGCAAGCGCTGGGACACGGCGTTGCTGTCGGCAGCCTTGGTGGAGAGCAAGGCTGGCGCGACGGGCGAGTTGACCAACGTGATCGCCAATACGTTGATACAGTTGGGTGAGACGCCGATATGGGACACCGGAATCTTGATCGCCGAGCTCAGCTATACGCACTTGGACTCTGTCACCGGCAACAAGGAGCTATACAACGGCACCAAGACGGCGAATTGCGTCCACGTAAACTCCGACGGCACCGTCGAGCCGGGCAACTGGAAGGACGGCTGTGCTACTGACGACGCCCTTGCGGTGGCGCTGTTGTTCGACCCTCAGTGGACACAGGTTTTCCCCGGCGTCGACCTCGACATGCCAATTTCCTACACATACGGCATCTCGGGCAATCCTGCTTACGCTGCAAGCGCTTTCTATCCGGAAGAAACCAACATCTATTCGATCGGATTGAAGGCGCTCATCCGCCAAAGACATACATTGTCACTAACCTATCTCGGTTACCACTGGCGTCCCAATGGCGTGGCGTCGCCATTTGGCCCGGATGTGCCTCCTTCCTACAGCGGTTTCGGAGGCGCGGGACCAGTCAGCCTAAATGATCGCGGCTGGTTGCAGCTTCAATTCAAAACGTCATTCTGAAGGACGCAATGTTTGCGCCCCAGCGATAACGCAACGGAGTGGTTCAGACTTGGCGGGATTCGCGAAGGCGGAGGCAGTCTGTACGACGGGACGCACCAAGAGGATGTGGCGCCAGCAGCCGGATCTGGTGTGGCGGACGCGCAAGGGAACGCCCTTGTTGAAAGAGTCGCGGCGGATGGCCTGCCGGGTGCTGAGCGCGAATCTTCGCCCGGCACGATTGAGCCACCGGACGAGACTCGGTGCATGGTGGACGTACTGGCATGGGGTCTTCTCGTTAAATCACTGCGCGAGCGCGTTTTGTGTTGGTTTGACATGCAGGTGAACTGGGTTGCGTCGCTTCTCAATGAAGAACCGAGCGTTCGACGAGAGGCAGATCTTCGAGCATCGCGGCTGCAATCTGAACAGTCTGATCTGACGATGCACTGGGACAGGCGGGAGATCCGAGTTTGCAGCACGCGAAGACACAGTCCGGTGCGTCGTCGGACGAGTCAGCCGATGCCGGCGGGGCGGGACGATGCTGCCGAGTCTATGCGGACGAGTCGGTGTTGATTTGTTTCCAAATCGATTGCGAAGGCACCGTTGCCGCAACTCGCAGAAGTTCGTCGCGGGCTATGGTCACTTTGTCGTTGGAGCGGAGCATCACCGAGTGCTCCGCCACCCAGGAGTGCCGTTAGGACTGCGCGGTACGGGAAGTCAATTTCGAAACAGGATCATGAGGGGGAGCGAGATGTCAACTGCGAAGATGGTCGCGAGGATGGTTGTCGCGATGGGTGTCGCGACGATGTTTACGTCGGTGGGATTGGCCGCAGTATCAGCCGAGGAAGCCAAGAAGCTCGGCAGCAGCCTCACCGAGTTTGGCGCGGACCGAGCAGCAAATGCCGATGGCTCGATACCCAAGTACACCGGCGGGCTGTCCTCAAAGACGCTTGGGCCAAACGAAGATCCGTATAAGGATGAGAAGCCCCTGTATTCCGTCGATGCCAAGAACATGGCGGAGTACACCGACCTGTTGACGCCAGGGACGAAGGCGCTGCTCACAAAGTATTCGGGTTACCGAGTCGATGTCTACCCGAGTCACCGTAGCATGCGTTATCCGGCCTGGGTGCTTGAGAACACCGTCAGGAATGCCACGACGGCGAAATTGGGCGGGCCCGTCAAGGGCGACAACCTGCTTGGCGCCGGAGAGAATGGTCTGCCCTATCCGGGAATTCCGTTCCCGATCCCGACCGACGGCTACGAGGTGATGTGGAACAACACTGCGAAGTACGTTCCGCCAGTCTCGCGCAATCGTTACTCGGGCTATCTCGTCGATACGGGGGGGCGCCTGAGTCCTTTGCCGGGCATAGACGGGTGGTATCTTCGCCCGTGGTACGACCGGTCAGGGACGTTGCAGAAGAATACGCCCCCGGGGACCTTGTTCGGGCTCGTCGCGACAATCACCCGACCCCCGTCAGGAGCGGGCGGCGTGTTCATGAATTTCTACACGGCTCGTGGGGAAGACGGCGGGCAGAAGGTCTGGTTCTATAGCCCTGGTCAGCGGCGAGTTCGCATGGCGCCGGAGTTTGCCTACGACGTACCAATTGCAGCCTACGGCGGCGCGACGATCTGGGACGAAATCTTCGCTTTCGTTGGACGTTCTCGATCGGTTCGATTTCAAGCTTGTCGGAAAGCGCGAAATGCTGGTTCCGTACAACACATACTGGATCAGCTCGAAGGCGCCGCTGAAGGAAATCTTCGGACCGAAGTACATCAATCCGGACGTCATGCGATGGGAGAAGCACAGGGTCTGGGTGGTCGATGCGACCCGTAAGCAGGGCAAGCGTCACGCGTATTCCCGCCGAATGTTCTACATCGACGAGGACTCGTGGTGCGTCCTGGTTCAGGAGTCCTATGATGATGCGGGCAACATGTTTCGAATCGCCCACACCAACACCAACGTCAATCCCAGCGAGGTCGGCGGCATTGTCCCGTATTCCTGGCAGACCTATGACCTGATAAAGGGTAACTACATGATGATCGGGACGCTCAACAACCCGGGCGACGGTCATCAATACTACGAAACACCGGAAGGCCTGAAGATGGCGATCACGCCTCAAGCCGTCGAAGCGGCCGGCATTCGGTGAGTCTTGGTCTTGTTGCCCGATGGGGGCGGGTCCAGGGCATGGCTACGTGCCGTTGCACACGGCACAGATCAATGAGAGTGGTGATCTGTGCCGCTGTGCCGCTGTGCCGCTGTGTCGCGAGGGACAAACCTGCGGTTGAGCTGTCATTGCGGGGCCGCGCGCAGCAGGCACCTGTGCTCTCCACGGGGTTGACTCCAACTGCACGTGTCGAGTGCCCGGTCTGCGCTCACCAGCGGTGCCAGACATTCGGCGAGCCAGGTCATTCTGACGAGAGTTCCTAATCCCATGCGGCGCGGATGGAGAGAAATGAGGTTGCTTCATGCCTGCCGCAACGCACGGACGGCGGCGACGCGTTCGCCAAGGCCGCAGGACCGATGAACAATCCATACTTTAGGTCGCCGCGCCGCTTGGTCGGGTCTGCGGTCCTGTTTCTCCTGACGTTGTTGCCGGGCGTGTCCGCGGCGACATTTGAGGATCCGCTCGACTGGCCCGCGGCAGCTCAATCCTCGCCGAGCAATCGGCCTCTGTTGGCAGTCGCGGTCGCCGGCAAGCGACTGGTCGCTGTTGGACTGCGCGGTCTCATCATTCTATCGGACGATGACGGGAAGACTTGGTACCAGAGCACGGCTCCCGTGCAGAGTGATCTGCTCGCGGTGAATTTTCCGACACCAAATGATGGATGGGCTGTTGGTCACGACGGGGTGATCCTCCACACCATCGACGGCGGACTGAACTGGCGCAAACAACTGGACGGACGCGCCGCCGAAGCCGCGTTCGAAAAGGTCTACGCGGGGATGGGCTCCGAGGCGAGTGCGGCACACGAGCAGATCCGCCGCAACTATATGGCTGGGCCGACATTACCGTGGCTGGACGTGTGGTTCGAGACGCCGCTCGTCGGCTACGTCGTCGGCTCCTACGGCATGTTGGCGGCCACAATGGACGGAGGTCGAACCTGGGAGCCATGGCTCCATCGCATCGACAACACGGAGTGGTTCAACCTCAACGCAATTCGCGGTGTCGGCGACGGTCTCTACATTGCGGGCGAGCGTGGACACATATTCCGTCTAGACCGATCACGTGGCCATTTCACCGGAGTGGACATCGGGTACCTCGGCAGCCTCTTCGGCATCGTCGGCGCAAGAGACACAGTATTGGTCTACGGGCTCCGAGGCACCGTCCTTCTTAGCTCTGACGCGGGGGGGCACTGGGAAAAAGTGCAAGCGCCGACGGAGCAGACAATCGTTGCGGGTGCCGCGAAGGCCGATGAACAAGGCTTCGTACTTGCAGACACGGCAGGCCGCCTCTTGAGCGTAGACCGAACCGGTGCAGAGATCCGACTGCTGCCGCAACGTGCTGCCACCGACGCTACGGGCATGGTGGCGACCCATCCGGGAATATTCGTGGTTACCGGGCTGAAAGGAATCACGGTCGTCAGCTTGAAGGCCGAAGCCACAGTCTCGCGCTGACCGGGAAGATGTCTGGTGGGAACGACTGCATGAAGACTTCCAATGCAACTCGACAGTACGCCGGCGATGTGGTCACGTCTCGGGCAGCTTTTGACGCCAGATCCGGCAGCGTCCTCGAGCGCTTCATTTTCAACAACCGGCTGGTCATTATCAGCATCTGCGCGCTTATCACGATTTTTCTTGCGTATCAGGCTACCTCGCTGGACATCAACGTCAGTTTTGAAAGGATGATGCCGCAGTCGCATCCTTTCATCAGGAACTATCAAGCCAACGCCGAATCGCTGCGCGGACTCGGGAACTCGGTACGCATCGTAGTCGAGAACGCAAAGGGGGACATCTACGACCGTCGGTACCTGGAAATATTGAGAGACATCAATGACAAGGTGTTCCTGATCCCAGGTGTCGATCGCTCCTTCATGAAGTCGCTCTGGATGCCCGTCGTTCGATGGACCGAGATCACGGACGAAGGGTACAAAGGCGGCTCAGTCATGCCCGACACCTACGATGGCTCGCCGGAGAGCATTCTGGAGTTACGGGGAAACGTGCAGCGGGCCGGGATAATTGGTTCCATCGTCAGCAATGACCAGCGTTCGAGCATGATCTTCGTGCCTCTGCTCGAACATTACGGCGCCAACGAGGAGCAACTCGATTACGCCGCGTTTCACAAAGCGGTAAACGCGATTCGTACGCAATACGAGGCAGAAGGTGTCCGAGTCTTCGTCATCGGATTCGCGCAGCTGGGGGGGGACCTGATTCATGGCATGCGCGAGGTGTTTGCATACTTTCTTGTCGCCGCTCTTATCTGTATGGCTTTGATTTTCGTCTACACACGATGCATGCGCAGCACGCTGCTCGTGGTGTCGTGTTCAGTCGTTGCCGTAGGGTGGCAACTCGGCTTGATGCGCCTGTCGGGATTCGTGCTCGATCCATACTCCGTGCTGGTGCCGTTTCTCATTTTCGCCATCGGTGTATCGCACGGTACGCAGAAGATGAACGGCATCATGCAGGACATAGGCCGTGGCATCGATCGCTACGTTGCGGCCCGTTACACGTTTCGGCGTCTCTTTTTTGCCGGTCTCACAGCGTTGCTGGCTGACGCGGTCGGGTTTGCCGTCCTGGCAGTGGTCGACATTCCGGTCATACGGGCGCTCGCATTCACGGCGAGCATCGGCGTCGCGATACTCATATTGACAAATCTGATTCTCCTGCCGGTGCTGCTTTCGTACACAGGGGTCGGCGGCGCCGCGGCGAAACGAGCGCTCGAGTCCCTTGAGGGCGAACACCCACTGGTGCGCCATCTGAGCAGGTTCAGCAAGCGTTCTTGGGCGACAGTGGTTCTCGCCGGCGCAAGCTGTCTCTTCGTTGTCGGCGTCGTGACCAGCGGCAGCCTTAGGATAGGCGACCTCGACCCCGGGGCACCGGAACTACGGGTGGACTCGACCTATAACCGGGACAATGCCTACATCATGGCTCACTACGAGTTGTCCAGCGATCAATTTGCAGTGATCGTCACGACTCCTGAGCCTGACGGCCTCGTCAACTACGAAGTCATCCTTGAGATGGATCGTCTGGAGCAGATGCTTCGTGGCCTGCCCGGAGTGCAGACCACGGTGTCGCTAGGCAGCTTGACGCGACGGTACACGGCGGCCGGCTTTGAAGGTTCGCCGAAGTGGGTGACGATCAACCGAGACACGTACGTCACCGCGGACGCCATCAACTACGTGGCACCGTCCAATCCGGAATTGATCAATGGTGAGCGCTCGGTTGCGTCGGTAGTCGTGTTTCTGTCCGACCACAAAGCGGAAACACTCAACCGGGTGGTAGAGGCCGTGGAGGCTTTCGCGGAGAAGCACAATGCGCCCCGCTACCAGTTCCTGCTGGCGGCTGGGACGTTGGGCATCGAGGCGGCCACAAACATTGCTGTCGCGCAGTCCAATCGTGTAATGCTGTTGTATGTCTACGGCGCCGTCGTTCTGCTGTGCTACGTGACCTTCCGATCCTGGCGGGCAGTGGTGGTGGCAATTCTGCCGCTTGTGCTGACGTCCATCCTTTGCGAGGCTCTGATGGTCGCTTTGGGCATCGGCGTGAAAGTTGCGACCTTGCCCGTGACCGCGCTCGGCGTCGGCATCGGTGTCGATTACTCCCTCTATCTCCTGACGGTGTTTCTCGTCCATCAACGTAGAGGGATGTCGGTCCGGGAGGCCTACTCTCAGTCGCTGGCGTTTACTGGGAAGGTCGTCGCTCTCATCGGCGTGTCGTTGGCGACGGCAGTTGCAACGTGGGCGTGGTCACCGATCAAGTTCCAGGCGAACATGGGCATTCTGCTGGCGTTCATGTTCATCTGGAACATGCTGGGGGCGCTGGTCCTGGTACCAAGCCTCGCGGCATTTCTGTTGCAACCGGGCGCGCCTCGGGCGGCGAACGCCGGCGTTGTCGGCGAGGTGGCCGATGCGTGACCAGCGAGAAATTGGCCGCCTTGCCGGTCCGGGATGGCGGCGGTGCGGGCCGCGGATGGATGATGAGGCTGCGGCATTGTGAGCGCCGCCTCGCTACTGTGGCGCGGAGACGTCCGCGAGCGCCGTGAAGGCGCCTTCAAACTTGGAAGTCCGAAATGACAGGTGCAGTCGTCGTATCCACGGCCCGAACGCCGATTGGCAAGGCGTTTCGCGGAGCCTTCAATAACACCAAGGCGCCCACACTCGGCGCTCATGCCGTCCGTGAGGCCCTGAGGCGGGCAGATGTGGACCGTGGCGAAGTCGATGATGTCATTATGGGTGCGGCGCTCCAAGCAGGCAGCAGCGGATGGAACATCGGTCGAATGTGCGCCCTCGCGGCCGGACTGCCCGATACGGTGTCCGGCATGAGCGTGGATCGGCAGTGTGCATCAGGCCTGATGAGCGTGGCCACCGCTGCGAAGCAGATCATGCATGACGGACAATCCATAGTGGTTGCCGGTGGGGTCGACTCGATCAGTCTTGTACAGAACAGGGCGTTCGAGTGGGTGGCTTCGGAGCATGACGAAAACGTCCTGCGGGCGGCGCCGAACGCCTACATGCCGATGGTTCAGACCGCCGAGATCGTTGCGGCACGATACGGCATACGCCGCGAACCGCAGGATGCGTACGGAGTGCAGAGTCAACTTCGTGCTGCAGCTGCATGCAAGGCGGGTAGATTTGACGCGGAGATTGCCCCGATCGCCGTAAGGAAGCTCGTGGTCGACAAGCTGACGAAGCGGCAGTGGCTTCAGGACACGTACGTGCGCTCGGATGAAGGCATTCGCCCGGACACCAGCGCAGAGCTTGTGGCAAGGCTGGAGCCGGTGCTGGCGGGTGGCTGCGTGACGGCGGGCAATGCGTCGCAGTTATCGGACGGGGCCTCGGCCTGCGTTCTGATGGACGAAAGATTGGCGGAGAAGAGAGGCCTGCGGCCGTTAGGCATCTATCTCGGCATGGCGGTCGCCGGCTGCGCACCGGACGAAATGGGCATTGGGCCAGTATTTGCGATACCGAAACTACTGGAGCGTACTGGCGTCAGATTGGACGACGTAGGTCTTTGGGAGTTGAACGAGGCGTTTGCCGTACAGGTTCTCTACTGTCGGGACAAACTCGGCATCCCGGATGAACTGCTGAACGTGGACGGCGGTGCCATTGCCGTCGGACACCCGTATGGAATGACGGGGAGCCGCTTGATCGGTCACGCGTTGATCGAGGGTAAGCGGCGTGGCGTCAAGTATGTCGTCGTAGCGATGTGCGTCGGCGGAGGGATGGGAGCCGCCGCAATGTTCGGCGTCCTCTAGCAGCCTGTCGGACTGAGCTTTTCAGTTGAACGGACAACAACCTGGTCGGCGCTTGGAGTCATGTGGGTGTTGATCGAAAGTCGTGAGTTGAGTGGTCGCGATGCGCTCTCAGCAGGGCTGCATCGCAAACATGCGCTTGATGTTCCAGCTCATGGTCACCAGGTTCCATTCGCCGCTGACGTTCTCGAGTCCTCGCAACAGCGTTTGGCGATAACCCATCACGGATTTGATGATGATGCCGAACACCGGTTCCGGGGTCTGCTTGCGCAAGGCGTAGAGTTTTCGGCCGGCCGGCGTCTGCAATCGATGTGCCATCTGCTGCAGCGGGGTGGCCGAAGCCGGCGGTGCTTTGGGCGCCGGTGCAAAGCGCTGCCGCCAGCCCGGATGATGCCGCGTGCGCCCCAGCGCGATCAACGGTTCGATCTGCGCGGCCGCACATTGCTCGACGTTGGCCTCGCTGAAGTACCCGTTGTCAGCCAGGATCCGCCGGCTGCGCCCCAGTGCTGGTGGCAGCGCCTTGAGCTTCGCGATCATCGGCGTCAGCTGCCGTTTATCGTTGCCCGCCTGGCTGACCGCGTTGGCGACCACCAGCAGGCTGCCGGCCGCCACCACGGCCTGAGCGTTGTAACACTGCTCGAACCCACCACCGGCCACCTTCATGATGCGCGAGTCTTCGTCGGTCAGATTGAGCTGATCGTGCTCACGCACGCCGCCGCTCGGCGGCGCGGGCGGCCGGCCACCGGGCTTCTTGCCGGTGAGCTTTTCCTGCTCGGCCCGCGCTTCGATCCTGGCCTTCGCCTCGGCAATGGCCGCCAGGCGCGTCTCGCGGCGCTCCAACTCCTCGGGGATCGACATCCCATCGGGAAGATCCGCCGCATCGGCCTGCGCGGCCAGACGCAGCAGTTGCCGGACCTCGCGCTTCAGCTGCTGCTCGATCTTCTTCACATGACCGTACGAGAGCGCGCTGTGCCGGCTCGCATTGGCATGGACCTTGGTGCCATCGATCGCCACGGTGCCCAGCTTGAGCAGGCCCATCGCACGGGCCAGCTTCAGCACCTCGACAAACAACCCCTCGATCGGCCCGAGAAAGCGCTTGCGAAACGCCGCAATCGTGTCGTGATCGGGATGCTCATTGCCGGCCAGATAGCGAAACGCCACCGAGTCGTAGGTCGCCCGCTCAATCGCCCGGCTGGAAAACACGCCGGTCGCGTAGCCGTAGACCAGCAGCCCCAGCAGCATCGCCGGATGGTAGGACGCCGAGCCCGATCCCCGGTACGCCTTGACCAGCGCCGACAAATCCAGCTGGTCGATCACTTCCACCACGAAGCGCGCCAGGTGCCGTTGCGGCAGCCACTCGTCCACCGACGGTGGCAACAGGAATACCGTGTCGCGGTTGATCGGCCGAAAGTTGCTCATGAGATCTCGCAGCGACGAGGAAACTGCCCGTGATTATCGCGTATCTTGACTCGTTAAGTCCGACAGGCTGACTAGGGAGGCTCTGCACAGGTGGTCATAGCTGAAGGATACTGCGTGCAGCGAGCAGTCGCCGTCAGGGCTCGAGAGGCTCGATGACGCAGACGACTTTTGCATCGGCCGCCTGGGAGAAGAAGGGCGAGGTGACCTGCCGGCAGCGGTGTCTCGGTGAGATGGACCAAGTTGTCCCGTGGCTGCCGATGGTGGCGCTGATCGAGCCGCACTACGCGAAGGCCGGCAGCGGCACCCAGCCGATGCCGTTAGAGCAAATGCTGCGGAGTCACTTCATACCGCAGTCGCTCAACCTCTCCGACCCGGCGATGGAAGACGCGTTGTACGACTTGGAGTCGATGCGCCGCCGTCGACCAAGAACGAGGCGCAGGCGCGCTACTCTGAGATGAAGCGGGGCAAGACGAACTCGCGGGAGTGGCGCTTCGGGATGAATGCGCACGTCGGCACCGACCGGCGCGGACTGGTGCACACGCCGGTGACCACGCATGCCGGTGCCGCTGACATCAGCCAGCTGCCGCAGCTGTTGCGCGGCGAGGAGCACGAGCTCTACGGGGACCAGGTCTACTGGAGCGCGATGCACCGCGTGGCTGCCCAGACGCAGGGCGCGCGCTATCGTGTGAACCGCCGGCCGGCCCCCGGCCCTCGGCTCACCGAACACCAGCGCCGACGGAACCGCCTGCGCTCGGCGAACCCGCTTTGCGGGTGCTCAAGCAGCTGTGGGGCTACAGGACGGTCCGCTACCGTGGCCTCGCAACGAACACGACGCGGCTGTTCAAGATGTCTGCGCTCGCCAAGTTGTATCTGGCGCGACGATGCTTGCTGGCGCGACGGGAGAGGTGTCCATGTTGAGCGCCGAAAGCCGCAGAACGACGCGAAAAGCCCCGCCAAATCGCTCGCGATGGCGCTTGGAACGTGCAAAGCATGGGAAGTTGCATATGGGGCACCACACGGGCATTGCGTCGGTGACCATTACGTGGGCCTAACGATGTCTCTTCGCGTGGGGGCGGAAGCGCTATCCGATCGTTCAGCTGTCTACAGTGTCGGTCGCGGCCTCGTCAGCCGTGTTCCGTCGTCTACCGGAACCAGGAGCCAGTAAGCGATACCATCATGAGAACGTACGAAGACTATAGTCACCTGACGCTCGCGTCTCCGAAGATGAAGGACTGGGTGCTGGGTTCCGTTCTGGAACAGAGAGCCCGGAGGAGCCCGAGCAAAGAGTTCCTTCAGTGGAAGACACTTCCGCCGGTCACATTTTCCGAGACCAATAGCATCGTGAATCGTCTAGCTCACGGAATGTCGGCAGGCGGCCTTGGTAAGGGCGACAATTGCGCGATCATGTTGCCGAACTGCCTCGAATACATCTACACGTGGTTCGCATTGAGCAAACTGGGTGCCGTCGAGGTGCCGGTAAACAATTCGTATAAAGGGTACTTTCTGGCGCACGTACTGAATACGACGAGGGCCAGGACGGCGATCATTCATAAGGAGTATCTGGATAGCTTCCTGAACTGCGCAAGCGAGGCACCAGACCTCCGGGTACTGTATGTGCTGGGTCTCGATAAGACGTTCGCGGATCCGCGTGAGCAGAATGTCGTGCAAATCCGACGCTACGAGGAACTACTCACCGACGACGACTCAAATCCAGAGGTCCAGGTGAACTACTTCGACCCGGGGGCCATCCTGTTTACATCTGGCACGACTGGGCCGTCCAAGGGGGTGATGATGCCCCATGCGCAGCTATATTTTTACGCCGAGCAACTCAAGAATCTGGTCCAGCTCACTGAAGACGACGTGTACATGACGGCAAATCCGTTCTTTCACGTCAATGCTCAGACCATGACGATCTATCCGTCCCTCATCGCAGGGTGCAAGGCCTGCTTCTACGAGAAGTTCAGTGCCAGCAAGTGGACGGCGCGGCTCGGCGAAAGTCGAGCAACGGTGACAAATCTCCTGGGCGCGATGATGGAGTTGATTTGGCAGCAGCCAGAGAGTGCCGCTGACGCGGAGCATGAGCTTCGCGCAGTCTTCGCGGCCCCGACACCGTACGCGATAAAGGGCGGATTCATGAAGCGATTCGCGATCGACTACATCACTGAGGTGTACGGGCAGACAGAGGTGAGCTTGCCAATAATGACGCCGTACGGGGAGGAGCGTCCCCCAGGGGCGGTCGGTATGCTCGTGTCAGAATGGTTTGACGCCAAACTGGTAGATCCAAATACCGACGAAGAGGTTCCCGACGGGGGAATGGGGGAATTGATAATCAGGCACAAGTGTCCATGGACCATCACGCAAGGTTATTACGGAATGCCGGAGGAGACGGCGAAGGCATTTCGCAATCTTTGGTTCCACACAGGCGATGGTCTCAAGCGGGATCAAGATGGCTGGTACTACCTGATTGACAGAATCAAGGACGCATTGCGCAGGAAGGGGGAGAACATTTCGTCATACGAGGTCGAGAAGATCATCTCGGCTCACCCGGCGGTGAGTCAGTGCGCGGTAATCGGGTTACCAGCGGCGGCCGGTCATGAAGACGAAATAAAGGCGTGCATCGTCACGAACGGCAGTCGGGAGATTACTCCGCAGGCGATCATCGAATGGTGTGAAGAGAATCTGCCGAGCTTCATGATTCCGAGGTATATCGAGATCATGGAGGATCTGCCGAGAACGCCGAACGAGAAGATAAAAAAGAAGGTTCTGCGTGAGAGCGGTCTGAACGAATTCACCTGGGACCGGGTGACGGCCGGCGTTAAACTCCGGAGTGAGGTTTGACGAGCAATGGACTGCGGACTGCGCGTCGTCGCCGGGCATCGGCGCAGAGGTTCTGGCTGCGAGAACGGGTGTCGCCGGACGGTGCTGGCGTATTCGGCTTGAGATGAATGGCACATGTTATGAAGCTCAATCGCACGTTTGATCTCAATGGAAAGGTGGCGCTGATCACTGGGGCCTCCAGTGGCCTCGGTCAACGATTCGCCGCTGTATTGGCTGAAGGTGGCGCGCGTGTCGGTCTGGTTGCGCGTCGCGTCGACGCTCTTGAAGCCGCGGCGGCGGAGATCCGCAAGCAGGGCGGCACGGCGAGTACGGCTCGCATGGACGTCTGCGAAGTGGCCTCGATTGAATCAGCCATCGTAGAAGTGGAGGCGGCCTTGGGACCGATTGACATCTTGGTCAACAGTTCCGGTGCGTCGGTGGTGAAGCCGATTCTTGAGCACAGCGAGGCGGACTGGGATGCGGTGCTGGACGTCAATCTCAAAGGAGCGTTCTTCGTTGCGACGCACGTCGCCCGCCGGATGCGGGCCAATGGTCGGGGTGGCAGCATCATCAACATTGAATCGATTCTCAGCTTTCGTCAGATTCGGCAGCTTGCACCGTATGCGGCATCGAAGGCGGGCCTCACGCAGCTGACGCGAAGCATGGCGCTGGAAATGGCGCGCGACAAGATTCGCGTCAACGGTATCGCTCCCGGCTATTTTGCGACGGACATGAATCGTGCTCTGTTCGAAACGGAGTTGGGAGACGCGCTGATTCGGCGCATTCCGCAGCGCCGTCTGGGCGAGATGTCGGATCTCGACGGGCCGCTCTTGTTGCTCGCGTCCGACGCTTCGCGCTACATGACAGGTGCGACGATAGTGGTGGACGGCGGACATGTCGTCAGCGGACTTTGAATTGTGATTCAAACACCGCCCGGGAGAGTGTCTGAATTTCTGGTTCGTCAGCAACATCGGTGGGTGATCGGTGGCTCGGGTGTAAGCCATCCATTAACCGCGGTCTTTACGAGTCGGGCGTGATCTGAGCGGCGATCGGTAGCAGCGCCTCGATATCGGCGACGGTGGTCGCCTGCGGCAATTCGCTGAACAGGCGACGCAGATACGCGTACGGCTCGAGGCCATTCGCTTTGGCGGTCGAGGTCAGGCTGTAAAGCGCAGCGCTCGCCCGGGCCCCTTGGGCCGTGTCGGCGAACAACCAGTTGCGACCGAGCACGAACGGCCGGATCGCGTTCTCGGCCAGGTTGGTGTCGATCGCGAGGCGCGGATCGTCGATGTAGCGCACCAGCTTCGGCCACTGCGTCAGCAGGTAGCCGAGCGCCTCGCCGAGCTTGCCGGACGGCAGCGTCTGGCGCACCAGCGCCTCGGCCCAGGCGTGCAGGGAGGCGAGCTGCGGCCGGGCCTGGTCGTGGCGGACCCGCTGTCGTTGGTCCGGTTCGAGAGCCTTCGTCTCGCGCTCGAGGGTGTACAGCGCGTCGATGCGCCGCACGGCCTCGTGGGCCGCGGTCGCGGTCTTCTGCTCGGCGCGCGGCAGCGCCTTGATCGCCTCGAAGAACCGCCGTCGCGCATGGGCCATGCAGCCGACGTGCGTGAGCGCGAGTCGGGTGGCGACGCCGTCGTAGGCGCCATAGCCATCGCTCTGCACGTAGCCCTGACACTCCGCGAGCAGCCGTTCGGCGACCGCGCCGCCGCGACTCGCGTCGTAGTCGAACAGGATCAGCCGTTGCCCCGGCGGACCGGCCACCCGCACCCACATCCAGTGTTCCGTACTCGGGGCCCGCGCGCTCTTCAGCACCTGCACCGGCGTCTCGTCGATGCGCACGTAGCCCGAGCCCCGGATCCGCTCGTCCATCAGGTTCAGCAGCGGGGTCAGCGGCGTGAGCAGCCCGATCATCCACGCCGCCTGGGTCGCCCGTGGCAGGTGGATGCCGTGGCGGGCGAAGATCCGCTCCTGGCGATGCAGCGGCAGGCCGTCGACGTACTTGGCCGTGACCAGGTGTGCGAGCAGTCCCGGGGCGGCGTTGCTCTTCGGCAGGATCTGCGCCGCCACGGGCGCGAGAGCTCCACGAGCGTCTCGATCTCATTGAACAGCCCGCCCTGACCGGGCGCCTCGCCGAGCTTCTCGCGGCTCGCACCCCAGCGGTCCGCCTTCAGCACCCGCAGCGCTTCTTCGAGCAGCCGAATCCGTTGCTCGCGCTGGGCCAGGAGCTCGTCACGACGCAGCAGATCCGCACGCAGCGCGGCGTTCGCCTCCTCGAGCAGCGCGGCGCGCACCAGTGCGCCGTGCGGGTCGTTCGATGCCAAAGGGGTGCGCTCCAACATGCGCGCATTATCGCATGTCGGATCACACGATGTGCGTGCCAATGCCGGTATTTACAGCCTTTCGCGCCGCTCAGCCAACGCGGCGAAACTCGAGATCACGATGCCCGCGACGCACCACGTCAAAGCCGTCGAGCAGCGCGTTCAACTCCCGCCCCTCCAGCCGCTTGCTCCACAGGCACAGACCGTTGCGCTCCCAGTACACGATCTTCACCCGGTCGCGCCGGCGGTTCGAGAAACAAAACAACGCTGACTCAAACACGCTGCGCTGCAGACTGTGCTCGACCAGCAGCGCCAACCCGTTCGCCTGACGACGCATGTCGACCGGCGCCGCGCACAGGTACACCGCCACCTCCGGCCCCGGCCGCATCACGCCGCGCACTCCAGCGCGCAGACGATCGCCACCAGCTGACCGGCATCGGCGATCTCGAACTCGGCACGCCGGCCGTTCGCCAGCGCCAGGCGCATCACCACCGGCCCCACTCGCCGCGCCTCGATCACCGCCTCGGCCCGCACCGCGATGCGCGCAAAGCGCGGCGGCACCGGCGCGGACTGCGCCGCCTCGCGACGCAGGATCCGCCGCCATCGATACGCATCGTCGGCCTTCCAACCCTGGCCACGCGCGTAGGCCGCCAGTGTGCCGCCCGCCACGCCGCCAGCCGCTCGCGCCACTCGCTGCCACGCGCCGCCCGTTCCACTCGCTTCAACATGCCAACCTCCACCGACAATCCAGATCGGCATGTCATCAAATCCGCGTGACTCCCGACAGGGTGTGGTTACTCAGTCGCTTACGTTGCTTACGCCGGATTTGTCGTTGCATACGATGCTGCAGGTCTTGATCGTCACGCCTTTCGAGAAAATCCCTTTATTTCAGCTGTTTTCTGACAGCGAGCAGGATCCGAAAATGACTCTCGAAGCTAACCAATGGATATTGCTATGAAACGTGTCGGACACTAGTGTAGTGTCTCTCAAAAGGCTATGCGTATTAAAGCGTCCGGCGTATGCTTCGCTCAGGCACTGGGCGAGGATCACGCAGACGGCCAAGCCGATTTCCACACTCGAAGTGAGCGCGCAGCAGCAGCGCGAGCTCACGCGACTGATCCAGGCTCCGACCACGGCACAGCGCCTGGTGCGCCGAGCGCGCATCGTGTTGTTGCGTGCCGCGGGGGTCAGTCAAGAGCACACCGCCGAGCACGTCGGCGTCAATCGCCCGGTGGTGGCATTGTGGGAGCGTCGCTTTCGGCGCGGTGGAGTGGCGGCGCTGGGAGATGCGAAGGGCCGCGGCCGCAAGCGCACGCTGGCCGTTCGAGCGGTGGAGCGGGTCGTGGCCGAGGCGGTGCGTCCGCCGCCTGGACGCACGCGCTGGAGCGTGCGCACGATGGCCGAGCATGCCGGCATCTCCCCGGCGAGCGTGCAGCGGATCTGGCGCGACAATGATCTCAAACCGCATCAGCTGCACACCTTCAAGCTCTCGCGCGATCCGACGTTTGAGAGCAAATTCTGGGACGTCATCGGGCTGTACCTCAATCCGCCGGATAAAGCGCTGGTGCTGTGCTGTGACGAGAAATCGCAGTGCCAGGCGCTGGAGCGCACCCAGCCCGGGCTGCCCCTCGGCATCGGCCACATCCGCACCCGTACCCATGACTACGTCCGCCACGGCACCATCACCTTGTTTGCTGCGCTGTCGTACCTGGACGGCAAGATCATCAGCCGCATCGCCCCGCGGCACACGCATCTGGAGTGGCTGGCGTTTCTGCGTCGCATCGACCAGGAAACTCCGCCAGAACTGAGCCTGCACCTGATCGCCGACAACTACAGCACCCACAAACACCCGAAGGTCAAACGATGGCTCGCCCGGCATCCGCGCTTTCACATGCATTTCGTGCCCACCTCGAGCTCCTGGCTAAACCTCGTCGAGCGCTTCTTCCGGGACTTGAGCGAAGACTCCCTGCGCGAGGGCAGTTTTCAGAGCGTGCGCGAACTGACTCGACAGATCGAACTCTATCTCGCCGAGCGCAACCTCGATCCGAAACCCTACCGCTGGCGTGCAAAGGGCGAGGAGGTCCTGGCCAAAATCCAGCGTGCTCGGCAGACGATGGCGCGACCGGCGCCAACAGCATAGTCAATTGAGAGACACTACACTAGTGGCTTGGCATACTGACTCCTGTTCGTCGTCATGATATGCCTCGCACACAAAAATCGTGACAGGCCCGGCGGGAATTCACGCCGCCACTCCGGTGAACCGCTCACCGTAGAGGATGGCGAACTGGTTCATCGCCTCCTTCCATTCCTTGGCCGATCGTACCCTGTCGGCCAGCACGTTGCGTAGCGCCAGCCATAGCAGTTCCTGATTAGCCACAATGTTCAGCCGCCCGCAAGAACTGCTCTGGCCGGGGTGTTATGAGAATGGAGGCGACCAGGAGCCGCCGCATGATGGACGACAAGTCGAAGCGGCGATTGAAGCGATATTGGACCTCTGCGAGATAACGATGCGCGTATTTGGCAAAGTCGAAGGCATGGTAAGTCCCCGAGTAGGCGGTCTTCAGATGGCCCAGGAAGGTATTGACCGCGCGGAACTGTTCCAGCTTGACGCAGGCCGCACCGCCGCCGGTGACGGTGCGCTCATGCGATGCCCCGCTCGAGGTAACGGCCTTGAAGCACCACAGGCCGTCCGACACCACCCGTGCCGAGGCGGCCAACGCCGTCTACGCCCATTCGGCAATCGCTTCCGTGGTGAAGTCCAGCTTCTTCAGGCAAACCCGCAACGGCTGGCCGGTCGCGGTCGTTTGCACGGCCGCGATAAACGACACCTTGTTCTCCGAGCCGCGCCCGCTCTTGCCGCCGGGCAATTGCCCTCCCAAGTAGGCGTCGTCGATCTCGACGCGCCCGTCCAGCTGGCGTGTCGCCTCCCGCTCGCGCATGACCGTCGTTTGCTCTCGGCAGGCCGAGCATTGCCAGTACCGCAGACCTTTGCGCTCAAACGTGCAATGGCGCGACTCACCACAGTCCGGGCAGACGAAACCATTCGGCCAACGCATGGCGACCACCGCTGCACGGCATTTCTCCTCGGTTCCGTACTGCTCCATGAACGCCGTCATCGACAAGCCCTTCTGAAACTGCACCTGGTTGATTCCCATCGCGCATCTCCTGCTCCATCGATGCGCTCGGTATTCACCTCGCAAGGCTCGCCGAATGGGCCTGCTGAACTTTGTGGCTAATCAGGTAGCAGTTTGAGCGCCGCTTCGTCGCTCGGGAAGTGCCCGCGCCTCTTGATGATCTTGCGCAGCTGCATATGCAGGCTCTCGGTCGCGTTGGTCGTGCAGATCACGCGGCGCACCGCGGTCTGACGTCTTGCTGCTGCCGTCAATCAACGGCGGAGTCGCGGGACTGTGCTCGCATGTTCAGCGTTTGCGAAAGCGCGGCGTTCGTTTTTCCTGAAAAGCCTTGACCCCCTCGCGGGACTCCTCGGTATCGTAGTAAAGGCTCAACGTCTGAAAGCCTAGACCGGCGATACCTCGAATGCTGTCGCTGTCCGCGTTGAGCGACCGCTTGGCAATTGCAATCGCTGTCGGACTGCGCTCGAGGATCTCTGCGCACCATCTAGTAACCTCTGCATCCAGGTCGCTCCGCGGAACCACCACATTCACTAGACCCATCTCGTAAGCCTGCATTGCAGTGTACCGGCGACACAAATACCAGATCTCGCGAGCCCGCTTTTCACCGACGATACGTGCAAGATAAGCGGTCCCGAAGCCCGGGTCCACGGAACCCATTTTTGGGCCGACCTGTCCAAACATGGCATTCTCAGATGCGATCGTGATGTCGCAGACCGTGGCGAGCACATTGCCTCCACCGATGGCGTAGCCCTGTACCCGCGCGATGACCGGTTTGGGAACGTCCCTTATGACGCTGTGCAGTTCCTCGATCGGAACCCCGACCACGCCGCGCCCGACGTATTGTCCGTCATGAGTTTTTTGATCTCCTCCGGCGCAAAAAGCCTTATCGCCTGCGCCCGTGAGTACGATCACGCCGACACTCTTGTCCCAACCGGCACGATTGAATGCCTGGATCAGTTCTTCGCAGGTGATCTCACGAAACGCATTCAAAACCCCAGGGCGATTGATGGTTATGGTTGCGACGCCGTCCATGACGTCAAATAGTATGTCTCTATATTTCATGCTTGGATAACCTCGTCGTCGGTTCCTCGTTGAAGGGTGCCTGGGTGCTCACGATGAGCCATGCAGTCCGCGCAGATGCGAGCAACTCAGGAATTGGAGTCATTGGATCGCGAGGCAACCGGGAACGGCGTTTCCTCGGCCTGGCGGTAGCGGTTGAATGCGGCACGGAGATCCACTCACTGCTTGTTCGTCAAAAGTGTTCGGAACGCGACGAATCGGGCATGCCACTGTTGGACAGACGCGATTCGGAGGCGGACTCACCCGTCACAAAGCCGAAGAAGACGCCATCTTTGTACCGCAAGGTTGCGACGGTACCACGGCGACCGATGTGTAGCTGTTCGGGCGGGTCGAGAATACGCAGCGCGATGCGCAACCCTTCGTCAAGATCGACAATCCCCACTGCGTAGGGAGCATCTGGCAAAAACAGGGACGGGGCGGCATGCACGATCGTATAGGAGTAGATTCCGCCGAAGGGGGATAGTGTTTTCCAGCGGAGGCCGGTCGACCAGCAGCGGGGGCAAATTGGTCTTGGCGGAAACGTGACTTCGCCGCAGCGTTCACAGCAGGTCGTCGCGAGTCGTGCCTGGTCCAGCGATTGCCAGAATGGTGCGTTGAAATGTGTCATTCGCGGCGGGTAGGGGCGGGTGGTAGCCAGCGTCACGACAGGCATGAAGATCATGCGCAGCGCTCCAGAACATGCACGAGGGCTGCGTTGTAATTGCCTAGTTCACAACTCATCAGGCCCAGTTCGGCCTCTTTGACCTGTCTGCCGCCGGCTTGGCCCGTCAACTGCTCGTAAAGCTCCAGAGCATTGTAAAGGGGCGTCAACCGCGCCGGATGTCCCCTGGACTGACATCCGCCAGAGGTGTTCACCGGCGTCCGACCGCCCAGTTCTGTTTCGCCTCCGGCCGCCGCCCTCGCTCCCGCGCCACGCGGCGTCAATCTCAAGGCCTCAGTCACGATGATCTCGACGATTGTGCACGGGGCGTAGATCTCGCTAACGTCTATGTCCACAGGTTCGATTCCGGCCTCCGTGTAGGCATACTCCGCGGCAACAGCGGCCGCGTTGAATGCAATCATGTCATTGGGACGGTAACTGACTTGGTGAACTCCTTCATGGTAGGAGCCGCGGGCACGCAACCGCACATAGGGTCTGCCAAGGTCCCTGGCGACGTTCTCGCAGGCGAGCACGATGCACACGGCGCCATCGGAGCGTGGCGGTACGTCCAGCAAGGTGAGCGGCTCCACGATCGGTCGCGCCGCAAGAACACTAGCGATGGTCAATGGATCGCGAAATTGAGCCAACGGATTCATCGCCGCATGGCGGCGATTCTTGACAGCCACCGCCGCAAGGTCAGCCCGCGTTGCGCCGAACTCGTACATGTAGCGCATGGCGTCCATTGCGTACCAGGAGATTGGCGTAAATCCGGCTGGGCTATGGAAGTCAACATCTCCGGTTGCCCGGATCGTGATGTTCATGTGCTCAGCTGCCGACGTGGCCGTCTCCATGTTGACGCCGAGTGCCAACGCGACGCGCGCGCGTCCAAGTCGGATTTCGTCCGCCGCCCGGTCGAGAGCCAATCCGCCGGTCATGCCGTCCCCGAGCACTTCCATTACGGCTCCTCGGCAACGTAGGCCGAGATACAACGTCATAAACGTCGAGAAGTACTTCTGTCGCGTGTAGACATGAGGCTCAGCGAACACTAGTGCGTCGATCATGCCCTTGTCGACACCAGATTCTCCGACCGCGCCCGCTACCAGCGGCGCAAGCAACTCATGCTCCACGACCTGCACGGGGGCATCGGGTGGCGACTGGATCCTGCCAACCGGCAGTGCCATAGCGCCAATGATGGCCACGGACTGAGTCATGCCTACTCCAGCTAGCAGCCTGTCGGACTGAGGTTGTCGGTTGAGAAGCCGAGAGCAAAGCAACGCGCTGAATTCAAACAGCACCTGATCGGTATGCAAATGTGGGCTGCAAATGAGCGCATTGCATGGGTGAGTTTCTCGTCACGCATCGCTCAGCGCGAACATCCGCCGGATGTTCCAGCTCATCGTCACCAGATTCCACTCGCCTTTGGCGTTCTCGAAGCCACGCAGCAGGAACTGTCGAAAGCCGATCACCGATTTGATGATGCCGAAGACCGGCTCGGGGGGTTGCTTGCGCAAGGCGTAGAGCTTGTTGCCTCGCCGCGCTTTCAGCCGATGTGCCATCTGCTGCATCGTGCCGGCCGAGGATGGAGGGGCTGTGGGGTCTTCAGCGACGCGCTCTGTCCACCGCGCATTATGGCGCTCACGTTTCATCGCGATCAGTGGTTCGATCTTCGTCGCCGCACAGTAGTGCTCGACATTCGCTTCGCTCAAGTACCCACCGTCGGCCAGCACGCGCCTGACTCGACCGACGGGCTTCTTCGGCAGTGCCTTGAGCTTGTCGATCAGCGGCTTGAACTGTTGCTTGTCGTTGGCGGCCTGCGTCAGCTCATTGGCGACGATGAGCAAGCTTCCCGTGGCGACCGCAGCCTGCGCGTTGTAGCACTGATCGAACCCGCCGCCGGCCACCGGCATG
The DNA here is from genome assembly GCA_963706535.1 of uncultured Gammaproteobacteria bacterium. Lineage (GTDB taxonomy): Bacteria > Pseudomonadota > Gammaproteobacteria > Steroidobacterales > Steroidobacteraceae > RPQJ01. The sequence goes on from CAVPMU010000009.1 coordinate 238,936, forward strand.
ATGCGCGAGTCCTCATCGGTCAGGTTGATCTGCTCTTTGTCTGCGACCGGGCCGCTGGGTGGAGCCGGTGGTCGACCGGATGGCTTCTTGCCGGTGCGCTTCTGTTGCTCGGCGCGCGCGGCCAGCTTCTGCTGATACGCCGCCTGCCGTTCTTCCTTCACGCGCGCTGCGATCTTCTGCTTCGCCTCGGCAATGGCCGCCAGGCGCGACTCGCGTCGTTCCAGTTCCTCGGGGATCGACATCCCATCGGGTATGTCCGCGGCATCGGCCTGCTCGGCGAGCTTCAACAGGTGCTGCACTTCCCGCTTGAGCTGCTTCTCGAGCTTCTTGATATGACCGAAGGAGAGCGCACCGTGCCGGCGCGCATTGGCGTGAATCTTGGTCCCATCCAGCGCCACGGTGCCGACTTTAAGCATCCCCATCGTGCGCGCCAGCTTCAGCACCTCCACAAACAGCGCCTCGATCTGCGGCATAAACCGCTTGCGGAACGCCGCGATGGTGTCGTGATCGGGATGCTCGTTGGCGGCGATGTAACGAAAGGCCACCGAGTCAAACGTCGCCCGCTCGATCGCGCGGCTGGAAAACACTTTGGTCGCGTAGCCGTAAATCAGCAGCGCGAGCAGCATCGCCGGGTGATACGAGGCCGAGCCCGAGCCGCGGTAGGCTTTGACCATCTCCGAGAGGTCCAGACCCTCGACCACCTCCACCACATAGCGTGCCAAATGTCGCTGTGGCAGCCACTCATCCACCGACGGTGGGAACAGATATGCGGTGTCGCGATCGATCGGCCGGAAGCTGCTCATCGTTGTTCGTCGCTCTTCAGGAGACCAGCATGATTATCTACGATCGATCGTCAAGTCCGAGAGACTGCTAGTGTAGTGTTTGATTCGTGACGGCACTTAAATGCAACCCCTCGCTCCAATGCTCTACGTCGGTGTGAATTGGAGCGAGCCAATGCGAGTGGCCCCGGTCGTCGAACTCAGTGCGGAACAGGAAAACGAACTGCTCAAGCTGATTCGCTCCCGGCGCACCAGCGTGCGCCTTGCGCAGGGCGCGCGCTATATCGTCGCTGGAGTCGATGGCATCGAGCGAGACTTGCCGCGCGGTGCGCCGCCGGTGAAGGTGGACGTGCAACAGCTGGTGGAGCTCACTACCCAAACGACCCCGTCGGCGGCTACTCACTGGTGCACGCGCAAGATGGCAGCCAAATTGGGTGTCAGTCCCAGCACGGTGATGCGTCACTGGCAGGCCAACGGCTTGAAGCCGCACATCGTGCGCGGCTTCAAGGTCTCGCGCGACCCGCAGTTCGTCGAGAAGCTCGAGGACATCGTCGGGCTGTACCTCTCTCCGCCCGAGCACGCGCTGGTGCTGTGCTGCGACGAGGAGAGCCAGGTGCAGGCGCTCGACCGCACGCAGCCAGGCCTGCCGCTGAAGAAGGGCCGGGCGCAGACGATGACGCACGATTACAAGCGCCACGGCACCACCACACTCTTTGCGGCGCTGAACGTGCTGGATGGGCAGGTCATTGGCCACTGCCAGCAGCGTCACGCCCACGCTGAGTGGCTGAGGTTTCTGCGCAAGATCGATCGCGAGACGCCCAAGGACAAGACGCTGCACCTCATTGCCGACAACTACGCCACGCACAAGCACCCGGCCGTACAACAGTGGCTGGCCAGGCACCCGAGGTTCAACATGCACTTCACGCCAACCTCGGCATCGTGGCTGAACATGGTGGAGCGATTCTTCCGCGACTTGACCACCGAGCGACTGGGCCGCGGAGTGTTCGCCAGCGTGCCCGAACTCGTGCAAGCCATCGACGAATACGTCGCTCATCACAACACCGACCCCAAGCCGTTCATCTGGACCAAGAGCGCGCGTGACATCTTGCAGAAGGTCATCCGGGCCAACGCTCGCTTAAGTTTAATGGCACTGACTTAAGCCCCAGCGAGATTCACGCGTGGAGCTAAGGTATTGAAGGAGAAGAAGGAAGGCTGACCGGGATTGGTAGGATGTTGTTGCGACACATCCACCCCACCAAACCCGGAGGCTGCAGCCTTGCTCGATCGTAAAGATGTCTTCCAAGGTCCGCAATGTCGAATTTGCATTAAGCAGCAGGTCCAGGAGTGCCGAGCCGTCGATTTCTTCGACGTGCTCACCGGCCCGGAGCTGCTGGAGATGACCGACAGCCTGTTGCCTGAGCATCGTGAGCGGCTGTATCCGCCGACCGTGGCGTTGTCGATGTTCATCAAGCAGGCGCTGGAGGAGGATCGCTCGTGCCAGCGGGCGGTCAATGCCTGGGCGGCGCAGCGCGCGGCGGAGGGCTTGAGCGTGCAGAGCGTGCGCACCGGCGCGTACTGCCGGGCCCGAGGGCGCCTGCCGCTGCCGATGATCAGCGCGCTCACGCGCGCGACCGGCCGTCTGCTGTCGGAGCGAGCAGTCGAAGATTGGCGCTGGCGCGGCCGGCGCGTGAAGCTGGCCGACGGCACCGGTATCTCGATGCCCGACACGCAGGCCAGCCAAGCGCGCTTCCCGCAGCCGAGTACGCAGGCCGAAGGGGTCGGATTTCCTCTGGCGCGGCTGGTGGGGATCATCTGTCTGTCCGCCGGCGCGGTGCTGGAAGCGGCGATCGGGCCGCACGCGGGCAAGGGGCACAGCGAGTTGGATCTGTTCCGCAGCCTGATGCCCGCGCTGTTGGCCGGTGATGTGTTGCTGGCCGATGCGCTCTACTGCAACTGCTTCCTGGTCGCGATGCTGCAGGCCGCGGGCGTGGATGGCCTGTTCGAGCAGCACGGCGCGCGTATCACCGACTTTCGGCGCGGTGAGAGTCTGGGTACGCGAGACCATATCGTCTCCTGGATCAAGCCCGCGGCGCGGCCGAAGTGGATGAGCGGCGAGCAGTATGCGGCCTTCCCCGACACCGTGACGGTGCGGGAGCTGCGCGTCGGCGGGCACACCCTGGTCACCACGCTGCTCGAGCCGCGCACCGCGGACAAGTGCGAACTGGGGCGGCTCTGCGCGCAGCGCTGGCACATCGAGTTGGACCTGCGCTGCATCAAGACGACCCTGCGCATGGAGACCTCGAGCTGCAAGACGCCGGCCATGGTGCAGAGAGAGCCGTGGGTGTATCTGCTGGCCTACAACTTGATCCGTCTGCTCATGGCGCAGGCGGCCAGCATCGCCGGCGTACCGCCGCGCACGTTGAGCTTCAAACACACTGTACAAATGTGGCTGACCTGGACGGCGCAGATCGCCTCGATGACGATCCCATCGCACTCGCCGCTGTTTCGCTTGATCGGGCAGTTGCGCGTTGCAAATCGACCACGGCGCATCGAGCCACGCGAGCGAAAACGCCGACCCAAGCCATTCCCGTGGCTGAAGATGCCCAGAGCTCAGGCGCGGTGGCGGATACGAAGACATCGTCATCGGCTATGCGCTTAAGTCAGTGCCATTAGCTTAAGTTCCAAACAGAACGAAACACTGCACTAGCGGTGCAGTACTCGCCGAGGCTGATTCAGAGTCCCATCTGCATGGCAATCACGGTTCGCTGTATTTCATTGCTCCCGGCACCGATCGTCCCGATGCGGCAGTCCCTGTAGTGCATCTGCATCTCATATTCCATCATGTAACTGGCGCCGCCCATCACCTGCATTCCCATGTTGACTATGCCTACGTTGTTCTCGGTCGCGATCACCTTCGCCATGGCGGTCTCGAGCAGTGGTGCAAGCCCTTGATCCATCATGTCGGCAACCTTGTAGGTAATCAGTCGGGCAGACTCAGCAAGCATCTGCATGTCGGCGAATTTGTGGGCGACCGCCTGAAACTTGGTGATGGGTTGACCGAACTGAACCCGATTGACAGCATAATTCTTCGCGTAATCAATGATCCGCTGGCAGTTGCCCACGTGCGACGCGGCCACAACTGTGCGTTCGAGATTTAGCCCCCGCATCAGATTCTTCCACCCTTGGTTCAAGGCACCAAGCATGTTCGAGGAGGGAACACGTACGTCATCGAAGAATATCTGGTTGGTGTGCAAGGCGCGGCGACCGAGCCCTCTTAGCGGCGAGATCGTCACCCCCGGAGCCCTGGTGTCGACGATGAACATAGTGATTCCTCGCCGACCGGCGGCCGGATCCGTCTTGGTTGCTACCACGAGGTAATCGGCGACGTGGGCGCCAGTCGTATAGATCTTGGCGCCGTTGATCACCCAGTCGTCACCGTGTTGGACAGCACGTGTCTGGATGGCGGCGGCATCAGAGCCGGCCTGCGGCTCAGTCAGGGCGAAAGCCAGCTTGCAGTCGCCGGCAATGACTCTGGGTATGAAACGGGCCTTTTGCTCTTCATTCCCATAGAGATTTATGTGGCCGGCACCCAGTACGACAGTCGTCAGATAGGACGAGCTGATGCCGTTCCAGTAATAGGCCAGGGCCTCGATCAGGACCGTCAGATCTTTGTACCCAAGCCCAGCGCCGCCGTACTCGGTCGGGAACGGCAGTCCCATCCAACCGGCGTCGGCAAGCGCCCGGTAGGCCTCCGCTGGGAACTGCTCGCTGTCATCGAGTTCCATGATTTGCGAGCGCGGCAGGACCTCTTCCAGCAGGTCCAGCACACTTTCGCGAATCTGTCGTTGATCCTCGGTGAGCCCCCAGGCGGGCATGCCATGCTCCATGAAGATTCTCCTACATGACTAGTGGTCAGCCTAACCTTTGCGGCCGGTCCATGCTGCAAGTAGCTCGCATCGTTGCGTTCGCAGGGCAGATGAATAAGGACGAGTCTGTGATGGGCGTGGGACAAATGCTCAGGTGGGTGCCAGACGCTGCAGCCAGAGAGGATGGCGTCGCAAGCAGGCGCATGGCCAGCAACAGCATCGCGCGACCGCACCATGAGTCGCAATCCATGGGCACAAGAAGCCAGAGCGGATCGCTTGCAACCGGCCAGCGACTGTAGATGACCGGTGGCAGGAGGCCGAACGGTTGCTTGTCAGTTGCGCGCGCCATTAAGTGACATTCGCCGAAGTGTGCGCTCGACGGCGTCAAGCCGGACGGCGCTTGACCATGACGGAAATAGTCCCTTCCTGGGTAACCGTGCCAGATTGGTTGAGGAGTCTCACGTGACGCACGACGATACCTCGATCCGGATTGCTGGTTTCACGCTTCGATTCCACTAGCATCTCGGCATACAGGGTGTCGCCTGCGAAAACCGGTGCTCTGAACTGCCAATTGATACTAAGAAACGCCAGAGTAGTGCCGTCGAACAGTCCTGTCCTGTAACTGAGGCCCGTCAGGATTGCGGCGCCGAGCAGCCCGTGCGCGATGCGGCCGGCAAACCCCATAGTTCTTGCAAACACATCATCGGTGTGAAGTCTGTTCTGATCCCCTGACAGCATTGCGAATGCGTCGATATCTTCCTCGGTGAGTGTGCGTGTGCCCGTCACATACGTACGCCCGACCTCAAATTCTTCAAAATATAGACCCATGGCATCAGCCGTCGTCGTCGTTAAGATGAGGGGAAACGGCCAGCTCCGCGCGACTCCATCGGCCATCCGGCAACTGCGGCCAGTCGCGGAACGGAAGGGGTCTTGGACTCGATGACTGGAACGTGACTTGCCAAGCTAAGCAGAATCTCTGTCATTGGTCGAGGTGTTCGTCATTGTCGGCCGCGTGGATCGGCAGAGGCGTCAGGACATCGAATCCACATCCACATTCGACCGATCCAGCGAGATTTGATCGCCGATCAGGACGAAGCAATTGATTCAAAGAGCCCTAACCGCCTAAGCCGCTTGGACATGCTGCACGAAGCTCGCGTGATCGGTAACGAAGTCTGGCCAGGGCGTCGTCGCCGATGGAGCGGGTCCGCTCGGGTTCGAACTGCTTGCACCCGTACGCTATGGGGCAGCCCCGGCCAACGAGGCTGCCGGAAACGAGCGGCCGTGAACATGACAAACATAAGTCGCCGGCCCTTAAATAAAAAAACAAATGGTTGTTAGTATTATTGTTGCGGAGACGATTCAACCTGTCAAGACGAGTAGGTCGGTCGTCCGACTTGGCCCGCCTCTAGCCTGACCAATGCATACAGCTGCCCGGACGAGTGCTCACGGCGCACACATTGGCACGGGTTGAGGCGGTGCCGTCGATTTGCGATGGGTTTTCGGCTGCGCTGGCGTTGCGGCGCGGGATCGACGGGAGCCGCGCCGAGTGGGGTAGCGATCCGTTGCCAGTCGCGACGATCGAGGCCGGCGGGCGGCAGATGCAGCACCAGGCGGCGCACCGAGGACTCGACCCACAACCCGAGCTTCAGCAGCCGCTCGTGCAGCGTACTCACTTGGGCGTTGCGGTGTAAGCGCTCGATCTGGGACACCCTTGCGTCGTAATCGCGATTCGCGGTCAGAACCGGTAACCCATCGCCGTCCAGTACTGCCAGTCGGCAATGGCCTCGGCAGTCCCGGGGTCGACCTGCTGCGGCGCGAGCTGTGTTAGTGGCACGCCGAGCGGGCGTTCGTGCCATCGAGTGAGCACGATGATCTCGCCGCCGCAATCGTCGTCCGGCGCGAGGCCGGTGATCGTGACCGAGTCGCCGATGTTGAGCGGTGAGGTGGCCCGGCGGGTATGGCAGATCGCCTCGAACGGGAAGCGCAGTTGATTCTCGAGATAGTAGTACCAGCTCAGGGCCCGCTCGTCCGGCCCACAGGCGTCGACGACGATCTGTTGCTCGATACGTCGTTCACGGACGCGGTTGATCTTCGGGCGTCTCACGCCGCTCGTCGCGCGACTATTCGGGCAACGCTGGACGCGCGATCGGGAGCAGCGCCTCGATATCGGCGACGGTGGTCGCCTGCGGCAATTCGCTGAACAGGCGACGCAGATACGCGTACGGCTCGAGGCCATTCGCTTTGGCGGTCGAGGTCAGGCTGTAAAGCGCAGCGCTCGCCCGGGCCCCTTGGGCCGTGTCGGCGAACAACCAGTTGCGACCGAGCGCGAACGGCCGGATCGCGTTCTCGGCCAGGTTGGTGTCGATCGCGAGGCGCGGATCGTCGATGTAGCGCACCAGCTTCGGCCACTGCGTCAGCAGGTAGCCGAGCGCCTCGCCGAGCTTGCCGGACGGCAGCGTCTGGCGCACCAGCGCCTCGGCCCAGGCGTGCAGGGAGGCGAGCTGCGGCCGGGCCTGGTCGTGGCGGACCCGCTGTCGTTGGTCCGGTTCGAGAACCTTCGTCTCGCGCTCGAGGGTGTACAGCGCGTCGATGCGCCGCACGGCCTCGTGGGCCGCGGTCGCGGTCCGCTGCTCGGCGCGCGGCAGCGCCTTGATCGCCGCGAAGAACCGCCGTCGCGCATGGGCCATGCAGCCGACGTGCGTGAGCGCGAGTCGGGTGGCGACGCCGTCGTAGGCGCCATAGCCATCGCTCTGCACGTAGCCCTGACACTCCGCGAGCAGCCGTTCGGCGACCGCGCCGCCGCGACTCGCGTCGTAGTCGAACAGGATCAGCCGTTGCCCCGGCGGACCGGCCACCCGCACCCACATCCAGTGTTCCGTACTCGGGGCCCGCGCGCTCTTCAGCACCTGCACCGGCGTCTCGTCGATGCGCACGTAGCCCGAGCCCCGGATCCGCTCGTCCATCAGGTTCAGCAGCGGGGTCAGCGGCGTGAGCAGCCCGATCATCCACGCCGCCTGGGTCGCCCGTGGCAGGTGGATGCCGTGGCGGGCGAAGATCCGCTCCTGGCGATGCAGCGGCAGGCCGTCGACGTACTTGGCCGTGACCAGGTGTGCGAGCAGTCCCGGGGCGGCGTTGCTCTTCGGCAGGATCTGCGCCGCCACGGGCGCGAGAGCTCCACGAGCGTCTCGATCTCATTGAACAGCCCGCCCTGACCGGGCGCCTCGCCGAGCTTCTCGCGGCTCGCACCCCAGCGGTCCGCCTTCAGCACCCGCAGCGCTTCTTCGAGCAGCCGAATCCGTTGCTCGCGCTGGGCCAGGAGCTCGTCACGACGCAGCAGATCCGCACGCAGCGCGGCGTTCGCCTCCTCGAGCAGCGCGGCGCGCACCAGTGCGCCGTGCGGGTCGTTCGATGCCAAAGGGGTGCGCTCCAACATGCGCGCATTATCGCATGTCGG
>CAVPMU010000010.1:0-129497 GCA_963706535.1 uncultured Gammaproteobacteria bacterium
GTGTTCGTCGCGCAGACCTCGACGGCGTTGCAGGGACATTTCCTCGGCAACGTCATGGAGTACCTGAACTACAGCGCCTCGCCCGCCGTGCTGGACGTGTACACGCCGTGCCAGGCGGAGCATGGCATCGCGGATGCGGCAGCGAGCCGGCGCGCGCGCCTGGCGGTCGAGAGCCGCATGAACCCGGTGTTCGTGCACGATCCGCGCCGCGGCGGCAACCTGCACACGCGTTTCTCGCTCGACGGCAACCCCAACCTCGACAGCGACTGGGCCACGACCACGCTCACCTACGTCGAGGACGGCGCCACCCGGCTGCTCGAGGTTCCGCTCACGCCCGCGGACTTCGCGCTCGCCGAGACGCGCTTCAAGAAGCAGTTCCGCAAGCTGCCCGCCGGGTCGCAGCAGGACGCGGTGCCGATCCACGAGTACATCGACCTCGCGCCCGCGGCCCGGGTCGGCAAGGTGCCGTTCGTCTGGTCGACCGACGACCAGCAACGCCTCGAGAAGCTCGAAGTGGCGGGCACCATCGTCCACCTCGTGGAGGAACGGCGCCGCTACTGGCGCACGCTGCAGTACCTGGCGGGCCGCCACGTCGAGCGGCTCGACGCCGAGCACGGTCTGCAGCTCGAGGCCTTGCAGCAGCGCTACCAGGAGTCGGTGACGCGGCAGGAATCCTCGCTCGACACGATCGCCCGCGCGATGAGCGAGCTGGCCGCGTCGTCGAGCGCACCGACGGCGGGCCTCGGCGCGGCGCTGGCGCCGTTCGGAGGTGCGCCGGCAGGGCAGGCGAATGCAGCCGCGGCCCCTGCAGCAGCGGCCACGCCGGCTGCGAGCGATGCGTCGGGGCCGGGACTGCTGACGATCCGCGAGGGAGACGTCGCGACGTGCGTCAACTGCAAGACCTGCTACCAGCAGGTGCCGGAGATCTTCGAGAAGACGACGATCGTCGTGGACGGCGTCGCCAAGGAGGTGGGACACGTGATCCCGGGCGTGCTGTCCCGGATCAAGGTCACGCCGGAGCTGGTGAGCCGGGTCGCGCGGCTCGCGGCGAACTGCGACTCGGAGATCATCCGGTGAACCCGGAGCCGGCCAGCCAGCCGGGCGACGACAACGAGCTGTTCCAGGCGCAGCTCGGCCTGCTCCGCAAGCACCTGCTCGCCGACCCGCGCTCGTTGCGCAGCGTGTTCGTGGCGGACGGCGTGCAGGCAATCGCCTGGGAATTCCAGCAGGAGCAACTCGGCAGGGCGTTCACCGAGACGCTGTGGAAGCTGCTGGTGCGCAACGACGAGATGAGCACCGTCCTGCTGCGCTTCATCTGGTTCATGCCGCTCAAGTTCAAGCGCCGGTTCGTGAAGGCGATCGACGCGCACCTGTCGGACCGCTACCCGATGTTCAAGGGCCTGTCCGAAGGCTGGCCGGGCGAGACCTGCATTCCGCCATACATTCGCCCGCCCGAGCAGCGTGCGCAGGACTTCGAACTCGTCAACCAGGGCTACCTCGGCTACATGAACCTCGGCTACTCGGCGCGCGAGGTGGAACTGTTCGTCTGGCTCGAGGCGCTGCGCGACAAGCAGTGCCAGGACCGGCCGTGCGAAGTCGGCGTGCTGCTGAAGAACAAGCTCGAGCCCAAGGGCGGTTGCCCGGTCAAGATCCACATTCCCGAGATGCTCGACCTGCTCGGCCAGGGCAAGTTCCGCGAGGCGCTCGAGCTGATCGAGGGCTGCAATCCGCTGCCGAACGTGACCGGCCGCGTCTGCCCGCAGGAACTGCAGTGCCAGGGCGTGTGCACGCACACGAAGCGGCCGATCGAGATCGGCCAGCTCGAGTGGTACCTGCCGCAGCGCGACAAGCTGGTGAACCCGGACATGGCGGGGCGCTTCGCCGGTCGTGTGAGCCCCTGGGCGCGGGCGGACAAGCCGCCGATCGCGGTCGTCGGCTCCGGACCGTCGGGACTGATCAACGCCTACCTGCTCGCGGTGGAGGGTTTCCCGGTCACGGTGTTCGAGGCCTTCCACGAGTTGGGCGGCGTGCTGCGCTACGGCATCCCGGAGTTCCGCCTGCCGAACGACCTGATCGACGACGTGGTGGGCAAGATCACGCTGCTCGGCGGGCGCTTTGTGCGCAACTTCGTGGTCGGCAAGACCGCGACGCTCGACGATCTCAAGGCCGCGGGTTTCTGGAAGATCTTCGTCGGCACGGGTGCAGGCTTGCCGACCTTCATGAACGTGCCGGGCGAGCACCTGCTCGGCGTGATGTCGGCGAACGAGTTCCTCACCCGCGTCAACCTGATGCGGGCGATCGACGAGAAGTACGAGACACCGCTGCCCGACACGCGCGGCAAGGAAGTGTTCGTGATCGGTGGCGGCAACACCGCGATGGATGCCGCGCGCACCGCGCGACGCCTGGGCGCCAACGTCACCATCGTCTACCGGCGCACGCTCAAGGAAATGCCGGCGCGCGTCGAGGAGTTGCATCACGCGCTCGAGGAAGGCATCCGCGTCCGTGAATTGCGCGCACCCAGTGAATTCATCGGCGACGGCAAGACCAATTTCGTCACCCATGCCGTGCTCGACGTGAACGAGCTCGGCCCGGCCGACCCGTCGGGGCGTCGCAGTCCCGTCAAGACGGGCCGGACCGAGCGTGTGCCGGTGGACCTCGTGATCATGGCGCTCGGCAACACCGCCAACCCGATCATGACGGAGGCGGAGCCCGGTCTGAAGACGACGAAGTGGGGCACGATCGAACTCGGGCAGGGCTCGCAGCGAACGTCGATTGCCGACGTGTATTCGGGCGGTGATGCGGCGCGCGGCGGATCGACGGCGATTCGCGCGGCCGGCGACGGCCAGGCCGCGGCGCGCGAGATCGTGGGCGACATCCCGTTCGAGCCGGAGGAGATCCGCAGGCGCGTCGCGAGCGCCGCACGCTATACCGAGCTTGGGCAGGCGAGCCCCACGATCGTCGACAAGGTCGAGCTGGCCGGAGGCATCGTCGAGTTCAAGGTGCGTGCGCCGCTGGTGGCGCGCTCGGCGCGGGCCGGGCAGTTCGTGCGCGTGCTGGCCTGGGGCAACGGCGAGCTGATACCGCTCACGCTCGCAGACTGGGATGCGGAGGAGGGCACCATCGACCTCGTCATCCAGGGCATGGGCACGAGCTCCACCCTGATGAACCGGATGGCAGTGGGCGATTCCTTCGCCGGCATCGCGGGGCCGCTCGGCCGTCCGAGCGAACTGCACGAGTACGGCGCGGACCAGACGGTGGTCTTCACCGCGGGCGGCGTCGGGTTGCCGCCGGTGTACCCGATCATGCGCGAGCACCTGCGGCTCGGGAACCACGTGACGCTGATTTCGGGCTTCCGTTCGGCCAACCTGCTGTTCTGGACGGGCGCTCAGGAGCGCATCGGCCGCCTGCAGGCGGAGTACGGCGATCAGCTCGACGTGATCTACACCTCGAACGACGGCACCTTCGGCGTGAAGGGTTTCGTCACGGGCCCGCTGCAGGAAATGCTCGCCGACGGCGCATCGAGCAAGGGCCGCCGGATCGCCGAGGTGGTCACCATCGGGCCGCCGATGATGATGCGCGCCGTGAGCGACCTCACGCGACCCTACGGCGTCCTCACGGTCGCCAGCCTGAACTCGATCATGGTCGACGCCACCGGCATGTGCGGGGCCTGCATGGTTCCCGTCACCATCGATGGCAGGATGGTGCGCAAGCACGCCTGCATCGACGGCCCCGAGATCGAGGCCCACAGCATCGACTGGGACAAGTTCCTGCCGCGTTTCAATGCCTTCCGGACCCAGGAGGAACGCAGCCGGGTCGCCCACGGGCTGGCCTGACGGGCCCCCCGGCCGGTTCGTGACAGGTCCGGATTGCCGATGGTATTATTCGCGGCTCGTTTACATGCGCCCGTAGCTCAGTTGGATAGAGTGTCTGGCTACGAACCAGAAGGTCGGGAGTTCGAATCTCTCCGGGCGCGCCAGTCTGGTATGAAATTGGGCACCTGATCGGTGCCCGTTTTCTTTCCGACGATCGCTCCCACCAGCCGAGCATTGCTCCCCGAGATCGTAGCGGTGTCGCCGTCTACGACCACCGAGTCGACCACGGCCCGCAGGTAGTCCCTGGCGAACGGGGAACCGCGATCCCTAAGCTTGGCCCGGACGACCTTGCTGAACCCTTCCACCTGGCTCGGAAGCACCTGCTCGAACGGCAGCTGCTGCAGCCGCCGAAGGCCCGCCATCTCTACCAGCACTGCCTCCCGACCGGCCTTGGCCTGCTGGACGCGTCGCTGCATCGTCTCGTCGAGCGGCAGCAGTCCGGACTCCACCGCCTCGTAGAGCCGTCCGAGGCGCCCTTCGGCCTTCCGGAGTTCGGCTTGCAAGTGGGCGAGCTTCTGTCGATCGGCTGCCGTCCGCTCCCGTAGCTGGCGGCGTGCCAGCGTCAAGATTTCCCGGAGTTTGGCGGGCGTGAAGACACGCCCCTCGAGCTCGGACAGCACCCGCTGGTCGAGCAGCTCCATTGGGACATTGCGGCTGGGGCATTGGGCATTGCCCTTGTTCACCCGGCGGCTGCACTTGTAGTAGCGATAGCGGCCACTCTTGCCGGTGGTCAGCGTCATCGCCGACCCGCAGTGACCGCACCGCAGCAGCCCCGTCAGCAGCACCGGCGACGACAGCAGGCGCGGCGGCACGGCGGACGGCCTCCGGCCGGCTCGCCGTTGCCGCACGCGCTCGAACGTCTCCGCGTCGATGACCGGGTCCACGGCAACCGCGATCCATTCGGACGGCGCTCGCTTCTTGCCGGTCTTCGAGTCGATGACGTTGTAGAAGTGCTCGCCGCGGTAGACCGGCGACGACAGCACCTTGTGAACCTTCTGGATACCCCAGGAGCGCCCCCGCATCAGCTGGCCGCGTTCGTTCAGGTACTTGGCAATCTCCTTGATGCCCATCCGTCGGCCTCGGTCGCCGTCCAGGTACAGCTCGAAGATGCGCCGGACGATCGCGGCCTCGGCCTCGTCAATCTGCAACTTGCGCTTGCGTCGCCCGCGATTGCCGAGCGCTTCCGTCGCGACGGCCTGGTATCCGAACGGCGCACTCGAGCCGTTGAAAAACCCTCGGCGGGCGTTCTCCCGCATCGCTCTCGAGGTGTGCTTGGCGTTCTCCTGGCTCTGGTATTCGTCGAACGCCGAGAAGATGCGCCGCGCCAGCTGACCCGAGGAATCCTCGGCGGTCTGCTGTGTGATAGAGACGACTTTGACGCCGTGCTTGGCGAGCCTGCGTTCATAGATGCCAAACGAGATGACATCGCGGAAGAACCGCGACAGGCTGTGAACGATGAGCGCGTCGTACGGCGCAGGCGTGAGGGTCGCATCCGCGATCATCTCCTGAAACACGGGCCTGCGATCGTCGGTGGCCGACGCCCCTGGCTCGACGTACTCCTTGGCGACGAGCAGTCCCTGTGACGCGCACCAATCGCGCATCTGTTGCAGCTGGTCGGGAATGGACAGATCCTGCTCGGCCTGGCGAGTCGTCGAGACTCGCGCATACAACGCCACGGCCATAGCGCCTCACTCCTTATCGTTCTCTGCCGCCATTAGCATCAACAGTTCCGACGCCAGCTCGGGCAGCACCGGGCACAGAGCGTCGATTTCGCGGTCCGTCAACGTCTCCGGAGAGTAGTCCCTGCGAAAGCGCAGCGCGACCCTGGGCACCAGGTCGAGTACCCCGGCACCCGGTAGGGCAGGGAGCTTGATGGTCTCGTCAGTCACTGCCGATGCCCAGCCGGGTCTGTTCCCGCTTCGCCGCGACGTTCGATCCGCCAGCTGAGCGGGTCGTGCAGCCGGTCAATCAAGTCGCGAAGGTGGGTGGCGGCGTGCCCCAGCGTTACCGACTCGACGCGGTCTTGGACGCTCAGGATGGCCGCGACGCGCTTCTGGTAGCCGTAGACACTGACGGCGATGCGCTGCAGCTGGGCATTGAGCGTCGCCTGCGGGTCAAGGACGCGATAGACCCCCTGGCCGCGGAACTCGTCAATCTGCTGCGCTAGATCGACCCACAGCGGGTGCAGTGGCCAGCGGGAGCGGTTGGTGTCCTCGGTCGGGACGCGCAGCGTGTCGTGATCGTTGACCAAGTAGCGGAGCACGTCGCCCTGGCCCTCGAACAGGTCCTGAAAGCTCTTGATGCCGAACCGCCGCAGCACGTCCTTGCGTACCTGCCACTCGATCCGCCAGACCTTCTCCCGGACGCCCCACAACTCGTAGAACCAGACCTTCTCGCTCGACTGCTCGATCTCCGCGATCTTGTCGTAGATCCGCAGGACGACGTCGCCTTTGCCGAACATGATCGTCTGGACGCGTCGATCCTCGCGGCGCTGATCGTCTTTGGCCGACAGGGAGACCACGGAGTCGATCGTGAAGTCCGGGTTCTCGATTTGGTAGTCGAACGTGAAGTCGACGCGAGACAGGGATTCCGGGCGAATGACTGTCAGGCCAACGGACGCTGCCCAGGTCAGAAACGCCTGGTGAAGTGCGGTCGCGCCATGCTGCCACAGGGCTCGGCTGCGGAAGGTTACGAAGAAGGAGGGGTTATTGAACTCGCCGCACTCGAGCGTGTAGTTCGGATGCTCGAGGATCAGCGGATAGCCCGACCCGGATCCGGACGGGCGCAGCTGGAACGACCAGCCGCCAATGTCGACGGGTACACCGTCCCGAATCTTGGAAGCCCGTGCACGTTCCTTCAGAACTGTCAGCGCCTCGAAACTGAATGCCTGGCCGATCGCCGGGCGCAAGTAGTAGCAGACCTGCACTGTGTCGAGTCCTGCGAGCAATCGTCGAAAGCCTGTCATGGCCGGCCCTTTCTAATCGTCGCTCTCGTGAAGTTCTTCGTCGTAAAGGTCCGGGGCGTTCTTGTTCCCCATGCCCTTCTCGAGTTCCCTGTACAGCTTGTTTGCCAGCCGCCGGAACTCGATGCGCTGCCCGTGCAGACGGAAGATCGCCCCGTGCTCCGGATGCTGGGCCACCTGGTCACCGCGATAGCTCGGCAGGTCCTTCTCGAGTTCGTCGATGGCTACCGCGAGCAGATCGCCGACGATCTCGGTCTTGGTCTTCTTCGGGAAGATCGCGCATAGTGCGTCGAGCTTGGCCGCGACATGCAACGGCAGCCGGAACGACTGCTGTTTCGGTGTCAGACGCGAGTTGTCCGGGGCTGTCCAGACCTTGGTCAGATCGCCGGGCTTCATAAATGTCTCCGTGAATGTCAGTTGACAGTCACGCGACAGTCTACGCGCCGGCAGCCCGCTGTCAAGGGTCCCCTCGAGGGTCCCGCCAACGGACCCGAATGCCCTAGGTAGCGGGTTCGATTACCCTATGTATCTGTAGGCCCCCGTGTTACATACACGGGGGCGGATTGGCCTTGGCGTCGCTTGAGCTGATTTGTGGGTTGACCTAGGTATTCCGATTCACTCATCCACTAGAATCGACTCGAGCCGAAGTGCCAGATCGGTGTGTCCAGCAAGAATCGGTGGGGTTCATCGTGTCAAATGGGAAGAAGCCTCCGTTGGTTGAGGCAATATTTGAGATCCGGTGGGGGACACCGATCAGGGACAAGGGCGTCGTTGAGTTCAAGTTTGACGAAGAAGATTCCACCTTGTTCGCAGGTGTGTTCCGGTCCATTGCCCAATCGGACTTTCCCGTCTACAAGAAGGTGAACGAGGGCGTTCCGCCAATTGTCCCTCACTTTGTTAAACATCAGTTCTGGACTGGGAAAGATGTATGGCCTTGTTTGCAGGCAGGCCTTGGCATCGTGACCGCCAATCAAGTTGAGGCTGGTTACAGTTGGTCTCGGTTCAGGGCGACATGCGTCAAGGCGCTTGAGTTTCTTGACCGTGCCCACCATCAAGGCCTAGGTGGCTTGCCGGCGATCGGGGTCGAGTTACGGTACCAAGACGCCTTCGAACTGACCGATGGTGAGTCTGATAGTAAATTCGTGGAGAATCGCGCCCAAGTCATCGTCAAGACGCCGGATGCCTTCCTCAAGTCACCATTTCTTGATCCCGTCATTGAAGATCATCACATCAACTTTACAGTCCCTGTGAGGAAGCCACCGGGCATCTTGGTGAACCAGTTGGATCGGGGGCTGGCGGGTGGTCGAGCAGCGTTCATCGCAACAACTACTTTGCGGTCCGCTGACGCTCAACGACCGGAGTTTTCATTATCCGCACTAGCCGATTGGCTCGATCAGGCACACGAAATTCAGCGCCATGCATACGAGACTCTGATCCGGCCAACAAACGAGAGAGCACCTTAAATGACGGCGACAACCGCATCTCTTTCATTGCAGGCATTTTCGTCTGATTGGCGCGAGCCAATGCGAGAAATTGAAAGCGTGAGGGCGAGAACTCGCTACCTTTTGCCCGCCCGGACTGGGCAATATTCGAGCGTTAGCGCATGGTCAATTACACCCGCGAGAATGCTGGTCGCCTCGAATCGAGCGGTAGAAAACTTGCGGTCGATTATCCGGGTACGTTTCGGCTTCTTGGCGGCACGACGCTTTCGAAAGCTGGCGTCCTATCAGCTTGGTTGGGACGGTGACCAGGCACGATCCTTGTCTCCTGACAGTGCGGCATTGGCAGCCGCGTTCATTCGCGCATTCGGTTCGTTCCCCACGAAGCCATCGTTATTCCTGACCCGGAACGGTGGCTTTGCGCTTTCTTGGAATAAGATGACCGGCGACTCGATCGAAGTGACATTCGAGGACTTTCAGTGTCGAATCTCGAGTCGAGCAGGGACAACTGTTCATTTGGTTACCGAACCAGAGCAGATTAAGGGAATTGTTCGCGCACTGGCAGTCTGATGATTGACGATGTCGGACGAGTATTGCGAGCCTTCGGAAGATGTTCTGCACGCGATCTTAGATGCTGAGTGGGATCGGGGCCGGGTTCTATCTGATGCTCTTGCGGGCAAGAACCAGTCCGTCAGTCGGCTCTCTGTATATTGTCGCCGATATATCATCGCCATCTTTCATCGGGATTTGGACCGGCCGGGTAGATCACCGCCAGTCGCGACGTTGAAGCTAAGGGTGGCCACTATCGCCAGAATTAGCAAAGCACATTTTGACGCCACGAAGCAGAGCAAACGTGCGGCGCTAAGGGTCCGTGTAGATGCGCTTCCGAATAACGCAGCTCATGCGGAGATCGATGGTACTGTGAGTGAACCGTTATCCGGAAAGTTAGTCGCGGAAGGCGAACCAAGTGCGGAGCCGCTCTGGCTTATGTGTCTGTTTTGGGCTGCCAGAAAGTTCGGTGGTTCTCAAGTCATAGGCCGACTCTTGGCGCCGTAACCGGCGACGGACTCATAGCACTGCGCCTCGCTCCAGGCGCGGCCGGAGCTGGTTAGGTTCTGACGTGCTTATGGAACTGGGAAATGGCTATGACGGTCGACCAGTGCCCAGATTCATCTCTATTGGCGCGCCAGTGAAATGGAAAAGGGGTCCCTCGCAAGGGGCCCCTAAATTGGCACAGGAGCGCAGTGTTGCGACAAGACCGCGCGCGGAACGGGCCGCATTGGTGCCATCACAGCGCGAGAGCGCGGATTCGCTCCCGCATCGGCGCATCCACTGATGCGCCGCGCCGCTCCAGGGCGGCGAGAATCGCCAGCGCGGCCTGCGGCGTGTGCGAATAGCCCGGCACGAGTTCGGGTAACTCGCGGGCAAGGTCCGGCTGGCGCTGTTCCAGGCGACGCTCGCGGCTGAATGGATCGACGCTCACGGGGGAGGGAGTGTTCGCGAGTCGCAAGGCGTCGAGTTCGATGAGTCGGTCGAGCGCGTGGCCCTGGACCATGCGCGCGGCCGACAGTCGTTCCCCGCGATGCCAGCGCTGCAGGCCGACGTACAGGCAGCCGAGCGCCTCACCCACGATCCAGGCCTCCTCGGGCAGGCGGGCCTCCGGCACGGGCCGGCGGGGGATCGCGATGGATTCGTCCACGTCCGGCCGCCGCCACACGATGCGGCCGGGCGCGAACGGAATCGCCGCGAGTTCCTGCGGCTCGAAGACGGCGAACTCGCAGAAGATGCGGTCTCGTGACAGGGCCTTGTGGCCGTCGACCGTGTTCCGGAAATGCCAGGCCAGCGGGTGCGCGGCCGCGAGCCAGTCGAGGCTGTCGATGTAGTGCGCCTTGCTGCCCGGATCGACGATCACGAAGAAGTCGAGATCGGAGTACCGGTCCAGCCGCTGACGCTCGAGTCCCACGGAACCGAGGGCGATCAAGGCCTGCGCGTGGCCGCTCATGCGCAGCGCCGCGGCGATGTCGTCGAGCCTGGCCAGCAGTTGCTCGGGCCCGATCGGGTGGGTCATGTGTCGCACTTTAGCGCAGGCATGCTGCTGCCTTCGACTACACTGGCCGCCAGGCAACCATTCCTGCCCGGGGGCGCCCCATGGCAAAGCTCGTGGTGACCATCCTCATCGCCGAGGACGAACCCGCGATTGCAGACACCGTGGCCTATGCGCTGCGAGCCGAGGGCTTCGGCGTCGAACACGTCCTGCTGGGCGGCGCAGTGCTGCCACGCGTGCAGGACGGCGGAATCGACCTGGTGCTGCTCGATGTCGGATTGCCCGACATTACCGGTTTCGACGTGTGCCGGGCGCTGCGCGCGTCGAGCGACGTGCCGGTCATCTTCCTGACCGCACGCGAGACCGAGGTCGACCGCGTGCTGGGACTCGAACTCGGCGCCGACGACTACGTGGTGAAGCCGTTCTCGCCGCGCGAACTGGTCGCGCGGGTGCGCGCCCGCCTGCGGCGGCACGACCAGTCGAGGCAGTCACGCTGGCAGAGCGTCGGCGCCTTCGAACTGGACCGGGAGGGCCTGCGCATCCGCTACCACGGGCACCTGCTCGATCTCACCCGCTACGAGTACGGCGTGCTCGAGGCGCTGCTGGCGCGCCCGGGGGCGGTCCTGTCGCGCACGCAGTTGATGGACCGCGTGTGGGCGGATGCGCTCGAGAGCACCGACCGCACGGTCGACACGCACATCAAGACATTGCGGGCGAAGCTGCGCGCGGCGGAGGGCGGCGACGGCGAGGACCCGATCCGGACCCACCGTGGCCTCGGCTACTCGGTCGACGCCGACGGCTGAGCGCAGGCACTGCAGCCCCGCATGAGGATCGGTCTGCGTGTCCTGCTCGGCTACTTCGTGATCGTGGCGATCGCGGCGATCCTGCTCGCGCGCGTGTTCGTGCAGGAGGTGAAGCCGGGGGTCCGACAGGCCATGGAGGACACGCTGGTCGACACGGCCAACCTTCTCGCCGGACAGGCGAGAGACGACCTGCTCGCCGGAAGGATCGATCGAGGCCGGTTCGCCGCGAGCGTACGCGAACTGACCGACCGGGACCTCGGTGCCGAGATCTGGGGCTTCGGCAAGCGTCGCGTCAGCACGCGCATCTACGTTACGGATGCGCGCGGCATCGTCGTGTTCGATTCCAGCGGCGCTGACCTGGGGAAGGATTACTCCCGCTGGAACAACGTCTACCTGACCTTGCGCGGACGCTACGGCGCACGTTCGACGCGCTCCGATCCGTCCGATGACGCCTCCACGGTGATGTACGTCGCCGCGCCGATCGTCGACCGCAGCGCCGGGCGGGACCGGATCGTCGGCGTATTGACCGTGGCCAGGCCGAACCAGGCGATCGCGCCGTTCATCGCACGCAGCCAGGGCACGATCCTGCGCTGGGGCCTGGTGCTGCTCGGGACGGCACTGGCCGTCGGCCTGCTCGCGGCGTGGTGGCTGTCACGTCAACTCGGTGCGTTGCGTCGCTACGCCGATGCCGTGACCGCAGGCGAGCGGGTGGCACCGCCCGATGCAGCGGGCGAATTCGGCGACCTCGGACGCGCACTCGCGACGATGCGCGAGCGTCTCGAGGGCAAGCAGTACGTCGAGCAGTATGTCCACGCGTTGACCCACGAGCTGAAGAGCCCGCTCGCGGCGATTCGCGGCAGCGCGGAACTGGTCGAGTCGGGCGGCGCGGCGATGCCGGCCGACGATCGTGCGCGCTTCATCGCCACGATCCGGGCACAAGGCGACCGGATGGCGGAGATGATCGACAAGCTGCTCGCGCTCGCCGCCGTGGAGCATCGCCAGCGGATCGAAGATCCCCAGCCGGTCGAACTGAGGGCCCTGGCGGAAGCCGCGACGGAACATCTGGCGCGGAAGCTCCAGGGGCGCGAGTTGTCGGTGCGAGTCACCGGACCGGCGGCGGTGGCTCAGGGCGACCCTTTCCTGCTGCGGCAGGCGCTGCTGAACCTGCTGGACAATGCCGCCGACTTCGCACCGCGAGGCAGCGAGGTGGAAGTGACGATCACCCGCGAGGGCCCACGCTGGACGATCGCGGTCGCCGATCGCGGGCCCGGCGTCCCGGATTACGCGCTGGACCGCGCGTTCGAGCGCTTCTACTCGCTGCCGCGGCCGAGCGGCGGCAGCCGCAGCAGCGGCCTCGGCCTGTGCTTCGTCGCGGAGGTCGCCGCGCTGCACGACGGGCGCGCGACCCTCGGTAACCGCGAGGGCGGCGGCGCCGTCGCGCGGCTATCCCTGCCAGCCTGACTTCACGGCCGCTTCACACAGTCGCCATCGCCACACCGCACATCGCACCGAGACTGCCCGCCACACGCACCGGGAGGCAGCATGCGATTTGCATCGAAGACCCTGATGGTCGGTGTCCTGACCGTCGCACTCGTGATTGCCCTGTCGATGATCCGGGGCACCGTCCAGGACCGGCAGCGCCATCGCGCCGAGGCGGTCGAGGCGGTCGCCCGCAGCACCGCCGGTGCGCAGTCGCTCGAGGGGCCGGTACTGTTCGTGCCGTTCAGCGACCGCGTCGTCACGACGCAGGTCGATGCGAACGGGGCACAGCGCCGGGTCGAGCACGTGCAGCACGGGAAGTGGGTGTTCTTCCCGCAGTCGCTGGAGGTGCGGGGCACGCTGCGCTCCGTGCCGAGGATGCGCGGCATCCACGAGGTGCGCGTGTTCGAGCTGGACTCGACCCAGCGAGCGGCATTCCGCGTGCGGATTCCACTGGACGACGACCCGGCCACGCCCCGCACCATCGGCGAGCCACGGCTCGGCCTCGGAATCAGCGACGTGCGTGGCCTGGTCGGCGTCGCGTCGCTGCGGGTAAAGGGCGAGCAGCGCACGCTCCGCCAGGGGCAGGGCGGGGGCGGCAGCGGCCTGCACACGACGTTCACCCGGCCAGCCCCGGGGACGACGCTCGAGTTCGAACGTCGAGTTCAAGTCGTCGCTGCAGGGCACCGAGACGCTGTCGATCGCGCCCCTCGCGGAACGCAACCTGGTCGCGCTCGAGTCGACCTGGCCGCACCCGCAGTTTCACGGCGGCTTCCTGCCGCGCACGCGCGTCATCGGGCCGGACGGATTCCGTGCCCGCTGGGAGGTATCGTCGCTGGCGAGCAACGCACAGTCGCAGTTCCGGGAGCGGATGGGCGGAAGCTCCGCCGTCCCCGGCATCGACGCGATCAGCGTGTCGCTGGTCGATCCCGTGAACATCTACTCCAAGGTGGACCGCGCCACCAAGTACGGCGTGCTGTTCGTGCTCCTCACCTTCGCCACGTTCGCCATGTTCGAGTTCCTCGAGCAGTTGCGCATCCATCCCATCCAGTACGGCCTCGTCGGCCTGGCCGTCGCGATCTTCTTCCTGCTGCTGCTGGCATTGTCCGAACACATTGCCTTCGGTCGCGCGTACCTGATCGCGGCGATCGCCTGCGTCATGCTCATCGGCCACTACCTCGGGCACGTGCTCGGCGGATGGGTGCGCGGCGGCGGCTTCGCCGTGCTGCTCGGCACGCTCTACGCCGCGCTGTATGGGCTCCTGATCAGCGAGGACAACGCGATGGTGCTGGGTGCCGGGCTGCTGTTCCTGATCCTCGCCGCCATCATGGTGCGGACGCGCAAGGTCGACTGGTACCGGGCGCGCTAACCCCCGCTGACCGCCTTCCCCAGTTCGCGGATCAGCGCACCTCCGTCGCCACGCCACGCGCTGCCGTGCATGCAGGCGAGCACGGCCGGGTCGTCGCCGGCGAGCCGTTCGAGCAGCGCCGCGGTGTCCGGGCAGTGTGAAAAGTAGTCCATGGGACGGCGGAACTCCTCGCTCGGCCCGAGGATGTCGCCCTCGGTGATCGGCACGTCGCCCGTCCCACCCTGCGTGAAGAGGTCGCCGCAGAAAGAGGTGCGGGTGTGCGTGTCGAACATCATGCCGCAGTCCCAGCCGTGCGGCACATGCGGCGTGTCGTGCCAGCGCAGCGCGTGCTGCCCGAGCGTCAGGACCTCGCCATCCGCCAGCGGGCGGGGCGGCCGGTCGGCGATGTCGTTGACGGACACCATGGCCCCGACCCGGCTGCAGACCGCCACCGCATGCGGCGCAGCCGCCAGGAAATCGTTGAGCGAACCGCACTCGTCCGCCTCGAAGTGCGAGAAGGCGATGTAGCGCAGTCTAGACACGGGGAGGATCCTGCCGATCGCCTCGCTGACCAGCGGAAACATGCGCCGCGGACCCGTGTGGAACACGAGTGGCTCGTCGTCGGCGACCAGGTACTGGTTGAAACTGAACGCGCCGGATCCACCGGGGAAGACGACCGGCGTATTGATGCGGAAGATGCCGGCAGCGATCTCGTGCACATTGGTGCCGGCGCTCGAGTTCGTGATCATGTGTGGCTCCCCCGAGTTCTTTTGAATGATTTGCGGTCGCGCCCGAATATACGCGAAAGCCGGCGGCGCGCGCGGCCCGGCGGGCCTGTTAACGTTGCACCGTGAACAGGCCACCAATCGACGTGGCGACCCGGTTCCCGCGCGTCCGCAGCTGGGGCCGCGCGGTCGCCGTCGTGCTGCTTTGCACGTCGGTGGCCCTGTTGTTGTCGGTCGATGCCGTCTACGAGACCCTGCAACGGGCCTTGTCCGCTGCCGAGCCGCTGATCGCCGCTCATCCAGTCCTCGGGGCGGTCGCGTTCGTGCTGCTGGCCGCCGTATCGGCGATCCTGGCGTTCTTCTCGAGTGCACTGCTGTTGCCGGCGGCGGTGTACGCGTGGGGCAGCGCGGTTACCTTCGTGCTGCTGTGGCTCGGCTGGCTGCTGGGCGGCGTCGGTACGTACGCGCTGGGCCACGCACTGCGCCGGCCCGAGCGGGACGCCTCCCGCACGCCAGGCCAGTTCCGGTTCTACCTGCGCCGCCTCAGGGGCAACGTCACGTTCGTCCTGGTGCTGCTGTTGTGCCTGGCGTTGCCGTCCGAAGTCCCCGGCTACCTGTGCGGCTATCTCGGCGTGCGCCTGCGCACCTATTTCGCGGCACTCGCATTGGCGGAGTTACCATACGCCGTCGGCGCGGTGCTGATCGCCGAGGGCGTGGTCAATCGCGATATTGGCTGGCTGGTGGCCTTCGGCGTGGTCGGCGCCGCGCTCAGCCTGTATGCGCTGCGGGTGCTGCACGACCGGCTCGAGCGACCGCGGCGGCATTGACGGACAACTGGAGAAGAACATGAAGGGGATCAACCGCAGGCACGTGCTGGACCCGTCGTGCGTGCCGGTCCAGTTCGAACGTCACCATCGCCCGGGGCTGACCGTCCCTCGAGCGCGCCATGCTCTCGGTCCTGCACGTCCTCGGGTCGATGCTGATGATGTTCAGCATCACGTATTCGCTGCCCATGGCGACCTCGCTCATCTACGGCGACGGCCAGTTCGTCGACTTCGTCGTGGCGGCGGTGGCCTGCCTGGCCGCCGGTGTGCTGCTGTGGGCGGTAACGCTCCGCCACAAGCGCGAGCTGCGCTCGCGCGACGGCTTCGTGCTCGTGACGCTCGGCTGGGTGCTGATGTCGGTGATCGCCACCGTGCCGTTGCTGATCGCGCTGCCGGGACTGACCTTCACCGATGCCTTCTTCGAGACCATGTCCGGTCTCAGCACTACGGGCGCCACGGTGCTGGTCGGGATAGACGACCTGCCGCCCTCGATCAACCTGTGGCGGCACGCGCTCAACTGGTACGGCGGCATGGGCATCATCGTGCTGGTCGTGGCGATCCTGCCGCTGCTCGGCGTCGGCGGCATGCAGGTCTACAAGGCCGAGACGCCAGGGCCGATGAAGGACGAGAAGCTCACGCCCCGCATCACCCAGACGGCCCGTGCGCTGTGGTTCATCTACTTCCTGGTCACGGCCGCGTGCATCCTCGCGCTGAAGCTCGCGGGCATGACCTGGTTCGATGCGGTCTGCCACGCGTTCTCGGCGCTGTCGCTCGGCGGGTTCTCGACCTACGACGCCAGCGTCGGCCACTTCGACTCGCCGGCCATCGAGGCGGTGCTGATCGTCTTCATGCTGGTCGCGGCGATGAATTTCAGCCGGCACTTCATCGCCTGGCAGCAGAAGAGCCTGCGCACGTACCTCGGCAACGTCGAGGCCCGGGCATTGCTCCTGATCATCGGGCTGAGCGCGCTCGGCGTCACGCTCCTGGTGTGGTACGAAGGCGTCTATCCGAGCTTCGGGGTATCGCTGCGCCACGTCGCTTTCAACCTGGTGTCGATCGCGACGGACTGCGGCTACGCCAGCCAGGACTATGCCGCGTGGCCGGTCTTCGCACCGATGTGGATCCTGATGCTGTCGAGCTACTGCGCCAGCACCGGATCCACGGGCGGCGGCATCAAGATGTTCCGCACCCTCGTACTGTTCAAGCAGGCCGGTCGTGAGCTGCGTCTGCTCGTGCACCCGCAGGCGGTGGCGCCGGTGAGGGTCGGTGGGCAGGTCGTGCAGAACCGGGTGGTGTTCGCGGTGCTGGCCTTCGTGGTGCTGTATTTCGGCACCGTCGTCGTGCTGACGTTCTCCCTGCTGTTGAGCGGGCTAGACTTCGTGACCGCCTTCTCGGCGATCATCGCGTGCATCAACAACGCAGGCCCGGGACTCGGCCAGGTCGGTCCGTCCGGCAATTACGAGGGGCTGACCGACCTGCAGACCTGGATCTGCGCCCTCGCCATGCTGCTCGGGAGGCTCGAGATATTCAGCGTACTGGTGCTGTTTACCCCGAGCCTCTGGCGCAAGTAACCCCGGTCGGTCTCTCAGTTCCGGTCCGTACAGATCCGGGCGGCACGGTGGTCGAACATCTGTATCCGCTGCACGGCGGCGACGAACCGCGGATCGCAGCGGATCGGGTCGAGGCTCGGCATCAGCACGCCCCAGGCGAGGTCGATCGGGGTGCTGGCCGACGCACGCTCGACGTAGTCGAGTGCCAGCCCAGGCTCGCCGAGCATCACGAGCAACACTGGCGCGTCGAGGTCGCTGAACAGGTTGCCGCTCCCGGGGTCGCGCCAGCTGCGCGGGCCGAATGCCAACAGCCGGCGAGCGAATGCCCTGCGGCCGCTGCGACCCTCCAGTGCGTCGAACAGTTCCCCGACCTGCCGGTCGGTGCCACCGCCCCACGCGGCCGCCCACCGGTCGTAGTAGGGGCGGGCGCGTGCGCGATCACCGAGGATCAGGTAGGACAGGCCAATGACGGACGTGCACAGGATCGCGTCCGGGGCATACTCGAGCGTCGGCAGGCAGGCGGCGATCGCCTCCTCGTCCCGCCCGGCGATCGAGCGCATCGGCGCGCTCGAGCGACGCGATGCCCTGCTCGACCTCACCGAGCTCCACCATGGTCGTCCCGAGCCACTGGTGGGCGGTGGCCGTCGATGGCCTCAGTTCGATCGCCCTGCGCAGCAGCGCTGCCGCGCTCTGCCGCCGCCCCGTCTTGCCGGCGACATTGCCCATTGCCATGTAGGGCTCGGCCAGCGCCGGCTGGAGCGCGAGCGCCCGCTGCGCCGCCTCCAGGCTGCGCACCTCGGCGTCACGGGACGGCAGGCGGTTGCTGTAGTCGGGCAGCACGGCGTAGGTGATCGCGAGGCCGCCCCAGGCCTCGGCGAAGCCGGCATCGGCGTCAATGGCGCGCTCGATCTCGTCCTGGATGGCGAAGATGTCCTCGAGTTCGCGGTCGTAGGTCTCGGACCAGAGGTGGAACCCGGTCGACGCGTCGATCAGCTGTGCCGTGACGCGTACGCGGTCGGCCTGCTTGCGCACGCTGCCCTCGAGCACCATCCGCACCTTGAGCTGCGCGCCGCCACGCTCAGGTCCTGCACCTGCGCCAGCACGTTCAGGATCTCCTCGCTGATGCCGTCCGAGAAGTACTCGTTGTCGGCGTCGCCCGACATGTTCACGAACGGCAGCACCGCGATGGATTTTTCAGGAGCGGCCGCGGACGCGCCCGATGCCGTCGCTGGCAATGGCGTCGTGGCGGCGGTCGTCGACGGGGTGCCGCTCACCTGGTCGTAGCGCCAGAAGATCCCTCCACCCACCAGGAACAGCAGCGCGATGATGCTGAGATCGGCTGCGCTGACGCGCTGGCGGCCCTGGTCGCCGTGATACCGGGCGGTCACGAGCACCACGGGCAGGCCGACCAGCAGCGCGAGCGTAGTGAGCTGCTGGGCCTGGGCCGGCCGGTCGAAGGTGTCGGTGACGTACTCGAGGCCCTGCAGGAAGCCCCCGCTCCCGCGGCATAAACGATGCCCCACTGCACGACTTTGCGGCGGCGCAGCTTGGCCCACGGGCCGTCTCCCTCACGCTCTTGCGGCGTTTCGTCCACTGGCCGTGCGTTGCATCCTGGGCCGAGTCTAGCGGGAATGCGCTGCAGCAGGGGAGCATTCGGATGACGGGCAGGTCCCGGGGACGGCGGCTGCTGCACTTTCCGGCAGCGATGTGGAACGAGACCCTGTTACTGGCCCTGCTGGGCTTCGCGCTCGTCTTCCTGAACGGGTTCTTCGTCGCGGCCGAGTTCGCCATCGTCAAGCTGCGCCGCACGCAGGCGGACGAGCTAGGCCGGACGCACGGCCTGCGCGGACGGGTGCTGTGCACCGTCCGCACCCACCTCGATGCCTACCTGTCGGCGTGCCAGCTCGGCATCACGCTCGCGTCGCCCGGCCTCGGCTGGATCGGCGAGCCGGCATTCGCGCGGCTGCTCGAACCGGTGCTCGCTTACTTCGGCGTCACCGATCCGCAGGTACTGCACAGCATCGCCTTCGCCGTGGCCTTCGCCTTCATATCGTTCCTGCACATCGTGCTCGGCGAGCTCGCGCCCAAGTCGGTGGCGATCCGGCGCGCGGAGGCCGTCTCGCTCAATACGGCCCTGCCGCTCTACGTGTTCTACTGGGTGATGTATCCGTTCATCTACGTGCTGAACGGTGCCGCGAACCTGATCGTGCGCCGTCTCGGCGTCGAGCTGGCGTCCGAGGGTGACGCGGTGCACTCCGTCGACGAGCTGCGCAGCGTACTGCGCGCCAGCCACCGCCACGGTGAACTCGGGTCGGTCGAGACGCAGATCCTGGTGCACGGACTGGAGCTCGGCGAGCTGACGGTCGGCGACCTGATGCGCCCGCTGTCGGACCTGGCGTGGATCTCCTCCGGCAGCTCGATCGGCGACGTGCTGGCCGAGGTGCGCTCGACGCGCTACACGCGCTACCCGGTCCGCGACACTGAGACGGGACGTTTCACCGGACTGCTGCACATCAAGGACCTCGTCACCGCGGACGAGCGCCTGCCCGATATCCGCGACCTGCGGCCTTACCTGCGCAGGATGCCGTATTTCGACGAGAACGCGCCGCTGCTCAAGGTCCTGAAGGGCTTCCGCACCGGCGACCCGCACTTCGGCATCGTCACCGACGAACTCGGCACCGAGATCGGCTTCGTGACCTTCGAGCACGTCATCGAGGCGCTGTTCGGGCCGATCGAGGACGAGTTCGCGAAGCAGGCGCCGTCGTGGCAGCGCGCGAGTGACGGCTCGGCGGGCGGCGCCGGCAGCCTGTCGTTGCTGAGCCTCGAGGACGCGATCGGCAAGCCCACGCCGGCCGTCGACGTGAACAGCGTCGGTGGCCTGGTGCAGGAGCGGCTCGGTCGCCTGCCGCGACAGGGCGAGCGCGTGAGGTTCCCTGACTTCGAGGTCGAAGTGGTGGAGATGGCGGGCCCGCGCATCGAGCAGGTGCAGGTGCGACCGCTGGACGCGCAAATCCGCGGCGATGCCTAGCGGCGTCGATCGCCCGGGTAGTGCCTGGTTTCGCGCTCGGACTCGACCTCGGGGGGCTTGCCCGCCGCTTTCGGTGGCGGAGCCGACGCCTGCGGCGGCGCTGCGCGCGGTGTACGCCGCATGGGGGCCGAGCCCGACGGCGGCAGGGCGTGGGGAGCCGGCGCTGCGCGGTCCGTATCGCGCTGGTCACGGTAGCGTCCACGGTCGTGCCGGTCCTGGTGGTCGTACTGTCGCCGGTCGCGGTGGCTCTCGTGGCGGCAGTCGCGGTCGTCGTGATCGTGGTCGTAGTACACCACCCGCGGGCGGTAGTAGTAGCTCGACCCGTAGTAGCCCGAGCCGTAATAGCCTGAGCCGTAGTAGCCCGGGTACCCGTAGTAGTTCGAGTAGGGGCCCCTGTAGTAGCTGCCCCCGGACCCGTAGTAGTAGCCGTCCTGCGGGTAGTCCTGGACATAGGCGCCCGGCACGCAGCCAGCAAGAGCCAGCGAGGCCAGGATCAGGCCCGTGTAAAACTTCGTCAGGCCAACACCACCAGACCGCATGAGCGTCGCTCCGTCGGTAACCGGACGGTGCCCTCCAGGGCGGGCACCAATCCAGTCAACGCGCTTCCGACGGCGTGGTTGACAGGCCCCTCTCCCTCGAGGGAGAGGGGGTGTCATCGAAGCGGCGCGCCGGCATGGCCGCCGGCGCAATCGCAGGTCGTGCTCAGTTGCCCGTGCAACCGTTCGTCTTCAGGTACTCGTCGGCGTCCTGCGCCTGCACGATGCCAAAGCCGTAGTACTTGTCGCGGCCAGGCGTGCCGCGGTCGAGCGCAGTGGCGTTCATCGCCGCGCGGATCTCCTGCGGCCCGCACTCCGGGTGCCTGCTCCAGATCAGCGCCGCGACGCCGGCGACGTGTGGGGTCGCCATCGAGGTGCCGTCGAAGCGGTCGTAGTCATAGCCCGAGAGCGTGAATGCCAGTGTCGCCGAGGTGCCAAGGTGGTTCGCACGAAGGTCGAGGCCCGTGGCGCGGTCCAGGCCCACCACCGGGATGTCCACGAACGTCGTACCGAGCGTCCCGAGCACCGGGCCGGACCCGCCGGTCTCGCTCTGGAACACCACGGCGGCGACGCCGCCCGCGTCCTGGCAGGCCAGCGCCTTCGTGGCGAAGGTGACCGCGCCGCGCTCGATCAGGCATATCTTGCCGGTCGCGTTGCCGCAATCCGATGCCTGGGCTCCGAGTCCACAGTCCTGCAGTGCACCCACGACGGGCGCGGCGGGAATCTCGAAATTGTCCATCGGAACCACGTCCATGGTGCTGCCGCCGGCCTCCAGCGTCACGTCCATCATGCTCCCGGTCGGGACGGTGGACAGCACGCTCACGCCGGGCGCCGCGAGTTCCACCTTGCTGTTGACCTGCGAGAACGAAGCGACGTTTGCGTCAGAATCGACCGCAGCGACCGCGACCACGCTGTCGTAGCCCGAGGGGTAGTGCATCCGGCACGATTGCCGCTCGGGTCGGCTCGGGTCGGCAAACATGTCGCAGCTACGACCGGCGCCGCCGTTGCCGGCTGCCGCAATGGACAGTACGCCGCTCTTCAGTGCATGCAGGAATGCGGCGTTCTCGAGCACGCTCGGAAGAATCCCGCTCAAGCTCATGTTGATGACGTTGGCGCCGTGGTCCATGCAATCGTCGAGCGCGCCGATCAGGTCGGACGAATAGGCCCAGATGCCGTCGTTGCCGAAAACGCGCACGATGTGCATCGGCACGCTCGGGAAGACGCCGATCACGCCGATGTCGTTGTCGAGCGCGTTGATCGTGCCCGACACGTGCGTGCCATGGCCGCTGCCGTCCTCGGTCCACGGGCCACTGCCGCCGATGTCATCGGTTCCAGTGACCACGTCCGCGCCCGGCTTGTCCTCGTGGCCGAGGTCATAGCCGGAATCGATGACGCACACCTTGACGCCGCTGGCCGTGTCGCCCCGGAAGCCCTCGGCCTGCACCATGGCGATGCCGTAGGGCACTACTTCCGGCCCGCCGCTGCCGGCTTCCACGGCGCCGCGATCGGCGCCGCTCGGCAACGAGTGCACCATGGACACCGGGTAACGCAGCGCGTCTTCCTCCACGAGCTTGACGTTCGGATTGTTCCTGAGGGCGCCCAGCTTCGCTTCGGCGATCTCCGCGGACACCGCGTTGTGCCGGTCGAGGTTCTTCACGATGGTGCCGCCCGCGGCCCGCACGGCGGCCT
The DNA here is from genome assembly GCA_963706535.1 of uncultured Gammaproteobacteria bacterium. Classification (GTDB taxonomy): domain Bacteria; phylum Pseudomonadota; class Gammaproteobacteria; order Steroidobacterales; family Steroidobacteraceae; genus RPQJ01. The sequence goes on from CAVPMU010000010.1 coordinate 22,300, forward strand.
TGCCGCTGGCCGCCCGTCCGTCCACGAATTCGATAAGGAAGCGCTTCGCCGGCGGTTCGGAGTGCGCAGGTGACATTACGGCCAGCGTGGCGCCGCCTGCCGCCAGTGCAACGAATAACAGAGCTCGATGTTTCATTTGGATCCCCACATTGCGTTTCGTTCTGCAGTCCGGGCATCACGGGCCGCGCCGCGGCGCCGGCGCACGTGACGTGCCTTGAATATACGCCGTCAGCGTCGAGCGGCAACGTGTGCCTCGAGGCGAAACGCCCGGCATTTGTCATAACCCGGTACGCGGTGCGGGTCCGACGACTTCGGCGGTCACTCGTGCCGCAGTGCGTCGATCGGATTCAGGCTCGCGGCGCGCCGCGCCGGGAAGTAGCCGAAGATCACGCCGATCGCGGCCGAGAACAGGAACGACAGCAGGTTGATCCCTGCCCCGAAGAGGTAGGGCACGTTCATCACGCCGGCCAGCGCGATGGACGCCACGGTGGCGAGTGCGATGCCGGCCACGCCGCCGAGGCTCGACAGCACCACCGCCTCGATCAGGAACTGCAGCAGCACCTCGCGCTCGAGCGCACCGATCGCGAGCCGGATGCCGATCTCGCGGGTGCGCTCGGTGACGGACACCAGCATGATGTTCATGATGCCGATGCCGCCCACCAGCAGGCTCACCGCCGCGACGGCGCCGAGCAGCATGGTCAGGATCTTCGTCGTGCTGGTGAGCGTCTCGGCGATCTGACGCGTGTCCATCACGCGGAAGTCGTCGTCCTCGCTGGCACCGATGTTGCGTCGCTCGCGCAACAGCAGCGTGAGCTTTTCCTTGACCGCGTCGATCGAGGCGCCGTCGCTCACCGAGACCGACATCCGGTTGATGTCCTGGCTTCCGCTCAGTCGCCGCTGCACCGTACGCAGCGGCATCACGACCACGTCGTCCTGGTCCGAGCCCATGGCCGACTGGCCCTTGGACGCCAGCAGCCCGATGACGTCGCAGGCGAAGTTGCGGATGCGGATCTCGCTGCCGACGGGGTTCTGCGCACCGAACAGTTCCTTGCGCACGGTCTCGCCGATCACGCACACCGCCTTGCCGCCGCGTTCCTCGGTCTCGCTGAACGTGCGCCCGGCGGCGACCACCCAGTTGCCGGCCTCGAAGTAGTCGTTGCTGCTGCCGTAAGCCACCGTCGACCAGTTCTTCGACTGGTAAACCGCGGTCACGGACTTGTTCACCAGCGGCGCGACCGCCCGGATGGACGAGATCTCGTTGCGGACGGCCTCCACGTCGGCGCCCTTGAAGGCCGGTGCCGGCTCGGCGCCGGGGCCGAAGCGCTGGCCGGGCAGGACCATGAGCAGGTTGCTGCCCATGCTCGAGATCTGGTCGGACACCGAGCGGGTGGCGCCGTTGCCGAGCGTGACCATGGTGATGACGGCGGCCACGCCGATCACGATGCCGAGCACCGTCAGGAACGAGCGCAGCAGATTGCGCCGGATGGCGCGCAACGCGAGCAGCAGGGTGTTCCAGAGCATCAGGCGGCCTGCCCATGTGGTGCGTCGCTGTCCACCCGGCCGTCGACGAAGCGCACCACACGCCGCGCGTGCGCCGCCATGTCGGGCTCGTGAGTCACCATCAGCACCGTGATGCCGTGCTCGCGGTTAAAGGCGCCGAGCAGTTCCATGATCTCCTGGCTGGTGTGCGTGTCGAGGTTGCCGGTGGGCTCGTCCGCCAGCAGCACGGCCGGCCGCGTGACGATGGCGCGGGCGATCGCCACGCGCTGCTGCTGCCCGCCCGACAGCTCGTTCGGCATGTGGTGCTCCCAGCCCTGTAGTCCCACCTGTTCGAGCGCGGCGCGCGCGGCGGCGTGGCGCGCGTCCGCCGGCTCGCCGCGATAGATGAGCGGCAACTCGACGTTCTCGAGCGCCGTGGTGCGGGCGAGCAGGTTGAATCCCTGGAACACGAAGCCGAGGTAGTGTCGGCGCAGCAGCGCGCGCTGGTTGCGCGTCAGTTGCTCGACGTGCGCGCCCTGGAACCGGTAGCTGCCGCTGGTGGGCGTGTCGAGGCAGCCGAGGATGTTCATCGCCGTGGACTTGCCCGATCCGCTCGGCCCCATGATGGCGACGAACTCGCCGGCCTCGATGGCGAGGTCGATGCCCGCGAGCGCCTGGAAGGCCGCCTGGCCCTCGCCGTAGGTCCTGGTGATCCCGGACAGCCGGATCAGGGCCTCGTCGGTCATGACCGCGTGCTCGTCGCCTCGGTGATCACCTGCATGCCCGCTTCGAGCGACCCGCCGACGATCTCGGTCACCCGGCCGTTGGTGGCGCCAGTCTCGACCTCGATCGCGACCGGCATGCCATCGCGCAGCACCCAGACACGCGGCGATCCCTCGCTCGCCACGCTGCGTGAGGTCCTCGGCTGCCGTGGTGGACGCGGCATCAACGCGCTCGTTACGCCGCGGCCAGTGGATTTCTCCGCCGTCTCCGGCGCGGGCGGCGTGAACCGCAGTGCCGCATTCGGCACCAGCACGGCGTTCCTGCGCGTGAGCGTCGTGATGTCGGCCGTGCCGGTCATGCCGGGGCGCAGGCTCAGGTCCTCGTTCTTCACCTCGAGCACGGTCAGGTAGGACACCACGTCCTCCTCGGTCTGCGCGCCGAAACCGACGCGCGTGATGACGGCGCTGTACTCGCGGCCGGGCCAGGCGTCCACGCTGAACGTCGCCGGCTGGCCGACCTGCACCTGCCCGACGTCGGCCTCGTCGACGTCCACCTGCAGTTCCATCTTGGAGAGGTCCTCGGCCAGCGTGAACAGCACCGGTGCCTGGAACGACGCCGCCACCGTCTGCCCCGGCTCGATGTCGCGCAGCAGCACCACGCCATTGATGGGCGAGCGGATGCTGGCCTTGCCGACGTCGGTCTGGTTCGACTGCAGTTCGGCGCGTGCCTGCACGACACTCGCGCGCGCACTGGCCTCGTTCGCTTCGGCGCGCTTCAGGTTGGCTACGGCCGTGTCCATTTCCGTGCGCGACGGCACCTTGCCCGCGGACAACTGCGATACCTGGCGGAACCGCTCGAGCGTGGCGCGCATCTCGGCGACGGTCGCCTGCGCCTGCAGCACCTGCGCCTCGGCCGCGGCGAGACTGGCCTGGGACCGGGACACCGCGTCCTGCAGCTTGGCGAGGTCGAGACGCGCCAGCAGCTGGCCTTTCGTGACCTCGTCGTTGTCGTCGACGTAGACCTGCTCGACGATGCCCGACAGCTCGCTGCCCACGTCCACCTGGTTGGTGGGCTGCAGGTTGCCGGTGGCCGACACCTTGACCACCAGAGTGCCGACAGTGACTTCCTCGGTCCTGTAGTTCGGCGCGTCCGCATCGCCGCCGGAGCGCAGCCACCAGAAGGCCGCAACGGCGATCGCGAGCACCGCGCCTGCGAGCCACACCCGACCGCGCGTGACGACGCCCGTCGATCCGCCCGCGAGAATCGCCTTGAGAGCGTTGCCCTGGTTCTCTTGACTGGATTGGTTCGATTTCATCGTGTGACCTGTCCTGCTGCGCCGGAGTCGCCCGGCGCCGTCCAGCCGCCGCCCAGGGCCTTGTACAAGCGGATGAGCGACAGCACTCCGTCCGCGCGGGTGCTGGCGAGGCTATCCTCGACGGACAGCACGCTGCGCTCGGTATCGAGCACGGACTGGAAATCGACCAGTCCGGCGCCATAGCGCTGTCGCGCCAGCTCGGCAGCGTTGCGCGCCGACCGCGTGGCGTTGGTGAGTGCCTCGACGCGTTCGCGATTGCGGGCCAGGGCCACGAGCGCGTTTTCGACTTCCTGCAGCGCCGTGAGCACGGCCTGCTCGTACGCGACCAGCGCCTGCTCGCGCACGGCGTCCTGTGCCTGCACCTGGTTGCGCAGCCGGCCCGCGTCGAAGATCGGCGCGGTGATGCCGCCGAGCAGCGACGATGACGAGTCGGCATCGTCGGTGAGGTCGCCGAACGAGAGCGCCTCGATCCCGATCGAGCCCGAGAGCCGGAACGACGGATAGCGCGCCGCCTGGGCCACGCCCACCCGGGCGGTTTCCGCGGCCAGCTGGCGCTCGGCGGCCCGCACGTCCGGGCGTCGCCGCAGCACGTCGGCAGGAATGCCGACGGCGATGCCGGCGGGCACGTCGGGCAGGTCGCCGGCGGGCACGAGCGTTGCATGCAGCGTGCCGGGCGACTTGCCGAGCAGCAGGTCCAGCCGGTGCTCCGCCTCGGCGGCGCTCGTCTCGAGGTTCGGAATCTGCGCCCGCGTCTGTTCCCGGTTGGTGCGTGCCTGCTCAACGTCCTGCCCGCTGACGAGCCCGGCCTCGGCACGCCACTCGGTGAGTTGCAGCGTCTCGGACTGGCTCGCGAGGTTGCCGCGGGCGATTCCGAGGCGCGCCTGCAGTGCGCGCAGTTCGACGTAGTTGAGGGCGACCTCGGCCGCGAGCGACACCTGTGCATCGCCAAGGTTCGCCTCGGCCCGGTCGAGGTCTGCCTCGGCCGCTTCGACGCCGCGTCGCACGCCGCCGAACACGTCGATCTCCCAGCTCGCGTCGAAACCCGCGCTGTAGGCGTCGCGCGTCACGTCGCTGGTTTCGCTGCGGCTGCCGGATGCGGAGGCCGTCAGGCTCGGAAACAGGTCGGACCGGGTCACCGCCCGTCGGGCGCGTGCCTCGCGCAAGCGCGCCTGCGCGCCCCGCAGGTCGGGGCTCGCCTGCAAGGCCTCGTCCACCAGCGCCGCGAGCAACGGGTCGCCCAGGCTCCGCCACCACAGGCGCGTGTCGCCCAGGCTTGCGGCCACCGTGGCCGGATCGGCGGCGTCATCGAGCCGGCTCCACGCGGCCGGCACGTCGCTGGCTGGAGGCGTGTAGTCCGGACCGACCGTGATGCAGCCCGCGAGCCCGAGCGCGAGCGCGGCCGGCATCAACAGCGGACGAATTCGGCGGCGCTTCATCGAGTCATCGGCTCCGGGACGGTCAACCATCCCTAGATGATGCAGCCCGGCAAAGGGTCGCAACAACCGCATCCGGTCGCCGTGCGACGCTGGCGCGGACAAAAGCTCTACCATGGGGCACATCCGCCGGCTCGATCCCGAGGAGACACATCATGCAGGTCACGGACATCCTCAGCCAGATGGGCGGCATCCAGTCCATGGCGCGCGAACTCGGCGTGAGCGAATCGCAGGCCACGGCCGGGGCCGAGGCTCTCGTCCCGGCCATCCTCGGCGGATTCAAGAAGCAGGCGAGGGCGCAGCCGACGGGCCTCGAGGGACTCGCCGGCATGCTCGGCGGACTCGGCGGCGGCGGGTTGCTCGACGACGTGCTCGGCCCGCAGCCCACGAACGTCAGCCGTGGCAATGACGTGCTCGGGCAGATCTTCGGCTCGAAGGACGTGAGTCGCGCGGTGGCGCAGGGCGCGTCCGCACAGACCGGGCTCGATCCGGCGCTGCTCAAGAAGATGTTGCCGATCATCGCGATGCTGGTCGCTGGTTACATGGCACGAAAAGGTGGCGCGTCGGCATCCGCGCCTGCGCCGCAGTCCGGGGGTGGGCTCGGTGACCTGCTGGGCAGCATGCTCGGTGGTGGTCGAGCGGCTGCATCGCGTGGCGAACCGGGTCTCGCCTCGATGCTCGATCTCGACGGCGACGGCAATCCGCTCGACGACATCCTGGGGATGGCCGGCAAGCTGATGCGGCAGTAGGTCGCCGGCAGGCCGGCGGGCTATGATGCCCGCCGGCCTGTATCCATCCGGACGACCCTCGACATGCACAAGACCCGCCTCACGGGCGCGTTCCTCGCGCTCTTCCTGGCCGTTGTCTCGCTCGCAGCCCCGGCTGCGGACTCGCAGACCGACATCCTGCCGTTCCAGGCGACGACCCGGACGCTGCCGAACGGGCTCGTCGTGATCGTCGTCCCGACCGGCTTCCCGAACATCGTCTCGCTGCAGATCCCGGTGCTCACCGGGTCGCGCAACGAGGTGGAGCCCGGCAAGTCCGGCTTCGCGCACTTCTTCGAGCACATGATGTTCCGCGGCACGCCGACGCTGTCGCCGGACGCCTACAACGCGATCATCACCCAGGCGGGTGCGCGGCAGAACGCCTACACGACCGACGACTACACCAACTACCACGTCACCTTCGCGAAGGAAGACCTCGAGACGATGCTGCGCATCGAGGCCGACCGCTTCCAGAACCTCTCCTACCCGGTCGAGGCCTTCAAGACCGAGGCGCGCGCGGTGCTCGGCGAGTACAACAAGAACTCGGCGAACCCGATCATGAAGCTCTACGAGACGATGCGCGCCAAGGCCTTCTCGACGCACACCTACCAGCACACCACGATGGGCTTCATCGCGGACATCGAGGACATGCCGAACCAGTACGAGTACTCGAAGACCTTCTTCTCGCGCTGGTACCGCCCGGGGAACACGGCACTGATCGTCGCCGGCGACGTCGACCCCGAGCGGGTGCTGCCGCTGGTCGAGAAGTACTGGGGTGGATGGGAGCCTGGCTCCGTCGAGCAGGTGACGATTCCGCAGGAACCGGCGCCGCAGGGTGCCGTGTACGCGCACGTGCCTTGGCAGACGCCGACGGCGCCCTGGATCACGGTCGCCTTCCGCGGACCCGCGTTCAGCGAGACGGCCAGGGACGCGGCCGCGATCGATCTCTTCATGAACGTCAACTTCGGCCAGACCTCGGACGTGTATCGCAAGCTCGTCGAGCAGGAGCAGAAGGTCGACCAGTTCTTCATCAGCGCTCCGGACAACGTCGATCCCGAGCTGATCGTGGTCTTCGCCCGCGTCAAGCAGGCCGGCGACGTACTCCACGTCCGCGACGAGATCCTGCGCGCCGTGGCACTGGCGCGGGCCACCAGGCTCGACGCGCGCAGGCTGGAGGAAGCCAAGTCGAACCTGCGCTACTCCTTCACCGCCCGGCTCGACAACACGGACACGATCGCCGGCACGCTCGCGCGCTTCGTCCGCTACAGCCGTTCCTACGACACGCTGAACAACGTCTTCCGCGTCTACGCGTCCCTGACGCCCGAGGACGTCGATGCCGCGGCGAAGCGATACTTCGTCGACGAGGGGCTGGTGGTGACGACACTCGCGCAGGAGACGCTCCCCGAGGCGGTCGGTCGACTGCCATCGCTCGCGAGCTTCACGCCTGCCGCCGCGGGCCTCGATCCGCAGCGCTTCCTGGTGCAGAAGACCGCCCTGCCGCAACTCGCCATCAAGCTGCTGTTCGACGTGGGCTCGGCCTACGATCCGCCGGGCAAGGAGGGCCTCGCGCGCCTGGCGGCCTCGATGATCGCGGAGGCCGGTTCGAAGACCCTGCGCATCGACGAGATCAACAAGGCGCTCTACCCGATCGCGGGCTCGCTCGCCGCGCAGGTCGACAAGGAGATGACGACCTTCACGCTGTCCGTGCACCGCGACAATTGGCCGCTGTTCGCCTCCGTGGCCCTGCCGCAGCTGCTCGAGCCGGGCTTCCGGCAGGAGGACTTCGACCGCCTGAAGACTAACCAGCTGAACGCGCTCACGATCGACCTGCGCTCGAACAACGAGGAGGAACTCGGCAAGGAGTGGCTGCAGAACCGGATCTTCGCCGGGACGCCGTATGGCCACGCCGTGCTCGGCACGGTGGAGGGCCTGCAGTCGATCACGCTCGACGACGTGCAGGCGTTCGTCCGGCAGCACTACGTGTCGGGCAACCTGAACGTCGGTATCAACGGCGGCGTTACCGACGCGGTCACGGCATCGCTGGCCACCGAGCTCGGCAAGCTGCCGGCCGGCGATACCCCCCGCATCACCGGGGTCGCGGGCAAGGCGCCGCGGGGCTACGACGTGGACATCATCGCCAAGGAGACCCGCGCGACGGCGATCTCGTTCGGTCACCCGATCCACGTCACGCGGGCATCGGCCGACTTCGCCGCCCTCGACGTGGCGCGCGCCTGGCTCGGCGAGCATCGCGCGTCGATGTCGCACCTCTACGACCGGATCCGCGAGAAGCGCGGCATGAACTACGGTGACTACGCCTACATCGAGGCATTTCCCCGCGGCATGTACCAGTTCTTCCCGGACCCGAACCTGGCGCGGCAGCAGCAGCTGTTCGAGGTCTGGATCCGCCCGGTCGTGCCGGAGAACGGCCACATGGCGCTCAGGATCGCGTTGTACGAGGTGGAGAAGATGGTACGGAACGGGCTCACGAACGAGCAGTTCGAGGCCGCGCGCGACTACCTGATGAAGAACGTCTACGTGAAGACGGCGACCGCGAACCAGCAGGTCGGCTACGCGCTCGATTCGCAGTGGTACGGCATCGGCGAGTACTCGACGCACATGCGCGCGGCACTCGCGAAGCTCACCGTGGCCGACGTGAACCGGGCGATCCGCAGGCACATCCGTCCGCGGGACATGAAGATCGTGATGATCACTCGGGACGCCGCAGGCCTCAGGCAGGCGCTCGTCGCCGACCAGCCCTCGAGCATCACGTACGAGGCGGAGAAGCCCCGCGAGCTGCTCGAGGAGGATGCGGTGATCGGTGCGCTGAAACTCGGGATCCGCGCAGAGGCCGTGCAGGTGATTCCGGTGGACGAGGTATTCCGGAAGTGAGCCGGCGGGGGCGGCCGGAAAAAAGAAGGCCCTCGCGAGGAGGGCCTAATCAGGGGGAGAAATCTGTGCCGAGAAGGTTGACTGCGCGCGCCTCCGGCCGGAATACGTGAATTCGCCGCGGCGCGCTGCGGGTTACCGCAATCGCGTCAGTCGAGCAGTTCCTTCGGCACGTTGCCGCCGTTGTCCGCGATCTTCTTCAGCACGGTCTTGTGCAGCCAGATGTTCATGCTGGCCGAGTCGCCCATCTTTTCCGCCGGGCAGCCGAGTTCCACGGCGAGTTCCTTGCGGGCCGCGTAGCTGCTGTCGATGTCGAGGAGCTTCAGCAGGTCGACGATCGAGGTCTTCCAGTTGAGCTTCTGCGGATTGGCGGCCGCGAGCTTCTCGAGCTGCGCCACCACGTCGACGACGTTCGATCGGTTTCGGCGGAGGCGGGGCCGCCGGGGTCGACGACGGTGCGGCGGTGGGAGGGACCTTGGGCGCTCCAGGAGCCGGCACCGGTTCCGCGGCGGCCTTCCTGATGCCAAGCTTCTCGAGGATCTTGCCGAAAAAGCTCATGGAGACCTCCTTGCGCCACTCGTTGGAACACCGACCAGCGTGCACTGGCAGGCGTGACAGGCGCAATCGGGGAAACTGCGGTCCCTCGGCACCATCACCCGCGCACGTTCCCGCCGGGAATCGGCACGGGCGCCGTGCCGTGGCTGCGGCGCAGCGCGATGAATGCCGCGCAGGTCGCGCCATAGGTGAGGATCCGCGCGATCACGAACACCGTGGCGATGTAGACGAACGTACCCGTCACGGTGAGCAGCCACGAGCCCAGCGCCATGACGACGATGGCGACCTGCGGAGTTCCGCGCCGCGGGTGCACGATGGCGAGGCTCCGCGGCAGGTCGCCGCTCCGGCCGAGCGCATAGAAGATCCGCGGCGCCACCAGCATGGCACCTGCCAGCCCGCCCGCGCAGGAGAAGACGGCCGCAGCCACGATGATCGTGGCGCCCACGGGTCCCGTGAGCGCCTCCGCGGCGTCGGCGAGCGGCCGCGAGGAGGTCGCGAGCCCGGGAACAGCGGCGAAGCACGCGAGCATGACGAGCGCGTAGAGCGTGCAGGAAATCGCGACGCCGCCGACGATGCCGGCTGGAAGGTCACGTTTCGGATCGCGCATTTCGCCCGCGACGACGGCGGACTGCTCGAAGCCGAAGCAGGCGAAGAGTGCGAGCAGCGGCGCCTGGCCGAGGGCGCTGGGCCCTGCGGGCAGCTCCTGCGGCAGTGACTGCCAGCCCGCGAGCCACAGTCCCGCGGCGGCGAGCGGCAGCAACGGCAGCAGCTTGGCGAGCGTGAGCAGGTTGCCGAGGCCCGCCCCCTGCTTCACGCCCAGCAGGTTGATGGCCGCGAGGGCGGCGATGAACACGGTCACGACCGTGTTGCGTGCCCAGCGTGCCTCCAGGGCCGGGAACAGCCCGGCCGCGTAGTCGAGCATGATCGCGGAGATCGCGGCGAAGGCGGCGACCCGTGACAGCGCCAGCAGCCACCCGACCGCGAAGCCCGCGAGCGGACCAAACGCGGCCGTGGCGTACACGGGCGGCCCGCCCGTGGTGTCGAAGCGGCTCGCGACCTCGACCAGGCACAGCGCGAGCAGCGCGACGATCGCGAACGCCGCGAACAGCACCGCAAGGCTGTAACGGCCCGCGGCGGCGGCGAGCGCCGACGGCATGGCGAACACCCCGGCGCCCACGATCACGTTGACGGTGAGCGCGAGCACGTCGACGCGTCGCAGATTGCGGTGAAGTCCTGCGTCCGGCTGACGCACCCTGCCTCCCCTTCGATCCGGCGCGGTCTAGCGGCCGGGGATCACCTTAGCATGGCGAACCGGCGGCTCACCCCGGGCTTGCCCGCGCGGCGCGATGCCCGGATGATCGGGCAATGACGCGACGCAAGCCGGGGCTGGTGCCCCAGATCCTGGTCGGTGTCGCGCTCGGCGCGCTCGTCGGCGTGACCATGCCCGCCGTTGCACGGCAACTCGGGCTGCTCGGCCAGCTGTTCGTCGGGATGCTGAAGTCGGTCGCGCCGCTGCTCGTGATGGTGCTGGTGATGTCGGCCATCGCCAATCGGCGCGAGGGCGGGCTCGCAGGCCGCAAGGTGCTCGTCACCTTCGTGCTCTACCTGGTCGGAACGACGGCGGCGGCACTGCTCGCGCTGCTCATGAGCCAGGCGTTCCCGCAGGTCATCGCCTTGCGCGAGAGCGTGGAGGGCAGTCCGCCTGCGAAGGTCTCGGCAGTGCTCGTGGACGTGCTCTTCAAGCTGATCGACAACCCGGTCAACGCGCTAATGACCGGGAATTTCCTCGGCTGCCTGACGTGGGCGGTGCTGCTGGGCCTCGGCTTCCGCCGCGCATCCGAGGCCTTCCGGGGCCATCTGCAGACGCTGGCGGACAGCGTGAGCGACATCGTCCGACTCGTCATCCGGTTCGCGCCCGTCGGCATCTTCGGCCTGGTGTGCGCCACGGTCGCCACCGTGGGCCTCGAGGCGCTGGCCGACTACGCGAGCCTCGCCCTGCTGCTGGTGGTGGCGATGCTGCTGATGGCGTTCGTGGTCAATCCGCTCATCGTGCTGCTGGTGGCGCGCGAGAATCCCTACCCGGTGGTGCTGCGCTGCCTGCAGGAATCCGGCCTCACGGCGTTCTTCACGCGCAGCTCGGCCGCCAACATCCCGGTGAACCTCGCGCTCGCGAAGAAGCTCGGCATCGACGAGGAGCTCTACTCGGTCACGATCCCGGTGGGCGCCACCGTGAACATGGCGGGTGCCGCGATCACGATCACCGTGCTGACGCTGGCCGCCACCCACACGCTCGGCATCGAGATGTCGCTCGCAGGCTCGCTCGCGCTGTGCCTCGTCGCGGCGCTGGCGGCCTGCGGCGCGAGCGGCGTGCCGTCGGGCAGCCTGCTGCTGGTGCCGCTGGCGTGCTCGCTGTTCGGGATCTCCTATGACGTGGCGATGCAGGTGGTGGCCGTGGGCTTCATCGTCAGCGTGATCCAGGATTCCGCCGAGACCGCGCTCAATTCGAGCACGGACGTGGTCTACACCTACGCCGTGGACAGGATGACGGACCGGGCGGGCGTCAGACCTGGCCCCTGACGGCGGCGAGGATCTGCTCGAGTGCGCTCGGGTCCTCGATGGTGGTGAGGTCGCCCGGGTCCTGTCCCTCGCACAGCGCGCGGATGGAGCGTCGCAGCAGCTTGCCGGAGCGCGTCTTCGGCAAGGCCGTCACGAAATGCACGCGCGAGGGGCGGGCGACGGCGCCCAGCTGGTCGTCGACCACCTTCATCACCTCGGCCTCGTGCGCCAGTCGCTTCGCCGGCGTGTCGATCCGGCTCGTGTCCTTGACGATGGCGAAGGCCATTGCCGCCTGGCCCTTGAGCGCGTCCGTCACGCCCACCACCGCGACCTCGGCGATGTTCGGGTGCGAGGAGATCGACTCCTCGATCTCGCGCGTGCCGAGGCGGTGGCCGGCGACGTTGATCACGTCGTCGGTGCGGCCGAGGATGAAGTAATAGCCGTCCTCGTCACGGATGCCCCAGTCGAAGGTCGAGTAGACCTCGCGTCCGGGCACGCTCTTCCAGTAGGTCTCGATGAAGCGCCGGTCGTCGCCCCAGACCGTCGTCATGCAGCCCGGGGGCAGCGGGCCCCGGATGCCGACCACGCCCTTCTGGTCGGTGCCGACCTCCTCGCCGGTGAGCGCGTCGTAGAGGCGTACGTCGTAGCCGTAGACCGGCACGCCGGGCGAGCCGTACTTGCCCGGCATCGGGTCGATCCCGCGCTGGATCGCGAGGATCGGCCAGCCGGTCTCGGTCTGCCAGTAGTTGTCCACCACGGGCTTGCCGAGGCCGTCGGCAATCCAGTGCGCGGTCGGCTCGTCGAGCGGCTCGCCGGCGAGGAACAGCAGCCGGAGCGAGGAGAGGTCGTATTTCTTCAGGAACGCCGGGTCCTGCTTCTTCAGCACGCGGATCGCCGTGGGTGCCGAGAACATCGTCGTGACCTTATGCTGCTCGACGATCTTCCACCAGATGCCGGCATCGGGACGCAGCGGCGTGCCTTCGTACATGATGGTCGCCATGCCGGCGATCAGCGGCCCGTAGACGATGTAGCTGTGGCCCACCACCCAGCCGATGTCGCTGGTCGCGAAATAGGTCTCGCCCTTGCGGCCGTCGAAGATCAGCTTCATCGAGGCGGCGAGCGCGACGGCGTAGCCGCCCGTGTCGCGCTGCACGCCCTTCGGCATGCCCGTGGTGCCGCTCGTGTAGAGGATGTAGCTCGGCTCGGAGCTCTCGAGCCACTCGCACGGCACCTCGTCGTTCATGTGCTCGGCGCGCAGGCGCGCGTAGTCCTCGTCGCGGTCCGGCACCCGCGCCATGTCGGCCAGTCCGCGGTCGACCAGCAGGACCTTGCCGGGAGGCGACTTCGACAGGCTGATCGCCTCGTCGAGCAGGTGCTTGTACGGTACCACCTTGCCGGCGCGCGAACCCGCATCCGCGCTCACGATGAGCTTCGGCTTCGCGTCGTCGATGCGCGTCGCGAGGCTGTGGGATGCGAACCCGCCGAACACCACGGAGTGGATCGCCCCGATGCGCGCGCAGGCGAGCATGGCGAAGGTCGCCTCCGCGATCATCGGCATGTAGATGATCACGCGGTCGCCCTTGCCGACGCCGAGGCCGCGCAGGATGCCCGCCATGCGGTTCACTTCCCGGTACAGCTGCCGGAAGGTGTAGGTCTTCTCCTCGCCGGTCTCGGTCGAGAGGTAGATCAGCGCCGGGGCGTCGCCCTGCGACTCGAGGTGACGGTCGATGGCGTTGTGGCAGAGATTGGTGCGGCCGCCGACGAACCACCGTGCGAACGGCGGCCGCGAGTAGTCGAGCACCTGGGTGTACGGCGCCTGCCAGTCGACCAGGGCCGCCTGCACGCGCCAGAAACCGTCGGGGTCCTCGATCGACCGGGCGTGGAACTCCTGGTAGGTCGTCACGTCGCTCTCCCCGTGCTGCTCCGGCATCATGCCAGCCATGGATCCCGGCAAGAATAATACTTTCGACTTCAGGCCATCATCAGCCGGTCGACGTGCGTCGCGGCGCTGGTGGCGAGCGCGGTCAGTTCGTAGCCGCCCTCGAGCGTCGAGACGATGCGGCCGCCGCAATGACGGTTCGCGACCTTGCAGGCGGCCTCCGTGACCCAGCCGTAGTCCCCCGCGACGAGGCGGAGCTCGGCGAGGTCGTCCGCCTGGTGGGCGTCGAAGCCGGCCGAGATGAAGATCAGCTGCGGCGCGAACTGCTCCAGTGCCGGCAACCAGTGCTGCGAGACGGCGGCCCGGAACTCGTCGCCACCCGCACCGGCGGGCAGCGCGCAGTTGACGATGCGGCCCGGCACCGAGCCCGGGTTCAGGTCCGGGTAGAGCGGGTACTGGAAGCTCGAGCAGATCAGCACCCGTTCGTCGCGCCGGAAGATGTCCTCGGTGCCGTTGCCGAGGTGCACGTCGAAGTCGAGGATCGCCACGCGCTGCAGCCCGTAGGCCGCCATCGCGTGGGCGGCACCGACGGCCACGTTGTTGAAGAAGCAGAACCCCATGGGCTGGGAGCGCTCCGCGTGGTGCCCGGGCGGACGGACGTTGCAGAAGGCCCGCTTCACGTCGCCCTTCATCACGAGGTCCACGGCGAGCACGTTGGCGCCGGCGGCCCGCAGCGCCGCCTCGAGCGTCTCCGGGCACATCGCCGTGTCGGGGTCCACGCGCACCAGCCCCTCGGCCGGCGACATCGCGCTCAGTCGCTCGACGTATTCGCGCGGGTGGACGCGGACCAGCTGTTCGAGCGTGGCGCGCGGCGCCTCGTGGTGCTCCAGGAAGTCGTAGAGGCCGCGGACGTGCAACTGGTTCTCGATGGCCCCGAGCCGCGCGGGCTGCTCCGGATGCCCGTCCCCCATGTTGTGGCGACGACAGGCGGCATGCGTGATGAATGCCACGGGCATGGAGGACTCCGGCTGCGGTGAATGGGGATGCTGCGTCGAGGGTATAACGCTAGCATGTAACGCCTCATCGGGGCTTTCCCAGAGGTTCGACCGTGCCCTCGAAACGCACTGAAGCGGTGCTGAAGCCCTCCTCGATCGTGCTGGTCGGCGCGAGCGACGTGCCCGGCAAGCTCGGCGACATCGTGCGGCGGAACCTGCAGGAATCGGGCTTCCGCGGTCGCGTGCACTTCGTGAACCGCAGCCGCCCCACGATCGACGGCCAGCCCGTGCATGCGAGCGTCGCCGACCTGCCGGAGGCGCCGGACGTCGCGATCATCGTCACGCCCGCCGCGACCGTGCCCGGCATCATCGCGGAATGCGGGCAGAAGGGCGTCCGTGGCGCCGTCATCATCTCGGCAGGGTTTCGCGAGGGCGGTGCGGCCGGCCGGGAACTCGAGGCGGACCTGAAGCAGCGCGCGCGCGAGCACGGCCTGCGTTTCCTGGGACCCAACAGCCTCGGCATCATCCGCACCGACGACGGGCTCAACGCCTCCTGCGGACCGCGCCAGCCCCTGCCCGGGCGGCTCGCACTCGTGTCACAGTCGGGAGCGCTGTGCGCGGCCATCCTCGACTGGTCGCGGGCACGCCACGTCGGCTTCTCCACGGTGATCTCGCCAGGCATCGGCATCGACATCAACGTCGGCGAGATCCTCGACTTCCTGGCCCGCGACCCCGCGACGGACAGCATCATGCTGTTCATCGAGGGCGTGGACCACGCGCGCCACTTCATGAGCGCGCTGCGGGCGGCTTCGCGCATCAAGCCGGTGGTCGTGATGAAGGCCGGCCGTCACGCGGACCGGCCGGACGCGGCGGCCTTCCACACCGGATCGCTGGTGGGTGGCGACGACGTGTTCGACGCGGCGATGCGTCGCGCCGGCGTGCTGCGGATCCGCAATTTCTCCGAGCTCTACGTCGCGGCCTCGACGCTGGGTGTGGGGGTGCGCGTCGCCGGACGCCGCGTGGCCATCGTCTCGAACGCCGGCGGACCCGGTGCGCTCGCGGCCGACCACGCGAAGGATCGCAGGCTGCAACTCGCCACGCTCTCGGGACCGACGCTCGGGCAGCTGGCCGGCCTGTTGCCGCCGAGCGCGCACCAGGGCATGCCCGTGTACGTGCGCGGCGATGCCGATGCCGCGCATTTCTCCTCCGCGGCGCGCATCTGCCTCGAGGACCCGGGAGTCGACGCGCTGCTGGCGATATTCACGCCGCACGCGCTCACCGACCCTGACGCCTTCGCCCGCGAGCTGATCGAGATCGCGGCGAGCTCGCGCAAGCCGCTGTTCACCTGCTGGATGGGTGGTGATGCGGTCGCCGAGAGCCGCACGCTCTTCTCGGCACACAGGATTCCCACCTACGCGACGCCCGAGGCCGCCGTCGACGCGATCGCCGCGCTCAACCTGTTCGCCGAGAACCAGGTGCAGCTGCTGCAGGTGCCGGAGCCGCTCGCGGTGAGCTCGGTGCCCGACCGGGAGGCGGCCCAGCTCGTCATCGACGCCGCGCTCGAGGCGGGGCAGGACTGGCTCAACCCGGCGCAGTCCAAGGCCGTGCTCGCGGCCTTCGACATTCCGATCGTGCGCAGCCTGCCGGCACGCTCGGCGGCCGACGCGGTGATGGTCGCGCAGGAAGTCGGCTTCCCGGTCGCGATGAAGATCCTCTCGCCGGACATCGCGCACAAGACGGACGTGGGCGGCGTTCGCCTCGGCATCGAGAACGCGCGCGAGATGCGCGAGACCTACGAGGCGATGCTGGCGGGCGTCGCGCAGGCACGTCCGGACGCAGAACTCGAGGGCGTGCTGATCGAGCCGATGTACCGCGAGCGCAACGGCCGTGAAGTGATGATCGGCGTGGTGCGCGACCCGGTGTTCGGCCCCGCGATCAGTTTCGGCCTCGGCGGCACGCTGGTCGAGGTGATCAGGGATCGCGCCGTGGCGCTGCCGCCCCTCAACCGCTTCCTGGCGCGCGAACTGATGCGGCGCACCCGCGCCTGGCAGGCATTGCAGCCGCTGCGCGGCGCACCCGCCGCCGACGCCGAGGCGCTCGAGGAGATCCTGCTGCGCGTCTCCGAGGTGGTCTGCGAGCTGCCCGACATCGGCGCAATGGACCTGAACCCGGTCATCGTCACCGACACCGGCGCGATCGTCGTGGACGCGCGCATCGCCGTGCGGCGTGGCAGCCCCACGGCGTTGCCCTACGCGCACATGGCGATCCACCCCTACCCGAGCACGCTGATCCAGACGCTCGAGCTCCCGGGCGGACTTACGGCGACTTTGCGGCCCATTCGGCCCGAGGACGCCGCGATCGAGACGGCGTTCGTGAACGGGCTCTCGGAGCAGTCGCGCTTCCTGCGCTTCATGTTCGGGCTGCACAGCCTGACCCCCGCGATGCTGTCGCGCTTCACGCAGATCGACTACGACCGCGAACTCGCGCTGGTCGCGGTCATCGACACGCCGCAGGGCGAGCAGCAGATCGGCGTCGCGCGCTACATCACGCTGCCGGACGAGGAGACCTGCGAGTTTGCGATCGTCGTCGGCGACGAGTGGCAGGGCAAGGGACTCGCCAAGCAGCTGTTCGCCATGCTGATCGAGGCGGCCCGCAAGCGGCGCCTCAAGGTCATGACCGGGGTGACGCTGCGCGAGAACCTGCGGATGATCGAGCTCTCGCGCTCGAACGGCTTCACCGTCGGCCGCGACCCGGACGACCCCGAGCTCGTGGCGATGACGCTGGTGTTGTAGTCCCGGGACGCCCGTCCTGCGCGACGGGCGGGAGCGAGGGTGAATTTTCTATTGTTCGGAAAGGACGAATAGAGTAGTCAGATTGTGGCGGTTTATCTGATCAATGCCTGCGCGTCGATTGTCCCCCGCACCCAACGGAGGATCCAGCCATGCCCGCCACGCGCAATTGCGACAGCTACACCAACCGGGTCTTCGCCGGCCTCGTCATCGCGGTGACGATCGTCGTCGGCTCGCTCGCCTATGCGGTGTCGAATGTCCAGGCCTACGTCTGAGCCAGGACCCGGATGACGAGCTTGCCCTGCACGTGACCGGTGCGCGAGCGCTCGATCGCGACGGCGACCTGCTCCAGTGGGTATTCCGCTTCGATCGCGCAGCGCAGGCGACCGGTGGCCACGTCGCGGTGCACTTCGTCGTACGGGGCGGGGCGCGGTGCCAGCATGAGCCCGTAGCGCTTGCGACGGCCGATACGGTTCAGCAGCGGGTCGAGCGTGTAGGTGGCCGCGCCCGGCAGCGTGCTCACGTAGCGCCCGCCCCGGACCAGGAGCCGCCGGTGCGCGTGTCGCGGCAGGTTCGGCACGCAGTCGAGCACGGCATCGAAGCCGGCCGGCCAGCGGTCGGCCGGAGTGCCTGCGTAGTCGACGAAGGCGTCGGCGCCGAGAGAGACCACGAATTCCCGTCGGGCGGCACTCGCCGACGCCGCGACCCAGGCGCCGCGGGCCTTGGCGACCTGTACCGCGAGGTGACCCACGCCGCCCGACGCGCCGTTCACCAGCACGCGCGAGTTACGCGTGACGGCGCCGAGGTCGCAGACCGTGACCGCCGAGACGCCGGCGCAGGGCAGGGCGGCGCCGTCGCGAAAGCCGATCCCGCCGGGCAGCGGGAAGACGAACCCGGCCGGCACGGGAGCGAACTCGGCGAACGTGCCGAGCGGGCGCGCGAACGGGTCGACGAAACCGTGCACCCGTTGCCCGATGTCGAGTCCGCCGACGCCCGCACCGAGTGCGGCCACTTCTCCTGCGAAATCGCTGCCCATGGTGCGGGGGCGTCCGCCACGGACCAGCCAGCGGAAACGGCCGTCGGCCAGTTTCCAGTCCACCGGGTTCAGGCTCGCGTAATGCACGCGGACCAGCACCTCCCCGGCACCCGCCGAGGGTTCGGCGACCTCGTCGAGCCGCGGCGACGATCCGATTGCGTGGTACCGGTAAGCGCGCATGCGAGAATTCCCGATGCCTCCTGGCCCCCGATGCCCACCCATGCTGCCACATGCGACCAATCGTTTCCTGCGCGCCGCACGCGCCACGCTGATCGGCGTCGCGCTCCTCGCGAGCGCCTGCGGACCGGAGCAGTCGCCCGAAGCCCGGGTACGGGCCGTCGTCGAAGCAGGGGAGGCGGCTGCGGAAGCACGAGACCTGTCCGGCCTGATGGCGCTCGTCTCGCGTTCCTATCGCGACGAGCGGGGCAATGGCCCGGAGGAACTGAAGCAGTACCTGCGCGGCTACCTGGTGATGCACCAGTCCGTGCACCTGCTCACGCGGGTCGAATCCGTCGAGTTCCCGTATCGGGACTACGCGAAGGTGCGGCTCACGGTGGGCACGCTCGGCCGCGAGACCGCCGCGGCCACGGCGTTCGACGTCGCCGCCGACGTAAACGAAATCGTCCTCGAGCTTGCGCTCGAGGACGATGAGTGGAGGGTAATGCGCGCCGCGTGGCAGTCCGCGCGGCGCGGCTGATCAGAACGAGTACTTGGTCGTGAACTGCAGTCGGTCCATGTCGCCGTCGACACCGCTCTCGAGCTCACGATTGGCGCGGCGGTATTCCGCACCGATGTCGAGCTTCGGGATCGGCGAGTAGAACAGGTTGATGGTCCAGCTGTCGCTCGACTTGTTGGCGCCCGTGCCCGTCAGGTCGGTGTCGTTGTCGTACTCTTCCATCGCGTACGAGAGGGTGCTGCGCAGCTTGGACGACCACATGTGCCGGTAGGCGATGAACCCGGCGTAGCCGTCGATCGCCTCGAGCTCGCCGTTCGCATCGAGCACCGCCTCGTTGGCGAAGTTGAGCGCAACGTAGCGGCCGAGGTTGCCGCCGAGCAGCATCCAGCGGATGTCGTCCTGGCCGAAGTTGAACTTGCCGGACAGGCTGAACGCCGCCGACATCGTCGAGTCGTCGATCGCGCCGACGCCGGTCGTCTCGTAGGCGAGTTCACGCACCAGGCCGGCGACCGCGAGGTGGCCCCAGGTGCCCTTCCACGCGTAACGTGCCGTGAGGTCAGGGAGCGTGCTGTCGTCCGTCGTGATGCGGGCACCACCGCCGAACGGCGTGATGGTCGTCTCCGGATTCTCCAGCGAGATCGAGAACCCGCCGTTCGTGTAGCGTACCTGCGGCTGGCGCACGAAGGACGTGCCGTCGGTGGTGCCGATGAAGTCCGCGGCCTCGGGCAGCGTGGCCACGTCCATGAAATTGGACCAGGTCTGGCCTACCAGCCAGTTGCGCCACTGCACGAAGGCGTGCCGGACCACCGGCGCATAGGTGTTGCTGATGCGCTGGTCGCCCAGGGCCGAGCCGTAGAAGTCGATCTCGAAGCGCGTCATCAGCTTGTCGCCGCCTTCGAGGATCGTGTCCGTGCCGAAGTTCACGCGCGACTGCTTGACGTGCGCATTGAGGTCCGTGTCTTCGTCGTCGCCGCCCACCGGGATCGTGCCGGGCACGTAGAAGTCGCGGCCGATGCTGTTGTCCGCGATTTCGCCGTCACTGGTGCTGGTGAAGTTGGCGTCGGCCTTGACGAAGCCGGTCAGCAGGAACGTCGTGCCGGGAGCGGCATTCGGCGTGATCGAGGTGGCCTGCACCGGGGTGCCGGCGGGCTTGGCCGGCGCGGCAGCCACGGGAGCCGGCGCTGCCTGCTTCTCGGCCACCAGCTGCTGGACGAGCTTCTCGAGTTCGGCGACGCGCGCCTCCAGAGCCTGCTCCTTGTCCGTCTGCGCATATGCGCCGGCCGAGCAGCCGAGGGCGGCGACGGCGAGCGTCGTGGCGATCATGCGGCGGATGACGGGACGGCTGTCTTTTCTATGGTGCATCGTGAAACCCCCGGGTGTGACTGACGGAATCCTGCGTTGCAACCGGCCAGAGGGGAATTCGCCTTTGGTCGAACCGCACCGCAGAAGCGGCGCCGGGAGTGTAGGCTCGCGCCCCATGACCCGCCAGATCGTAGTTGCCGACGATCACCCTTTGTTCCGCGAAGCACTC
Source organism: uncultured Gammaproteobacteria bacterium (assembly GCA_963706535.1). Taxonomy (GTDB): domain Bacteria; phylum Pseudomonadota; class Gammaproteobacteria; order Steroidobacterales; family Steroidobacteraceae; genus RPQJ01. The sequence continues at coordinate 42,917 of CAVPMU010000010.1, forward strand.
AAGGCGGCGGTCGGCCGGCTCGAATCCGGCACCCGCTTCGTCGAGGCCGACTCGGTGGCGGCGCTGCTCGCGGCGCTCGAGGCCGAGCCCGATGCCGACCTGCTGCTGCTCGACCTCAACATGCCGGGTGCGCAAGGCTTCAATGCGCTCGCGCACGTGCGCGGCAGCCGCCCGGGGCTGCCCGTGGTCGTGGTCTCGGCCGACGACGATCCGCAGACGATCGCTTCCGCGCTGCGCTACGGCGCCCAGGGCTTCATCCCCAAGTCCACCGAGGCCGGCCAGATCGGCCAGGCCATCGAGTCGGTGCTCGCCGGAGAAATCTACACGCCGCCCGGTTTCCACGCGCCGCGCGCCGCGCCGGTCGGAGGCGAGGACCTCGAGGTCGCGCGCCGCATGGCCGAGCTCACGCCGCAGCAGTTCCGCGTGCTCGGCATGCTCTGCTCGGGCCTGTTGAACAAGCAGGTCGCCTACGAGCTCGACGTGTCGGAGGCGACCGTCAAGGCGCACGTCACCGCCATCCTGCGCAAGCTCGGGGTCGCGACCCGCACGCAGGCGGTGCTCGCGGCGGGCCGCCTCGCCATCGATCGCGCCAGCGTGAAGCCGCCGCCCGAGGATCAGGACTGAGTCAAGTCTCCGCGGTCCGCGATGGCCGGGGCGGGCATTGCGCGGCGAGCGCGCCCAGCAACGCGCGCAAGGCTGCCGGCTTCACGGGCTTGCGCAGCACCGGGTAGCCGATGGCCCTCGCCTGCAGCGCAAGGGCGGCCGTGTGGTCGGCCGTGATCAGTGCGCCGGGCGCGGGCGTGGCGCCGGAGCCGCGCAGCGACGCGAGCAGCTCGAGCCCGTCGATCTCCCCGTCGCCGAATCGGTAGTCGGCGAGGACTATGTCGGGCGCATGGCGTTGCGCCGCCTCGCGCGCCTCGGCCGCGTCGACCGCGGTGAGCACGCGCAGGCCCCAGCGGCTCATCAGTGCGTCCATGCCGGCCAGGATCTCGGGCTCGTTGTCGATGCACAGCACCGTGAGTCCCACCAGGCTCGCGGCCGTCGGGGCATCGGGTGGCGCCGGGCGGGACGGAGGCGCGCACGCCGCCGTCGCGGCGAGCGGCACGGACACGGTGAACACCGAACCGCGCCCCGGCATGGAGCGTACGCCGAGTTCGAGTCCGAGCAGGCGCGCGATCCTGTCGCAGATGGACAGTCCCAGACCGAGTCCCTTCTCGCCCCAGGGAGAGGGCCGGTCGAGGCCGCGAAACTCCTCGAAGATCGCGCGCTGGTGCTGCTCGGCGATCCCGGGACCGGTGTCCCACACCTGCAGCTCGACCCGCGCGCCGCGGCGCCGGCAGGCGACCAGCACGCCGCCGCGCTGCGTGTAGCGCAAGGCATTCGCGATCAGGTTCTGCAGCACGCGCCGCAGCAGCACGCGGTCGCTGCTCACGCGGTAGCGCGCCTTCGTGAAGCGCAGGCGCAGGCCACGCCGCTCCGCAAGCGGCGCGAACTGCCGCTCGAGCAGCTCGAAGGCCTCGGCGAGGGCGAAGTCCGTCACGTCGGCGCGCATCGCCCCGCTCTCGAGCCGGGCGATGTCGAGCATGTCGTCGAGCACTTCCTCCGCGGCGCGCATCGAGCTGTCGATGCGCCCGGCGATCTCCACGACCTCCGGGTCGGTCGAGCGCTCCTCGAGCGTGGAGGCGAACAGGCGCGCCGCATTGAGCGGCTGCAGCAGGTCGTGGCTCGCGGCCGCGACGAAGCGCGTCTTGGTGGCGTTGGCTTCCTCGGCCAGCCGCTTGGCGGCCTGCTGCGCCTGCAGCGCCGCCTCGAGTTCGCCGGTGCGTTCCTGCACCCGCTGCTCGAGCGTGAGCTTGGCATCGATCAGCGCCTGCTCGGTGCGCTTGAACTCCGTGACGTCGGTGTAGGTGGTGACGTAGCCGCCGTCCGGCATCGCCTGGCCGTGGATCTCGTACACGCGCCCGTTGCGCCGCGTGCGCTGGATCACGTAGGAGGTGCCCGCCTTCATGTGCGCGAGCCGCTTCGCGATCTCGTGCTCGATGTCGGCATTGCCGAACTCGCCCCGCTCGGCATTGAAGCGGATCAGGTCCGCGACCGGGCGGCCGACGTAGACCATGCCCTCGGGATACGCGAACATCTCGATATAGCGGCGGTTCCAGGCGACGATGTGTGCCTCGCTGTCGGCCACCGCGATGCCCTGGGCGACGTTCTCCATCGTGGCCTGCAGCAGCTGGCGGCTGAAGCGCAGCTCCTGCGAGGTCTCGTCGAGCAGTTCCGCGACGTCCTCGGCCGCGATGCCGCGCCCGGCGAGCGCGTGGGTGAACATGAGCCGCGCCGAGGATGCCCCGATCGCGCCTGCCACCAGTCGCTCCGTGTACTGCAGCAGCCCGCGATCCGCCGGGGCGTTGGTGCGCGGCACGGGGCGTCCGGTCTGCTGGTGGTATTCGTCGAGGGCCCGCGCGGCGGTATCGACCCCGAGGATGCGCTCCGTGATGGCGAGCACGTCGCCGACCCGCGCGCCGCCGGCGGCGAAGGGTTCGGCCGCGGGCAGCGCGCCGCGCAGGAACGAGGTCGCGGCCATGCGCTCGCGGAACGACAGGCCCCGCAGCCGCGACACGAGGAACAGCACGACCACGTTGACGCCGACGGCGAGCACGGTGCCGAGCGTGGTCGGGGTCATCGTGCCAAGGCCGCGCTCGGTGATGTCCGGCATCAGCAGCGTATAGAGCCAGACCGCGTAGCCGGAGGCGAGGCCCCAGAACACGCCCTGCCGCGTGGCGCGGCGCCAGTAGAGCCCGGTCAGGATTGCGGGCGCGAACTGGGCGACGGCCGCGAATGCGAGCAAGCCGATGGAGGCGAGGCTCGCCGGTGCGGCGGTGTTGCGGTAGTAGGCGTAGGCCAGGACCGCGAGCAGCAGGATGGCGCCGCGCCGCAGCCACAGCACGAGGCGGCCCACGTCCGCGCCCTCGCTCAGGCCCAGCCAGCGGCTGCGCCACAGCGTCGGCATCACGATGTCGTTGGTGATCATGGTCGCGAGCGCGATGCTCGAGACGATCACCATCGCGGTCGCCGCCGAGAGGCCGCCGAGGAACACCAGCACCGCGAGCGCCGGGGCGCCGTTCTCGAGCGGCAGCGTGAGGATGAAGGAGTCCGGGTTGTGCCGCGACCCGAGGTTGCTGCCTGCGCCGGCCAGCACGATCGGCACGACGCACAGCGTGAATACGGCGAGGTAGGCGGGGAAGAGCCACCTTGCCTTGCGTACGTCGGCAGGGTCCGCGCACTCGACCACGCCGACCAGGAACTGGCGCGGCAGGCAGAAGATCGCCGCGCCTGCGATCACCGTCGAGGCGACGAAGCCGCTGCTCGCGATGTCCTGCACGTCGCCGAGGCTGGTCGCGCCGAGGGTCGGAGCGCCATCGAGGTGCAGCAGTGCGAACACGCCGACGATCGCGAACGCCAGCACCTTGACCAGCGATTCGAAGGCAATGGCGAGCATCACTCCCTCGTGGTGCTCGGTGGCATCGAGACGGCGCGTGCCGAACAGGATCGCGAAGACCGCCATCAGCAGCGCGACCCAGGCCGCGGTGTCCGCGTACCACACGGGATGCGGGCCGGAGGAGCCCGTCATCACGTCGATGCTGGTGCCCACCGCCTTGTACTGCAGCGCGAGGTACGGCACGGCGGCCGTGAGCGCGATGACGGCCACCAGTGCCGCCAGCGCCGGGCTCTTGCCGAATCGTGACGAGATGAAGTCCGCGATCGAGGTGGTGTTGTGCGCCCGGGCCACTGCCACCAGTCGCTCGAGGAAGGGCGTGCCGAACAGGAACACCAGCGCCGGGCCGAGGTAGATCGGCACGTAGGTCCAGCCGTCGCGCGCGGCCGTGCCCACGGCGCCGAAGAAGGTCCAGGTCGTGCAGTACACGCCGAGCGAGAGGCTGTAGATGTAGGGACGCAGCCGCGAGCGTCCCGGATAGACGGACTTGCGCTCGCCGTAGAACGCCACGGCAAAGAGCAACAGCAGGTAGAGGATCGCGAGCGCGGACAGCAGCAGTCCAGAGACCATCGCGGGTGCCTACCGCGGCGGTCCGGGAAAGAACGCGTTGGTGCGTCGCACGTACTCGGCGTACTGCGGCCGGCGCTGGCCGATGTCCTTCTCGAGCAGCACCACGCCCGACACCCGGAGCAGCAGCACGGACATCACCAGCGGGCCGACGATGCTCCACCAGGCGCCGGCCGAGAGCGCGAGGAGGTACAGGCCCCACCACACGCAGAAATCGCCGAAGTAGTTCGGGTGGCGCGTGTAGCGCCAGAAGCCGCGATCCAGCACCTTGCCGGCGTTGCCCGGGCCCGCCTTGAAGCGGGCCAGCTGCCAGTCGCCGCCGGCCTCGAACGCGAACCCCACGGTCCACAGGGCGACTCCCAGCCCGTCGAGCCACCCGAGGGAGGCCTGGCCCGCGATCGCGCCGAGCAGCGGCAGCGAGATGATCCAGGCGAGCACGGCCTGGAAGCCGAACACCAGGTACAGGCTCTTGATCGCGAAGTTCGGCTCGTTGCGCCGGCGGATCTCCTGGTAGCGGCGGTCTTCCTCGTGTCCGCGGTTGCGCCAGGCGAGGAAGGCGGCCAGCCGCAGTCCCCAGGTCGCCACCAACGCGACGACGAGCAGGTCGCGTGGGCCCGGGTCATGCACGGCGCCGGCGTAGATCACCGCCGCGATCACGAACAGCAGGCCCCAGAGCGTGTCGACGATGGTGACGTTGGCGCGACGGACGCTCACCGCCCAGGCAAGTGCGGCGGCTCCGAGCATCACCACGAGCGCCACGAGCCAGGCCGCGATGTCGAACATTCGATTCCCCCTTTCCCCCGGTCAACCGCCGAACACTAGCACCTTGCGGGGCGTCACGCGTTCACGATCCCCGCCAGCATCGCCTCATCGATGTTACCGCCCGACAGCACGACCGCCACCGTGCGACCCTGGGTCGCGAGCTTGCCGGTCAGCACCGCGGCGAGCGCCACGGCGCCGCCTGGTTCCACGACCAGCTTGAGCTCGCGCGCCGCACAGGCTATCGCGGCGCGCACATCGTCGTCGGTGACCACGAGTCCGCCGGCCAGCAGGCGGCGGTTGATCTCGAAGGTCAGCTCGCCGGGCGTCGGTGCCTGCAGGGCATCGCAGATCGAGCGGGCGCCGGGCCCGTTGGCGAGTCGCTCGCCGGCGGCGAGCGAGCGCCGGTGATCGTCGAACCCCGCGGGCTCGGCGCACCAGGTTCGCGTGCCCGGCGACAGGGCCGCGATCGCCAGCGCCGCGCCGGCGACCAGCCCGCCGCCACTCGTGCACACGACCACCTCGTCGAGCGCAAGTCCCAGCCCGGTGGCCTGTTCGACGATCTCGAGCCCGACCGTGCCCTGGCCCGCGATGACGTTGGGATCGTCGAAGGAGGGGACCAGCACGCCGCCTTCCTCGCGTGCGATCCGCGCGGCGATCTCCTCGCGACTCTCGCGGCCGCGTTCGTACTCGACGACCCGGGCGCCGAGCGCCAGCGTGTTGCGCATCTTCACGCGGGGCGCGTCGGACGGCATCACGATGGTGGCCGGGATGCCGAGCAGGCGCGCGGCCGCGGCGACACCCTGTGCGTGGTTGCCGGAGGAGAAGGCGACCACGCCCGCACGCCGCCCATCTTCGTCGAGCTGGGCGAGCCGGTTGTAGGCGCCGCGGAACTTGAAGGACCCGGTGTGCTGCAGGGTCTCGCACTTGAGCAGGATGCGCCCGCCGGTCCGGGCATCGAGCAGGGTCTGCGCGAGCAGCGGCGTGCGCACGGCGTGCCCGGCGATGCGGCCGGCCGCCGCCTTCACGTCTTCGAAGGTGGGCAACCGCCCGGGGCCGGCCTGCGCCATTGAGCGCTCCTCTCGATTCGTCGCAACATGCGAGCCGTGAGCGTACACGAACCCCTGCCGCCGGGCTGCGAGCCGGCCTGCCATGGTTGCCGGCACCGCCAGCTCGGCATCGAGGCGAGCCTCGAGCAGAAGGGCGCCTACCTCGCGCGCGTGCTCAGTCCCTGGTCCGACCGCATCGCGCCGGTCGCATCGCCTCCGGCCGCACGGCGCCTCGGGTACCGCGACCGGGTCACGCTCACGGCACGCTGGACGGCGCAGGCGGGCTGGCGCTTCGGTCTCGTGCGACGCGACGAGCTGATCGCGATCCACGATTGCCCGGTGCACGGCGCGCACGTTCGCTCGCTGGTCCATCACCTGGCGCGCAGCCTGCCGCCGCCGGACGTGCTGGCGGTCGCGTACCTGCACGTCGCCGGTGCGCAGGCGACCCTGATCGTCAAGTCCCACGACGCGGACCCGGACCGACTGGCGGCGACGATCGTGGGCCTGCCGGCCGGGATCGAGGGCTTCTGGCTGCATTTCCATCCGTCGGCGGGACGGCGCCTGTTCGCACGCAGCGGCTGGCACTTGCTGTGGGGGCGGGGTGAGTCGATCGGTCCAGGCGGATTGCTGCACGGACCGACGGCATTCCTGCAGGCTTTGCCCCGCCTGCACGAGCAGGCGCTCGGCGACGCCGTGGGTCATGTCCGACCGGGGCCGGGGACTTTCGTGCTCGACCTCTACTGCGGCCTCGGCGCCAGCCTGCGCACATGGACCTCTGCGGGCAGCCCGGCGCTCGGCGTGGAACTCTCGGGCGAAGCCGTGGGTCTCGCGGCCCGCAATGCTCCGGCGGCGGCGGTGCTGCGCGGGACCTGCGTGCAGCGCCTGCCGCAGGTGCGTGAGTGGTGGCACGCTCAGGCCGGCACGGGGACCGCCTACGTGAACCCCCCGCGCTCAGGACTCGAGGTCGAGGTGGTCGAGGCGCTCGCACGCGAGCTGCGCCCCGCGCGCATCGCCTACCTGTCGTGCAGCGCGGGCACGCTCGCGCGCGACCTCGGCGAACTCGAGCCGGCGGGCTATGCGGTGACGGCGATCCGTCCCTACGACTTCTTCCCGCTCACCCACCACGTCGAGGCGCTCGCGCTGCTCGAGCGCGTTTCGTGAGCTCGGCGCGGGCGGCCTCGAGTTCGGCACGCTTGGCGCCGTCGACCTTCGGAAACCGCAGGTCCAGCGAGGCGAGTCCCGCGATGATGGCGCCGGCCACGACCACGCGCGTGAACCACTTGGCATCGGCGGGCACGACGAACCACGGCGCGTCGTCGTCGGCCGTGTGCCGGATCGCGTCCTCGTAGGCCGCCATGTAGTCGTCCCAGTGCTCGCGCTCGCGCACGTCTCCGAGTTCGAACTTCCAGTTCTTGTCGGGGTCGTCCAGCCGCTCGAGGAAGCGCCTGCGCTGCTCGTCCCGCGACACGTTGAGGAAGAACTTGAGGATCAGCGTGCCGTTGCGGGCGAGATAGCGCTCGAAGTTGCGGATGTCCTCGTAGCGGTGCTTCCAGATCTTCTTCGTCACCAGGCGCGGGGGCAGCTTCTGGCGGGCGAGGATCTCCTCGTGTACGCGCACCACCAGCACCTCCTCGTAATAGGAGCGGTTGAAGATGCCGATGCTGCCGCGCTCCGGCAGCGCCTTCATGCAGCGCCACAGGTAGTCGTGGTCCAGCTCCTCGGCCGAAGGGGCCTTGAACGAGGTGACGTGGCAGCCCTGCGGGTTCACGCCCGACAGCACGTGCTTGATGGCACTGTCCTTGCCCGCGGCGTCCATCGCCTGGAACACCAGCAGCACCGACCAGCGGTCCTGCGCGTAGAGCTTCTCCTGCAGCGCCGCCAGGTACTCGATGCCCTTGCGCAGCGCCTGCTGCGCACGCGGCTTGTCCTCCGAATCGAGGTGCAGCGTGTCGCCAGGATCGTAGTCCGCGAGCCGCAAACCCTTGCCGCGCGATACGCGGAACGGCTCGGTGAAGCTGCGGATGTACTGGATTTCCTGTTTCGAGATATCCATGGGGTCGGTTCCTGTGGTCACGGGAGGTCCGGCCCGGGCATTCTAGACCTCGCGCCGCAGCAGCCGGCGCGACCTTGCGCTAGCATTGACGGCCATGAGTCTCCTGCGCATCGGCCGGTTTCAAAGCCTGGTGCTCGCGTTCGCGGCCCTCGCTGCCGGCGCTGCGGTCGCAGCAGGGCCGGCGCCGGCGGACGCGTCGGCCCGTCCGCGCATCGGCCTGGTGCTCGGCGGCGGCGGCGCCAAGGGCGCGGCGCACGTGGGCGTGATCCGCGTGCTCGACGAATTGCACGTACCGATCGACTGCATCGTCGGTACGAGCGTCGGGGCGCTCGTGGGCGGCGCCTACGCATCCGGCATGACGGCCGAGGAACTCGAGCGGGCCATCCGCGGCATCTCGTGGCAGGGGACCATTGCCTTCGAGGGGCGGCGCGGGAAGGTGCCGATGCGGCGCAAGCTCGCCGGGGTGACCTACAGCAACTCGCTCGAGTTCGGCATCAAGGACCGGCGGATCACGACGCCCGCGGGCCTCATCAACACGCAGAACGTCGAGCAGACCATCCAGTCGCTGGTCGACCGCAGCCGCAACATCGTGGATTTCGACCGCCTGCCGATCCCCTATCGCGCCGTGGCGACCGACATGCAGCGCGGCGAGATGGTGGTGCTGGCGCACGGCGACCTCGCGCGGGCGATGCGTGCGAGCATGGCCGTGCCCGGCGTGTTCGCACCGGTGGTGATCGACGGCCAGGTGCTGGGCGACGGCGGACTGATGCGCAACCTGCCGGTCGACATCGCGCGGGAGACCTGCGCCGACGTGGTGATCGCGGTGGCGCTGCCGAACGCGGTGCCGACGGCGGAGGAAATGCTGTCCCCGATCACGATGATGTCGCGGACGATCGACGTGCTGGTCGGTGCCAATGAGGCGGCGCAGCTCGCCACGCTCGGGCCCAGGGACGTGGGGATCGTCGTCGACATGGGCGACATCATCGGGTCGTCCTTCGAGAGGGTCGGCGACGCAATCCCGATCGGGCGGGCCGCCGCGCTGGCACAGCGGGGGGACCTCTCGCGCTACTCGGTACCGGAGGCCGAGTACGTGGCGTGGCGCAACTCGGTCGCCCGCAAGGAGCCGGGCGAGGTCACGCTCGCGGGCGTGACGATCCAGGGCCTCGAGCGCGTCAACCCGGTTTTCGTGCTCGACAAGCTCGGCCTCCAGTCGGGCTCGGTGGTCGACCCGGCGGCGATCAACCGCAAGGTCGACAACCTGTTCGCGTTGTCCGATTTCGAGAGTGCGCGTTACGTGTTGAGCGGCGACCTCGACAACCCGGTGCTCGACTTGAGGCTGCGCGAGAAATCGTGGGGGCCGCACATCGTGCGCTTCGACCTGGGGCTCTACATGGGCACCGGCGCGAACACCGCGTTCACCGTCGGCGGCGACTACATACGCAGCTGGATCAACGACCGGGGTGGCGAGCTGCACGGTGCGTTGCGGGTGGGACGCACGTCGGGCCTCGAGGCGTCCTTGTACCAGCCGCTCGATACGGCGCAGACATGGTTCGTCGAACCGGGGATCATGGCGCAGCGGTCGCTGGAGGACTTCTACCTCGACGGCAATGCCGCCGCGCGTTACGAACTCGAGCATGCGCTCGCCTTCCTCGACGTCGGGCGCGTCTTCGGCACCCGGTCGGAGCTGCGTGCGGGAGTGCGCGCCGGTGCGCAGTGGGCGCTGCACGAAATTGCCGACCCTGAGTTTCCCGAGATCAACGGCGAGGGCTATGGCGGCGTCGCGGTCGGCTACACCTACGACAGTCGCGATCGCGAGGCGCTCGCGAGCCGGGGCGTGGTGGCCAGGTTGAACTACTACCGGGGCCTCGAGGCGCTCGGGGCGGTGGGTCACTACGAGCGACTGGAAGGCACGGCGACCGTCGCGGTGCCGATCGGCGACAACGTCGCCTATCTTCGGGCGAGCGGGGGTTCGTCCCTCGATACCCTGCTACCCGTCTACGACCTGTTCACGCTGGGCGGGCCGATCAGCATGCCGGGACTCGCGCTCGGCGAACTGCGCGGCAATTCGTACTGGAGCGCCCAGGCCTCCTACCTGCAGAAGGTCGCCGACATCAGCCCGGTCTTCGGCCACGCCCTGTTCCTCGGCGCCACGTTCACCGCGGCCGACATGAGCGGGCGCATCGACTTCGAGCGCAGTGCTCCAATCTACTCGGGCGCGATCGTGCTCGGCGCCCGCACGCCGCTCGGGCCGGCCAGCCTTTCGCTGGCGCTCACCAGCGAGACCTCCTGGCAACTCGTGTTCGGCCTCGGCCGGCCGATCGAGGAACGCTCGATCACCGATCCTGCGTGGTGAGGCTCACGAGACCCCGGGCAGCCAGAACTGCGCGGCGGAGGGATGCGTCGGCCTTGGAAAGTGCTCGAGTGTCGTCGTCCCGCCCGGCTTCGACCGTGCGACGGGGGCCGGCGCGATGACGGTCTGGCAGGCGCCGTTCGCGAGCCAGTAAAGCGCTGCGGAGACCATGCCTTCCGCGGGATCGCCCAGGGCCTGCTCGATCGTGTCCGGTGCGGCGCAGGCGAAATCCAGGGTCGCGGCGAGACCGCCGTAATAGTCGCCCTGGTCGAGCGCATTCGCCGTCCTGAAAGACACCAGGCGCAGGCGGTCATCGCAGCCCGTGAGGTCGAAGGCGAGCTGGCCCACGGGCTTGCCGTAGGTGTCGTCGCCGACGATGGCCACCTCGACCCACGGCGCCATCGAGTTGACGTTGATCTCGCTCGCGGAGGCCGTCGCATCCGTGGTCAGGAACGCGATGCGTACCGGCCGCACGGACTGCGGCTGCGGCTCGAAACTGCGGGTCACGTCCTCCGCGGCCGACCGCGCGGCGTTGTGCAGCATGCGCAGCTGTACGTCCGTGGTCGAGCGCTCGGCGCCGAACAGGTCGTTCATCAACTCCGCGATGCGCACCAGCCCGCCGCCGTTGTAGCGCAGGTCGACGATGTAGTAGTCGAGGTCACGTGCACGCAGCTCGGCAAAGGCGTCGCGCAGCTGCGTGTCGGCGGTGGAGATGTAAGTGCGCAGGTTCACGTAGCCGACGCCGGCGGTGCCGGCCAGCGGCAGCACTGCCCAGCCGTAGATGTCCGAGACCGGGTCGATGGTGACGGTGCGCTTGACCATCCGCACTTCGACCGGTTGTGCCTCGCCGAGACGGGCAAGCTTCAGTCCGCGCTCGACTCCGACCTCCGATGGACCGAGCGCGTCGCTGATCGTGCTGCCGTCGGCCAGCAGCTCGCTCACCGGCACGTAGCCGTTGCCGTCGTCGAGATCCACCTCGATGATCTCGTCGCCACGCTCGACTCCGCCCTCGGCGGCAGGGCTGCTCTCGAAGACCTCGACGATGAACGGCCGCGGGCCAGGGTCGGTGCGCGTACGCAAACCGAAACCGATGAACTCGCCCTCGCCGAGCAGCGAGTTCTCTTCCGTGCGCGTCGTGAGGTAGCTGAAGTACCGGTCCTTGCCCTCGGCGCGAGCCGTGGCGGTGAGGTGGTCGAGCAGATCCTGCGCCGTCGCGAAGCTCGCCGTGTCGACCGTCGCCGGCAGCAGTTCCGGGAAGAGGTACCAGTCGCGGGAGGTTGCCAGCACGAACTGCTTCAGCTCGCCCTCGCCGCAGCTGATTGCGGTTCGCCCGCCGCCACCGTCGTCGCCGCCCCCGCCACAGCCGGCAATCGAGGTGAGGAGGGCGCCCAGCAGGGTGAACGCGACTGGCATGCGGCGGGTCGGGGTCGGCATCGTGATGGAAGTATCGCCGTGCGAGCGCAGCCGGGCCAGCCCGGGCGTCGGGGCTTTTTACATATGCTCGTTGCGGGCGGCGACGCGCGACGCACAAGCCGTTGAAAATACGGCAGTTGCAGGATCTGGCGTGGAAATTGCAGCAGATCGGGGCAGGCGGAAACCAGAATGACAATCCGACCCCTGGGGCTGATCATGCTGTTGCTCGCGCCGGCCGCCGGCGCGCTGCTTTCCGGACACGTGGAGCCGGCGCGCTACCTTGCGCTGGGCGCGGTGCTTGCGCTGCAGCTGAGCCTGCTCGCACGTCCGGTCGCCTCGTTCTCGATCCTGTTGCCGTTGGTCTACGGGGCGTCCGCCATCACCGCGCATGCGACCGAGGGCGTTATCGCGCTGATCGTCGCCGTCGCGGCTGCGGTCGGCGCTGCGAGCTCGCTCGGCTACCAGCGTGGCCTGCTCGCGGTCCTGGCGGCCGCGCTCATCGGGTCGAGCGAGGCGGCGGCGCCCTCGGAGGTGCTGTCCCGGGCGGCCGCGATACTGGCAGGCAGTTCGTATGCGTACCTGCTCGCGGTCACGGTGCTGCGGGACGTGCGCATGGAATCGAGCGCGGTGAATCCGCAGACCGCGCTCAGTTACGCCGTGCTGCTCGCCGTGCTGGTGACGGCTGCGTGGTTCATTGCCCGCTATGCGGGTCTCGCCCATGCCTGGTGGCTGCCGCTCGCCGTCGCCGCCGTCGGTGAGCCCGCGGCCGACAAGTCGCCGCGCCGGTCGATGCTGCGGCTGCTCGCCGCACTGGCGGGAACCATGGCGCTGGTCGTGCTCGTCGGCAGCGTCGAGTCGCCGGTCCTGCACGCGGCGCTGGTCGTCGTGCTGGCCTTCGTCATGCTGGCGGGGGTGCGCCGCTGGCGCTGGCTGCCGGCAGTGCTCGTCACGCCACTGCTCGTACTGCTCGCGTGCCGCGACCCCGGCCATGCGTCCGTGACCGACGGGCTCGGCGCACTGCTGCTCGCGAGCCTGCTCGCGTTCTGCCTCGCGGCGCTCGGCCAGTGGGTGCTCTGGGCGCTGCGCTCGGATTCGGGACACATCGCCGTCTGAGGCTTGCCGCGCCCGGGCTCAGCCCGCCGCCGCGGGCGCGGCCATGACGCTCAACACCGCGACGAAGTGACAGAAGGCACCGCCGAGCACGAACAGGTGCCAGACGGCGTGGGTGTGCGGCCGGTCCTTCCAGAGGTAGAACGGCACGCCCGCGGTGTACACGAGTCCGCCGGCGACGATCCAGGCCAGGGTCCACCCGTCGAGTGCGTGCATCAAGGGACGCGCGGCGACGACGCCGACCCAGCCCATCCCGAGGTACAGCAGCGTCGAGGCGATGCGGAACCGCGGTCCCAGGATCGTCTTGGCGAGGATTCCCGCCACCGCGAGACCCCACACCACGCCGAACAGGGTCCATCCCCAGGTCCCGCGCAGCACGCCGAGCGTGAAGGGCGTGTAGCTGCCCGCGATCAGCAGGTAGATCGCCGAGTGATCGAGGATCCGCAGCCGGGATTTTGCGAGTGGCGCGGAGACCGCGTGGTAGGCCACCGAGGTCGAGAAGAGCAGTAGCGCACTCACGCCGAAGATCACGCCGGAAGCGAGACGCCAGGCGTCGCCCGCAGAGGCCGCGACCGCAACGAGCCACGGAATTGCAACGAGGCTCGCCACTATGCCGACCGCGTGCGTGAGCCAGTGCGCTCTTTCCTCGCGTGGTGAATAGGGAACGTCGGCCATGCGCCCAGCTTACCCCGGGGCGCGCCGCGCGTCCGCAATCGCCGCGTCACCTGCATGTCACACGATTGAAACGCCCGCCTCCTAACTTGGCGCGCCTGACCCGCGGGGTCATCGCACGCAACGATTCACGTCAGGAGATGTCCGGAATGAAAGCTAGTCGTATGGTAATTGTCGGCCTCGCGGCACTCGGCCTCGCGGCTTGCGACGGCGGTGGCGTCGAGATGAAGGTCCAGACGGTCGACAACTCGACCGACAACAGCACCTCGGGTGGCGGCGGCAGCTCGAATCCCTGCGCGTCCTACACGGTCACCGGCTCCTCCGAGGTCCGCCAGGGCACGTTCGACGGCACCAACTGCGTCTACTCCTCGACCTTCGTCGGCAAGACCAACCCGCTCACGAGCAACGTCACGATCCCGTTCATCTCGGGCGTGCACATCTTCCAGGACAGCCTGTTCGTCGGCCAGAACGTCACCTCCGGCGTTGCCCCTGCCGGCGGCACGGGCCCGGTGCTCACGATCGCCGCCGGCAACCGGCTCGCGTTCTCCAACTCCGCCGACTACGTGCTCGTCAACCGCGGCGCGCAGATCGTGGCCAACGGCTCGCCCGCGGCGCCGATCACGTTCACCGCGTTCGCCGACGCCGTGACCAACACGGCCGGCGCCAACGACGTGCAGCTGTGGGGCGGCATCGTGATCAACGGCAACGGCATCACCAACAACTGCAGCGACGCGGAGCGCGCCGCCGACCAGTGCCACGTCACCTCCGAGGGCCAGCCCTCGAACTACGGCGGCGACGACAACGCGGAGAGCTCGGGCTCGCTGCGCTACGTGATCGTCAAGCACACGGGCTTCGAAGTGGCGCCCGGCGACGAGCTGAACGGCATCACCTTCAACGCCGTGGGCGCGGGCACGGTGGTCGAGAACGTGCAGGTCTACAGCACCTATGACGACGGCCTCGAGTTCTTCGGCGGCGCCGTGAGCCCGAAGAACGTGGTCGTGCTCTACGCGCGCGACGACTCCCTCGATTACTCCGACGGCTACGTCGGCACGATCGAGAAGGCGCTCATCGTGCACTACGTGAGCGACGGCAACCGCTGCGTCGAGGGCGACAACATCGGTGAAGGCCGCAGCACCGCCGGGGCGCCGCTCGACACCGCGCCGCTCACCGAGCCGGTCATCCGCAACATGACCTGCATCACCTCGAACTTCGACTCCGGCACGCATGGCGATTCCGAGGGCCCGCTCGGCCGCCAGGGCGCCATGATCCGCATCGAGGACAGCATCGTCTACGCAGGGTACGGCCTCACCGCCAACGGCAAGGCCTCGAACGAATGCCTCGAGATCGAGAGCCCGGTGTCGCTCGACTTCGCGGCCACCGGCGAGAGCTGGATCTCGAACTCCGTGATCGCCTGCACCGAGGCGGCCAAGGGCACGCTCGCGAACGGCGACACGCTGCGCCAGTGGGTCACCAACACGAGCGCGAACGGGGCGACCTACGCTCTCAACGCCGGCAACCGGATCGCCACGGAGTCGGCGACCGTCGTGGTGCTCGAGCCGGGCTCGTTCTACACCGCGGAAGCGTTCGCGGACGAGAATGGCGTGGCCTTCACCATGGCGCCTGCCAGCGGCCAGCTCGGCGCCGTGACGCGCGACGAGGACTGGACCTCGCCCTGGGCGTTCGGCCTGCGCGCGTCCAACGCCGACGAGCCGCTGTGGTTCGCGCCGTGAGCAGCCAGGCACTCGGCAACTCGGTGCGGACGCTGCTGGCGCTGGCGGCCGCTTCCGCGGTCGGCAAGGGACTGCCGGCCGAGGCCCAGGAGGTCGCGGCCGCCGCGGCCTCCGAGGTCGAGGTCGCCGCCGCGCCGGTCGAGGAGATCATCGTCACCGGCCGGCAGCTGTCCTCGGCCGAGCAGATCGTCGAGGAGCGCATGAAGCTCAACGTCGTCGCCGACATCGTCGGCGCCGAGCAGATCGGGCGAGTGGGCGACAGCAGCGTCTCGCTGGCGCTGCGCCGGCTGCCCGCCGTGACCGTGGTGGGCGACCAGTTCATCTACGTCCGCGGCCTCGGCGAGCGCTATTCGAGCACCACGCTGAACGGCGCCTACGTGCCGTCGCCGGACCTGACGCGCAACGTCATTCCGCTCGACCTGTTCCCGGCGGAAATCGTCGAGTCGCTGTCGATCCAGAAGGGCTACTCGCCCGAGCAGCCGGCCGCGTTCGGCGGCGGCAGCGTCAACATCCGCACGCGTGCGATCCCGGAGGCACCGGTGCTCTCGGTGCAGGTGGGCACGGGCTGGAATTCAGAGAGTTCCGGCCGTGGACTGAGCTACAGGGGCGGCGGCGACGACGAGTGGGGCACCGACGATGGTACCCGCGCGCTGCCGCGCGAGATCACGCGGGCCATCGGCCAGTACCAGGGCGACCTGAGCGTGGCCGGCATCTACAGCTCGCTGCTCAAGGACGGCCAGGTCCACCAGTTCAGCGAGGCCCAGCAGACCAATCGCGAGCTGGCGACCAGCCTGTATCGCGACCTCAATTTCAAGAAGCAGTCCACGGACCCGGACCTGTCCCTCGAGGGGGCGGCGGGCAACACCTGGACCGTCGGCGAGACGGGCGACTGGAAGATCGGCGCGCTGGCCGTGGCCGACTACAAGAACCAGTGGCGCGATCGCGAGCGCATCAATCGCTCGGTCTCCGATCCGGAGAACGTGTCGAACACGACCCAGCGCACCTCGAACATTGTGTCGCTCACCGGCTCCCTGAGCGCCGGCGTGAGCTATGCCGACGAGCACAGCGTGCAGGCGAACGCCATCTACCTGCGCAATACCGACGACGAGACCTCGCTCACGCTCGGCAACAACTTCAATTTCCAGCAGGCGACCGGCGACCAGTTCCGCAACTACCGCGTGCGCTTCGAGGAGCGCGAGCTCGAGGTGCTGCAACTGCATGGCCAGCACGAGCTGGGCGCGGCCACGCGCGAACTCATCGGTGGCGTCCCGGCGCTGGACCGCCTCGAGGGCCTCGGCTTCGGCTGGTATTACTCGGAAGCGACCGCGAACACCGACATTCCGACCGAGGTGCTGTTCTCGGCGACGGACGAGGTGGATCCCGCGACCGGCTCGCTCATCTCGACGTCGATCCGTTCATCGTCGACCGCGGCCGACTACCGCTACACGGAGCTCGAGGACGACGTCACGAGCTACGGCTGGAACCTGTCGATGCCGATCGAGGTCGGCAACTCGCAGGTCGTGCTGAGCGGCGGCTACGACTACTACGAGAAGGGCCGCAGCTACCTGCAGACCCAGCTCGGGCTCGGCACGACGGCGTCCGCCGCACTCGACTCGCTGGTCGGCACGCCGGGCGACGTGTTCTCGGACGCCAACATCCTCAACCCGGCCTACGGCTACACGCTGTCGCTGGGCGGCATCGGCACCGAGAGCTACCTCGCCGGCGAGACCATCGACGCCGCCTGGGGCAAGGTGGACTGGACCTGGAACGACACCTGGCGCGTGATGGCCGGCGTGCGCTGGGAGGACTTCTCGCAGCTCTCCGTGCCGATCGACCAGTACGAGTACGACACCACGATCGGCAAGATCCCGGTGCCGCAGGACCAGCTCGCAACGCTGGCGACGGCGGAGGACGACTATTACCCGGCGGCCACGCTCACCTGGATGCGCGAGGACTTCATGGCGGAGCGCTTCCAGTTGCGCTTCGGCTGGAGCGAGACCACCGCGCGACCCGACCTGCGCGAGATCTCGGGTGCGACCTTCATCGACCCGCTGACCGAGGCACGCGTGCGTGGCAACCCGGACCTGGTGTCCGCCAGCCTGTCGAACTTCGACATCCGCGGCGAGTGGTACTTCCAGGGCGGCGACAACCTGACCGTCTCGCTGTTCTACAAGTCGATCGACAATCCGATCGAGACCATCGCCGCGCCCGGCACCGACGACAACATCTCCCTCACGTTCATCAACGCCGACTCCGCCGACCTCTACGGTCTCGAGGTCGAGTGGCTGAAGAGCCTGGGCTGGATCGCGCCGGGGTCGCTGGCGGAGTCGTTCTTCGTCTCGGGCAACGTGACGGTGAGCGACTCCGAGCTCACCATCGGCTCGAACGCCGTCAACCTCACCAGCGAGACGCGGCGCCTGTCGCAGCACTCGCCCTGGGTGGCCAACGTGCAGGTCGGCTTCGACGCGCCGAACGAGCGGCACAGCGCCTCGCTCGCCTACAACGCCTCCGGCGAGCGGGTGTTCTTCGCCGGCCGCGGCGGGGCGCCCGATGCGTTCGAGCAGCCGTTCCACTCGCTCGACCTGGTCTACAGCTACTATCCGACGGAAGCGCTCTCGCTCAAGCTGCGCCTGCAGAACCTGCTCGACGAGGACACCACCATCGAGCAGGGTGGCGTCGCCGTGCTCGAGCAGACCGTTGGCGTCAACTACAAGCTCGACCTGTCCTACCGCTTCTAGCGGCGTTCAGGCGGCGGCGAGGGCCTGCTCGAGATCCTCGAGCAGGTCCTCGACGTGCTCGATGCCGACCGACAGCCGCACCATGTCCTCGGTCACGCCGGAGCGCTCGAGCTCCGCCGCGTTCAGCTGGCGGTGGGTCGTGCTGGCCGGGTGACAGGCGAGCGACTTCGCGTCGCCGATGTTCACCAGTCGCACGAAGAGCTCGAGCGCGTCCTGGAAGCGCGCACCGGCGGCGAGCCCGCCCTCGATGCCGAACGTGAGGATGCCCGAGGCCCGTCCATTCATGTATTTCTGCGCGAGCGCGTGGCTCGGATGGTCGGGCAGGCCGGCGTAATTGACCCAGCGCACCTTGGGGTGCCCCTTCAGGTATTTCGCGACGGCCAACGTGTTGTCGCAGATCCGGTCCATGCGCAGCGCCAGCGTCTCGATGCCCTGCAGGATCAGGAAGCTGTTGAAGGGCGAGATCGCCGCGCCCATGTTCCTGAGCGGCACCACGCGCGCGCGACCGATGTAGGCCGCCGGGCCGAAGGCCTCCGTGTACACGACGCCGTGGTAGGACACGTCCGGCGTGTTGAGGCGCGGGAACTTCTGCGGGTGCTCGACCCACGGGAACCTCCCCGAATCCACCAGTGCGCCACCGATGCTCGTGCCGTGGCCACCCATGTACTTGGTGAGCGAGTGCACGACGATGTCGGCGCCGTGCTCGAAGGGCCGACACAGCAGCGGCGTCGGCACCGTGTTGTCCACGATCAAGGGGATGCCGTGTCGATGGGCGATCCCGGCCAGCGCCCCGAAGTCCGTGACGTTGCCGGCCGGGTTGCCGACCGACTCGCAGAAGATCGCGCGCGTGTCGGCGTCGATCAGTTTCTCGAACGAGGCGGGGTTGCGGTGATCGCCGAAGCGCACGTTGAGGCCGTACTGCGGCAGCGTGTGCGCGAACAGGTTGTAGGTGCCGCCGTAGAGCGCGGACGAGCTGATGATGTTCTGCCCGGCCTCGGTGATGGTCAGCAGCGCATAGGTGATCGCGGCCTGCCCGGAGGCGAGTGCGAGCGCGCCCACGCCGCCCTCGAGCGCCGCGACGCGCTTCTCGAGCACGTCGGTGGTCGGGTTCATGATGCGCGTGTAGATGTTGCCCGCGACCTTGAGGTCGAAGAGGTCCGCGCCGTGCTGTGTGTCGTCGAAGGCGTAGGAGGTGGTCTGGTAGATCGGCACCGCGGCCGCCCCGGTGGTGGGGTCGGGGCTGTAGCCCGCGTGGACGGCGATGGTTTCGAGCTTCATGGGCGCATTCCTGGTGGGGCCGCAAATAATAGCTGGTTATCCCGCCAGGACGCGGTGGACAATGCGCTCGTCGCGCTGGCGCGCTGGATTGACCTGAGTCATGGTCCGGGCGGGCCGTGCGGGGCAAGCTATCACCGGGTCAGCCATGCTGGAACCGATGAATATCCTCAGGAATGCCATTGCCGTCGCGCTCGCGGCCGGGCTGCCAACGGGCGCACTGGCGCAGTCCCCGCCGGCCGGGGAGGCCGCAGCCGACCTCGAGACCATCACCGTCTATGCGCGTCGCCTCACGCCGGTCACCCGGGTCGCCGCCGTGGTCACGGTGATCGACGAAGCCTCCATCGCGGCCACGATCGCCACGGACGTGAAGGAGCTGGTGCGCTACGAGCCCGGGCTCACGGTGCGCAGTGACCCGTTCCGCTTCGGGCTCGACAGCTTCGCGGTGCGCGGCATCGGCGGCAATCGCGTCGCCGTCGAGATCGACGGCATTCCCGCCGCGGGCGGATTCGCCATCGGCAGCTATTCGGACTCGGGCCGCAGCTTCGTGGACCTCGCCTTCGTCGAGCGGGTCGAGGTGCTGCGGGGTCCGGCGTCCTCGATGTACGGCAGCGATGCCATCGGCGGCGTGGTTGCGATGACGACGCTGCAACCGCGCAGCCTCATCGGCGATGGCACGGTGGGAGTGCGTTCGGAGACCGGACATGCCAGCGACGACGAGGGCTGGCACGCGGCCCTGATCGGCGCGGCGACGATCGGCCCGGGCGAGGCACTGCTCGGCTACGTCCGTCGCCAGGGGAACGAGGCCGATACGGCAGCCCGCGTTACGCCCGATCCGCGCGATTACTCGAGCGACAGCCTGCTCGCGAAGTTCGTGCTGCCGGCCACGCCGGGCGGTCCCCTGACGCTGAGCGCCGAGGGTGGCCGCATCCGGCAGGACACCTCGGTGGACGCGTTCCTGGGGCAGGAACGATTCGTGAACACGACGCGACTCGACGGCGACGACAGCGCGGAGCGCTTCCGCCTGAGCCTCGAGCAGCGTCTGGACGCTGGCAGCTGGACCGATGGCGCGGACTGGCGCCTCTACTGGCAGGGCACCGAGACGCAGCAGGACACCTATGAGGTGCGCCGCGCCGCGCCGCCGCGCAGCCCGGCCGTGGAACTCGACCGGCAGTTCCGGCTCGAGGAGCGGACGGCGGGCCTCGAGTTCACCGCGCTGCGCGAGCTTGCGGGCGCCTCCTACGAGCACGGTCTCGTCTACGGCCTGGAGGCGTCGTACACCAGCCTCGACGAGTTGCGAGACGGCCTGCAGACCAGTCTCGAGACCGGCGCCACCACGCCCACGATCCTCGGCGAGACCTTCCCGCTCAGGGACTTCCCGCTCACGGATGTCACGCAGATCGGGGTATTCCTGCAGGACGAGATCGGCCCCGCGGAGGGCGCGTGGACGCTCATTCCCGCGCTGCGCGCGGACTATTACCGCCTCGATTCGCAGTCCGACCGGATCTATCGCGAGGACAACCCGAACGCCACCGCGGTCGGTCTCGAGGAATTCTCGCTCGCGCCCAAGCTCGGCGTGACCTACGCTTTCAGCGGGAATCTGACGGCGTTCGTGCAGTACGCGCACGGCTTCCGCGCGCCACCGCCCGAGGACGTCAACATCGGGCTCGAGATTCCGTTGCTCAACATCCGCGCCCTGCCGAATCCCGACCTGAAGCCCGAGCGTAGCGACGGCTACGAGGTCGGCCTGCGCTGGCGCGCCGAGCGGCTCGCCTTCACGGCGAGCGCCTACTACAACGATTACCGCGATTTCATCGAGTCGAAGGTGAACCTCGGCGCCGATCCCGACACCGGCGTCACGCTGTTCCAGTCACAGAACGTCGCCGAGGCACGCATCTACGGCGCCGAGCTCAGCGCGGACCTGCGCGCGCCCGAAGGCGCCGGATGGCTCGCGGGCTGGTCGGCACGCCTGACCGCCGCCTGGTCGCGCGGCGACGACCTCGTGCGCGACGAGCCGCTGAATTCCGTCGACCCGGCGAGCGCGGTACTGGCGCTTGCTTACGACGCCCCCTCACGACGCTGGGGAGGGCGCGTGGTGACCACCGCCGTCGAGGCCAAGAGAGAGGTGGACGACAGCCGCGCCGACCTCTACGAGACCGGCGGCTACGTGACGCTGGACCTGCTGGCGCACGTCGACCTCGGTCGCGGCCTGCGCCTGAACGCGGGTGTCTACAACGTGGGCGACGCGAGCTACATCGAGTGGTCGGATGTGCGTGGCCGCACCAACGATGACCCGCTGGTCCAGTACTACACGCGGCCCGGGCGCAACGCCTCGGTCACGCTCCACTGGCGGTTCTGACAGTCTCAATACGGCGTGCCGTCCTTGCGCGAGTATCGCCCGGGCAGCCCCGGCGCATTCCACACCAGGTCCACGTCGGGGTAATGCACCGTGTCCGCGTCGTCGCGGCTGCCGATCTCGAGGTACACCGCCGGGACCGTGCCACGATTCACGAGCTGGTGGCCATCGCCCGAGCCCGCGGGGAACCCCGCGCAGGTGCCGCGCGTCAGCGACTGCTCGCCGTCGTCGGTCACGAGCGTGACTTCACCCTCGAGCACGTAGACCAGTTCCTCCTCGTGCGTGTGCCAGTGGCGCATCGAGGATTCCTTGCCGGGCGCCAGCGTCGTCAGGTTCACGCCGAACCGGGTGAGCCCGAGTGCGTCGCCGAGCGCGCGTTTCTCGCGTGGCAGCACCCGTGACCGGAAGGGCTCCGGGTATCCCGAGTCAGTGCGCGGCGTGACCGTCGTGGGGTCGAGGGCGGGCTCGTGCTGCGGCATGGCGTGCTCCGTGGATCGCAGAGCCGCGAGAATAGCTCGTCCCCACGCGTCGCTCGAACCGAAACCGTAACACCGGCACAGAAAAAGGCCCCGCCTCTTGCGAGACGGGGCCTGAAGCGGGCCCTCACAGGGCACACGCAGGGAGGATCGTCAGTAAACGTCGCCCACGGTGTTGTGGACGTTGAACTTGCCGGTCGGCGTGATGATGCGCTTGTCGTCGATCACGGCCTTGAGCTTGAGCGTCTTGTCGTCGACCACGACGATGGCCGAGCGCTGGTCCTTGCCGTTCCACACCGAGAACCACACCTCGTCGCCACCCGCGTTGAACTCGGGCTGCACGACGCGCTTCGGGCCCTCGCCGAGCTTCGCCCATTCGGCGATCGGCACCACCTTGTAGCCGGCCTCCGGGTCGTCGATGTCGAACACCGCCACGCTCTGGCTGATCGCCGGGTCGGGATTGAGAGTGGTGTCGACGTAGAGGTGCTTCGACTTCGGGTGCGTCTTGACGAACAGCGAGCCGCCGCCCTGGCCCTTCAGCACCCGCACCACCTTCCAGGCGTGCTCCTTGTGCTTGTCGGGATCGGTGGCGATCAGCGTGACCTTCTCGTTGCCGAGCGCGCTCGTGGCCCACACCGGCCCGTACTTCGGGTCGACGAAGTTGGCGCCACGGCCCGGGTGCGGGATCTTGTCCACGTCGATGAGCGCGGTGAGCTTCTGCTCCTTCGAGTCGACCACCGCGATCTTGTTCGACTGGTTCGCCGCCGTCATGAAGTAGCGCTTGGTGACGTCCCAGCCGCCGTCGTGCAGGAAGCGCGCGGCGCCGATCGTGGTGGTCTTGAGGTTGTCGATGTCCTCGTAGTTGACCAGCATGATCTGCCCGGTTTCCTTCACGTTGACGATGAACTCGGGATGCTCGTGCGAGGCGACGATCGCGGCCACGCGCGGCTCGGGGTGGAACTCCTGGGTGTCGACGGTCATGCCGCGGGTCGAGACGACCTTGAGCGGCTCGAGCGTCGCGCCGTCCATGATCGTGAACTGCGGCGGCCAGTAGGAACCCGCGATCGCGTACTTGTCCTCGTAACCCTTGTACTTGGAGGTCTCCACCGAGCGCGCCTCGAGGCCGACCTTGATCTCGGCCACGCGGTCGGGCTTCGCCATGTAGAGGTCGATCAGGTCGATGCGGGCGTCGCGGCCGATCGTGTACACGTAGCGGCCCGAGTGCGACAGGCGCGAGATGTGCACGGCATAGCCGGTGCGGATGATGTTGATGATCTTCTTGGTGTCGCCGTCGATCAGGGCGACTTCGCCCGAATCGCGCAGCGTGACCGCGAAGATGTTGTCGATGTTGTAGTCGTTCTGCTTCTTCGTCGGCCGCTGCGACACGGGGACGAGGACCTTCCAGGTCGCCTTGATCTCGGGCAGGCCGTACTCCGGCGGCTGCGGCGGCTCGTGCTGGACGAAGCGGGCCATGATGTCCACTTCGGCAGCCGAGAGCTCGCCCGACTTGCCCCAGCTCGGCATCCCGGCCGGCGAACCCTGGTTGATGAACACCTTGAGGTACTCGGTGCCCTTCTTCTGGGTGATGTCCGGGGTGAGCGGCTTGCCCGTGGCGCCCTTGCGCAGCACGCCGTGGCAGCCCGCACAGCGCTGGAAGTAGATTTCCTGCGCGTGCTGGAACTCGGGCTCCGTCATGTCCGGCGCACCGGGGGTCACGAGGATCTTGACGCCTTCCGCACCGGCCGGCGACGGCGCGCCCGCGTACTTGAGTTCGGCCGTCGTGGTCGGATGCTGCGTCGGCGAGGAGGCCGTCTTCGGCTCGGCCGCGGCCTTGGCGCGCACGGCGGCCACCAGCGACGTCGCGACCGCGCCGCCCTGGTTGCCCCAGCTGTTCATTGCGTAGGTGAGCGCGTCGGCGATCTCCTGGTCGGAGAGCTGGGTCATGGCCGGCATCACGGAGTTGTACTTGACTCCGTTGACGACGATTTCGCCCTCGAGGCCGCGCACCACGACGCCAACCGCCCGCTCCTTGTCGCCCAGCAGGTAGTCGGAACCCGCAAGTGGCGGGAAGGCGCCGGCAATACCCTTGCCGTCGGCCTGGTGGCAGGCCAGGCACACCGTCTGGTAGGTCGCTTCGCCCGCCTTGACCTGCGCGGCGACACTCGCCGCACCGGCCACCTCGGCCTGGTGTACCTGTTGCGCCATCGCCGTGGAGGCGAGGGCGATCGAGCCGGCCATCGCCAGCGCGAGCGCTGTGCGGGTCCGGAAACTCAGCTTCAACGTCATGGATTGCTCCCCGTGGTCTGGAAGGGTTCGGCGGGGACCGTTCGGGCATCCGCCAACACTGGGAACGACAGTAGCCGCGGACGGTCGCCCGCGCCTTGATCTCGGTCAAAAGGGGACGCTACCCTTTTTGGGGCCCAATGCCCAACCGCGACCTTGGTCTACCCTGGGGCCGTGCCTGCAGGACCCGTCCCGAGGTGTGCTCCAGCCGTTCCACGAATTCCTGCGTGCCGCACGGGAGCCCCTTGTCGGCGTTCTGCCTCAGGCTCGCCAGGCAATCCTGCTCGTCTCCACGGGCAAGCCACGTCGACCAGTCGTTGATGGAGTCGATGCGCCGTTGCCAGGAGGGGTCGACAGTCAACACGGGATCGGCGCGCCCGCCACAATGGGCGGCGGCGCTGGACCATGGGTAATCCTCGGCACGCTCGACCATCCGTGCCCGGACCGGGTTGCGCTCGACGTAGCGGATTGCGGCCCAGGCGTAGGCATCATCCAGCGCCGACGAAAAGAATCGCCCCTGCCACAGGTGCCCTTGCCAGTCCCGGGCACGGTTGATGCGCTGGGCGTGGAGCATGTGGAGCGGCTTCAGAGCCCGGTGTAGTGCGTGCGGCGTCCGGGGTACCAGTACCAGGTGCACGTGATTGGTCATGAGACAGTAGGCCAGTACCTCGACTGCATGCCGGGACGTGTACATGCGCAACAGTCGCAGATATTCCGAGCGATCGTCCTCCGTGAAAAACACCTGTCCGCGACGATTGCCCCGCTGCGTGACGTGATGCGGCAAACCGGAGAAGACAACGCGAGCGACACGAGGCATTGGCGCACGCTAGCAGCGCCAGAAACGTGGACGCCACGCGCTTTCCAGGTGCGATTGGCAAGAATCACAAAAAGGGGACGCTACCCTTTTCGCTATCTGCGCGGAAAAGGGTAGCGTCCCCTATTTCGACGCGTCGAGGACCGCAAGAAGTCGCTTGCGATCCGGCACTTGCAGCACGCGGCCCTGGACCACGATGGCGCCGGCGTCGGACAGGTGGCGCAGCAGGCGCGAGAGCGTCTCGGGTTTCATGGACAGCCGCGAGGCGAGTTCCTGCCGCGATTCCTGCAGCGTGATCTCGGTAGGGCCAGTCACGCCCGGCTCGAGGCGGCTCTCGAGGTGCCGCACCAGCCGGTGGGTGGCGCTCTCGAGCGTCAGGTACTCGATCTCGCGGATGCGCATGTGCAGGCGCTGGCTCACGTGCCCCAGCATGCGCAGGCAGGTCTCGGGGCTCTCGCGCAGGATCGCGAGGTACTCGCGGCTCGAGAAGCGCGCGACCCTGGACTTCATGGCCGCCACGGCCGAGACCGGGTAGCCCGGGCTCTCCATGAACATCACCGCCTCGGCGAAGCTGTTGCCGGGGCCGAGGATGTCGACGATCTTTTCCTCGCCGGATTTCGAGTACAGCACGAGGTTCACCTGCCCCTCGAGCACGATGAAGAAATTGGCGGCGGGCTGCCCCCGGTCGATCAGCAACTGCCCCGCCTCGCACTCATCGACGTGGCTCGAGGCCAGCAGGCGCTGCATCTGCGGCGGCGACAGGCCCGCAAACAGGTGGTGACTGCGGATGGCGGCGAGGTTGGTGGCGTGGTCGAGCATGGCCACGCACCGTAGCAGGCCGGGCCCGCAGGGGGAATACGTGGCGTGCGCCGGCAGCCTCAGCCGGCGAAAATCCCGAGCGGATGGTGCGCCCGCGCCACGGTGTAGATGAACCCGACCGTGGCCAGTGCCGCCACGAATGCCGCGACCCGGATCTGCCGGGTCCGCCCGCGCTTGATGGCGATGCTGCCGAGCACGATGTACACGACGAGCAGCACCACCTTGACCGTGAGCCAGCCGTGCACGAACGGGTACTGGTGCACGATGCCGAGGAGCATCAGCGCGGTCGAGAGCAGCACCGTGTCGACCACGTGCGGCAGGTAGCGCAGCACCGGAGTCTGCAGCCAGCGGGACTCGGCGAGCATGAGCACGCCGCGCAGCACGAACAGCGCGATCGTGAGCACCGCGCAGGCAATGTGCAGGTGGCGCAGCGCAAGGTAGTACTGGCTCATCCCGGCCTCCCGTCGATGCGCGGCGCGAGGTAGATGCGGGCGTTGCGCACCGTCCAGACGCCGAGGGCGAGCAGCCACGCCGCCAGGCTGCAGAGCAGCAGGTGCTTGACGACATCCGGCGCCTGCACGATCTCGCTCGCCACGCGCGTGATCGCCGCGACCTGCACGCCCACGAAGCACGCGAGCGTGATGCGGTCCATGTGCAGCGGACGCCCGGAGTGACCCATGGTGACGCGCGTCACCATGGCGATGAGCATGCCGGAGAAATAGCCGATGCCGATCGCGTGGATGGGCGCGCGGCCGAGGGCCCACTCGCCGGTGAGCATGAAACCGGCGTCCCGCCCGAGCTGCAGCGCCATGGCGATCGGCAACCAGGCGAACCCCGCGTACAGCGTCCACAGCAGCGGAATGCCGCGGGAACGCAACGACGTCCAACGCACGGCGCAGGCGGCCGTGAGCAGGAACAGCGCCGCGTCCACCGGAACCAGCATCGTGAGCGCCCCGGCAGTGCCGAGCAGCAGCCGGGCGTAGAAGAGCGCGACCACCGCGACCAGCACCCACAGCGGCCGCCACGCCACGTAGCCCGGCAGCGGTCCCTGCGAGAAGAACGGCACCATGCGATGGCACACGGCGAAGAACACCGGCAGCAGGAAGCCCCAGAGCGCCGCCCGCACGGCAAAGTGCAGGGCGAAATCGTTGGCATCCCACAGGCCGTAGCCGAACCCCGCGATCGAGACCAGGCCGACCGCTACCGCGACGATCGTGACGATGGCGTGCGAGACTACCTGCGCCGCATCGAGCAGCACCCGAACCAGGGTGGCGAGCGCCACGAGCAGTGCCGCCGCCGCCAGCACGCACGCCACGAGTTGCAGCGCGAGTCCCGCGTGTGCCCCGGCGATCCACGCAGGCGCGGCCGCGGCGAACAGCACGCCGGTCGCGACGTACGCGCCGCGCGGCACCAGCGGCCCGCTCATCCAGCGCGGGAACGTGGTGTAAAGGAACCCGAAGAAGAAGGCCGCGAACACCGTGAACAGCATCAGGAAGCTGTGCGACCAGATCGGCGCGACGGCGAGGTCGAGCGCGAACAGCGGTGTGCCGGTATAGCGCGCGACCAGGTGCAGCCCCCACCAGGCGCTCGCGAGCAACAGGTTCGTCATGCCAACGAAGAACATCAGCCGGTGCGGCGCGGCCGTGAGCACCGCGAATGTCGATGGCGTCGTCGATTCCTCGTTCATCGTCACCTCGATCCAGGACCCCAAAAAACAGCGGGCGCCCGAGGGCGCCCGCCGCCGTCACCGGCCGCTCCTCAGCGGCGAACCGTCTCGGCGCCTGCAGGAAGCGGGGCTTCCTGCTTGCGTCCGCGGCCGAGCGAGAGCTTGGCAACGAACATCGCCAGAAGCAACACGCCCACGCTGAACAGGATGTCGCCCGGCATGCGCAGCCACACCAGCAACTGCATCAGCGGCTGCTGCAGGAACTCGGCCGAACGCGCGTACCAGAAGCCCTCGGACACGGCCGCGTGCACCTGCATGAGGCCGACGGGCAGCAGCGAAAAGAGCGCCATGGCCGCGAGCCCGATGTTGAGCGTCCAGAACGAGCCCTTCAGCAGCCTCTCGTCCCACTGGGCGAGGTTGCCGAGGCCGCGCAGGCAGAACAGCATCAGGCCGATGCCGAGCATGCCGTACACGCCGAAGAGCGCGGTGTGGCCGTGCAGCGGCGTCGTGTTGAGACCCTGCATGTAGTACAGCGCGAGCGGCGGGTTGATCAGGAAGCCGAACAGCCCGGCCCCGACGAGGTTCCAGAACGCGACCGCGACGAAAAACATGATCGGCCAGCGATAGGCGGCGACCCAGGGCTTCGCGTGGCCGTGCTTGTAGTTCTCGTAGGCCTCGAAGCCGACGAGCACCAGCGGCACCACCTCGAGTGCGGAGAACACCGCGCCGACCGCGAGCACGCCCGTGGGCGTGCCGGTCCAGTAGAGGTGATGGAAGGTGCCGAGCACGCCACCGGTCAGGAACACGATCGTGGAGAACAGCACCGCGCTGGTCGCGACCTTGGTGCGCACCAGGCCGAGCTTGGTGAACAGGAAGGCGATGACCGCGGTGGCGAACACCTCGAAGAAGCCCTCGACCCACAGGTGCACCACCCACCAGCGCCAGTACTCCACCATCGAGAGGTGGGTGTTGCGGCCCCACATCAGGCCCGCGCCGTAGAAGAGACCGATCGCGACGGTCGAGAGGAACAGCAGCATCGTGATCGAGCGACTGTCGTCGCGCGCCTTGAGGGCGGGCCACAATGCGCGGCCGACGAGCACGAGCCAGAGCATCAGCCCGACGAACAGGAAGGCCTGCCAGAAACGGCCGAGGTCGACGTACTCCCAGCCCTGGTGGCCGAACCAGAAGTTGGCCTCGAGGCCCATCTTCTGCATCACGGCGAACCACTGGCCGCCGAGACCGCCCACCACGATCACCAGCAGGCAGACGAACAGGAAGTTGACGCCCAGCCGCTGGAACTTCGGCTCGTGGCCCGAGATCGCGGGCGCGATGTAGAGGCCGGTCGCGAGCCATGCCGTCGCGATCCACAGCACTGCGAGCTGCAGGTGCCAGGTGCGCGTGACGGCGTAGGGGAGGACCGAGGCGAGGTCGATGCCGTAGAAGCCCTGGCCCTCGACGGCGTAGTGTGCCGTGAGGCCCCCGAGCAGGATCTGCACCAGGATCAGCGCGGTCACGACCCAGAAGTACTTCGCCGTCGCCTTCATCGAGGGCGTGGGCTTGAGGCTCTTGAGCGGGTCACTGTCGGGTACCTGCGGCGGCGGCTCCTTGCCGTGCTGCGCGACGTAGTACCAGACGAGCGCACCGACGCCGGCGAGCAGCGCCAGGATGCTGATGAACGTCCACATGAACGTGGCGGCCGTGGGCTCGTTGCCGACCAGCGGCTCGGACGGCCAGTTGCTGGTGTAGGTGATGTCCTGGCCGGGGCGGCTCGTGGTCGTCGCCCATGCCGACCAGAAGAAGAACGCCGTCATCTGCCGGCGGCGCTCGGCGTCCGGGATCGGATTGTCCTGGATCGCATACTGCGCACGCAGCGTGTCGAGGGTCGCATCGTCGCCGAACAGCCGCTCGTAGTGGTCCGCGGTGGCCTCGATGGCGGCGGCGCGGTCCTCGGAGACCGTGATCACGCCGGTGTCCGGGTTGTAGCTGTTCGTGCGCATCTCCGGCACGAGCTTCGCGCGCAGCGCCGCCTGCTGGGCCGCGTCGAGGTCGGCGAAAAGCTTGCCCGTTTCCCTCTGCGCCCAGGTGTCCAGCACCGCGACGGCCTCGCGATGCAGCCAGTCCGCCGACCAGTCGGGCGCGACGTAGCTGCCGTGGCCCCAGATCGAGCCGATCTGGTGGCCGCCGATGGTCTGCCAGACCTGGCGGCCGGTCTCGATGTCTGCCTTGGTGTAGAGCGCCTGCCCCGTGGTCGTCTTGACCGCCGTCGGCATGGGCGGTGCCGCGAGATAAATCTCGCGCCCGAAATAAAGGAGGATGCCGAACGACACCACCATCAGTGCCGCCAGCAACTTCCACAGTCGGCTCGCATTGGTCATGGGATCTCTCCGTCTTTCATCCGTGTGCTTGCGCGGGATGGCGCGGATGTTGCGCTGCGAGACGGGTGCCCGCATTGATCGAGATCAATCGGCGGGCGGCAGCCGGGAGGAGAGAGCGGCTAGCGGATAGCGGTTAACGGATAGCGGTCAAGGGATATAAAGCAACGACTTACCGACCCCCCCCGGCTGCTACCTGCGCCGTCCCGTGCGTGCACCGCGCTGGGCGCCCGCGGAGCGCTGCTGGAACTGCATGTTGCCGCGCTGCCGGGCCGAGTAGTCCCGATTGAGTTGTGCCGTATCGCGCGTGGTGCTGCGGGCAGTGGGTTGCGGGCTGTCGCCACGCGTTGGCATCGCAGTGGCGGTCGATTGCGGCTGCGCCTGTGGCCGCGAGGAATCGACCGAGGACCAGTCGCCATTCTCGTACTGCTGCCAGCCGTCGTCGGTCTTCTTGTAGACGTTGCCGTCGTGGCCGGCATACAGGTCGCCGCCTTCGCTCTGCCCGACGGTCGTGCGGCCCGGGCCCTGGCCCGAAACCGAGATCGCCTGGCCGCCTTCGCTGCCCTCGATGCTGGTCGCACTGCGGCCGTCCTCGCGCCGGGTCTCGGTCGTCATCGATCCGTCCGAACCGCTTTCGATGGTGCGCTCGGTCGTGATCCCTCCATCGTCCCAGGCCCGCTGCACTTCGCTCGAGCCGCCCTGCGACGTCGAGCGCTCGACCTGCTGGGTGCCGTCGTCGAAGTCGGTCGTCCGCTCAGTCTTCACCCACTCGTCACCGCGCTCGACCTTGCGCTCGGTCTTCAGCTTGTTCTTGTCCTCGTCGTAGTAACGCTCGGTCTTCGTGCCGACCCCGGTGCGCGGATTGTAGGTCTCGCCGTAGCTCGCCCACTCGTCGCCGTCCCAGGCCGTCTCGACGTAGCCGTAGCGGCCGCTGCGCGGGTTGTAGCCCTCGGTGTAGGAGTAACCGCCGTAGGGCCCGTACCAGACCGAGCGTGAGCCATACCCGCCGGTCGCCGGGTTGTACCAGCTGCCGTGGCCGTAGGAGCCCCGGTACGGGTAATAGATGCCACGGTAGACGTAGGGCGGGTAGTACCAGCCCGTGCCGTAGTAGGGCACTCCCATCACGACCACGACGCCGGTCGAGTAGGTCGCGGTGGACGTGTACACGATCTCGCCCTCGGTCGTGGACGTCGCGGGCTTCACGTCCGTGACCGCGTACGCGGGGGAGTTCGGCGGAATCGAGTAGAGCGCCGCCGGCACATCGGCCGTCGCACCCCACGGTCCGGTCGGAGTGGATGCGACGTACCACGCCGACGCGTACACCAGGTAGTAGCGGTTCTGGTACATCAACACGTCGAAGCCGGTGTTCACCGCTCGTGCGACGCTCGTGCCCGGGATCGCCTCGAACTTCGGCTCGCCTGCATAGGTGACCTGCACCGTCGGCGGACTGCCCTTCTTCACCCGGGTCTCGATCGGCAACGATGCCTCGAGCGCCGCCATGCGCGCCTCGATGGTCCCCGGCACGGATGCACGCACCGCCGCCCGGGCGTGGTCAGTCGGTATCGCGGCGAACGTCTCCGGCAGGTCCTTGACGAAGGTCCAGGGCCCGCTTTCCAGGCTGGTCGCACTGAACCACCTGCCCGCGACCAGGTAATGCCAGGTCGGGCCGAGCTTGAAGAGCGGGCTCTCGGTGTTCCGGGCCCATTGCAGCCTCTCGATGCCCTGAATCACCTCGAGTACCGGCTTGCCGTCGGTGACGATGAGCTCGGTCGGTCGGTCCGCGTACAGGACCTGCGGCACGGGTCGAGTGGACTTCTGCAGCGGCACGGCCTTGCGCGCGTCAGCGTACTCCGGAGTGGCGGGCAGGCCGCCGAAGCTCGACGGCAGCGACGTTGCGGCTTTCCAGCCCTTGTCGAGGCGGCTGGATGTCAGCCAGCGGTCGCGGTCCAGCAGGTAGTAGGCGCCGGAGCCGGACCCGTCGTGAAAGGTCGGCCAGTTCGCATTGACGATGACCTCGAGGCTGGTGCCGGGAACGGCGGAAGGCACGGGCGTGCCGTTGACGAACAGCAGGATCGTCGGGGTGGAGCGCGCGACGATCGGCGGCGGATTCGTGTTGAAGCCGGCGGGCGGCGGTCCTGCGAGCACCTCGTCCGCGACATAGGCGAGGAACAGGTCGAGCGGCGCATTGAGCGACGTACGGGTAACTGCATGCTCGATGGCGGCCTTGTCCTCGGGCGGCGCGGGGACCGCGAACACCACGTCGGTTACTCTCGGCGCGCGGATCTCGATCCTGCGGCTCGGCAGGTCGACGAGCGTCTGGCCGGTCACGGTCGCCGTCCCAAGTGTCGGGGACGACGCTCCCGGGGGCGTCAGCTCGAAGGCGATGGCGGCCGTGAACTGCTCGAAATCAGGCCAGCTGCGGACCTGCGGTGCGTGCAGCGTCAGCGTGTATCCGTCGACCGTGCGCTGCTGCGGGTAGGTGAGGCGCGAGGTGTCGTCGGTGGCAGCGCTCGCGGTTGCCACGGGCGTCGCGGCGTTCGGCCAGGCCGGCATCATTGCCAGCAGGCACGCACAGGCCAGTGTCCGGACCAGGGTCATGGATCGCTCCTCGGTGGCGCAGTCGCCCGATTGGTCGACTTTCACACGCACGCCGGGAGGGCGCTTGGCATTTCCCGACAATCGCCGGCTTTCTTCTCTCCACTAACCGCCAGTCACCGACCGGCAGCCGCTCTCTTCAGATCGCCTTCGAGAACCTCTGCTGCGCCGCCTGTGCCGCCGGCAGGTAGGCATCGAACGCCATGCCGAGGTGCCTGAGCAGCAGCCGCCCGGCGGGCAGCACGCGCAGCCCGGGCGCAGCGAATTCCGCGAGGCCGTCGGCGACCAGTGGCTCGAGCGCCTTCAGCTCGCTGGCGAAGTAAGCGCCGAAGTCGATGCCGTGGCGCGCCGCGGTGGCTTCGAAGTCCAGCACGCCGTAGCACATGATCTGCTGGATCACGTCGCGCCGGATGACATCGTCGCGCGTGAGCGTGAGGCCGCGGTGCACCGCGAGCTCGCCGCGATCGAGCGCGCCGTAATACTCGGGCAGAGTCTTGAGGTTCTGCGCGAAGTTGTCGCCCACCTTGCCGATCGAGCTCACGCCGAGGCCGATCAGGTCGCAGTAGCCGCGCGTCGAATAGCCCTGGAAATTGCGATGCAGCGTGCCGTTGCCCTGCGCGATGACGAGTTCGTCCTGCGGCAGCGCGAAGTGGTCCATGCCGATGTAGACGTAGCCCGCGGCGATCAGCTTCTCGATCGTGAGGCCGAGCAGCGCGAGGCGTGTCTCGGGCGTCGGCAGGTCCGCCGCGTTCAACTGCCGCTGCGCCTTGAACATCTGCGGCAGGTGCGCATAGGCGTACACGGCGAAACGGTCGGGCCGCGCCGAGAGCACCGTGTCGAGCGTCTTCGCGAAGCCCTCGAGGTTCTGCTTGGGCAGGCCGTAGATCAGGTCGACGCTCACCGAGCCGAAGCCGAACTCGCGCGCCTCGCGGATCAACCGCAGCGTGTCCGGAACGGACTGGATGCGGTTCACCGCCTCCTGCACCAGCGGGTCGAAGTCCTGGATGCCGAGGCTGCAGCGGTTGAAGCCGACGTTGGCGAGGTCGCGCAGCGAGTCGCGCGTGATGGTGCGCGGGTCGAGCTCGATCGAGTACTCGCGGCCGGCGTCCTTCGACAGCTTGAAGTGCGAGCCGAGCTTCTCGATCAGCCGGTCGATCTCGAGCGAGGTGAGGAAGGTGGGCGTGCCGCCGCCGAAGTGCAGCTGCTCGACCTCGCGGTCGCGGTCGTAGAGCTGGCCCTGCAGCTCGATCTCGCGGTGCAGGCGGTAGAGGTAGGCCTCGGCCTTCTCGTGGTTGCGGGTGATGACCTTGGTGCAGCCGCAGTAGAAGCAGGGGCTCGAGCAGAACGGGATGTGCACGTACAGCGACAGCGGCCGCGGGATCGGGTCCTGGTTGCTCGCGATGGCGGCCGCGCGGTACTCGTTCAGGCCGAACCGGTCCGAGAACTGCACGGCAGTCGGGTACGAGGTGTAGCGCGGGCCCGAGCGGTCGTAGCGGCGGATGAGGTCAGCGTCGAACTTGATCTGGTGTTGATCCATCTTGTTCCCTGGGAGCACGGGCACGCCGAGCCTGCGCCGGGCTGCTCCCCCTCGCCTTGACGTGCGTCAAGGATGGGAATCCGCGGCCGGCGGGCAAGCGGTACATGCCGAAGGATAGTAGGGAATAGGGGATAGGGGATAGGGGATAGGGGCTGGCGCCGGGCACAGGGGCTCGATCGGATAGAATGCGGGGATTGCGCGACCAGAGACCGGGAGAAAGACGTTGAGTTCCACTGATTCTGTTGCCCCGGCCGCGGGCGGGCCGATTGCAGCGGATGCGGTCATCATCGGGGCGGGCCCGGCCGGACTGTTCCAGGTCTTCGAACTGGGGCTGCTGGGCGTCAAGTCGCACGTGATCGACACCCTGAAGCACCCGGGCGGGCAGTGCGCCGAGCTCTACCCGGACAAGCCGATCTACGACATCCCGGCGCTGCCCGTGTGCGGTGCCCAGGAACTCGTCGACCGGCTCATGCAGCAGGTCAAGCCCTTCGAGCCGCAGTTCCACTTCGGCGAGGAGGTCGTGGCGCTGGCAAGGCGCGAGGACGGGTCGTTCTTCCTCGAGACCTCGGCGGGCACGCAGTTCGTCACCCGCGCGGTGGTGATCGCCGCCGGCCTGGGCTCGTTCCAGCCGCGCCGGCTCGGCATCGAGGGCATCGAGGCATTCGAGGACAGGCAGGTCCACTACCGCGTGAAGAATGCCTCGACCTTCCACGGCCAGCGGCTCGTGATCTTCGGCGGTGGCGATTCCGCGCTCGACTGGGTGATCGACCTGACCGGCAAGGCCAGGAGCATCGTGCACGTGCACCGACGGTCGGAATTCAAGGCCGCGCCGGCGTCCGTCGCACGCATGCAGCAGCTGGTGGCCGAGGGCCGGATGACCTACGTCGAGGGCATCGCCACCGCGATTCGCAGCGAGGACGGCAGGCTGACTGGCGTTACGGTCAAGGGGACCGACGGCGTGCTGCGGGAACTCGAGGCCGACCACCTGCTCGCGTTCTTCGGCCTGCACCCGAAGCTCGGGCCGATCGCCGAGTGGGGCTTCGAACTCGACAAGAAGGCGATCAAGGTCGACACGGCGAAGTTCCAGACCAGCGTGCCCGGCATCTACGCGATCGGCGACATCAACACCTACCCGGGCAAGAAGAAGCTGATCCTGAGCGGGTTCCACGAAGCGGCGCTCGCGGCCTTCGCGATCGCCGAGCAGCTGAATCCCGCCAAGAAGGTGCACCTGCAGTACACGACCACGAGCCCGATCATGCAGAAGCGGCTCGGCGTCAATACCTGACCCCGCGCGCCGCAAAGACCGCATCGCCATGAAGAACGTACTCGCTGACCTGCTGCGGCTGCTCGAGCTCGAGCGGCTCGAGGTGAACATGTTCCGCGGCGAAAGCCGCGACATCGGCAGCCCGCAGGTGTTCGGCGGTCAGGTGCTCGGCCAGGCGCTGATGGCCGCGAGCGCGACGGCCGACGGCCGCCTGGTGCACTCCCTGCACGCGTATTTCCTGCGGCGCGGCGACTTCAATGCGCCGATCATCTACGAGGTCGACCGCAGCCTGAAGGGCACCAGCTTCTCGAACCGGCGCGTCGTGGCCATCCAGCACGGCCAGCAGGTCTTCCACATGTCGGCCTCCTTCCAGGTCGCGGAGGAAGGCCCGGATCACCAGGTCCCGGCGCCCAGCGTCACGCCGCCCGAGGAATTGCCCGACCTCGCTGCCGAGATGCGCGAGTGCCTGCACGACTTGCCCGAGGAGCGACGGCGCTTCTGGTCGCTCGAGCGGCCGTTCGAGTTCCGCTCCGTCGAGTCGTTGCGGGCCGGCGAGGCGCAGCCAGGCGTCCGCCACCTGTGGTTCCGGCTGGGCGGCGCGGCGCCCGGGGACCAGGCGATGCAGCGCTGCCTGCTCGCCTACCTGTCGGACTTCCACCTGCTGGAAACCGCGACGCTTCCGCACGGCCTGTCGCACCCCTCGGGCGACGTGATGCTCGCGAGCCTCGACCACGGCATGTGGTTCCACCGGCCGGTCGCGCTCACGGACTGGCACCTGTATGCGCTCGTGAGCCCGAGCAGCTCGGGCTCACGAGGGCTGGCGTTCGGCCGCATCTTCGACCGCCAGGGCCGGCTCATCGCGAGCACGGCCCAGGAAGGACTGATGCGCGTCCGCCAGCGCTGAGCTCACGGAGCCGCAGGAGGCGGCAACGGCTCCGGTACCTTGTTGCTGATCGCGGGCAGGCTTTGCAGGTAGGCGAACACGGCCGCGAGGTCCTCGTCCGTCATGTTGCGGTACACGGGGTAGGGCATCGGCGGCAGGATCTGCCGGCCGCGCCCCATGTGGCGCCCGCTGCGGATCGTGTCGACGAAGTTGCGCACCGTCCAGCGACCAAGACCAGTCTCCACGTCGGGCGTGAGGTTGGCGGTGAAGCTGACGCCCCACGGACCCGAATGGGCGGTGTTGGTGCGCGCGCCGATCATCAACCATTGCTTCGGTATCCGGGATCGCCGTGCCCAGCAGCGGCATCTGCACGCGTGGATCGCGCGAGCCCATGCGGATCGCGGGCACGCTCGCCTGCGACTGGCCAGGCACGACGAGGCATGCCGGCGCCGGCAGGTCGTGCGGGCGATAACGGCTCGGCACGCCCACGAGCGAGCGCAGCATCGCCTCGCGTGAAATCGGACTGGACGCCGGCTGCGCCAATCGCACCTCGACGGGCACGGCCGCACCGGCCTCGCTGGCGGACACGTGACAGTGGCCGCAGTTGCCATGCAGGTAGCCGAGCACCGCGCGCTCCGTCGGCGAGCCAGCGGCGATGCGTGGCGGCTGGTCCAGCAGTTCGCGGGGCAGGTTGCGCAACCAGCCGCGGGCAACGAGCGCACGCAGATCGAGCGCATTGATGCCCGGGGTCTCGGGGTGTGGTGCCAGCGGGTCACGCTCCGGCGAGAGCTGCAGCGCGCTGAAGCCGAGCACCGGGACCGCGGGGCCTTCGTGGCAGGCGCGGCACTCGATCTCCGACGGAATGGCGTAGCGCCCGCCGCGGCCGTCGGTGGCTGCCAGCGCGGGCAGCCCACCCGCCGGCGCGAGCAGGGCATCCGTGCCTTCTTCGTTCCACACGTAGGTGGCAAAGCGCCAGGAGCCATCGGCGAGACGCTCGATCAGACGCGTCTCCACTCGTCGATCCAGCGCGAATTCCTTCCACAACCGCGTGCCGCGCGGGAAGTCCCAGGCGTCGGGGCGACTGGCATCGATGCTGGTGCCGGGCGGCAGGTAGATCCAGCGACGCTTGCGCGCGCCGTCGGACCACAACGGGTACTGCGGCACGAATGCATGCACGTCCGGCCGTACCTGCGTCGTCGAGCCCTCGACGTACAGGCCCGTTTCGCTGAGGCGCTGCGGCAGCGGGGGGCTCGGCGACAGGGGCAGCGAGTCGCCGGATGCGGCGCGGTACGGGCCTGCGGCCAGGACGATGGCGAGGACG
This sequence comes from uncultured Gammaproteobacteria bacterium, assembly GCA_963706535.1. Taxonomy (GTDB): domain Bacteria; phylum Pseudomonadota; class Gammaproteobacteria; order Steroidobacterales; family Steroidobacteraceae; genus RPQJ01. The sequence goes on from CAVPMU010000010.1 coordinate 80,512, forward strand.
ATGCGGGTGACGGCGTTCATCGTGGGCGCATCGTGGCGCCCGCCCGTGCGAGCCGCATCGCCCGCGCGGAGCCATCCGGAGAGCCATGTCGTGCCCGCAGCGAGCCACCGCCCCGCTGAAACAATCCAGAAACAATCGGGTGCGCCAGACGCGCCGTTGCCGCGGAAACGCTGTGCCGCTACTGCAGGCCGAGTTCGAAGCGGACCTTGCCGTCCTGCGCGGCCACCTTGCCGTTCCTGCTGACGAACACTCGAGTCGGCTCGAGACCGGTATCGGTCAGGAGGATCCGCTCGATGGCGTGGCCGCGCTCCTCGCCGAGCGCTTCCACCTCGGCATCGGTGACGACCACGCGTGCTCGGGCTTCTTTCGCCAGGAACTCGATCTCCGCGTCGTCGCGCAGAACTTTCGCTTCGGCGCGCGGCGTGCCTTCGGGCGGTGCGGGCGGCTCCGGAACCTCGGGCACGGGCCAACCCTGGCGTCCGAGCAACGCCTTCAGCACGGCGATCTTCTGCTTCCGTTCGAGCGCGTCGAACGCGGGCGGCGGCGTTGCATCGTCGACCTTCCGGCGCTGGACCGCAGCAACTGCCGCGGCACGTTGCCGCTCGTAGGCACGATCGGCCAGCGCGACCTCGTCGAGCTCATCCACGGCACCCATCGGCACGTCGACCTTGATGCCGGGCTTCTCGCCCAGGCCCTTGGCGAGCGTCACCAGCTTCTCGGCCGTCGCCGCGGACACGGTTGCGTCGCCGGGTGAGAAGTCCACGAACTGCGCTTCCTCGGCGCCCGCGAACAGCGAGCCGAGCAGCGCGAACGGCGCGGTGACGGCCTTGACGATGATGTTCCTGATGATCTGCCACACGATGGGCCCGATGCGGAACGTCGGGTCGTCGAGCGTGCCCTTGATCGGAATATCGAGATTGATCACGCCGTTGCGGTCGCGCAGCAGCGCGGTGGCGAACTTGACGGGCAGCGTCGCCTCGCCCTTGTTGGCCGTGGCCTCTCCCCATTCGAGCTGGTCGATGCGGATCTCGTGTGCCGCGTCGAGCTTGCGGTCCTCGATCCTGTAATGCAGGGTGGTGGTCAGCTTGCCCTTGGCGATGTTGTAGCCCGCGAGCCGCCCCGAGTAGGGGTTGAAGACCGGCAAGGCGATGTTCTCGAAGTCGAAGGCGAGGTCGGTGTAGCGGTCGAACGCGAACGGCTGCAGTTCGCCCGCGATCGACACCGGCGAGAACTCCCCGAGGTTGCCGTCGAGGTCCACCTTCGCGCGCGAATCGTGCGCCGAGGAAATGCCGCGTATGGTGCCGCGCAGTCCCTGGATGTCGGCCGAGAAGTTCGGCTGGATGAAATGGTCGGAGAAGTTGAGCCGCCCGCCGTCGATGCGCACCTCGCGCACCCGGATCGGGAAGGTGTCGGGTCCCTGCACCGCGCGCACCGGCGCCGCCGACGGTTGCTTGCCGCGCGCCTTGCGCGCCTTGTCCTCGGCCTGCTTCGCAGCCGCGAGCTCGCGGTCGCGGCGGCGCTTGTCCGCCGGCGACATGGCTGACTCGGCGGCCGCCGCCGCCTTGCGAGTCTCGAGCGCTGCCGCCGTGCCTGCCGGGTCCAGCACGGCCGCGATATTGACGACCCGTTCCTCGCTCACGATCAGTCGCGCGTAGGGGCCGGCCACGCGCACCTGGTCGATCGTGAGTGCATCGGGGCCCCTGTCGAACTCGACTTGCCGCAGCTCCAGGCGCCGGAAGTTGACGAAGTCCTGGCGCAGCGCATTGTCCTGCGACGCGAAGCCGTCGATGGTCACTGCGCCGGCGAAGCTCATCTCCGGCCCGTCCTGCTCCGGTGGCGTGATCCTCGCCTTGCCTTGAACGGCAAGTGTGCCGGCGGTGATGGTGAGATCGGCGACGGGCAGGATGTACGGCTGCAGGATCTGCATGCGCGCCTCGTCGAGCGACAGGTCGAGATCCGCCGTGAACGGCTGCGGGGTGATCGTGCCGCTCGTCCGCACCAGCGCTTCGCCATTCACCGTGGCGGCGAGCGTTACCGGCAGCGGTTTCGCGAGGTCGAGGCTCACCCCGGCCACGGTGAGGGCCAGCGGCGCGATGGCGAACTTCTTCGCCGGTTCTGCCAGCCGATCCTCGAAGTCGATCGTGGCCCCGGCGAGCTCGACGTTCGCGATGTCGACTTTCCATGCGCGGGCGCTGACTTCGGATGCCACCGGACCGGTGGGGATATCCGCAACTGCGCTGCCGTCGGCCGGCGCCGTCGGCACGGTGGCGGGTGCGAACAGTCGTTGCAGGTTGACCTTGCCGCCGGGCTCGATCCAGGCCTGTGCTGCGAGCCCGGCGACGGTGACCTTCGCGATCGAGACCGTTTGCGCGGGCAGGGCAACGGCGGTGTCGGCGACGACGAGGCTCGGCACGGTCACCCAGTCCGCATCGACGCCACGTGCGCGCAGGGCGGCGTCGGTGAGTTCGATCGTCGGCAGTGCGAGGTCGAGGGCGAGCGACTCGCCGAGCGACACGGAGTAAATGCCATTCAAGCGCGCTCGCCCGGAGCTGACGGCGAATGGCAGCGCGTCGCCGAGGAAGTCCGCCACGTCCTGCGCGCCCAGGTTGTCGAGCGCGATCTCGCCGCGCGAGGAGATGACGGGCTCGAGCGTGAAGTTGCCCTTCCAGTCGATCGATTCGTCCGACTGCCCGCGCGCCGAAAAGCGGAAGTCGCCGCCCTCGGGCGTGGTGCGGAAATCCTGGAGTGCGAAGGCCACGCGCTCGAAGCGGCGCGCGAACTGCTCGCGGCGCGACTGGTCGACGAACTCGATCACGCCGCGGTCGACGGTGAGCGCCTGCAGCCACACCGCGGCGAGTCCCGCGTCCTCGTCCTCCGGATCCTTCGGCAGCGCGAGGTCTGCGAGATTGACGCGGCCGTCGGGCCGTACGACGGCGCGCAGGTGCGGCGCCTCCAGGGTCACGTCCCGGAACACGAGCGTGCGCCGCCACAGGGAGGCGAGTTCGATATCCACGAACAGGTGCTCGAAGCCGAGCATCGGGGCGCCGTCCGCGTCGGGCAGGGCGAGGTCGCGCACCTCGAGCTGCAGCTTGAACGGCTGCACGCGCACCTCGCCCACGGCGAGTTCCCGGCCGTACTTCTCCTCCACGAATTGCCGCGCCTGGTCGCGCACGATCCCGGGCGCCACCTGGAAGCCGGCGAGCGCATAGAGGCCCGCCAGGCCGGCGACGACCGCGCCGGCACGGAAGGCCCTCGATCCCGGGACAGGTGTCAGGCGGGATGGCATGGCGGCTCGTTCCCCTCTGGGCCGACTAGCCTGCGTCGGCCGCCGACGGCGGGCCCCGACGGGTGGGCTCGAGCCCGGTCCACGCCTCGACGATGCGTCCGAGGATCCGGTTGAACTCCGTCGGCGCCTCGATCATCGGGAAGTGCCCGACGCCCTCGAGCGGGACGAGACGGAACCGCGGCTCGAGCTTGCGGATCGCGGCCTCGTCGGTCGGATGCCCGGTGGAATTGAGCGCCAGGATCGGCACGTCGAGTTCCGCGACGGCCGTGGCGTAGTCCATCGCGAAGAGTCCCAGCAGGGCCGGCAGCGCGATCGCGGGCGGCGCGGCCGACATGTCGTCCACGATCCATTGCTTGACGATCGGGTCGGTCGCCTCGGTGAAGAAGTTGCCACCGACGAACTCCGCAGTGGTCGCGGCAAAGTCCGCCTTGAGCCGCTCGAGCAGCGGCGCGTACTGCTCCATGTGCATCGGCGCCGCGATCTCGCGCAGCGTGTCCACGCCCACGATGCCGACCACTTTGCCGGGTAGCCGGCGAGCGGCCTCGAGCGCCACGGGGCCGCCCATCGAGCTGCCGACCAGGACCACGCGCGGATAGGCCTCGGCCTGCACCACCGCGGCCACGTCGGCGCCGAAGTTGGCGATCGACCAGTCCTTGCGGCTGGTCTGCTCGGACTTGCCGTGCCCGGCGAGGTCGAGCGTCACGACGGTGTGGCGTTGCGCGAACTCGTTCAGCTGCGCGTCCCAGTAGCCCGAGTCGCAGGACCAACCGTGGATGAACACGATCGCCGGTTCCCCGCCACCGTAGACGCGGTAGCGGATCTCCGTTGCGTCCGTCGCGAGCGATTTCACCCGGGCCTCGCGTGCCGTCGCCTGCGGCGGTGGCGGCGGGGCCTTTACCGCGGGCGGTTCGGCCGGGGCGGGTGTCGCATCGACAGGCGCGGATTCGCGCGAACACGACGCCACGACCGCCAGTGCCAGCGCGGGCAGCAATCGGGACAAGAGTCGGAAAAAGGGTAGCGTCCCCATTTACAGCACCTTGCCTGGATTCATGATGCCACGCGGGTCGAGCGCGTGCTTGATGGCGCGCATGACCTCGAGGTCCACGTGGCCCTTGAATTTCGCGAGATCCTCGCGCTTGAGGCGGCCGATGCCGTGCTCCGCGCTGATGCTGCCGCGAAAACGCTGCACCAGGGCGTACACCGCCGCCTGGATCGCATGCTCGTGCGCCATGAACGCCGCGCGTTCGCCGCCGAGCGGCTCGCTCACGTTGAAATGCAGGTTGCCGTCGCCGACGTGGCCGTAGGTAACCATGCGGCCCGTCGGCACGATGGCGAGCACCGCCGCGGTGGCCTCGCGCATGAACTCTGGCAGCGCGGCCACCGGCACGGAGACGTTGTGCTTGATGCTGGCTCCTGCGGCGCGCTGCGCCTCGGGCACCGATTCGCGCAGCTTCCAGAGCGCGTCGCGCTGCGCGAGCGAATGCGCCAGCGCCGCGTCCTGCACCAGCCCGTCCGTCATCGCCTGCCCGAGCGTGGCTTCGAGCAGCCCGCGCAGGGCTGCGTCCTCGCGGGCCGTGGCCAGTTCGCAAAGCACGTACCACTCGTACGGGCGCGCGAGCGGATCGGTCACGCCGGGGATGTGGCGCACGGTGAACTCGACGGCGATGCGCGGCAGCAGCTCGAAGCTGGTGACGGCGTCGCCGGTGGCCGAGCGCAGGCGCGACAGCAACGCGACGGCGGCGGCGGGGTCCGGCACGGCGATGAACGCGGTCTCGATCGTGCGCGGGCGAGGGAACAGCCGCAGGCTCGCCGCCGTGATCACGCCGAGCGTGCCTTCCGACCCGATGAACAGGTGCCGCAGGTCGTAGCCCGTGTTGTCCTTGCGCAGGCTCTTCAGGCCGTCGATGACACGCCCGCCGGCCAGCACCACCTCGAGGCCGAGCACGAGGTCGCGCGTGACGCCGTAGCGCACTGCATTGAGCCCACCCGCGTTGGTCGACAGGTTGCCGCCGACCTGGCAGCTGCCCTCCGACCCGAGCGACAGGGGGAAGTAGCGGTCCGCCGCCTCTGCCGCCGCGCGCACGTCGGCGAGCAGGCAACCGGCCTCGACCGTGATCGAGAAATTGTCCACATCCACTTCGCGGACGCGGTTCATGCGCCTGAGCGACAGCACGATCTCGTCGCCGTGCTCGGACGGGGTGGCTCCGCCGCAGTAGCCCGTGTTGCCGCCGTGGGGAACGACCCCCACGCCGAGTTCATCGCAGATCTCGAGCACCACCGCCACGTCGGCCGTCGAGCCCGGGCAGACCACCAGCGGGGTGGCGCCGCGATACAGCCCGCGGAAATCGACGAGGTAGGGTGCGACCTGCTCCGGCGCGACGAGGCAGGCCGCATCGCCGAGCGACCGGCGGATGTGCTCGACGGCGGCGGCGAGATTTCCGGGGTCGGCGCGGGTCATCCGGCGTTTATACCCCGGATCCGCGGCTCGCCGCATCCCGGGCCTCAGGCACTGCGTGGCGCCGCAAGCTTCGCCACCAGCAGGGCGGCGCCGACGGCCCCCAGCAGCACCGCGATCGAGGCCAGCGCGTTGGTGAGCAGGCCAGGCGTGATGAGCAGCATCAGGCCGAAACCGAGCATCATGAAGCCCGAGACGAGCTTGAGCACCCGCCCCTCGGATTCGCTCAACTTGCGCGTGCCCATGGTGCGGACGAACACGATGACGATCACGAGCAGCGGGATCACGTAGATCGCGTTGTAGGCCGCGAGCCACGCGTAGTACTGCCAGGTCTCGAGCTTCGCGAGCGTGAGCGTGCGCGTGTACACCATCGGGAAGCCCGCGGTGCAGAGCAGTTCGTAGGAGTTCGCGACGATCGCGAGCAGCACGGTGCTCGCCAGCATGGGTCCGAGGCTGCCGGCCGCCACCACGTCCCGCATGCGCTTGAAGAGCCCCGGCTTCGCGGCCTCCGGGATCGAGAGACTCGGTCCCTGCTTGAACCAGAAGTAGTCCTTGATGTTGAGTGCCGCGACGAACAGCGCCACGAGGCCAGCGATCGCGGTGATGACGCGCAGTTCGCCCGCGACCAGGAAGACGTTGAGCCACGCCGCCATGAACACGAAATAGACGAGCCCGGAGAACAGCACGAAGGTGCCGCCCACGAGCGCCATGCGCGCGCGGCTCTTCGCGTGCACCAGCAGGCTGAGGAGGAACAGCAGCACGAAGAACGCGCAGGGGTTGAACGCGTCCATGCCGGCGAGCACCAGCGTGAGCACCGGCAGTGAGAACGCCTTGGCGTCCACCGGACCGAGGAGCGGCAGGTGGACGACGGTGCCCGCTTCGCCGTCGGTCGTCTCGGGCGAGCCGGCGGGAACGCCCTCGCCACCGGACGTTTCCGCGGCGACGTCGCCGGCGGGCTGGGCGAGCCGGTCCGCGTGGCACTTCTCCAGCGCCTTGACGATCTCGGCGCCGGTGGTCTCGGCCGTGTCGTAGCCGATCAGCACCTGCCGGCAGAACACGAAGCCCGGCACCGACAGGGCCTGCGTGCCGAGCGCGAGCGCGGTCTCGTAGTAGAATTTCGCGTTGGGGCGGTTGTCCTTGACGGAATATTTCTTGAGCTCGAGCCACGGCGTGTGCGCCGCGTACTCGTCGATGAACGGCGCCGCGGCCTGGCAGTGCGGGCAGGTGGGGGAGAAGAAGTAGTAGAGGCGGACGGTGGGCGTGCCGTCGCCGGCGCGGCCGTGCCAGAACCGGTCGGATTCGGGGCCCGGGTCCGCGGCGGCGGCCAGGCCGGCCGAGAGCAGCAGGAGGAGGAGGGCGAGGAGTCGGGTCGGGAACATTCGGTACGCCTGCGGCCTGCAAAAGGACGAATGATACCGGGGGCTGCCCGCAGGGCGGTCCGGTTTTCTACCGATACCGGGCGGGCTCAGTGCGGGGCTAGCGGACGGACTGGGAGAAGAGGCGCAGCAGCAGCGCACCCGCGACCACCACTGCGACCGTCCAGTGATACCAGCGGGCTCGGATCCAGAAGAGGGGAACGATGGCGCCGATGAGCACCACGCGATAGGCGGTGATGAGCCGCCACTCCGCGGGGGCAGTCGACTGGTAGGTGGCCAGGAACGTTGCGACCAGGTACACGATGAGCAGCGCGAAGAAATAGCGGCGTTCCCGTTCGTGGGCCAGGCGCAGGTCGAGCCCCGCGTCCGGCACGCCGGCGGGCAGGGCGGCAGCGCAGATCAGGTAGAGCACCATCGGCACGACGAGATAAACGAGGAAGGCGCCGGCGGACGCGACTCCGGTGATGCCGGCGACGCCGAGATAGACGCCCCACCAGTAGTTGACCACCAGCAGGAACGCGACGAACGCCCAGGCGATCGGCAACGAATCCCGGGTCACCCTGGCACGGTCGCGGATCAGCCGGTGCAGGTTGGCGAGCAGCTCGGTGATGCCGAGGCCCACCATGATCGACACGAATACGATCGAGTGTTCCGACTGGCTCATGCGCGCTCCCCCCTGCGCCCACGGCCAGCGGTTTACTCCTGCATGCCGTGGTAAAGCAACCTCAGCAGCAGGCGTGCTCCATCGTTGTCCTTCAGTTCGGGGTAACGCGGGCCGTCGCGGGTACCGATGTCGCGTACGTCGGTCATGAGCTCCGGGTGGAACTGGCAGGTGAACGAGCGGCGGATGCGGTGAGTCTCCCAGTCCTTGTAATAGATGGCAGTGGTGCTGACCTCGGTCCAGGCATCCTCGCTCACCTGCGTCTGCGCGAGGATCTCGACGGCGTACGGCAGGCTCAGCAGCCACCCGACCGGGCTCACCGCCAGCACATGGCGCATCGGCACGATCGCGTCGTGCAGCTGCTTGTACGCCCAGTTGGCGAACAGCGTCGCCTCCTCGTTGACCTCGTCGCTGTGGAACATCTCCACCGACAGCTCGCGCTCGAGGCTGAGCGCGATGTCGATCACGCCGTCGAGCTCGTCCGCGACCACGGCGTGGGCGACGTGCAGTTCCTCGGGGACGTGGTCGTCCCGGCGGCGACGTGCATAGGGCAGCAGCCGTCGCGTGCCATGTTCGACCTGCTCATTGCGGGCGACCGCGAAGCACCGGTCGTTCCAGCCGGTCGCCACGACTTCGCCGGCCTTTACGATGGGCAGCGACTCGCCGACGGCGGCGATCCGGCGGCACAGGTGCTGAAGCGTGCCGAGTGCGTGCCCGAGTGGGTCGAGCGGCAGCCGCGTGAGCGCGAGCACCTCCATCGCCGCGCGCCGCACCAGGCGCACGTGGGACGCTGCCGCCAGTTGGTGGCCGAGGCAGATGAAGATGGCGGGGCCGGTGCCGGAGGAGCGCCGTACCAGCAGGCGGTCGACGAGTCGCAGCAGGTCCTCGAGTCCCGCCTTCGAGCCGGCGAAGCTTGCGGGGTCGTACACCGAGGGATCGCCGCCCTGCACGATGGTGGCGATGCCGGCGCTCAGGATGTCCGCCATGCGCTCCGGGTGGTGAATGCCGCTGGCCCAGACCGGGAACAGGATGGTGTCGGCATCCGCGACCTGCTGCAGCACGTAGGCGATGTTCTTCGAGGCGCGCACGGCCTCGCCCCGCGCGTTGTTGCCGACGTGCTTCCAGGGCTCGATCACGGCGACGCTCTGCCGGTAGAGCTCGGGCATGCCGAGCAGGAACTGCAAATGCGCCGGGCTCTCGATCACCCGCTCGAGCGGCGGCGCGATGCCCCACTCGAACAGGTGGCTGGTCGCGAGCATGTCGCGGCCGGGGAAGGGCGTCGGCGAGCTGCGGTCCTTGAGGAAATAGCCGAGCAGCGCATGCACCGACTGCGGGCTCGAGGCGTGCTTGCCGAGGATGCCGGGCGTCGGACGCCAGCCGAGGTGTTCGAGCGTGAGGGGTCTCGGCGCCGGCATGGTCAGCGCAACCCCGGCCAATCCGGGTTCGGCAACTCGCTGAAAGCCTCGCGCAACGCCTCCCCCCAGCCGCCGCGGATCAGCTGGAAATAGCGGTCATCGGCCTCGACGTTGACGTGGCTCGCCACGCGGAGCTCGTCGCGCCGCACGATCACGATGTCCAGCGGCGGCCCGACGGTGAGGTTGGAGCGGATCGTGGAATCCATCGAGATCAACGCGCACTTGGCGGCCTCGGACAACGCCATGCTGCGGCGGGTGACGCGGTCCATGATCGGCTTGCCGTACTTGGACTCGCCGATCTGGAAGTAGGTCGTGTCGGGCGACGCCTCGATGAAGTTGCCGGCGGCGTAGACGCTGAAGAGCCGCGGCGCCTCCCCCCTGACCTGCCCGCCGACGATGAACGTCGCGTTGAACTCGACGCCCTGGGACTTGAGCGCCTCGCCGTCGCGCACGTGCATCTCGCGCAAGGCCTCGCCGATGCAGCGCGCGGCCTCGAACATGTTGGGGCAGTTGCCGAGGCTCATCACCTGCGGGTCCTGGGCGGCGAGTTTCTCGGCCAGCAGGTTCAGCACGCCCTGCGAAATCGCGAGATTGCCTGCGGAGAGCATCACGATCACGCGCTCGCCGGGCTGCTCGAACACCGTGGCCTTGCGGAACGTGCTGATCTGGTCGACGCCGGCGCTGGTCCGCGAATCGGACAGGAACACCAGGCCGGAGTCGAGCAACATCGAGACGCAGTAGGTCATTGCTGCTGCCCTCCGCCACCGGTGACCTGGACGGATACCGCCATGGACTCGTGGCCACCGCCTCGGCGCATGCCGCGCACCGGCGCCGCGTCGAGGTAGTCGCGGCCGACCGCGAGGCGACAATGGCGCTCGCCGGCCCGCTCGCCGTGCGTCACGTCGAGGCTGACCCACCCCGGTTCCGACGCCAGCCACACGTCGGCCCAGGCATGGCTCGCGACCTCGCCGGTGTCTCCTCCGTAGAAGTAGCCGCTGACGTAGCGCGCCGGGATGCCGGCGGCCCGGCAGCAGGCGACCAGCACGTGTGCCTGGTCCTGGCACACGCCGACGCCGAGGTCGAGCGCCTCCGCGGCCGAATGGGTCACGTCGGTGACGCCGGGCTCGTAGGCCACGGCCTTGCGGATGCCTTCGACGAGCTCGAGCAGCGGCTCGAGTGCGGCCGGGTGCCGGCCGATGTGACGCTCGGCGAGGCTGCGCACCCTGGTGTCGGGCCGGGTGAGTGGCGTGGGCGCGAGGAACGCGAGCGGGGAGAGGCCGCAGGCGTCGGGTGTATCGACGGCGATGCCTTCCCCGATCTCGGCGATGCCGTCGACCACGATGCGCATCTCGCTATGCGGCGTCTCGAGCGTGACGACATGCGTGAGGTTGCCGTAGGCGTCGAACTGCTCGAGGCGCTCGCCGGGCGAGTACACGCGCCAGTTCACGACCCGCTGCCCGGGATCGACGCGCGGCGTGAGCTTGAGAGTCTGGATGCTGTAGCTCACGGGCTCCTCATAGAGGTAGCGGGTTTCGTGTCGTATGTGCACGTGCATGATGATCACCCGGATGAGGTATGGCCCAGGAAGTCCCGGCCGATGCGATCGCTCAGGTCGGCGATGCGCGCCAGCACCTCGGCCAGGAAAGGCACGGCCCCGCCATCGGCCAGGACCTGCGGCGCGCCGAAACGCAGGTCGGCGTGCAGCTTGCCCGCCCGTCGCTCGGTTTCGCCGGACTGCGCGTTGGCGACGGCCCGCAGGTTCTCGTACACCAGCTCCGCGGATCGGTAAACGGAGCGCGGCACGTCGTTGCGAAAGACCACGAAGTGCAGCACGTGCTCCGGGCTCACGCTGTCGCGCGAGACGCGGCGAAAGATCTCGAACGCCGAGAGCGCCCGGAGCAGCACGCTCCACGGATAATAGTCGTGCGTGGCGGCGGGGCTGCCCAGCGACGGGGGCTCGCCGGCGAGGCGTGCCTGAAGCAGCCGTGCGACCCCGTCGGCGCGCTCGAGGAAGGTGCCGATCTGCATGAAGTGGTAGCCCTCGTCGCGCAGCATCGAGCCCAGCACGACGCCGCGCGCGAGGTGCGCGCGGTATTTCACCCAGTCGACGAATTCGGCGACGTTGCGCGCGGTGAAGCGCGTCGGGGCCTGGCTGCGGGCCTCGAGCCAGGTCGTGTTGAAGGTCTCCCACATCTCCGAGGAGATCGAGCCGCGCACGGCGCGTGCGTTCTCGCGCGCGGCACGCAGGCAGCTCAGGATGCTGGAAGGATTGCCCGGGTCGAAGGCGAGGAAGTCGATGGCCAGGTGCGCCTCGACCGTCTCGTGGCGCTCGGTGTAGGCCTCGTCGAGACTGAGCGCGCGCAGCACCTGCGCCCAGCCGTGGCCGCCGGAGCGCGCCTGCTGCGGCAGCAGCGACAGACGGTATTCCACGTCGAGCGTGCGCGCGAGGTTTTCGGCGCGCTCCGCATAGCGGCCCAGCCAGTACACGTGGTCGGCAGTGCGGCTCAGCATCAGGCTTCCAGCACCCAGGTGTCCTTGGTGCCGCCGCCCTGGGACGAGTTGACGACCAGTGAGCCCGCGCGCAACGCCACCCGCGTGAGTCCACCCGGCACGATCGAGACATCGCGCCCCGACAGCACGAAGGGGCGCAGGTCGATGTGCCGCGGCGCGACACCCTGCTCGACGAAAGTGGGGCAGGTGGACAGCGCCAGCGTCGGCTGCGCGATGTACTTCTCCGGCGCGGCGAGGATGCGCAGGCGGAAGTCCTCGCGCTCGGCCTCGGACGCGGTCGGTCCCACCAGCATCCCGTAGCCGCCCGCACCGTGCACTTCCTTGACCACCAGCTCGTCCAGGTGCGCGAGCGCGTAGGCGAGGTCGTCGGGCCGCCGCAGGATCCACGTCGGGACGTTGGCGAGCAGTGGCTCCTCGCCGAGGTAGAACCTCACCATGTCCGGCACGTACGGGTAGATCGACTTGTCGTCGGCGATGCCCGTGCCGATCGCGTTGGCGATGGTGACGCGGCCCGCGCGATAGGCCGTCATCAGCCCCGGCACGCCGAGCGCCGAATCCGGGCGGAACACCAGCGGGTCGAGGAAGTCGTCGTCGATGCGGCGGTAGATGACGTGCACCCGCTGCCGGCCCTGCGTCGTGCGCATGTAGACGAAACCGTCGCGCACGAAGAGGTCCTGGCCCTCGACCAGCTCCACGCCCATCTGCTGCGCGAGGAATGCGTGCTCGAAGTAGGCGCTGTTGTTGGCGCCCGGCGTGAGCACCACTACCACCGGATCGGCGACGCCCGCGGGCGCCACGCTCGCGAGGTTCTCCAGCAGCCGGTCCGGGTAATGTTCGACCGGGGCGACGCGGTTCAGCGCGAAGAGTTCGGGGAAGAGCCGCATCATCATCTTGCGGTCCTCGAGCATGTAGGAGACGCCCGAGGGCACGCGCAGGTTGTCCTCGAGGACATAGAATTCACCCTGGCCCGCGCGCACGACGTCGATGCCGGCGATGTGCGCGTAGGTGCCGCCCGGCACGTCGAGGCCCTGCATCTCGGGGCGATACTGCGGATTGCAGAAGATCTGCTCGGGGGCGAGCACACCCGCCCCGAGGATGTCCTGCCGGTGGTAGATGTCGGCGATGAAGGCGTTGAGCGTGCGCACGCGCTGGCGCAGGCCAGCGGCGAGTTGGCTCCACTCGCCGGCCGAGAGCACCCGCGGCACGATGTCGAACGGGATCAAGCGTTCGTTGCCGTCACTCTCGCCGTAGACCGAGAAAGTGATGCCGACGCGGTGGAACAGGCTGTCTGCCTCGGCGCGTCGCTGGCGCAGCGCATCCTCGGGCTGGCGGAGCAGCCAGTCGGAAAACGCGAGGTAGTGCGGCCGCACGCGCCCGTCGGCCGTGTACATCTCGTCGTAGGCGATCGCTGGGCGGTGCCGCGGGGATTCCATCGAGAACCCCCAAGCGAATTTCGTGCCAGCCGCCAATCGACGCGGATTACGGCCGTCGACCGCACCTTGTCGGTGCGGCCGGGCGCACCACGAAGGCCGCCGCGCCCCCGATTGGTGCGCGGACGCAGGCCCGGGACCAGCTGCGGCGGCGCAGTTCGTCGCGAGCGCGATTCAACGCCAGGACCGGCACGAACGTGCTGATGAGTGCTCCTCGAGGGTGCGTGAAAGGTCAGTTGTTTCAGCAGCTTGTAACCGTTTATTCATCTGGCATACACAAAGCGGTAGCGCTCGCCCGTTACCTTGGCCACGTTCGCGGCAACGGCGGAGCCGACATGCACGAAACGCAGACGAGCGGGAAGTGGCAGCGCTTCGACGTGCTGGAGCAGTCGCTGTGCCTGCGGGTCAATCGCGGGTGCCGCAACTCCTCCGTCCGCCGCTTCTTCGGCGGCGTGAGCCGGCTTGGCGACGGGATCTTCTGGTACCTGCTGATGCTCACCCTGGCGACGAGCGGCGTCGAAGGGGCGAGCGTGGCTGCCCAGATGGCGGTCACCGGACTCGCCGGTCTCGCGATATACCGGCAACTGAAGCACCGCCTGGTTCGCGAGCGTCCCTACATCGCGCATCCAGGCATCCACCTCGGTACCGCGCCGCTCGATCGCTACAGCTTCCCGTCGGGGCACACGCTCCATGCGGTGACATTCACGGTGATCGCAACGGCGCACATTCCGGAGCTAGCCATCGTGGTCGTGCCCTTCGCGCTGCTGGTCGCAGCTTCACGCGTGGTGCTGGGACTCCACTACCCGACCGACGTGGCGGCGGGTGCATTGATCGGCCTGGTGCTGGCGGCGACAAGCCTCAACCTCACCGGAGGATGATCTGCTGTACGTCGAGCGGGGCGCGCAGCGCCATCATCACCGCGCGGCGGTCTTCGTAGGCGAGGTTCCTGAACGTCAGGTCCCGCCGCTCGCCGTCCACCAGGGCGTAGGAGAAATCGGGGGGCACCCGTAGTTCGAAATGACTCTGCGCCGGTTCGAAGGTGTTTGAGAGACGGCTGAAGCGAACTGCCAGCTGTCCCGTCAGCCGCTCGACGGATGCTTCATTGACGTAGCGGGCGCCGTGCGTCGATTCCCCGTCGTCGAGAAACAGCGAGCCGCGACGGACGATTCCCGGTGGGGGCGGCGAGACCTCGAGCGCCAGCGGCATCCGCAGTGTCTCCATCGCGTTGTGCGCCGGCTCTGCAAGGAACAGTGGCGCACCCGCCTGCACGAACAGCGGCGTCGTTCCGAGTGGCGCATCGACGACGTGGTCGCGCCCGCCGTCGAGGAACGCGCCCGAGTTCCAGTCCGCCCACGATCCTTCCGGCAGCCAGGCCGTGCGCCGTGTGGCGCCCCTCTCGAGGACGGGCGCTGCGAGGACGTGTTCACCCAGCAGGAACTGGTCCTTGCCCGCACCATCGGGCACGTCGAAGTGCATGTGCAACGGGCGCACGATGGGTAGTCCCTCCGTGTGCGCGTCGAGCGCCAGCCGGTAGAGCAGCGGCAACAGTCGGTACCGCCGCCTCAGCACGGCCCGCGTGAGCTTCAATGCACGCGTGCCGAAGCTCCACGGCTCCTGGCTCCAGGCATAGAGCGTGCAGTGCACGCGGAAGAACGGCATGAGGGCGCCGAGTTCCATCCAGCGCACGAACAGCTCGGCCGACGGACGCAGTGGCTTGACGGCGCCGTACTTGCCGGGACCGCGCCCGAACCCGCCCACGTCCGCGCCGGTGAGCGGGACACCGCTCAAGCCGAGGTTGAGCGCCATGTGCAGGTTCTCGCGCAAGTGTTCCCAGCTCGAGTGGTTGTCGCCCGTCCACACGGCCGCATGCCGCTGGATGCCGAGAAAGCCGGAGCGCGACAGCACGAATGGACGCGTGTGCGGTCGCAGGCGCTCCAGCCCCGTCACCGTTGCCTCGGCCATGTCGTTCGCGTAGAGGTTGCGCACGCGTCGATGCGGCACGCCGTGGTGGTGGACGTCCTCGGCGAGCGGGTCGTATACCTTGCCAACCTGGAACACCGGATCGTTCATGTCGTTCCAGAAGCCCGCCACGCCGGCTTCGATCAGCGGTTCGTGGAGCCTGCCCCAGGCCATGCGCACCGCCGGCTGGCTGAAGTCGGGGAAGGCGGTCGCCCCTGGCCACACCTGGCCGTGGTACTCGCTGCCATCCGCGCGCTCCAGCAGCATGTCGCGGGACCGCAGCTGTTCGTAGGCTGGCATTGGCGCGACCGCCACGCCCGGATCGACGATCGCCAGCGTGCGGAAGCCCAGCGCGTGAAGGTCGTCGTGCATGCGGCGCGGCTGCGGAAAGCGCTCCGGGCTGAACGTGAATACCCGGTAGCGATCCATGTAGTGGATGTCGAGGTGGATGACGTCGGCGGGCAGGGCGAGATCGCGGAAACGACGCGCGATATCGAGCACGGTTTGCTGCGTCCGGTAGGACCAGCGGGACTGGTGGAAGCCGAGGGCCCACGCGGGCGGCAGGAAGGTGCGGCCGACGAGTGCGGCGAGGTCGCGCGCGATGTCGGGCATGGAGCCGCGGAACACGATCACGTCGAGGGGATCACCGTCGGTGTCGCAGGCAGCCGTGATCGATACCCTGCCATCGCTGATTTCGACATCCAGCGGCAGCGTCGTCGCGACGAGCACGCCGAACACGTGCGGCCCACGTCGGGCGATGAAGAAAGGCAGCGCGGTGTAGCTCGCCCCCGGGATGCCGTAGAACAGCGTATCGCGGGTCATGATGCGGAACCGCTGGTCGTTGCGGTCTGGTCGACCCGTGGCGGCGCCGAACCCCAGGATCTCCGCATCGCCGACGTCGATCGTCAGGCCGAAGGGCGACACCTCCGCGGCGCCGGCGAGGACCGGTGCACCGTCGTCGCGAAGCTCGAACCGCGTACCGTCGTGGATCAGTTCGACGAGGCCGTCATGTCCCCAGCCGGGTGCGTCGGGCGCGAGAAACCGCAGTTCCGGGAGCCGGTCGGTGCCGACGACTAAGCGCAGGATCCGCCCGCCGGGTCCGGCACCGCGTGCGGCCACGACAGGTTCCTTGCGACCCGACATGTTGCAAGGCTAGGGGCCTTCCGTGACGGTTCGGTGACGCCGCACACGCTGCGTGCCGCATGCGGCCGTGCGCCGCTGCGTCCTCAATAGCGCCCGTGCGTCTTGTAGAGGTAGTTGGTGAGCTCGGCGGTCTGCATCGAGAGGCGGCGCTGGATCTCGTGGACGACGCGCACGATGGCGCGCATGACGTGGTAGACGACCTTGGGACGCGTCTCGAGCAGTCCCTCGAGCGCGTCGCGACTCAGGCCCAGCACCCGCGTGTCGCTCAATGCGACGAGGGACGCGTAACGCTGGCTGCCGTCGAGGAAGGAGAGTTCGCCCACGACGTTGCCGGGACGGATCGCATTCAGAGTGACTTCGTTCGTGGTGCCCGCAGCTTTCACCACACCGAGCACGCCGCTCGCCACCACGTAGAGGTGATCGTCGGTCGAGCCTTCTTCGACGAGCACCTCGCCGTGCTTCAGGTC
Organism: uncultured Gammaproteobacteria bacterium; assembly: GCA_963706535.1. Lineage (GTDB taxonomy): Bacteria > Pseudomonadota > Gammaproteobacteria > Steroidobacterales > Steroidobacteraceae > RPQJ01. Next base: position 97,215 of record CAVPMU010000010.1, read on the forward strand.
GCGCAGCGACATGGCCGCGGCGAGGATCCTGCGTTCCTCGTCGTTCAGCTCGACCGCCAGCTTCGACGTGCTGAGTCCTTCGAAAATGCCCGCTTCGCTCATGGTCGTTCGCTCCGCACGTCGAGTGTGTCGATGGCCGGATTCTCGCGGCACGGCCGGTCCGCGGATAGTAAGTGTATCCCGCGATCCCGCTGAAACGTCGAGCTGGGCGATGTCGCCCGCGTTTCGCAGAAACGTCGGCTGGAGTCGTGTCATGCCGCAGCGACATGAGTTTCTGTACGAACACGGCAGAAATGCAGTTTGCGGCCTGGGCTGTATGCAAATACAGTCTGATGGTCGCTCGCGTCAACGCGTGCGACGTGCTCTTTGACAAATTGATCGAGCTTCGACGGCGGCTGGCGAATGCGATTCAGCTGAATCGCCGGGCGTATGGCCATTGCGATTCAGCTGAATCGTGTGACGTGTCGCCGCTGCAATTCAGCTGAAGCGTGGGGGTTGGTCGCTGCGATTCCGCTGGGATGCTGGAAGGTCTGCTTGCTGCACCTGGCGTGCGGACGTTCCAGCTGAATCGTGATTCCTGTGTGCAAGCCGGTCAGCGCTTGATCGCGGCATATGCCGCCAGGGCCGCCGCCCGGCTCTCACGAAAATCGACGATCGGCGTCGCGTACCCGCCATCGTCGCCGACCAGCTCAGGCACCCAGCGACGGACGTACGCGCCCTCAGGGTCATACCGCTCCGCCTGCAGCGACGGATTGAAGATCCGGAAGAACGGCGAGGCATCGGCGCCGCAACCCGCGGTCCACTGCCAGCCGAGCGTGTTGTTGGCGAGGTCGGCATCCACCAGCGTGTCCCAGAACCAGCGCGCGCCCGCGAGCCACGGCTGCCGCAGGTTCTTGGCGAGCAGCGACGCGACGATCATCCGCACGCGGTTGTGCATCCAGCCCGTGGTCCACAGTTCGCGCATGCCGGCATCGACCAGCGGATAACCCGTGCGCCCGCGCTGCCAGGCCTCGAGCAGGTCATTGCGCGGCTCCCACGCAAAGCGCTCGAAGCGCGCATCGAGCGGCTGTGTGGCGGTGTGCGGAAAGTGATGCAGCAGGTGATGCGCGAATTCGCGCCAACCGAGCTGCCGCACGAACGCGTCCCCGGCGGACTGCGCATCGGGTCGCTCAAGCAGCGCATTGCGCACGGCGGCGAGGCATTGCCGCGGACCCACTTCGCCGAAGTGCAGGTAGGGCGACAGGCGCGAGGTGTTCGCCTGGTCGGGACGATTGCGTCCGTCGGCGTAGTCGGCCATCGCGCCATCGCAGAACGCCTCGAGTCGATCGAGTCCGCCCCGTTCACCCGGGACCCAGGCCACCGCGAGTCCCCGGTCCCAGTGGACCGTGGGCAGCAACGCCAGTTCCTCGAGAGTGACGCCGGACGAAGCGACAGGCGGGGCGGGGATGCGTTCGGGCGGCGGCAAGGGCTGCGGCCGAGTGTCGAGCAGCGCCACGCAACTGCGCCAGAAGGGCGTAAAGACACGGTAGGGGTCGCCCTGCGACGTCCGCGTGTCCCAGGGCTCGACCAGCAGTGCGGCGTTGAAGCTCCCGGCGTCGAGCCCGGCGTCGCGCAGCGCCACCTTGATGCGCGTATCGCGCGCGACGATCGCCGGATCGTAGAGGCGATTCCAGTACACGCTTTCCGCGCCCGTCTCGTGCGCGACGCGCAGGAGCGCATCGAGCGTGGGCCCGCGACGGATGCACAACTCGCCACCGCGCTCGCGCAAGGCCTCGCCGAGGCGGGCAAGGCTGTGATGCAGCCACCAGCGACCCGCGGCGCCGGGCGCCCACTCGCCTTCGTCCTCCGGGGCGTGCACGTAGAGCGCGACGATGCGCTCGGCGCGCTCGCAGGCCGCGACCAGGGCCGGGTTGTCGGTGAGCCTGAGGTCGCGGCGGAACCAGACGACGGCCGTGGCTGCACCGCTCACGGCCGATCGTCCGGGTGAGGCGTCAGACGGCCTGCGAGCGCAGCGCGGCGATGCGCTCCTCGAGCGGCGGGTGCGTCATGAACAGCTTCTTGAGCCCGGCGGCGCGGCCGCCCGAGATGCCGAACGCGGCCATCTTTTCGGGCAGCGGGCCGGCATGGCGCTGCTGCAGCCGCTCGAGCGCGCCGATCATCGCGCCGCGGCCGGCGAGGCGCGCGCCACCGGAATCGGCGCGGAACTCGCGCTGCCGCGAGAACCACATCACGATCATCGTGGCGAACAGGCCGAGCACGATCTCGGCGATGATGGTCGTGACCCAGAACGCCGGGCCGTGTCCCTGCTCGGTCTTGAACACCACTCGGTCGACCGTGTGGCCGATGATGCGGGCGAAGAACACCACGAAGGTGTTCACGACGCCCTGGATCAGTGCGAGCGTCACCATGTCGCCGTTCGCGACGTGGCTCACCTCGTGGGCGAGCACCGCCGTGGCCTCGGCCTGCGACATGTTCTGCAGCAGGCCGGTGCTGACGGCGACGAGCGCGGCATCACGGCGCGCGCCGGTCGCGAAGGCGTTGGGTTCGGGGGAATCGAAGATGCCGACCTCGGGCATGCCGATGCCGGCCTGCTGGGCCTGCATCTGCACGGTGTTCACGAGCCAGGCCTCGGTGGAGTTTGCCGGCTGTGTGATCACCTTCACGCCCATCATCCGCTTCGCCGTCCACTTGGAGATGGCGAGCGAGAACAGCGAGCCGGTGAAGCCTATGACGGCCGCAAAGATGAGCAGCGCGCCGAGGTTCAGGTCCACGCCCTGCGCATCGAGGATGCTCTCGACGCCGAGCAGCCGCAGCACGATGCTGAGCAGCACGATGATGGCGAGGTTGGTGGCGAGGAACAGGGCAATGCGCTTCATCTATGTTCACTCCGGGTCGATCGTGGGATCTCGTGGACCGAGCGTGGGGGTAGGGGAACTGCTTTCAAGGCCTGGCCCCGACTCTTCGTATGGCCAGGGCCCGGTGGCTTCAAGCATACTGCACGAAGTATAAAACCGGAACTCCGCTTCAGACATGGCGACCAGCGGGGAGTTCCGTCGTGGAGGGCAGGGTATGCGCACGAACGCCGGGCGGCACTGGACCTTTCTGAGCAACCACGGCCACGTGCTGGTCTGCCTCGCGCTCGACCCCAATGCGCGCCTGCGCAACGTCGCCACCCAGGTGGGCATCACCGAGCGCGCCGTCCAGAAGATCGTCGGCGACCTCGAGGAGGCCGGCGTGCTGGTGAGGCAGCGGTCGGGCCGTCGCAACAGCTATCATCTGAACGCGAACGCCCCGTTGCGACACGCGCTCGAGGCCCATCGGACCGTGGGCGCGCTGCTGGGCCTGCTCGCGGGCCGCAAGCCTGCCGCCTGAGTTGGATCCGGATGACCCGCCCCCGCAATCCGCCGCCACCGCCGCCCGAACTTCCACCGCTGGCCGAAGGCAGCCGCCGACTGCAGGCGAGCGTGCGCGAACAGCAGCGGCGCATCACGGTGGGTGCGGCCCGTCTCGCGGCGGCGGCGGTGGACGACGTGCACGACGCCCGCGTCGCGGCCCGCCGGCTGCGTTCGCTCCTCAAGACCTTCCGGCCGCTGCTCGATCCACGACGGGCGCGGCTCTATCGCATCGACCTGCGCAGCTTCGCCCGCGGGCTCGCCGGTGCGCGCGAGGCCGATGTCCGTCGCGAATTGCTGGTCGAACTCGGCCGGCGCGAGCCATCGGTGTCACCCTCCGGTTACCAGCGGCTCAGCAGGCTGCTCGAGGAGAAGAGCCTCGCCGCGCGCGACGGGCTGCGACGACATCTCGCGGAACCCGGCTGGGCCGCGCTCTGCCGCGCGCTCCAGCGCCAGGGCGCGAGCGAGCGATTGCTGGTCGTGCGCGATGCCGACCTCGCCCGGCTGCTGGAACTGGTCGAGGTCTCCTGGGGCAAGGCCGTGCAGCTGATGGAGGCGGAGCCCGAGGACGTCGCCGGGCTGCACGAGCTGCGACTCGCCTTCAAGCACTGCCGCTATGCGCTCGAGCCCGTGGCGGACGTGGCGCCGAAGTCCACGGCTCGACTCCTGCGGCGACTGCGCGGCGCGCAGGATGCGATCGGGGAGCACCGGGACCTGCTGCTCGCCCGGCACTGGGTGAGTGCCAACGAGCGGTCGCTCGGCCGGCCGCTGGTCCGGCGGCTGCAGCCGCTGCTCGAAACCCGCGAGACGGTGCTGCTGCACGAGGCGGCCGTGCGCAGCCGCAAGGTGCTGCCGGCGTATCGCGAGTGGCGCAGGGCCGCGCGGCGCGCCCGCAAGACGGTCAGGGAACGAGGGAACCCAGGTCCAGCGTGATCCTGAGCATGCCGCCCGAGTAGGGCTCGGTGCGGGCGTCGAAGCCGAAGCGACGCGCCCAGTCCAGGATGCGCTGGTTCTCCGCAATGCTCTCGCCCATCAGCGTCTTGATCCCGTGCCCGAGGGCCGCGCGGCCGAGGCTGCGCATGAGTTCGGTGCCGAGCCCACGGCCGTGCCAGTCGTCGGCCACGACGATGGCGCACTCGGCCTGGTCGCTGGCATCGATGCGCGCGTAGCGGCTCACGCCGATCAGCCGGTCGCCGGACTCGCCCTCGACGAAGGCGCCGATGGCCATGCGGTCGTGGTAGTCGAGGTCCAGCATGCGGGCGGCATCGGCGCGGCTGACGCTGCTGCCGGAATACTGCAGGCGCAGGCGCAGCGTCTCGACGGACAGGCCCTCGATGAACGCGATTTCGCGTTCGAGGTCGTCGGGTCGCAGCGGTCGCAGGGTGACCAACGTACCGACGGCGGCCTGCCAGGTACGCTCCAGTTCGGACGGGTAGCCGGGGACGGGCGGATTACTCCCGGTCGCGATATTCGTCGTCCTCGTCGTCGTAGTCCTCGTCGTCCTCGTCTTCGTCCCAGTCGTCTTCGTCTTCTTCCTCGTCGTCCTCCCAGTCTTCTTCGTCCTCTTCCTCGTCGTCATCGTCGTCTTCCTCGTCCGCCCAGCCCTCGGGCTCGCCGGTGAGTTCGAGGTCGAATTCGACCCAGGTGTCCAGGTCGATTTCCTGGATCTCGCGGTCAAGCCACTGAATGCGAACAATTTCCTCGTCCGGGTCGACGGACACGACGCGGAATATTTCCTCGCGGTCGAGGTCCTCGTACCATTGGCCCGGTTCCGGGTCGTAATCGCGGCTCACGTTGGATCCTCGGTGAGGAATGGCGGAATTTCAGCGTCCGGATCGCTCCCGGCCAATATACGGGCGGCTCCGCGCGGCAGGCAACCGGAACACACTTAGGGTCGAAGGGGCCATTGTCGCGTAAAATTGACGCAGTGCAACGTAACAGGAAGGTCGTACCGTGAGCTATCGCGCCCCCCTTCGAGACATCCGCTTCGTGGTCCATGAAGTCCTCGACTTCGAGGACCACTACCGTTCCTTCGGCCGCGAAGAGCTGAACCGCGACCTGCTGGAGGGCATCCTCGAGGAAGGCGCGAAGTTCGCCGAGACCGTGCTGGCGCCCACCAACCGCATCGGCGACGAGCACGGTCTGCGCTTCGAGGACGGCAAGGTCTACACGCCGCCGGGCTTCAAGGAAGCCTACGACCGCTACTGCCAGGACGGCTGGAACACCATGACCGCCGATCCGGAGTGGGGTGGCCAGGGCCTCCCGGCCGGTTTCGCGCTCGCGTTCAGCGAGATGCTGATCTCGGGCAACATGGCCTGGAAGATGTACTCGGGGCTCACCGAGAGCGCTTGCGCCGCGCTCGACGCGCACGGCAGCGAGGAGCTGAAGCAGCGTTTCATGCCCAAGATGGTCTCGGGTGAATGGTCCGGGACCATGTGCCTCACCGAGGCGCATTCGGGCAGCGACCTCGGCATCCTGCGCAGCAAGGCCGAGCCGCGCGCCGACGGGTCGTATGCCATCACCGGCACCAAGGTCTTCATCACCGCCGGGGAGCACGACCTCACCAGCAACATCATCCACCTCGTGCTCGCGCGGCTGCCGGACGCGCCCCCGGGCACCAAGGGCATCAGCCTGTTCCTGGTGCCGAAGCTGCTGCCGGATGCCGACGGCAACCCGGGCGAGCCGAACGGCGTGAAATGCGGCTCGATCGAGCACAAGATGGGCATCCATGCCTCGCCCACCTGCGTGCTGCACTTCACCGACTCCGTGGGCTGGCTGGTCGGCAAGCCGAACCACGGCCTCGGCTGCATGTTCACGATGATGAACCACGCGCGCCTCGGCGTCGGCCTGCAGGGCCAGGGCCTCTCCGAGCTCGCCTGGCAGGCCTCGATCGCCTATGCGAACGACCGCCTGCAGGGCCGCTCGCTCACCGGACCCAAGGCGCCCGGCAAGGCCGCCGACCCGATCATCGTGCACCCGGACGTGCGCCGCATGCTGCTCACGCAGAAGGCGTTCGTCGAGGGCGGGCGCGTGCTGTGCTTCCTCACCGGCCGCGAGATGGACAGCGCCGAGCTCAATCCCGATCCGGAAGCGAAGAAGCGCTCCGAGGACCTGATCGCGTTCCTCACGCCGATCGTGAAGGCTTTCCTCACCGACGTGTCGATGGAGGTGACGAGCCTCGCTGTGCAGGTCCACGGCGGCTCGGGCTTCATCCGCGAGACGGGTGTCGAGCAGTTGATGCGCGACGCGCGCATCACGCCGATCTACGAAGGCACCAACGGCATCCAGGCGCTCGACCTGCTCGGCCGCAAGGTGTTCGGCACCGGCGGCAAGAGCCTGCAGATGATGAGCGTCCGCATCCTCGACTCGATCCAGAAGTTCGGCGCGCTGCCAGAGGTGGCCCCGATGGCCGCCGACCTCGGCAAGCGGCTCGAGCAGTGGGGCAAGCTCGCGATGGAACTCGGCAAGGCCGCGATGCAGAACCCCGACGAGGTGGGCGCCGCGGCGACCGACTTCCTGCAGGTGTCGGGCTACGTGTGCATGGGCTGGTGCTGGCTGGTCTCGGCCGGCGTGGCGGCGAAGAAGCTGGCCGCGGGAACCGAGGAGGCCGACTTCTACAACGCCAAGCTCGCGACGGCGAAGCTCTACTTCGACCGCATCCTGCCGCGGGTGGACGCGCATGCGGCGGCGGCGAAGGCGGGCGCGGCGGGCCTGATGACCCTGCCGGCCGAGCATTTCGCCATCGCATGAGATCCGCTGCCGTGGCCGGCCGCTCACGCCTCGCCACGGCCAGGCGGGTCGTCGTCAAGGTCGGTTCCGCGCTGCTGGTCGAGGGCTCGACCGGGCGCGTGAACCGCGCCTGGCTCGAATCACTGGCGGACGACCTCGCGACCCTGCGCACGCGCGGGCAGGAAGTGGTGGTCGTGTCCTCGGGCGCCATCGCGCTCGGCCGTCGCGTGCTCGGGCTGCCGGCCGGCAAGCTCAAGCTCGAGGAAAGCCAGGCCGCCGCCGCGGTGGGGCAGATCCGCCTCGCGCACGCCTGGAAGGAAGTGCTCGAGCAACGCGGCTTCAAGGTCGCGCAGGTGCTGCTCACGCTCGGTGACACCGAGCAGCGGCGCCGGTACCTGAACGCGCGCAATACGCTGAGTGCACTCACCCGCCTCGGCGCCATCCCGGTCATCAACGAGAACGACACCGTGGCGACGGCGGAGATCCGCTACGGCGACAACGATCGCCTCGGCGCCCGGGTCGCGCAGATGGTGAGCGCCGACTGCCTGGTGCTGCTCTCCGACGTGGACGGCCTCTACACGGCCGACCCGACCCGCGAGTCCACGGCCGAATTCATCGTCGAGGTGCCGCGCATCACGCCGGAAATCGAGGCGATGGCGGGCGGATCGGCGTCCGACGTCGGCTCGGGCGGCATGGCCACCAAGGTGATGGCGGCCAAGGTCGCGGTCGCCGCGGGCTGCCACATGGCCATCGCGGCGGGGCGCGAGATGCATCCATTGCGGCGCATCGAGTCGGGCGAGCGCTGCACGTGGTTCGTTGCAGATGCCTCGCCCGTCACCGCGCGCAAGCAGTGGATCGCGGGCACCCTGCAGCCCGGCGGCGAGCTGCACGTGGACGAGGGCGCGGCCAGGGCGTTGCGCGATGGCCGGAGCCTGCTGCCCGCGGGCGTGGTGCGCGTCACCGGTCGCTTCGATCGCGGCGACGCCGTCGCGGTGCGGGATCCGGCCGGCCTCGAAATCGCCCGCGGCTTGACGGCATACTCGAGCACCGATGCCGAACGCATCCGCGGCCGGCGCAGTGCCGAGCTCGAGGGACTGCTCGGCTATCGTGGCCGGGACGAGATGATCCACCGCGACGACCTGGTGCTGGTGTGACGACTGCCGTGATGCCGGAAATTGCCGCCGTGATGGAGCCGATCGGCCGCGCCGCCGTCGAGTCCGCGCGCGTGCTCGCGCAGGCGTCGACGGATGCAAAGAACCGTGCGCTGCTGTCGGCCGCGCGCGCATTGCGCTCGCGCAGCGACGAGATCCTCGCGGCCAACGCCGCCGACCTGCGCGAGGCGCGGGCGGCTGGCGCGACGGGCGCGATGCTCGACCGGCTCGCGCTCGACCCGGCGCGGGTCGAGGCCATGGCGGCTGGCACCGGGCAGGTCGCGGCGCTGGCCGACCCGATCGGCACGGTGATCGCCGAGTGGCAGCGTCCCAACGGCCTGAGAATACAGCGCGTGCGCGTGCCGCTCGGCGTGATCGGCATCATCTACGAGAGCCGCCCCAACGTGACCTGCGACGCGGGCGCGCTGTGCCTCAAGTCAGGCAACGCCGCGATCCTGCGCGGCGGCAGCGAGAGTTTCCGCTCGAGTCGCGCGATCCACGCGTGCCTGGTGGACGGCCTGCGCGAGGCCGGATTGCCCGAGGCCTGCATACAGCTGGTGCCGACCACCGATCGGGCCGCGGTGGGCTACATGCTCGCCGCCATGACCGATTACATCGACGTGCTCGTGCCGCGCGGCGGCAGGAGCCTGGTCGAGCGCGTGCAGAAGGAGGCGCGGGTGCCGGTCATCGGCCACCTCGAGGGCAACTGCCACGTCTACGTGGACGGCGCCGCGGACCTCGACATGGCGCGTGCGATCGTGAAGAACGCCAAGCTGCGGCGCACCGGCATCTGCGGGGCCGCCGAGACGCTGCTGCTGGACGAGGCCTGTGCGGCGACGCACCTCGCGCCGATCGTGCGCGACCTGCTCGATGCCGGCTGCGAGGTGCGCGGCGACGAGCACGTGCGGGCCGTCGATCCCCGCGTGCGCCCGGCCACCGAGGACGACTGGTACACCGAGTACCTCGATGCCGTGATCGCGGCGAAGGTGGTGCGCGGCGTGGACGAGGCGATAGCGCACATCGCTCAGTATGGCTCGGCGCACACCGAGTCGATCGTCACCGGGGATGCGGCCGCCGCCGAGAAGTTCCTCGCGCGCGTGGACAGCGCCATCGTGCTGCACAACGCCTCGACGCAGTTCGCGGACGGCGGCGAGTTCGGCATGGGTGCGGAGATCGGCATCTCGACCGACCGCTTCCACGCCCGCGGTCCCGTGGGCGTGGAGCAGCTGACGAGCTACAAGTACGTGGTGCGCGGGGCGGGGCAGGTACGGAGGTAGCGACCTCAGTCGCGCAACGCCGCGAGCCCGCCCCGCAGCGAGTACACGCCGGGGTGGCCCCGTGAGCGCAGCTGCTCGACGAGCGACAGGCTGCGTACGCCGTGCGCGCAGATGACGAGATAGCGACCCGACGCCGGGAACTCGGTGCGGCCGTTCACCAGCTCGCTCAAGGGCAGGCTGGCCGGGATCTGCAGCCACGGCGGGTCGTGGGCGCGCTCCCAGGCCTCGCGGATGTCGATGAGCTCGAGACCGGACTCGAAGGCCTCGGCGAGCGTCGTGAACTCGAACTCGACCGGCTCGGCGGAGACCGTCGCCGGCGCGCCCGGGCTGTCGTGATCGCAGCCCGGACTGCGGCGCGCGATGATGCGCCGGGTCTCGAGCGACAGCAGGTCGACCGTGACCAGCGACGGCTCCTCCCCGGCATCGAGGCCCAGCAGGCGTTTCAGGGCCTGCATCGCCTGCATCGCGCCGAGCGTGGCCGGAACCGGGCCGAGCACACCCGCCTCGGCGCAGTTGCCCACCATGCCGTCGCGTGGCGCCTCGGGCCACAGGCAGCGCAGGCACGGCCAGTGCGGCAGCGGCCGGTAGACCTGGACCTGCCCCTCGTACTGGTGGACGCTCGCGAACACGGCGGGCTTCAATCCACGCACCACCGCGTCGCTCACCAGGAACTTGGCGCGGAAGTTGTCGGTGCACTCGACCACGAGGTCGTAGTGGCGCACCAGCTCGTCGACATTCGCGGCGGTGGCGTGCGTCGCGTGCGCCTCGATGCGCACGTCCTGGTTGAGTGCGCGCAGGCGCTCGGCCGCAACCGCGACTTTCGGCCGGCCGACGTCGGCGAGCCCGTACAGCGGCTGGCGATGCAGGTTGCTGGCCTCGATCGTGTCGCCGTCCACGATGCCGAGACGACCGACGCCGGCGGCGGCGAGGTATTGCAGCACCGGCACGCCGAGACCGCCGGCGCCCACGACCAGCACCGAGGCGGCCGCGAGCCGGGCCTGTCCCGCGCGACCCACCTCGGGCAGCGCGACCTGGCGGGAATAGTCGTGCTGCGGCGCATGGGCGTGGGCGTGTTCGTGCCCGTGTTCGCGTTCGTGTTCGTGTTCGTGCGGCTGCGCGGCCGCCGCGCAGCGCTCGCAGTTCACCCATCCCGAGTCGCCGTCGGTGTAGTGCTCCTTCTTCCAGATGGGCACCCGGTGCTTCACCTCGTCGATGATGTACCGGCAAGCCGCGAACGCCTCGCCCCGATGCGCCGAGCTCACGCCCACCCACACCGCGAGATCGCCGATCGCGAGCGATCCGACGCGGTGCACGCAGGCCGCGCGCGTCACGCCGAACTTCGCGACCGCCTCCGCGACGATGCGCTCGCCTTCCTTTACCGCGAGCGCCTCGAAGGCCTCGTACTCGAGGCGCTGCACCGTGCGGCCCTCGTTGTGGTCGCGCACCCAGCCCTCGAAGCTGGCGTAGCCGCCCGCGGACGCGTGCTCGAGCCCGGCGCGATGGCGCTCCGGCTCCAGCGGCACGGTGCTGAACTCGAACGCGCGCATCAGCCGCCGGCGACGGGGGGAATGAACACCACGCGGTCGCCGGCCGCGAGCGGCCGCGACCAGTCCGCGAACTCGTCGTTCACCGCGACGCGCAGCATGGCGCGCGGCAGCCCGAAGTCGTGCCGGGCGGCCAGCTCGTCGTAGAGGTCGGCGGCGGTCGCGGCGCCCGTCTGCACCGTTTCGCGACCGGTGCCGGCGCGCTCGCGCAGCACGGCGAAATACTGGATCTCGATGTCGTTCATGGCGTCTCCCGGGGCACGACCCTCACGTCTGCGCGACCTCGCGCCTGCCGCCGTGCTTCTCTAGCAGGCGGACTCCTTCGATCACGATCTCGTGCGACAGCGCCTTGCACATGTCGTACACGGTGAGCGCCGCGATCGAGGCGCCGGTGAGCGCCTCCATCTCGACGCCGGTCTTGTGGTGCACGGCGACCGTGCAGCGGATCACCGCCACGTCGTCCGTCTCCATCGCGATCTCGATGCCGCAGTTCTCGATGCCGAGCGGATGGCAGAACGGGATCAGGTCGTGCGTGCGCTTCGCTGCCATCACGCCCGCGACGATCGCAGTGTGGAACACGGGGCCCTTGGCGGTGGCGAATCCGGCCGCGCGCAGCGTGGCGGCGACCCCGGCGGGAAAACGCACGCGCGCCTCGGCGACCGCGGTGCGCCTGGTCACCGCCTTGCCGCTCACGTCCACCATCGTGGGCCGGCCGCTCTCGTCTACGTGGCTCAAGGTCACAGTCTTCACCCGCCGATGTAGTGCATCTCGATCTTGTGCAGCGGCTGCTCGCTGCGCCGCAGCTTCTCGCGCAGCTCGCTGTAGCGGTCCTCGCGCTGCGTCCATGCGCCGCGCAGCAGGTCGACCAGGTCGTCGTCGCTCGCGCCGGCGCGCAGCGGCGCGCGCAGGTCCACGCCCTGCGTCGCGAACAGGCAGGTGTAGAGCACGCCCTCGGAGGAGAGGCGCGCACGGCTGCAGGCGCCGCAGAACGGCGCGCTCACCGAGGAGATGAAGCCGATCTCGCCGGCCCCGTCGTCGTAGGTGTAGCGCTCGGCCACCTCGCCGCGGTAGTTGCCGGGCCGGGCCGTGACCGGCCAGCGCTCGCGGATGCGTGCGAGCAGTTCCGCGGACGGCACCACCTGGCCCGGCTGCCACTCGTTGCGGTTGCCCACGTCCATGTACTCGATCAGGCGCACGATCACCGGCGTCCCGCGGAAGCGCTCGAGCAGGTCGAGCACGGTGTGGTCGTTGACGCCACGCTGCACCACCGCGTTGACCTTGAGCGGCGTGAGCCCCGCCTCGAGCGCCGCGACGATGCCTTCCTGCACCTGCTCGAGGCCGCCGAAGCCGCCGCTCATGCGGGCGAAGACGGCCTCGTGGAGCGAGTCGAGGCTGACGGTGATGCGCTGCAGGCCGTTGCCCTTGAGTTCCGCGGCATGCTGCGCGAGCAGCACGCCGTTGGTCGTGAGCGCGACGTCCACCACGCCCTCGATCGCCGAGAGCTCGCCCACCAGGTCCGAAATGCCGGTGCGCAGCAACGGCTCGCCACCGGTGAGCCGCAGCTTGCGTGCGCCGAGGCGCACCGCCGCCCGCGCAACCCGCACGATTTCCTCGAAGCTCAGCCGCTCGCTCGCCTTCAGGAACCGGTAGCGGTCGTGGAACTGCTCCTTCGGCATGCAGTAGGGACAGCGGAAGTTGCAGCGATCCATCACGGAGATGCGCAGGTCGTGCATCGGGCGGCGGAGGCGGTCCTGCGTGGTCATGCGGTCGGCGAAGATGCTCATCGGCACTACCAGCGGCGGAAGGGCACGACCTGCCCGGCGGCGATCTCCGCGGGACCGGGCGGCAGTTCGAGGAAGCCCTCGGACCCGAGCAGCGAGACCAGGTCGCCCGAGCCGTGGGTGGGCTTCGGCATCGCGACCATGCCGAGCAGCGGGCTCGACTCGAGTTGCGCCGGCATGAACAGCCACAGCGACGGGTGCGCGCGCAGCGGGGCGCCGAGCGGCATCGACTCGACCGGCACGGTGCGCGCCCCGATCGCCGCCTGCAGCCCGGGCACCACGTAGCGCACCAGGCACACCAGCGAGGAGACCGGATTGCCCGGCAACCCGTACACGGCCTGGCCGCCGGGCGCGATGCCGAACCACAGCGGCTTGCCCGGCCGCTGCAGGACCTTGTGGAAGACCTCGGTGACGCCGAGCGCGCGCAAGGCACTCGGCACGTGGTCGAACATGCCCATCGAGACGCCGCCCGTGAGCACCAGCGCGTCGTGGGTCGCGAGGTGCGTGGCGAGACGGTCGCGCAGCACCTGCGGATCGTCGGGCAGGCGGTCCTCGGCGACCCGCAGGAAGCCACGCAGCGCCAGCGCGCCGCGCAGGGCGTGCGCATTCGAGCTGCGGATCTGCCAGTCCTCGATCGGCTCGCCGGGCTCGACGAGTTCGTCACCCGTCGAGACGACCATGATGCGGGGTTCGGCGTGGACGTCGGCGCGGGGCAGGCCCGCAGAGGCGAGCACCGCGAGCTCCGGCCCCCCGAGCCGGGTGCCACGGGCGAGCAGCAGGTCGCCTTCGCGGCAGTCGAGGCCGCGCACGTGGACATTGGCGAAGGGTTCGACGCGCGCTTCCGGCTCCACCTCGGCCCAGCCGTCCGCCGTGTCGATGAGTTCCACCGGGACCACGCAATCGCAGCCCGGCGGCAGCATCGCTCCCGTCATCACCTCGAGGCAGGCGTCCGGCGCCGGGAGCGCAATGGGGCGCTGGCCGGCCGCCAGCGTGCCCGCCATGCGGAAGCGGCGCTGTCCCGTGCGCCAGGCCTCGCTCGCGAAGGCGATGCCGTCCATGGTCACGCGATCGAAGGGCGGCTGGTCGCGCTCGGCGCGCACCGACTGCGCCAGCACCGCGCCCGCCAGCGAGGCGATCGGACGGGACTCTACCGGCAGCACGCCCACCCTCGCGCGGACCAGAGCCTCGGCTTCGGCGGGAGTGGACAGTGGCGCCATCGGGCTCGCGTCGAGCGCCTACTGCTTGGACTTGTCGGTGAACGCCTTGCGCTCGGCGTTCCAGCGGTCCGCCGTCGCGAGCAACTCGTCGAGCGCCGCGTTGTGCTTCTTGGCGTGGATGGCCTCGATCGCGCCCTTGCGCGCGGCATAGTCGGGGTCGGCCGGATCGAGCGCCACCAGCGCCTCGTTCGTCTCCTGCTCCAGGCAGGGCAGGTAGGTCTCCTGCACGGCGGCCGTGTATTCCTTGATGGCGGCCTGCGTGGCCAGCATTTCTTCCTTGGTGGCCTTGGCGCCGTTCGGGATCTCCTGCGGCGCCTGGGGGTAGATGCAGGCGGCCTGTGCGGCGGCACCGGCGAGCAGCAGCAGGGCGGCGAGGGACAGGCGGGTCTTGAACGTCATTAGAGTCCTCGGCGGGATCACGGGAGCGGGAAACTATACCAGAGGGGTCCATGGACCCCCATCGCGCGCCCGGGGGTTATGCTTGGCGCCTCGAAGCGGGGGAGGAGAGCCGGATGTCGGCGAGCGAGCGACCTGGGACCTACGGCGCGAGCAGCCACGGCCTGCGCGGCGATTACCGCGACATGCGGGCCGATTACACGGTCACGCAGGACTATTCGAGCTACGGCGAGGCCGACCAGGACCGCTGGCGCCGCCTCTACGCCCGCCAGATGCGCCTCGTGCCGGGGCGGGCCTGCCCCGAGTTCCTGCGGGTGATCGACAGCCTGCGCTACGACACCGGCATCCCGCGCTTCGACGAGGTGAACGAGCGACTCTCGCGCGCCACGGGCTGGCAGGTGGTCGCGGTGCCCGGACTGCTGCCCGAGCCCGTGTTCTTCTCGCACCTCGCGGCGCGGCGCTTTCCCGTCACCGTGTGGCTGCGCGAGGAGCACGAGTTCGACTACATCGTCGAGCCCGACATCTTCCACGACTTCTTCGGCCACGTGCCGCTGCTGTTCGATCCGGTGTTCGCCGACTACATGCAGGCCTACGGCAAGGGCGGGGAGAAGGCCGACGGGCTGAACGCGCTCGAGCACCTCGCGCGGCTCTACTGGTACACGGTGGAGTTCGGCCTGGTCGAGACGCCCGAGGGCCTGCGCATCTACGGCGCCGGCATCATGTCGTCGCCGAGCGAGATCGAGTACGCGCTCGCCAGCACCGCGCCCAACCGCATCGGTTTCGACCTGCGGCGGGTCATGCGCACGCGCTACAAGATCGACAGCTTCCAGGAAACCTACTTCGTGATCGAGGATTTCGGGCAGCTGTTCCGCGAGACCGCGCCCGACTTCACGCCGCTGTACGTCGAGATCGCGGGCCAGCCGCACCTGCCGGCCAATACGGTCCTGCCGACCGACAAGGTCTTCCGCTGAAACGCATCCAGCTCTCCCGCTGAAACGCTCCCGGCGGAATCGCTTTCAGCTGAAATGCGCCTCCTGCGCATGCCGTAATTCGCGGATTGTTAAAGAGCGGCAGCAAGCAACTGCCATTCGATGACGATAGGCAGGTGTAAGTGCAGGTGCAAACTGCATTTGTGGCGTAAACATGCAGAATCTCATCGCATGCAATCCGCCCGCGCTGGCGTCACCCGTCGGACTTGGTGTCCAATAGTGGTCCCGGGACGCTTGGCCCCGGTGCAGGAGCGCATTCACCATGAGCAGCCCGAAGCCCGTCGCCAGCGACGCGGCCGACACCGTCTTTTCCCTGGGTCACTACATCAACGGGCATGCCGTTGCCGGCGCCTCGGGCCGCCACGGCCCCGTCTACAACCCGGCCACCGGTGCCCTGCGGGGCCTCGTCGCCTACGCCAGTGCCGACGAGACCCGCGCCGCCATCTCCGCCGCCGCCGCCGCCCTTCGCGGCTGGGCCGCCACGCCGCCGTTGCAGCGCGCCCGCGTCATGTTCCGCTACAAGGCGCTGCTCGAGCAGCATGCCGACGAGATCGCGCGACTGCTCACCTCCGAGCACGGCAAGGTGCTCTCCGATGCCCGCGGCGAACTCACCCGCGGCATCGAGGTGGTCGAGTTCGCCTGCGGCATCCCGCAGCTGCTCAAGAGCGAGTTCACCGAGAACGTCGGCACCAACGTCGACAGCTGGTCGATCCGCCAGCCCGTCGGCGTGTGCGCCGGCATCACGCCGTTCAACTTCCCGGCCATGGTGCCGATGTGGATGTTCCCCGTCGCCATCGCCTGCGGGAACACCTTCGTGCTCAAGCCCTCCGAGAAGGATCCGAGCATGCCGATGCGGCTCGCGGAGCTGCTGAAGGAAGCGGGCCTGCCCGACGGCGTCTTCAACGTCGTGAATGGCGATCGCGAGGCCGTCGACACGCTGCTCACCGATCCGCGCGTCGAGGCCGTGAGCTTCGTGGGCTCGACCCCGATTGCCGAATACATCTACAAGACGGCCTCCGCTCACGGCAAGCGCGTGCAGGCCCTCGGCGGCGCCAAGAACCACATGGTGGTGATGCCCGATGCCGACACCCGTAACGCCGCCAGCGCACTGGTCGGTGCGGCGTACGGTTCCGCCGGCGAGCGCTGCATGGCGATCTCCGTGGCCGTCGCCGTCGGCGATGCCGGTGACCGCCTCATCGGCGAAGTGCGCCGTCAACTCGGCGAACTCAAAGTCGCGCCCGGGACCGAGCCCGGCGCGGACATGGGGCCACTGGTCACCAAGGAACACCTCGCTCGCGTGCGTTCGTACGTGGACCTGGGTGTGGAGGAGGGCGCCGAGCTCGTCGTCGATGGCCGCGACCTTCGCGTGGCCGGGCACGAGGACGGCTTCTACCTCGGCCCGTGCCTGTTCGACCTCGTCGAGCCCACGATGCGCATCTACAAGGAAGAGATCTTCGGGCCCGTCCTGTGCGTGGTCCGCGTGACGGACCTCGCCACGGCCCTGCATCTCGTCAACTCGCACGAGTTCGGCAACGGCACCTCGATCTTCACCGCCAGTGGCGAGTCCGCCCGGACCTTCGCCCAGGCCGTACAGTGCGGCATGGTCGGCGTGAACATCCCGATCCCCGTGCCAATGGCGTTTCATTCGTTCGGCGGCTGGAAGCGCTCGCTGTTCGGGCCGCTGCACGTGCATGGTCCCGACGGCGTTCGTTTCTACACTCGCCTCAAGACCGTCACCTCCCGCTGGCCCACCTCGTCGCGCGAAAACGCCCAGTTCGTCATGCCGACGATGAAGTAAACTTCTCGCCGACTTTTCGTCTCTCATGCGGCCGTAGCTCAGTTGGATAGAGCATCAGGCTTCGAACCTGAGGGTCGGGGGTTCGAATCCCTCCGGCCGCGCCAGTGAAACATAAAGGGCCCTCCAGTCGGAGGGCCCTTTATGTTTCACCGGTTTGGCCGGAGTGCTGTGCGATCCCCCGACGACGTCGGGGGTTCGACTACCGCGCGTCAGCGCGGTAGGACGTTGCGGCATCGCGGTTCCGAGAGCGATTCCGCAACGGCCCCAACGGGGCGGCCAATAGCGGAGCGGGGCCGCAATCCCTCCGTTGGAGATCCTGGTTTGCTGGTTCTAGGCGCACTTTCATGCGCGCTGATTGTCGCCTAGCATGTGTCCGTAGGCCCCCGTGTTACTCGGGCGGGGGTCGTCGCCTAGATGGTGGCCCCGCCGGATCAATGCGGACCGCGCCTGCCTTAAGGCCGAAATTCGTGAGTGCCTGCAGCTCGCCGACGCAAGAACCCGCTTTTCACGGTCAACCAGCTGTAGAGTATCGCCGCGATGGCATCAACTGGGCCGCAGCAGCCCTAATCGACACTACTCAGCCACCACACCCGTATGTTGCACACATTCTCTATTTCGAGCTTCCGTGCTTTCGACGAGCTTGCGACTCTTCCGCTCGCCCCGCTCACATGCCTTGTCGGCAAAAATAGCAGTGGAAAGTCATCCCTGATCCATGCCATGTTGCTTCTTCGGCAGAGCATGGAACAAAGGGCGATCGGCTCCCGTATCCCGCAACTCAATCTCAATGGTTCACTTATCGAGGCGGGAACTTTCGACGACATCGTTCATGGGCACGACACAAGTCAGCCGATAGGCTTTCATTTCGATGTTACGGTAGAGCTTGCCTTCCCTCGCTCGGCACGAGCGATTCAGGAAGGCCTTGTTCCACTGGATGTTCCTCGACCTCCCGCTCCCCGGTTCTGGTTTCCTGACCACGACGCATACGAATTCCTCCGGCGCCAGCGAAAGCTAAAGACGGGTCGCGTCTCCATTTCGTTGTATTTTTTGCCGGAACCACCGTTCGGTCCAACCCTTAGCAGATTAAGCATTTCTGTTGCTGACGTTGGACAGGTGAATTTTGTCCGTACCGTCGGCGAGCGCCGTGTTCAGCATTGGCGCGCTTATGCGTCTAGTTTTCCAAGTACGGCGGTCCGGATCTTGTTTCCCCAATGGAGTTTTTTTCCTGTAGTCAGTGGCCGTCAATCAAGCCGATCCAAGGCGCCGGCCGCGGAGCGGCACCTCGTTCGCGAGTTTCTGGTAACAGCGCAACTCGCGGCAAATGAAGTGGCACTCTACATTTCTAGCCTAAGACTGCTCGGGCCGTTCCGTACGCCACCAGCGCGCAGGTACACCTTCAGTGGAATTGGCGCCGTTGATGCGGGGTCGAGCGGCGAGAGGGCCGTGGACCTATTAATTACAGAAAAGCTGATTCGGGCACACGGGGAGCCGCTGCGAGTTGGCGTTTCTTATTGGCTGAAGCGTCTGGGCCTTGCGCGAACGATACGAATTCGAGACGTTGCGAAAAAATCAAACATCTTCGAGCTATCTGTGTCGGGCGCGGGCGCAGCGCGTATCGCGAATTTCGCTGACGTCGGGTTCGGCGTGTCGCAGGTGCTGCCTGTGCTGGTACAGGGCTTCCTTGTTCCGCGAGGCGGCACATATATCGTGCAGCAGCCCGAACTTCATCTTCACCCGGATGCCCAGGCTGGGCTTGCCGACTTCTTCTTGTACCTGGCGTCTAGAGGTGTGCGCACGATTGTGGAAACCCACAGTGAGTACCTGCTGCTTCGATTGAGGCGCCGACTTGCCGAGACGATAAAGCCCGTGACTATCGGGATTCCCGGCGAAAAGGTGACCGCTCCGCTATCTCTAGGGAAGGGCGATATCTCGATTGTGTATGTCGGCGAGGAGAATGGAAACGCGACCCTGCGGCCACTGGAAATCGGCAGTTCTTTTCAATTTGAGAACATGCCGCGCGGCTTTATGAGCCAGGCGCTTGACGACCGTTTGGCCCTATTGCGCGCCCTGAAGTAGATCTGATGGATACCGTATACGACGCGACGGTCGTGACCTATGCGAATGGGGATTTGGTGGGGCGCCGCAAAGGGAATATCCTTGACCGGCGCCTGCGGAGCATCGAAGAATTCTTGATGGGCGCTCGCGTGGCCTATTACAACAAGAAACTCCTTGGCGAGTATCTGACACACGTTGTCGAATATCGAAATGATGATTGAGGCCTTTCTGACTCAGCTTTCCGAACGAGGCAGGCTTGCCAAGCGCAATAGCCTTTCTCGCCAAGACTACAGCCGGGCCCTCAAGATCGGTTGGCCAACGCATGATCAACATCTTTTGGCGGCGGGTCTGGAAGGTTCTCGGACTACGATTTTCGTAACTGAAGACGCGCACGCTAGGTGCAGCGCAGCCCTGCGTCGGCAGTTTCATCTATCCGTCGTCCAGCTGTGATCCTGTCGCAATTCGCATCAACACAGCACTCGCCCAAAGGTCCACCGGTGCAGGCAATATCATGCTTGCGCCTTCCTATTTCGATGACCTGGGAGACGATTGCCAAGGTTAGCGGCCGAGCCGACTCGTGAGGGGCAAGACCGTAGTCCAGTGCCCAGATTCATCACCATTGGCGCGCCAGTGAGGATGAATCTGGGCGCTGGTCAATTGAGCTACCAGTACGGCTCCCGCCGCGCAGCATCACGAACCAGTGTTCACCCTGCGAAACGCCGCAAGCAACGCCAAGTCGTACATGATCTTCAACACCCAACACGTCACCAGCGGTGCAGCCATCCACCCCGCGGCGAACAGCGCACCACCCAGTGACGGACTCAGCGCCGAAGCCAAGCTGCGCGGCACCGACGTGTAACTCGCCGCCGCCGCCCGTTCCGGCGGCGTGACCGCCGCCATGACGAACGCCGACCGTGTCGGCACATCCACCTGCGACAGTGCCGCGCGGAGCAGCAGCAGACCCAGGGCCACCTCGACCTGCGATGCGAAGGCCGCCGCAATGAGGGCGAGGCTGGACGGGATGAGCGTGAACACCATCGTGTTGAGCAGACCGATCCGGCGGGCGACCCACGGCGCCGCCAGTTGCGAGATCGCGGTGAGCATGCCCGCCCAGAAGAAGAAGGCGCCGGTGGCGGTCAGCGACAGCCCGAACCGCTGGAACAGCCACAGCGCCAGCAACGACTGCACCACCAGCCCTCCGGCAAACGCGTCGATCGAGAACAGCGCAGCAAGTCGGACGACGATGCCGCGCGAGGGACCCAAGGGCGCCTGAGGATTGGGCGGCGCCTGGATCGGCGGCATCGGCAGGCGCAGGTACAGCAGCCAGACGACGAGACCGACGCCGCCATAGGCGACGAACATGATTCGCAGCGCAACGATGCGATCCACTCCGAGGTTTGCAAGGCCGTCGGGCGCAGCGGCCGCAAGCGCACCAAACGCTGCACACAACGCAGCCGTCAGACTGTAGCGAGCGAACAGCGTGGTGCGGGCATTGCCCTGCGCGGCCTCGGCCAGCCTGGAATGCTCCAATGGCAGGAACACACTGACATCCCCGGAACTGGGGTTCAGCGTGCCCACGAAGGCGATCGCGAGTAACGGCCAGAACGCCGACAGTCCGGCGAAGCTGAGTCCAGTGGCGGCCATCAGCAGCGCAGCGGCGAGCAGCAACCGGCGATGGTGGAATCGATGTCCCCAGGTGCCCACCGCCACGGTGGCAAGCGCCGAGCCCAGCAGAGTGGCGGTGCTGAGGAGTCCCACCTCCCAGGTGCCGAATCCCAGCGCCAGCAGGTAGGCCGGAAGCAGCACCGCGACGTAGCCGTCGACGAAGGCACGCAGCCCCCGACCGATGATCAACAGGCGTGCTTCGGTGCCTGGCATGGCGCTCTGGATTCTGCGCCACGGCTGAACACCCGCGCTACGAGCCCTCAGGGAACGACGTTGGCGGTCAGGTGCCGCGTGGGCGCAAAATAGCCCGCAGCACTAAGGACTCGCGTGACAATAACTTGACCATCATGGGCGGACGTGCTTTAAGCGGTTGTGGCAGACGCCTCTGCGATACGACAGATCAAGACGCGCTATCGGACGCTGGCGCCGTTGATGGATGAGCGTCTGCGTCGGCAATGGGCGGCGAGCGAAGCGCAGAGCTTCGGTCGCGGCGGCGTGAGCGCGGTGAGTCGTGCGACAGGGATGTCGCGCAATACGGTGCGTCGCGGCCTGGCCGAGACGGCCTTGCGCAAGGGTCAGCGGAAGGCGCGGCTCGACACACGCATCCGGCGTCCCGGGGGCGGGCGCAAGGCGCTGACCGAGTCGGACCCAGGGTTGTGGCCGGCGCTCGAAGCGTTGGTCGAACCGATGAGTCGCGGCGACCGGCGCTCGCCGCTGCGCTGGACCTGCAAGAGCACCGTGCAGTTGGCCACCGAACTGACCCGGCAGGCGCACCCGATCAGCCCATGGACGGTCGGCGGCTTGCTGAAAGCGGCCGGCTACAGCCTGCAGAGCAACCGCAAGACCCAGGAAGGCAGTTCGCACCCGGATCGCAACGCGCAGTTCGAGTACATCAACGCGGCGGTGGAACGCTTTCAGCAACGCCAACAGCCGGTGATCTCGGTGGACACGAAGAAGAAGGAATTGATCGGGCAATTTACCAATCGCGGCCAGGAGTGGCGGCCGAAAGGTGAGCCCGAAGAAGTCCGCGTACACGACTTCATGGACAAGACGCTCGGCAAGGCGATTCCCTACGGCGTCTACGATCTGAACGAAAATGAGGGCTGGGTCAGCGTCGGCATCAATCACGACACGGCCCGCTTTGCGGTACAGGCCATCACCCGCTGGTGGCACAAGATGGGCGCCAAGCGCCATCCGCGCGCCCGCGAGTTGCTGATCATGGCCGACGGCGGCGGCAGCAACGGCAGCCGCTGCCGGTTGTGGAAAGTGGCCCTGCAGGATCTGGCCAGTGAGCTCGGCATGCCCATTCACGTCAGCCATTTTCCGCCCGGCACCAGCAAGTGGAACAAGATCGAACATCGCATGTTCTGCCACATCACCCAGAACTGGCGCGGCCGCCCGCTCATCAGTCACGAGGTCATCGTCAACCTGATCGCCGCGGTGACCACGCGCACCGGTCTGAAGATCCGCGCCGAACTCGATCGAGGCCGCTACCCGTCCGGCCTCAAGGTGACGGCGGCCGAGTTTGAAACCCTGCGTCTCAAGCCTCAGGCCTTTCATGGCGACTGGAACTACGCGTTGCTCCCGAAGCGCAACACAAAATGATCAAATTATTGTCACGCGAGTCCTAAGAGATCGCAACTCGGCGCGTCGCTCCACCGTCATGGATGCACCGCGCATCTGCCACGCCCGCCAATTTGCAGCGTTCCCACGGATCGTGCCGGCCCCGGCGTCGTGACGGTCCCAGGAGACCCGACCGGAGAGCGGATGCCGTTCGACCGACGGTTCCATCTCCCACCGCCGCTCCGATGTCATCAACAGGAGAGCGCTTCGGATTCGGCTGCGGGTCGATCGCGCAGCAGCGTCACGCGCCGACCTGGCTTAAGTGCTTGGTCGACTGCAGCCCTGACTCCCGTGGAGTGCGGACGCCGCGTGGCAGGGTCAGGCCGCGACCCGAGCGGGAAACGTGAGGATCGATATCCGGTCACTAGTGTCCGACACGTTTAGGAGCGGACGAGTTTTTGGCCTGCATTTTCATGGGGTTGAAGAGGTTTCCAGGTGTTAACGACTTGAACGACGGAGGCGTAAAACGGCAGGCTTTCCGGATTTATCCGGGAGACGTCGATGTACGCAGGCAAGCTGGTGTTTGCCCAAGTGATGGAGTGCGCACCGTGGCACACCTTCCGTCGACTGGTCGCCAAGTATGGCGCCGACTTCAACGTCCGCAGCTTCAGTTGCCTGGACCAGTTCGTCAGCATGGCGTTCGCGCAGATTACTTATCGGGAGAGTCTGCGGGACATCGAAGCGTGCCTGGCGGCACATGCGACCAAGGCCTATCACTTGGGCCTGCGTGGCAACTTCACGCGCAGCAACCTGGCCGATGCCAACGAGCGCTGCGATTGGCGCCTGCACTGCGAGTTTGCGCAAGCACTGATACGGATCGCGCGCCGACTGTACGCCACCGAGCCCTTGGGCCTGGAGCTGGACAACACGGTCTATGCGCTGGACTCCACCACCATCGATCTGTGCCTGACGCTGTTTCCATGGGCACCGTTTCGCTCGACCAAGGCAGCCATCAAGCTGCATACGCTGCTGGACCTGCGCGGCAACATTCCCAGTTTTATCCATATTTCCGACGGCAAACTGCACGATGTCAACGTGCTGGATCTGTTGATCCCGGAGGCCGGCGCCTTCTACGTGATGGATCGGGGCTACCTGGATTTTTCTCGTCTGTACCGAATGCATCAGAGCGGCGGGTTCTTCGTGACCCGCGCCAAGCGCAACATGAACTTCCGGCGCGAACAGTCCGCGCCTATCGACCGCAGTGCGGGGCTGGTCTGCGATCAACGCGTGAGGCTCAACAACTACTACGCCGCGCACGACTACCCGGGGCCGTTGCGCCGGGTCCGCTACAAAGACCCGATAACCGAGAAGTCGCTGGTGTTTCTGACCAATCATTTCGGCATTCCAGCTCTGAGCGTCTGCGCGTTGTACAAGAGCCGCTGGCAGGTCGTGCTGTTCTTCAAATGGATCAAGCAGCACCTGCGGATCAAGCGATTCTTCGGCACTTCCGAAAACGCAGTGAAGAGCCAGGTATGGATCGCCGTCGCCACCTACGTGCTGGTGGCAATCGTCCGCAAGCGCCTGAAGCTGGATTTGTCGTTGCATACGATGTTGCAGGTTTTGAGCGTCACGCCTTTCGAGAAAATCCCGCTAATTCAGCTGTTTTCTGACATCGAGGAGAATCCGGAAGTGACCACCGCAGCTAACCAACTGATATTGCTATGAAACCTGTCGGACGCTAGTGATATCCGGTAGAAGTATGCGAAGTGCCTGGAGAAGATGATTGCGAGAAGGGACGCGTGAGGTGACTGCGATGAGACAGACAAAGTTCGGTGCGATGGCGCTGCTGGTCAGCGTCCTGCTGATACTCAGCTTCTGCTCGCGCAACAGTCCGGGGCCGCTCGAGGGCAAGTGGCAGGTGTCGGGCATCGTGCCGATGGTCGTCGAGTTTCGGGATGGCGAGAGCGAGTCGTTCGGGGTCATCGAGAAGGTCACGTACGAGGTGCGTGGCAATGACGCGATCGTTCATTCCGAGAGCGGACTCGGTAAGGGGGTGGCCGTGCGCTATACGATGACCGGGCCGGACTCGGCGCGGGCGGAATTCGGGACGTTGACTCGGATCAAACAGTCGAGCCGACAGTCGAGGAGATGACATGACCACCATGGCGCGGGCGATCCGATCTTTCGTGGATGCGGCGGGTGGACCCGTGACCTCGGAGCAGATCCGGCGGCACATCGAGAGTAAGTATGCAGGGCAGTGGCAACCGAGGACGCTGCAGGCGCACCTCTATGCATGTTCGGTCAACAATCCCAAGGCGTACGTGCACCATCCGTCGGCGGAGCGATTTCTGTACAAGCGGTCGGACGGCGCGTTCGAGATCTACGCGGAGCAGCTGCACGGTGCCAATGAGTGGGCGCCTACTGAGGGCGAGGATGAAGAGCAGGGCCTCGAGGGGATGATCGAGGCATCGATCAGCCTCGAGCGAGACATCGAGGACCACCTGGTGCACTGCCTCAATGACATTGAGAAGGGGCTGACGCTGATAGGCCGGCAAGTGATCATCGATGTCGGGCGAATCGATATCCTGGCACAGGATGCCACGGGTCAGCGTGTCGTGATCGAAGTGAAAGTGGGCGAGGGCAAGGACTCCTCTGTCGGCCAGATCGCACGTTATCTCGGCTGGTATGCGCGTGCGGACGGAAGGCCCGCGCGCGGCATCCTGATCGCGGCGGAATTTCCCGAGGGCGTTCGCTATGCCGCCACTGCGGTCCCGAACCTTAGCCGATCTTCGCCGATTCGCTGATGGACTGAGCGGATTTCGTGGCTAAGCGGGCTGCGCGGGCATTGATTGGGCGGGGTTTTTCAGGGCGTCGCGCGGCGCACAGGGCTGTAGTGAAGACCTTGCTTCTGGTCAGCCGATGTGGCGCGCGGATAATGTCGTTCTGCAATGTTTCTGCGCGCCACGACCCGCAAGAAGGATGGCAAGGTTCACCGCTATTTCTCGGTGGTGGAGAACCGCCGCGTCGCGGGTGGCCGGGTGGTGCAACGCCATGTGCTGTATCTGGGCGAGATCAACTCCTCGCAAGAACTGGCTTGGCGGCGCTCGATCGAAGTGATCGAAGAGGGCGTCGATGCGCCGCGCACTGTGGCGCTGTTTCCCGAGGATCGGATGGAGGGTCTGCTGCCCGACGCCTCGATCGTGACGGTAAAGCTTTCGGGAATGCGGCTGCGACATCCGCGGCAGTGGGGTGCGTGCTGGCTGGCGCTGAGTCTTTGGCAGCAGCTGGGGCTGCATGAGTTCTTCGCCGCTCGACTGCCGCGCTCCCGTAAAGGCACGCGCTGGGACGGCGTGCTGTGCGTGCTGGTGACGTATCGGCTGATCAGCCCGGGCAGCGAGTGGCGGCTGCACCGGGAGTGGTTTGGGCGCACGGCGCTCTGCGATCTGCTCGGCGCAGATGCGGGCTGGGCCGATCCGCACGTGCTGTATCGGTGTCACGATCGGCTGCTCGAGCACAAGCGCGCGCTGTTCACGCATCTGACCGAGCGCTGGCGCGACCTGTTCAATGCCTGCTACGAGGTGCTGCTGTACGACCTGACGAGCACGTACTTCGAGTCCGATCCGCCGCTCGACGAGGACGACAAACGCCGTCACGGTTACTCGCGCGATCACCGTCCCGACTGCGTGCAGATCGTGATCGCGCTGATCGTGACGCCCGACGGGCTGCCGATCGCCTACGAAGTGCTGCCCGGCAACACCGGCGATGCCACGACGCTGCGCGCGTTCCTGGCGAAGATCGAGCATCAGTACGGTCGCGCCCAGCGCATCTGGTGCATGGATCGCGGGATCCCGACCGAGGCGGTGCTCGCCGAGATGCGCGCCAGCGACCCGCCGATCCAGTACCTGGTCGGCACGCCAAAGGGCCGGCTCAATCGGCTCGAAGCGGCGCTGCTGCTGAAGCCCTGGCGCGAGGCGCGAGCCGGTGTGAAGGTCAAGCTCCTGCCCGAAGACGGCGAGCTGTACGTCTACGCCGAGAGCCACGATCGCATCGCCAAGGAGCGCTCGATGCGCCGACGCTTGCTGAAATGGCTGTGGGCCCGTCTGGCGCAGCTGCAGGCGATGACGCTGACCCGCGATGCGCTGCTGATGAAGCTCGGCAGTGCGCAGAGCAAGGCACCCGCCGCGTGGCGAGTGATCGACGTGCGGGTCGATGAGCAGCACGCCACGTTCACGTATCGTCTGAATCGCGCCAAGCTCAAGCAGGTCCGGCGTCGCGAGGGGCGCTACCTGCTGCGCACCAACTTGACCGAGACCGATCCGGTGAAGCTGTGGAACACCTACCTGCAGCTGGTGCAGGTCGAAGCCGCGTTCCGCACGCTGAAGGGCGATCTGGCCATCCGCCCGATCTTCCATCAGCTCGAGTCACGCATCGAAGCGCACGTGTTCGTCGCCTTCCTCGCCTACTGCCTGTACATCACGCTGACTCGACAACTGGCAGCGCAGGCCCCGGGGCTCACCGCGCGCAGTGCGCTGGAGAAGTTCGCCGCCGTGCAAATGGTCGACGTGCATCTGCCGACCACCGACGGGCGCGAGCTGATCCTGACGCGCTACAGCGAGCCCGAACCGGATCTGCAGCTGTTGCTCGACCGCCTGCAGCTCGTCTTGCCCGCACAACCCAAGCCGCGTATCACCCGCGCCGAACTCTCCACCGCCACCGCCGTGTAGTGAAGACCCTCAGGCTCTGCCCACGCAGAATCAATCACTTGCCTTCGACCAAAGCCCGAATCGGCGAAGATCGGTTAGCCTGATCGCGTATCGAGTGCAGTTCTCGTTCGAAAAGGCATCGATCTGAGCGCTCGATGATGGACTACGAGGAACTCAAGGAGCGGTATCGGGCGGAGCGGGACGGGTATCTGATGAACCTGTCGTTGCGGGTGCATCGGGCGCTGTCGTGCTGCCACCGGGCCGGGCAGCTCGCGCGGGGTGACGGGCTCATCGGGTGAGCCCCTGCACCACTAAAGTCGTGTTGGGGGGATGCCAGAGACTGGATCCAAATGCCTCGAACTGTGACGGGGGTCAGGTTCAGCCGGGGGTATTGGTGGTTCAATTGGACCACGCGCAAGGGAGGGCAAACTGGACGGACACATGGAGGTGTGTCCGAGGGGTGAGAGTTTGCCTGCGCGACCATGTGCGGCTCCGTGGGTGCAGTGTCAAAGAAGGAAGAAGAAATGTGGACGACGACAAGCGCACCAGGTCGATCACATGAGTCTGGAGCGGCCGGACATGCGGAATGCGAAGGATTCGGAGGAGTTCTGATTGAACACGGGTCCGACGTGCGTCCGGACGTTCTGTCGCCGGCACTATGCCTGGTCTGAGGTGTACGGCCTGATTGGGGGTGTTCATGTTCTGTCCGAAGTGCGGGAACGAGATTCATAGGGCGAGCCTGTTCTGCGCCAGTTGCGGCACGCGACCTAGTGAGATGGGCGTCCCACCAACGGGTGATGCCACTCCCACGTTCGGCGCGCCGGTGACGTCATCCGGTGAAGCATGGGTTCCGCCAGCGACTGGCAGTGCGGTGGGCACTGTCGATGACGTATATGCAGCGTTCTGGCGGCGCATGGTGGCCGCGGTCCTCGATTCGGTAGTCCTGTGGCTGGGTATGGTGATCATCGTCGTCGTAATGGCGGCAATCGGCTCGGGCGACGGGGAGGGCGGCGCACTGGTCTTCCCAATCTCGCTCGCGGGTGCATGGCTGTACTCGGCGCTCATGGAGAGTTCGAGTCGCCAGGCCACGCTCGGCAAGTTGGCGTTGGGGATCAAGGTGTCGGATCTGAACGGTCAGCGCATCGGCTTCGGGCGAGCCACGGGGCGACACTTCGGCAAGTTGATTTCGTCCATCACACTCTGCATCGGCTATGTGATGGCCGGGTTCACCCGGCGCCGCCAAGCCCTGCACGACAAGATCGCGGGAACACTGGTCGTGACGCAGACCGCGAACGCGGAGCAGGTCGCGACAGCTCCGTTCGCGCCAAAGGTCGCGGGCTGGGCGGTCGTGCTGCTGGTTCTGGTGGGCGTTGGAATTCCGGGCATAGGCGTGCTGGCCGCCATCGCCATTCCGGCTTACCAGGACTACACAATCCGGGCGCAGGTCGCTGACGGCCTCACGTCGGCGGCGGAGTACAAAGCGGCCGTGGCCGAGGCCGCTGCGAGCGGTCTGGATTGGCAAGAGATCACCTCCGAGGCGCTCGGTCTCGAGACACAGGCATCCTCGCAGTACCTCGTGTCAATCGAGGTGATCGTGGGTGCGGTCGTGCTGACGTTCGGCGATGCTGCTAACACCAACCTCTCGGGAAGGCAGCTGGTCCTGGTGCCGGGTCTTTCCGAGAGTGGTGACCTGGTCTGGGTATGTGGCGAGAGCGCCGCGCCCGATGGCGTGGACCTCGTGATCGAGGACCACGAGCAGTACACCGATGTGGAGTCGAAATACCTGCCGACGTCGTGCCGATCCTGACGAACGTTGCGGATATGAAGTGAACGAGCCCACTCAAGGGAGCGTGATGCGATGAACTGGTATCTCGAGGCACTCAAGAAATACGCAACGTTCGAGGGCCGTGCGCGGCGTAAGGAGTACTGGTTCTTCGCGCTGTTCAATGCCATTGCGGTCATGTTCCTGGCGTTCATCGATGGCATGGCGGGTACATTTAGCGAGGAGGTCGGGCTCGGCTTGCTGAGCGGTCTCTACCTTTTCGCCACCGTGCTGCCGGTTATCGCCGTTACCGTGCGACGCCTGCATGACACGGATCGCAGCGGCTGGTGGTTCCTGATCGGCTTCATACCGGTGATCGGATTCATCGTGGTACTGGTCTTTACGTTGCTCGATGGCACCGCCGGTCACAACAAGTACGGGCCAAATCCGAAGGGGGAGCTGGGCGCGGGTACGCCATCGCCGATGGTGGTGCGCAATTAAAGCCAAACATCATGCGTGCTTTGCGAAAGAGATGACTCCGAGCGGGCCAATGGCAGCGATCGATTGGCCGGCGTTTGCGGTGAAGGCGGGTGAGCGAGGAGTTCCCGCCGCATGACTGAATGTCAGGAGATCCACGCGAGCGCTGGCACAGTGACGTGCGAGCTGGACCGCAGCGCGGCATGGGTGAGCTGCATGCATAGAACGCTAAGGCATGGGTGAAACGCGAAGCGACGAACGCCGGGGCATGGATGTTCCGGCCGGTCAATAGCGAGGCAGGGAAAGCGCAGCGTAATGACCGCGTCCAGTACAAGAGCGAAGCAGGAGAGCGTAGCGATGGGGCGCAGCGTCGCGGGGCAGCGGATGGATGACGGGATGGACTACGAACGACTGAAGACACGGCATCGAGCTGAGCGTGACGCATGGCATCCGAGCCTGTCGCTGCGCGTGCATCGGGCGCTGTCGTGGCTCACGCGGGCTGAGCAGTTGGCCGGGAACGACGATCCGGACGGGCAGTTCATCCTGCTGTGGATCGCGTTCAATGCGGCGTATGCGACGGACATCGATGAGAAGTACCGGGAATCAGAGCAGCAGACGTTTCGAGGGTTCTTGGAAAAGCTGACCCAGCTCGATGCGGCGCAGAAGCGCTTCGAGAAGCTGGTGTGGGATGAGTTCCCCAAGAGCATCCGGGTGCTGCTCGAGAACAAATTCGTGTTCGCCGACTTCTGGAGATTTCAGAACGGCTCGATTCCAGAGGAGACGTGGCGAGCAAGCTTTGCGGCCGCGAACCGGGCGGCACACGTGGCGTTGGGGAGGCGGGATACGGTGACGGTGCTGTCGGTGGTGCTGGCGCGGATCTACGTGCTCAGGAACCAGCTGGTGCACGGTGGGGCGACCTGGGGTTCGTCGGTCAATCGGGAGCAACTCAGGGACTGCACGAACTTCATGGCTAAACTGGTGCCGCTCGTGATCGAGGTGATGATGGATCATCCGGAGACGTTGTGGGGGCAAGCGTGTTATCCGGTCGTCAAGTGACGCGGGCCGAGCGCTGCATCCGCTTACTGGTGGGCTCTCCACGGATACGCCCGGAGCACTTCCCTGTGAGCTCGCACTCGGCAATCCCTGCCTCGTGACGGTCCGTGGAGAGCCCACCAGCAACCGCACGCAGCCCCCGCATTAGCTTCACGACGGCGGCGTGACGGCCCACGAAGGACTGTCCGACACCCGAATAGCGCGCTGTACCAGTGGCGTGACGTACCACGCCGCCAGCCGCCGGACACCGCGCGGCGCAAATGCGGATACGGTCCACGGAGACAACCCGGGACCATCAGTAGTACTGTCGCGGCGTTGAGTCGTATCCGAGTGCTGGAGTTGTTCCTGCGGACCGTCTCGAGGCACGATGCCGAGAGCGAGGCTACATGGAAGTACTTGCGCCGTGTCCGCAGGAGCAAGCTGCAGCACTCGAGGACCGGATCCTCACGGCGTGCCCGAAAACCGACGGGCTGCAGCGATCGGGCGGCGTGTCGCGGCTCTGCGCGTTCTCGCCGGGACGAACTGCAGCAGGCCGATGCTTGGCGGCGGCGGCCGAGGGGCATTGAGGCTTGCCTCTCGGTGCCGGTCAAGTCGATCCCTGAGCTAGTTCGGTTCCTTCAAACTCATGCCGGGGTTTCAGTTTGTTGTGCGCTTTGATGCTGATGCAATCACGGTTGTCGCGCCAAATAGCGAGATACAGTCGATCATGTGGAGAGATCTGACTAGTGTCGGAATCAGGACAACGGACGACGGCTCCGCCGAGCCTGATGTCTTGTGGGGCCCTCACGCGGGTGGCGAAACAGCAGCCGCTGTCTGTCCGGGTGGCTCAAGCGGTGAACAAGAGATCATGACTGCAATGCAGTCGCGCCTTCCTGGCTTTGATGACAAACAGATGATCAAAGCAATGGCTTCTACATCAAACGCGAACTTTCTCGTTTCGGAGCAGAAGCCATGATCTGTCCGACAAGCCCATGCACGCGACGTGCGAAGATGCACGCGCGTGATGGGCAACGATACGCATCATCCAAGGACCGTGCGCCTGCGCGTATGTTATAGAAATGGATCCTTCACTAATTCCTGCTGGCAATTACTGCTATAGCGTTCTTCCGCTGCGAGACGGCGAAGTGCTGGAGAACGACATCGAGCGCTTTGGCAAGGGGCTTCGGGAATTCTCATATCATGGTGGATTCAAGGAGGTACTTTGCCCGTACTGGCAACGAACTGATTACGGTACAGTGAAGTGCCTCTTTACTGGAGTAGAGGTCAGGGACGTGGAGCGATATTCCTATAATGAAGCCATCGCCCTGCTCACTGCCAGGCTCGGCTCAGACGAATTGGCAAGGGACTTCCCGGTAAGTTGGGAATTGCCGGACGAGGAGAAAATCTGCGGCATCAATGAGGACTGAGGCACAGGATGCCTGGCAACGCACTGAGACATTCTTCGTGAGCATCGCCAGAAACAAACCCGACCCAGCGAGGTTCAATCAAGCCGCCGACTTGCCGTACAGGCTCCGCTTGGCCGATTTTGAAATGGCGATGCAGGATGTCTACGACTTCTTCTTCGACGTTAATCGAGGGCTGCTCGATCGCGGTCTTGCTCGCCTCGACGACATGCTGCGACCGGCCATCATGTCCGGCCTGCTGTCCGACATGCTGACCTCGAGTCTCGCAAAGCACGCTCGTTCTTTGGTAGTCAACTGCTATTTCAACGGACACCCGGACCTAGTTGTCGGG
>CAVPMU010000011.1:0-83665 GCA_963706535.1 uncultured Gammaproteobacteria bacterium
TTCCCCCTCCGGTGCCGGTGTCACGAACAGCTACGACGGGTTCGGCGGGCTGCGCAGCTCGAGCACGAACCTCGATGGGGTGACCCGCAGCGTCGTCTCCGACTACGACACGCAGGGCAACCGCAGCCGCATCACGCATCCGGACGGCGCCTACTTCGAGTACCGGCACGATCCGGCCGGTCGCCTGACGCAGCTCACGGAGAACGGCCCGTCGACGCCCCTGGCGCTGCTGTCCTACGACGCGCAAGGGCGGCGCATCTCCATCGGCCGCGACACGGCCGGGGCACCCACCGGGTTCGGCTACGACGCCCTCTCGCGGCTCGGCGCCATCGTCCACAACCTGGACGGCCTCAGCACCGGCAACGATCTGACGACCACGTTCAACTACAACCCGGCGAGCCAGATCGTCACCCGTGCGCAATCGAACAACGCGTACGAGTTCCCGATCGGTAGCAGGAATCGAGCCTACGTCACCAACGGCCGCAACCAGTACACGCAGATCACCGGGGATGCCCCGGCGACGCTCACCTCGGATGCCAATGGCAACCTCACTTCGGACGGATCGACCTCGTTCGGCTACGACACCGAGAACCGCCTCACGAGCGCAAGCGGGGCCCAGTCAGCCACGCTGAGCTACGATCCGCTGGGGCGGCTCTATCAGGTCACGAGCGCCGGGGTCACGACGCGGTTCGTGTACGACGGCGACCGGCTGATCGCGGAATACAACACCGCGGGCACCGTGCAACGACGCTACGTGCACGGCACGGGGGTCGATGAGCCGCTGGTGTGGTACGAGGGTGCTTCCGTCTCGAGCGCCAGCCGTCGGTACCTGCATGCGGATCACCAGGGCTCGGTGATCGCGACCAGCAATGCGGCCGGGGCCAGGCTCGAGACCGGCACCTATGATGCGTACGGAGTAACGACCGCGCCGAGCACCTGGCGGTTCCAGTACACCGGCCAAGCGGTCATCCCGCAGCTCGGGCTCTACTACTACAAAGCCCGGTTCTACAACCCGGCGCTCGGACGGTTCATGCAGACCGACCCGATCGGGTATGACGATGACGTCAACCTGTATGCCTATGTTGGGAGTGATCCGCTGAACAGGGTGGATCCGAGCGGCTTGTCCGGCAAGTGTGGCTCTCGGATCGAGGGCGTTGAGGTGGCCGGGTGTACCGGCGGCTCGGCAGCGCGCATCCAGCGTGCTGCTGCAACCGGCGCGGCTGCCGAGGCGGCTGCCAACGCCCAGATGGCAAGTGAAACCGGGGCTGCACCGACTAACCGTGTCACCTTCCGCGCGCCGGGCGGCGAGAAGTGGGTCGCCGATCAAGTGCGCCTTTCCGCTGATGGGCACCTTACAGCGAATGAGATCAAAGCTAACGGCGCCCAGCTGGTGCGAG
This sequence comes from uncultured Gammaproteobacteria bacterium, assembly GCA_963706535.1. Classification (GTDB taxonomy): domain Bacteria; phylum Pseudomonadota; class Gammaproteobacteria; order Steroidobacterales; family Steroidobacteraceae; genus RPQJ01. The sequence goes on from CAVPMU010000011.1 coordinate 1,398, forward strand.
GGCAAGCGGCCACGATGCAGGCAGTCGCCGAGGGAACTGCAGTGCCTTTGGGCAAGAATGCGCAAGCCAGTGGTCTTACGCCCGGCGTTCCTGTCGGACAACAAACAACGAGCACCTCGGTAGGACTTACCCGGGTTCAGGTTTCGCCCGACGGGGTTGCGGGAAGTATGAGAACGACACCTATTAGTCCTCGAGTTAACGCGCTGGGCGCGCTGGGCGTATTGCCGGTCCTTACGGGGATTATGTCTGGACGAATTAGAACCGATACATTCCAAAACTTTGCCGACGACATAACCGGTATATCCTCGCAACCGACCTTATGACGTGGGTTGGTTTGCCGCACGACCATTAACGAGCCTTGATGACGATGGACGCCAAAACCCTTCGCTCGGAAATTCTGCGATCGCTGCTTCAGCGCCCGCAGCTGTCCAATTTCAAATTGATTGGAACCGAGCGAATTGTTGCTCGCGAATCCACGGAGTTTGTGCCGAGCATCGAACTTGTGACAAACCCGTTGCCTGGAGGTCACGCAGTTGACGTTCACGGGGCAATCTACTGGCGCCGTTTCTCGACGGTTGCGCAACATGTGATAGGCGGCGCGGCCCCTGAAACCATCAAAGTTCGCCCGTGGGAGACTGCATGTATCGTGGTCAGCTTCGGCAAGCTGACCAATGACGCCGCGAGGTGGGCCAGCCGGCGCGCTTCGGGCCCGGCAGATGTTGTGCGTCTAGTCGAAGACATCACGCATGCTTATGAGACCGACGCGAAGACTTTCTTGTCGCGTTGCTCGACTGCCGAGGGTTTACTTTCGTATCTCGATGAGCATCCAGACGCGCCAGGCACTTGGCGTCTCATGCTTGAGTTTTTACTACGTGAACGCGTCCTCGATTTGCGGACCGCATGTTCTTCGCTCAAAGCCAAGGTCCCCCGCACGGAATGGGAACGGAGACAGCAGTCATGGCTAGTAAGCAATATCTGTCGCCCGTAAGCGCTAACGGGCCGTGTCCGTCATACGACGCTAGGCGTATACCCCGATAACCGCGTAATGGAACTCCAGAGTCCCTTTCCGGGCTGCCCGTCCGCCACCCATAGCGGCCGAATAGCGGAGCGGAGTGTGGACAGGCGTGCAATTCTGACCAGGTTCGGGGTGTAACCGGCGTCCAAGATTTATGCCGCACCTCCCGCTGGTCAAAGTTGGACGCCTGTTGACACGCAGTTGAGTGATCACTGGACGGCCCTGCCACCGGCAACGATCTCACCACCACGTTCAACTACAACCCGGCGAGTCAGGTCGTCACCCGTGCGCAGTCGAACAATGCGTACGAGTTCCCGGTCGGTAGCTCAAACCGTGCCTACGTCACCAACGGCCGCAACCAGTACACGCAGATCACCGGGGATGCCCCGGCGACGCTCGGCTGGGATGCCAATGGCAACCTGACCTCGGACGGGTCCACGTCGTTCGGCTACGACACCGAGAACCGCCTCACGAGCGCGAGCGGGGCCAAGTCAGCCACGCTGAGCTACGACCCGCTCGGGCGGCTGCATCAGGTCACGATCGCCGGGGTCACCACGCGGTTCGTGTACGACGGTGATCGGCTGATCGCGGAATACAACACCGCGGGCACCGTGCTGCGGCGCTATGTGCACGGCGCGGGGGTGGATGAACCGCTGGTGTGGTACGAGGGTGCCTCCGTCTCGAGCGCCAGCCGACGTTACCTGCATGCGGATCACCAGGGATCGATCATCGCGACCAGCAATGCGTCCGGAGCCAGGCTCGACACCGGCACCTACGACGCCTATGGCGTGACGACCGCACCGAGCACCTGGCGGTTCCAGTACACCGGCCAGGCGGCGATCCCGCAGCTCGGGCTCTATTACTACAAGGCGCGGTTCTACAACCCCGCGCTCGGACGGTTCATGCAGACCGATCCGATCGGATATGACGATGACCTAAATCCATATGCCTATGTCGGCAATGATCCGACGAATAAGTCGGATCCAACGGGAACAGCTGCTGAAACGCCGTGGGACATGGGAAACGCCGCCATTGGCTGGAGCGATACAATCAGTCGTGCCTTGCAGGGTGACTGGCAAGGGGCCGCCATTGCCGGCGTCGGCGCCGCGCTTGACACCGCTGCGGCTCTCGTGCCGGGCGTGCCGGGAGGCGTCTCGACTGCCAGGCGGGCATTCGAACGCGGTGCGAATATTCGTACGAATGCAGCAACCGGTGCTCGACGAGCTGCAGAAGGTAGAGAGCAAATTCGGGCGGCCAATCCTGGCCGGCGGACGCAGAGCGAAAGCACCCTGCGCACTGCTGACGGGAAGAAGGCTATTGACCCTATCACGCAGCAGGGTCAAAGAGTTGATGAGGTCGTCTTCGACGGAAAAGGAGGAGCGAAAGCGTACGAGATCACCCGTCCGGGCGTCGACAAGACCGCGCAGGCTGCCAAGGAGCAGCGCATACTGGACAACGGCGGCCACTACGTGCGAGACCGCCAGACTGGGGAGTTGTGCAAGATCTCTGGTCCGTGTGAGCGGGTGAACGTGAAATGACGTTCTGACTTTGTATACCTGAACGTTCCGGGGTTGCTTGCCCGCTATGAGAACCCGTCTCCCGACTGGGCGGATAAGGTCCGTGCGCTAGCGCGGACGCAGATTTCCTTCTTCGCGGAGAATGGGCTGATTTACCCGACGGCCGCGGCTCTGGCAGATACTGTGGAGAATGCCGTCCTCATGTTTAGTGATTTCACGCCGGAGGGGCAAGCCTTCGTGAAGAGCCAGGCTGTGGAGCGTTGGCTGTCTACTTGCGATCGAAAGGGGACCGTCGACGCCTACAAAGATCCGTCTGTGTTAACTTCTCGCCTCCTACGATTCCGCAAGGGCTAGTTCCCGTCGAGGACTTCTCGCCCACAGCGCGGCGTATCACCCGAACGGCCTCGTGGCGTCGGGCAACATCGGCGACGAGCAGGTGTTCGCGCAGTCGCTCGATGTGCGACAGCGGCCGGTTCTGTCCCCGCTCCGTCGCGATGTGGCTGACTCCATGACCCGCACGGGCCCGCCGCAGGAGGCCGGTCGGTCCCGACGAAGACGTGCAGGGCCTGCAGCTCTTCGCACGGTTCGGTTCCCCCTCCGGTGCCGGCGTCACGAACACCTACGACGGGTTCGGCGGGCTGCGCAGCTCGAGCACGAACCTCGATGGGGTGACCCGCAGCGTCGTCTCCGACTACGACACGCAGGGCAACCGCAGCCGCATCACGCATCCGGACGGCGCCTACTTCGAGTACCGGCACGATCCGGCCGGTCGCCTGACGCAGCTCACGGAGAACGGCCCGTCGACGCCCCTGGCGCTCCTGACCTACGACAGCCAAGGACGCCGCGATGCGATCGGCCGCGACACGGCCGGGGCACCCACCGGGTTCGGCTACGACGCCCTCTCGCGGCTCGGCGCCATCGTCCACAACCTGGACGGCCTCAGCACCGGCAACGATCTGACGACCACGTTCAACTACAACCCGGCGAGCCAGATCGTCACCCGTGCGCAATCGAACAACGCGTACGAGTTCCCGATCGGTAGCAGGAATCGAGCCTACGTCACCAACGGCCGCAACCAGTACACGCAGATCACCGGGGATGCCCCGGCGACGCTCACCTCGGATGCCAACGGCAACCTCACTTCGGACGGATCGACCTCGTTCGGCTACGACACCGAGAACCGCCTCACGAGCGCGAGCGGGGCCAAGTCAGCCACGCTGACCTACGATCCGCTCGGGCGGCTCTATCAGGTCACGAGCGCCGGGGTCACGACGCGGTTCGTGTACGACGGTGACCGGCTGATCGCGGAATACAACACCGCGGGCACCGTGCAGCGGCGCTATGTGCACGGCGCAGGCGTCGACGAGCCGCTGGTGTGGTACGAGGGCGCGTCCGTCTCGAGTGCCAGCCGTCGATACCTGCATGCGGATCACCAGGGCTCGGTGATCGCGACCAGCGATGCGGCCGGGGCCAGGCTCGAGACCGGCACCTACGACGCGTATGGCGTGACGACCGCGCCGAGCACCTGGCGGTTCCAGTACACCGGCCAGGCGGCGATCCCGCAGCTCGGGCTCTACTACTACAAGGCGCGGTTCTACAACCCCGCGCTCGGGCGGTTCATGCAGACCGATCCGATCGGGTATGACGATGACGTCAACCTCTATGGATACGTCGGCAACGATCCCGTGAATTTTCAGGATCCCGGCGCCAAGATCAAGAAGGCGACGTTAGAACTCCTGCTGGCTCGGGGGTACACGATAAAGAACATGTCGCTCGCTGGCAAAGTCCACCAAGCCACAGGCATACCGTTCAATAGCAACGGATTTCCGATCTTCGATTCGGTTGCCAGGGAGACCGTGTATATCACCGGCGGATTCACGAGTCGTCGTGCCGACACGGACGCAGCAAACGCAGCAATAGGTCTGACGCGAACCCCGAAGAATTGGGTGTGGCATCATCACGAGGACCTACACACCATGCAGCTCGTGCCAGAAGAGATTCATACGGCTATTGGTCACACAGGCGGGTTTGGGTTGACTCGCGCAATACGATCACTTGTGTCCGACCCCAGTATGTGGGCGGGTCTGGCGTCGTTCGGTTTGGGTCTGTTCTTGACGAGTGACGACGCGGGCGCGGAATCCGATCTTGGCAACATGTACGAGGGCCCCTACTCTGAGGGTGCCGGCCCACCGACAGATTCAAGTCCTCCAGCAAAGCCGTGGAGCATTGACGGAGGTATTGTGACCGGGACTCGTTCATGCGGGTCCCGCATCAAGCTGGAGGGATGCTAGGTAGATGCTTGAATACACTGAAGAGGCCGCGCGGCCGGTAGACCGCAATCGCCTGAGGGCGATCCAGCTAGAGTTAGGGGTTGAACTTCCTGAGTCCTATCAGCGATTCCTGCTGACACACAATGGTGGACGACCAACTCCATCAGACTTCACCGTTGTAGAGGACGGACAAATTGTGCAGATGCGCATCCATTTCTTCTTCGGCATTGACGATGACGCGAAGGGGTGCGACTTGCTGTGGAACTACCACACGTTGAAAGACAGACTGCCTAAGCATGTCATAGCGATTGCAAGCGACGAAGTTGGGAATCGATTTTGCCTCGACCTAAGCTCACAGGGCGGCGGCCGCGTAGTGTTCTGGGATCACGAAATGGATGGTGCAGACTCTCGAACCGCCCTCAAGACTGTCGTCGCGGAGTCGTTTGGGGATTGGCAAGACATGCTTGTACATGCCCCGTAGTTCCCCGACCCCCGACTCTCCGGGATCACGGTGGTGGCAAAGAGTGCGGCACACGGCCGCATTTGCGGCCTCGCGCGCGTGGTGAGCGCGCTTCGGAGCCACCTAGGCGCGGCTGTCTGAGGTGCGTTGATACCGCTGGTTCGTCTACGAAGTTCACGCCCGATCACTTCTCGCGGCCGCTGTCGATTCTTCAGGACATCGACCGAGGTGGCACCAGCATCGGTCTCACCACCACGTTCACCCAAAACCCCGCGAGCCAGGTCCGGACCCGGATCCATTCCAATGCTTCCTACGAGCATGCGGTGGCGGTTTAAACCGCACCTACCTCACCAACGGCCGCAACCAGTACACGCAGATCACCGGGGATGCCCCGGCGACGCTCACCTCGGATGCCAACGGCAACCTCACCTCGGACGGATCGACCTCGTTCGGCTACGACACCGAGAACCGCCTAGTCAGTGCAAGCGGGGCCAAGTCAGCCACGCTGACCTACGATCCGCTGGGGCGGCTGTATCAGGTCACGAGCGCCGGGGACACGACGCGGTTCCTGTACGACGGTGACCGGCTGATCGCGGAATACAACACCGCGGGCACCATGCAGCGGCGCTACGTGCACGGCGCAGGCGTGGATGAACCGCTGGTGTGGTATGAGGGTGCTTCCGTCTCGAGTGCCAGCCGTCGATACCTGCATGCGGATCACCAGGGATCGATCATCGCGACCAGCAATGCGGCCGGAGCCGAGCTCGTCATCGGCACGTACGACGCGTATGGCGTGACGACCGCGCCGAGCACCTGGCGGTTCCAGTACACCGGCCAGGCGGCCATCCCGCAGCTCGGGCTCTATTACTACAAGGCGCGGTTCTACAGCCCTGCGCTCGGGCGGTTCATGCAGACCGATCCGATCGGGTATGACGATGACGTCAACCTGTATGCGTATGTCGGCAATGACCCGCTCAATAACTTCGATCCGTCGGGCAAGGCGGTCAACGTTGTACTCAAGTATGGATTCGATTTTGCGCTAGAGGTCGCCGATCAGTACTTGACAACCGGTGACGTTGACATCGGCGATGCCGCCTTGAATGCGGGACTGGCTCAGATTAACCCGCTCAGGACCGTTCAAAAACTCGGTGCTATTCGAAAATCAGCCGGAATCATCTATCGGCGGACCGATCGGGCGATCCCAAATGCCAAGCCGTATATCGGCAAGGCCAAGAGCGATGAGCGGTACAATGAACGACCGAAAGAGCATCGCCGAGCGAACCCAGATTCCGACTTTGAATTCGAGGAGATTGAGCGTGCGGAGCCAGGCCAGTCGCTGCGTGAAGCCGAGCAGCGCCAGATAACACAGCATGGTGGTCCGACAAACAAGAGCAATCCCGACGGCGGTACGTCAAACAAGAGAAACGAAATCAAGCAGCCCAGATGCGAACCGCGTACCGGCACGAGAATACTCAAGTGTTGATCACGGTTATTGAGTGGGCAAGGGATAGAAATGAAGAAGGCAACTAAAAAGCGGTACTCACCGCCGAAGCGGGGTGATGTCTTTGAGCTGCCGGCTCCCGATGGTAGACGTGGGCTCGGTCAGGTGGTTCGCGATGGCGACGTAATGTATGTAATCGTCTTCGAGGGGCTTTTCGGGAGTCTTCCTGACTGCAACAAGTTGCGTGAACTCGATGTCTTGCTCGCGGCATGGACAACAGATTCGTGGTTTTTTCACGGCTGCTGGTCAGTCTGCATGAATTGTCCGGTTGCGGAGAATAGGGTCCCGTTTCCGAGTTACTTGATCCAGATCAATGGCGAGCATTTCGTTCAGGATTTCGACGGCAAGGTCATTCATCCGGCCACGACTGACAATGTACGAGGACTACAATACCGATCGAATTTTGCTCCCGTTCGATTGCAGAACGCGTTTCTTGCGAACAACGGCCTTGGCGAGTGGGATGACTCATACGGCGAGCTATCAGCAGAGACAGCGTGGCAACGGGTCTTGGAAAGCTGATTGGGAAGGAAACCGAAGGACGATCCGACGAGCTCGGTTCGTATTCGGCGAACTAATGAGAGGAGTCGCCTCACGAGCGCGAGCGGGAGCTGTCTGCGACCGACCGCTGGCCGAACGCGGACGATTCCGCGGAAACGTCGGAATTGCCCTCCCGCTACGCGACGTCCAGCAGCGCTCGGGGAGATCGCTGTGCAATGAGCAGGAGCGTCCGCGCCGCACCGGAGGGTGCTCGTCGCCCCTGCTCCCAATCCTGTAGCGTGCGAACGGAGACTCCGAGGAGTGCTGCGAATTTCGACTGCGACAGCCCGGTCTTCTCCCGGATCGCCGCGACGTCTGGAACATTGACGACGCGGCCAACTTCGCCGCGCTTCAGTTCGCGCAGTCCGTCGAGGATCTCCTGACCGATGTTGCGCTTCGACCTAGCCATCGCCCACTTCCTCCCGGATCTGTCGCAGCACGTGCACCGGGATGTTCTCGGCCACATTCTTCGGGTACATCGTCAGCATCCAGATGACACCGTGTGCGCGTCGCACGTAGTAGATCACCCGGTATCCTCCACGCTTACCCCGGCCCGGTGCCGCCCAGCGCAGCTTGCGGATGCCACCTGAACCCGGGATCACCGGGCCCGCTCCCGGGTTGGCCATCAGCGCGTATTGCAGCGCGGCGTACTCGACGTCCGTCATGTTCTCGAGCACGAGCTTCGTGAAGAGTCGCGTCTCGACAAAACTGAACAACGGTTGATTATACGGCATTGCCGTATTCCGTCAATCGTAGTGCGGGTGGCTGATTACACCCGGCGAGCCACACCAGTGCGAAGCGCCATTTCTCGCGCGAATGCCGAGTTATTGCCCGCAATAGCGGCGCGGCCGAAGCACGGGCCCATGGATTCGGCCGGCGCGCCGACCTCCGCACTAACCGCTAGTCATTGATCATTAGTCACTCTCTTCGTTTCCTCCTACAGCGTGCCCCCCAGCCGCCGCAGCGCATCCGGACTGAAGTCCGTCACCCGTCCCTTCGCATTGAACTGGATCGGTTCCTTGATCTCGTTGTCGAAGCCGCCGGTGATGTAGCCGCCGCTGGTGAGGTCGTGGACGATGCCGAAGCGGTACCACGGCACCACTGCGTCGTAGCACTGGATGAACCCGTGCAGTGCGGCGCGCCACAGGCCGCCGCGCGAGTCGTAGGCATCCTCGGCGAGCACGCTCCAGCTGTCCTCGTCGATGTAGAAGGTGCGGCGCGGGTAGATGTGCCGCTGGCCGCTCTTCAGCGTCGCCTCCACCACCCACACGCGGTGCAGCTCGTAACGCACGACGTCGGCGTTGATCGTGCCCTTGCCGATGATCTCCTTGTACTTGAGCGTCTTGTCCGACAGCTTGTAGGTGTTGTAGGGCACGTACATCTCGCGCTTGCCGAGTAGCTTCCATTCGTAGCGGTCCGGTGCGCCGTTGTAGGCGTCGACCTGGTCGGTGACGATCATGCCTTCCGAGCCGTCGTTGACGCCGTCATAGGCGAGGTCCGGCGCGCGACGCACGCGCCGGGCACCGGAGTTGTAGATCCAGGCGGAACGCTGCTCTGCGACCTGGTCGACCGGCTCGTGGACGAGGAAGATCGTGCCGCGCAGCGTCGCAGGCTCCGTGAAATAACCGAGCGCGTAGAAGAGCCGGTTCGGCTCGGAGTTCTCGACGTTCTGCGAATAGATGCGCTGGGACTTGAAGCCGATCTTGTAGAAGTCGCCGTTCGAGCGCACCGGGAAGGAATGGCCGGCGCGCACCACGCCGCCGCCGAGATAGCGCACGAGGTGGTTCCAGATCACCTCGAGGCCGTTCTCGGGAATCGGAAACGGCGTGGTCGAGCCGCCGAGGTCCTTGAGGCCGAAGCCCTGCAGCTTCACCTTGCCGGCCTGCGCCGCGACGCGGTCGGTGACCTCCTTCGGCAGCGCCGCCGTGCGCCGCGTCGGGTAGACGTTGATCCGATACTGCGGATACTTGCGCAGCAGCGCCACCTGTCCCGCGGTCAGCTTCGACTCGTGCTGCGCGGCGTTGGCCGCCGTAATCGTAAAGAGCGGCTTGTCGCCCGGGAACGGGTCGATGTAGCCCTGCTGCGGCGTCCAGCCGGCGGGCGGCTGCGTCAGGCCGCCTTCCCAGGCCGGAATCGTCCCGTCGGCATTGCCCGCCCGTTCCGCACCGATCGGCGTTAGGTCGTTGCCGAGGCGCGTGAAATCCGCCGCCACGGCGGTCGTCGCGCAGAACGCGGCGGAGAGGAGCAGGAGCCGGTGCAGGCGGGCACGGCGCAGCAGGGAGCCGGGAACGAGCATGAAGCCTCCGGGAGTACGCGGGACTGGTCGCGCGATACTACCCGTTGGCCGCAGCGCGTCTAGCGATCCTTGCGCCGCCTGGCGCCCACCCGCCGGTAGGCCTCGCGGAACGGAATGCCTTCCTTCGCCACCAGTTCGTTGGCCTCCGCCGCGGCGTGGATGTCGTCGTCCATGCGGATGGCCTCGGGCTTGAACCTGAGCTGCGGGATGGCCGCTGCCATGATGGCGAGCGACTCGCCGCAGATGTCGATCGAGCGGAACAACGGCGCCTTGATCAGCTGCAGGTCGCGCTGGTAGCCGGACGGCAGTTTCGCGGTGATGCCCATCACCTCCGCGAGGCACGCCTGCGCGGTGGCCGTGCGCCCGCGCACCAGTTCGAAGACGTTGGGATTGCGTTTCTGCGGCATGATCGACGAGCCGGTCGTGAAGGCGTCCGGCAGCGCGACGAAGCCGAATTCGCGCGTGTAGAAGAGCAGCAGGTCGGAGGCGAGCCGCCCCATGTCCTGCATCAGGAGCGCGACCTGGAAGAGAACCTCGGCCTCAGCCTTGCCGCGCGAGAGCTGCACCGCGGTGACGGGCTCGTGGTTCTGCGGGAAACCGAGCCGCGTGCGGGTCGCCTCGCGATTCACCGGCAGGTTCGGCGTGCCATAGCCGGCGGCGGAACCGAGTGGGTTCTTCTGGATGCGCCGGTGCGCGTGCCTGAGTCCGTCGGCGTCATCGTCGATTTCCGCCGCGAAGCCGCGTGCCCACAGCGAGACCGAGCTCGGCATGGCCTGCTGCATGTGCGTGTAGCCGGGCAGCGCGACCTCTCCCTGTTCGGCGGCCAGCGCCTCGAGCGCCACCGCGACCTTGCGTGCGCCGTCCACGAGAGCCTCGATGGCGTCACGCAGGTACAGGCGCAGCGCGGTCAGCACCTGGTCGTTGCGCGAACGCCCGGCGTGCAGCCGCGCACCGGCCTCGCCGACCTTCCTCGTCAGCAGCGTCTCGAGTGCCGTCTGGCCATCCTCGAGTTCGAGCGTCACCGACCACTCGCCGCGCGCATGCGCCTCGCCGATCTCGCGCAGTCCGTCGCTTATCGCAGTGAGATCCGCAGCGGACAGCAGCCCGCACTCGTGCAGCATCTCCGCGTGGGCGATGGACGCGCGCACGTCGTAGGCCACCAGCCGGTTGTCGAGCGCGTGGTCCTCGCCCGCCGTGTAGCGCAGCACGCGTTCGTCGAGCGGTGCGCCTTTGTCCCAGAGTCGTGTCACCGGAGGCTCCGAAGAGAGTGAGTAATGAATAGCGGTTGGCGGTTAGTGGGGAGGCCGGATAGGGGATAGGGGATAGGGGATAGGGGATAGGGGATAGGGGATAGGGGATAGTAGGAAATTATTGCGGCCGGCGCGCCGGCCTTCTGACTATCCCCTATCCCCTATCCCCTATCCCCTATCCCCTGATCACCATCCCCTTTCTTCAGGCTGCGCCTTGCTCGGCCGGACTCAGCGCCTTCGTATCCGCCACCACCAGCGTGCCGGTGCCCTCGTTCGTAAAGATTTCCGCGAGCAGCGCGTCGGGCGCGGCGTAGGAAATCACGTGCACGCGGCGCACGCCGCCGCGGATCGCGGACTCGATGGCGCTCGACTTCGGCAGCATGCCGTCGGACAGCGCGCCTTCCTCGCGCAGGCGTCGCAGGCCCGCGACGTCCGTGTAGGAGATGAGCGAACGCGGGTCGTCGAGACGCTCGAGGATGCCGGGTGCGCCGGTGCAGAGGATCAGCTTCTCGGCGACCAGCGCCCCGCCCATCGCCGCAGCGACGGTGTCCGCATTGATGTTGAGCAGCTGGCCGGACGGGTCGGATGACAGCGGACTCACCACCGGCAGGAAGCCTGCGTCGAGCAGGCGCGTGATCACCGAGGACTCGATGCCGTCGATGTCGCCGACCATGCCGTAGTCCACGACTTCGCCGCTCGCGAGCGTGACCGGTGCGCGCCGGTGTGCCTTGACGAGGCCCCCGTCCACGCCGCTGATGCCCACGGCCGAGATGCCGAACTCGCGGCACAGGGCCAGCAGACGGGTGTTGATGAGTCCGTTCAGCACCATGCTCGTCGCATCGATGGCGGCGGCATCGGTGACGCGCCGGCCCTGCACCATGCGCGTCTCGAAGCCCATCTTCGCCGCGACTTCGTCGAGCTGCGGGCCACCGCCGTGCACGAGCACCACGCGGATGCCGAGGTGGTGCAGGATCGCGACCTGCTCGACGAACGCGCGCATCGTCGCCGCGTCACGGAATGCGCCGCCGCCGGTCTTGATGATGAAGACCTTGCCCTTGTACATGTGTATGTACGGCGCAGCGCCGCGGAGCGCGCGCACGGTGACGGCCTGTTCGCCCTTGTGTCCGATCATCCTGGTATCACCCCTCGAGCAGTCTGTAGAGCACGGCCATCTGTACGACCATGCGGTTGGCGGCTTCCTGGACCACGCGGCTGCGCGGGCCGTCGAGCACCTCGTCCGCGACGGCGACGTTGCGCCGCACGGGCAGGCAATGCATGAAATGGCAGTCGTCGCGCGTGGCGGAGAACCACGACTCGCGCACGCACCAGTCCACCAGCGGTTCGCGCAGGCGCGCCTCGGCCTCGGCGTCGCCGTAGCAGGCCGGCGAGCCCCACTCCTTGGCGTAGACGACGTGCGCACCGGCGAGTGCAGCGGTGCGATCGCCCGTCTCGCTCAACGTCCCGCCGGAGGCTTCGGCGGCCGCACGGGCCTTCGACATGATCGCCTCGGGCAGGGCATAGCCCTCCGGTCGCAGCACCACGACCTCCATGCCGCGCTGCGCCGCCATGTGCACCGTCGCGGCAGGCACGGCGAGCGGCAACGCGCGTGGGTGGTAGACCCAGCTCAGCACGAACTTGCCCTGGCGCGGCACCGCGAGGTCGTCCATGGTCTTCCAGTCCGCGAGCGCCTGGCAGGGATGGTTGACCGCGGACTCCAGGTTCACGAACGGCTTGTCGCAGAGGTCCGCCATCAGCCGGAACTGCGTCTCGGCCAGGTCGTTCGCGAGGTCCTTGCCCTCCGCGAAGGAACGAATGCCGAGCGCATCGCAATAAGACGCGAGCACCGGGATTGCCTCGCGCACGTGCTCCGCCGCGCCGCCGTTCATCACGGCACCGGTCCTCGTCTCGACCTGCCAGGTGCCCTGGCCCGGGGTCACGACGAATGCCGTGCCGCCGAGCCGCATCATGCCGGCCTGGAACGACGACAGCGTGCGCAGCGACGGGTTCATGAACAGCAGGCCCAGGATCCTGCCGGCGAGTGCGCGCGGCTCCGGGTGCTCCTGCAGCCGGCGCGAGAGCGCGACGAGGTCGGCGACCTGGTCGCGGGAGAAGTCGGCGAGGTCCAGAAAGCGGTTCATGGGGAAGGGGATAGGGGATAGGGGATAGGGGATAGTAGGAGAGGCTTCGCCGCGGAGGGTCAGGGGGGCAGGGTGGCGAGGGTATCGCGGAGCTGGGCGACGTGCGATTCGGAGAGGACGTAGGGCGCGAGGATGCGCACGACGTGGGGGTCGGCGCTGGTGCCGGCCAGTATGTCGCGCTCGAGCAGCTCGCGCTGCACGTCCTTCGCGGGGCGGCGGGTGCGGAGCCCCGCGAGCAGGCCCGCGCCCTGCACTGCTTCGACGGGGCCGATGACGCAGGTCTCGCGGATCTGCCGCGAGCGCTCGCGCACGTTCGCGAGCAGGCCCTCGCCCTCGATGATGTCGACGACGGTCTCGATCAGCGCACAGGCCATCGGGCCGCCGCCGAAGGTCGTGCCGAGGAGATCGGTCGCGAGGTGCGCCGCCACGTGGTCGGCCATCAGCAGCGCCGAGCAGGGGAAGCCCGCGCCGAGCGCCTTAGCCGTCGTGATCATGTCCGGCGCCACGCCGTGCATGTTGCTCGCGAACGGGTAGCCCGTGCGTCCCATGCCGCACTGCACCTCGTCGCAGACCAGCATTGCGCAGGTCTCGCTGCAACGGGCACGCAGCGCGGTGAGGTACTCGGCGCCCAGGTCCACTGCGCCCGCCACGCCCTGCACTGGCTCGACGATGACCGCCGCGGTGTCGGTCCCGATCACGCGGCCGACGGCTGCGAGGTCGCCGCGCGGGATGAACTCAACGTCGAACGGCGCCTGCGGAAAGCCGTACCACTTCCCAGCTGCGCCCCAGGTCACCGCACCGGCGGCGGCAGTGCGGCCGTGGAAGCTGCCCTCGATCGCGACCACCTTGCGCCGGCCGGTGATCCTGAGCGCGAGCTTGAGCGCGTTCTCGTTCGCCTCGGCACCCGTGTTCACGAAGAAGACCGTGTCGAGCCCCATGCCGGCGAAGTGTGCGAGCCGGGTCGCGGCGCGCGTGCGCACCTCGAGCGGCACGGCGTTGCTCTGGAACAGCAGGGTCTTCGCCTGCGTCTCCAGCGCCGCCAGCCAGCGCGGGTGCGAGTAGCCGAGCGCCGCGACCGCGTGCCCGCCGTAGAGATCGAGGATTCGACGGCCGTCGCGCGTGTGCAGGTGCACGCCCTCGGCGCCGGCGATATCGAGCGGCCATTGGGAGTAGACGGGAGCGAGGTGGTCGGCGGGTGACGCGGCGGTGGGCATGGCGTTCTGGAGAAAGCGGTTGGTGATCAGCGGTTGGCGGTTAGTGGGGAGGAAGAGAAGGGGATAGGGGGTAGGGGATAGGGGATAGCAAGAGGTCTTGGCCCGCGTGCGGGCCTCTTCACTAACCGCTGATCATTAGTCATGGATCACTTTCTCGCGCTTCGCCTCAGGTCCATCCCGGTGCCGCCTGCGCGAGCCCTGCCGTCTCCTCGTACCCGAGCATCCGGTTCATCCACTGCACCGCGCCGCCGGCGGCGCCCTTGGTGAGGTTGTCGATCGCGCACATCACCGCGATCGATTCGCCGTGCGCCACGCCGGTGAGCTGCGCGTAGTTGCTCGCGACCACGTCCTTCACGCGGGGCAGTTCGCCGCCCACGCGCACGAACACCGACTGGTCGTAGTACTCGCGGAGCGCGTGGACGAGCTCGTGGCTGGTGAGCGACTGGCGCGCGACGGCCTGCACCGTGACGTGGATGCCGCGCGCGAACGGCCCGGAGTGCGGCACGAAGTTGAACTCGGCCTCGACGCCCGACGCCGCCATTGCGAGCGCCGTCACCTCGGGCGTGTGGCGATGCGCCAGCACGTTGTAGGCGTATAGATCGCCGTGGCGCTGAGGGTGGTGGGTCCCGGCCGTGGGCTGCCGGCCCGAGCCCGTGCTGCCCGTGATGCCGCTCACGAACAGGCGCGGCTCGACGAGGCCGAGCGAGAGCAACGGGACGCTCGCGAGCAGGATCGCCGTCGCGAAGCAGCCGGGATGCGCCACGTGCGCGGTGTGGAGCGCGTTCAGATGCTCCGGGACCGCGCAGGTAAACTCCGGGATGCGGTCGGGCGCGCCGTGCGCGTGCTTGTAGACGGCCTCGTATGCGGCGGCCGTTCGGTAACGGAAATCGGCCGAGATGTCGACGACGCGCGGCTCCGTGCCGGCCTGCTCGGCCGTGGCCAGCAGCCGGTCGATGAGGCCCGCCGAGACGCCGTGCGGCGCGGCCGAGAACACCGCCGTCGTCGGATTCGCCGCGACGTACTCGAGCACCTCGTCGTGGCCTGCAAAACGCAGGTGCGGCAGGACCGGTTGCAGGTGCCGGAAGAACTGCGCCACCGGTTCGTCCGGCTGGCTGTCGGAGGCCACCGCGGCGAGGTCGAGGTAGGGGTGGGCGGCGAGCAGCCGCAGCAGTTCGCCGGCCACGTAGCCGGTTCCGCCGAGCACGATCGCGGGGATGCGCGCGGTCATTCCGGCACCGCCACCGGGAACTTCTCCGCCAGGCCGAGGCTCGCGATGATGTGGTCGCCGAGCGCGGCGCCGTTCGCCATCGCGTTGCAGGCCCGCACGCCCATCTGGTCCTCGATGATGTTCACGCCCACGGCGTTGTCCGTCGCCGGGCCGGTCACCGCGCAGGGCTCGATGCCGAAGCGCTCGCGGAGCAGCTTCACGCCGCCCCAGGCCGCGACCGGGTCGTTGGCGGAGAGCACCACGGCCGTCAGTTCCCTGGCTATGTCCTCGGCCGCGAGGATCGCCTCGACGCCGTAGGCGCCGAGGATGCCGTCGCCGAGCTCGAACACCACGACGTCTGGACGGCCCTGCGTCATCTCGGTGAGCATGGTGCGCGTGAGCGCGGGGCCCGACGCGGCCGTCGTCGTCACGATGCCGAGGTCGGTGAAGATCATGCTGCGCCGCGCACCGGAGTCCTCCATGGCGAGGATGTCACGCCTGAGCGACACGCCCGTGGCCTTGAAAGCGTGGACCGCGAGGCCGCGATGACGCATGCGGCTCACGATGGCGCAGGCTGCGGCGGTCTTGCCGGCCTCCATGCAGGTGCCGGCGAGCGCGACCACGGGCACGCCGTGCGTGTCGAGTGGTGCGGCGTGGTCCAGCTTGCGGTGGCCGACCCTGGCGGGTACGCCGATGCGCTCGCCGAGGAACGGGAACTGCAGCACGCAGCCGAGCACGCGGCAGTCGAACGGCTTGCCTTTGTCGGGATTCGCCGAGTCGCAGATGCCGAGCACGCCGCCGATGTTGAGCACCTGCAGGATGTCGCCGGCCGCGACCTTCTCCGGGATGTGGCCCGAGTAGCCGAACAGCGCCTGGCGGTGCCCGAGCGCGCCCACGATCACGTCGCCGCGCGAGACCTTGGCCATGCGGCCGCTGGTGAGCTCGAGCGTGTTGTAGGTGGACTTGTTGTTCAGGATCTCGACCACCAGCACCACGCCCTCCTCGCAGGGGAGGTCGGTGGTGGCGATGCGGATCTCGTGGCTCAGGCCGCAGGCCTGAGCGATCGAGGCGATCTTGTCGACGACGACGGTCTTCATCTGCATTGCGGATTCCCTGGACGCTACTGGCGGCCGGCGCGCGTGTAGAAGATGCCGGGCAGAGCGAGCATCTTAGAGAAGCCGTGCGCCTCGGCCGCGGTCCACTCGCCCGCGGACTCGCCGTAGGCCCCCTTCGAAGCCTTCATCAGCGAGTACGGCGAGGAGACGCCCTCGACGAACACCACGCCCGGGCGGAACAGCAGGTTCACCTCGCCCGTCACGCGTTGCTGCGAGGAGACGAAGAACGCCTCCATGTCGCGGCACACCGGGTCGAGGTGCTGGCCCTCGTGCACGAGGTCGCCGTAGGGCGAGGCGAGCGAATCCTTCACGCGCGCCTGCCGTGCGGACAGCACGAGCTTCTCGAGCTCGCGGTGCGCATCGAGCAGCACTTCCGCCGCGGGCGCTTCGAACGCGACGCGGCCCTTGAAGCCGATGATGGTGTCGCCGAGGTGGATGCCGCGGCCGACGCCGAACTTCGCGCCCAGCACCTCGGCCTGCTCGATCAGGCCCACCGGGTCCATCGCCTTGCCATCGAGCGAGCAGGGGATGCCCTGCTCGAAGCCGACGACGTGTCGCTCGGGCTCCCGCGGGTTCGTGAACGCGTCGCGCGTCAGCACCCAGGCGAAATCGGGAATGCTCTCGTTCGAGGTCAGCGTCTCCTTGCCGCCGATGGTCGTACCCCAGAGTCCCCGGTTGACCGAGTAGGCGGCACCGAACGGCGGCACCGGCAGTCCACGCGACTCGAGGTAGGCGAGCTGGTCGGGGCGCTTGAAGGCGCGGTCGCGCACCGGGGCGAGGATCTCGATCTCCGGCGCGAGCGTGCGCAGGGCGACCTCGAAGCGCACCTGGTCGTTGCCCGCGGCGGTCGAGCCGTGCGCCACGACGTTGGTGCCGACCTGGCGTGCGAACTGCGCGACCGTCTGCGCCTGGATGACCCGCTCGGCGCCGACGCACAGCGGGTAGAGGTTGCCGCGTCGCACGTTGCCCATGATCAGGTACTTGATCACCTGCTCGAAGTACGCCGCGCGCGCATCGACGAGGTGGTGCTCGACGGCCCCGAGCGCCTGTGAGCGCTGCTCGAGCACCTTCGCGGCCTCGGCGTCGATGCCGCCGGTGTTGACCGTCAGCGTGACGATCGGCCGGCCGTAGGTCTCGGCGAGCCAGGGCACGCAGAACGAGGTGTCGAGTCCGCCGGAAAAAGCGAGCAGGATGGGCTTGGCGCCCGCGGTGGTCTGGGTCATGGGAGTCTCAGCGTCCGAAGGTGGAACGGAGGCGATCGTGCAGCCGTCGCTGCGAGCGGGCGCCGTCCGTCGCGATGAAGATGGTGTCGTCCCCGGCGATCGTGCCGACGATCTCCGGCCAGTGGGCCTTGTCGATGGCGAGTGCGACGCTCTGCGCGGCACCGGTGGTGGTGCGGATCACGGTGAGGCTGGGTCCAGCCGCCCGGTAGCCCTTGAGGAAGGCCTGCACGTCCTCGAAGTGGCTCGGGGTGAGCGCGTCTTCCTCGGCGGGCAGCAGGTAGCGGTCGGCGCCCTTCACCACGCCGAGCTCGCGCAGGTCGCGGCTGACGCTCGACTGCGTGGCCTCGAAGCCCTCTGCGCGCAGCAGCTCGACCAGCTCGGCCTGGCGGCCGACGGCACCCTGCCGCAGGATGCGGGCAATCGCGTCCCGGCGGTGGATCTGGGCGTGGGCGTCGGTGGCCAAGGGTCGCTGTCCGGTGCGGATGAATAAAAACTGCGTTAATGTGCATAATTATGCACACGCTGTCAAGCCGGTGCGCTAGAGTGGGCCGGCCATGAGCGACCGCCGCCTCGAACTCGCCCGCCGCCTCCACGCCCTGGCCCGCACCGGGCTGCACTTCTGCGCCAACGAATACGACCGCGAACGCTACGAGGAGATCGAGCGCATCGCGGCGGAGCTGCTCGCGGGTGCATCCACCGGTGCACCGCTCGAGGAACTGCTCGACGCATGGCGGCAGGAGGGCGGCTACGTCACGCCGAAGGTGGAAGTGCGCGGCGCCGTCTTCCGCGACGATCGTGTGCTGCTGGTGCGCGAGCGTGCCGACGGCCTGTGGACCCTGCCCGGCGGCTGGGCCGACGTGAACGAGTCGCCGGCGCAGGCCGTCGAGAAGGAAATCGAGCAGGAATCAGGACTGCGCACCCGCGCGGTCAAGCTGGCGGCGCTTTACGACCGCAGCCGGCACGGCCACGGCCCGACCCTGTTCCACGGCTGGAAGGCCTTCTTTCTCTGCGAGGAGCAGGGCGGCGAACTGCGCGGCAGCTACGAGACCGACGCGGTCGAGTTCTTCGCGCTCGACGCGCTGCCGCCGATGTCGCTCGGCCGCAGCACGCCGCGGCAGGTCGAGCGCATGGCCGAGCACTGGCGCCACCGCGCCCTGCCCGCCGACTTCGACTAGCGCTCGATCCGGTACTCGAAGTCCGCGCTCTGCTCGAGGCCGCCCTCGGCCTTGATCGACCACCGCTTGTTGAGCGTGTAGCGCAGCTTGATGGTGTTGATGGCTTCCGCGATCGAGATGCCGTAGCTCACGAACAGCCGCGGCGACAGGGCCTTGCCGAGCACCACCGAGGTGTCGTCCTCGCCGGTGCGCTCGACCGAGACCTCGTCGAGGCCGAGCCGCGTGCCGATGCTGCCGAGCAGCAGGCCGCCGCCGCTCAACGCGAGGTCTTCCGCCGCGCGGTCGACGCTCGCCGCCTCGCCCGACTGCAGCGTGTTGAGCGAGCGCCCGGTGATCAGGTAGGAGAGCGCCTCGTTGTTGCTCATCGCCGGGTCGGAGGTCAGCGTGATGAACGGCGCGTCGAGGCGTCCCCGAACGTTGACCGAGACCGTGATGTCCTCGTTCTTGATCTCGCGCTCGGCCACGAGGTCGACCGTGGGCTCGGTGAGCGGCGTGTCGTCGTAGCGCAGCACACCGCGCGTGATCTTGACGAACTGGCCGAACGCCTTGTACTCGCCCTCCACGACGCGGATCGCGCCGTTGCCGCGTGCGACGTCGCCCGGTCGCGTGGTCACGGTCACTTCCCCGCCGAGCAGCGCCTTCAATCCCTGGCTGTCGACCCGGACGTTGTCGCCGAGCGCCATGCGCACGCGGCTGCGCACGCGCTCGAGGGTGGACGGGCCGGTGTCCTCCGTGTCGATCCCGACCACGCGTTCGTCCGGCGAGGTGCTGACCGAGGTGCTCAAGTCCTTGGGCGCGATGCGGGCCATGGGGATCAGCACTTCGCCGGTCACGTCGAAGCCGGACGCGTCGGCCTGCACCGTCACGTCCGGCGAGGCGAGCACGCGGTACTCGGGCGTGTCCGCGACCAGCAGGTCCTCGCCCTTCAACTGCATGTTCCCGGTCATCACGCCCTCGGGCCAGCGGAAACGGCCCTGCAGCGTGACCGGTCCCTTGTTGGTGCCGGCCCGCCCGCCGAAGTCGAGCTCGTCGCCGACGAATTTCCCGTCGAGCGTCACGTCGAGCAGCACGAGGTTGGTGCGATAGAGGTCGAAGCGGCCGTCCTTGAGGTGGAACTCGCCGTCGAACTGCGGCGCGCCGACCCGCCCACCGATGTTCACCGCGGCGTCGAGGCGACCCTCGGAGCGGTCGATCTCGGGCACGATCAGCGGCAATGCGGAGAGCACGGCGGACTCGGCCACCAGTTGCCCGCTCATGGGGTGGTCCGCCATGGCCTGGCCGCGCTTGCGCACGATCGTCGCGTGGCCGCTCACCCGCGTACTCTCCGCCATCTGCAGCTCGGTCGTGACGCGGATGGCGTCGACCTGCGCAAACAGGTCGAGCTGTCCGCGGCCGAGGTCGAAGCGCTGCGTGCGGAACTTGTTGCGCGGGATGTCGACCGTGGGGCTGTCGAGCAGCAGCGTGGTGCCTCCGATCCAGTCCTTGCCCGGCTCCTGCTGCGCCCAGCCGCTCGCCTGCAGCTTGCCGTCGAACTCGCGGCGCCCGAGCAGCGAGGTGAGCAGGCGCTTCAACGGCCAGTCCTGCGCACTGTAGATCACGCGCCAGGACCGCGGTGCGTCGTGCCACTCGCCCTCGGCGCACAGGCGCGCCTCGCCGGTCTCGAGGCACAGCGGCGCGGATTTCACCAGGGCCGGCCCGAGATCGATGGCGACGGGCTGGATCAGCTGCGCACTGCCGTCGGGGAACAGCATGGTGGCGCTCGCGAGGCTGCCGGACCAGGAGCGGCCCCGCAGGTTCGCGCCTCCGCCGGCCGACAGCGCCGCCTCGAACCCGGGGAAGCGACGTTGCTCGTGCGGTGGCACCGAGATCTCGATCGTGATGTCGTGCTCGGCGACACGGCCGTTCGCGCGCACCCGGACCGTTTCGACCGGCAGGCCGCCGGTGCCGATCTCCGTCGCGCGTAGGTCGATGCGCGAGTCCTGGCGGTCGGAGAAGTCGACGTCCACCGTGGCATCGGACGATTCGACCGTCCACGCGCCGTAGCGCAGGTCGCGGACGCGGGCGTCCGCCACGACGTGCAGGCGATCCTGCGGGCCGCGCGCCACGCCGGACGAAACGAATTCGCCCGCCATGCCGGGACTCACCACCGCAAGCGAGCGGATATCCGCGTTCCACTGCAGGTCGACCGTGGGACCCCAGAGGCCGTCGATGTCCACGTGCGACGGGCCGTTGGCGACCCGCACCTGCTCGAGCGCATAGGTCCCGTCCCGATGCGAGACCTCGCCCTTGCCGGTGAGGGTCCGTCCGAGCAGCGTCCCGGACAGCGAGTCCACGCGCGCAGTCCAGGGTGCGTCGGCGGCAAATCCCCGGCCCGCGATGGTGCCCGTCACGTTGATGCGACCGCTCAGGTCGGGACGCAATGCGGCGACGTCGAGCGCCGTGCCGTCGAATGCGGCACGCCAGGCTTGCCCGTCGGTCCAGGAGAGTCGCCCCGAGCCCGCGAGCCGCCCGCGCAGCACGAACGCGTCGATGCGGTCGAGCAGCAACTGTGTCCGGTCGAACGAGCCGCGTGCCGTGAAGTCGGACTCCGGCAGCTGCGGGCCGCGAGCCAGGGCCTTCACCTCGAACGCATAGGGCAGCGGACCCGTGAGCTCGAATACGCCGAGCGAACTCTCGACGACCGGCTCCGCGGCGATGGGCCAGCGCAGCGCGGTCCACTCGCCCTGCAGGTCGAGCACCGGCGCCTCGCCCTCGACGCGCACGGCGCCGGCGAGGCTCACCGCCATCTCCGAGCGCGGCAGCCACGCCCGCAACGAATCGATATCGAACTGCCTGCCTGAGCGGCGCGCCGCGCCCTGGATGCGCAGCGGCTCGTCGCCGAAGGCGGGCGAGGTGAACGTGCCGTCGATGCCGATGGCTGCGAGGCCCGCGTCGAGCGCGACCGAGCCCGTCAGGCGCGGCAGGCGTCCGGCGGGAATCCACGGCGAGCCGTCGAAATCCGCCGCGCGCACCGTGCCGACGAGGTGCGCCGCCCCGGTGAGCGTGAGCGCGGTACCGGAGAACGACAGCCGGGCCGGCTCCGTGATCGCGAGTTCCGCCGCGAGGCGATCGAGGTTGCCGCGCGCCTGCGCTTCGAAGCGGTAGTCGCGCTCGTCAGGCAGGCGCCAGTGCCCGCTTGCCGCGACGCGCAGGCCGAGCGGCGTGGTGGCCCGCAAGGCCAGCTCGCCCGCGAGGCTGCCGGCCGGGTCCTCGAGCGCGACCGTGTCCATGTCGACACGCCAGCGGGTCATGCGCAGGTCGCCACGCAGCGAGGCCACTCGCAGGACCTGTCCGTTCGCGAGCGTCACCGCCACGTCTCGCACCGCGAGACCCGGCGCAGCGATGCGCAGGAAGCGCGGCAGGAAGCGAGGCTCGGTCGGCGGCTTGTCCGCGGTCTTCTTCAGCAGCACGTCGAGTCCGTCGACCTCGAGCGTCTCGAGGGTGACGAGGCCGCTGAACAGGCCGCCGAGCGTCGGATCCACCCGCACGCCACGCGCCTCGATGCGCACTGCCTCGTGATCGATGACGAGCCGCTCGGCCGAGAGCGGCCCCGCCAGCACGCCGCGTGCGCCTTCGACCTCGATCCGCAAGCCATCGAGCTCCTGCAGGCGTTCGAGCAGCGCCTGCAGTCCCTGCTCGCTGAAGAGGAGTCTATGCGTGAGCACGCCGCCCGCGAGCAGGGCCAGGAGCAGCATCACCGGCACGACGAGCCTGCGCCACCGCATCACAGCACCTGCGTGATGTTGAGGTGGAAGCGCGGCTTCTTGCCGGACTCCGACAGCGCCTGCGCGACGTCGAGGCCGATCAGCAGCATCGGCAGCTTCCAGCGCACGCCGACGCCGACCGAGTACTCGAGCGGCGTGTCCCAGTCGGTGAAGGCATTGCCGGTGTCGAAGAAGATCGCGCCGCGGAAGTCGCGCGGCAGGTCGCGCTCGAGCTCTACGCTGCCGACGATCTTGTGCTCGCCGCCCACGCCCTTGCGGGTGGCTGGTTCGATGCGCGGCTCGGGGTCGACCGGGCTCAGCTCGTCGAGGGCGAAGCCGCGCACGCTGCGGTCGCCGCCCGCGAAGAAGCGCTGCGAGGCCGGCAACTCGGAGAAATCGCTCACCCAGCTGGTGCCGAACTCGCCGCGCAGCCGCAGGTGCCACGGGCCGGTGATCGACCAGACCTTCTCGGCGCGGGTGTAGAAGCGCAGGTAGGAGGCGTCGGAGCCGAGCGACTGCGGGCTGCCGGTGAGCTCGAGGTAGTACGCGGCGTCGCGCACCCAGCCGATCAGGAAGTTCGGCGGCAGGCTCGCGTAGCTGATTCCCGGGATGAACAGCAGCGCGTCGGATTCCGTCCCGTCCGGAAAGCCGGTCTTTTCCTGGTTCAGCTTGAGGAACAGCACGCGCTGCCAGAGCCCGAACACCTGGGTCAAGCCGGCCATGAGCTCGATGCGCGAGCTCTCGAGGTCGCCGATGTCCTCGTTCACGTATCCGGTGGAGAACTCGAGCTTCTCGAGCGTGGGGTCGCCGATCGGGATGACGTAGCGCGCCACGGCTTCCTGCAGCACCTGGGACAGCGTGGTCTCGACGCGCCAGCGGTGGCCGTGCGTGTTGACGAGCCGGTTGTCCCAGCTGAACTGGCCGCGGAACCCGGTGTCGGTGCCGTAGCCCACGCTCACGCCGTAGCGATTGCGCTTGATGCGCTCGCCGCGGATGGTCACCGGGACGGTCAGGGCCTGCGGATCGCGCTCGCCCGGCGATACGGTCACCTTGGCGAAGTAGTTGCTGTCCTCGAGCGCGTACTGCGTGCTGCGGATGCGCTCCGCCGAGTAGGGCTGGCCCTGGGCGAAGCGCACGAAGCCCTGCAGCAACTGCGGGTCGATGGCCTCCTGCTCGATGCGGACCTCGCCGAACTCGTAGCGACTGCCGGTGTCGAGCTCGATGCGTGCATCGGCGCGCACGTTGGCCGGGTCCACCTCGAGTTCGTGCCGGGTCAGCCGGGCGTCGAGGAAGCCGAGTTCGAGCGCCGTGCGCAACAGCTCCGCCTTGAGCCTCTCGTAGGACTGGTGGTCGAGGCGCGTGCCCGGCTGCAGGGTGCTGCGGGCCGCAATCCCGGTCATCGCAGGCAGGCCGGCGCCTTCGCCAGAGAGGCGCACCTCGACGTCGCGCATCAGCACGGGCGCGCCGGTCACGATCTTCAGTCGCACGACCCAGTTCTCGTCGTCGCGGCTGGTGCGGCTGCGCACGATCGGCTCGTAGTATCCGAAGGGCCTGAGCGCATCCGCCACCTCGTCCACGGCGCGGTCGGCGAGGCGCCTGACCTGCGGGTCGGTCAGGTCCTCGCGCTGCGTGTAACGGCTCAGCGTCAGGTAGCTGCGCACGTTGGCGGCCATGATGCTGTCCACGCCGTCGATCTCGATGCGGATGCGGTCGGTCGCGGCGACCGAAGGTGCGACGGCGACGAGCAGCAATACTGTCGCGACGATGCCTCGTCGCAACCATCGCGCGGCCCGGCGTGCGTGCGGAGGAGATTTCATGCTGCGCAGGCGAACTCGAGGCGCGTCGCCCCGGTCTGGGATCCGGCCGCATCGAAGCGGCGTTCGGCCACCGTGGTGCGGCCGTCGTGCCCGACCAGCACCACCGTGGAGCAGCGGGTGCCGTACTGTTCGTGCATTACGAAGGGCGAGGACAGCGCCTGCTCGAGGTCCGGGGGCAGTCCGGTTGCCGGCATCGCATCGCCCGGGGCCGGGTCGCGGTCGGCGAGCAGGTCGAACAGCGGGGCGGCCTCCGCGTCGCCCGACCCGATCACCGCGGCGAACTTCCCTCGCACGCGCACGAGCTTGGGCCAGGGCGAATCGAGCCAGTGGTTGCTGAGGCCGTAGACGCCGGGCGCCAGTGCGCGGGCGGGCTCGGCCGCCCGGTTCGAGAAGTAGAGCAGCGCGTCCGGCGACGCGAGCAACAGGTTGAAGCCGGCGTAGCGATCGGCCGCGCCGGCGGTCGCCGCGACGAACTGCTCCGGCGGTACGTCGGCCGCGAGGAAGTCGGGCACCAGCCTGCCACGCGATGGCGCGTCCGGCGCGCTCGCGCGTTCGAGTTCCCGGAAATTGGTCACCGCGCCGAATCGTCCGGAGCGTGAGACGCCGAGCCAGGCGCCGCCTGCCTGCAGGTCGCGTCCGGCGAGCACGCGCGCGTCGTCGTTCCACCAGCCGAGCGGGGCTGCCGGCCGCTCGTGGAACTCGTCACGGTTAGCGGCCACCACCAATCGGTAGCGCGGGTGCGACTTCCAGGCGACGACGAGCAGGCACATGGTGGTTCAGCCGAACAGTACCCGACCGGCCTTCTTCGTCACCCAGTAGAGCAGCGCCACGACGCCGGCGAGGCACAGCAGCGGCACGGCCAGGGCGAGGATTGCGAGACTCGTCGCCCCCACCGTTTCGACCGTGGCGACCACCGGATTCGCGAGTCCTGCCGTCACCATGCCGGACTTGACCCGGAGCAGGGCGGTGCTGCCCTTGGTCAGGCCCGCGACGCCGCCGCCAGCGATGATCGCGACGGGCCACAGGACGGCGGGTGGGATGTCCGCCATGACGGCCGCGCTCGCGACCACGCCGGCACCCACCGCCGCCGGGCCGGCGAGCACGTCGAGCGCGTGGTCGACGCCCGGGATGAAATAGGCGAGCGCCTCGAACACCGCAGCGGTGCCGAGCGTGATGAGAGCCGGCGTGCTGCCGAGCCACTCGAATCCGTCCGTGAGCGGCAGGTAGCCGACGCGCGCCGCGAGGCCCGCGACCAGCAGCGGCACGAAGATGCGGAATCCGGCCGCCGCCGCCAGCCCGATCCCGAGCGCGATGCTGAGCACCGATTCGATGGAGATGTCCATGTCCTGCCCGAAGGTTCGCGGCCGTCAGGCCGGCCCGTCGATCGTGCCGCATCGCGGCGCGCCAGACAAATCAGCCCGCGGGCGCAAGGGCGTCCCAGCCGGTCTTGGCGATCAGGCAGCCGACGACGACCATGAACACGCCGCGCACGAAGCCGCTGCCGTGGCGGATGGCGAGGTGGCTGCCGACCTGCGCGCCGGTCACGTTGAACACGGCCATGGCGAGCCCGAGCAGCCAGTAGAGATCGCCAGTGAGCCCGAAGAGCAGTATCGCCGCGACGTTGGCCGCGGCGTTGACGACCTTGGCGGAGGCCGATGCGTGCAGGAAATCGAGGCCGAAGGCGCGCACGAACATGAACACCAGGAAGCTGCCAGTGCCGGGGCCGAAGAAGCCGTCGTAGAGGCCGATCGCGCCGGCACCGGCCGCGGCCAGCGCGCGGCCGCGGCGTCCCCGCCCGCGGGGCTTGTGCTCGCGGCCGAAATCGCGGTGTGCCAGCGTGTGGATGAGTACGACCGTGAGCAGCACCGGGACCATCGTGCGGAATCGTTCGGGTGAGACCTGGGTGGCTATCCACGCACCGACGAGGGCGGCGCCAAAGGCACTGGCCGCCGCGGGCAGCACCAGCGTCCAGTCGATCCGCACGTGGCGGACGTAGCGGAAGATCGCGCTTGTGGTGCCCGCGAATCCCGCGAGCTTGCCCGTCCCGAGCAGGGCCGGGTGCGGCGCCGACGGATAGGCCGCGAACAGCGCCGGCAACTGGATGAGCCCGCCGCCACCCGCCATCGCGTCGATGATGCCGGCGCCGAAGGCGGCCGCCAGCACGAAAGCGATCTCGATGGACACTTATGCCCGGGTCAGCGCCGGCCGCCGCCCCAGAGCTTCACGCCCGGGGTCTGGCGCAATGGCAGTTCCGATCCCGAGTCGTACCAGTCCTCGACCAGCCGGAACGAGACCGACTGCGGCGTCGGCAGGCTGGGGAACCCGGCAGCGATGTCCGCGCGCGTGAACCACCGTACGTCCTCCAGTTCCTCGTCGGTCCTGGGCACCGAGCCCGGTGCCGCGAGCGCGGTGAACCCCACCATCAGCGAGGCGGGAAACGGCCACGGCTGCGACGAGTGGTAGGTCGACTCGGTGACAGTCACGCCGGTCTCTTCGAGCACCTCGCGAGCGACCGCATCCTCGAGGCTCTCGCCCGGTTCGACGAAGCCTGCGATCGTGGAATAACGTCCCGCCGGCCACGAGGCCTGGCGCCCGAGCAGCGCGCGCTCGCCGTCGGTCACCAGCACGATGATCGCGGGGTCGAGGCGCGGGAACTGCTCGGCGCCGCAGTCCGGATTGGTGCATTTCATGACGTGACCGGCGCTCTCGCTGCGCGTCGCCGCGCCGCAGCTGCCGCAATGCCGGTGACGCTGCCGCCACAGGATCATGGCGCGCGCATACCCGAGCAGGCCGGCATCGTCCGGCGGCAACTGCCCGCCGGCGACCCGCAGGTCCTCGAAGGCAGTCTCGGGCGGGACGGCCGGCGGCTCCGCGGCCGGCACTTCCACGGCGAAGCACACGCGTCCCCGGAACCGGCCGAGCATCACCAGGTCCGCATCCGGCGCGGCGCATCGCAACGGGTCGGCGACTGCGACGAACCCGGCCGACCAACCCTGCTCGGTGCGCCGCACCAGGCTGCGTGTCTGCCAGACGGGGAGGATGAGCGTGCCGGCATCGTGCAGCGCGGACGCGAGGAAGCCCGCGTCCTTGCGCAGGTGCGCGGCGCGGTCGAGGTACGGGCCTGCAAAGACGTTCGGACGGTGCAAGGCGGCGGCCGGCGGCAAAGACGCGAGTTTAGCAATCCCGCGACTGCGCTAGTCGGGCGGCGCACCGACCCGGCAGGCGGCGCAGTTGTCCGGCAGGACGTTGAGCGTGTCGCGGAGCCAGGTGGCCTGGCAGTCGGGACAGCGGGCCAGCACGAACTCGTCCTCGTAGGCGAGCACCTGCAGCAGGTACCAGGCATGCTCGAGCGTGATGACGGGCACCGGGCACAGGCTCTCGAAGGTCTCGTAGACGTTGCAGAACCGCGCGACTTCCTCAATCGTCGGCTGGCGCAGCACGCGCCGGCGACCGAGCAGGCCGCACAGGTTGAGCAGCATGCCGAGGGTCGCGGCCTGCAGCTCGTGCGCCGGCGAGCGCCGGAAGTAGGACATCTGGCGCGGCGACTTGCCACGGCGCCGCCGCAGCGGTTGCTCGATGGCCTCCTGCATGTAGGCTCGGTAGAGCTTTCGGATCCGGTCGCCGGACAAACCGGTGCATTGCCTGATCGTGTGCGTACGTGCCTCGTGCCGGATGAGGCGGCAGGCGACCGTGAGTCGCAACCGGTCGCGGTCGTAACGGCTGTCCGTGATGCGCATGGGGTCCCACTCCAATTTAGGTGTTTTCGCCACATATGGTCTAGCAGGACCATATACTGAAGTCTATAACCAGATATGGTCCAAACAGACCATATATAGAGGGAGCTAGCCATGCCACGTCTGCCAGCCACTCCGGTCGACAGCCGCGATCGGCCGCTGCGAAGCAGCATCCTGGGACCCACGGTGCGCCGCGACATCGCCGACCTCAATCGCGAATACCTCGAGATTTCGCTTGCCCGGGAAATGCAGGACGACCCGCGATTCGCGTGGTCGGAGCCGGTCCGCCGCGCGCTCCTCGACACTGACCCGGTGACGCGCGAGTGCATGGCCGCGAGCCCCTTCGCGTTCTTCGAACTGCACCTGCCGCCTCCCGAGCCGCGCGGAATCGCGGAACCCGGGCGTGTCGAGGACGGGGGATTTCCCCTGGCCGCGGGTGCGGTAACGGGTCGCTGCGCGTCCTTCGTCCACCTCGCCCTCTTTCTCGCCTGGCGTCTCGCTGACGCCGAGCCGCTGGCGACGCGGATAGCGCTCGGCCTGCCGCCGGCCGCGGAGTTGCGCCTGAACGAGATGAGCCCGTCGCAGCTGGTGCAACTGGTCGCCTGGCCCGGGCTGGTGCGGCCCCGCTGGCCCGATCACCGGCGCTTCTGGTCGATGCTGGCCGGCGCAAGCGGCCGCAACTCGGTCATCGGGCTGCAGTGGGCGCATTGCATCGGCATCTGCCTGCTCGGGACCGCGCCGGCGGCCGGGGCTGGCCCCCCCTCCGGCGGCCGAGAGGCTGGGCGCAGGTTGCGGTCGTGACGCGTGCGTTGCCTTGCTGACGCCGCTCCTGCGCATTACGCTTCGCTCCCTTTCGACTACGCCCGGCCGCCATGCAAGCCCTCTCGCTGCGCCAGCTCGCCAAGACCTACCAGAACGGCGTGCAGGCCCTGAAAGGCATCGACCTCGACGTGGAGCAGGGGGACTTCTTCGCACTGCTGGGGCCGAACGGCGCCGGCAAGACGACCGCGATCGGCATCGTCTCCTCGCTGGTGAACAAGACCTCGGGCCGCGCGTCGGTGTTCGGGCACGACATCGACACCGACCTCGAGTCCGCGAAGGCCTGCCTCGGGCTCGTGCCGCAGGAGATCAACTTCAACCAGTTCGAGAAGGTCTCCACCATCCTGGTGAACCAGGCCGGCTTCTACGGCATCCCGCGCGCCCTGGCGCGGGAGCGCATGGAGGTGTGGCTGCGCAAGCTGCAGCTGTGGGACAAGCGCGACGCGATCTCGCGCTCGCTGTCGGGCGGCATGAAGCGGCGCCTGATGATCGCGCGCGCGCTGATCCACGAGCCGCGGCTGCTGATCCTCGACGAGCCCACCGCCGGCGTGGACATCGAGGTGCGCCGCTCGATGTGGGACTTCCTGCGCCAGATCAACGCCGAGGGCACCACGATCATCCTCACCACGCACTACCTCGAGGAGGCGGAATCGCTCTGCCGCAACATCGCGATCATCGACGAGGGCCGCATCATCGAGCACGACCGCATGGCGACCGTGCTGCGCAAGCTCCACAGCGAGGTGTTCGTGCTGAACCTGCGCCACCCGCTCGAGCGGGTGCCCGACCTGCCGGGCTACGGGCTCGTGCTCGACGCGGACGGCTCGCTCGAGGCCGAGGTGAACAAGGACCAGAACCTGAACGACCTGTTCGCTGCGTTGAGCGCCCGCGGCGTCGAGGTCGTCAGCATGCGCAACAAGTCGAATCGTCTCGAGGAACTGTTCATGCGACTGGTCGAGGGACGCGACGCCACGACCGGCCTGCCGAAGCCCGCGGTGAGCGCATGAGCGCCGCGCCGCGCCGCAACCACCGCTGGGTGGGATTCCGCACCATCGTCATCCGCGAGTTCAGCCGCATCATCCGCATCTGGGGGCAGACGCTGGTCCCTCCCGCCATCACCGCGACGCTGTACTTCATCATCTTCGGCAGCCTGATCGGCCGGCGCATCGGCGACATGGGCGGCTTCGACTACATGCAGTACATCGCGCCCGGGCTGATCATGATGTCGGTGATCACCAACAGCTACGGCAACGTGGTCTCCTCCTTCTTCGGCGCCAAGTTCGGGCGGCACATCGAGGAGCTGCTGGTGGCGCCGCTGCCGAACTGGCTCATCGTGACGGGCTACGTCGCGGGCGGCCTGCTGCGTGGCCTGCTGGTGGGGCTCGTCGTCACGCTGATCGCGCTCTTCTTCACGCGGCTGCACGTCGAGCACCTGTTCATCGTCATGGGCGCCGTGCTGCTCACCGCCGTGGTGTTCTCGCTGATGGGTTTCCTGAACGCGGTATTCGCCAGGAATTTCGACCAGATCACCTTCGTGCCGACGTTCATCCTGACGCCGCTCACCTACCTCGGCGGCGTGTTCTATTCGATCACGATGCTGCCCGAGTGGGCCCAGCACCTCTCGCGCGCCAACCCCATCCTCTACATGGTCAACGCCTTCCGCTACGGCTTCCTCGGCCAGTCGGACGTGAACGTCGGCATCTCGTTCGCGATCATGGCGCTCGCGACCGCGGCGCTGTTCGGCACCTGCGTGTGGTTGATGGAGCGGGGCACCGGGACCAGGGAGTGAGAGAGCGGATAGCGGATAGCGGATAGCGGATAGTGCAGGAATCGAATCGGCCGGCGCGCCGGCCTTCTTCCACTACCCCCTACCCCCTAGTCATTACCCCCTCTCCTGGTCTTCACTATCCGCTATCCGCTATCCGCTATCCGCTATCCGCTTCTCCTCATGTGCGGCCGTTTCGCCTTCTACTCCCCCCACGAAGCCGTGACGCGGCTGTTCGGCGTGTCGGACGCGCCGGAGGTCGAGCCGCGCTACAACATCGCGCCGACCCAATACGTGGCCGCGGTCCGCAGTGATGCGAGGGACGCGGCGCGCCGGGTCGCGATGCTTTACTGGGGCCTCGTGCCGTCCTGGGCGAAGGAGAAGTCGATCGGCGCGCGGATGATCAATGCGCGCGGGGAGACGCTGCGCGAGAAGCCGTCGTTCCGCAGTGCCTACCGCCGGCGGCGTTGCCTCGTGCTGGCCGACGGCTACTACGAGTGGCAGCGCGCCGCAGGCGCAAAGCAGCCGTACTTCATCTCGTTCGCGGACGGCCAACCCTTCGGCATGGCAGGACTGTGGGAATCGTGGCGGGATCCCGGCAGCGGCGAGGCGCTCGAGTCGTGCGGCATCGTCACGACCACGCCGTCACGGTCCGTGGCGCACGTCCACGACCGCATGCCGGTCATCGTCGGGCGTGCCCACTACGACGAATGGCTCGATCCGCGCAACGAGGCGGTCGACCGGCTCGACCGTCTGCTGGCCCCCTGCACCTCCGCAGCGCTGCAGGCCGTCGCCGTCGACCGCCGCGTCAACGACGCGCGCAACCAGGGGCCCGACCTCGTGGCACCGCTTGGCAGCCGCGGGCCGGGCTCGTAGAGTCCGCCACGCATGACGCAGTTCGACGGCAAGATCTTCTGCATCGGTTTCTACAAGACCGGGACGACGACGCTGTTCGAGGCGCTCAGGATCCTGGGCTACGACACCATCAACGGCGACACACCCGGCAGCTATCCGGGCGCCGACGACGGCGAGACGCTCGTCAGGCAGATCGAGGCGGGCGATTACCGGCTGCCGACGTTCGAGATGTTCGACGCGTTCACGGACAATCCGTACTTCAGGATCTGGCGCGAGATCCACGCGATGTTTCCCGACGCGAAGTACATCCTGACGGTGCGCGACGAGCGGCCGTGGATCGCGAGTTGCGTGAAGTTCTACCGCAATCGCCGCATCCGCCCGATGCGCGTGTGGATGTTCGGCCGGCACGCCGACCCGTCGCAGGGCGAGGAGAGCCGCCAGGCGTGGCTCGATGCCTACCGCGCGCACAACGCGGCGGTCCGCGAGTTCTTCAAGGGGCGCGAGCACCAGTTCCTCGAGATCGAGCCGACCCGCGAGGCCGGATGGGGCCGCCTGTGCGCGTTTCTCGGCGCGCCCATCCCGGATCACCCCTGGCCGCACGCGAACCCGACCCGGCGCGACGTGCCGTGGCGCCGTGCATGGCGAGCGCTGCGCCGTGGTCTCGGTCTCGAAGCGCGCCTGCCGCGGGATTGAGGCAATGTCCATCGCCGTGCCGGAGTCGTGCGCCGCACCTCGCGATGCCGTGGTCTCGAACTACTTCCAGGTGCCGGCGGGCTCGATACGTGGTAAGGGTATGGAAAGCGGATAGCGGATAGCGGATAGTGAAGATGAAGAGGCGGCCGACACAACGTCGGCCGCTCTTCGATTTCACTATCCGCTATCCGCTATCCGCTATCCGCTTTCTTCTCCTACTCTGCTTCCTCGTGCGGCTTGTACGCCGCCACCAGTTCCTGCTGCCGGCGCGCGGGGACCGGGTCGTAGTGGCTCAGGTCCATGGTGTAGGTGCCTTCGCCGCCGGTGAGGGCCTTGAGACGCGAGAGGTAGTCCTGCAGCTCCGCGAGCGGCACCAACGCCGTGATTTCCGCGCGACCGCCCGGCAGCGTGTCCTGGCCGCTGATGCGGGCGCGCCGCGTCGACAGATCGCTCGTCACGTCACCGATGGAACCGGCGGGCGTGCTGATCACCACGCGCACGATCGGCTCGAGCACGATCGGTGCTGCCTCGCGAATCGCGCTGATGAAGGCGTGGCGGCCGGCGGCCACGAAGGCGACTTCCTTCGAGTCCACCGGATGGTGCTTGCCGTCGTACACGCTCACGCGCACGTCCTGCAGCTCGAAGCCCGCGATCGCGCCCTCGGTCAGGACGCGGCGCACGCCCTTCTCGACGGCCGGGATGAACTGGCCGGGGATCGCGCCGCCAACCACGTCGTCGACGAACTCGAAGCCCGCGCCGCGCTCGAGCGGCTCGATGCGCAGGTAGACCTCGCCGAACTGCCCGGCGCCGCCGGTCTGCTTCTTGTGGCGGTGGTGGCCCTCGGCCGGCCGCGTGATGGTCTCGCGATAGGGCACGCTCGGCGGGCTGGTCTTCACCGCGACGCCGTAGCGCTCGGTCATCCGTTGCAGCATCACGCGCAGGTGCAGGTCGCCCAGGCCATAGAGCACGGTCTCGTTCTGCGCGTTGTGCTGCTCGACGCGGACGCACGGGTCTTCGGCCACCAGCCGGTGCAGCGACTCCGAGAGCTTCTGCTCGTCGCCGCGCTTCTCGGCGTGGATCGCCACGCCCAGCATCGGCGGAGGGAAGTTCACCGACTTGAGGTGATGGTGGTCCTCGTCGTGCGAGTCGTGCAGCACGGCGTCGAAGTGCAGCTCGTCGATCTTGGGCGCTGCGCAGATGTCGCCGGGGACGGCCTGCGCGATCTCGACGTGGTCCTTGCCCTGCAGCTGGTAGAGGTGCGCGATCTTGATCGGCTTGCGCGCATCGCCCACCAGCAGCTGCGCGCCGGCCTTCACGGTGCCCTGGTGCACGCGGAGGATGCCGAGCTTGCCCACGAACGGGTCGATGGTCACCTTGAACACGTGCGCGATGACGTGCTTCGCCGGGTCCGGGGAGACCGCCACGCGCACGGCGTCGGCGCCCTCGCCCTTGAGGAACGGCGGGGGATTGCCCTCGGCGGGATTCGGCATCAGGCGCGTGAGCACCTGGATGAGTTCGGAGATGCCCGCGCCGGTCTCGGCCGAGCAGAAGCAGATCGGCACGAGGTGGTCCTCGCGCAGCGCCTGCTCGAAGGGATCGTGCAGCTGCTCGGGCGAGATCGCCTCGCCCTGCTCGAGGTACAGCGCCATGAGCTGCTCGTCGACCTCGACCACCTGGTCGATGATCTCGGTGTGCGCCGCGGCGACGGAGGAGAAGTCCGTCGACTTGCCGCTCGCCTGGTAGAAGCAGTCCACGACTGCCTTGCCACCCTCGGACGGCAGGTTGAGCGGCAGGCACGCCTTGCCGAAGGCCTCGCGAATTTCCTCGAGCACCTCCTCGGTGCGCGCCTCGCGGGTGTCGATCTTGTTGACGACGATGAGCCGGCACAGGCCGCGAGTCTTCGCGAATTCCATCATGCGCTGGGTCATCGGCTCGACGCCGTTCACGGCGCTCACCACGATGACCGCCGTCTCGACGGCCTCGAGCGCGGAGAGGCTGCGGCCGAGGAAGTCGGGATACCCCGGGGTGTCGATCATGTTGACCCGCACGCCCTGGGACTCGAAGCCGCAGATCGCGGCGTCGAGGGAATGCAGCAGCGCTTTCTCCTGGGGGTCGAAGTCACAGACCGTGGTGCCGCGGGCCAGCGAGCCCTTGGCGCGGATCGCTCCGGATTGCGCGAGCAAGGCCTCTGCGAGCAGGGTCTTGCCCGCGCCAGCTTGGCCCACCAGTGCGATGTTGCGGATGTCCGCCGTCGTATAGGGCATCTGATGCCTCCCTTTTTCCTTCTACTATGGGTCGAGAGCATACGCCGGGGGCGCAAGGGGGCTACAGGGGTTGCCGGGATTGGCTTGCAGGCCGGATCAAGGTAGAAAGCCAGTACTCGTGGCGGCAATCGGCCGCCCTCCTGGGGGACCATGGTAATGACGACGGGCAAGCGTGCCCTGATCGTGGATGACTCGCGCTCGGCCAGGGTGATCCTGAGCCGCATGCTCGAGCAGCACGGTATGGCGGTGGATACCGCCGAGTCCGCCGAACAGGCGCTCGAATACCTGCAGCAGACCCGGCCCGACGTGATCTTCATGGATCACCTGATGCCGGGGATGGACGGCTTCCAGGCCGTCCAGGCGATCAAGAGCGACGCCCAGACCGCGACCATCCCGCTGATGATGTACACCTCGCAGGAAGGCGAGCTGTACGTGAGCCAGGCGCGTGCGCTCGGCGCGGTGGGCGTGCTGCCGAAGACGGTGCGCCCGGTCGACGTGTCGCGCGTCCTCTACCAGCTGCACCTGCTGCCGGAGCGGCGCCAGCAGCGCTCGGCCCTGTTCGATGCCCGGGCGGCCGCCGCGGCGGCCGCCGCGTCCACGAGCGCCCCGATGCAACTGCCGCTGGCGGCGAACTCCGACGTGGCCGGCGAAGCCCCGGCAGCGAGACCCGAGGCGACGGCCGACACCGGTCCCGTGCAGCTCGCGGCACCCGCCTTCGCACTGTCGGAGCTGCAGACGAGCCTGCGCCAGTCCCTGCACCAGGTCGTGAAGGACCAGCTGGCCGAACAGCGGCGCTTCATGCTGGCGACGTTCGAGGCCTTCGCCCGACGCCTGAGCGGCGAGATCAAGGAGGGCACGGCCAGGTCCACCACGGCCCCGCTGGCCGACGTATTCCCGCCGTCCCCGCCCCCGCGGCAATGGTGGCCGGTGCTGCTCACGGCACTGCTTGCGGTGGTGCCGACGGCCGTGCTCGCCGTGCTTTACTGGCAAGCGCTCGAGACCAACCGCCAGTTCGCCAGCGAGCTGGCCGGGGTGCGCACCGCGCTCGAGACCACGATCCCGGAGGCGCTCGCGAGTCGTGCTGCAGCGGTGCCGGCCGGCGACCCGGCGGCGGGCGCGACCCCGGGCGACGTCGGCCCGCCCGCGGGACCGCTCGCGATCGAGTACGTTCCCTACGGCGAGACGCCGCTGGCCAATGCGCGGCTCGAGCGCCTGCGCGGCATCGTGGCGACGCTCGAGGGCCAGCGCTACCAGGGTCGGGTCGTCGTCGAGACCTACGTCGGCGACTTCTGCCTGAGCGGGAATGCCGGCGAGGGATTCGCCGTCGCCGATGCTGGCCTGCTCGCGCAGAAGTGCGACCTGGTGGGCAATCCGTTCGACGACTCGCTGTCCCCGGCGCAGCGGCAGTCCGTGGACTTCGCCAATTTCGCGGCCTCGCTGCGGCAGCGCACCGCCGGCGCGATACGGATCGAGGTCGTAAATTCGGGACGGCGCAATCCGGTGGAGTACCCGGAGCAGGCCGAGGGCAGCACGGCGGGCGCGTGGAACACCGTCGCCGCGCAGAACAACCGCGTCGAGTTCCGGCTGGCGCCCGGCGCCTGATGCGACCCGGGATCGCGTGAGCGCCGGCACCGCCGCGGGCCCGGCGCAGTTCAGTCCGCCGGGCTGGCTCGCCAACCCGCACCTGCAGTCGATCTTCCCGAGCCTGCCGCTGCGACGCCCGGGCGTGGAGCGGCGCTGCCGGCAACTGCTCGCCGCCTCCGAGGCCCTCGTGCTCGATTGCGGCGAGGGCGTGCGACTGCTGGCGCACCATGCGACACAGGAACGCCTCGGTCGAGCACCCGCCAGCCGGGTGGCGGTGCTGCTCCACGGCTGGGAGGGCAGCTCGGAGTCGCTCTACGTGCTGTCGCTCGGGCAGTTCCTGCTCGAGCGCGGCTTCGACGTCGTGCGGCTCAACCTGCGCGACCACGGCGACACGCACCACTTGAACGAGGGTATTTTCCATTCCTGCCGCATCGCCGAGGTCGTGGGCGCAGTGCGGCGGCTGCAGGCGTTGAATCCCGGATGCGGGCTCAACCTCGTGGGGTTTTCGCTCGGCGGCAATTTCTTCCTGCGTGTCGCGGCACGCGCCCCCGCCGCGGGTCTGGCGCTCGAGCGGGTCGTCGCGGTGTGCCCCGTGCTCGACCCCGGGCGGACGCTCGAGCAGCTCGAGCACGGCTGGGCGCTCTATCGCCGTTACTTCGTCTGGAAATGGAGTCGTTCGCTGCGCAGGAAGCAGGCGGCCTGGCCGCAGCTCTACGACCTGCGGGACGTGCTCGCGCTCGACGACCTCACCGCGATGACGGACGTCCTCGCGCGCAAGTACGGCGGCTATCCGTCGCTGGCCGATTACCTGCACGGCTACGCGGTGGTCGGCGACGTACTCGCGGGCATCGAGGCACGCACGCGCATCATCGCGGCCGCCGACGACCCGATCATTCCCGCGGCGGACCTCGCGCGCCTCGCCCGGCCACGCGCGCTCGAAGTCACGCGCACCACCCACGGCGGGCACTGCGGCTTCTACGAGGGACGCAGCAAAGGCACCTGGATCGAGCGCGAGATCCTCGCGGTACTGGCCTCGCCCTAGGCCGCGCCGCGCCGCGCCATCTCGGCGCGCCAGCGGGCATGGCGAGCCGCGAGCTGCGGGTTCGCCGTCGGCTCGAAGACCCGCTGGCACTGCACGGGGGTCCATTCCGTGGGCCGGCCGGCGGCCAGGTAGGCGACGCCGCGCGCCGTCGCCTCGCGCAGCACGTAGCGCTCGACGCCGAGGCCGCTCAGGTCCGCGAGCGCGCGGCACAGGTAATCGCAGCTGGCGAGGCCGCCGGACACCGCGATCCGCGCCAGCGCAGCCGGGCGTCGCATCGCCGCGAGGTTGGCGTCGACCAGGAACACGATGCTCTCGAGCACCGCGCAGAGTTGCTGCAGGTCGTCCCCGGCGCCGACGAACCCGGTCGGGAAATCGGCGATCCACCAGGGCGCGCCGAGTCCACCGATGCCGTTCATGAAGAGCGGCGGTTCCTCCACGGGCCGGTCCGGAAGTGCGCGCAGCGCCCGGTCCACGTCGAGCACGACGCGCGAGCGCAGCCACTCGATCGCGCTCGCCGCACCATTGACCGTGCCCTCGTGGCTGTATGCCACGCCGTCGCCGTCGGAGCACAGCACGCTGTGCAGCAGTCCGGCCGGCGGGCGCACGCCCGACGCCACCAGTCGCTGCACGAACGCCCCGGTGCCGAGGTTGACGTAGGCCGTGTCGTCGCGCGGCGAACCGAAAGCATAGGCGGCCGCGGACTGGTCGCCCGTGCACGTGCGCAGCGGGACCCGTCCGGCGCCGAGCGGCATCGAGCCGTACTCGTGGCGCGTCGGAACGCAGCGTGGCAGTAGCCCCCTGTCGATGTCGAAGGTCGCGAGCAGTGGCGGCGACCAGTCCAGCCGTTGCGGGTCGAACAGCAGCGTACGCGCGGCGTTCGCTGGATCCACCACGAACGGACGCTCGACGAGCAGTCGCGCGACGAGGAAGCTCGACAGCGGGCCCGCTGCCAGGTCGCCGGCTTGCGCGGCGCGCTGCACGGCCGGGACGTGGTCCAGGCACCAGCGCAACTTGCTCGCGCCGTAGTGCGGCGATAGCACGAGGCCCGTCAGCGCGCGCACCTCGGCTTCGTGCGGGCGCAGCCGCTCGAGCCACGCGGCATTGCGGCGGTCCTGCCACGAGATCGCGTCCGCGAGCGGCCGGCCCGAGGACTTCTCCCAGCACACGACGGTCGAGCGCTGCGTGGCGAGCCCCGCGACCGCGATCGCCTGGCCACGCGCCGACTCGCAATCGCAGGCATCCCGCACCGCGAGCTGCAGTGACCTGAGGAGTTCCTCCGGGTCGTGCTCGACGCGATCCTCGCCCTCGCGGCGCGTGGCCACGGGGACGTGCGCCGCCGCGACTTCATTGCCGCGTGCATCGAAGAGCAATGCGCGACTGGCGTGCCCACCCTGGTCGAGCGCCAGGACGAGCCCGGCGGGCGGCGCGGTCACCACTGGCGGCGACTCTCCTGGTAGGCGGACAGCAGGCCACGCACGGTCATGGTCTCGACGAACCGGGCGCCGCGCGCATGGCAGGCCTGCGCCGTCCTCAAGTCGCGCACCTCGTAGATCGCCCATTCCCAGGGTCCCCGCCACAACGGCCCGGGCCCGTCCGGCAGGCGGTCGAGGTTCCCGAACAGGAATTCCGGTGCGATCGCGGCGGCCTCCGCGCGCGTCGTCTCGTCGTACTCCGAGATCACCCAGCCGATCCGCGCGCCGGTCATCATGCGCAGGATCCGCAGGCTCGGCAGGTCGAAGGAGATCAGCACGCAGCGGGGGAGCGCGGGCTTCAGCACCTGCGCGACGCGACGCAGCACCGTCTCCCGGCCGAACCTGCGCAGGCTGGCGCGCTTGATCTCGACGAAGGCAGTTACGTCTTCCCAGCCGGCCAGCGCGTCGACCACCTGTGCGAGCGACGGCGGGAACGTGAAGGCGTGGCGCCGGCCGAAGCGCTTCACCTCGCCGACCGGGGTCTCGCCGAGTTGCGCCCAGGTCAGGTCGTGCACGCAGTCCGCGCGATCCGCGACCCGTTCGAGGTCGGAGTCGTGGAACAGAACCGGCACCTTGTCGGCCGTGAGCTGCACGTCGAACTCGAGGTGCCGGATGCCGAGCTCTACCGCGGACTCGAGCGCCGGCAGGGTGTTCTCGGGAAACTCGGCGGCATTGCCCCGGTGGGCGATGATGGTCGGCAAGTCGGGGAACTGCGTCATCTCGGCGCCTGGATGGAACGGCAACCAACGATATTACTTAACGTGGCGCCGCCGCGTGAGGCCCGTCACGGTGCGACAGGCGCCGGACCGGCGCTGACGCGTTTGGTCACCCGCGCGCGGCGGGGCAACGTTCGCAAGCCCCTGATTCACTGGAGCGCCTCGGCTGGCACGTGTCTTGCTTCAGAGAATACCGACAGGGCCGCGGTGCGGCCGACGGTGCACGAGATGCAGTCCGAAGTCCTTGCGTTGCTCTTTCCGGAGCCCAACCAGCCGAGCGACGGCACGACTCCGCTCGTGACCGCGTTGGTGCGCGATGCCCAGGGACTGATGGAGCTGCGTCGGCTGCGGCCGGACAAGTCGCTGATCAGGAAGGCGCTGGTGGCGGGCCGGTTCAACTGCGGCAAGCCCATCCTGGACCCGGCCACGCGCGAAATCATCGGCTACGAGATCGAGCCGATCGCGGCGCCGTCCGCCTGACCGCCAGCCGCCTCAGACCGGGTAGGCACGCACCAGCTGCACCGAGAACGCGGCGATCATCAACAACACCAGCGGCCCGCCCACGCGCACGAAGTCGCGGAACACGTAGCCGCCCGGCTGCATGATCAGCACGTTCGTCTGGTAACCCATCGGCGTGGCGAACGAGAGGTTGCAGCCGACGATGGCCGCGAGCACGAAGGGCTCCGGC
This sequence comes from uncultured Gammaproteobacteria bacterium, assembly GCA_963706535.1. Lineage (GTDB taxonomy): Bacteria > Pseudomonadota > Gammaproteobacteria > Steroidobacterales > Steroidobacteraceae > RPQJ01. Next base: position 41,505 of record CAVPMU010000011.1, read on the forward strand.
GGCGCCCCGAGTTGCTGCGCGATCGAGATGGCGACCGGCGTCCCGATCGCGGCGGCCGCGTTGTTCGAGACGAAGTTGGTGAGGATCCCGAGGAACGCCATCACGGCCGCGAGCACCAGCTGCGGCGAGAGACCGCTGGCGACCGACATGAACGCACTGGCCAGCAGGTCGGCGCCGCCCGTGACGGTGATGGCGCGCCCGAGCGCGAGGCTCGCCACGACGACCAGCACCACCTCCGCGCTGATGCCGCGGCCGAGTCCCTCGAACTCGAGGCATCCCGTGAGGATCAGCGCCAGCACGCCGAGCAGCGAGGCGATGGAGATCGGCAGCACGCCGAAGGCCGCGAGCGTCACCACGGTCGCCATGATCAGCACCGCGATCGGCGCCTTGCGCGTGCGCGGCAGGTCGAGGGTGCCGTCGAGCACCAGCGCGGCGGCCTCGTCCTTCAGGCCACTGACGCGGTTGGCCGGGCCCTGCACCAGCAGCACGTCGCCCGAGCGCAGCTCGCGGTCCGGGATCTCGCCCGCGAGCGACGATTCGTCCGCGGGACGGTACATGGCGAGGATCACCACGCCGTAGCGTTCCGCGAACCGCGCCTCGCGCAGCGTGCGATGGTGCAGCGGCGACTCCTCGCTCACCACGACCTCGACGAGCTGCTGGTCCTCGGCCAGCAGCGGGTGCTGCTCCGGAGGCAGGTTGCCGACCCGGTCGGCGTCGTAGAGGTTCGCGCGCAGCGTGCGCTCGTATTCCTTGAGGTACGCGGAGGTGTCGTTGACGACCAGCCGGTCCCCCTCGAGCAGCCGCAGGTCGTCGGTGGCGGCCAGGGATTCCGTGCCGCGCTGCACGCGCTGCACTTCCATCTTGTTGCCGGTCCAGCGCCGTACCTTCGACAGAAGCTTGCCGCGCGCGCGGCTTCGCTGCCCGACGTACAGGATCGCATCGAACCGGCGCGGAGCGAGTCCGGCCAGCGCCCCGCCGCGGTCGCCGAGCAGCCGCGGTGCCACGAGCCACAGGTAGAGCAGCGCCAAGGCGGCCGGCCCGACCACGAGCCGGGTGAACTCGAACATGTCGATCGCTGGCACGCCGTGCTCGTGGGCCAGCGACACGACGAGGAGATTGGTCGAGGTGCCGATCGTGGTGGCCATGCCCCCGATGACCACCGCGAAGTTCATCGGCATCAGCATGCGCGAGGGCGAGCCGCCGGCCCGCAACGCGAGCCCGATCACCACCGGCATCAGCACCACGACCACCGGCGTGTCGTTGATGAACGCACTGAGACACATGGCGACTACCAGGATCGCGAGCAGCGCGAGGTGGCGGTTGAATGCCCACAGGCGCGCCAGCAGCCGTGCCACGGGCTCGAGCGCGCCGGTCACCATCAGCGCGCGCCCCAGGATCATCAGGCTGCATATCGCCACCAGCGCCTCGTGGCCGAATCCCGAGAAAATCTGGCGGGGATCGAGCGTGCCGGCCGGTCCCTGGTACGGGAACACGTACAGTCCGACGGCGAGCGTCACCACGACGATCAGGCTCGTGACCGGGATCGGGATGCGCTCCCGCGTGAACAGGAAAAAGGCGACGACGGTCAGGGCGAGGACCGCGATCGCGTGTGCATTGACGGCCAGTTCGGGCATCCGGCACAGGATACAGGCAAAAAAAACCCCGCTTGCGCGGGGTTGTCGTCCTTCACGGGGCGTACTGTTCTCTACTTGTGGTTTTCTTCTTCTAGACGCCCCACGGTTCAGCTGCGCACTCGTCCACCCTTGCGGCTCACATCGTCCAAGACTCTCGTCATCCCCCGGCAGGTCTCTCGTTCTTGCCGGAAGAGAAAAGCAACGAACGTGCCAAGAAACGGAGCGCGTTCAGAATCAGTGGGTTACGTAGGAAAAGCTCGGGAGCATCCTAGCTCGAGCGACCGCGAGGCTTGATTTCGTAAAGAAAACCGACGCGCAGGAACAGGGGCTGTCCAGCCATTCAGAACGCGCTGATGCCGGTGAGCTCGCGGCCGATCGTGAGCTGGTGGATCGTCTCGGTCCCCTCGTAGGTGATCACGCTCTCGAGGTTGAGCGCGTGGCGGATCGGGACGTACTCCGCGCTGATCCCCGCGCCGCCGAGGATGTCGCGGGCATCGCGCGCCACGTCGAGCGCCATGCGGCAGTTGTTCCACTTCGCGAGCGACACCTGCGAGGGCGACATCGTGCCCGAGTCCTTGAGGCGCCCGAGCTGCAGCGACAGCAGCTGCGCCGTGGTGATGCCGCGCGCCATCGCGGCGAGGCGGATCTGGATCGTCTGCGTCGCCGCGAGCGGCCGGCCGAACAGCACGCGCGACTGCGTGTAGTCGAGCACCTGTGCGAGGCACGCCTGCGCCGCGCCGATCACGCCCCAGGTGATGCCGTAGCGCGCCTGCGTCAGGCAGGAGAGCGGCGCCTTGATGCCGACGACGCTGCCAGGGAGCACGTTCGCCTCCGGCACGACGACGTCCTCGAGGAAGATCGCGCCGGTCGAGGAGGCGCGCAGCGAGAACTTCTTCTCGATCTCGGGCGCGGCGAGGCCCTTCGCGCCCTTCTCGACGAGGAAGCCGCGGATGCCTTCCTCGGTCTTCGCCCAGATCACGAACAGGTCCGCGAGCGGCGAGTTCGTGATCCACATTTTCGCGCCGTTCAGCACCCAGTCGCCGCCGCGACGCTTCGCGTGGGTCTTCATGTTGGCGGGATCCGACCCGCCATGCGGCTCGGTGAGCCCGAAGCAGCCGATCAGTTCGCCCGCCGCCATGCGCGGCAGGTACTGCTGCTTCTGTTCCTCGCTGCCGTAGGCGTGGATCGGGAACATGCACAGGCTCGACTGCACGGAGACGAAGCTGCGCAGGCCCGAATCGCCGCGCTCGAGCTCCTGGCAGATGAGACCGTAACTCACGCCGTTCATGCCGGCGCAGCCATAGCCCTCGAGCGAGCTGCCGAACAGCCCGAGCCCGGCGAGTTCGCCGACCAGCTCGCGCGGGAACGTGTGGTCCTCGAAGTGCTTCTGGATGACCGGCAGCACCTTCTCGTCGACCATGCGCCCGACCGAGTCCTGCACCATGCGCTCGTCCTCGGAGAGCAGGCCGCGGACGTCGAACAGGTCGAGCGGATCGAGCGCCCGCGAGGACTTCTGCTCCTGCGAGGATTCGACGGGTGACTTGGCCACGGCTCGGCTCCGGATCGGGGGGAAGGGGACGATCCGCCTATTCTCGGGAAATCGCCCCATGGCCGCAAAGAAATCCCGCTCGCCTGGCCAGGGCGCGTAAACCGATCCGCGCCTCTCGCGTTACCCCGTCGCGAGGAGCCCCTGTCGGACGTTGCCCCAGGCCGCAGCGCGGGGGATGATGGACACCGTGGGGGGGCCCACAACTGCCGGCCCGTTCGGTGCCGGCATCCAGAAGGAGTCAGCAATGTTCGGATACAAGACCACCGGGTTCATCGCCGTCGCGGCGTGTGTCGCGCTCGCGGGTTGCGCCACGATGGAGGATTTCTCGAGCAATCCCGACCTGCAGAAGACGAGGCAGGGCGCGGGCTATGGTGCCGCGGCCGGCGCGGTGATCGGCCTGCTCACGGGCGGCAACAACAAGTTCAAGTCCGCGATGATCGGCGCGGCCGCAGGTGCGCTGGTCGGCGGCGCCGCCGGCAACTACATGGACCGCCAGGAGGCCAAGCTCCGCCAGCAGATGGCGGGCAGTGGCGTGGACGTGGTGCGCAAGGGCGACAACATCACGCTCGACATGCCGGGCAACGTCACGTTCGCGTTCGACAGCGCCGAGGTGAACCCGCAGTTCTACCCGGTGCTCGACAAGGTCGCGCAGACCATGGTCGAGTTCGACAAGACCGTGATCGAGGTGGCGGGTCACACCGACAGCGTCGGTAGCGACGCCTACAACCAGCAGCTGTCGGAACGCCGCGCCAACAGCGTCGCGGCTTACCTGTCGGGCCGCGGCGTGTCGAACGCGCGCGTGGTGACGATCGGAGCGGGCGAGGCACACCCGGTCGCGTCGAACGACACCGATGCGGGCCGCGCACAGAACCGGCGCGTCGAGATCACCATCGTGCCGGTGACCGAGGAATCCGTGGAGAAGGCGCGCCAGGGCTGAACGGCCCGCGCGCCAGCGCGATCAGGTCGCTTCCGCGACCACGAGCTTGCGGAGCTTGCTGATCGCGTTCGCCTCGATCTGGCGGATGCGCTCGGCCGAGACGCCGAACTCGTCGGCGAGGTCGTGCAGCGTCGCCTTGGGCTCGTTCATCCAGCGCGCGCGCAGGATCGCCTGGCTGCGCGCATCGAGCTGCGCCATGGCATCCGCCACCTTGTCGGTCACGTCGTCGTCCCACTCGGCACGTTCGACCGCGACCGCCGGGTCGGCATCCGGGGCAGGCAGGTAAGCAGACGGCGAGTACACGTCCTCGTCCTCGTTCGCGTCCGGTGCCGGGTCGTACGAGAGGTCGCGCGAGGCCAGCCGGCGCTCCATCTCCGTGACGTCCCCGGGACTGACGCCGAGGTCGCGCGCGACGGCCTCGGTCTCCTCCGCCGTGAGCCAGCCGAGGTTGCGCTTGTACTTGCGCAGGTTGAAGAAGAGCTTGCGCTGGGCCTTGGTGGTGGCGATCTTCACCAGCCGCCAGTTGCGCAGCACGTACTCGTGGATCTCGGCGCGGATCCAGTGCACGGCGAAGGACACCAGCCGCACGCCGACCGACGGGTCGAAGCGCTTCACGGCCTTCATGAGGCCCACGTTGCCTTCCTGCACGAGGTCGCCCATCGGCAGGCCATAGCCGGTGTAGCCGCGGGCGATGTGCACCACGAAGCGCAGGTGCGACAGCACGAGCTGGCGCGCAGCGTCCACGTCGTTCTCGTCGTGGAAGCGCGTCGCGAGATCGACTTCCTCGTCGCGGCTCAGGATCGGGATGCGGCTCACCGCGTCGAAATACGCGTCGAGGCTGCCGATCGGGCCGGCGAAGGCGGTTTCTGCGGGGCTGCGTCGAACGAGTGCGGTCGTGGTCATGTCTGGCGTCGATCCTCCCAAGGGTCCGGGTGATATTAGCAGTCGGAAAGTTAGAGTGCTAAGGGAGGGGGAAAGTTCAGCGGGGGCGGGGGGTCTCAGGCGCGGCGTAAGTGCTTGTAAGAAAAGGGGATGGTGACCAGTGGATAGGGGATAGGGGAAAGGGGATAGGGGATAGGGGAAAGGGGATAGGGGAAAGGGGATAGGGGATAGGGGATAGGGGATAGTAAGACTGCCCGGGTGCTGCGCACCCGCCTCCTACTATCCCCTATCCCCTATCCCCTATCCCCTATCCCCTTTCCCCTTTCCCCTTTCCTACTTCGGCTCGATCCCCCGCAGCTCCCGCGTGGCCGCTATGAAGGACCCGAGCCAGCCGAGCACGATTCCGCCGAGCACGAGGGCGAGGCTGCCCTCGTTGCCGAGTCCCTGCAGCGAGAAGCTGCTGCCATACAGCCCGGCGATGTTCCGGACCGGCTCGCCGAGCACCAGGATGACGATCGCGACGATGAGCCACGCGATCACCCCGCCGCCGAGGCCGTACCAGACGCCGTTGTAGAGGAAGGGCCGGCGGACGAACGCATCGCTGCCGCCGACGAGCTTGGTTACCTCGATCTCGTCGCGGCGGTTCTCGATGTCGAGGCGGATGGTGTTGCCGACGATCACGAGGATGCCGAGTGCGAAGAGCCCCGCGGCGAGGAACACCACCCGCCGCACGACATCGAGGATGGCGTTGAAGCGGCTCACCCACTCGGTGTCGAGCTGGACGATGTCCACGCCGGGCAATGCCCGCAGTTCCTCGGTGAGTCCCGCGACCTGGCTCGCCTCGCGGAAGCCCTCGGCCGGCCGCACGACCAGCGCGTGGGGCAGCGGATTGTCCTTCAGTGCCTCGAGCGCCTCGCCGAAGCCCGAGTTCCTGCGGAATTCCTCCAGCGCGTCATCGGCCTCGACGATCGTCACCTCCGCGACGTCGCGACGCTTGCGGATGCGCTCGGCCACCTGGCGGGTCTCGTCGAGCTTCGCCGACTGCTTCATGTACACGGACACGTCGAGCGCGTTGCTCCAGCCACCACTCGCCGCGCGCACGTTCTGCACCAGCACGTGCAGGCATGCGGGGAGCGCGAGCGCGATGCCGATCACGAGCACCGTGAGCAGCGTGGCGAACGGCTGTTGCCACAGGCGGCCCAGCGAGCCGACCAGGGTCTGCAGGTGACGCTCGAACCACTGTTGCATCAGACCGCCACCATCGATGGGAGGTCCGGTGGCGGCGCGCCCGGGCCACCGGCCGCCCGGCCGCCCTCGAGGATCACGCGACGCATGCCGAAGCGCTCGATGAGGTTCAGGTCGTGGCTCGCAACGAGCACGGTGACGCCGACTTCGTTGAAGCGCCTGAAGATGCTCATGATCTCGAACGATAGGTCCGGGTCGAGATTGCCGGTCGGCTCGTCGGCGATGAGGAGCGAAGGCTTGCCGATGATGGCCCGCGCGATGCCGACGCGCTGCTGCTCGCCGGTCGAGAGCTCGATGGGGCGGTTCTGCTCGCGGCCGAGCAGTCCCACCTGGTCCAGCGCCGCGCGCACGCGCTTGCCGATTTCCTTCTCGGGCACGCCCGCGATGACTAGTGGCAGGCCGACGTTGTCGTAGACCGGCCGGTCCATGAGCAGCTTGTGGTCCTGGAACACGATGCCGATCTGGCGGCGGAACGGCGGGATCTTCGCGCGCGGTACCGTCGAGGTGTTCTGCCCGTTCACGATCAGCGTGCCGCGGGTCGGCCTCTCGATGAGCGCGATCAGCTTCAGGAGCGTGCTCTTGCCTGCACCCGAATGGCCTGTGAGGAACACCATCTCGCCCCGGGCGATCTCGAGCGTGAGCTCGCAGAGCGCCTCGCGCCCGTTCGGATAGCGTTTCCAGACGTGATCGAAGTGGATCATGCGGGTCCGCCGCTCGCGCGGGGCGGCGCGAGCACGGCGTCGACGAAGGTGTCCGCGTCGAACACGCCGAAGTCCTCGGCGGACTCGCCCACGCCCACGTAGCGCAGCGGGATCTTCATGCGATCCGCGATCGCGAGCACGATGCCGCCCTTCGCGGTACCGTCGAGCTTGGTGATCACGAGGCCCGTCACGCCGAGCGCCTGGTGGAACTGCTCGGCCTGCGTGAGTGCGTTCTGGCCCTGGCCCGCGTCGAGCACCAGCAACACCTCGTGCGGCGCTTCCGGGTCGAGCCGGCCGAGCACGCGCTTCACCTTCTTGAGTTCGTCCATCAGGTTGCTCTGCGTGTGCAGCCGTCCTGCGGTGTCCGCGACCAGCACGTCCGCGCCGCGGGCCTGCGCCGACTGCATCGCGTCGAAAATCACCGCGGCGGGATCGGCGCCCGCGGCCTGCGCGATCACCGGTACGGAATTGCGCTCGCCCCAGATCTGCAGTTGCTCGATGGCCGCCGCCCGGAATGTATCGCCGGCGGCGAGCACGACCTTGCGGCCGGCCTCGGTGAGGCTGCGCGCGAGCTTGCCGATCGTGGTCGTCTTGCCGGACCCGTTGACGCCGACGACCAGGATCACGAAGGGTCGCTTCGACTCGTCCACCACCAGCGGCCGGCTCACGGGACCGACGATGCCGAGCATGGCCTGGCGCAGTGCGGCGACCAGCGCCTCGAGGTTGCCGAGTTCCTTGCGCGCGACCTTGCCGCGCAGCCCCGCCAGGATCTTCTCCGCCGTCTCGATGCCGACGTCGGCACCGATCAGTCGCGTCTCGAGCTCGTCGAGCACCTCGTCATCGATCGTGCCGCCGGGCAGCAGGTTCGCGAGGTCGTAGGTGAGCCACGAATCGCCACGGTTCAGCTTGGCGCGCAGCCGCGCGAGGAAGCCTGCCTGCTTCGCATCGGACTCGGCCGCGGGGGTCTCCTCGGCGGCCTTCTTCGACCTGAAATTGAACAGTGCCATGGCGGGTGTCGACGGGGCGGAACGGGGATTGTAGCGGATGGCGGGACGCAGGCCGCGCCTGAGGCCGCCCGCAAACGGAAAGGGCGGGTATCGCTACCCGCCCTTGCCGTCACCTCGAAGAGGCGCAGGACCCTCAGTCGGGATCGACCTCGACCACGGTGTCGTCGGTGATGATGACCGCCGGCGTACCGGCGTTCGCCGAGAGCGTGAACCCCACCACCTCGGTCTGCATCTCGGTGGTCGCCTCCAGGCTCGCCGCCGGGTTCATGAGCGAGCCGTGGTCGCCCGCGATCATCTTGACCCAGACGTTTTCCACGCCCACGGGGTTCGGCCCCACCGTCCTGAGCTGGCGGAAGTCGCCCGCCCGCACCAGGTTCTGCGTGGTGCTGTTCGGGACGACCTGGTCAGGCGGGTCGCCCGACATCTGGTACATGAGCAAGGGCTGCTGCGTGCCGCACTCGCAGATGTGGTTGATCGGATCGCCCGGGTCCAGGATGGTCTGCGTGTCCCGCATGAAGTTGTTGAAGAACGCGGAATTCGGCACGAACAGCGCGCTCTGGCGCGCGAGGCCCGCCCGGATCGTGGGGCCGAAGGTCGGCGATTCATTGCCGAGCTGGCTCAGCACGCCGCCCGGCGCGGCGACCGTCGCGGTGAGCAGGCCCGGCGTGAACTTGGCATGGGCGATGCCCACGATGCCGCCCATCGACAGACCGACGTAGTGCACCTTGGTCAGGTCCACGTCACCTGCGCCGTCGGCGTTCAGGTCGAGGTTGGCGACGGACTTCGTCAGTACGCCCAGGTCCGCCGCGGACTGCCGCAACCCGTCGCGTCCGGTGAGCGGGCTCGACACCAGGTTGTTGAAGAAGTGGTAACCCGAGTCGTCGATGACGCCGTCCGGTCCCGTGGCGCCGGTCGCGTTGTTCACGAGGTCGATGTTGAACGTGCGCTCGTTGTCCGCCTGGTAGAACGGGCTCGCCGTGTCCGTGATGCCGTGCAGCGGCAGGTCGAAGCCGACCACGACCGTGCACGCCGGGGGCGCGCCGAAACTGTCCGCCATGGAAAGTGCATCCGTGCGGTTGCGGCCGAGGCCGTGCTGGACGATCGCGACCGGCCACCCCGATGCGGGCTTCGCGCAGCCAATCGGCACGCTGACGATCACCGGCACGGTAACGTTGCCGCCCTGTGGCACGGGCACCGGGTTGTATCGCGTGAGCGGGTTGAACGGGAGATTCGGATCGGAGACCCACGGCGCCGGCGGCGGGGTGCCCGCCACCCAGAAGCTCGAGAGGATCGAAGCGTCGTTCACCGTGGCCGGCCGCCGCGAGTAGTACGGCATCTGCGTGGTGCCGACGTAGATGTTCGCTGCGCCCAGCGGGCTCGTGGCGCCGGGGACCGCCACCACGCCGATCGGTTGCGGGCCGACGTTGGCCGAGAGGTACTCGAGGGTTTCGTCGACCGACTGGGTCATGTAGCTCCAGCTCAGGATGACGTTGCCGGCAAACTCCGCGCCGAACACCAGCCCCGCGATCTGCAGCTGACCCTTCACGGCCAGGCAGATTCCGTTCTGCGTCGCGTTGGTGAACGCGTCGCAACTCGGCGCCGCCTTGATGGCCGCGTAGAGGTCGTCCGCCTGGGCCGGCTGGCCATTGATGTCCTGGACGCCGTTCGTCACGAGGAACAGGTAGCCGACGCCGTTCGCGCCCTTGCTGTACCTGAAAGGCTTGGTCGGCGTGATCTTGAGCAGCTTGCCGCCGGTATCCACTTCGGTGGAAACCTCGACCGTGTAGTCCGTGCCGTGCGCCAGCACGCGGCTCACCGGGTTCGTCGAGCTGGGCGTGCTCGGCGCGACGAGGTTCAACTCGATGACGCGCACCGTCGATGCCGTCAGCGTCGAGCCGTCGATCGGCAGGGTGAACGGCGCCTTGGTCGACGCGGTCGTCGAGAAGCCGTCGAGCAGGTTGAGCGCCGAATACAGGGGCGTGCCGAGCAGGAGGGTGTCCGCCGATGAAGTGCCGGTCGGGACCGGGATGTTGAGCGTACCGTCGACGGTTCCGCTGAACATGAAGTCGGTCGGCCACGGCAGGTAGGGGAAGCCGGAACCGCTCAACGTGTAGAAGAGCGCCTTGAACGTCTCCGTCGGCGGCGGCGGTGATTCGGGTCCGTCCGATGAAACTTCGCAACCGCTGAGCGCCACTCCCGCCATCACTGCGAGTGCAGTCGCGAGCCGCCTGGTCTTCGCCTCTACCATGTGTGCATCCCCTTAGATACTGGACCGCGCGTAAGATCACGCGTTATTGAATCGTCGCAGCGAAGCCTACGCTCGCACTGGGATGCCACGCAAGAATCCACAAATACGTAGCGCGCACGCCACGCCCGCCGGAGGGAAATTGATGCTCCGCATCATTGGCGGCGAGTGGCGCGGGCGAAAGGTCGGGTTCCCGCCCGTGGCGGCCATCCGCCCGACGCCGGACCGGGTCCGCGAGACGCTGTTCAACTGGCTGCAGTTCGACATCCCGGGCAGCCGCTGCCTCGACCTCTTCGCCGGCAGCGGCGCGCTCGGCCTAGAGGCATTGTCACGCGGCGCGGCGGAGGTGGTCTTCGTCGAGTCGGACGCGCAGGCTGCGGGGCGGCTGGCCGGAAATCTCCGCATGCTGGCGTGCGACCGCGGCACGGTGGTCCGCACCCCGGCCCAGCAGTATCTCGAGGGACCGGTGGTGCCGTTCGACGTCATCTTCCTCGACCCGCCGTATGCCGAGCGCCTGCTGGCCGCGACCTGCCGGCGGATCGAGGAGCGCGGCTGGCTCAAGCCGGGCGGCCATGTCTACCTGGAGGACGCCGCCGCCGCGGGCGCCCCGGAGCTGCCGCCGCACTGGACCCTGCACCGCAGCAAGCGGGCGGGCGAGGTGGGCTATCATCTGGCGCGCCGCGAATAAGCAACGAACCGGGAGCTCGAGGTCTCATGGGCAGTCGTGCGATGTATCCGGGGACCTTCGATCCCATCACCAACGGCCACAACGACCTGGTGCGCCGGGCGTGCCGGATTTTCGACAAGGTGGTGGTGGCCATCGCCGCCAATCCAGGCAAGGCGCCGGCCTTCACGCTCGACCAGCGCGTGGATCTCGCGCGCCGCGTGCTCGCCGACCTGCCCAACGTCGAGGTGACGGGCTATACGGGCCTCACCGTGGAGTTCGCTCGCGACCGCGATCTCAACGTCATCATGCGCGGCCTGCGCGCCGTCTCCGATTTCGAGTTCGAATTCCAGCTCGCCACCATGAGCCGGCACCTCTCGAGCGAAGTCGAGACGGTGTTCCTCACGCCGACCGAGCAGTTCAACTTCATCTCCTCGACGCTGATCCGCGAGATCGCGAGCCTCGGCGGCGACGTCCGCGAGTTCGTGCACCCGATCGTCGCCGAGGCGCTCAAGGCCCGCTTTGCCCGCTGACCGCGGCTGCCCACCCCGGATCCACCCGATGCTGTACCTCACCCGACGATTCTTCGTTGCGTTCGCCGTCGCGCTGCTGTCGCTGCCCGCGCTTGGGGCCACGGCCCCGGGCAAGGCCGCGATTGCGACGGCGCATCCGCTCGCCACCGCGGCCGGCATGGAAGTGCTGGCCCGGGGAGGCAACGCGTTCGACGCGGCCGTCGCGGTGAGCGCAGCGCTCGCGGTCGTGGAGCCGAATGGCTCGGGTCCCGGCGGCGGCGGCTTCTACCTGCTGCATCGCGCAAGCGACGGCAAGCAGGTGTTCGTGGATGCGCGCGAGGTGGCGCCGGCCGCGGCGACGCGCGACATGTACCTCGATGCCGACGGGAATCCTGTCGAGGGTCTTTCGACGCGGACCGCGAAGGCGGCCGGCATCCCGGGCGAGCCGGCGGGCTGGGATCACATCGCGAGGAACTACGGGCGGCTGCCGCTTGCGGCGAGCCTGGCGCCGGCGATCCGGCTGGCCCGCGAGGGTCACGTCATCAGCGACGCACGGCATGCCGAGTTCGCGGCGGCGCTCGAGTCGCAGGGCATGACCGGCAACACGAACCGGGAGTTCGTGCGCATCTATCTCGTGGACGGCAAGGCGCCGCCGGCGGGCCACGTCATGCGTCACCCGGAATTGGCCGGGAGCCTGGAGGTGCTGGCCAACGGTGGGGCGGATGCGTTCTACCGCGGACCCTTCGCGCGCAGGCTGGTGGACGGAGTGCGCAAGCTCGGCGGCATCTGGTCGTACGAGGACCTCGCGCACTACCGGGTGGTCGAGCGCGAACCGATCGTGACGACCTACCACGGCCTGCGGATCACCAGCGCGCCGCCGCCTTCGTCGGGTGGCGTGTGGCTCGCCAGCGTGCTGAACGTGCTCTCGGGCTACGACCTCGCGAGCCTCGATCCGGCCACGCGCAAGCACCTCGTGCTCGAGGCCATGCGTCGCGGCCATCGCGACCGTGCGCAATACCTGGGTGATCCGGCTTTCACGGACGTCCCCGTGCGCATGCTCACGAGCCCCGACTATGCCGCCGGACTGCGCGCCTCGATCCGCCCGGACAAGGCGACGGCGAGCGACCAGCTGCCGGACTACGTCGAGTCCGCGGGACGCGGCAAGCACACGACGCACTTCTCGATCATCGATGCCGAGGGCAATCGCGTCGCCTGCAGCATCACGCTGAACGGCTGGTTCGGCACCGGCCTCGTGGCGCCCGGCACCGGCATCCTGCTCAACAACCAGATGGACGACTTCGCCATGAAGGCGGGCGTGCCCAACATGTACGGCCTCGTCGGCGCCTCGGCGAACGCGATCGTGCCGGGCAAGCGGCCGCTGTCGAGCATGTCGCCGACCTTCGTGGACGGCCCGGGCGGTGTGGCGATCATGGGTTCGCCCGGCGGCAGCTACATCCCCTCCATGGTGCTGCTCGGCATCCTGAACTGGATGCAGGGCGCGGACGCCACGGCGATCGTCGCGGCGCCACGGCTGCACCACCAGTACCGGCCGGACGCCGTGTTCGCCGAGCCCGAGGCGTTGAGCGAACAGGAGCGCGCGGCGCTCGTCTCGCGCGGGCACGAGATCCGCCCCTGGCCGGCGACGATCGGCAACATGCAGGTCGTCACGTGGGACGCCACGAGCGGGCGCATCGACGCCGCATCGGACCCGCGGCGGGCCGGCGGGGCGCTGGTCCAGTAGCGCTCGGCATCGATCACGATCGATTTGCATCGTGCAACGGCCGGGTCCAGGCGCCAGCATGGCGGCTGGAGGAACCAGCCCCATGTCCCTGCGGAACTGGCCTGAAGCGGAGCGTCCGCGCGAGAAGCTGCTGAAACACGGCGCGGCGGCACTCTCCGAAGCCGAGCTGCTCGCGATCCTGCTGCAGACCGGCACGCCGGGGTGCTCGGCGCTCGATACCGCGCGGGGCCTGCTCGGGGAATTCCGCTCGCTGCGCGGCCTGCTCACGGCCGAGCGCCACGCGCTGTGCCGCGTGAGGGGGCTCGGCAACGCGAAATACGCGCTGCTGCAGGCGTCGCTCGAACTCTCGCGACGCCACTACGCGGAGCTGATGCAGATGGGGCCCGCGCTCGCCAATCCCCGCGCCACCCGCGAGTTCCTCCGTGCGCGGCTGCGCGACCGGGACCACGAAGTCTTCTGCTGCCTGTTCCTCGACAACCGCCACCGGGTGATCTGCTTCGACGAGGTCTTTCGCGGCACCATCGACGGCGCGAGCGTCCATCCCCGCGACGTCGTGAAGCTGGCCCTGGCCCGCAATGCCGCTGCCGTGATCCTGGCGCACAACCACCCCTCGGGCATCGCCGAGCCCAGCCAGGCGGACGAGCTCATCACCGGGCGCCTGCGCGAGGCCCTGGCCCTGGTCGACATCCGGGTGCTCGACCACATCGTGGTCGGGGATGGGGTGTGCGTGTCCTTTGCGGAACGTGGACTTCTCTAAACGGAAATTCCTCCCGCTTTTCTGGTTGGCGATCGTTGCAAGTGCTGGAAAGGCGGGGGTTCTCGAGCGTCGTCGGGTCTGTTGTGGCTGCATCGTGTAGCCATGTAAACAGCATTCACGGCTTGTTTTTTGCATCGATGGCAGCATGTGGCCATGCATATCGATGGCGTTCCGAATCGCGGTTCGCGTCCCACGGACCTCCTGCGTGAGTCGTACCGGGAGGGCAGGAAGGTCCAGATGAACACCGTGCCCAATCCCGCTCAACAGCGCGCGCTGCAATTACTGCAAGCGATCACCGTGCGGCCACACCGGCGACACCGCGAAATGCCGCAACTCCATGATCCAGCGCGTAATATCCATCGCGAGCTTTAAGAACTTCCGCCTAATCCGTGCGCTTCGGAGGGATCTCGCGGTGGTGCAAACAGGATTTGCAGTGCCTCCTTCATCGAGCCCGAGCCCGAGACATCACGAAGCATGCTCAGCCACTCTTGCAGGGCCAGTCGCAGCGGGTTGTACGAGTGCAAAGGTTTGACCAGACCGTAGCGGCACGGATCCTGCGGTAACTCCTCGGCGTAAGTGCCAAACCATCGATCGAAGACGACCAGGACGCCGCCGAAATTCCGGTCGATGTAGCAAGGATTCGACGCATGATGAACCCGATGATGAGACGGTGTGTTCAACACGCGTTCGAGGACACCGAGTCGGCCGACCACTTCCGTGTGCAGCAGGAACTGATACGGCAGGTTGAACGCGAGCAATCCCGCGACGATCACGGGATGCCAGCCCAGCAATACCAGTGGCGCAAACACGAGCCAGCCGCCGGACAGGGCACTGGTCCATCCCAGGCGCATTGCCGCCGGCAACGTGAACTCTTCGGCCGAGTGATGGACCGCGTGGCTTGCCCACAGCCAGCGGATCGTGTGACTCCAGCGATGGAACCAGTAGTAGGCAAACTCGACCGCGAGGAACCCAACGATCCAGGTTCGCCAGTCGTTGACGGGAAAATGAAGCGGCGCTATATCCCACAACGCCAGATATACCGTGCTCACCAGTGCGGCATTCAGCATGCCAAACACCGTATGACCGACGGCGACGCCGAGAGACGCGGCTGCCGCCTTCACGTCGTAGTTGCGATGCTGGCCGAGCGTCCGCCAGATCCCCTCGACGACGATCAGAATCAGCATGCCGATGAAAATCATCGGCCGTGCATCGATTCCGATTCCTGCTGCCTGCCACATGACGATCACCCCTGGCGCATCGCGGCCGCGCGTGACTTCGCCACTTCCTTCGCAGCCGCGAGTTCCCGTGCATTCAACACACCGTCGTGATCGGTATCCGCCAGATCGAAGACTGTGGTCGGGCCCTGCGCGAGCTCCTGCTGGCTGATTCTGCCGTCACCGTCCGTGTCGAAATGCTTGCGTAGCTCAGCGAGCTGCGCGTTTCCCTGCTGACGCGCCATCATTCGCTTCGGCGCATCCTCGGCGTCGATGAAGCCGTCGCCATTGCGATCCAGACGCGGGAACTGCTGCGCTCGCGCGGCGAGGAATTCGCTGCGCGACACGCTGCCGTCGTGATTCGCATCGGCCTTCTCGAACAAGGCGTCCGCATTGGGACGCATTTGCGCCGACGACGCCGAACTGCAGGCGAGCAGCGCGGCTGCAAGGAAGAATTGCTTGTACATGACAGTCTCCTGGAGAGGTTCGATCGCATCTGTGTCGAGTCAACGCAGATGCGACCGGCGTGCCAGAGTGATGGGGCGGACTACTTCGGTTCGGCCGGGTACACGGAGATCCAGCGTTCGTTGGTCTGCTGTGCGCCGTTCGGGCCGGTAACCGTCGCCGTCTGCTTCACGGTGTCGTTGCCTTCCGCAACTGTCGTCGCCGAGCGCGATACGGTCTGCCCCTGCGTGTTGGTGGCGCTCGAATCGCGTGTCACCCCGCCGTTCGGATTGGCGTAGACATGCGCGCTGCTGCTCGTCGACTGACCGTTCGGCCCCGTCGCCGTCGAGGTTCGGCTCAGGCCTTCACCTTCTGCATAGGCGTAGTCCGTCTGCCGGGAGACCGTTTGGCCCTGGGCATTGGTCACCGACTTGGTTCGCGACACACCGTCTTCCGTGCGCGTCGTCGCGCTATTGGTGGCGTAGGTGTTGCCGCCTGCGCCGGTGACCGTGCCGCTGCGAGAAGCACCATTCTCGGTGCGAGTCACGGTGCCTTCGGCGCTGGACGTGCCTCGCGCACCCGTCCGTGAGCCCGCATAGCTCGCCGAACCATCGCCGTTGTTGACGACGGAACCCTGACGATCGATCGTCTGGCCATTGTTCAGCGTCGTGGTGCTGCTGGAGGAAGCGGCGCCATCGCCGTAGGTCGCATTGCGCGATGTGGTCGCACCGCGCCCCAGGTCACCCTGCACGCTGCGGGTGGCAGTTGTCTGTCCCGGCACGCGGTTGATCTGGCGCTGGACAGTGGCGCCCGTACGAGCACCCTGCACACGTGCAGCACGCTCGCGTGCTTCGGCGGCAGGTGCGGCTAGAATAGTGCTGCCGGCGACGATCAGCGCCGCGCACGCGAAACCCGAAAACAGCTTTCGAGCGGACATGATGTTCTCCTTACCGAGTGATTGGATGCCCGACCATCGAGCGTCCGTGGTGAGAATGCTGGTCGGTCCGGGTAAGCCCGGTGCGACATTCCGGTAAGGCGGCGTAACAAAATGTAACAGGGGCCCCGGTGCTGTATCGTTGCCGCGCCGTTTGCCTCAAATTGTGAGCCATGCCCGAGCAAACCCTGGTCGCAATCGTCGAGGACGATGTCGAAATCCGCTCATTGATCACGAATCTGCTGACGCGTGAAGGATTCGAGGCTGCGCCATGCAACGGCGGCCAGGAGCTGGACACGCTGCTGGCGCGTCGGCGTGTCGATCTGATCCTGCTGGATCTGATGATGGCGGGCGAGGGTGGTCTGTCCATCTGCCGGCGCTTGCGTGGCACGACCGACGTTCCGATCCTCATCGTCACGGCGAAAGGCGAGGACATCGATCGCGTCATCGGTCTGGAGCTGGGCGCCGACGACTATCTGGCCAAGCCCTTCAATTCTCGCGAGCTTGTCGCCCGTGTGCGCGCCATCCTGCGACGCACGCGCGAGACGCATCGCGTGAGCGCAGCTGCACCGCGTGTCGTGTACCGCTTTTCTGGCTGGACGCTGGATGCTGCGAGCCGCGAGCTGCGGGATCCGGCGGGTAGCCCCATCGAGCTCACCGGTGGTGAATACGATCTGCTGATGGTCTTTCTCGAGCACGCGCAACGGGTTCTCAACCGCGACCAGTTGCTCGACTGGACACGCGGCCGCGGCGCCAATCCGGTCGATCGCACGATCAACGTCCAACTCAGCCGCCTGCGTCGCAAGCTTGGCGATGACCCGCGCGCACCGACGATGATTCGCACTGTGCGCGGCGGCGGCTACCTGTTCGCCCCTGCCGTGGAGCGCGTGTAAATGGCCCCTGTTTCGTACGGCGCTGCAGCGCGCGTGGTCGTGATCTCGTTGATCGCACTCGTACTGATCCAGGGATTGGTCGCGCTGGCCATGCTGAGCTGGCCGGGACGCCAGCCGCTGCAGTATTCACTGCCGCTCCCCAATCAGATCGTGTCCATCATAGAGGTCATGGAGCATGCGCAGCTCGATGACCGTGCGCGCATTCTCGCAGCGCTGAACTCTCCGACGATGGCCGTCGAGCTGCTCTCGGATTTTCCACCGCGCGACGCGGGTGCAAGAGACTTGCCGATGCTCCAGCGCGTTCTGCGCCGTTACACCAAAGTGCTTGCGGCGCGCGAGTTCAGAATCGATACACAGCGCTTCCTCGGCATCGTGGCGAAGTTGCGCAGGGACGATTCCGGCGCCGTGCGCTCGCTCGGTCCGCTGCGCATGATGGTGCGATTGAATGACGGCTCGGTCCTGCAATTCACCCCGAGTCGCTCCGCCAGGTTCGCAATCACGGCCGCGCGAATCGCAGCAGTGGCAGCACTGCTTGGCATCGTCGTCGTAATTGCATTCGTCGTCGCGATTCGTCAGAACGTCGCGCCCGGTCCAGCAACTCGCGCTGGCAGCGCGTCGCTTCGGGACGGAGTTCGACGCGAGCGAACTACCCGTGACCGGCCCGCGTGAGATTCGGGATCTATCGATCGCGTTCAACGACATGAAGCGCACGATCCGCGGTCTCGTCGATGAACGAACCCGGATTCTGGCAGCCATCGCGCACGACATGCGCACCTATCTCACCCGCCTGCGCCTGCGCGTCGATTTCATCGCCGATCCGGAGCAGAACGAGCGTGCAGCGCGCGACCTCGACGAAATGACCCAGCTCCTGGAGGACACGTTGCTCTACGCACGCGAGATCACCAACGATGCGGCAGTTGCCTCAACGAGCGACGTCGCGGCGACGGTGCGCGAGATTTGCGCGGCCAAGCTTGCAACGGGCGCGAACGTTTCGAGCGACATCGGAGCCGATGTTGGCGCCGTCACCATCTCCAGCATGGCGTTCAAGCGGGTGCTCGACAATCTGATCGACAACGCCATCCGCTATGGCGATCGTGCACGCGTGAGCGTCGCCGTCTATGGCAGGGAGGCGCATGTCATCGTCGATGACGACGGACCGGGAATCCCCGCGGAGGAAATCGACCGCGTGATGCGCCCGTTCGAGCGCCTCGAACAATCCCGGCATCGCGCGACCGGCGGATCGGGTCTCGGCCTCGCGATCGTGAATGCGCTGGTGCATAAAGCAGGCGGCTACGTGCAGCTGGAGAATCGCACGGAGGGTGGATTGCGCTGCACGGTCGCCTTACCGCGTGCAGTGCGCTGAAATCTTTGGATTTGGCAGGGTTACTTGCGTAAGGTTGAAGATCAGACCACCGAGGTGAGATTCCCAGCGTCAACGAAAAGGCCGCGCGCTCGTCGTGGCTTGTTGCTGAATGCGAACGACGAGGAAGACCCCATGCCCAGACAACCCGTCAGGCAAATGATTGTTCTCGCGTCCTTCATGGTTTCGGCTGCCTTCGCGGCGCGCGGCGAGGAGGCAGTGCCGCGGCAAACGCTGACGTTCGGGGGGAGCACGCGTTCGTACGTCGTGCGTGCTCCGTTGCAGCTGGCCGCAAGCGGTCCGCGTGTGCCGCTGGTGCTGGTGCTGCACGGCGGCGGTGGCAACGCCGCCAATGCAGAGCAGATGACCGGGTTCACCGAAAAGGCGCGCAAGGAGGGTTTCATCGTCGTCTATCCCGAGGGAACCGGACGGCTGCAGAACAGGCTGCTCACCTGGAACGCCGGCCATTGCTGCGGACATGCGATGAGGCAGCAGGTCGACGATGTCGGCTTTGTGAGTGCCCTGCTCGACAAGCTCGTCCAGAGCTATCCGGTAGACACCGGCAGGATCTACGCAACGGGCATGTCCAACGGAGGCATGATGACGCACCGTCTGGGAATTCGACTTTCAAACCGGCTCGCCGCGATCGCGCCGGTCGTCGCCACCGTTTTCGGCGACGAGACGCAGCCAGCCCATCCGGTATCGGCACTGATGATCAATGGCATGCAGGACAAGAACCTCCCCTACGCAGGTGGCGTTCCCGGCGGACGCGGCGCCGATGCCTGGGACGGTTCGCCGGCGCGGCCGGCTCTGGAGCAGGCCGCATTTTGGGCTACGGCCAACGGTTGCGCGGGTGGTCCGCTCAAGGACGACAATGGTCAGCGGACTCTGTGGCGATATCCCTGTCCTTCGGGCCGGACCGTGGAGCTCCTGCTCGTGAAGGACAACGGTCATGCCTGGCCGGGCGGACAGCCAGGCAGTCGCAGAGGCGACAAGCCGAGCTCATCGCTGAATGCCACGGATGTGATCTGGGAGTTTTTCAAGACGCATCCGAAATAGCCGATCGCTGTCGGTTGCGGACTGGACTTCGGCTCGATCCGACTCCTGCGGAGTCTCGCGCCACGGACGTTACGGTCGCAAAGCAGTTCCGTGTAGCGCACCGCGCAGCCCGTTGCGATCATCGCGTCGGGCGATGAGGATGCCTGTCGCCGACGATGCATCATAGCCGCAGGACGCAGGCGAGCCGTCGGGCGTGGTCAGGTCGGAGGCTGCGATGGAAGCTCGTACGCGCAGGGCTCCATTGGCTTCCCGCGCGAGCCACGCTGGGTTAAACGATTCGACCTCGACCGCTCGGCTGACTGAAGGGAGAAACGGTCGTATCGAAGGGCTTTGTAGAATGTCGTCAGCAGTGGGAGAAAATCGTTATGCGGCCCCGAGAGATTGACCTTAACGCGAATGGCACTTACTTGAGCCGCAACGGCGTGAGCGCGCGCGGCTAGCCTGCTTTATGCGCGAAGCGGCGTGAGGTACTGAAAAACAAAAGCCCCCGTTGTGCTAGAAAGGCTTTGGCACAAGCATTTTCCGCACTCAAGAGGCTTTTGCGTGATCGACGATAGCACACGACAGTCTGTCCTGTTTGCGGATTTGTGCGACCAGCCGGTGGTCGCGAAGTTTGACCAACCGCACGCCAGTTCCGAGGGTGGAGTGATCCTGCTGCAGGCGTGCGATCGGCGGCTCGGTCTCAGCGCGGCGTTGATCAGCGGCATCGATGACCACCGCCAGTCGGGCAAGATCCGCCACGCGATCGGGGATCTGCTGCGGCAGCGCCTGTATGCGATCGCCTGCGGCTATCCGGACGGCAACGACGCGAGCCGCCTGGCAGCGGACCCGATGCACAAGCTGCTCGGTGGTCGCGATGCGGTCGGTGGCGAGGACCTGGCATCGCAGCCGACGCTGTCGCGGTTCGAGAACGCGGTGACACGGGCGGATCTGTACCGGATGGGGGTCGCAAGTGGGTGCGCTCGGGATCCTGTCGCGGCTGCGGGTCCGGCTCAATGGCGGTTACGCCACGCCTGAGATCTTCGCCTTCCTCGCGCGCGAGGCGCTCGAGGACGTGGTGGCGATGGCCAAAAACAAGGTGCTCAAGCGTCGCGCCGCACGCTTGATGGGCACGGCCCGACGCCTGTTGCGCGAATCGGGCGAGACCGCACATCTGTACGGCGAGTGCCGCTACGCGGCCGGCACCTGGCCCGAACGTCGGCGCGTGGTCATCAAGGCCGAAGTCGTGCGCCATCCCGGGCGCGAGCCCAAGGACAACCCGCGCTTCGTGGTGACGAACTTGCCGCACTCGCCCCGCCATCTGTACGAGGCGATCTACTGCGCCCGCGGCAACGTCGAGAATCGAATCAAGGAGTTGCATCACGGCCTCGAGATCGACCGCACCAGCTGCAGCCGCTTCCTCGCCAATCAGCTGCGCGGACTGCTCACCGCCGCCGCCTACGTGCTGTATCAGGAACTGCGCCTGCGCGCCGCGCACACCGCCTTCCGCTGCGCCCAGGTCAGCACCCTGCGCGAACACCTGGTGAAACTCGGTGCCTGGGTCGAATCCTCGGTGCGACGTATCGTGCTGCACCTGCCCGCCACCTGCGCTCACCGCCACGACTGGCAGATCATCGCCAGAGAGCTGGGCGCAGCACCCGCGTAGCACTGTCGGACTGACACTCACCACCGTGCACCGTGGCCGATGAGGGCCACGCCGAACACCCGTCGCTGAAATTTCACCTTCGCCGACCCGCGGCCGCCAGGAACGCTCGTCGGCCACCATCCGCCGTGCAGAATCAGCGCCACGCATCGACATCACGCCTCGGCGTCGCAATACTCGTGGCCATGACCTGAAAATCAGCGCCCTTCACGAATAGTGCAGGCTAAGCGCTTATTGGACCTCACTATTTCGTCCTCACTAACCGCCAACCGCCAACCGCCAACCGATTTCTCCTTGCCTCCGCCACCCGCCGCTGGTATAAAACGCGGCTCGTTTCCGCGGGTCCGGCCTGCCCGGCACCGCGCTTTGAGGATCCAGCCATGTCGAAAGTCTGTCAGGTCACCGGTAAGCGGCCGATGAGCGGCAATACCGTCTCGCACGCGAACAACAAGACCCGTCGTCGGTTCCTGCCGAACCTGCACGTGCAGCGTTTCTGGCTCGAGACCGAGAAGCGCTGGGTGACGTTGCGCGTTTCAGGCAAGGGCATGCGCACGATCGACAAGAAGGGCGTCGAGGTCGTGGTGAACGAACTGCGCGCCCAGGGCGTCAAGGTCTGAACCGGAGCGCTACGCCATGCGTGACAAGATCAAGCTGCTTTCCACGGCCGGCACCGGTCACTTCTACACCACGACCAAGAACAAGCGTCTCCACCCGGAGAAGCTCGAGGTCAAGAAGTACGACCCCAAGGCGCGCAAGCACGTGACCTACAAGGAAGCCAAGATCAAGTAAGGCCTTCCGCCTCTTGATTCCTGCTCCCCTGAAAAACCCGCCTCCGGCGGGTTTTTCGTTCCTACACTATCCCCTATCCCCTATCCCCTATCCCCTACCCCTTCCCCGTGCCGGAGCTTCCCGAAGTCGAGACCACCCGCCGCGGCATCCGCACGGCCCTGCGTGGCCGCACCGTCACCGCGCTCGTGCTGCGCGAGCGGCGCCTGCGCTGGCCGGTCGACGCGCGGCTCGCGGCGGCGCTGGCCGGGCGCCGCGTGCTGGATGTGCGGCGCCGCGCGAAGTACCTGCTCATCGAACTCGAGCACGGCACGCTGATCGCACACCTCGGCATGTCGGGCAGCCTGCGCGTGCTGCCGGCGGAGGCACCGCTCCTGGCGCACGACCATTACGACCTGCTGCTCGATTCCGGTCGCTGCCTGCGCTTCAACGATCCACGCCGCTTCGGGTGCCTCCTCTGGACGGACGGCGACCCGGAGGCGCATCCGCTGCTCGCGGAGTTGGGTCCCGAACCGCTCGGTCGCGCATTCGACCTCGATTACCTGGCGGGGAAGGCGCGCGGGCGCCGCATCGCCATCAAGCAGTTCCTGATGGACCAGCACGTCGTGGTGGGGGTCGGCAACATCTACGCGAGCGAGGCGCTGTTTCGCGCCGGCATCGACCCGCGCCGGGCGGCCGGGCGCGTGAGCCGCGGGCGTCTCGGGCAGCTCATCGAGGCGATCCGGGACGTGCTCGGCGAAGCCATCCGCCAGGGGGGCACGACGCTGCGCGACTACGTGAACGCGGAGGGCACGCCGGGCTACTTCCGCCAGAAGCTCTACGTCTACGAGCGGGCGGGCCTGCCCTGTCGCAGGTGCCGCACCCCGATCCGCCAGGTCGTGCAGGGCCAGCGCTCGACGTACTACTGCCCGGCCTGCCAGAGGTAACGGGCGGTTATGACCTGAGACCCCTGCGCGAAACTGCGGTGTGTCCCTTTGCGGGGCGGATTGCCGCCGGCCCATAATCGCACGCATGGGATCTCGAGCCTCGATGCACGTCCTGCTCGGCGTCACGGGCGGCATCGCCGCCTACAAGAGCGCCGAAATCGTCCGCCGCCTGCGCGACCGCGGGGCGGAAGTGCAGGTCGTGATGACGCGCGGCGCCGCGCAGTTCGTCACGCCGCTCACCTTCCAGGCGCTGTCCGGACGCCCGGTGCGCTCCGAGCTCTGGGACGAGGCCGCCGAGGCCGCGATGGGCCACATCGAGCTCGCGCGCTGGGCGGACCGCATCCTCGTCGCGCCGGCCACCGCCTCTTTCCTCGCACGCCTGGCGCACGGCCTGGCCGACGACCTGCTCACGACCCTGTGCCTCGCGACCGACGCGCCGATCAGCGTCGCGCCGGCGATGAATCGCCTGATGTGGGCCAATGCGGCCACGCAGGCAAATGCCGCGCTGCTGCGCTCCCGCGGCATCGCGATCCTGGGGCCGGGGGAGGGTGACCAGGCCTGTGGCGAGACCGGACCGGGCCGCATGCTCGAGCCGGGCACGCTCGTGGATGCGCTCCGGCCCGCGACTGTCGCGGGCGGCGCGCTGGCCGGCCGCAAGGTGGTCGTGACCGCCGGGCCGACACGCGAGCGCATCGATCCCGTGCGATTCATCACCAATCGCAGTTCCGGCAAGATGGGCTATGCCGTCGCCGAGGCCGCGCGCGACGCGGGCGCGGAGGTCGTGATCGTGAGCGGCCCGGTCAACGTGTGCACGCCGCCCGGCGTGCGGCGCGTGGACGTCGAGACCGCCGAGCAGATGATGGACGCCGTGAACGAGCACCTGCCCGGCACCGACATCTTCATCGCCTCGGCCGCGGTGTCGGACTACCGCCCGGCGCAGGTCGCGCAGGAGAAGATCAAGAAGACGAGCGACACGATGCTGCTCGCCCTCTCGCGCACGCCCGACATCCTCGCGACGGTCGCCGCAGGCAGCCCGCGCCCGTTCGTGGTCGGCTTTGCGGCCGAGACGCAGAACGTCGAACGCAATGCGCTCGCGAAGCTCGAGGGCAAGCGACTCGACATGATCGCGGCCAACCAGGTGGGCGACGGCCTCGCCTTCGACTGCGACGACAACGCGCTCACCGTGTACTGGCCGGGTGGCAAGCAGGAGCTCGCGCGCGCGGGCAAGCGCGAACTCGCCGCGCAACTGGTCGCCGTGATCGCGGAGCACTACGCGGTGCGGGCATCGGGTGCGGCACCGGCCCCCGTCGAGCGACGGCCCGGCAGCGTGGCCAAGCGATGACGGCGACGAGCGGGGCCTGCAGGCTGCAGGTGCGCATCCTCGATCCGCGGGTCGGCCGCGAGATCCCGCTGCCGCATTACGCGACCCCCGGTTCCGCCGGCCTCGACCTGCGGGCCTGCCTCGATGCGCCGCTCACGCTCGCGCCGGGCCAGGCCGAGCTCATCCCGACCGGCATCGCCATCCACCTCGACGATCCGGGTCTCGCCGCCGTGCTGCTGCCGCGCTCGGGCCTCGGCCACAAGCACGGCATCGTGCTCGGCAACCTCGTCGGCCTGATCGACTCGGACTACCAGGGACAGGTGATGGTCTCTTGCTGGAACCGCGGCCAGTCCGCGTACACGATCGCGCCGGGCGAACGCATCGCGCAGATGGTGGTCGTGCCCGTGGTGCAGGTGGAGTTCGAGGTCGTGGAGAGCTTCACCGAGAGCCACCGGGGCGCCGGCGGCTTCGGCAGCTCGGGGACTACTTGAGTCCCTTCAGTTCCTTGAAGCGCGCGATGTCGGAGTCGAACTCGCTGCGCAGCCTGGCCCGCTCCGCCGTGTTCTTCGCCAGCTCCTGCTGGTAGACCTGCAGGCCGTTCACGGTATTGATGATGTCCTCGGCCACGTGGTCCGGGAGCGCCGGCGCATTCGCCGTCGTGTTGTAGGGCCGGTAGCGCTGCACGTCCGTCATCAGGCGCGCCTCGCGCTCGCGCAGGTTGCCGATGTACTGGTGCGTCACGCGCGACTGCTGCTCGAGCAGCTCGAGCCGCTGGTCCCGCAGGCGTTCGATGTCGGCGACCGACAGGTAGGTGGCGAGCAGCGTGCGATCGCGCTGGGCGGCCGCCTTCCGGGCTTCCTCGGCCGCCTTCTGCGCCGCGATCTGCTCGAGCGAGCAACGTCCCGGGATGATCCGGACCACGCGCCCCGCGTTGTCGAGCACCTCGACGTCGAGGTCCATGCAGGCGGCAGGGATGCTCTGGCCGAAGTGCGACTGGCCGCGGGCGTCACGGCAGCGATAGATCGATTCGCGGCCGCCGGCATTCGTCGCCGCCATGCCCTGCAGCGGAACGAGGCATGAGAGCAGCACGGCGATGGTGCCGGCGAATGCGTACGTGCGCCTGTGAGAGGTTCGCATGGGTGGGGATTGTGCGCCCGGCATGTCGAGGAGGCGTATCTCCGGCCTTCCGCTTTGTGACCTATGTCAAACCCGGCCCCCGCTCACACCCCGTAGCGGTCACGGTAGCTGCGGACGGACTCGAGCACCCCCGACTCGCCCGTGGACTCGAGGTGCTCGAGCAGGTCGCGGAGCCGCAGCACGCTCACGACCGGCAGGCCGAAGGTCTCCTGCACCTCCTGCACGGCCGAACGCTCGCCCTGGCCGCGCTCCTCGCGGTCGAGCGCGATCAGCACGCCAGCGGGCGTGGCGCCCTGGGAGCGGATGATCTCGACGGACTCGCGAATGGCGGTGCCGGCGGTCATGACGTCGTCGACGATCAGCACGCGACCGGCGAGCGGCGCGCCGACGATCATGCCGCCCTCGCCGTGGTCCTTGGCCTCCTTGCGGTTGAAGGCGAACGGCAGGTTCATGCCCTCGTGGTCGGCGAGCGCCGCGGCCGTGGTGGTCACCAGCGGGATGCCCTTGTAGGCGGGACCGAACAGCATGTCGAACGGGATGCCGGAGAGCGACGCCGCCCGCGCATAGAAACGCCCGAGGGCGCCGATCGCCCGACCGGTGTTGAAGAGGCCCGCGTTGAAGAAGTACGGGCTCACGCGCCCGGACTTGAGCTTGAACTCGCCGAAGCGCAGCACGCCGAGGTCGAGGCAGAGGCGAATGAAATCGGGTTGGTGCATGGCCGTACTTTATACTGCGCCGCCATGCGCATCGTCACGCTCAACGCCAACGGCATCCGCTCCGCCGCGCGCAAGGGCTTCTTCGCGTGGCTCGAGGGCCGGGATGCGGACGTCGTGTGCGTGCAGGAAACCAAGGCCCAGCGCGACCAGATCGACGACCCGGTCTTCCATCCCGCCGGCTACCACAGCTACTACTTCGATGCCGCGAAGAAAGGCTACAGCGGTGTCGCGATCTACTCGCGGGTGAAACCCGAGCGTGTGCTCACCGGTTTCGGGTCCCGCGAGTTCGACGCGGAGGGCCGCTACATCGAGGCGCAGTTCAAGGGCCTGAGCGTGGTGTCGGTGTACCTGCCCTCCGGCTCCTCGAGCGAGGAGCGCCAGCAGGCCAAGTTCCGCTTCCTCGGCGAGTTCATGCCGCACCTGCGCGGGCTGAAGCGCAAGCGGCGCGACTACGTGCTGTGCGGCGACTGGAACATCGCGCACAAGGAGATCGACCTCAGGAACTGGCGCTCGAACCAGAAGAACTCGGGCTTCCTGCCCGAGGAACGCGCCTGGCTCGACGAGCTCTTCGATGACGTGGGCTACGTGGACGCGTTCCGCGAGGTGAACCCGCACCCCGACCAGTACACCTGGTGGTCGAACCGCGGCCAGGCGTGGGACAAGAACGTCGGCTGGCGCATCGACTACGAGGTGCTGAGCCCCGGGCTGCGCGGCAGCGTCGAGTCGGCGGACATCTACAAGGCGCAGCGGTTCTCCGACCACGCGCCGCTCACGATCGACCTCGACCTGTGAGCGACGCCGCGGGCAAGCCCTGGTGGCGCGGCTGGCTCGAGGCCGCCGCCGCGTACCGTCACCCGCGGGTCGCGGCCATGCTGTTCCTCGGTTTCTCGGCCGGGCTGCCGTTCATGCTCGTGTTCTCGACGCTGTCGGCGTGGCTGCGCGAGGTCGGCATCGAGCGCGCGACCATCGGCATGCTGTCCTGGGTCGGCATCATCTACTCGATCAAGTTCTTCTGGGCGCCGGTCGTGGACCGGCTGCGGCTGCCAGTCCTCGGCCGCCTGCTGGGCCGGCGTCGCAGCTGGATGCTGCTGGCGCAGGTCGGCATCGCGACCGGGCTGCTCAACATCGCGCAGCTCGATCCGGTAGGCCACCTCGCCATGCTCGCGGCGCTCGCGCTGCTGGTCGCGTTCTCCTCCGCCACGCAGGACATCGTCATCGACGCGTGGCGCATCGAGGCCGTGCCGCAGCCGATGCAGGGCGTGATGGCGGCGGCCTACCAGCTCGGCTACCGCGTCGCGATCATGGTCGGCAGCGCGGGCGCGCTCTGGGTCGCGGCGGATTACGGCTGGATGGCCGCCTACACCGCGATGGCCGCCATGGTCGGCGTCGGCATCGTCACCACGCTCGTGATCCCGGAGCCTGAGCCGCGCGTGGCGGCCGAGACCTCGATGCAGGAGCGGCGCGTCATCGACTGGCTCGAGCGCAAGGCGCACTGGCCGGCTTCGGCACGCGAACTCGGCGCATGGTTCGTCGGCGCGGTCGTCTGCCCGTTCGTCGATTTCTTCACCCGCTATGGCACGAAGCTCGCAGTGATCATGCTCGCGTTCATCGCGAGCTATCGCCTGACGGACTTCACCATGGGCGTGATGGCGAACCCGTTCTACCTCGACGTCGGCTACACGCTCAAGGAGATCGCCGCGGTTGCCAAGCTGTTCGGGCTGGTGTCTTCCCTCGTCGGCGTCGTGCTCGGCGGCGTCGCCGTGGCGCGGCTCGGCACGGTGCGCTCGCTCGCCTTCGGCAGCATCGCGGTGATCGCGTCGAACCTGATGTTCATGCTGCTCGCGTT
The DNA here is from genome assembly GCA_963706535.1 of uncultured Gammaproteobacteria bacterium. Lineage (GTDB taxonomy): Bacteria > Pseudomonadota > Gammaproteobacteria > Steroidobacterales > Steroidobacteraceae > RPQJ01. Next base: position 69,657 of record CAVPMU010000011.1, read on the forward strand.
CCAGGACGACCCCAGCATCACCGGGCTCGCCGTCGTGGTGAGCGCCGACAACCTCGCGATGGGCATCGCCGGCACGTCGCTGATCGCCTATCTCTCGAGCCTGACGAGCGCCTCCTACACGGCGACGCAGTACGCGCTCTTCTCCTCGATGTACGCGCTGCCGGGCAAGCTGCTGATGGGCACGTCCGGCTTCGTCGTGGACGCGGTCGGCTACCCGTGGTTCTTCGTGTACACCTCGTCGCTCGGCCTGCCGGCGCTGGTGCTGCTGTTCTACCTGGCGAGGGCGCGCGCGGAGAAGGGGATAGGGGATAGGGGATAGGGGATAGTGGAAGAGGTCGATCTCGAGAGGGTCATCTGTCCCCTGCATGAGCTGGGGGATCCGGGCGCGAAGGGATTCACGCTGGGGGGCGGGGACTGGCCGCTCAAGGGATTCGTGGTGCGCCGGGGCGACTGCGTGCGGGCGTACGTCAATTTCTGCCCGCACGCCGGGTTCCCGCTCAACTGGAGGCCCGACGATTTTCTCGCGCCCGACGCGCCGCTGATCCTGTGCCGCATGCACGGGGCGCTGTTCGAGATGGAGGGCGGGCACTGCGTCGCGGGGCCCTGCGCAGGCGGGAACCTGCGCGCGCTGGCCGTGCGCGTGACGCGTGGTTACGTGATGCTCGGCGAGGACGTGCCGTTCGAGGAACCCGCGGACCTCGGTCGCTGAATCAATACCGCTCGACTTCGTCCGGTGACTCGGGCAGTTCCATCTCCGAGAAGCCTGCCGCCTCGCCGCGGTCCACGAACTGCAGCGGATCGGCCCAGACCTTGCCGTTGCCGGGCTCGGGCTCGTATTCGTTCTCGGTGTCCTCGGGCTCGACGTCCACCGAGCCCGTCCAGTCCTCCGGGGCCTCGGTCGCTTCGATCGGCTCCTCGTACCACTCCTCGAGGCCCATCTCCTCGACGGTGCCGTCGAAGTACTGGATCTCGATCGTCCGATCGTCAGCGTCGATGGCGACGATCTCGAACGACTCGCCGTCGGGTCGTCGATACCATTGGCCGATGACAGGTGCCGGGTTCGCCATGATTCTCGATCCTCTGCCGACCTTGCGCTGTATCCTCTGGAGGTCCATCACTTCCCTTGTAGACCTGCGCGGCAGCGAGTTCAAGTAGCGGAATCTGCGAACTGCCAATGCTCGACGAACTGGTGAAATTCTTCGTGGTCCTGCTGGTGGTCGTCGAGCCGCTGTCGCTGCTGCCGGTGCTCGCCGGGCTCACCGAGGGCGAGGGCGAGGCCTGGCGCCGGCGCATGGCGTGGAAGGCCGTGAGACTCTCGGCGGCGGTGTGCCTGGTGTTCGCGGCCGTCGGGGCCGTGCTGCTCGACCTGCTCGGCATCAGCGTCGATGCGTTCAAGGTGGGCGGCGGCATACTGCTTTTCCTGCTTGCGATCGAGATGGTGTTCGCGCGGCCCTCGGGTGTACGCTCGATCACGCCCGGCGAGGATGCCGAGGCGCACCATCGCGCCGACATCTCCGTCTTCCCGCTGGCGTTCCCGCTGATCGCCGGCCCAGGCGCGCTCGCGACCGGCCCGGTGATGCGTGTCGTCGGCCGGACGGGCAGCGCCGTGATGGGGCGCCTGCTCGGCGTGCTGCTCGCAGCGCTCGCCTCGCAGTTCGTGATGGACGGGATTCGCGGCGCTATGGCCGGGTGAAGGCGAGGTCCCACACCTCGTGGCCGAGGCGCTGGCCGCGCAATTCGAAGCGCGTCAGCGGCCGACTCTCCGGTCGCGGCGCATGGCCGCCCGACGACGAGAGGTTGCGCAGCCCCTCGCAGGCCCCGACCACGGCCAGCATGTGCTCGGCGTAGTCCTGCCAGTCCGTGGCGAGGCGGAACACGCCGCCGGGTTGCAGTTTGCGCGCAACCAGGTCGACGAAAGCGCCCTGCACGATGCGGCGCTTGTGGTGGCGCTTCTTGGGCCAGGGGTCGGGAAAGTACAGCAGCACTTCGGCGAGCGCGGCATCGGCGACCTGGCGCTCGAGCACCTCGACGGCGTCGCGGCAGACGATGCGGACGTTGGAGAGCCCCGCGGCCTCGGCGCGCAACAGCAGGTGGCCGACGCCCGGGCGATGCACCTCGATGCCGAGGAAATCACGGTCCGGGTGCGCCTCGGCGAGCGCCGCGAGCGACTCGCCGTTGCCGAAGCCGATCTCGAGCGTGACCGGCGCTTCGCGTCCGAACACGGTGCCGAAGTCGAGCGGTCCGTCGTCCTCGATGCCGTAGCGTGGCCACAGTTCGCGCCACGCACGCTCCTGCGCCACGGTCATGCGCCCCGCGCGCACTACGAAGCTGCGCACGCTGCGGCGGTGCTCCTCGGTCACGCCTCGCGACCCGCGATGCGTCCGCCGAGCAGGCACCCGCCGAGAAAGGTGCCCTCGAGGCCGCGCTTGCCGTTCATGCCGCCCCCGCCGAAGCCGGCCGACTCACCCGCCGCATAGAGCCCGGGAATCGGCTGCCCGTCGCCCGCGAGCACGCGGCACGAGAGGTCGGTCTGCAGGCCGCCCATGCTCTTGCGGCTGATGATGAATTCGCGGATCGCCATGAGCGGTCCCGCGGCCGGGTCGAGGATCTTCTGGAACCTGCAGGTGCGCAGCCGGTCGCCCACCCAGCGGCGCGCGAACTCGATGCGGCGCAGCTGGTCGTCGTTGTGGAAGCGCGGACCCGCGTCGATGCGTGCATCGTAGGTCGTGGCGGCCTCCGTCACCGCGGCGAGGTCCACCGATCCGTCGCCGGCGAGCGCGTTCATCTTCTCCACCAGCTCGGGCAGCGAATCGCCGACCACGAAGTCCAGGCAGTTGCGCGTGACTTCGTCATACAGCCAGCGGTTGCCGCGCAGCATGTCGCGCGCGACGGCGAGGCGCTTCTTCTCGCGGAACGACGGATTGAACTCGCCGCCCGAGATCGCGAGCTCCTTCAGGGCGATGCGGCGGTTCAGCAGCTGCCAGGAGTAGGCGCGCTCCTGCCGGCAGATCTGCGCGACGAGGTCGTGCGTGTCGAAGCCCGTCACCAGCGGCATCGGCCCGATGCGCTCGCCGCGCCAGTCGAGCCACAGCGCCGACTTCGGCGGCACCAGCGAGAGCCCGTGCGAGGGCTTGCGCGGCCGCCAGTGATGCACGCCCGCCGCGTAGTTCCACTGCCAGTCGAGGTGCGTGAGGTTCGCGCCGAGCACCGCGGCCGCGTCGTGCAGCGTGCCGTCGGCGAACTTGTGCGAGCCGTTCAGGAGCGTCTCGGGCGGGCGGCCCCAGTCGGCGTGCCAGTTGCGCTTCACGCGCTCGAGGTTGCCGTTGATGCCGCCGGAGGCGATCACGACCGCCTCGGCCTCGGCCTCGAAGGGCTGGCCCGAACCCTCGAGAGCGCCGCGGCAGCCGGTGACGCGTCCGTTCGTCGTAACGAGCGATTCGACGCGGTGGCCGAACCTGAGCTCGAGCAGCTCGCGGCGGGGATGCGTGAGCAGGTGCCGGTTCACCACCACCGCGAGTTCGTGTCCCGTGCCCCACACGATGTGCCAGCGCGGCACCGAGTTGCCGGGCGTGTGCAGGCCGCGCTCGACCCACAGCGGCATGGGCATGAACTGCACGCCGATCCCGCGCAGCCAGTCGAAGATCTCCTCGTTGGCGCGCTGCACGTAGGCCTCGGCCCAGGCCCGCGGCCAGTGGTCGTCGGGCCCGAACTCGGCGAAGGCGTGCCAGTCGCGAAGTCCCAGCTCCACGCCGTCCTTGATGCCGTAGCGGCGCTGCAGCGGCGTGCCGGCGAACCAGATGCCGCCGAAGCTCTCCTTCGCGAGCGCGCCCATGTTCTCCTCAACGTCGCGGTCGAGCAGCAGCACGCGCCGCCCACGCTCGAGCAGCTCGATGGCGGCCGTGACGCCGGCGATGCCGGCCCCGATGACGATGACGTCGGCTGCATGCTTCTGCATGGATCAATCCTCGCGCGGCAACGTGAGGTCCACGTCCTGCAGCACCTGGTGGGAACCAATGCCCATGCACTTCACGAGCGCCATCGCCTTGCCGAGCGGGATGTTCACCGGGCGAACCTTCGCGGCGGGCATGTACATGATGTTGCCGGCCATGGGCGTCGGTGCCTGCGGCAGGAAGCCCGCCACCCAGCCGGCCCGCATGGGTTCGAGCTGGTAGCCGGGCTGCCAGCCGCCCTCGACATTGACCAGCACCGGGGTGAGTCCGCTCGCGTGCTCGATGTTCGTGAGCCCCTCGGCCATGGCTTTCAGCATCCGGTATTGCGGCAGGCGGCCGAGCAGCGAGTTCTCGAGCCAGGCCACCGACTTGCGGCCGGCACGGGTCCGGGCGAGCAGGCCCGCGACGAACGAGACGAGCACCAGGATCAGCGCGGCGACGATGGTCGCCACCGCCACTCCCGCAATTTCGTGCGCCGGGAATCTCGCGGTGATGGAGTCGGCGAAGGGGCCTGCGAGACGCATCGCGTGGCGCAGCACGATCACGACGACCACCAGCGGGACGAGGAACGCCAATCCGCCGACGATCGTCGTCTTGAGGAAGTCCTTCACGGCAGCCACGTTCGTTCCCCCTGCATCAGGCGCCCGGCTGCAGCGTCACCGGGACTTCGACCTTCCGGCCGTCACGCATCACCTCGAGCCGCACGGTGTCGCCGACCTGGAAGTCGTCGAGGCGGCCGAGCAACTGGCCGACGCCGGTGACGGGCTTGCCCTCGACGCCGACGATGACGTCGCCGGCGACGAAGCTGCCGTCCTCGGCAATCTCCGCGCCGCGCAGGCCGGCCGCAGCCGCCGCCGACCCGGGCGCCACGCTCAGCACGAACACGCCCTCGGCCTGCAGCATCGCCGCGAGCCGCCGGTTGACGCTCTCGTCGATCTCCACGCCGAGCGCGGGACGGATGTAGCGGCCCTGGCGGATCAGCTGCGGGACGACGCGGTTGACGGTGTCGACGGGCACGGCGAAGCCGATGCCGGCGGACGCGCCCGAGGGGCTGTAGATCGCGGTCGTGATACCGATCATGCGGCCGGCCGAATCGAGCAGCGGGCCCCCGGAATTGCCCGGGTTGATCGCCGCGTCGGTCTGGATCAGGTGCTCGATCGGGACGCCCGACTCGCCCGGCAGCGAGCGATCGAGCGCCGAGACGATGCCGGTGGTCAACGTCCAGTCGAGGCCGAACGGGTTGCCGATCGCGAACACCTTCTGGCCGACCCGGAGGTCCTGGCTGGTGCCGACGGGGACCGGCGGCGGGCGCTTGAAGCCGACGCCGATGCGCAGCACGGCGATGTCGTGTGCCGGGCTCGCGCCGACGAGTCCCGCGTCGTAGTCGCGTCCGTCGGCGAGCCGCACGGTTGCACTGCTCGCGCCCTGGATCACGTGGTAGTTGGTGACGACGTGGCCCGCGTCGTCCCAGATGAAGCCGCTGCCGCTGCCGCGTGGCACCGAGAACACGTTGCGCGTCCAGAAGTCGCGCACGCGCTGGCGGGTGGAGATGAACACCACCGAGTCGCGGGAGTGCTCGAACAACTCGATCGTCGCCTGCTCGTCGGCCGCGAGGTCGCCGCGCGCCACCACCGCTCGCGCCGTGGCATTCCGTTGCGCGGCGCTCCCGTTGGGCGCCCGGCCGTCCAGCACCGGCAGCCAGCGCCACAGGCCAATCACGATTGCGGCGGCCGCGAGCACTGCGGCGAGTCGCCATAAGAAACGATCCGTCATGGTCTAGAGATCACCCGCCCGGCAGGAAGCGCGCCTGGGTTCGAAGCTTACCGCGCCTGTATCATCCCGCGCCGATGATTGGCTCGTCACGAAGTGTTTCGCTGCCCGAGGCCAGGCGCATCGCGCTGGCCGCGCAGGGGCTCGCACGCCCGCGTCCGTCACGGCCGGTCGCGGTCGCGGTCGCGGACGTTGTGCGCGTCGCGCGGGCGCTCGGGCTGCTGCAGATCGACTCCGTCAACGTGCTCGTGCGGGCGCACTACCTGCCGCTCTATTCGCGTCTCGGTCCCTACGCCCACGAGCTGCTCGACCAGTCGGCCTACGCGGGGCGCCGGCGGCGGCTGTTCGAGTACTGGGGCCACGAGGCGTCGCTGATCCCGGTCGAGACGCAGCCGCTGCTGCGCTGGCGCATGGAACGCGCGCGCCGCGGGGTGGGAGTCTGGCGCGGCGTCGCGCGTTTCGGTCGCGAGCACCCGGAAGCCTGCGCACGCGTGCTGGACGAAGTCCGCGCGCGTGGGCCGCTCGGCATTTCCGATTTCACCGGCGGCAGGCGACGCAAGGGTGGCTGGTGGGGCTGGAGCGAGGGCAAGGTGGCGCTCGAGTGGCTGTTCTGGGCGGGCGAGGTCAGTACCCACAGCCGGCGTCGGTTCGAGCGCGTCTACGACCTGACGGAGCGCGTCCTGCCGCGTGCGGTGGTCGAGGCCGCCACGCCGGAACCTGCCGAGGCGCAGCGGGGCCTGCTCGGCGTCGCGAGCCGTGCGCTCGGCATCGCGACGGAGCGCGACCTGCGGGACTACTTCCGCCTGCCGGTCGCCGATGCGAAGGCGCGGATCCGCGAACTGGTCGAGGCGGGGGAGTTGCTGCCGGTCGCGGTCGAGGGCTGGCGGCAGCCGGCGTATCTCGACCCGGCGGCCCGCCTGGCACGCCGCGTCGAGGCGCGCGCGCTTCTGTCGCCGTTCGATTCGCTCGTCTGGGAGCGCGATCGCACCGAGCGGCTGTTCGACTTCCACTACCGGCTCGAGATCTACACGCCCGTGCACAAGCGCAGGCACGGCTATTACGTGCTGCCGTTCCTGCTCGGCGATCGACTGGTCGCGAGGGTGGACCTGAAGGCGGACCGGGCGCGGGGAGCGCTGCGGGTGCTGCGTGCGCACTGCGAGGACGGGGCCGTGCCCGCCGAGGTGGCCGGGCCACTGCGGGAGGAACTGCGCCTGCTCGCGGACTGGCTAGCGCTCGAGCGCGTCGCGACCTCGCGGCGCAAGGGGTTCATGGAGCTGTTGCGGTAGGCTGCCCGGGTCGCCCATGAGGTCCATCCAGTTCCGCAATGCCGAAGTCCGCCTGTCCGAGGCGCTCGCGGCCGCACGCGACTCGGTCGCGGGTGCTCACGTCACGTTGCGGGAATTGCTGGACCTCATTGGCGAGCAGGGCCTGCTGGTCTTCTGCGCGGTCCTCGCGATGCCGTTCCTCATTCCCGTCTCGCTGCCCTTCACGAGCACGGCGCTCGGGTTGCCGATGCTGCTCGTCGGGATTGCCGTGACGCTGGATCGCGTCCCATGGCTGCCGAACCGGATCCTCGACTACGCCCTGCCGGGTGCGACCGTACAGCGCGTACTCGACCGCGCGGCGCGTACGGCCAGCCGGTTCGAGCACCTCGTCCGTCCACGCCTGCTCGGGCTGACGGCGTCGCCGGCCGCGAATGGGTTGAACGGCGTGGCGCTGGTCATCGCGGTGCTGCTGCTGATGGCGCCGCTGCCGTTCGTGCCGCTGGTCAACACCCTGCCCGCCGTCGCCGTCATCCTGCTCAGCCTCGGCATGGCCGAGCGGGATGGCGTGGTGATCCTGGTGGGTTACGTGGTGGCCCTGCTCTCGCTGGTCTACGTCGCCGCGGTGCTGTGGCTCGCGACCACCGCAGGACGCAACGCGGGTGACATCGTCGACCTGCTGAAGGAGTTCGCGAGCCGCATTGCCGGGACGTGACCCGGGTGCGGCGCGGCCCCCTCAGAACGTCGAAGTGGCCGTTCGCCTCCGGCTGGTAGGTCAGCTCGGCAACCAGCAGCTGGCGCGTCGGGTGGGAGGCGTGGGAGCCCGGGGTCCGATTCGGACGCCCGGCCTGAGGACGCGCTAAATCGGAAGCCGGGCGGCCAGGAGCCGGGCGGTGATGCCCGGGCGTCGTGCGATTGCGTCAGTGCGTGCCATGTCGCGGCCTTTATGGACGTTTTGGGGAGTTAAATCAAGGGCTTGTGGCGAAAACCGGGCGCGGGCGCGGATTTTCGTGCATACTCCGCCGCAAGTTTGCCGCCGCGCAGTCCGGTCTGCGCCCGAGGATTCACAGCGAAGGGCCTCCCTTCCCTTGCGGCCCCTCCTGCAGACTCATCGTGGTCTGCAATTCCGCGCCCCCGATCCTGTCATTCAATGGATGACGCTTCGTCCGGTTCCCGCTTGCGCGGGGGAAGCGCTGGTAATCACATGTCTTTCGACCAACTCGGCCTTTCGGCCGCGCTGCTGCGCGCCGTGCAGGAACTCGGCTACACGACCCCCACGCCCATCCAGCAAGGAGCGATTCCCGCCGTGCGCGACGGGCGCGACCTGCTCGCCGCCGCCCAGACCGGCACCGGCAAGACGGCGGCCTTCGCGCTGCCGCTGCTGCAGCGGCTCGACGAGGAACTGCCGAACCCGCGCGGGCCCCGTGCGCCACGCCTGCTGGTGCTGGTTCCGACGCGCGAGCTTGCGGCGCAGGTCAGCCAGTCCTTCGACGACTTCGGCCGTCACCTGCGCCAGCGCTCGGTGCTGATCTTCGGCGGCGTGAGCCCGCGCCCGCAGATGGACGCGTTGCGCCAGGGCGTGGACATCATCGTCGCCACCCCCGGGCGGCTGCTCGACCACATCAACGAGCGCGTCGTCGATCTCTCGAAGATCCGCTTCCTCGTCCTCGACGAGGCGGACCGCATGCTCGACATGGGGTTCATCCGCGACATCCGCCGCGTGCTCGCCGTGCTGCCGAAGCAGCGCCAGAACCTGCTGTTCTCGGCGACGTTCTCGGACGAGATCCGCACGCTCGCGAACGGGCTGCTGCACAACCCGCTCACGGTCGAGGTCGCCGCGCGCAACGCGCCGGCCGAGCTGATCGAGCATCGCGTGCACCTCGTCGAGCAGGGCGACAAGCGGTCGGTGCTGAGCCACCTGCTGCGCGAGGGCGCCACGCCGCAGACGCTGGTGTTCACGCGCACCAAGCACGGCGCGAACCGGCTCGCCGAGCAGCTCGAGCGCGACGGCATCCAGTGCGCCGCGATCCACGGCAACAAGTCGCAGAGCGCGCGCACCAGGGCGCTCGCGGACTTCAAGGACTACAAGGTGCAGGTGCTGGTCGCGACCGACATCGCCGCGCGCGGGCTCGACATCAGCGAGCTGCCGCAGGTGGTGAACTACGAGCTGCCGCACGTGCCCGAGGACTACGTGCACCGCATCGGCCGCACCGGCCGCGCGGGCAGCGCCGGCCAGGCGCTGTCGCTGGTCTCGAGCGACGAGAAGGACCGCCTGCGCGCCATCGAGCGCGTGCTCGGCCGCAAGATCAACGTGCTGCCGCTCGACCGCTCCGGCATCCGCTTCCAGCAGGATGCCCCGCCGCGTGCTGCCGCCCAGCCTGCCTCGCGTGCACCACGCCCGGCACACGGCGGTGGTGGCTATCGTGGCCAGGGACGCCCCCAGCGTGGCATGCACCGCCGCTAAAAGGGGACGCTACCCTTTTCCATTCGGAGAAAGGGTAGCGTCCCCTTATTTATGAAAATCGGCGATTTGTCGCCATGTGGCGACACATGCGCATGGGCAGCGCGCGCCAGCGGCGCGACAATTGGCCCGTAATCCATTCGATACGCATCAGGAGGGGACCATGCCCATCTCCCATCGGAATTCCATTCTCCGGCCGGTGGTGGCCGGCCTCGCGGCCGCCACGCTGGCCGCGCTCGGCGCCTGCGGCGGTGGCAGCAGTGGCGGTGACGACTCGGGCAACGACCCGACCCCGGCCGCGACGACCGGCACCGTCGGCATCCTGTTCACCGACGCGCCGACCGATGCGTTCTGCCAGGTCCTCGCGACCGTCGAGAGCATCGACCTGCTCGGTGCCTCGCCGACCAACGTCTTCACGGGCCCCGAGACCGTGGACGTGCTCGACATGCGCAACTACTCCGACTTCTTCGCGATCGACACGGCCGTGCCGATCGGCAGCTACGACAAGATCCGCCTCACGCTGTCCGACCTCGCGCTCGTGGAGTGCGACGCCGGTGGAGTACCCGAGCCGGCCGCACAGTGGGAGCACCCGAAGCTCCCGGGCAACGGCAAGCTCGACCTGAACCCGCGCGGCTCGTTCGAGGTGATCGGCGGCGAGACGATGATCATCGAGCTCGACCTCGACATGGAGAAGTCGCTGTTCGTCCACCAGACGGGCAACGGCAAGTGGCAGTTCCGCCCGGTCGTGTTCGTCACCATCACGCCCGACGACACCAGGCTCGTGCGCGTGTTCGGCGCGGTGCGCGACCTCGACGGCATGGACTTCGAGCTCTGCCCGATCGCACCGGTCTCCACCATGGACGACCACGGCGGCATGGGCGGCGACATGACCAGCGACGACGACAGCGGCCAGTGCCTGGACGTGTTCGTCGACGGCAACACGGGCATCTTCGACACCGCCGGTGATCCGGCCGGCCTCGGCGGACTCGCGAACGGCGACCTGCTGACGGCGATCGGCTTCCTCGGCCGCCACGACGATGACGACGACGGCGACAGCCGCATGGACGACCTGCGCCTCGACGCGGCAGTGCTCGAGTTCGGGCCGCTGGACACCTTCGAGCGCATCGCGGGCAGCGTGGTCTCGGCGCCCGGCAACAATGACCTGTTCTCGTTCGCGCCCGCGGCGGGCGGGGCCGCGATCGAACGTCCTGCTGCAGTCCGGCACGCGGATCTTCGCCATCGGCAGCAACGAGGAGTTGACCTCCGCGGCGCTGCAGCCTGCGACCACGGGCGAGGTGGACGGCGTGTTCGACCCGGTGATCACCGATCAGCTCAAGTCCTCGCTGGTCGTGCTCGACCAGGACACGACGCCCGATCGCATCGTGCTCGACGGCACGATCGACACGATTCCGGCCGATGACGATGCGGATGCGACCACGCGGCGCATCACCGTCGATGCACCGGGCTTCACCGACCAGTGCGTCAAGACCGACTCGGCGACGCGCTTCCTGCTGATCACGGAATCGCCGACCACCAGCGAAACCGCGGAGATCACCTTTGCCGACCTCGCGGTGGGCAACAGCGTGGACGTGTACGGCAGCGACGATGCAGTCAGCCCTGAATGCATCCTTGCCGACGCCGTGCAGAAGTACGTGGTCGCGCCCTGACCCGGCGCCGGGTTCCAGCTGAAACGTGAAGGGCCCCTCGGGGCCCTTCGCTTTTTCTACTTCACCAGCGTCACGGGCACCGTGGCGTGGTGGACGACCCGCTGCGCCACCGACCCGAGCAGCAGGATCCCGAGCTGGCCGCGACCGTGCGTGCCCATCACGATCGACTCGCACTCGAGTTCCGCGGCGCGTGCCGCGATCGTCGCGGCGGCTTCACCTTCGAGCGACTCGAGCACGAACTTGCAGCCCGTGCCCTCGAGGTGCTTCGCGGCCGCCTCCAGGATCGCGCGCGAGCGCTCGGTGGCGACCTGGTGGATGCGCTCGGGCGTGACGTAGATCTCCCAGGCCGCGCTCGAGTCCGCCGGCGCCTGCACGGTCAGGACGTGGAGCTCCGCCGGCGGCTTGAAAAGGGCGATCTTCACGGCGAAGTCGAGCGCCCGCAGGGCGTCCTCCGAACCATCGATCGCGACCAGGATCCTGCGCACCATCATTGACTCTCCGGGCTGCTCGAATTGACTGCAACCGCCAAGGTTAGCGAGACCGGTAGTCCAGGTAAATAAGGGATTTTCTCAGGCGGCCTCGACGGCCGGTTCGACCTGTTGCGACGGCGCTTCCGTCGCGTCGTGACACTGCCCGTTGGGGCACAGCGCGGTCATGTACTCGACGTCGACGCCGAGCCGCTCGACCAGGAAGTCCACGAACGCGCGCACCTTCGGCGACTTGCCCCGGCCACGCGGGAACACGGCGTTCACCTCGAACGCAGGACCCGTCCAGCCCGCGAGCACCCGCCTCACGTAGCCCTGCTCGGCCTCGGGCCTCACCGTGACGTCCGCGGCCAGCATCAGCCCTTCGCCATTCAGCAACGCGACCCGCAGCGACGCGGGGTCGTTCGAGACCATCACCGGGTCGATGCGGTATTCGACGGTGTGCCGGCCGTCGCCGAGCGACCACGAGAACTCCTCGTTGTTGCGGTTGTACCGGTCCATCGCCAGCGCTCGATGGTGCACGAGATCGCTGGGATGCAGTGGCTCCCCGTGCCGTGCGAGGTACTGCGGACTGGCATAGACCTGCGTGCGGAACACCGTGAGGCGACGCGCGACGAGCCCGGAGTCCGTCAGCTTGCCGAAACGGACGGCAACGTCGATCTCCTTAGCTCGCCCTGGCCCGCCAACTCGTGCCGGTGCTCGGCGAGGCCGGCCGCGCGGCACGCTACCTGCTCGTGCCCGGCCCCGGCAGCGAGCTGCCCTGGGCGGGCTGTGGCTATCGCTCCATCACGTCCGCCGCGCTGCGGATGCTCGCGCGCGTACTGCACGACGAGAAAGCCGTGCTCACCGACCAGGACCGCAAGTACGTCTACGTGCTCGGGCCCGGCAACACCGCCGTACGCAAGGACGTCGAGCTCGGCCGCAGCGTCGATGGCCTGCGAGTCGTGACCGGCGGCCTCTCGCCCGAGGACCAGGTGATCGTGAACGGCGTGCAGAAAGTGTTCTTCGCTGGCATGCCCGTGAAGCCTCGGGTAGTCGTGATGGGCGCGCCGGCGTCGGCCGAGCGGCTGGCGGCCATCAGTAGGTAGTCAGGGCTGGGCCGCACCGCAGCGGCAGGAGCGCAACACGGACTTCTCGAAGTTCTTCATCGACCGGCCGATCTTCGCGGCGGGGCTGATCGCGATGCCGCTGCTGCCGGTGACGGAGTATCCCGACGTGGTGCCGCCGACCGTGCAGGTCCGCGCCGTCTATCCCGGCGCGAATCCGAAGGTGATCGCGGAAACCGTCGCCACGCCGATCGAGGAGGCGATCAACGGCGTGCTGATCACGACGGTGACCTTCCGTCCCGGCACGAATCCCGAGGACGCACAGACGCTGGTGCAGAACCGCGTGAGCCAGGCGCTCGCGCGGCTGCCGGAGGACGTGCGCCGCCATGGCGTCGTGACGCAGAAGCAGTCGCCCACGCTCACGATGGTCGTCCACCTGCTCTCCCCGGACGGTCGCTACGACTCGCTGTACCTGCGCAACTACGCCAACCTCCGGGTCAAGGACGAACTCGCGCGCCTGCCCGGCGTCGGCCAGGCCATGATCTTCGGCTCCGGCGACTACGCGATGCGGATCTGGCTCGACCCGGACAAGGTCGCCTCGCGCGGGCTCACCGCCGGCGACGTGGTGCGCGCGATCCGCGAGCACAACGCGCAGGGCCGCCTGCAGACCGAGGGGGAGTTCGGCGGCATCGTGGGAGCTCAACGTCTACGGGCGGGTGCGTCGCAACGTGGAGGCGGCGCGCACGGATACCGCGGCGAGTGCCGCCGACCTTGCAGGACTGCAGGTCTCGATCGTCGCCGAGGTCGCCCGCACCTACATGGATCTGCGCCGCTTGCAGGAACGACTGCGCGTCGCGCGCACGCGCACAGCTCGAGACGACGCCGGCGACTCCCGGCCTTCGAGGCGGCCATCGCGGTCGACATGCACCGCCTCGCGGTACTGACCGGGCGGTCGCCCGATGCGCTGATTGGCGAACTCGAAGCCGCGTCCCCGTTGCCGAGGCTGCCGGCCCGGCTCGATCCGGGCACGCCGGGCGACCTGCTGCGGCGTCGGCCCGACGCCATTGCCGCCGAGCATCGCCTGCATTCGGCGACGGAGCGCATTGGCGTGGCGACGGCCGATCTCTTTCCTCGGTTCACGCTCGGCGGGTCGACCTGCTCGAGGTGCTCGATGCCGAGCGCAACCGCCTGCAGGCGCAGGATTCCTTCGCCGACGGACGCACCCGCAGCGTCACGGCGCTGGTCGCGCTCTACAAGTCGCTCGCGGGCGGCTGGCCGTCGCGCGCTCCGCGACAGGAGCGGGTGAGCGCGCGCTAAGGACGTTCGCTCACTGACGGCAGTCGCGCCGGACGTTTCCGCGGAACGGGC
>CAVPMU010000012.1:0-595956 GCA_963706535.1 uncultured Gammaproteobacteria bacterium
CGACTCGCTGTAGCCCGGACCCGTCACGGACGCGAGCCGTCCGATGTTTTTCTGCATGCTCGAGGCGCCCCAGTTCACCGCAGTCGTGCGCGCGGCGACGCCCACGCCGGAGAGCGTTTCCGCGGCAACGTTGCCGAACGCGTCGTAGCCGAGCGCGACGGTGAGTTCGAGGGTCGCGTTGCCCGGCTCGAGCGTGGTCTGCGAGACGCGGCAGTGGGTGGCATCCCACGCCGTGGCGGTGGTGGGGATGTTGGTGTTGACGGGCGCGGCGATCCCCGCGGCCGTGCCGAGCTTCACCCACCACTTGCCGCTGATCGGGGAGAGGATGTCGGCCTTGCCGTCGACGTTGTAGTCGAGGTAGATCGAGCCCGCGTGCACCGTCACGTTGGTGTTGATCGGGGCATTGAAGCCGCCCGATGCGTTGGCGAACGCCACCCAGTGCTTCCCGCCCGAGGCGTACACGATGTCATCGCGCCCGTCGCCGTTGATGTCGACGCTTGGTATCGCCGGCGAACTCGTTGTCTGCAGGTCCCCCAGCCCGATCGAGCCGTCCTGGTAGGTGAAGGTGGTGGGGCTCAGGCACTCGAGCGGTGCGCCCGCGCACTCCTGCACGCTCGTCAGTCGCTCGCGGCCAGTGGCCGGCGACACCGAATACTGCAGGTCATAGCGGCGCACAGGTGCACCAAGATAGCTGATATCGATGGCCGTCAGCCGGTGGACTTCCTGCACGCGGCTGCCGCCGACGTACCCCACGTTCACGTCCGCGCGGCTCGCGTACTGGAAATCGACCGTGTACGGCCCCTCCTCGACGTCGCTGCCGGTGTAGCGCACCGCTTCGAGCCGCACCGCGCCGTTGCTCGTGTCCTCGCCCCAGCTGAAGGTGATCGAGTTGCGCTGGCGGTCCTCGATGCGGTTCACCGCCCAGGCGCGTGCCGTGGACTGGTTCAGCGACTCGATGCGCGAGTCGGCCGTGACGCCGTAGTAGTGAACCAGGCCATCGCGCGTCTCGACCCTGAACGAGGCCGGGCCTTGCCGGCGCTGCCCACCGCCGTGATGCGGCTGAAGTTGTTCAGCTCGGTGCGGTAGGTCGAACCGGCCGCACCGTAGGTACCGCCCACGAGGCGCAGCCGGTTGCCGTCGAGGCAGTAGCCATCCGTCGTCTGGTTGCGCACGCCTTGCGCCGCGCCGTCCTGCGCTACGGTCTTCTCGCAGCGGCTGATGATCGAGGCACCGGCAATCGACCAGCCGAGGCCCGCCACCCCGCGGGAACCGTTGCTGTCGTAGACGAGGCCCAGCGGCGGCGTGAGGCCTCGCCGGCCGGCGGGCAGTGCGAGGGCGATCTGATACTGCGCGGAGCCACTCTGCGAGACCGCCGCGGAACCGGCGGTGCGGCCAACGGCCGCGACCGAAGCGTTCGGTAAGCCCAAGAACGCGACAGCCGTAGCTGCGACGCAAACCCGCCCGTGGACGATGGTCCCCATGATGCTCCCAATCTTTCGATCTCGTGATGTCAGCTGACCATATGTATGTGCGAGCCAGATACCCGTCAACCTGCGGATCGTCGAGTTCCTGATCACAGACTTCAGATCGCTCGACCCCTGCGTCCGCCCCGCCTGAAGTCCTCCACATTCGCCGCCATCTCCTCGAGGCAGCGCTGCCGTGCCTCGCGCGCGGCCCATGCGATGTGCGGAGTGACGATCAGGTTCGGGATGTCGGGCGCGAGCAGCGGGTTGCCGTCCATCGGGGGCTCCTGCGGCAGCACGTCGATGGCCGCGCCGCCGAGCCGGCCGGCGCGCAGCGCGTCGGCGAGCGCCTGCGAGTCCACGAGCCCGCCGCGCGCGGTGTTGATTAGCACCGCGTCGCGCTTCAAGCGCGCGAGTTGCGCGGCGCCGATCAAGCCATGCGTGTCCGGCGTGAGCGGGCAGTGCAGGCTCAGCACGTCCACCTGCGGCAAGAGTTCATCGAGGTCGAGCCGGCCGGCCTCGCGCGCGCCACCCGGGCGGTTCGCGACCAGCACCTGCAGGCCGAAGGCACGTGCCGCATTCGCCACGCCCTTGCCGAGCGCGCCGTAGCCCACGATGCCGAGCCTGCGGCCCATGAGCTCGCGGATGGGGTAGTCGAGCAGGCAGAACTGTTCGCCGCGCTGCCACGCGCCCGAGCGCACCAACGCGTCGTACTCCCGCAGTTTGTGCGTCAGCAGCAGCAACATGCCGTAGACGTGCTGCACGACCGAGGCCGTGCAGTAATCGCGCAGGTTGCAGACCGCGATGGCGTGCTCGCGCGCCGCGACGAGGTCGACGTTGTTGGTGCCGGTCGCTGACAGTGCGATGAGTTTCAGCGACGGCGTGGCCTGCATGATCTCGCGCGTGATGCGCAGCTTGTTGAGCAGCACGACCTCGGCGCCCGCGATGCGCGCGGCGATTTCGTCCTGCGGCGTGTGGTCGCGCAACTCGAGGTCCGGCAGCACGCGGCGCAGCGGGGAGGGGTCGAGGTCGGCGTTGAAGCTGACGGTGGCGTAGTCGAGGAAGAGCGATGGCATGGAGGATAGGGGATAGGGGATAGGGGATAGGGGATAGTGGGAGAGGGGGAGGTGGTACGGCAAGCGGGTGGGGGTAAGCTCGGATCGTGGTTGATGCCGACGACGAATTGCAGCGAGTGTTGCGCGAGGTGCGGGGGTGCAGGGTGTGCGAGGCGCATCTGCCGCTCGGGCCGAGGCCGGTGGTGCGCGCGGACGCGAGGGCGCGGGTGCTGATCGTCGGGCAGGCGCCGGGCACGCGTGTGCACGAGACGGGCATTCCCTGGAACGACCCGAGTGGCGACCGGCTGCGCGAGTGGCTCGGTGTCGACCACGACACCTTCTATGATGAGAGCCGCTTCGCGATCATTCCCACAGGGCTCTGCTATCCGGGGCGCGGGCGATCGGGCGACCTGCCGCCACGACCTGAGTGCGCCCCGCTGTGGCATCCACGGCTGCGCCCGCTGCTGCCGAACATTGGAATCACCCTGCTCGTCGGGCAGTACGCGCAGGCTTACTACCTCGGACCGCGCCGCAAGGGCACGCTCACCGCGACGGTGCATGCCTGGCACGAGTACCTGCCGGAATTCCTCCCGTTGCCGCACCCCTCGCCGCGGAACACCGGCTGGCTGCAAGTCAATCCGTGGTTCGTGCGGGACGTGATCCCGGTCCTGCGCGAGCGCTTGCACGCACTCCTCGAGCGGTTTTCCGCGATTGCCGGCCCTTGACCGCGGGCGCACCCTGCGGGCGATTCCAGGGACGACGACAGCGGACATGGCCACGTCTTCAACCGATACGGTGCCGCAGGTGCACGAGCAGGTCGTGCGCCGCGTGGTCGCGCGCTGGGGCCACGATCCGCACTCGCTGCTGCAGGTGCTGCGCGAAGTGCAGGAGTCCTGTGGGTTCCTCTCGCCCGCGGCGCTGACGCAGGTGGCGCGGTCCCTGCGCCAGCCGCTCGCGCGGGTCCGTGGCATCGCGGGCTTCTACTCCTTCCTCGCGACGGAATCGCGCGGCGCCTACCGCGTGCTGTTTTCCGACAACGTCACCGACCGCATGCGGGGCAGCGAAGAGCTGATGGCGCAGATGTGCCACCGGCTGTGGGTCGAGCCCGGCAAGGTATCGGAGGATGGCCTGGTGAGCGTGGTGACGACCTCGTGCACGGGTCTGTGCGACCAGGGCCCGGGAATGCTGGTGAACGGACGCGCCATCGGGCGTCTCGACAGTGAGCGCATCGAACAGCTGTCCCAGCTGATGCTCGGCCGGCAGCCGCTCGCCGACTGGCCGGCGGAACTGTTCGTCATCGAGGACAACGTCCGCCGGGCCGACATCCTGCTCGGGTCCAGCCTCGCCCCGGGCGACGCGATCCGCGCGGCGCTGAAACGCGGCATGCAGGGTCGCTCCGAGCGTCCCGCGAACGAGCGCTCCTGGCGCGAGGCCTACGTCGGTGCGGCGCTCGGGCCAGTCGCGGTGCTCGAGGAGATCAAGCGCTCCAACCTGCGCGGCCGCGGCGGTGCCGGCTTTACCACCGGCGTGAAGTGGGAGGCCTGCCGTCACGCCACCGGGCTCGCGCGCTATGTCGTGTGCAACGCCGACGAGGGCGAGCCCGGGACGTTCAAGGATCGCGTGCTGCTCACGAGCCACCCGGACCTGCTCTTCGACGGCATGGCGGTCGCGGCCTACGCGATCGGCGCGAGCCAGGGCTTCGTGTACCTGCGCGGCGAATACCGTTACCTGTTCGAGCGCCTCAACGAAGTGCTCGAGCGCCGGCGGGCGGCGAACCTGCTCGGCAAGGGCATCCTCGGCCAGCCGGGCTTCGACCTCGACATCGCGATCCACGTCGGTGCGGGCTCGTACGTCTGCGGCGAGGAATCGGCGCTGCTCGACTCGCTCGAGGGCAAGCGCGGCGTGCCGCGCAATCGCCCGCCCTATCCGGTCACGAATGGCTACCTGCAGCAGCCGACCATCGTCAACAACGTCGAGACGCTGTGCGCCGCTGCGCTGATCGCCGTGCAGGGCGGCGACTGGTATCGCTCGATCGGTACCCTGAAATCCTCCGGATCCAAGATCCTCTCCGTCGCGGGCGACTGCGCACGGCCGGGGCTCTACGAGTACCCGTTCGGCGTCACGCTGCGCCAGGTGCTCGAGGATTGCGGCGCCGAGCGCACGCAGGCCGTGCAGGTGAGCGGCCCGTCCGGAATCTGCGTGGACGTCACCGAGTTCGACCGCCGCATCGCCTTCGAGGACCTGCCGACGGCCGGCGCGTTCACGATCTTCGACATCACGCGCGACATGTTCGAGGTGGCGCGGGCCTACGCGCAGTTCTTCGCCCACGAGAGCTGCGGCTTCTGCACGCCCTGCCGTGTCGGCACCTCGATGCTCAAGAACTCGATGGACAAGATCCGCGCCGGCAACGGCACGCTGCACGACCTGCGCGAGATCGCGAGGCTGAACAAGGTGCTGCTGCAGTCGGCGCACTGCGGGCTCGGCCACACCGCCTGCAACCCGATCCTCGACACCATGAAGAAATTCCGGCCGATGTACGAGCGGCGCCTGCGTTCGCGCGACTTCGCGCCCGCCTTCGACCTCGACCAGGCGCTCGCGCGCGCCCGGCAGATGACGGGCCGCGACGACCCCGGCGCGCACCTCGAGAACCAGCCATGAACGAGCTGCCCACCTTCCTGCTCGATGGCGAGGAGGTGCCGTTCACGCCGGGGCAGACGGTGCTGCAAGCCGCGCTCACGGCCGGGCGCTACATCCCGCACCTGTGCTACCACCCGGAGTTCAAGCCGCACGGCAGCTGCAAGGTGTGCACGGCGAAGGTCAATGGCCGCACGGTTGCCTCGTGCACCACGCCGGCCGAGGCCGCCGTGGAGGTCGAGAGCAACACGGAGGAAATGAACGAACTGCGCCGCACGCTGGTGCAGATGCTGTTCGCCGAGGGCAACCACTTCTGCCCGTCCTGCGAGAAGAGCGGCAACTGCATGCTGCAGGCGCTCGGCTACGATCTTGGGGTGATGACCGCTGGCTTCCGGCACCTGTTTCCGGACCGGCCCGTGGATGCCTCTCATCCCGATCTGCTCCTCGACTTCAACCGCTGCATCCTCTGCGAGCTATGCGTGCGCGCCTCGCGCGAAGTCGACGGCAAGAGCGTGTTCGCGCTCGCGGGGCGCGGGCTCGAGAAGCACCTGATCGTGAACTCGGAGTCCGGCCTGCTCGCGGACACCGACGTCGCGGTGACGGACAAGGCGGTAGACGTTTGCCCGGTTGGCGTGATCATCCGCAAGCGCGTCGGGTTCGCGGTGCCGATCGGCGCGCGCCGCTTCGACAAGCGACCGATCAGCGCCCAGGCCCTCGAGGACGCGCCGCGAGCGCCGACCGGAAACGGCAATGGCTGAGAAGCGCAAGCTGCGGGTCGCCACCACCTCGCTCGCGGGCTGCTTCGGCTGCCACATGTCGCTGCTCGACATCGACGAGCGGCTGTTCACGCTGCTCGAGCACGTGGAGTTCGACCGCTCGCCGCTCACCGACATCAAGCATTGCGGTCCCTGCGACGTCGGCATCATCGAGGGCGGCATCTGCAACACCGAGAACGTGCACGTGCTGCGCGAGTTCCGCGCCAACTGCAAGGTGCTGGTCGCCATCGGCGCCTGCGCGGTGACGGGCGGGTTGCCCGCGCAGCGCAACCACCTCGACCTCGGCCAGTGCCTGCAGGAGGTTTACCTCACCGAGCCCAGCGTGACCAACGGCATGATCCCGAACGATCCGGAGCTGCCTCTGCCGCTCGACAAGGTGCATCCGCTGCACGAGGTGGTGCGCATCGACTATTTCATTCCGGGTTGCCCGCCCTCTGGCGATGCGATCTGGAAATTCCTCACCGACCTGATCGAGGGTCGCACGCCGAAGCTCGGCCACGGACTGATTTCCTATGACTGAACCCGCACTGCGCCGCGTCGTGATCGAGCCGCTGTCGCGCGTCGAGGGGCACGGCAAGGTCACGCTGCTCATGGACGAGGACGACCACGTCCAGCAGGCGCGGCTGCACATCGTCGAGTTCCGCGGCTTCGAGAAGTTCATCCAGGGCCGGCCGTACTGGGAAGTGCCGGTGATGGTGCAGCGGCTGTGCGGCATCTGCCCCGTGAGCCACCACCTCGCCGCGAGCAAGGCGCTCGACCAGGTCGTGGGCGCGAAGGTGCTCACGCCCACGGCGGAGAAGATTCGCCGGCTGATGCACTACGGGCAGATCCTGCAGTCGCACGCGCTGCATTTCTTCCACCTCTCCTCGCCCGACCTGCTGTTCGGCTTCGATTCGGACCTCGCGCGGCGCAACATCGTGGGCGTCGCGGCCCAGTATCCGGAGATCGCGCGGCAAGGCGTGCTGCTGCGCAAGTACGGCCAGGAAGTGATCCGCCACACCGCCGGCAAGCGCATCCACGGCACGGGATCGGTGCCGGGCGGCGTGAACAAGAGCCTGACGGCGGAGGAGCGCGACGAACTGCAGCGCGACATCTACCAGGTCGTCGCGTGGAGTCGCGATGCCGTGCATCTCGTGCGGCGCCTTTTCGAGCAGAGCCTCGAGACCTACCGCTCGTTCGCAAGCTTCCGCGCGAATACGTTGTGCCTCGTCCGCGCGGACGGCGCGATGGACCTCTACGACGGCGGCCTGCGGGCGCAGGACACCGATGGCCGCTCGATCTTCGACCACGCCGACTGCGATCGCTACTGGGAGCGGATCGCGGAGGAAGTGAAGGCCTGGTCCTACATGAAGTTCCCGTACTTCAAGGAGCTGGGAGCGCAGGACGGCTGGTATCGCGTCGGCCCGCTCACGCGCGTCACGCGTTGCGACTTCATTCCGACGCCACTCGCCGACCGCGAGCGTCGCGAGTTCCTCGCCTTCGACGAGGGCCGGGCTGCGCAGGCCACGCTCGGCTTCCACTGGGCACGCATGATCGAGATGCTGCACGCCGCGGAGTCGATCAAGGACCTGTTGCACGACGCGGACCTGCTGGGCCACGACCTCATGGTCACGGGCGAGCGACAGGCGCGTGGCGTGGGCGTGATCGAGGCGCCGCGCGGGACGCTCATCCACCACTACCGCGTGGACGAGAACGACCAGGTGGCGCGCGCCAACCTCATCGTCTCGACCACGCACAACAACCAGGCGATGAACACGGCCATCTGCGAGGTGGCGCGGCAGTACCTCGACGGCCACGAGCTGACCGAGGGGCTGCTGAACCACATCGAGGTCGCGGTGCGAGCCTTCGATCCCTGCCTGTCCTGCGCGACGCACGCGATCGGCAAGATGCCGCTCGCCGTGCAGTTGGTGGATGCCGAGGGCACCGTGGTGGACAGCCTGGTGCGCGGCTCGGCGTGACCACGCGTCGCGCGCCGGTGCTCGTGCTGGCGGTCGGCAACCCTAGCCGCGGCGACGACGCGATCGGGCCGCTGCTGGCCGAACGACTCGAGGCGGCTGCACTGCCGGGCGTCGAGGTCATCACCGAGTTCCAGTTGCAGGTCGAGAACGCGCTCGACCTCGAGGGTCGCGAGCGGGTGATCTTCGTCGATGCCGGCATCGACACGCCCGCGCCGTTCGAGCTGCGGCGGGTACAGCCGGCGGCGGAATTCCTTCACACCTCGCATGCCTTGTCACCCGAAGCGGTGCTGGCGACCTACGAGCGCATCAATGGGCGCGTTGCCGCGGAAGCGTGGGTGCTGTGCGTGAGGGGAGAGGCGTTCGAGCTGGGAGCGGCGCCGAGCACCGCTGCGATCACCCATCTGGACGCTGCCAGCGCGGCCTTGCTCGAGCTCTGCCGCGGACGCACCACGTAAGCTTTAGTCTCGGCTGTTCATGGACTTACGAGATGCGAGCGCCCCGGGGCCACGACCGGTAAACTACCAGTAAGTCTGTCCCTGCCATGCGCTGGTGAGCCCCCGATGCGAAACGCCAATCCTCCCGTGCGTGCCCCCGAGCACGCCCCGATCAACTGGGTGACCACGATCGTCATGACCGGGACGCCGCTCGCGGCGCTGGTGCTCGTGCCGTGGTACGGCATGGCATATGGCTACAGCGCGTGGGCCTGGCTCAGCTTCGTCGTGCTGCTCTGGGCGTGCGGCATCGCGATCACGGCTGGCTATCACCGCCTGTGGTCGCATCGCACCTACCAGGCGCACTGGTCGGTGCGGCTCGTGTTCATGCTGTTCGGCGCCATGGCGCTGCAGAACAGCATCCTGGTCTGGGGCTCGCAGCACCGCACGCACCACCGCTTCGTCGACGACTGGGACCGCGACCCCTACAGCGCGAAGCGCGGCTTCTGGTTCTCGCACATGGGCTGGATCCTGCGCAACTACAAGAGCGGCGAGAACGACTTCACCAACGCGAAGGACCTCGAGCGCGACCCGATCGTGATGTTCCAGCACCGTTATTACCTGCCGATCGCGCTCGCGATGAACATCGGCCTGCCGCTCGCGCTCGGCTGGGCCGCGGGCGACGTGTGGGGCGTGTTCCTGCTGGGCGGCCTGCTGCGCCTCGTCGTGAACCACCACTTCACGTGGTTCATCAACTCGCTGGCCCACATGTGGGGCTCGCAGCCGTACACCGAAGAGAATACTGCGCGCGACAACCCGGCGCTCGCGTTCCTGACCT
This sequence comes from uncultured Gammaproteobacteria bacterium, assembly GCA_963706535.1. Taxonomy (GTDB): domain Bacteria; phylum Pseudomonadota; class Gammaproteobacteria; order Steroidobacterales; family Steroidobacteraceae; genus RPQJ01. Next base: position 9,156 of record CAVPMU010000012.1, read on the forward strand.
ACGGCGAGGGTTATCACAACTTCCACCACATCTTCCAGAACGACTACCGCAATGGCGTCCGGTGGTGGCAGTGGGATCCGACCAAGTGGCTGATCGCGGGCATGTCCTGGCTCGGGCTCGCCAGCAACCTGAAGCGGGTCCCGGACCTGTGGATCCAGCGGGCCGTGCTCGCCATGCAGTTCAAGCGCATGGAGGCGGCCCTCGAGAAGCGGCGTGGACGCTTCGGCGACGAGCAGATCGAGCGGCTCAAGGCGCGGGTGAGCGAGGAGTACGCGCATTTCCGCAAGGCGCTCGAGGAGTGGGCCACCGTGCGCGACCAGTGGGTCGCCGACCGCAAGGCCCGCCTGCTGCAGAAGTGGGAGGAGACCAGCTTCCGGCTGCGGCTGCGCGAGATCGAGCTGCAGCTGCGCGTCCAGCACCGCCGCCTGCGCGTGATGACGAAGGCCTACGCCTAGTCGCGGAAGTTCGTGAACTGCAGGGGTAGCTCGAAGCCGCCCTTGCGTACCAGCGCGATCGCCTCCTGCAGGTCGTCCCGGTTCTTGCCGGTGACGCGCACCTGCTTGTCCTGGATCGCCGCCTGCACCTTCAGCTTCGAGTCCTTGATGAGGCGCTGGATCTTCTTGCCGAGCTCCGTGTCCACGCCCTGCCGCAGCGTCACGACCTGCTTCGCGGTCTGGCCCGTGGTCACGGGTTCGTCGACCTTCAGGCAGGCCACGTCGATCTCGCGCTTCGCGAGCTTCAGTTTCAGGATCTCCAGCATTTGTTTCAGTTGAAAATCCGCCGGCGCCGAGAGCGTTACGACGGTGTCTTTCAACTCAAACTTGGCATTCGTGCCCTTGAAGTCGAAGCGCTGGCTGACCTCGCGGCTGGCCTGGTCGACGGCGTTGGTGACTTCGTGCTGGTCGATCTCGGAAACGATGTCGAAAGAGGGCATGGGCGGCGCTGGCAGCGGCGACTCATCGAGTCGGGGCCCGCATGATAAGCGAGACCTGCCCCATTGGTATTTGTACTGAATACGAGTGATTCGCATTTACATTCGCATTGAGCCGGCATAGAGTGCGCACCGTCGGCCGCTGGGGATGGCGGCCTGCCCACACCAACGAGGCCCGCTCCGATGAGTTCCCGACTCGACACGACGCTCTCCGCCAGTATCGCGCTGGTACTCGGCACGGCCGCCGGCTCCGCGCTTGCGGAGGACGCGGCCCCTTCCGCGGAAGGCAGCGTCCTCGAGCGCATCGTCGTGACGGCGACGCGCATCGATGCAGCCGCCACCGGCGGCTCGGTCAGCTTCCTCGACCAGGAGATCCTCGAGGAGCATTCCTACGCCGACGTGAACCGCATCCTCCGCCAGGTGCCGGGCCTCAACATCGTCGAGGAGGAGGGCTTCGGTATCCGGCCCAGCATCGGCATCCGTGGCTCGGGCACCGATCGCAACGCCAAGATCGCCGTGCTGGAAGACGGCGTGCCGATCGCGCCGGCCCCTTACTCGGCGCCCTCGGCCTATTACTTCCCGCGCATGCCGCGCATGTCCGGCGTCGAGGTCAGCAAGGGCCCGGCCGCAATCAAGTACGGACCGCAGACCGTGGCCGGTGCGCTGGGCATGTATTCGGCGCCGATTCCTGACGATCCGGCCGGTGGCCTCGGTGGGCGGCTGGACCTGTTCGGCGGCGACAACGGCACCTTCCGCGGTCACACGCTGGCGGGCGGGTACGTGGAGACGGGCCGCGCCTACGACGTGGGCGCGAGCCTCGAGACGCTGCAGGAACGCTCGGACGGCTTCAAGGCACTCGACTCGGGCGGCGACACCGGCTTCCGGATCCAGGACTACGTTGCCAAGCTCGCCCTGCGCCCTGCGGCCGGGTCCGATGCCGCCCAGTCGTTCGAACTCAAGGTGCAGTACTCGGACGAGAATTCCGACGAAACCTATCTCGGACTGGCGCTCGATGACTTCCGCGACGACCCCTATCGCCGCTATCGCGCGAGCCAGCTCGACGAGATGAACGTCGAGCACTGGACCTACCAGGCGACCCACCGCATCGACTTCAGCGAGCGGCTCGACCTGACCACGATCGCCTACTACACCGAGACCACCCGGGCCTGGTACAAGCTGAACGACGTCCGCAACGCGACCAATACCGGTTTCTCGAGTCTGAGCGCGATCCTCGCCAATCCGGCGGCGTTCCAGGTAGAATATGCGTCGATCATCGGCGAACCTGGCACTTCGAGTGCCGCCGGCGCGCTGCGGGTGCGTAACAACTCCCGCCAGTACTATGCGGCCGGCGTGCAGTCGGTGCTCGGTTACTCGTTCGACGTGGGCGGCGCCTCGCACCAGGTCGAAGCCTCGGTGCGCTACCACCGCGACGAGGAGGACCGCTTCCAGGAAGACGACCGCTACCAGATGGTCGACGGCCGGATGCTGCTCACCTCCGCCGGTGCGCCGGGCAGCCAGGACAACCGGGTCGGCGAGGCGGAAGCCTGGGCGATCTACCTGCGCGACACCATCACCTTCGACCGGCTCACCCTGGCGCCCGGCCTGCGCTACGAGACCATCGACCTCACGCGCACCAACTACGGCACGGCGGATCCGGGACGCAACGGCGACCCCACCATCGCGCGCAACACGGTCGACGTGCTGCTGCCGGGGTTCGGCGCGACCTACGCGCTGTACCCCGATCTCAAGCTCGTGGCCGGCGTGCATCGTGGCTTCGTCAATCCCTCGCCCGGCTCCGACGCGGACGCCGAGAAGTCCTGGAACTACGAGGCCGGCCTGCGGTTCCAGCGGGGCCTCGGCTCGATCGAGGCGATCGCCTTCATGGTCGATTACCTGAACCTCGTCGGCACCTGCACCGCCTCGACCGGCGGCAACTGCAACATCGGCGACCAGTTCGACGGTGGCGAGGCGCGTGTCCACGGGCTCGAGTTCGTGGCGGCCTGGGATGCGGGCGGGGCACTCGGCAGTGCATGGTCGCTGCCCGTGTCGGCGGTCTACACCTGGACCGACGGCGAGTTCCGCACCAGCTTCTCGAGTGGCTTCGACGAATGGGGCAACGTCGAGGCTGGCGACGAGATTCCGCTGGTGCCCGAGCACCAGCTGACGATCAACGCCGGGATCGAAGCCGACCGCTGGCGCATGGCCCTGACGATGAATTACGTGGACGAGGCGCGCTCGACGGCGGGGACAGGCGAGATCCCGGCCAGTGAGCGGGTCGACAGCCGCACGCTGCTCGATCTCTCGGGTGAATATGAACTCACGGCTGCCGCGAGCCTGTTCGCGAGCGTCACCAACCTCACCGACGAGACCTACAACGTCGCGTTCCGGCCGGCCGGCGCGCGGCCCGGCGCGCCGCGCAGCTGGCTCGCCGGCGTGAAGATGAAGTTCTGAGAGGTGCCTACCGGACGGCGACGAACTTGCGGTGCTCGCTGGTGCCCGACCAGTACTCGCCCACCAGTTCGCCGCGCTCGTTCACCTTTGCGCGGTACAGGTAGGCCGAGGCTCCGTCGAAGCGCGACAGGTAGAGCTCATCGTCGCGGATCTCGCCCGTGAGGTAGCGGTGCTCCAAGGTCGGGGCCTGCACCGTGCCCGTGACGATGCCGAAGGACTGCGTGAATTCCGCGGTGCCCGCGGTCGCCTGGCCCGTATCGTCGGTGAAGGTCACCGTCCAGTAGCCCGACACATCGGCGTTGTCGGTGAGTGGCTCCTCGAAGAACCGCCAGGCCTGGCCGTGCTCCGCCTTGAACGGAAGCACCTGCCGCTCGCCGCCCGGAACGGCAAGGCTTACCTCGCCCTCGAGATCATCGCCCTCGATGCGCGCGGTGAGCGTGTTCCCGTTGCCGGGCACGGTCGCGGTCAGCTTGCCGTCGGCGACAGTCACCTCGGTGACGCGCACGCGCTCCTCGCCGTTGACCAGCGTGAGCACGAAGCCGCTTTCTTCGCTCGCGACGTTCGAGCTCGAACGGCAACTCGCCGCCCGGCACTTCCAGCACGGCGCGCCAGGCCCCCGGCTGCAAATCCTTGCCGCGTGCGCCGCAGCCCGTGAGCAGCAAGGGCACGACGAGCAGCAGCGAGAGCGAGGCGGCGAGCCCCGCGAAGGTCGGTCGATGGTGTTGCATGGATCGGCGACGGCTCAGAGCTGCAGGGCGGAACGCAGCTTTTTGACCAGGTTCTCGCCGCCGTGTTCCTTCACGAAGTCGATCACGATCGGTCCGAATTTCTTCGCCGTGTCGAGGTCGATGCCGAGCTCGGTGAACGATGCGGCCAGGCCCGCCCAGCGCCCGGGGCTGTTGCGCCCGCCGAAGAGGGACCCGAGGCCGCCCGCCAGCGAGCTCAAGGTGCTCGGCGGCGGCGAGTTCTTCAGCAGCTTGTCGGCGCCCGGTATGTCGGCGACGAACTGCTCGAAGTCCGCGCGCTGCATGTTCTGCTGGCCCGCCCGCAGGAGCGCAATGAGACCGCCTTTGGCCTGGGTCTTGGTGACGCCCAGGTCCTTGCTGAGTCGCTTGACCAGATCATCCATCGCAGGATCCTCCCCGGGTGCGGATTCTACGTCACGGACGCCAGACGACGCCCAGGTCCGTCACGGCGATGTCCGCCTTGCGCGGCCGCACCGGCACCGTCTCGATGCGGATCGCGTGCGGGTCGAGTTCGGATTCGAGCGCCTCGATCTCCGTCGCCAGCTCGTCGTTCAGGGCGTCGATCTGCTCGCGCAGCGCCCGCGCATCCGCCTCGGCATGCGCGACGTTGGCCCGCTCCTTGCTCACCCGCCCGGCCCGGCGAGCCGCCGTGGACACCTTGCCGAGCGCGCTCGAACGCCGCCCGCCGAACAGCGCCCCGAGCAGGCTCCCGCCCACCGACAGCGCCGAGGACATGGTCTCGCTGGTCGCCTGCGCCTTCTCCCGCTCGACCTTCTGCTCGGCCCGCCGCGCACGGTCTTCGAGCGTGGCGATCTTCGACTCGTACTTCTTCCTGAGCTTGTCCACCGCGTCGTCGCGCTTCTCGCGCAAGGCGAGCGCGATGCGCGCGCGGAAGTCACCCTCTGTGCCGCCCGGGGCGGCCACCATCTTCAGGGAGGGGCAGATCATGACGTTGAGCGCGGCATTGCGGTAGACGTGGTCCTCCAGTGCGTCGGACCACTTGCGGTAGCTGCGGTCGGATGACGCCGCGGCTGGCAGTTCCGCGAACTCGGCGCCTTCCGCCGCGCCCTCGGCGAACTCCGGCCCCGGCTCAGGCAGTACCTCGGCCCCGGCCCAGTCGGGCCCGTCGGCACCGATGGGAGCGAGGTAGTACCAGGATTCCCACGCATCCATGCCGGCCTTCGCATCGACGAAGCGGGCGCGCACCTTCGCGCCGAGGCAGGGCTGGTACATGACGTTTGCCGCGCCCCCAGGCGCGCGCAGGAACTTCTCGACGACGCCGGCCTGCAGCACGGGTCGTGCGCCCGCCGCCCTCGTGGACGACGCAGACTTCGCCGGGGTCGCCTTGGTCCCGACACCCGTCGCCTGCGACGATGCCGCATCCGGCGACGCGGCGGGCGTCAGTCGCTTGATCTCGTTCAGCGTGAGCGGGCCGCGCAGGTAGGACATCGCCCAGCGCGTGCGGAACAGCACCGGCGCGTCGTCGTGCACGTTGCGCATCAGGAACGTGCGTTGCGTGAGGTTCGACATCAGCGCCTCGAGTCCCGCGCGGTCCATGCCGCCGGCCGCCTCGGTGCCGAGCAGGCCCTCGATCACCCGGTCCTTGTCGCGCTCGGTCTGCAGCCGGCCGATGAACCAGGTGCCCGCATTGCCGAGGCCCTTGTAGTCGAGGTCCACCGGGTTCTGCGTGGCGAGCACCGTGCCGAGGCCGAACGCGCGCGCCTGCTTCATCAGCGTGAGCAGCGGCAGCTTCGACGGCGGCATCGCGGACGGCGGGAAGTAGCCGAACACCTCGTCCATGTAGAACAGCGCACGCAGGCTCGTGGTGCCCGACTGGCGGCGCATCCACGCGACGAGTTCGCTCGCCACCAGCGTCACGACGAACATGCGCTCGGCGTCGTTCAGGTGCGCGATGGAGATGATGGCGATGCGCGGCTTGCCCTCGCTGGTGTAGAGCAGCCGCTGCACGTCCAGCGCCTCGCCGTGCAGCCACGACTCGAAGCCCGGCGCGGCGAGCAGCCCGTTGATGCCGAGCGCGAGCGCCATGCGGTCCTTCGCCGGGTAGAAGGTCTCGACGTCGAACACGCCGATCCGGTCGAACGACGGCTTCTGCACTGACTGGATGATCGCAGCGAGGTCGGGGGACTGCCCCGCGCGCCACGCGGCGTCCAGGATCGCGGAGAGCAGGATGTGCTCGCGGCTCTTGAGCGGGTCGGCCTCGATGCCGAGCAGCGCCAGCAGGCCCGCCACCGCGGAACCCACGCGCTCCTTGAAGGCCGTGGCATCGCCAAGCGTGGCGGCATCGGGCGCCGCGAACGAGCGCAGCACGGAGAGCGGCCGGCCCGCGTCCGAGCCCGGCGTGTAGATCGCCACCTCCGCTGCCGCACGCAGACGCGCAATGCGTTCGCCGTCCTGGTTCCACTCGGCGAGGCCCTTGCGCCAGTTCTCCGCCGTCGCGGCCGCGAATTCCCCGACCGACTTGCCCTTGCGCGCCGCCTCGCCCTCGTCCACCCACGGCTCGAAGTCCCCGGCCTTCAAGTCCGGAAAGGCAAGCAGCAGGTTGCCGATGTCGCCCTTCGGATCGATGGCGATGGCGGGAATGCCGTCAAGCGCGGCTTCTTCGAGCAGCGACAGGCACAGGCCCGTCTTGCCGCTGCCGGTCATGCCGATGCAGACAGCGTGGGTGGTCAGGTCGCGCGAGTCGTAGAGCAGCTCCGCGCCGAGCTGGTCCGACTTCGGGTCGAATTCGCGGCCGAGGTAGAAGACGCCGAGGCGTTCGTAGTTGGGGAGGGGCATGGGAGAGGAGAGGGGCCAGGGGATAGGGGATAGGGGATAGGGGATAGGGGATAGTGTAAGAGGAGGAGAGCGGGGAGCGGATAGTGGATAGCGGATAGTGCGGAGGGGAAGGTCGGCTGTCGCGTCAGGTGAGGAGACGAGCGCGAAGTTGATCGCGGCGGCGGGGGTCGAGGCCGGCTTCGGAGTGCAGATAGGCGTCGATGGAGCCGAATTCGGCCGTGAGGGCTGCGAGGGCGGCGTCGAGGTAGGCGTCGCGCACGTCGAGCACCGTGTCTACGGCGTCGTCGAGCGCGTCCGGCGGTATCAGCGTCGCGAGGCGTGCGGCGAGGGAGGCGCGATGCAACTCGCCGCCGGCCCAGCCGCGCGAGGCGAGGTAGTCGGCGCGGATCAGTTCGCCGGGCACCTCGAGCGCGTGCAGCAGCATGGCGACGACGAAGCCCGTGCGGTCCTTGCCGGCGGAGCAGTGCACGAGCAGGGGCGCGCCGTCGTCGAGCAGCAGGTCCAGCACCGAGCGCAGCGTCGGTCCCATGTAGCGCGGGAAGCGGCGGTAGATCTCGATCATCAGTCGCTCGGCGCCACGGGCGCTCGGGTCGGCGGCGAGATCGAGCGCAAGTGTCGGGTCGGCGCGCAGGTCATTGCGGATCTCGCAGTGCAGTTCGCGTACCCCGAGATGCGCGGGCACCTGTGTGGGGTGCTCGGAGCGCTCGGCCGTGCTGCGCAGGTCGCAGATCGTCGCGAGCCCGGTCGCGGCGAGCTGCCGCCAGTCGGCATCCGTGAGGCGGCTCAGGCGATCGGCGCGCATCAGTGCGTGCGGCCGGATCGTGCGCCCATCCGCCGCCGGCAGCCCGCCGAGGCTGCGGAAATTGGTCGCGCCGGCCAGTCTAAGGCTGTTCATGTCACCACTTTGTCACCCGGCCGCGACTGACACTGCGACCACACCGCCATAGGATGCCAGCATCGAAGGATTGAAGTCGCGGCAGCATGTCCATCGAGCTCGACCAGGTGACGAAACGGTACCAGTCGGCACCGGTCGTCAATGACGTCTCCCTCAAGGTGGACCAGGGCGAATTCCTCGTGCTGCTGGGCCCGAGCGGCAGTGGCAAGAGCACGCTGCTGCGAGCCATTGCCGGGCTCACCGGGATCGACCACGGGCGCGTCTCGCTGCACGGTCACGACGTCACGGGCGTGCCCGCACGCCAGCGCGAGGTCGGGTTCGTCTTCCAGCATTACGCACTGTTCCGCCACATGACCGTGGCGAACAACATCGAGTTCGCGATGCGGGTGCGCGGGGTGCGTGCGGCCGAGCGCCGTTCACGACGCAGGGAGATGCTGCGACTGGTGGCGCTCGAGGGCATGGACGAGCGCTTGCCGAGCGAGCTCTCGGGCGGCCAGCAGCAGCGGGTCGCCGTGGCGCGCGCGCTGGCTCACCGCCCCAGGGTGCTGCTGATGGACGAGCCGTTCGGCGCGCTCGACGCCAAGATCCGCGAGGAGCTGCGCCGCACCATCCGCCAGATCCAGCGCGAGCTCGGCATCGCCACGATCCTGGTGACCCACGACCAGGAAGAGGCCTTCGCGCTCGCGGACCGGATCGGCGTGATGAATCAGGGGCGCCTGCTCGAATGCGGCCCGCCGGAAGATCTCTACACGCGCCCGGCCACGCGCTTCGTCGCGACCTTCCTCGGCGCCGCGAACCTGATGCTCGGTTATCGCACGCCCGGCGGCTTGCGATTCGCGCCACCGGCGGCACCCGGCACGCCGCCGCGCGAGGTGGTGACGGTCTTGCGACCCGAGGAGGTCGAACTCGCGGCCGGCGCAGAGGCTATCCGCGCGAACTTCGTGGGCTACGGCGAGGTCGAGGAGATCCTGTTCGCCGGATCGGTCGAGCGCCTGCGCGTGCGGATGCCCGGGGACGGGCCGACGGCGGTGGCCCCTGGGCGCGACGATGCCACGGGCGCCGTGCTCGAGGTATCGCGCACGCTGCCCGAGCAACGCCAGCTGCCGGTCGCGGTCGGCCGCTGCGTAGCGGTCGGGGCCCGTCGCACGCACGTGCTGCCGACGCCGATCTCGAGCTTCACGGTGGTCGCCGACGACGATGCGCCTGCCCGCGGCCTTGCCGAATCGCCGCTGCTCGTCACGCTCGCAAGCCGCATGCAGACCAGGCTGAACGTGCGGGCGGGACGCCGCGATGCCGTGCCGCCCGGCATGCCGGTGCTGGCCACCGGCCCGGGCAGCGCCGGGATCGTCCAATGGCATCTCGAACACGGTGCGGAGCACCTGCTGTGCCTGCCGCCGGGCGCATCGATGCCGGGACACGTGGTGATCCACGTGGCGGATGCGGTGGCGAGTCGTCGTACGTTCGCCGTCGCCGCGAGCCTGTTGCGGCACGTGCCGGCAGAGGCGATCTATCTCGCGGTCCGGGCCACGGCCACGTCCGAGTCCGCCCGTGCGGAAGGCATGCGCGCCTTGCTCGACGCACGCTCCGGTGCGCTCGCCGAGCACGGGCTCGACATGCGCACGGAGGTTCGCGCGGGCGATGCGAACGTCGAGATCGTGCGCGAGCTCCTGGCGCACGAGCCCTCGATGCTCGTGCTCGGGATCGACGGTCCCGACGCAGCCGCCATGGCCTGGCTGCCGCAGCTGCTGGAGGGTCCGCTGCAGCGCCCGGTGCTGATCGTCTGCGCCGCCGCCGGCGATCCGCCGCGGGAGCCGTGACGATGGCCGGTGGGTTCCGCAAGCCGAGCGTGCTGCCGGGATTCGGGCTCACCTTCGGCTTCACGACGTTCTTTCTGAGCGCGCTCGTGCTGTTGCCGCTCGGCGCGCTGATGCTCAAGGCCTCGGCGCTCAGCTGGTCCGAGTTCCTGTCGATCCTGCTCGACGAGCGTGCCGTCGCTTCCTACCGACTGACTTTCGGCGCGGCGCTGGTCGCAGCGACCGTCAACGCCGTGTTCGGCTTCATCGTCGCCTGGTCGCTGGTCCGCTATGACTTTCCAGGTCGGCGTCTCGTCGACGCGCTGATCGATCTGCCGTTCGCGCTGCCCACCGCCGTGTCCGGCATCGCGCTCGCCACGGTGTTCTCGCCCGCGGGCTGGCTCGGGCAGAAGCTCGCGCTCGCGGGGGTGCAGGTGGCCTACACCGGGCTCGGCGTCGTCGTCGCGCTGATCCTGATCGGCCTGCCGTTCGTGGTGCGCTCGGTGCAGCCCGCACTGGTCGAAGTGCAGCGCGACCTGGAGGACGCCGCCGAGACGCTCGGCGCCCGGCCGTGGCAGGTGTTCCAGCGCATCATACTGCCGGCCGTGCTGCCCGCACTGCTCACCGGCTTCACGCTGGCGTTCGCGCGCGGCATCGGCGAGTACGGCTCGGTCGTGTTCATTTCCGGCAACCTGCCGATGAGGACCGAGATCACGCCGCTGCTGATCATCATCAAGCTCGAGCAGTACGACTACGACGGTGCCGCGGCGCTCGGTTTCATCATGCTGGTGATGTCGTTCCTGATGCTGTTCGCGATCAACCTCGTGCAGACCTGGGGCCGGCGGCGCCAGGTGGCGGTGGGCCGCTGATGGCCGGCGCAGCTCCGCGCACCGAGGCTCGCCGGATGTCGCGTGGCGCGCGCATCACGCGCGTGGGGCTGATCGGCGTGTCGATCGCGTTCCTCGGCCTGCTGCTCGCCGCTCCGCTCGGCGCGGTGCTCGGCCAGGCCCTCGCGAAGGGCTGGCAGGTCTACCTGGAGAGCTTTACCGATACCGACACCCGCGCGGCCATACGCCTGACATTGCTCACCGCCGCGATCGTGGTGCCGATCAACACGATCTTCGGCATCTGCGCGTCCTGGGCGATCGCCAAGTTCGAGTTCAAGGGCAAGAGCCTGCTCATCACGCTCATCGACCTGCCTTTCGCCGTGTCGCCGGTGATCGCTGGCCTGATCTTCGTGCTGCTGTTCGGTGCGCAGGGCTGGTTCGGGCCATGGCTGCAGGAGCGCGATGTCTCGATCATCTTCGCCGTGCCCGGCATCGTGCTCGCAACGTTGTTCGTCACGTTCCCGTACGTGGCACGCGAGCTGATCCCGCTGATGCAGCAACAGGGCAGCGACGAGGAGGAGGCGGCGATCACGCTCGGCGCAAGCGCGTGGGTGACCTTCCTGCGGGTGACTTTGCCGAAGATCCGCTGGGGCCTGCTGTATGGGATCATCCTGTGCAACGCGCGGGCGATGGGCGAGTTCGGGGCTGTATCGGTGGTGTCCGGCCACATCCGCGGCCTGACGACGACCATGCCGCTGCAGGTCGAGATCCTCTACAACGAGTACAACTTCGTGGCAGCGTTCGCGGTCGCCTCCCTGCTTGCACTGCTGGCCATCCTGACGCTGGTGCTCAAGTCCGTGGTCGAGTGGCGCGCCGGCCGGGGCGGAGGTTGACGTGGTGGCGGCAGGCATTCGCGAACTCCTGGCCCCGTTGCGGCAGCTGCTTGCCGGCCCCAAGTCGTTCGCGGGCACGCTGGCGCTGACGATCGGCGGACTGCTGCTGGTGGCGATCCTGGCGCTGGCGCTGGGCGGGACCGGCTTGCTGCGCGAGCAGGCGGAGGAACAGGCGCTGGCCCGCGTTCAGCTGGCGGGCGTGGCGGCGCGCGATGAGATCCGCCGCCACAGTGAGAATGCACTCACCTCGGCGCGGCTCCTGGCGGGGCGGCCCACGCTGGTGCGCCTCGTCCGCGGCGGGCAGCCCGGGCCCCTCGAGTTCTTCCTGCGGCGCTTCTGCGAAACCGGAGGGTTCGACGCGTGCGCGGTCGTCGCTGATGGCGCGGTGCTCGCCGCGGCGCCCGGCCGGTTCCGCTGGGACGAACTGGCCGGACCCGTCGCGGAGCAGGGCGAGCGGTTCATCGTCGCGCCCGCGTCGGCGCCGGACGGACTGCTGGGCGCTACGGCCGGGGTGCCGGACCTGCCGGGCACCAGCGTCGTCGTCCTGCGCGCGTTCGACCGACGCCTGGCCGCGGCGCTCGGCGAACGCGTCGGAATGCGGGTGCGTCTGGTACGTCTGTCCGACTGGCTCGACACCGTCGAGCCCGACTACAAGGAACTGCACTCCGCGGCATTGACGGACGGCGTGACGGTAGCGCGTCGGATCGAAGCACGCTCGGTGTATGCAGCGAGCACGCCGGTGATTGCGGCGACCGGGGAGGCCATCGCGCTGATCGAGGCGCAGCTGCCGGCGGCCAGCGTCACGAGCGCCGTGAACCGCTTCGTGAAGCGACTGGCGATCATCGCCGCTTTCCTGGCCGGCCTCGCGCTGCTCGCCACGCTGCTGCTCGCGAACCGCATCGGCCGCCCGCTGCAGGCGCTGGCCCGCTCGGCCGTCGAGCTCGGGCGCGGCGATTTCTCGACCTCGATCCCGGTGAGCGGCACGCCGGAAGTCGCCGCGCTCGCACGTACCTTGGAGGACATGCGTCGCAACCTGATCGACGCCACCGCCACGCTGCGCCGGCGCGAGGCCGAGGCGCAGGCGCTGCTGCAGGGCATCGTCGAGGGCGTGTTTGCGGTAGACGCCCAGCGCAACGTTCGCTACCTCAACCCGCAGGCTGCACGCATGCTCGGCATAGATGCATCCGCCGCGATCGGGCGATTCTGCGGCGACGTGCTGCGGCCCTGCGGCGCCGACGGGCAGCGACCCTGCGAGACGGCATGCCCGATCCTGGCGGCGCGCCAGGCCGGCAAGGCCCAGGCGACCGAGGTCCTCGGCACGGCCACCGGCCCGCAGCGAATCGTCGTCATCACCAGCGCCGGGCTCGTGGACGGCATGCAGGTGCAGGTGATGCGTGACGAGACTGAGATCGAGGCCGTCCGCCGTGCCCGCGATTCGATCCTCGCCAACATCTCGCACGAATTCCGCACGCCACTGGCCGCGCAACAGGCCTCGATCGAGCTGCTGCGCGACGGGCTGGCGGAGATGCCGCGCGAGCAGCTCGAGGAGCTGGTCGAGTCGCTGCAACGGGGCACGCTGCGGCTGACGCGGCTGATCGACAACCTGCTCGAGAGCGTACGCATCGAGTCGGGGCAACTCGCGATCCGCCGCCAGCCGGTGGATCTCGCCCAGATCGTGGAGGATGCCGAGGAGTTGGTCGCGGGGCTCTTCACGCAGCGCCACCAGCTGCTGCAGGTGGATCTCCCGGGCGACCTGCCGTTGATACCGGGCGACGCCCAGCGACTCACCCAGGTCGTGACGAACCTGCTCGCCAATGCCAACAAGTTCAGCCCCGACGGTTCGGCGGTCGTGCTCGGCGCCGCCCACGGCGCCGGCCTCGTGAGCCTGTGGGTCGAGGACGAGGGCCCCGGCGTGCCGCACTCCGACGCAGGCGCGATCTTCGAGCGTTTCTACCGGTCGGCCGCCCAGGAGCCTGAGCCGGGCGGACTCGGGCTCGGGCTGTGGATCGTCAAGTCCATCGTCGAGCGCCACGGTGGCAGCATCGGCGTGGAGCGTATGGACGCCGGCCGCACGCGTTTCACCGTGACGCTGCCGACCGACGGAGCCGACGGATGAAGATCCTGATCGTGGACGACGACCAGGACCTGCTCGCGCTGGTGGGTTTCGCGCTGACCCGGGCAGGCTATGCCGTGGTGAAGGCCGGCGACGTGCCGGACGCGCTCCGCCAGTTCGAGGTCGAGTCGCCCGACCTGGCAATCCTCGACATCAACCTGCCGACCGGCAGCGGGTTCGACGTGTGCCGCGCGATCCGCGCGCAGTCCCGCATCCCGGTGATGATGCTGACGGTGCGCGGGGAGGAGGCAGACCTCGTCAAGGCGCTCGACCTCGGCGCCGACGACTACCTGACCAAGCCGTTCAGTCCGCGCACCTTGCTCGCGCGCGTCAAGGCGCTGCTGCGCCGCGCGGGCATCGAGACCGGCGGGCCGATGACCGCGGGCCGACTCAGTCTCGACCTCGAGGCGCACGCGCTCAGCATCGGCGAGGGCGCACCGCTGCGCCTCACCAAGCTCGAAGTGCGGTTGCTGCAGATCCTGATGGCGAACGCGGGCCACGTGGTGGGGACGGAGCGATTGCTCTCGCACGTCTGGGGGAGTCGCGGCAGCGGCGACCGACAGCTGCTCAAGCAGCTCGTGCACCGCCTGCGACAGAAGATCGAGGACGACCCGGGAAATCCGCGCCACCTGCAGACCGACGCGGGCGCGGGCTATCGCCTCGTCACGGAGCCCTCCGCTCAGCGATAGCCCTGCGCCTGCAGCGTGAAGAGACTGGCGTAGTGCCCGCCGAGTTGCATCAGCGACTCGTGGCCACCGCGCTCGAGCACGCTCCCGCCCTGGATCACCAGGATTTCGTCGGCCATGCGCACCGTCGAGAAGCGGTGCGAGATCAGGATGACCATGCGGTCCTGCGCGAGTTCGCGGAACTGCTCGAACACCTGCGCCTCGGCGCGGGTGTCCATCGCGGCGGTGGGTTCGTCGAGCACGAGGATGTCCGCGCCCTCGCGCATGAAGGCGCGGGCCAGCGCGATCTTCTGCCACTGGCCGCCTGACAGCTCGCGGCCGTTCTTGAACCACTTGCCGAGCTGCGTCTGGTATTCCTCCGGCAGCTCCTCGACGAATGGCGCGGCCATGGAGAGCCCGGCCGCGGCACGCCAGCGTGCCTCGTCCTCGAAGTGTTGCACGTCCCCCACTCCGATGTTCTCGCCGACCTTGAGCTGGTAGCGCGCGAAATCCTGGAAGATCACGCCCACGCGACGCCGCAGCCTCGACGGGTTCCATTCGCGCAGGTCGAGCCCGTCGAGCGTGATGCGGCCCGACGACGGCACGTAGAGCCGCGTGAGGAGCTTGATCAGCGTGGTCTTGCCCGAACCGTTCTCGCCCACGAGCGCGAGGCTGCGTCCCGGCCTGAGCTGGAAGCTCACGTTGCGCACGGCGGGCTCGGTCGCTTCCGGATAAGTGAAGGTGACATCCTCGAAGCACACGCCGGCGGAGGGGTCCGGCCCGATCGTGGCGGTGCCGGGCGCTTCGTCGACCGGCGTGTCGAGGTAGTCGTAGAGCGTCGAGAGGTAGAGGTTGTCCTCGTACATCCCGCCGATGGCCGAGAGGCTCGCCGACACGGCCGCCTGGCCCTGGCGGAACAGCATCACGTACATCGTCATCCCGCCGAGCGTGATCTGCCCGCGCACGGCGCTCACGGCGATCCAGGCGTAGGCGCCGTAGAACGCGGCCGTGCTGACGAGGCCGAGGAAGAAGCCCCAGCTGTCGCGCCGGATGGTGAGTGCGCGATCCTCCTTGAAGACCTTGCGGAAGATGGCGCGGTAGCGATCGAGCAGCAGCGGGCCGAGTTCGAAGAGCTTCACCTCCTTGGCGTGGTCCTCCCGGGCCAGTACCGTCTCGAGGTACAGCTGCATGCGGGTCTCGGGCGAGCGCCAGCGGAACAGCCGGAACGCGTCGCCCGAGAACTTGGTCTCGGCGATGAACGAGGGCAGGCCGGCGATCAGCAGCACCAGCACGGCCCACGGCGAGAACCGCGCGAGCAGCACCGCGAAGCTCGCGAGCGCGATGCCGTTCTGCACCAGGCCGAAGCTGCGTGTCACCAGCGACAACGGACGGCTCGAGGCCTCGCGGCGCGCCCGGGTGAGCTTGTCGTAGAACTCCGAGTCCTCGAAATGCCGCAGCTCGAGCGTGAGCGCCTTTTCGAGGATCATCTCGTTGACGCGCTGTCCGAGCTGGGCGCGCAGCAGCGACTGGCAGGTGGAGAGTCCACGCTGGCTGGCCGCCACGGCCGCGACCAGCAGGCCCTCGAGCACCACGAACTCGATGACGGCGTCGAGGTCCATGGCGCCGGTCGCCTGGCGCGTCGCGGTCGCGGCCACGACGGCATCCACGATCTGCGCGCCGACCCATGCGATGCCCGCGGGCAGCACACCGCCCACCAGCGTGAGGAGCGCGAGCGCGACCGTCAGCGGCTGGCTGGTGCCCCAGACGAGCGAAAGCGCGTGGCGCGTGTACTGGAAGACCTCGGGCAGCGCGCGCAGCGTGGCGATGCTGCCGGGCCCGGCGGGAGCCGAGGGGGGCATGTGGCGTCCGGCGACCATCCCGTCAGCTTGCCACAGGAGCGGGCCGACGACCCGTCCCTGGGTCGCCGGAATTGATCCTGCGGCTTACTTCGCGTAGATCCTGTCGAAGACGCCGCCGTCGGCGAAGTGCTTCTTCTGGGCCGCGGCCCAGCCGCCGAAGTCGGCAATCGTCACGAGCTCGACCTTCGGGAACAGGTTCGCGTACTTCGCGGCGACCTGCGGGTCGCGCGGCCGGTAGTAGTGCTTGGCCACGATCTCCTGTCCTTCCTTCGAATAGAGGTATTCGAGGTAGGCGCGGGCGACCTCCACCGTGCCGTGACGCAGGGCTACCTTGTCCACGACCGCGACGGGCGGCTCTGCGACGATGCTGAGCGACGGGACGACGATTTCGAACTTGTCGGCGCCGATTTCCTTCACGGCGAGGAATGCCTCGTTCTCCCAGGAGATGAAGACGTTGCCGATGCCGCGCTGCGCGAACGTGGTGAGCGAACCGCGTGCGCCGGTGTCGAGTACGGGAACGGACTTGTAGAGCCTGCGGATGTACTCGGCAGCCGTCTGTTCGCTGCCGCCCGGCTGCTTGAGCGCCCAGGCCCAGGCCGCCAGGTAGTTCCAGCGCGCGCCGCCCGAGGTCTTCGGGTTCGGCGTGATGACGGAGATGCCCGGCTTCACGAGGTCGCCCCAGTCCTTGATGCGCTTTGGATTGCCCTTGCGGACCACGAATACGATCGTCGAGGTGTACGGCGAGCTGTTGTGCGGCAGTCGGCCCTGCCAGTTGGCGGGCAGCAGCTTGCCCTGTGTGGCGAGCGCGTCGATGTCGCCCGCGAGGGCGAGGGTGACCACGTCGGCCTGCAGGCCGTCGATGACGGTGCGCGCCTGCTTGCCGGAGCCACCGTGCGACTGGCGGATCGAGAGCTTCTTGCCGGTCTTCCCCTGCCAGTGCTTGACGAAAGCCTCGTTGTAGTCGTCGTACAGCTCGCGCGTCGGGTCGTAGGACACGTTGAGCAGCGTCGTCTCGGCGGCGCGCGCGGCGGGCGCGGCCAGCAGGGTGGCCAGCAGGGCCGCGACTGCCGTGCGCCGGAGGATGCGATGGAAATTCATGATCGTCTCTCCGTTCAGAATCCGAGGGCGAAGCGCGTCTGGAAGACTTCCTCGTCTTCGCGGTCCGCGCCGCCCGCGGCGCCGTCCGAGAAGCTCGTGCGCTCGCAGTTGAACACCCACTTGAGGTTCTCGTTCAGGTACCAGTTGAGGCCGAGGCCATAGGCGCTGGCCTTGCGAGCCGAGGAACCGGGGTCGGCGAAGGAGTCGGCCCCGCCAGTGAATGCATCGTCGTCCACCGCGAGCTCATGATAACGGCCGACGATCTCGAAGGCGCCCCAGGTGCCGTTCTCGAGCGAGAACACCGACGCCGGCTTGAAGCCGCGATAGGCCGCGTCCTCTCCGGTCAGGAACCACGACGCCGCGAGCTGCCAGGCGGTCGTGTCCAGCGACGCCTCGCGCGTACCTGCGGTCGTGACGCGCGCCACCTCCTGCGACACCTGGGTGTACTCGCCGAGCAGGCCGAACGGGCCGAAGTAGTAGTAGAACTGGGGCGCCCACCGGATACGCTCGCCGGATGCGAGGGTCGGTTCGGTCCCCGCCCGGTAACGGAAGAATGTCGACTGGGCTGGCGTGCGATAGGCCGGCAGCAAGGTCTGCGACGTCGTGCCCTCATGGTTCGTATAGGTGCCTGCGATGCCCAGTCCCAGGCCTCGCAGGGCGATCGAATCGTTCTCGGCGAACGGTTGCGCGAACAGGCGAGCGGCCCATTCCTTGTCGCTGTTGGTATCGGAGTCGCCGAACGCCTCGCTGCTGGCGCCGTCGTTGGAGCCGTTCAGCCAGGCCACGGCATAGCTGAGCCGGTTGTCGAGCAGTTTGCCACCGAGCTGCACGCCGAGGTCGCGGTTCGGCGCGAGGCTGGTCGGGAAGCCGCGGGTGACGAAGCGTATGTCGGTTGCGGACTGCAGTCGCTCGAGCCCGACCGGCGACTTGAACTTGCCGGCCGTGACCTCGGCGCCCGGTCGGAAGCGACCGGCCACGTAGGCGTCCTGGATGACCGTGCGGCCCTGGCCGAAGTCCGGAGTGAACCGGAAATCGTAGATGCCGGCGAGAGTGCCTTCGATGATGGGTCGCATCCGCGTGGCCTGCCAGGTGTCCTTCACGTCAGCGGGTTCGTCGCTGATCAGGGAGCGGCCGTCGACGTGCACGACGCCGCGCAACTTGAGCTGGTTCTGCCCATCGGCGGACTGCAGGCTGAATCCCCTCGTGCTTGCCTTGACGATGGCGTTCGACCCGGCCGCGTTCTTGTCGGCCTCCTCCTCGAGCTCGAGCTTGCGCTCGAGCACCAGGATCTTCTGCTCCTGCTCCTCGAGTCGCTGCAACAGCTCGGCGATGGTGGGCTCGGCGTGAGCCGCCTGCAGCGGCAGCAGGCTCGCGGCAGCCAGCGCGGCGGCGCGCCAGCGGTGGGAGGGATCGGTCATGTTCGCACTCCAGGTCGGGGACTCGTGAGTGCAATGGTAGGTATGGAGCGGTGACAGCTTCAGTCGACCACTGGTGACAATGTGGTGATGCGCCAGAACGGGTGGAAATCACCGCATAACCATCCGCGTTGTCTGCGAGGTCGCGACGGCCTACGATCGCGAGCCGACCAACCCAGCGGAGCCGCCGCCATGATCCCCGACCAGATGCGCTACATCGCGGCCACTACCGCGGGCGACCCCGATGTGCTGCATCTCGTCACGGGCCCGACGCCCCGGCCACGCGCCGACGAGGTGCTGATCCGCGTGCAGGCGGCCGGCGTCAACCGGCCCGACGTGTTCCAGCGCAAGGGAATGTACCCGCCGCCACCGGATGCGAGCCCGATCATCGGGCTGGAGGTCGCCGGCGAAGTGGTCGCTATCGGCCCGGACGTGACCGACTTCGGGGTCGGAGATCGGGTCTGTGCGCTGACGAATGGGGGCGGATACGCCGAGTACTGCGTTGCGCCCGCCGCGCAATGCCTGGCGTGGCCGCGCGGGTACGACGCGATCCGCGCCGCCGCGCTGCCGGAAACGTATTTCACCGTGTGGGCCAACCTGTTCCAGCACGGGCGACTGGTACGCGGTGAGTCGGTGCTGGTGCACGGCGGCACCAGCGGCATCGGCGTCACGGCGATCCAGCTGGCGCGCGAGTCCGGTGCGCGCGCCTATGCGACCGCCGGCAGCGACGAGAAGTGCGCGGCTTGCCTGAAACTCGGCGCGGCGGGCGCGGTGAACTACCGCACGGCAGACTTCGCCGAGGCCGTCGCCAAATGGACCGGCGGCCGCGGCGTGGACGTGGTACTCGACATCGTCGGCGCACCGTACTTCGCACGCAACCTCGCGAGCCTCGCGGTCGACGGGCGATTGGTGGTGGTCGCGACGATGCTGGGCGCCACCGTGGAGCGACTGGAACTCTTTCAGCTGATGCGCCGGCGCCTGACCATCACGGGTTCGACGATGCGCCCGCGCACGACCGCCGAGAAGGGCGCCATCGCGCAGGCGCTGCGCCAGCACGTCTGGCCAGTTCTCGATGCGGGCCGTTGCGCGCCCGTGATCCATGCGGTCTTCCCGCTCGCGGACGCCGCCGAGGCGCACCGGGTGATGGAGTCCAGTGCGCACATCGGCAAGCTGATGCTCGAGGTCGCGCGCTGAATCACGCGCCGTGCGGCGTGATCTCGACCGTGATGTGGACGAGTTCCCCGTGCACGGCCAGGCGCCGCCGGACCTCGTCGATCGTCACCTCGCCGTTCGCCGCCAGGCTGACGATGCACGCGTACTTGCCCTTGCCGACCCGCCACACGTGCAGGTCGCGCAGCACGGCTGGCTGCGGCAGCGACTCGATCACCTCACGGACCTCGGCCACCACCGGCGCGTCCATCTCGGCATCGAGCAGTACCCGCCCGGTGTCGCGCAGCAGCCCGAGCGCCCAGCGCGCGACGAGCACGGTGCCCACGAGCCCCATCACGGGGTCGAGCCAGCCGGCGCCGAAGTACTTGCCGCCTGCCAGCGCGACGATCGCGAGCACGGACGTGGCCGCATCCGCGATCACGTGCAGATAGGCCGCGCGCAGGTTCAGGTCGTGATGATGGTGATGCGCCCCGTGGACGTGGTCATGCCCGTGCGCGTCGTGGTCGTGTCCGTGGGCGCCCGACGACAGCATCCATGCCGACACGACGTTCACCGCGAGGCCGAGAACCGCGACGGGGATCGCCTCGTCGAAGCGGATCGGCGCCGGCTCGATCAGGCGGCTCACCGACTCGAACCCCATGTAGGCGGCGACGCCGAGCAGGAACACCGCGCTCGTGTAGCCGCCCAGCACCTCGATCTTCCAGGTGCCGAAGGCGAAGCGCGGGTTGTCAGCGTGGCGGCGGGCGAGGGCGTAGGCGCCGGCTGCGACGCCGAGCGCGAGCGCATGCGAGCTCATGTGCCAGCCGTCGGCCAGCAGGGCCATCGAGCCGAACACGGTGCCGGCCACGATCTCGAGCACCATCATCGCGGCCGTGAGCCACATCACCTGCCGCGTGCGGCGTTCGGCGAGCGGGTTGCGCTCGTCGAAGACGTGCGAGTGGCTCTTCACCGCGTCGGCAGCTCGAGGCCCGCGACCAGCTCGTCCACGTCCGCCTGGGTTGCCGCCTGCGCCGCACGCTCGATCAGCCGCCGCGTGAGCTGCGGCGCGAAGAGCTGCACGAAGTCGATCTGGTACTTGCGCAGCAGCCCGCCCCGCCGAAAGCCGATCCAGCTCACGTGCGCCGGGAAGAGGTGCGAAGTGTCGATCTCGACGAGGTCCGCATCCTGCACCGGGTCGATGGCCATGCTGGCCACGATGCCGACGCCGAGCCCGAGGCGCACGTAGGTCTTGATCACGTCGGCGTCGCGCGCGGTGAGCGCCACGTTCGGCACCAGCCCTTCCTTGGCGAAGATGTCGTGCAGCGACGAGGGGCCGTTGAAGCTGAACACGTAGGTGATGATCGGGTGCGCGGCGAGCTGCTTGAGCGTCGGCTTCTTCACCTTCGCGAGCGGGTGGCCCCGAGGCACCACCACGTGGCGGTGCCACCGGTAGCATGGCAGCAGCGCGTAACCCGGAAACAACGACTGCGAACCGGTGGCGATGGCGAAGTCGATTCGATCGAGCGCCGCCATCTCGCCGATCTGTTCCGAGGTGCCCTGGTGCAGGTTGAGCCGCACGTCGGGGTACTCCTCGCGGAACCTGCGGATCACGTCCGGCAGCACGTAGCGCGCCTGGGTGTGGGTGGTGGCGATCGAGAGCGCGCCGCGCGACTCGTCCTTGAAGTCGTCCGAGAGGCGCTTGATGTTCTGCACCTCGCGCAGGATGCGCACGGCGCGGTCGATCACCTGCTGCCCGGCGGGCGTGACGCGCGAGAGGTTGCGGCCGTCGCGCACGAAGATCTGGAAGCCGAGCTCGTCCTCGAGCAGCTTGATCTGCTTCGACACGCCCGGCTGCGAGGTGTGCAGCTTCTCGGCCGCGGCCGTGATGTTGAGGCCCGTCTGGGCGACGGCCGCGAGGTAGCGGAGCTGGTGGAGCTTCATGGCGGCATTCTAGCGAAAGACTTTCGGCACATTCCCGGCAGATTTGCGCGTTGACGGCGGGCCGGGGGGCGTCCGCATGCTCGCGGACCGTGCACGATGGAGTCCCGCCGTGAGCTTCGCCACCATCCTGAGCCGCAGCCAGCAGGGACTCGATGCGCCGCTGGTACGCGTCGAGGTGCACGTCGGGTCGGGCCTGCCGGCGTTCTCCATCGTCGGGCTGCCCGAGACCGTGGTGAAGGAGAGCAAGGACCGGGTGCGCGCCGCGCTCGCCAATTGCGGGCTCGAGCTGCCGCCGGGCCACATCACGGTCAACCTCGCCCCGGCCGACCTGCCCAAGGAAGGCGGCCGCTTCGACCTGCCCATCGCGATCGGCATCCTCGTCGCCACCGGGCAGTTGCCGTCCGGGCCATTCGACGCCACAGAGCTGTACGGCGAGCTCTCGCTCGGCGGCGAGCTGCACTCCATCCGCGGCGTGCTGCCGACGGCGCTGCAGGGCAAGCGCGCGGGGCACACGCTGGTGTTCCCGGCGGCCAATCTCCGCGAGGCGGCGCTGGCACGCCACGACCGCGCGCTCGGCGCAGGCCACCTGCTCGAGGTCTGCAGCTATGCGCGGGGCATGCGGACGCTGCCGGCGGCAGGAGCACCGCCGGCGGGTGACGCTGTCGCCGCAGGGCTGGACCTCGCCGACGTGCGTGGCCAGTCACGCGCCCGCCGGGCACTCGAGATCGCCGCCGCGGGAGGACACAGCCTGCTCCTGATCGGACCGCCAGGGTCCGGCAAGAGCATGCTCGCGCAGCGCCTGCCCGGGATACTGCCCGGCCTGACGGAGGACGAGGCGCTCGAGGCTGCGGCAGTCCACTCGCTCGCGGGCCGCGGACTGCACGTCGAGGCATGGCGGCAGCGACCGTTCCGCTGTCCGCACCACACCGCGTCGGCCATCGCTCTCGTGGGCGGTGGCGGGCGACCGCGTCCCGGCGAGATCTCGCTCGCCCACAACGGCGTGCTGTTCCTCGACGAACTGCCGGAGTTCGACCGTGGCGTGCTCGAGGTGCTGCGCGAGCCGCTCGAGTCGGGGCACATCGTCATCTCTCGCGCCGGCCGACAGGCGGAATTCCCGGCGCGTTTCCAGCTCGTGGCCGCGATGAATCCCTGCCCCTGTGGCCACCTCGGGGATCCTCAGGCGAGCTGTCGCTGCGCACCCGACCGTATCGCATCCTATTGCGGACGCGTCTCCGGTCCGCTGCTCGATCGCATCGACCTGCACGTCGAGGTGCCACGGGTGCCGACGACGGAAATCGCCGGTCACGAGCGCTCCGAGGACTCGTCGTCGGTCGCGCGTCGCGTGGCGGCCGCGCGCGCGAGGCAGTTCGAGCGGCAGGGGCGCGTGAACGCGCACATCGAGGGGCCGGTGACGCGGCAGGCCGTGGCTGCCGAGGCCGCTGCGCTCGCGTTGCTCGGCGACGCGATGCGGCGGCTCGCCTTGTCGGCCAGGGCCTACCACCGCGTGCTGCGGGTCGCACGCACGATCGCCGATCTTGCCGGCAACGACACCGTCGAGATCGCCCACGTAGCCGAGGCCGTGACGCTGCGACAGCTCGACCGCCGCATCGGGAGCGCGGCTGTTTCGGCATGAACGCGACAGATAATCGAGCGGACGCGCTGCGGTCGGCGGCGCGAAACTCGCCGCCAGGAAGCCTGCATCGTGCAGGTCGACACCAGGGAAGGTGGCCGTCATGAACAGGATCGCAGGATTGCGATGGTGCGTGTTGTCGCTGGGTGCATTGCTGGTCGCGCCGCTGCAGGGGCAGACCCTGGTTGGACGCACGGACGGGGACGCGGGCGTATCGGCCTCGGGAGCCGCACGCCACACCATCCCGCTCAGGCTGCCGCCAGGAACGAACGGGCTCGCTCCGTCGCTCGCCATCGCCTATGACAGCCGCGGCGGCAACGGCCTGCTCGGTGTGGGCTTCCACCTCGCGGGACTCTCCGCGATCCGCCGTTGCGGCAGCACGCTCGCGCAGGACGGCAAGCTCGCGGCGGTCGCGCTCACGTCGTCGGATCGCTACTGCCTCGATGGACACCGGTTGCGACTGACCTCCGGCAGCTACGGCGCCGCAGGCTCGCGATACCAGACGGAGGTGGAAACGTTTGCACGCGTGACCGCCATCGGCACGGTCGACACGGGTCCGGCTTCGTTCCGCGTCGAAGGCCGCGATGGCCTGATCTACGAGTACGGCACCACGACAGACTCGCGGGTCGAGGCAGCCGGCAGCACCACGCCGCGCGAGTGGGCGCTCAACCGCATCCGCGATCGCGACGGCAACTACGCCGACGTCGTATATGCCGAGGACCCGATTGCCGGTACGCATCGCCCGTTGCGCATCGACTACGCGGGCAACCTGCTCACGGGCGCCATTCCTTACTACTCGGTCCGTTTCGTCTACGAGCCGCGCCCGGCGAACGACCAGCCGGTCGCCTACGTCGCAGGCGGCAAGGCGAGCGAACCCATGCGTCTCGATCGCATGGAGACCGTGCACATTGCCTCGGGCCGCGTCGTGCGCAGCTTCGATCTCGCCTATGGAATGCCGGGCGCAACAGGGCGCAGCCGCCTGGCCAGCGTGCAGGAATGCGCTGGTACGGCGTGCTATGCGCCGACGCAGTTCAGCTGGACGACGGCAAGTGCCGGCTGGGGAGCGGACCTGCCCGTGACGTTGACTACCGCACAGCATGCGGCGGCGATCCCCGGTGACATGGATGGCGATGGCTTCGACGACCTCGCTTACCACGATCCGGCGACGAGTCGATGGACGATCCTCCGCGGTGGCGCCAACGGTTTCCAGTACCCCGCGGTCAATACCGGCTTCGGCGGCGACAGCGTGCCGAGCCAGGCGGTCGGGGCAGACCTCGACGGCGACGGTCGGCGCGACGTGCTCGTCCCGGGCAGCGGCAACGTGTGGCACTGGCTGCGCTGGACCCCATCCGGTTCGTTTGCCTACGGAAGCACGGGCGTCGCCAACGTCGCGCCATCCGGTGGCCTGCTAGTCGCGGATGTCGACGGCGACGGTCGCGACGATCTCGTGTACGTCAAGTCGGCGGGCGACGGCATCTACTGGCGCCGCAACCTCACGGCCGCCGCGCCGAACTTCGCGGCGGAGGCCGCGCTCTGGCTGGTGCCGCTCGCGTCGCGGCTGCCCGCGGCCCCGTTCGTGCAGACATCGCAGTCCTTCCGCTCGATCGTGCGCAGCGGAGACTTCAACGGTGACGGTCGCGTGGACCTGCTCGTGCTCACACAGGTCAGCGGCTGTCGCCCGGGCGCGACCTGCGGCACGTGGATGAACCGCTGGAGGGCACTGGCCTCGACGGACACGGGGCTGGTGACGGAACTCATGTTCGACGGCAACACCGAGGCGCTGGTAGCGGATTTCAATTCCGACGGGCTCGCGGACATCGGCTACTGGGCAGCCGGCGGCCCCTGGCAGTTGCTGTTCGGTGCCGGTTCTCGCGGTACGAACCGCGCGGCCTTTGCGGGTCCCCTTGCCAGCGCCGCCGTGGCACCGTCGGCGAGCGGGCGCGCGACGGTCGTCGACTGGGACGCCGACGGACGCGCCGACATTCTCCAGCCCACGGCGGGCGGCGAGCTGCGTTACTGCCGCTCCGCGGGAACGACGCTCGAGTCGTGCCAGTCGACGGGGATCGCACCGGGGACCTTGTCGTCGCCGCCGAAGACCCTGGACGTCAACGGCGATGGCAACGCCGACCTGCTGTATTCCGCGTCCTCAATCCGCCTTCACCTGCACCAGCAGGAGCCGCCCGACAAGCTCGTCGCTGCCACGGACGGCCTCGGTGCGGTCTCGACGTTCGAGTACTCCGTGCTCTCGAATCCCGCAGTGCACCGTCCGGGCAGCGCGTCGGTCTTTCCGGTGCGTGACTCGGCGCGATTCGGCCACGTCGTATCGAGGATGACGCGCGCGAGTTCGAGCGGCTCGCAGCAGGAAAGCTACTACTACGAGGGCGCGAAAGCACACGCCCAGGGTCGGGGATTCCTCGGCTTCGCCCGCCGGACGACGACGCCGGCGAACGCCAACCCGGTCCGCGTGGAGGAGTACGCGCAGGATCCGGCGGCGTTCGAGCGCCTCGGGGCGCCGGTCCGCATCACGACGCAGCAACTGTCGGGGCGGCCGATCGTGCGCACCACCTACCAGTGGTCGCGCCTCGCGCTCGGCTCGGGATTCGAGGGGCGTGCCTTCGCCTATCCGTCCAGTGTCACCACCGAGCGATACGAACTCGATGGCGTGAGGATCTCGAGCACCATCGCCACGAGCACGGTCGACACGTTCGGCACCACGCTGCAGCGAACGGCGAGGACGACCGAACACGCCAAGGGCCTGAACCCGGGTGCCGAGCACGTCGAGACCATCGCCTTGTCCGGCGTCGTCAACGACACGACGAACTGGTGCCTCGGCCGGCCCGCCTCGACACAAGTCACGCGCCGGCATTCGTTGCCGGGCGGCGCACAAGTGAGCCGCGTCGTGGCACACGCGTGGGACTACGCCGACTGTCGGCCGACCCAGCAGGTCGTCGAGCCGGCCAGCACGACGCTGCGCGTGACCACCGACCTGGCCTACGACTCCTACGGCAACCTGCGCACCGTGCAGGTGACCCCGATCGGGCAGGCCTCACGCACGACGACGCACGCCTGGATCGACAATGGGCGCTTCCTGCGCTCGAGCACCAACCCGGAGGGGCACGTCGAGACCGCGAGCTGGGACAGCGTGCTCGCACTGCAGACCGCGCACACGGATCCCAACGGACTGGTCACCTCGCTGCAATACGACGAACTCGGCCGGCCGCGCGCGCGGGTCCACCCGGATGGCACGAGCAACGTGCTCTCGCTATCGTCCTGCGGCACTGGCTGTCCGATGCCTGGCATCGCCTATGTCGCCACCGCGACAGGGAAAGGAGTCGGCGGCGCGCAGGGGGCAACCGTCGAAACGGGCTTCGACATGTACGGACGCGAGGCCTATGCACGACACACGAAGCCCGATGGCAGTCTCGTGCTGCGCGTGCGGCGCTACGACCCCCGTGGATTCGTGTCCCAGGAGAGCCCGCCCGTCCCGTGCTGCGGCACGCCGACGTACTGGGCTTCGCACGCTTACGACACGCTTGGTCGCCGTGTCTCGACCGTGCGGCCGGCGAGCCAGGCCAGCCCTGCGCCGGTCACGACGCGCTGGCGTTACGACGGATTCGAGGTCACCGAGACTGATGCGCTCGGTCGCGACACGACGCGACGGTTCGATGCGCTCGGTCGCGTGCTGCAGGTAGTAGACCCCGCCGGTGCCCGCACCGACTACGAGTACGACGCGTTCGACAACCCCGTGATGCTGCGCGGCTCCACGGGTGCCGTGACCTCCATCACCTACGACACGCGCGGGTTCCGGCGCAGCATCGACGATGCGAGCGCCGGGCGCTGGCAGTTCGACTACTCGCCGCTCGGCGAGCTGCGATCCCAGGTGAACGCCCGTGGCCAGGTGACGACCTACGGCTACGACCGACTGTCGCGCACGACGACGCGCACGGAGCCCGAAGGCACGACCACCTGGACCTGGGGCAACTCCGCGTCGAGCCGGAACATCGGCGTCCTGAGCAGCGTCTCCGGCCCCGGGTTCCAGGAGTCCTACCAGTTCGACGCGCTCGGCCGGCCGACGACGTCCACCAGGACAGTCGCCGGTGCGGTGCTGGTCACGCGCCAGTCGTACGACCCGGTGACCGGGTGGCCGGATGTGCTCACTTACCCCGTGTCGACCGGCTCGACTCCGTTGCGTGTCCGCAGTCATTACGATCGCGGCCTGCTGGTCCGGGTGAGCGACGCCGACACCGGCGCCACCTACTGGCAGCTCAATGCGGTCGGCGACACCGGGCAGGTCACGGACGAGACTCTCGGCAACGGCGTGCGCGTCGCGAGTACTTACGATGCGTTGACCGGCCACCTGCTCGCCCGGCTCGCCGGACCGGGTGGCGGAAGCGCCCACCAGAATCTCGGCTACGCATGGGATGCGGCCGGTAATCTCGCGATGCGCGAGGAGCGCAGCCGTAGCGTCCAGGAGCACTTTGCGTACGACGCGCGGGATCGTCTGGACTATGTGTCGCGCAATGGGTCGATGACGCTCGACCTGGCTTACGACGACGCGGGCAACATCACCTACAAGTCCGACGTCGGTTCCTACAGGTACGATTCGAGTCTGCGGCACCGCGTGACGGCGGCCGGTGCGAACACGTATGCCTACGACGCAAGCGGCGCGGTGGTGAACGCCAGTGGCACCGCGATCAGCTGGCTCAGCTTCGGCCTGCCGAGCCAGCTCACCCATCCCGGTGGCAACTACTCCGCGTTCTACTACGGTCCCGATCGCGCGCGTTACCGACAGGTTGCGCGCGCGGGTGGCGTGCTGACCGACACGCTGTACGCAGCGGGTGGACTCTACGAACGCGTAACGACCGGGAGCACCACGAGCCACAGGCATTACATCGTGGCGAACGGCCGGCGTGTCGCTGTGCACACCCGCTCCTCGTCGGCCGCACCGAGCACGGTGTACCTGCTCGAGGACCACCTCGGTGGCGTCGATGGAGTCACGTCGGCATCAGGCGCACTGCTGATGCGCAACTCCTACCATCCGTACGGCGCGCGCCGGTCGGGCGATTGGCTCGCCGCGGCGCCAACCGCCAGCGAGTGGCAGCAGATCCGCTCGACGACACCGCGCGGCTATACCGGTCACGAGCACGTGGACAATCTCGGCATCCTTCACATGGATGGCCGGGTCTACGATCCCGTGCTCGGCCGCTTCCTCAGCCCCGACCCTGTGGTGCAGGCGCCTTACGACGGCCAGAACCTCAACCGCTACAGCTACGTGCGGAACAATCCGCTGCGGTACTGGGATCCAACCGGATTCAGTTGCGTCGGATACACATCAGCGGACGGCGAATGCCTGGACGAAGTGATCGTTCAATCGTCCTCGCTGCCGGGATGGCAATCCGATGTGCTCTCCCAGCTCGGCCGAGCCGCCGATTGGTTCGGCCAACCATCGACTACAACAAGTCGGATTGCATTTGCACCGGGTATCTCAAGTAGTACTCCGGACAGTGCCGTTCCGCCGCCTCCGCCGATCGAAGGGCCTGTCCCTGTGGTCGTGACGGTCACAGCCTCCTCGTGGGCAACTGCAGGGGCCCTCGGCACAGCGCCGGCACTTCCAATGTCATGGATAGTAAGGTCACGTGTACTGTCATCGCGAGCATTGCTGCTTCTGGGCACCGGCGGCGCACTCGCTTCAATACTGGCACTGCCGTCCGAAATATCTGACAGCAGCGAGCTGCTCGACGAGAGCGGCGAGCCCATCCATATCTATCATTTCACCAATAATGATGGTAAACGCGGCATTACTGCTAGCGGATATCTGATGCCGGGGGCAAGCGGTCGCGTGTACTTTTCTGCTGTGCCGTATGCCAATGCCAGTCAAGCACAGGACGCACTCGCGCTGCCGCGGGAACCATCGGGATACTTTGCCGTTCCGCGCTCCAACATCCCTGGACCATTGGCCTGGACCGTGGTCGGGCCAAATTTCGGTCACCGAGGGGGCGGCATGGAAGCATCCGTGAGAGGAGTCGTTCCACTGACGGGTTCGCAGTGGGTATCGTTCGGCCCGTAGGTGATGAAGGGAGATCGCCCGATCATGAGCCGCAAGGAATTCTTTGCACTGTATGACTACGGTCAAGGTGGGTTATGGGTGGTCATTCGAGCGGATTCGGTCGCGCAGATCCGCAACAGGTACCCTCAACTCGACGTCTTCGAGGGCGTGCCTCCCATGCTCGATGACGCGACTGTGGAGGTAATCAGGCGTGCCAACGTCCAGGACATCGACGAGCCGCCCACCGGATGGTTGGCAGACCTTGGAGTGGTTGCCGACGGGAACGGGCAGGATTGAAGGTGATGCTGTCGCGACGCGTTCCAGCTGAATCGACGGGTGACTTCACGCCCGAGCAGTGGAGTGGTCTGACCGAGCCGTTGCGCCGCCATGAAGAAGGCCTCGCGAAGCTGGCTGCAGAGAAGGCGCTCGAGTTGCATGCCAGCTCGCGATGGCCGGAGCTGTGCTTGCGGCGACGGTCGCTGCTGTCTATCAGCGAAGCCCGGATATCGCTGGATCCGCAGTCGCTGAACGAGACCGCACCGAGGTGGGCGGTGCGCGTCGTGAAGTACCCCCGGTGGCCGCTGTTCGGAGGTCGCGAAGCTGTCGCCAGGGAAGTAGCTTTGCTCACAGATGAAGAAGCGAAGAGTGGCCAGCAACTGATCGTCGAGATGTCGAGGGCGGCAGCGGCGCTAGGCTGAGGCATCTGCCAGTCATTGCTGGAAATGCCAGGATGGTGTGTGCGTTTCCGCGGAAACGTCGCGGTACTCACAGGCATGGCTCATGAGCGGGTCGTCGAATGCAGTCATTCCTTGCGAAGATATCAACCGGATACCTCGCCGATCGAGCGGCGACGATCGTTGGATGGTCGCCGCTCGGACGCCGGATCCAACTGCAGGACGCGGAAGGACCGCAGGCAGCCATGTTCGAGGGATTGGCCGGCAACGTGACCTCGTGGGACGACGGCGTGATCGTCGTCGAATGCCCCGAGCGGCACGATCAATACTCGTACGAAGGTATGACCGTCCGGCTCGCACCAAGGCATTCCGGCTGGACCGGCCGTTCGCTGATGTTGCTGCCAATTGCCGTCGTCGCTACTGCCATCGGGCAGGACGGCGTAACGAAGCAAGCCATCGCCATCGCCAGGATCAAATAGGTCCCGCGGTCGCACCGGCGACTCACTAACCCTCGCGAACCCACGCCTCCAGCGCCGGCACCAATTTCCCTTTCGAACGCACGCGCGCGCTGATCTCAGCCACGGCCTGCTCGGACGCCTGTCGCGCATCCGCGGGAACGGAGCCATCCGTGTATGCCTTCACCTTCCCGGCCAGCGCGAGGTCGTCCGAGGTTCGTGCGAGCGACGGGATGAATGCCCAGCGCGATGCCCCTTCCACGAGATCGAGCACGGCCGCCTCGTTTTTCAGCGCAAAGTCGAACGCCAGCCCGGGGTGGCCAATCGCGACGGCCTGCACGACGTTGGTCGCGAACACCTCGGGCATCGCGTCGGACAATGAGAACTCCAGTGCCCGTCTCGCAAGCACGGGATCCACCGTCGACCCGAGCGCGGAGTACAGCCGCTCCTTCTCGATCGGCTCGAGCGCGGCATTGGCGCGGGCCCGGATCTCGTTCCACGTCAGGGCATCCGCGTGGCGGGCGACGACCGGAATCACTGCCTCGCGTATGGCGGCCGGCAGTGCGGCGGGGTCCCGCTCGGCCCGGGCGAACCGGCGGCGCGCCTCGGCGATCACGCGACGGTGCTCGAGCCGCCCGAGCGTACCGATGAGCGTCTCCCGCAGCAGCGCCGTCGACTCGGATTCGCCAGCCGCGGGCAGCCAGCCGACGCGGTCGAACATGGGACGCAGCGTCGTCCGGGCGAACTTGCGCCAGGCGCCCTGTTCGCCGGACCCATCGAGCAACTGGTCGACCGTGGCGAACGTCGCGGCGACCTGCCGCAGAACCAGCGGATCCGCTTCGTCGGGAACGGCGGCCGCAAGTTCGAGGTAGCTCGCCGAGGGAATGCGGGCCGCCGCGCCGAGCGCCCAGGTGTCGTTCAGGATCCCGAGTCGGTCCACGTCGGCGACGCGGGCGAAATTCTCACGCAGCCGGGTGAACTCCGCACCGCCATACTGCGTACGGAAGTAACCGGCCTGACCCGCGTTCACCACCACGGGCCCGCACCCGGGCACGCTCACTGTGGCCGCCGCGCCGTCCTTCGGGAGCATCGTGGACACAGGCTCGCCGCCCCCGATGGAACTCAACCGTACCGGTATTCGCCACGTGAGTCGCTCGGCCGAAGCCGTGCCGGTCTCGTAGCGGCCCTGCGTCATCGTCACCGTCGTGCGGCCGGCCTCGCACGGCCCAGCGGCCACCTCGACGAGCGGCACGCCAGGTTGCAAGGTGAAGTCGTGCGCGATGTCCATGACGGGCTGGCCGGTAGCAGCGGCGATCGCACTCCACAGCTGGTCGGTCACGGTGTTGCCGTAG
Organism: uncultured Gammaproteobacteria bacterium; assembly: GCA_963706535.1. Taxonomy (GTDB): domain Bacteria; phylum Pseudomonadota; class Gammaproteobacteria; order Steroidobacterales; family Steroidobacteraceae; genus RPQJ01. The sequence continues at coordinate 40,885 of CAVPMU010000012.1, forward strand.
GCGTACTCGCGCATGTAGCGGCGCATGCCGTCGCGGAACCCGTCCGCGCCCACCGCATCCTCCAGCATGCGGATGACGGCACTGCCCTTGGAGTAAGCGATGGCATCGAACGCCTGGTTCGCGGCCTCCACGGAGGGCACCGGCTGCACCACGGGATGCGTCGCGTCGCCGGCGTCGAGCTTCATTGCCGTCTCGCGCGTCCCGGCGACGAACTGCAGCGCATGGTTCCACCGCGGATGCAGCTCCTCGGTCGTCTTGCCTTCCATCCAGGTCGCGAAGCCCTCGTTGAGCCACAGGTCGTCCCACCAGTCCATGGTCACGAGATTGCCGAACCACTGGTGGGCGATCTCGTGTGCGACCACGTAGTAGACGTTCTGCCGGTCCCACTCCGACGAAAGGCGCGGGTCCACGAGCAGCACGGGCTCGAAGTACATGATGGCGCCCCAGTTCTCCATCGCGCCGAAGAACTGGCTGCTGCCCGGTACGGCGATCATGTCGAGCTTGGGGAGCGGATAGGGCGTGGCGAAATACGCGTCGAACCACGGCAGGACCTCGGCAGCGGCGTCGAGCGCGTAGCGACCCGACTCACCGGCTCCCTTGCGCGTGACGACGCCGACATCCACCGCGCCAACCTTGCGCGAAATGCGCTCCAGCTCGCCGACGGTGAGATGCAGCAGGTACGACGACATCTTCGGGCTGGTCGCGAAGCGCACCCGCCGCGAGTCGCCCTCCAACCGCGAGGACATCTCGGGCATGTTGGAGTAGGCCGAATGTTCCTTCGGCACGACGACCTCGAGGGCGAACGTGGCCTTGACCGCCGGCTCGTCCCACATCGGCAAGACGCGGCGCCCGTCGGCGACCTCGAACTGCGTCGAGAGCATGCGGCGCTCGCCGGCCGGGGTCGCGAAGTCCACGGCGAAGAGGCCATTCGACGTGGTGAAGATCCGGCCCGTGTAGCCGATCTCGAGGTCATGCCGCCCGGTCGCCAGCGGGGCCGGGAATGCGAACGTCGCGGTCTGCGCCACCGCATCGAGCGTCACCCGGGCGTCCTGCGCGCCGTCGAGGCGGGCACTCGCGATCGCCAGATCCGCGGCGTTCAGCACGATCGTGTCCGTCGCACGCTGCACCTCGACGTCGATGGTGACCCGACCCTGGAAGGTGAGCGCGGCGGCGTTCGGCTGGAGGCTGATCTCGTAATGGACCGGGACCACGCCCGTCGGCAGGCGACCGGGGCGGGCAGCGGGTTCGGTCGCCGCTGCCGGCATCGTTCCGCTCCAGGCAAGGAGCAGCAGGGTCACGGTCGTGGCGCGCATCAGTCACTCCGATGGAAGGCTGGGCGGCATATTCCCATGCCCGGAAGGAATTGCGCGACAGCGCGGGAGGACGCATCCTCACGCCATGCCCATCCGACTTGGATTCGCCGACGCCGTCGGCCACACGCCGCTCATCCGTCTCAATCGCTTCAGCGAGGAAACCGGCTGCGAGATCCTCGGCAAGGCCGAGTTCCTCAACCCCGGCGGCTCGGTGAAGGACCGCGCCGCGCGCGGCATCCTCGAGGACTTCGAGCGCAAGGGATTGCTGAAGCCGGGCGGCACGCTGGTCGAGGGCACGGCGGGCAACACCGGCATCGGCTTCGTGCACTTGTGCAACGCCCGCGGCTACCGCTGCGTGATCGTGATGCCGGACAACCAGTCGCCCGAAAAGGCGGCGCTGCTGCGCACGCTCGGCGCCGAGGTCCAGGTGGTGAAAGCCGTGCCGTATGCAGATCCGAACCATTACCAGAAGGTCGCGCCGCGCGTTGCCGCGGAAATCGAGGGCGCGGTCTGTGGCAACCAGTTCGACAACACCGCCAACCGCGACGCGCATTACGCGACCACCGGTCCCGAGATCTGGCTGCAGACCGACGGCGCGATCGACGCGTTCGTGTGCGCCACGGGCACCGGCGGGACGATGGGCGGCGTTTCGCGCTACCTCAAGGAGCAGGACGAAGAGGTTCGTTGCGTGCTGGCCGACCCGATGGGCAGTGCGCTCTACAACTGGGTGAAGACCGGCGAGATCAAGTCCGCCGGCTCGAGCGCGGTGACGGAAGGCATCGGCATCGGGCGCGTCACCGCCAACCTCGAGGGCTCGCCGATCGACGATGCGGTGCAGGTCGAAGACCCTGAAATCGTCACCACCACCTATCGACTGCTGCACGAGGAGGGGCTTTTCCTCGGCGGCACCAGCGGCACCAACGTCGCGGCGGCCGTGCGCGTGGCGCGGATGCTCGGGCCAGGGCATACCGTCGTGACCGTGCTTTGCGACGGCGGGCACAAGTACCTCTCACGCTTCTACAACCCCGAGTGGCTGTCACTGAAGGGACTCGCCGAGTACGCCAGGGCAACCGGCGGCACGCCGGGCGAGGGTGCGTGGCCGAAACCCAGCCGTTGAGCTCCTTCGGCCGGGTCGCATCCGCGCTGCGCGAGACGCGCTGGACGCAGGTCGTCATCGAGCTGCTGCTGCTCATCCTCGGCATCCTGACCGCGCTGGCGATCGACGGCTGGATGGAGGATCGCCGGGACGCGAGCAAGGAGCGGTTGTACCTCGAGCGCCTGGTGCGCGACTTCGACCAGGACCGCGATGTCCTCGAGGAGTTCGTCGCGTTCGAGGAACGACAGGCGGCGGATGCGGTGCTGGCTTACCGGCCGCTGTGCGGCGGTACCGAAATCGCGGACCGGGAGGCCGTGGTCCGGGCGCTCGACCACCTGACGACCCGACGCACGGTCGGGCTTGCGCGCGCAACGTATTCGGACATGCTCGCCACCGGCAACCTGCGGCTGATCCGCGATGCCGGGCTGCGCGACCGCATCGTCAATCTCTACGAGTCGAACGAGCGCTGGACGACCATCATCGACCGCAACAACCAGGTGTTCGTGGACCAGATGTACCTGATGTACGTGCTGGATGAGGGCCTGTTCAGTCCCCGGCCCGACAGCAACCTGCGGCAGCCAACGGCGACGACAGGCGAGGAGTTGGCCAGGCGTCTCGGACTGCCGGTGCCTGCGCGCGCAGACCGGCTCTGGAATCTTGCAGTGGATGCCCCCGAGCGGGACGTGCTCTGCAGCAAGCTCTGGTATCGCGGCCTCGTCAGCGTCCAGGCGATCGACCAGGCGACGGCCGTGGCCGCGCAGATCGCCGGCGTGCGCCAGGCAATCGCCGACGAACTCGCCCGCCCGGGCGTGCGGTAGCCACCCCCGGGGCGGCGCGAACGGCGGCTTCCCTACGGTCGTGGCGGTGCTATGCTCCCGCCACAATTCTTAGAACCGCGTGCACGGGCACAGGCGCAGGGGACCACCGCGTGACTGACGCGATCGAACACGACCGTCGCTTCCGGGTGGACGAGCAGCCATGAGCGCCCTGCTCGCGGAGCCCCAGCGATTCGACGAAGACGCCTGGGACGACCTGCTCAATTACATCGAGGAACGCCGGGTCATCCCGATCATCGGGCCCGACCTGCTCAGGGTGCAGACCGACGGCGGGCCCAGGCTCCTGTACGAGTGGCTGGCCGAGAAGCTGGCGGCGCGCCTGTCGGTGGACACCGGCGGGCTGCCGCTGCCGCTCACGCTCAACGACGTCGTGTGCCTCTACCTCGGCCAGCGCGGCCGGCGCGAGGAGGCCTATACGCGCCTGCGCTCGATCATGCGAGAGGTGGAATTCGAGCCACCGCCGGCGCTCAGGCGGCTCACGCAGATCACCGACTTCGACCTGTTCGTCACCACGACCTTCGACCCGTTGCTCGAGCGTGCGGTGAACCTGGAGCGCTACGGCGGCCAGCCCACGGCAGAGGTCATCGCCTACGCGCCGAACCGCGTCGCGGACCTGCCGGTGGAGCGCGGCCAGCTGCAGCGCACCGTCGTCTACCACATGCTCGGCCGGCTCTCCGCGTCACCGACCTACGTGGTGTCCGACGAGGACATGCTCGAGTTCATCTGCGCACTGCAGTCCGAGCACCTCACGCCCGAGAAGCTGTTCCACGAGCTCGAGCACAACCACCTGCTGCTGATCGGCAGCGATTTCTCCAACTGGCTGGCGCGCCTCTTCCTGCGCATGGCGAAGCGCAAGCGGCTCTCCGACCCGCGCGACGTCGGCGAGGTCTTCGCCGACGACCACACGATGAAGGACGACCGCCTCGTCGCGTTCCTGCAGCAGGTTAGCGTGCGCACGCGGGTCTACGGCGGCGCCGAGGCGTTCGTGGCGGAGCTGCATTCCCGCTGGACGAAGCGCCAGGGCGGCTCGGCCCGGGCGAGCGGCGCGGGCAGTTCGCCGCAGCGCTTCCTGCCGCCGTCGCGCGAGATGCCGGAGAACGCGGTTTTCATCAGCTACGCGCGTGAGGACCTGCCCGCCGTGCAGCGGCTCAAGGCGGCGCTCGACGGCGCAGGCATCGCGACGTGGTTCGACATGGATCGTCTCGAGGGTGGCGACGACTACGACCGCAAGATCCACGCCAATATCGCGCGCTGCAGTTTCTTCCTGCCGGTCATCTCGGCCACCACGCAGCGGCGGTTCGAAGGCTACTTCCGGCGCGAGTGGAGCTATGCCGTGGACCGCTCGCGCAACATCGCCGAGGGCGCGGTGTTCATCCTGCCGGTCTGCATCGACGATACGCCCGAGGGCGAGGCGCTGGTGCCCGAGAAACTCAAGTCGCTGCACGTGAGCCGCATGCCGGACGGCGAGCCGTCGGCGGAGTTCCTGGGCCGACTGCGTGACCTCCTGAGCGGGCGCCACGCATGAGTACCCGGGCGACCGAGCGCATCGAGACGGTCGCCGTCGATCCCGGGAACCCGTGGCTCGGCCTGTCCTCCTACACCGAGGAGACGCGCGGATACTTTCACGGTCGTGACGAGGAGGCGGCCGAACTCGCCCGCCGCGTCCAGCGCAAGAACCTCACCGTGCTGTTCGGCCAGTCCGGGCTCGGCAAGACCTCGCTGCTGCGCGCCGGCCTGGTGCCGCGCCTGCGTGGCGAGGGCTACTGCCCGGTGTACGTGCGCGTGGACTATTCGCCCGAGTCACCCGCGCCGTCCGAGCAGATCAAGCAGGCGATCTTCAGGGCGACCGCGGCCTCGGGGGACTGGAGCCGCCCGGGCGCGGCCATCGAGGGCGAGTCGCTGTGGGAGTTCCTGCACCACCGCGGCGACCTGCTGCGGGATGCGAACGGACGCACGCTGCTGCCGTTGCTGATCTTCGACCAGTTCGAGGAGATCTTCACGCTCGCGCAGGCAGACGACGCGGGCCGGCTCCGGGCCAAGCAATTCCTGGAGGACCTCGCGGACCTCGTCGAGAATCGTCCGCCGGTCGCGCTGGAAGCACGACTCGACCAGGACGAGGCTGCGGCCGAGGATTTCGACTTCGCCCGCGCCGACTATCGCATCCTGATCGCGCTGCGGGAGGACTATCTCGCGCACCTCGAGAGCGTGAAGGGCATCATGCCGTCCATCACGCAGAACCGCATGCGACTCGCGCGCATGTCGGGCGCGCAGGCCCTGAGCGCGATCGAGAAACCCGGTGGCCGCCTCGTGTCGCAGGAGGTGGCCGAGTCCATCGTTCGCTTCGTCGCGGGCGGCGCCGAGATCGCCAATGCCGAGGTCGAGCCGTCGCTGCTGAGCCTCGTGTGCCGCGAACTGAACACCGTGCGCATCGCGCAGGGTCGCGCCGAGATCTCGGCCGACCTGCTCGCCGGCTCGCGCGACACGATCCTGACTGAATTCTACGAGCGCGCGCTGGCGGACCAGCCGCCCGGCGTGCGCCGCGTGATCGAGGACGAGCTGCTCACGGATTCCGGTTACCGCGAGAGTCTCGCCGAGGAACGGGTGATCAAGGCGCTCGCGGCCGCGGGAGCCGCGCCGGATGCGCTGGCGAAGCTCGTGGACCGTCGCCTGTTGCGCATCGAGGAACGCCTCGACATGCGGCGCGTCGAACTTACGCACGACGTGCTGTGCAGCGTCGTGGCCTCGAGCCGCGACCTGCGGCACGCTCGGGAAGAGCGCGACGAGGCCGAGCGCCAGCTCGCCCGGCAACGTGAACGAGAGGCGGCGACGCGTCGTGCACTGGTGCGCGCGCGCACCATTGCCGCGGTCTGCGCGGTGCTGATGGTGGTCGCGGCGGCGAGCGCCGTGTTCGGCTGGGTGAATTATCGTCGCGCCCACGTGGCGGACGCCGAGGCGCAGAAGGCGCGGGCGCTCGCGGACCAGGCGCGTGGCGACGCGGAGAAGCTCGTCGGCTTCCTGATCGAGGATTTCTACGCCGAGCTCGAGCCGACCGGGCGGCTCGAGACCATGGGCAAGCTGGCGAAGATGGCCGTGAGCTACTACGACGGCCTGCCCCCCGAGTTGCTCACGCCGCAGACGCAGGCGTACCGCGGCATGGCCCTGGTGCGTGAAGGCGGTGCGCTGCTGGCGGGCGGCGACGCGGAAGGCGGCAATCGGGTGCTCGCCGAGGCGCGCGCATTGTTCGAGAAGCTCCGCGCCGATGGCGACCAGGGCGAGGCGGTCACGCTCGGCCTGGCGGTGGCCCAGTTCACACGCTTCTCCGCCTGGGGCGTGGACGGTGCGCCCGGGTCCACCACCGCCGACCTGCAGCAGGCCGCCGACCTGTTGCAGCCGCTCGCCCATTCGCCGCAGGGCTCGCGCCAGGCGCGCCTCGTCTATGCGGACGTGCTGAATTACCTGAGCCACCGTCGCGCGACGAAGGAGGAGGCGGTCGCCACCTGCGAGGAGGCACGCAAGATCCTGGTCGAGCTCGGGGCGCTCGATCTCTCCGACCTCGGCGCCGCCTCGGTCTACGCCGACACCAGCGATTCGCAGGCGCGGCACGCACTCATCTTAGGTCACGTCGACGAAGCGGAGCGGCTGGAGCACGAGGTCTACGAAATCGCGGAGAAGGTGCTCGCGCGGCGCCCGGGCGACCTGCGCTCGATGGCGAATCGCGCGCTTGCGGCCGGCCTGCTGGGTGACCTGGCCGCGCGGCGCCACGACCATTCGGTCGCGGTGAAGTACGCGGTGAGATCCGAGGAGGCCGGCGAGAACTACGTGCGCTTCAATCCGTCGGACCTGAATTCCTGGGTGTACTGGGTCCGCGGCAAGGAATCGGTCGCCGATGCCCTGTATGAGGAAGGCCGGGTGAGCGCCGCCATGGAGGCGCGTCGCTCGGCCGTCGCGCTCGAGATCGACAGCCGCGCGCCGCCGAATCTCGAGCTGCTGCTGTCGCAGACCTGGCCAGTGCTGGCCGTGCAGCAGGCGAGGGCGGGTCAGCGTGCCGCCGCGGAACGATCCCTGGCCGGCACGATGCGAGCCTATGACGCGGTGCTCGCCCAGGAGTCCGCTGGCAGTCCTCGCCGCGCACTCTTCGAACTGGTACCCGCAGTCTCGCGCACTCGTGTAATGCTCTTCAATGGCGACGTGTCGGCTGCACTCGAAGGCGCCGTCGCCGCCATCGATCGGTTCCGGAAGGTCGAGATACCGGCCGACAACGTCACTGCCGGCGCGATCCGGGACAACATGCTGCGCTTCCTGCTGACCACGGCGTCGGAGGCGGCGCTGCGACTCGGTCGCCACGCGGACGTCGAGGCCTGGTCACGCGAGCGCCTCGCGCTGCCACCGAACCGGTTCGGCACCGCCGACCCGCAGGACGAGCGGTCGCGCGCGAGCGTGGCGCTGGCCCATGCGATCGCCATGCAGGGGCGGCCGGAAGAAGCGCGCAGGATCGTGCAGCCGCAGATCGAGACTTACCGGGGCGAGCAGAAGCACGGTGCGAAGGGCCTTTCGTTCCAGCGTGACCTGGCCCATGCGCTGTACGTGAGCGCGATTGCCCAGGCGGACGACGCGGCAGGCACCGCGCAGAGGAATGCGGCGTTGCTCGAGGCCGCGCGGCTGCTCGGCAGCATGACCGCGGAGGCCCGCGAGCTCGCGGACATCCGCGACCTCGCGAGCTGGATCGCGGCGGCCCGCCGTTCCAGCTGATCACCGACCACTCCGCGCCGTCGGATTTCCTTACAGCGCCAGGAGCGCCGTTCGCGCCGCGGGACTGCGGACTGCGTCACAGTATTTTGCCCGTCGCGGTACCCAGGGGCGCCTCGGCCCACCAATAGCGGTGACTATCGCAGGACCCTCGGCAAACCGAGTGACGGCCGAGTTTCCACATCTGCCGCAGCGCGTTATGTCAGCGGCATAACCAATTGAAAACAACAGTATTTAATGAAGTGGCACAGGGCTTGCAAGAGTTACGTTACTTCAGTCGTCCGTGGTGTCCTCCTCATGTCCCTGGCCCGCATTGGCAATATGACAAGAAACCTCCGCCGGGCCCTGCCCGCGGCCGCCCTCCTTGCGCTGATGTCGTCGTCCGCCTTTGCGGTCGCGACTTCGTCGCCAGGGCCGGCCACTGCTCTGCCGACGGTCATACCGAGCTTCGAGCCGAGCTCGACGGATTTGACCCGTCGCGAACTCAAGAAAGAGCGCCGCGCCTACAAGAAGGCCGTGAAGTCCTGCCACAAGGCAGCCAAGGCAAAGAAGGAAAGCAAGCGGGCCAGGTACGCGGCCCGGTGCACGGCTTACTTCGGCACGGGCACCAGCGCTCCGGAAGAGACCCCGGCCTCCCCACCCTCGAGCCAGGGCGGCAGCCAGGGCGCGCCGGCCGGCCAGGGGCCGCCGAGCAACCAGGGTGTCCCGGGTGGCGATGATCTCGATGACGAGATCCTGAACGCCTTGGTGGGCGAAGACGCGATCACCACCGACGTGTTCGCGGGTGGCGGTCCGCTGGGCGAAGGCGGATCAGGCGGCGACCCGCTCCTCACCGCGCCAGTCGAGTCGGTGCCGGAGCCGGGTTCGGCCGCGTTGCTGGGCCTCGGTCTCCTTGCGCTGGGGCTGCAGGCCCGTCGACGCAGCGCGCGCCCCTGAGCCGCGCCCGCAGGCTCTCGACTCAGGGCAGTGGTGCCTCGACCATGGGCGCCACGGGCGTCGCCTCCACTTCCGCCTCCGCCAGCCGGGCGCGCACGTTCTCCAGTTCCTCGACGGTGGCGATCGGGCCGATGCGCACCCGGAACCAGGTCTCGTCGTCGAGCGAGTAGCGCTGGATCTTCGCGTCCACTCCGTACTGAGCGAGCTTCGCCTTCAGCCGGTCTGCCTCGTCGGCCTGCTTGAACGCGCCCGCCTGCAGCACCACGTCGCCCTTCGGCAGCACCGAGGCCGGGCTCGCCGAGCGCGCCGAGGCTTCCGGAACCTCGACTTGCTGAGCCGGCAGCATGTCGTAGAAGTCGTACTCCTTCGCGGTGTCGACCGGCACTGGCGGCGCCTCGTCGTTCGCCGCTGCCGAGGCGGGTGGAGTGCCCGCCTCGGGCTGGGGTCCGGCGGGCGCCTGGCTGGCGTAGTGCACGAACACGCCGAGCGCCACCGACAGGCCGATCGCGAGCCCGACCGCCAGGCCCATCCAGCCGTTGAAGGCCTGCCCGCCGGGCGCCTGCCGCCGGACGTGCTTGTAGTCGCGGCTCAGCGTCTTGCTCTCGGCCACGTTACATCGCCTCGGGTGCCGAGACGCCGAGCAGCCCGAGGCCGTTGCGCACGACCTGCCGCAGGCCCTGGATCAGCGTGAGGCGCGCATCGCGCAGGGCGGCATCCTCGACCAGGAACTGGTGGGCGTTGTAGTAGGTGTGGAAATCGGTCGCGACCTCGCGCAGGTAGTGCACGAGCGCGTGTGGCGCGCGCTGCAGCGCAGCGGCCTCGACGACCTCCGGGTACCGGCTCATCGAGGCGAGCAGTGCCTGCTCGTGCGGCTCCACCAGCCGGTGCAGCGAGTCGCGCGCCCGTGCCGGGTCGTAGTCGAAGCCCTTCTCGCGCATCTGGCGCAGCACGCTGCAGACGCGCGCGTGCGCGTACTGGATGTAGTAGACCGGGTTGTCGTTCGAACGCGTGGTGGCGAGCTGCATGTCGAAGTCGAGATGCTGGTCGTTGCTGCGCATGACGTAGAAGAGACGCGCGGCATCGTTGCCGACTTCGCGGCGCAGCTCGCGCAGCGTGATGAACTCGCCCGAGCGCGTGGACATCTGCACCTTCTCGCCGCCGCGGTACAGCGTGACGAACTGCACGAGGCGCACCTCGAGGCTGTCGCCGGGCTCGCCCATCGCGACGAGGCCGGCGCGTACACGGGCGACGTAGCCGTGATGGTCGGCTCCCAGCACGTCGATCAGCTGCTCGAAGCCGCGCTCGCGCTTCTGCAGGTGGTAGGCGATGTCGGAGGCGAAGTAGGTCTTGAGTCCGTTCTCGCGGACCACGACGCGGTCCTTCTCGTCGCCGAAGTCGGTGGCGCGGAACCACTGTGCGCCGTCCTTCTCGTAGACCACGTCGTGCGCCCGCAGGCGCTCGAGCGCACGGTCGATCGCGCCGTTGGTGGACAGGCTGCGCTCGGAGAACCACTCGTCGTAGCGGACGCCGAATTCCTCGAGGTCCTGGCGGATGTCGGCCAGGATGTCGCCGAGCGCGAGGTCGAAGGCCTTGCTGAAGCCTTCATCGCCCAGCACCTGGCGGGCGCGGGCGATCACCGCGTCGATGTAGGTGTCCTTGTCGCCCACGGGCGCATCCGGCGGCAGGTCGCGGAAGATCTCGCCGGCAGGGCGCCACAGCGTGCGTCCCGCCTGTTCCACCAGCTTGTCCGCGATCGGGTGCAGGTAGTCGCCGCGGTAGCCGTTGCTCGGGAACGGGAACTGCTCGCCGAAGCACTCGAGATAGCGCAGCCACACGCTGGTCGCGAGGATGTCCATCTGCCGGCCGGCATCGTTGATGTAGTACTCGCGATGCACGCTGAACCCGGCGGCGTCGAGCAGGTTGGCGAGCGACGCACCGAAAGCTGCATGCCGTCCGTGACCCACGTGCAGGGGCCCCGTGGGATTCGCCGACACGAACTCGACGATGACGCGCCGGCCCGCGCCGAGCCGGCTGCGACCGTAGGCCGCGCCCTGCTCCATGACGCGTTGCAGTTCCTGCTGCACGGCCACGGGCGAGAGGAAGAAGTTGATGAACCCCGGACCGGCGATCTCGACCTTCGCCACCAGTCCGCCCGGCGGCAGCGCATCGACGATGGCCTGCGCCAGCTCGCGCGGCTTGCGCTTGGCGATCCTCGCGAGCTGCATCGCGGCGTTGCTCGCGAAATCGCCGTGCGTGGCATCGCGGGTGCGCTCGACCGTCGCCAGGGCGTCGATCGAGTCGCGCGGACACAGCTCTTCGGGCAGGGCGTTGAGCGCGTCCCGCACCAGGGTTTCGATCAGGTATTTCAAGGCTTTGCCGTCGGGAGGAAGCTCGGCGAGGAGGGTGAGTCTAGGGAATTCCGCGCGGGGAAGCGAGTCCAGACTGTGAACCAGTGCCGCCGGCGTTTTGGCGGAAATCCTAACGTGCACGACGGCACCCACGCTTCTCCGGAGAACGCCATGATCACGAGACCCCAGCTGCTTTCACGTGCCATCGCCCTGACGATCGCGGGCGCGATGCTCGCCGCCTGCGGCGGCGACGGCTCCTCCCAGGATCGCACCGGCCTGCTCAGCCTCGGCATCACCGATGCGCCGGTCGACGAGGCCGACGCGGTCGTCGTGCAGTTCACGGGCGTGGAGCTCAAGCCCAAGGGTGGCCAGGCCTTCTCGATCGATTTCGCGGCGCCGAAGACCCTCGACGTGCTCGGCCTGCAGGGCACGGAGCGCGCCATGCTGCTCGACGGCGAGCAGATCGACGCGGGCGAGTACCAGTGGATGCGCCTCAAGGTGCAGGCCGACCCGAACGTCGCCGGCGACTCGTACATCACGATCGGCGGCGCGCAGTGCGAGCTGCGCATTCCGAGCGGCGACGAGACGGGCCTCAAGTTGATCCGCGACTTCACCATCGGGGTGGGAACGACCACCGACTTCACGATCGACTTCGACCTGCGCAAGTCCGTCGTGCAGCCGCCCGGCCAGCAGACGCAGCTGGCGACCTGCGACGGCCAGGCGTTCCTGCTGAAGCCCGTGCTGCGCGTGGTCGACAACCTCGAGGTCGGCACGATCACCGGCGCCGTGAGCCCGACGCTCATCGCGGAATCCTGCCCGGCCAATGAGTCCGGCAACGTGTACCTGTTCGGTCCCTACACCGACACCGTGCCGGTCCTCGACGACTTCGATCTAAACGAGCCCGGAGATGCGAACGATGCATCCGAAACGGGCCCGCTGACGGCGGCGATGGTCGCTGGCGACGGCACGTACGCGATCGGTTTCGTCCCGGCCGGCCAGTATCTGGCCGCCTACACCTGCAGCGCCGACCGCGCGGACGTGGATGCGGACGACGACGACGAGCCGACGGGAGACGACGAGGCCGTGTTGACCTTCACCCCTGCCGCGGGAACGACCTTGACGGTCGCCGCTGGGGAAACGACGACGGTCGACTTCGAAGTCGAGGTTCCGGCGACCTGAGGCGATCCCGAGGGAACGGAACGGACTCCGTCGGGTCTCATGGAAGTGAGACACGAGAGGTACCTGCCATGCGCTTGACATTGATTATCGCTTCGCTCGCCGTCGCAGGCGTCGCCCAGGCCGGCAACATGCAACCGGCGCATCCCGCCGGCTACGCCGTGGACGCGAACAAGGATGGCATCGTGAGCCGCGAGGAAGCGAAGGACCACCCGCGCCTCGCCAGCAGCTTCGACGCGTGGGACAAGAACAAGGACGGCAGCCTCGATGAGGCCGAGATGACGGCGCATCGCGAGGCCATGCGCGCCGAAATGCGCGCCAAGGCCCATGAGCGCCTGAAGGCGGCCGACACCGACGGCGACGGCAGTATCTCGCGCCAGGAGGCCGAGGCCTCGATGCCGGGCCTTGCCGCGAAGTTCGACCGGATGGACGCCGACAAGGACGGCAAGATCTCGAGCGACGAGATGCACGGCTTCCGCGCGGCGGGCAAGAAGCACGAGCGCAAGCACATGCGCATGGCGTTCAAGTCCGCCGACAAGAATGGCGACGGCGCGCTCGACAAGACCGAGGCCGAGGCCGGCATGCCGATGCTCGCCGAGCACTTCGCGACCATCGACGCCGACCAGGACGGCAAGGTCACGCACGAGGAACTGCGGGCGCACAAGCGCCGCTGAGGGGTGGAGTCCGCTCTAGAAGAGCTCGAGCGGATCCACGTCGATCGACCAGCGCACCTTGCGGGCTTGCGGCAGGGCCTCCACTTCCGGGAGCCACGCGGACAGCAAGCGCTGCAGAGGTGAATGGGTCGGCGCGTGCAGTAGCAGCTGCGCGCGAAAATGCCCCGCGCGCCGCTCCATCGGCGCGGCCGCCGGTCCCAGCAATTCCACTCCCTTTACCGCCAGCGCTTCCGCCAGTTCGCGTGCCCGATCGAGAAAGGCGAGCGGCCCGTCCCTGTGGGTCGCCTCGGCGCGCAGGATCGCGATGCGTGCGAACGGCGGCCAGCGCGCCTGCTGCCGCTCCACCAGCGCGGCCTCGGCGAACGCTTCGTAGCCACCCGTGACCAGTTGCGCGAGCAGCGGGTGCTCGGGGTACTCGGTCTGGATCAGCACTTCGCCCGGACGCTCGGCACGCCCCGCGCGACCCGCGACCTGCACGATGCTCTGCGCCAGCCGCTCGCTGGCCCGGAAGTCCGTGCCGAAGAGCCCCTGGTCGGCGTTCAGCACCACGACCAGGCTTACGTCGGGGAAATGATGTCCCTTGGTCAGCATCTGCGTGCCGACCAGCAGTCGCACCTCGCCGCGCGTGACGCGATCGAGTGCCTGCTCGAGGGCGCCGCGGCGTCGCACGGCATCGCGGTCGATGCGCTCGAGCGGCACGTCGGGAAAGAGGCGCGCGAGCGTCTCCTCCATGCGTTCGGTGCCCTGGCCGACGGGCTTCAGCGGCTGGCTGCAACCCGGGCAGGTCTCGGGGATGCGCTGCTCGGTGCCGCAATGATGGCAATGCAGCCTGCGCTCGCGCAGGTGCACGGTGAACCGCGCATCACAGCGCGGACAGGGCGCGACCCAGCCGCACGACGGACAGAAGAGCGACGGCGCGTAGCCGCGGCGATTGAGATACAGCAGTACCTGGCCGCCCGCGTCGAGGTGCCGCTTGATCGCGAGCACGGTCGGCGTGGCGATGCCCTGAGTCTCGGCATGCTTGCGCAGGTCGATGAGGTGCAGGACCGGTGGCTTTGCGCCGGCCGCGCGGCTCGGCAGTTCGAGCAACTCCGCACGTTTCGCGCGCACGCGCTCGAGGCTTTCGAGCGACGGCGTGGCCGAGCCCAGCACCACCGGGATCGACAGGCGCTGTGCCCGTGCGAGCGCAAGATCGCGGGCCGAGTAGCGGAATCCTTCCTGCTGCTTGTAGGACGCGTCGTGTTCCTCGTCGACGACGATCAGGCCGGGGTGCGCGAGCGGCGCGAAGATCGCCGAGCGCGTGCCGATCACGACGGGCGCCGTGCCGCCGCGTGCCGCCCGCCAGGCCTTGAGCCGCTCCTGGTCCGCGAGCGAGGAATGCAGCACCGCGAGTGGCGCATCGAAGCGCGCCGCGAAACGCGCGACGAGCTGCGGCGTGAGTGCGATCTCGGGCACCAGCACCAGCGCCTGCTCGCCACGCTGCACGACCTCCTCGATGGCCCGGAGGTATACCTCGGTCTTGCCGCTGCCGGTCACTCCGTGCAGCAGGAACGGCGCAAATCGACCGCGCGCCGCGACGATCCCCTCGATGGCGGCCTGCTGGTGCCCGGAAGGTTGCGGACGCGAAGCCGTAACTGGGCACGCCACGAACGCGTGGCTCGCCAGCTCCCGACGTAGGCGGCCGACCCAGCCGCGTTTCTCGAGTTCGCGCAGGTGCTCGCGCCAGCGTGGCGAGCGTGCCGCGAGCTCGGCCTCATCGGCGGAATCGCGCTCCTGGAGGAATTCCACCATCTCGCGCAGCCGGTTGGCGCGTGTGGCAAGCGGCGGCAGGCTGCCCGTACGGGCAGCCGCGGTCAGCGTCCAGTGTTCGGCCGTCTCGAGCGATGCCGCGCCGGCGCGGATCGGTGCCGGCAGGGCCGCCGAGATCACCTCGCCCGGGGGATGGCGGTAATAGTCCGCGGACCAGCGCAGCAGCTCGAGCAGTTGCGCATCCAGCACCGGGACATCGTCGATGACCGCGAGCGCGGCCTTGAGCCTCGATTCCGGCAGTTCGGACGCGTCCCGCAACTCGACCAGCACGCCCACCACCCGACGGCGACCGAAGGGCACCCACAGCCGGATGCCCGGTTGCAGCAATCGGGAGTCGACTCCCGGCGGGGCGCGGTAGTCGAACAGCCGACGCAGGGGCGCGTCGATCGCGACGGCCAGCAGCTTGCTCACGCCGCCGCCCGCTTATGTGAAGTTGTCCACACAGGCTGTGGAAAAGTCTGTGGATGGGACGCGCGAATGTGGCCCAAGTGCCGGTCGCGACGGGCAGTTTTGGTTTCTGCTCAGAAAATCACCGGTCATTCATTATGCCATTGCGATCAAGCGCTTACGCATTGCGTAGATCCGTCCTCACCAAACCGCGTCAACCGTTTGCCCCGGTTGGCGTTTTTGCCGTGGAGGAATTTCCTTGGACGTCGATCCAGTGCGCGAGTCTACCCGCATGGCCGGCTCTGATAGTGTTCAAGTCCAGCCTGCGCGGTGCGCCGTATCCGTGCCCGCGGGTAAGGAGGCATGCCTGGACCAGTCATTGTCGCTCGACCGTTTCCTGGCCGGGGTGGAGCGGCGGGCGTTGCGCATTGCCGAGATGGCAGTGCGCGATCGCGACGACGCGCTCGACATCGTGCAGGTGGCGATGCTGCGGCTGGCCCGTAACTACGCCGGGCGCCCGAGCGAGGAGTGGAAGCCGCTCTTCTACCGCATCCTCTACAACGGCATCCGGGATTGGCAGCGTCGGCGCAGCGTCCGCTCGCGGATCTTCGGCTACCTGCCGGGCACGCGGCGCGACGGCGAGGAGGAACTGGAAGACCCGTTCGAGCACGTGCCGGACGGCGGCCCGGACCCGAGCCGTCGTGTGATGGCGGACGAGGCGCTCGAGAAGCTGGAGCAGGCGGTCGGCGTGCTGCCGGAACGTCAACGCGAGGCGTTCACGCTGCGTTGCCTGGAAGGCATGGACGTTGCGGAGACCGCGGCGGCGATGGGCTGCTCCGAAGGGAGCGTGAAGACGCATTATTTCCGCGCGCTGCATACACTGCGCGAAAAGCTGGGCGAGGTGTGGTGATGAACGACGACGTACGACGGACGGAGATCGAGCGGCACGCTCGCGAACTCTTCGACGCGAGCGTCGAGGGGCTCGACGCCGGGACGTGCTCGCGGCTCAACCAGGCGCGCCATGCGGCCCTGACCGAGGCCAGGCGCGTGGGCCGCAGCCCTTGGCGCGGCTGGATCCCGGCCGCGGCGGCCGCCTCGGTCGCGCTGCTGGCCGTGGCGCTGTGGCGCCTGCCCGGCGAGGGGCCGGGGCCTGCGGCGAACGGCGGCGAGGCCGTACCGGCTGCGGAGGTGGTCGAGATGCTGGCGGACGGCGAGGAGTTCGACCCGGTCAACGAGGACCCCGAGTTCTACGCCTGGCTCGCGACGAAGGAGTTGCCCGCGACCAACGGTACAGGCTGATGAGACATACCAAGCTTTCCTGGCTGGCGGCACTGCTCGCGGCGACATCGCTCGCCGGCGCGGGGCCGGCGTTCGCCGACGATCCGGGTCGGGACCGGCAGGGCACGACCTGGCAGGACCTCTCGCCCGAGCAGCAGCGAGTGCTCGGGCAGTTCCGCGGCCGCTGGGACCGGTTGCCGCCCGATCAGCGCCAGGCACTGCTGCGCGGGGCACAGCGCTGGGAGTCCATGTCGCCCGAGGAACGCTCTCGCACCCGGGAGCGCGTCGACCAGTGGCGTAATCTCTCGCCTCGCGAGCAGGAAACGGTGCGTGAACGCTACGAGAGCTTCAAGCGCCTGCCACCTGCCGAGCAGCAGCGACTGCGCGAAGAGTACCGGCGGGAACGCGGTCGTCCGCAGGACGGGCGTGACCAGGGGCGCGACGACCGGCGCATGGACAAGGGCCGGGGCGACGACCGGCGCGACGTTGCGCGGGACGACCGCCGCGGTCGCGACGATCGCGGGTACGACGACGACCGCGATGATCGTGATGACCGCCGCGGCCGCCGCTGATCAGCCCTTGAGCGCGATGAGCACCTCGTCGAGCATCTTCTTCGCGTCGCCGAACAGCATCCGGTTGTTCTCCTTGTAGAACAGCGGATTGTCGACGCCGGCGTAGCCCGAGGCCATCGAGCGCTTCATCACGATCGAGGTTTTCGCCTTCCACACCTGCAGCACGGGCATGCCCGCGATCGGGCTCGCGGGATCGTCCTCGGCCGCGGGGTTCACGATGTCGTTGGCGCCGATCACCATCGAGACGTCGGTGTCCGGGAAGTCCTCGTTCAGCTCGTCCATCTCGAACACGATGTCGTAGGGCACCTTGGCCTCGGCGAGCAGCACGTTCATGTGGCCCGGCATGCGGCCCGCGACCGGGTGGATGCCGAAGCGCACGTTCACGCCCTTCTCGCGCAGCAGCCTGGTGATCTCGAACACGGCGTGCTGGGCCTGGGCGACCGCCATGCCGTAGCCCGGCACGATGATCACGCTCTTCGCGGTCCGCAGCATCTCGGCGGTCTCGACCGCACTGATGGCCGTCACCTCGCCCGCGGGCTGCGCGCCCGCGGCGGCCGGCGCGCTGCCACCGCCCGTGCCGAAGCCGCCCGCGATGACGCTGATGAAGTTGCGATTCATCGCGCGGCACATGATGTAGGAGAGGATCGCGCCCGAGGAACCGACCAGCGCGCCGGTGACGATCAGCAGGTCGTTCGACAGCATGAAGCCGGTGGCCGCCGCGGCCCAGCCGGAGTAGCTGTTCAGCATGGACACCACGACCGGCATGTCCGCGCCGCCAATCGCCATCACCATGTGCACGCCGAAGAGCAGGGCGATGATCGTCATCAGGGCGAGCGGCCACATGCCCGTGGTCACGTCGTGCGCCTGCAGGAACTGCGCGCCGAACCAGATCACCGCGAGCAGCCCGGCGAGATTGAGCCAGTGCCGCGCGGGCAGCAGCATCGGCTTGCCGCCGATCTTGCCGGAGAGCTTGCCAAAGGCGATGACCGAGCCCGAGAAGGTGACCGCACCGATCAGGATGCCGACGTAGATCTCGACCTCGTGGATGGTCTTCTCGGCGCCTTCGAGGACGATCGAGGTGTCGACGTAGCTCGCGAAGCCGACCAGGCACGCGGCGAGGCCGACGAGGCTGTGCATGATCGCGACCAGCTCGGGCATCTGCGTCATCTGCACCTTGCGCGCCGCGTACAGGCCGATGGCGCCGCCCACCACCAGCGAGCCGACGATCCAGGGAATGCCGGCCGCGGTGACGCGCGGCCCGAACACGGTCGCGAGCACGGCAATGGCCATGCCGATGATGCCGAACAGGTTGCCGCGTCGCGAGGTCTCGGGATTGGAGAGGCCGCCGAGGCTCAGGATGAACAGGATGGTGGCCGCGATGTAGGCCATCGTTGCGATATTGGCTGACATGCCTGCGTCCTCTTACTTGCGGAACATCGCAAGCATGCGACGGGTGACGGCGAAGCCGCCGAACATGTTGACCGCGGTGAGCGTGAGCGCGAGGACCGCCAGCCCGAGGATCAGCGCATCGGGCCGTCCCTCCGTCCCTCCGCCGAGCGGCGGCGCCACCTGGATCAGCGCGCCGACCGCGATGATGCTCGAGATCGCGTTGGTCACGCTCATGAGCGGCGTGTGCAGCGCGGGCGTGACGTTCCAGATCACCATGTAGCCGATGAAGCAGGCCAGCACGAAGACGGTGAAGTGCGCGAGGAACGAGGCGGGCGCGTAGGCCCCGACCAGCCAGAACAGCAGCGCGCCCACGCCGAAGATGATGGCGAGGCTCTTTGCCGACGCGGGCTCGCCCGCGCCGTGGCCGTGTCCCGATTTCTTCGCGGCCGGCGCCGCAGCAGTGGTGGCCGCGGTCGGCTTTGCCTGCGGCGGCGCGGCCGGGAGCTTGGGAGGCGGCGGTGGCCAGGTGATCGCGCCGTCCTTGATGACGGTCAGTCCCCGGATGGCGTCGTCGTCCATGTTGACGTCGATGACGCCGTCCTTCGTCTTGCAGAGCTCCTCGGTCAGGCGCAGCAGGTTCGTGGAGTAGAGCGTCGAGGCCTGCCTGGCCAGGCGGCTGGCGAGATCCGTGTAACCGATGATGGTGACGCCGTGCCGCACCACGGCCTGGCCCGGCTCGGTCAGCTCGCAGTTGCCGCCCTGCTCGGCCGCCATGTCGACGATGACGCTGCCCGGCTTCATGCTCCTCACCATCTCGGCGGTGATGAGCTTCGGCGCCGGCTTGCCCGGGATCAGCGCGGTCGTGATGATGATGTCCGCGTCCTTCGCCTCGCGGGCGTACATTTCCCGCTGGGCCTGCTGGAAGCCCTCGCTCATCACCCTGGCGTAACCGCCGCCGCCGGAGCCCTCCTCCTCGTAATCGACCTTGACGAATTCGCCACCGAGCGAGGTGACCTGGTCGGCGACTTCGGCACGCGTGTCGTTCGCGCGCACGATGGCGCCCAGGTTGGCGGACGTGCCGATCGCGGCCAGACCCGCGACACCGGCCCCGGCGATGAAGACCCTGGCCGGCGGAATCTTGCCGGCGGCGGTGATCTGGCCGTTGAAGAAGCGGCCGAAGGCATTCGCGGCCTCGATCACGGCGCGGTAACCGCTGATGCTGGCCATGGAGGTGAGCGCGTCCATCTTCTGCGCGCGGGAGAGCTGGCGCGGCAGGGAGTCGATGGCGAGCACGGTCAGCCTGCGGTCGGCCAGCTGCTGCATGAGCACTGGGTTCTGCGCCGGCCAGACGAAGCTCACGAGCGTGCTGCCGGGCTTCATCAGCGCGATCTCGTCGGGCGACGGCGCGCGTACCTTGAAGACCATGTCGGTGCTGCCGTAGAGCTCGGCGGCGCTGCCCGCGATCCGGGCGCCGGCGGCCTGGTAGGCGTCGTCCCCGAAGTTGGCGGCCGCCCCGGCCCCGGTCTCGACGCAGACGCCGAAGCCGAGCCTTACCAGCTTCTCGACCACCTCAGGCACGGCGGCAACGCGCTTCTCGCCCGCGAAGGTCTCGCGGGGTACTCCGATCGTCAGCGACATGGTGACCTCGTCAATGCATGGGGCCAGGACTGCCGGTCGCCGCGGGCCCGCCTGGCCGGACCGAGGCCGCGGTGGCGAACTTGTTGAATATTGCGGCTTTTCGGCACGTTGGATTATTGCACAGCGCTGCCGTATCTTTCAGCCCATGCACGCATTAACGCAGGAGGTCCTGCGCACGGACGTCTCGGGGATGCCACTGGAGTGGATCGATTACCGGGATGCGGTCCGGCTGCACTTCATGGGCCAGGTGGCCTACTCGTTCGGGCAGCCGCTGTTCCGGCTGCACGGCGGTACCAATGCCCGCACGGGTTGCCGCACGGTCGTGGAGGTGAGCTCGATCGTCGCCACGATCGGCCACAGCCA
Organism: uncultured Gammaproteobacteria bacterium; assembly: GCA_963706535.1. Classification (GTDB taxonomy): domain Bacteria; phylum Pseudomonadota; class Gammaproteobacteria; order Steroidobacterales; family Steroidobacteraceae; genus RPQJ01. The sequence continues at coordinate 61,446 of CAVPMU010000012.1, forward strand.
CAATCCGGGCAACCTGCACCACGGCTACGTCCCGCCGCTCAACAACGAGACGCTGTTCCGCCGCGACGCGCACCTGTGCCTGTACTGCGGGCAGCGCTTGCCGTCCGGCCAGCTTTCGCGCGACCACGTGACGCCGCTGTCGCGTGGCGGCAAGGATGCCTGGAACAACGTGGTGACGGCCTGCCGCCGCTGCAACAACCTCAAGGCCTGGCGGACCCCCGAGCAGGCCCGCCTGCAGCTGCTCGCCATTCCGTTCACGCCGAGCTATGCGGAGTACATCTATCTCAAGGGCCGGCGCGTGCTCGCGGACCAGATGGAATACCTGGTCGCGCATTTCCCGCGCTCGAGCCCGCTGCACCAGCGGCTGAACAGGAAACCTGCCTAGCCGCGTCGGAGCCGAGGCCCAGTTTCTCCATCGCGAAGCTGCGCAGCTCGCCGTGCTTCGCGAGCCCGCTGCCCTCGAACAGCGTGCGCAACTGGGCCATCGTCCTGCCGGTCTTCGCCCCGATGTTGCGGACCTGCGTGTCGCGGGCCTTGTCGAGCGTGCTCATGGTCGTCCCCCTGTCTTCTCGTGGCCAGGTCAGGCCAATCGCGCCATCAGGAGTGCATCGTAGTACACGCCGTCGACGAGCAAGTAGCGCCGCAACTGGCCCTCGGTCTCGAAGCCGCTCCGACGGTACAGCGCGATGGCGGCAAGGTTGTCGGTCCGCACCGTGAGCTCGATACGGGTGAGGCCCCGGGCGAGGGCGGTTTCGAGCGTGGTCGCGATCAACCGGCCGCCGATACCGCGCCCGCGGTGACTCGCCGCCACACCCATCCCGAGTACTCCGCTGTGGGAAGTCGTCGGCCGCAATTTGCGGATGACGTTGCACCAGCCGACCACCCGCCCATCGTCCTGCGCGACGAACGCCGGGGCGCCGCTGCGCAGGTTGTTGAGTACGAAGCGGCGGACTTCGGCCAGCGGCGGGGCCTCGAGGAAAGCGATGTAGCGCCGTTCACGCGCGACGCCATCCAGCACGTCCCGAAAACCGGCGATGTGGCGCCGCTCGATGGGGACGATCTCGACGGTCATGGACTGCTGCCGCCTCCCGGTGCCGGCCGCGGGCCTGTTCCCGCGGTCCCGTCTCGCTCAGAATGCCGCCCGTGCTCTACCTTGTCGATGCCAGCGTCTTCATCTTCCGCGCCTATTACTCGGTGCCGGTCGAGATCGCCGACCCGGACGGCAACCCGGTCAATGCGGTGCACGGTTTCGCGCGCTTCCTCGGCGACCTGCTCGAGCGCCTGTCGCCGCAGCACATCGCCGTCGCCTTCGACGAGAGCCTCGAGCAGTCCTACCGCAACGAGATCTACCCCGCCTACAAGGCCAATCGCGAGCCGGCCCCGGCGGAATTGAAGCGCCAGTTCGGCCTGTGCCGCGAGCTGGTGCGGGCGCTGGGCGTCGCCGAGTTCGGCAGCTCGCGCTACGAGGCGGACGACATCATCGGGACGCTCACGACGCGGGCGCGCGCCACGGGCATGCCGGTGACCATCGCCAGCCGCGACAAGGACCTGACTCAGCTGGTCGGCGCCGAGGATACCTACTGGGACGCGGTGGCCGACGTCCGCTACCGGTATGGCGACATCGAGGAGCGTTTCGGGGTCATCCCGGAGCGCATGGCGGATTTCCTGGCGCTGATGGGCGATGCGGTGGATAACGTGCCGGGCGTGCCGGGTGTCGGGCGCAAGACGGCCGCGACCCTGCTGAAGCACTTCGACACGCTGCCGGGCGTGTTCGAGAATCTCGCCGCCATCCCGAAGCTCAAGTTCCGTGGCGCCGCGTTCGTGGCGGAGAGCCTGCGCGAGCATCGCGAGGAGGCGTTCCTGTCGCGCCAGCTGACCGGCATCGCGTGCGACATGCCGCTCGCGGCCGAGATCGTGGACCTGCGTCGCCGCGCGCCCGACCTCGGCGCGATCGATGCGTTCTGCGACTCGGTCGGGTTCGGGCGCATCCTCCGCGAGCAGGCCCGCCGGGTTGCCGTGCGGTGTCGGGACTGACCTCGAAGTCGGCGCACCTGCCCGCCGCGCTCGGCAAAGCGACGGGACTGCGTTTTCACGACTTTCCGTCGGCGAAGGCCGCGGGCGGCTGCATCAACGAGTGCCTGCGCTGGGAGACCAGCGACGGGCCGGCCTTCGTGAAGCAGGGACCCGTCGCGCGGCTCGCGATGTTCGAGGCCGAGGCGGAGGGCCTGCGTGAGCTCGAGGCTGCGCAGGCCATTCGAGTGCCGCGCGTGCTTGGCGTAGGGGCCACGGCCGACATCGCATTCCTGGCGCTCGAGTGGATGGATTTCGGCGCGGGTTCGGCGCGCAGCGAGGCCCTGCTCGGCGGACGGCTCGCGGCCCAGCACCGGGTGACGCGGCCGCGCTTCGGCTGGCATCGGGACAACACGATCGGCAGCACGCCGCAGCCGAACGACTGGGACGCCAACTGGCCTCGCTTCTACATCGAGCGCCGCCTGCGGTTCCAGCTCGAACTGGCCGAACGCAACGGCCATGGCGGCCGGCTCACCGAACGTGGCTACAGGCTTTGCGAGGCGGTGCCGACGTACTTTCCAGGTTACGAGCCCGTGCCGTCACTGCTGCACGGCGACCTGTGGGGTGGAAATCACGCAGCCACCCATTCAGGCGAACCCGTGGTCTTCGACCCGGCCGTGTATTTCGGCGACCGCGAGGCCGACCTCGCCATGACGCGACTGTTCGGAGGATTCGGGCCGGATTTCTACGCTGCCTACCAGGCGTCGTGGCCGCTGGATCCGGGTGCCGACCGGCGCCGCGACCTCTACAACCTCTACCACGTGCTGAACCACCTCAACCTGTTCGGCGGCGGCTATCGGGTGCAGGCCCAGGGGATGATCGACCGGCTGGTCGCGGGCTGAGCCGAAGCCGGCGGATCGTCGTCAGCGCGGCACCCTGACCGTCCCGGTCACTCCCGAGATGCGCACGGTGCCACTCGAATCGGCGAGTACCTCGACATTCCTTTCGACCGTCGTGATCACGATGTCGCCCGAGGAGTCGTTCTCGATCCGCACGCTGCCCGACACCCGCTCGATCTCGATGTCGCCGGAGCTGTCGGACGGGATCAGCACGTCCCGCGCGCCCAGCACCACGATGTCCCCGGAACTGTCGGTAACCTTGACGAGGCCCGCGGCATTTTCAATACGGATGTCGCCCGAGCTGTCGTTGATCTCGACGTCCGCCGGCAGGTCCCGAGCGAGAAGGTCTCCCGAGCTATCGGTGATGCGCGTGACACGCACCTTCGTGATCGTCGTGTCGCCGCTGGTGTCGGTGACCTCGACCGGAAGCCCCGCGGGCACCTGCACGAACACCTGCACGACATTGCCCTTGCGACGGGCGTGGACCTGCGTCTCGGCGAGGTATTCTTCCCGGGATGCACAGGCCTTGCCGCGCGCGAGCAGGCGCGCGCCCGGCGCCGGGCGCACGTCGAGATCCCCGCCCCGGGCCACGATCTCGACGTGCTCGGCTCCTGCCGTATCGATGCTGGCCTGCCGCTCGGCAGTGAACTTGCAGTTCACGTCCCAGGCGGCTGCTGGCGACGCGCAGAGGGCGAGGAGGACAGGTGCGAGGTGGCCAGTGCGCATCGGCGACATCCAGGCGTCCAGGGGAGATGACGGTTGGATGCAGCGGAGGAGCAAAGGGTTGCATGCGAGTGCCGGACGGCCGGAAAGGTGCCGGGGCAGGGCGGGGGTCCCCACCCCGGCATAGGATGCCCGCATGGAGGGCTTAGCGCATCCGTCCCTGCTGCCGTCTGTCGGCTGATGCTGCCTCGCTTGCGGTCCGAGGCGGTACTGGGGGTCCGCCACCTCGACGCGTGCCAGATTGCCGGCCAAAACCGGTGCGCAGATGACGTTTTCGTGAATTTCCCTTTGCATCTCGTCACTGCCTCGGGAGATGCTCGCCGCATGTGCTTGATTTAAGGGGAGCGTGCCGGGGCGGGCGAGCCGCACCGGTGCAGCCGAAGAATGATCAATACGCCCGTCATCGTCGGGACCATCGTCGTCTACATGGGCATCTGCCTGGTGCTCGGATTCATCGCCTACCGCCGCACGACCAGCCTGGCGGATTTCATCCTCGGCGGGCGTTCGCTCGGCAGCTGGGTGACGGCGTTGAGCGCGCAGGCATCCGACATGAGTGGCTGGCTGCTGATGGGTCTGCCCGGCCTCGCTCATGCCGCCGGCTTCAATTCCGTGTGGCTCGTGCTCGGGCTCGTCGTCGGCACCTACCTCAACTGGAGGTTCGTCGCCGCGCGGCTGCGCACGCGCACCGAGCAACTCGGCAACTCGCTCACGATGCCGGACTATTTCGAGCGCCGCTTCGGCGACACGACGCGCGTGCTCAGGACGCTCACCGCGCTCTTCATCCTGGTGTTCTTCACCTTCTACACCAGCTCGGGATTCGTCGCGACCGGGCGCCTGTTCGAGTCGCTGTTCGGCATGCAATACCAGGACGCGATGTTCTGGGGCAGCGTCGTGATGCTCGCCTACACGTTCTTCGGCGGATTCCTCGCGGTGAGCTGGTCCGACGTGCTGCAGGGCACGCTGATGTTCTTCGCGCTGATCATGGTCGCCGTGATGGGCGTGGCGATGGCGGGCGGGCTCGACGGCATGGTCGCGTCGCTCGAGGCGCGCGACCCGGCGTTGCTCGATCCGTTCGTCGGCGAGGGCGGCCAGGCGATCGGCGCCATCGGCATCGTGTCGCTGCTGGCATGGGGCCTCGGCTACCCGGGACAGCCGCACATCCTCGCGCGCTTCATGGCGATCCGCTCCGCGGACGAGATGCCCACGGCGCGGCGGGTGGCCATGGGCTGGGTCGTCGTGGTGCTCGCCGCGGCGATCGTCGTGGGGATGGCCGGCATCCTGGTGCTCGACCCGCCGCTCACCGGTGCGGACAGCGAGAAGGTCTTCATAGTGATGTCCACCACCTACCTGCACCCGGTGCTGGCCGGCATCTGCATGGCCGGCATCCTCGCCGCGATCATGAGCACGGCGTCGGCGCAGCTGCTGGTGGCATCGTCGGCCTTCGCCCAGGATTTCTACAAGGGACTGTTCCGGCGCGATCCCGGTCGAGCGGAGCTGCTGTGGGTCGGGCGCGGCGCCGTGCTCGGCATCGCGTTCCTTGCCTACCTGCTCGCGCTCGACCCGGACAACAAGGTGCTCGACCTCGTCGCGTGGGCCTGGGCCGGGTTCGGCGCGGCGTTCGGTCCCGCGATCGTGCTGTCGCTCTACTGGGAACGCATGACCCGCAATGGCGCGCTGGCCGGTATCGTCGTGGGCGGTCTCACCGTGATCCTGTGGAAGCAGGGCAGCGGCGGGATCTTCGAGGTCTACGAGATGGTGCCGGGCGTGGTGCTCGGCACGCTCTCGATCTGGCTGGTCTCGCGCTTCAGAGCTTCGCCATGACGTGCCGCACCACGGTGTAGTCCTCGAGCGCGTACATCGAGAGATCCTTGCCGTAGCCCGAGCGCTTCAGGCCGCCGTGCGGCATCTCGCTCACCAGCATGAAGTGCGTGTTGATCCAGGTGCAGCCGTACTGCAGGCGCGAGGCCACCTGCAGGCCACGTCCGACGTCCTGCGTCCACACGGAGGAGGCGAGGCCGTAGTCCGAATCGTTGGCCCAGGCGATGGCCTGCTCGGTGTCCTTGAAGCGCGTCACCGACACCACCGGGCCGAACACCTCGCGGCGCACGATCTCGTCCGACTGCCGGGCGCCTGCGACGACCGTGGGCTGGTAGAAGAAGCCGCCGCCTTCCCCCGCCTTGCCGCCGGCGGTCACCTCGATGTGCTTCTCCCTGCGTGCGCGCGCGACGAATCCCGCCACGCGATCACGCTGCTCGGCGCTGATCAGCGGCCCCATCTCCACGCCGCTCGCCGTCTGCAAGCCCATCTTGATGCCGCTGACGGCGGCGGAGAGGTCCGCGACCAGCCGGTCGTAGACTTTCGCGCCCGCGTAGAGCCGGCACGCCGCCGTGCAGTCCTGCCCGGCGTTGTAGTAGCCGAAGGTCCTCACGCCGGAGACCACGGACTCGATGTCCGCATCGTCGAACACGATGACCGGCGCCTTGCCGCCGAGTTCGAGGTGTGTGCGCTTGATGCCGTCGGAGGCCTGGCCGAGGATCTTCGCGCCCGTGGCCACGTCGCCGGTGAGCGAGATCATGCGCACCTTCGGGTGCTTCGTGAGTGGCGCGCCCACCGAGGCGCCGCGTCCGCACACGACGTTCACCACGCCCGCAGGGAAGATCTCCGCCAGCAGCTCGGCCAGCCGCAGCGCGGTGAGCGGCGTCTGCTCCGAGGGCTTGAGCACGCAGGTGTTGCCTGCGGCGAGCGCGGGACCGAGCTTCCACGCCGCCATCATCAGCGGGTAGTTCCACGGCGCGATGGACGCGACCACGCCGACCGGGTCACGGCGGATCATGCTGGTGTAGCCGGCGAGGTACTCGCCCGCGACCGCGCCCGTCATGGTGCGACAGGCGCCCGCGAAGAAGCGGAACACGTCCGCGATCGCCGGGATCTCGTCGTTCAGCGCCGCGGACAGCGGTTTGCCGCAGTTCTGCGACTCGAGCTTGGCGAACGCAGCGCCATCGGCCTCGATGCGATCGGCGAGCCGGAGCAGCAGGGTCGCGCGATCCTTCGGCGGCGTGCGCGACCAGCCGTCGAACGCAGCGTCCGCCGCACTCACCGCGGCGTTGATCTGCGCGCGCGAGGCCTCCGGGACCTTCGCCAGCACCTTGCCCGTCGCCGGGTTCAGCACTTCCTCGACCTTGCCCTCGCCCGCGACGAGCTTGCCGTTGATGAGCAGTTTGGTTTGCATGACAGGTACCGGGTTTGAGTTGTTGCAGTCGTTGCGGACGTCAGGCCCCGGGCCCGCTCTCGTCCGGCTTGGTCAGATAGTACGCCAGCAGGATCGGCACCAGCGTCACCAGGATGACGATCACCGCGACGACGTTGGTGATGGGCCGCTCGCGCGGTCGGAACAGCTCGCTGTAGAACCAGATGGGCAAGGTCTTCTGGTGCCCGGCGGTGAACAGCGTCACGATGATTTCGTCGAACGAGAGCGCGAAGGCCAGCATGCCGCCCGCCAGCAGCGCAGTGGCGATCTGCGGCAGCAGCACGTGGCGGAAGGTCTGCAGCCCGTCGGCACCGAGGTCCATCGAGGCCTCGACCCAGCTCGGCGGGATGCGCCTCAGGCGTGCGATCACGTTGTTGTAGACGATCACGAGGCAGAAGGTCGCGTGACCGGCGACGATGGTCCAGAAGCTCGGGTCCATGCCGATGGCGCGGATCCCGGCCAGCAGCGCAAGTCCGGTGATGATGCCGGGCAGTGCGATCGGCAGAACGAAGAGCAGCGTGATCGATTCCTTGCCGGGGAACGGTCGCCGCGCCATCGCGAAGGCCGCCAGCGTCCCGAGCACGAGCGCGATGGCGGTGGCCACGCACGCCACCAGCAGCGAGAGGCGCATCGCGGCCCAGATGTCGTCGCGTGCAAAGGCGACCTCGAACCAGTGCAGCGTGAGGCCAGGCGGCGGGAACTGGTAGGTGCGGTCCTCGGTCGTGAACGCGTAGAGCACGATCACCCACACCGGCGCGTGCAGGAACACCAGCCCCGCCCCGGCCGCGAGCTTCTGGCCGAGCGAGGCGCGGTTCCAGTCCTTGCGCCTAGAGCGCATCGAAGGCTCCGAGCCGCCTGGCGAGGCCGAGGTACAGCGCGATCAGCACGATCGGCACCACCGAGAACGCGGCGGCGAGCGGCAGGTTCCCGGCCGTGCCCTGCTGCTGGTAGACCATCATGCCGATGAAGTAGCCGGGGGCGCCGACCACGCTCGGGATGATGTAGTCGCCGAGCGTGAGCGAAAAGGTAAACACGGACCCCGCCGCGAGGCCTGGCAGGGCGAGCGGCAGCACGACGTTGCGGAAGGTCTGGCCCGGGCGCGCACCAAGGTCCGCGGAGGCCTGCAGCAGCGAGGCCGGCACGCGCTCGAGCGCCGCGGCGAGCGGCAGGATCATGAACGGCAGCCACATGTACACGAACACGATGAACATGCCGATGTAGGACGACGCCAGCGACGGGCCACCGATGACGGGCGCGGTGAGCAGCCCGTCGAGCGTGCCCTGGGCGCCGAGGCTCTCGAATCCCCAGGACACGATGCCCTGCTTGGCGAGGATCAGGCGCCACGCATAGACCTTCACGAGGTAGCTCGTCCACATCGGCAGCATCACGCCGACGTAGAAGAATGCCTTCATCTTCGGGCCGGCGTAGCGGGCCATGTAGTTGGCAACCGGAAAGGCGACGACGGCCGAGGCGAGCGTGACCGCGACCGCCATCAGCACGGTGCGCACCACGATGTCGACGTTCGCGGGGTGGGTGAAGAGTTGCCGGTAGGTGGCGAACGTGAGCTCCGGCACGACGCGCGCGGTGAACTCGTCGATCGCGTAGAAACTCTGCATCAGCAGCGTGAACAGCGAGCCGAGGTAGACCGTGCCGAGCCACAGCAGCGGCGGTAGGAGCAGCAGCGAGACGTAGAACGCGTTGCGGCCGTGGAAGAAGGTGGAGACGGGGCGCAGCACGGCTCAGTCCGCCGCTAGCGGTACCGCGTGCTCGGCCCGCCACATGAGTTGCACGCTCGCGCCCTTTGGCGGCAGGGGTGCAGTGGCCCCGGATTCCGCCCGCGCGACGGCGAGCACCGTCGCTTCGTCCACGCGCACGTGACAGTGGCTGCTCGCGCCGTGGTAGAGCACGTCCTCGAGCGTGCCGGTGCAGGTCACCGACCCGAGCGGCGCTGGCGCCCCGGACGGCAGCACCTCGATCAGTTCCGGGCGGATCGCGAAGGACTCGCGGCGCCCGGTGATGCGCTCCGCGAGCGCGCCGGCGACGACGTTCGCGCTGCCGACGAAGCTCGCGACGAACGCCGTGCGTGGCTTCGTGTAGAGCGCCCGCGGCACGTCGAGCTGCTCGATGCGTCCGCGGCTGAACACCGCGACGCGGTCCGCCATGCTGAGCGCCTCGCCTTGGTCGTGCGTGACGAACACGAAGGTGATAGCGAGACGCTGCTGCAGGCCCTTCAGTTCCGCCTGCATTTCCTCGCGCAGCCTGAGGTCGAGCGCGCCAAGAGGTTCGTCCAGCAGCAGCACCCTGGGCTGGTTGATGAGCGCGCGCGCCAGCGCCACGCGTTGCCGCTGCCCGCCCGAGAGCTGCGCCGGCCGGCGGTCGCCGTAGTCGGCGAGCCGCACCAGCTCGAGCATCGCGAGCGCGCGCTTGCGGCGCTCGGCGGCGCCCACGCGCCTCACGCGCAGTCCGTAGGCCACGTTCTCCGCGACCGTCATGTGCGGAAAGAGGGCGTAGTCCTGGAAGACGGTGTTGACGTTGCGGTCGTACGGCGGGACGTCGGTGACGTCCTCGCCCTCGAGCAGGATGCGACCGCTGTCGGGGCGGTCGAACCCCGCGATCAGCCGCAGGCAGGTGGTCTTGCCGGAGCCCGATGGCCCGAGCAGCGCGAAGAACTCGCCCGGCGCGATCTCGAGCGACACGCGGTCGAGCGCCACCACGGCGCCGAAGGCGCGGCTCGCCTGTTCGAGTTCGATCGCGGCGGTGGTCATGGGGCAGGAGCGGCGCCCGCGGGCAGCGCCGCTCTGGTGTCGCGGGCCGTGCCGGCCGTTACCGTCCGCCCATCACTGCGACGTAGTCCGTCGCCCAGCGGCTGTACGGTACGCAGGTGCCCTGCGCGCAGGCCGCCTCCGGCGTGCGCCAGAAGTGGATCCGGTCGAAATTGTCGAAGCCGTTCGTGGCGCAGCCCTGCTCGCCGAGCAGCGCGTTGCCCGTGCAGGCGGCGGGCACGGCCGGCACCGAGCCGAACCATGCGGCCAGGTCGCCCTGCACCTTCGCGTTCAACGACCACTCCATCCACTTGTACGCGCAGTTGGGGTGCTTCGCGTCCGTGGCGAGCATGGTCGTATCCGCCCAGCCCGTCGCGCCTTCCGCGGGCACGGTGCTCGCGATCGGCTGGCCGTTGGCGACCAGCGTATTCGCCTGGAAGGGCCAGGAACCCGAGGCGACGATGCCCTCGGTCGTGAACTCCTGCACCTGCACGTTCGCGTCGTGCCAGTAGCGCTGCACCAGCGGATGCTGCTTGCGCAGCACGTCGAGCGCGGCGGTGTACTGAGCCTCGTTCAGCTCGTAGGGGTTCGTGATGCCGAGGCCGGGCTTCGTCGCCATCAGGTAGAGCGCCGCATCCGCGATGTAGATCGGGCCGTCGTAGGCCTGGATGCGTCCCTTGTTGCTCTTGCCGTCGGGCAGCTTCTGTTCCTCGAAGACCACCGACCACGAGGTCGGCGCGGTCTTGAACACCTGCGTGTTGTACATGAGCACGTTCGGCCCCCACTGGTAGGGCGTGCCGTAGTGCTTGCCGTCGACGAAGTGCCAGGGCGCTTCCTTGAGGCGCTCGTCGACGTTCGCGAAGCTCGGGATGCGCGTGACATCGACCGGCTGCACCGTGCCCCCGCGGATCAGGCGGATCGACGCGTCGCCCGAGGCCGTGACGAGGTCATAGCCGCCCTGCGTCATCAGCGAGACCATCTCGTCGGACGTACCGGCCGTCTTGACGTTCACCTTGCAGCCCGTGTCCGACTCGAACGGCGTGACCCAGTCGTAGCCCTTGTCGGTCTCGCCGCGCTCGATGTAACCGGGCCAGGCGACGATGTCGACCTGTCCCTCGAGTGTCTCGGCAGCCGCAGTAGCAGCCGCCTCGGTGGGCGGCGGCGGCGCCTGTTCTTCCTTCTTCTTCGCGCAACCGGCGACTGCGAACGCAAAGGCAACGGCGAGTACCAGACGCTGGTCCAGCGCCTTCGATGTGAGCGACATGGCAAGCCCCCTGCTGTTATGAGGTGTGTGGATTCTATCGCTACGGATCACCGGCGGTGCATCCGCAATTCGAAGTGGATGCGGACCTCGTCGCCGACGAGGCTGGTGTCCCCCCACTCGCCCCGGCCGACGCCGAAGTCCAGCCGGCGGATGGTCGTGCCCCCGATCATGCCGGCCGCGGTGTCCCCGGCGGCCGGCTGGAACCGGAAGGGCAGGCGCACCTCGCGCGTCACGTCCCGGATCGTGAGCCGGCCGCGGGCCTCGTAGCGGTCGCCCCCCAGTGCGACGAACCGGTCCGCCTCGAACCGGGCGGTCGGCCAGCGGGTCGCGGCGAAGAAGTCGTTGCCGGCCAGGGTCTGGTCGCGGTCCTTGTCGCCCGTGGCGGCGGACCCGGTCTCGATCTCGACCTGGAACCGGCTCCCCGCGAGGTCGGCAGGGTCGAAGGCGATCTCGGCCCGGAAGCGCTGGAAAGTCCCGTCGAACTCGCCCCCGGCCTGGGTGGCCGTAAAGTCGAGCCGGCTGCCGGCGGGGTCGATGGCCCAGGAGGTTGCAGCGTGGGTCACGCCCGAGAAGTCGAGCAGCAGCAAGGCGCAGGTCGCCATCCAGGCCTGCCGCTGCCCGTCCACCACTAGCGGCCCCGGGCGAAGGGCAGCATCCGCCGCAGCGTGTCGTCCTTCTGGATGAAGTGGTGGTAGAGCGCGGCCAGCACGTGCACCACCGCGATCACGAGGATGGCGGTGAACAGGAACTCGTGCAGTTCCTCGTAGGTCTCGTGCATGCCTTCGTTCGGCGCCACGATTGCCGGGAACTGGAACAGCCCGAAGAACGTGACCGGGTAGTTGGCCGCGGAGGACATCATCCAGCCGCTGATCGGCTGGGCGAGGATCAGCAGATAGAGCAGCCCGTGGCCGGCCGCCGCGGCGACCTTCTGCAGCCGGGGCATGGTGACCGGGACCGGCTGGCCCTTGTTGACCGCTTTCCAGGCGATGCGCACCAGCGCGAGCCCGAGGATCAGCATGCCGAGCGACTTGTGGCGCGTGACCATCTCGAACTTGCCGGGCCCGTCGGGCAGGTCCTCGGCCGCCTCGATGATGACGTACTGTGCAATGATCAGGACGACGATGGTCCAGTGCAGGAACTTGGCCAGGGCCCCATAGGTCGATTTCGTGTTGCGCCACTGCATGATGCGATGCGTCCTCGTTGCGGGTGGAACCGCCATGTTAACCCAGCGCGCCGTCGCGCTCGCTGCGTGCACCTGGACGCTGTCCAGTTGCATGCCGCGCCCGGTCGAGACGCCGGTACCCACTAGTTCGACCGTGGGTGGCGGGGTGGAAGTTCCCGCGGGTGCCGAAGCGCTGCGGGTCGATCCCGACCGCAGCGTGGTCACCATCCTGGTGCGCCGTGCCGGGGCGCTGGCCCGGCTCGGCCACAACCACGCGATCGTCTCCGCATCGGAATCCGGCGTTGCCTGGATCGGGCGCGACCTCGCCGGCTCGGGCTTCGAGATCCGCCTGCCGGTGCAGGCCTTCGTCGTGGACGATCCGCAGGCACGCGCGGGCGCGGGCCCCGAATTCGCCGAGCCGGTGTCGGACAGCGCACGCCAGGGCACCTACGCCAACATGCTGCGTGCGGAGGTGCTGGATGGTGCTCGATACCCCGAGGTGATCGTGAGTGCCCGCCGCGTGGACGGCAACTGGGACGACGCGACGGTGAAGGCGCGCGTCACCTTGCGTGGCGCCACCCGGGACGTCGACCTGCCGATCACCTTGCGACGCGAGCCGGCGACTCTCGGCGCAACGGGCGTCATGCGTATCCGCCAGACGGATTTCGGCATCACCCCGTTCAGCATCGCGGCCGGCGCCGTCCAGGTGGCCGACGAGCTGGAGGTGCGCTTCGAAATCGTCGCGCGTCGTCGCTAGCGGCGGTCGCTACTCGTTGCTCGTGGTGAGCATGAACCACGTGCCCTCGGGGGCCTCGAGCAGCGCGTTGTCGCGGGAATTCATGCCGCGCGGCAGGCGATCGAGCAGCCGGTAGCCCTTCTCGCGCAGGTCGGCGATGCGCTCGGCCATTGCCGCGTGGGAAAAAGTGAGCACGGGTGAGCGCAGGTCCACGTCGTAGAGCCCGACGTTCAGGTCGCTGCCGGTGGCGACGACCTTGGCGAACGGTGCGCGCACCGGGTCGAACGCGACGAAGCCGAGCGCGTCCCAGAAGGCGGTGGAACGCTCCAGGTCGGTAGTGGGGATGCCGAACTCCTCGAAGTAGCCGAGGCGCGAGGCATGCGGGCCGCGGACCGGCGGCGGTGAGAACGTGCGGGCTTCCACCAGCGTCACGCGTTGCCCCGAGGGATCGACGAACGCGAGCTCGTGGAACGCGTCCTCGCCGAGGCGGGCGGAGACGAACTCGATGCCGAGTGCCTCGAGGCGCGGCGCGTGGGTGGCGAGCCCGGGCTGCACCCACGTGAGCGCCGGCGCATCGATCGGCTCGCCGTGCAGGCCGAGGTGCAGGCGTCCGTCGGTGACCACTGCGTAGGGGTAGCTGCGCATGTCGCCGACGGCGGCCTGCACGAAACCGAGCGACTCGTAGAAGGCGAGCGATTCCGGGACGTCCGGCGCGTGGACCGCGACCTCGAGGAATCGCCCGAGCAAGGCTCAGCTCCTGGCGCCCATCGCGAGCGCCCGCTCGCGCGACCCCGCCCGTGCGGCTGCATCGTCGTCACGGCCGTCGAACTCCGGCCAACCCTGCGCGTGCTTCAGCACCAGCCGTTCGTAGAGGCTCACGTGCGCGTCGCCCGAGTTGAGGCAGGGCACGTAGTCGAAGGCCTCGCCGCCGTGCGCGAGGAACATCTCGCGATTCTGCATGCTGATTTCCTCGAGCGTCTCGAGGCAGTCGGTCGCGAACCCGGGGCAGACGACGGTGACGCGCTTCGGGCCGGTGTGCGAATAGTCGTGCAGCAACAGGTCGACGTAGGGCTTGAGCCACTCTTCGCGACCGAAGCGTGACTGGAAACCGAGCGACCAGTCGCCCTCCGCAAGTCCGAGACGCGCGGCCACGCGGTGCGCCGTGGCCTGGCAGAAACAGTGATACGGATCGCCGGCCAGGAAATAGCGCCCGGGGATCGAGTGGAACGAGAACAGCAGGTGCTTGCGGCCGTGCACCTGCCAGTGCGCCGTGACGCTGTCGGCGAGGGCCGCGATGTAGGCGTCCTCCTGCCAGTACTGGTTGACGACGCGCAGTTCCGGTATCCAGCGCCAGCGCGAGAGCTCGGCCGTGACGCGTTCGAAGATCGACGCGGTGGTCGTCGCGGAGTACTGCGGGTACATCGGCAGCAGCAGCACGCGCTGGACGTTGTCGCGTCGCATGCGCTCGAGTGCGCTCGTGATGGACGGATTGCCGTACGTCATCGCGAGCTCGACACGCACGCGATCGCCGAGTCGCTGCTTCAGTCGGCCACCGACGGCGTCCGCGAGCCTGCGGGATTCGAGCAGCAGCGGCGATCCGTCCGGCGTCCAGACCTTCTGGTAGGCGTGGGCGCTGCGTTTCGGGCGCGTGCGCAGGATGATGCCGTGCAGGATCAGCCACCACAGCCAGCGCGGCTGCTCGATCACGCGCGGGTCCCACAGGAACTCGGCGAGGTAGCGGCGCACCGCCGCCGTCGTCGGCTCGTCGGGCGTGCCGAGGTTGACGAGCAGCACGCCCACACGTGCAGGGCTGCCGTGGACGTAATCCGGTGTGCCGATGTAGTCGGTCATGGCGGGCGACGATACCTTGTTTACCGCGTTGCGTCCCCTGTTCGCGGTCGGCTGGTCGCCGGTTGCGCGGTTCGTCCTTCGCCCGTTGCACGATTCGTCGATGACTCACTCGCGCTGCGCCGGGCTCCACGACCGGTAGATCGAGTCCGCCTACCACGATCGAGGGCGGGAATACGGCTTTCGGAAGGTCACCGACAATGAGGGCGATGGTTCTGTCGATGTCCGCGTATCGCGTCGCCTCAGTGACGAAGTTGCCCGGAGTGCCCGCACCATGGCCGTGGAGCCACGGAAGCGCTGCTGCGGACGTCAATCCACCGGCCGCCGAGCCCGGCGCTCGTCGCGCGCCTGAGTCAGTTGCGACGAACCGTTCAGCGGTCAGTGGCGTCCGCGTCCGGCCTCCACCCGCGGAAACACATAAAGCATCCCGAGCGCGAGTACGCAGACCACGACGCAGAAGGTCAGCATCGGCAGCGCGGTATCCGTGGGGAAATGTCCCATCCACTGCACGGCCGCCGCGCCGATGAGCTGCTGCAGGAACCCGACCGTGCTCGAGGCGACGCCAGCGTGCTGCGGGGCGAGGCTCACGGCGGTGGCGGTCACGTTCGGCAGCGCGAGCCCCTGCCCATAGGAAAGCACGGCCATCGGCAGGAACAACCACAACGGGTGCATCAGGCCGAGCGCCATGAAGACGAGGGCGATCACGGCGCCGACAACCGTAAGCGAGGCGCCCACCAGCACCATCCAGTGCAGGTCGTGATGCGCGGTGAGCCGCCGCACCGACCAGTTGCCGAGGAAGTAGCCGCCGGCGATGAGCAGGTAATAGACGCCGAACTCCGTCGGTGGCCGGCCGAGCGCCGAGACCATGACGTAGGGCGTCAACGACAGCAGCACCAGGAAGGTCGCGTAGATCGCGGCGCCCTGCAGCAGCGCGCCGGTGAACATCGGCATGCGCAGCAGCGCCCAGGCGACGTGGGCCATCCCGCCGGCGCGCGGAGGCTGGACCCCCGCGGGACGGGTCTCGGGTAACCGCCGCCAGACGACGAAGCCGAAGACCGTCGCAGCCAGCATGAGCACGCCGAAGACCGACCGCCAGCCGAGGCCCGCGGCCAGGAATCCGCCGAGCACCGGGGAGAGCGAATTGCCGAGCACGGCGACCATGGTGAGGCTCGCGAGCACCCGCACCATGCGCTCGATCGGGTAGCGGTCGACCACGATCGCGCGCGCCACCACCATGCCGGTCGCCGTTCCGAAAGCCTGGACGGCCCGGCCCAGGATGAGCCAGCCGAGCGTCGGCGCGAGCAGGCAGATGAGGGCGCCCGCCATGTGGACGGCGAGGCCGGCCAGGATGGCATTGCGCCGACCGTATCGGTCGGCAATCGGTCCCCAGGCGAGGAGGCCGAACGAGAACGTGACCAGCGCGACCGAGAAGGTCGATTGCACCTCGGCGACGGAGGCGCCGAAGTATTCGCGGACGAAGGGCAGGGCGGGAAGGTAGAGGTTGGTCGTGACCGGACCGAGCGCCGTCACTGCCGCGAGCAGGTAGAGCAGCGCCCGGTCCGAGATCGCCGGTCTCAAGCTTCGATGCCGCCTATGCAGAGATACTTGAGTTCGGTGTAGTCGAGGATGCCGTACTTCGAGCCTTCGCGGCCGGTGCCCGACTCCTTCACGCCGCCGAACGGCGCCACCTCGGTCGAGATGAGCCCGGTGTTGAGCCCCACGATGCCGTACTCGAGGCCCTCCGCGACGCGCCAGGCCCGCGCGAGGTCACGCGTGTAGAAGTAGGAGGCGAGGCCGAACTCGGTGTCGTTCGCCATGCGGATCGCTTCCTTTTCGTCCTTGAAGCTGAACACGGGGGCGACCGGACCGAAGGTCTCCTCGCGCGCCACCATCATGTTCGGTTTCACGTGCGTGATGATCGTGGGCTCGAAGAAAGTGCCGCCGAGCTCGTGGCGGTGGCCGCCGAGCGCGACCCTGGCGCCTTTCGCGACCGCGTCCGCGATGTGCTCCTCCACCTTCGCCACGGCCTTCGCGTCGATCAGCGGGCCCTGCTCCGTCGGACCCTGCAAGCCGTCGCCGACGCGCAGCTTGCGCACCGCGTCCGCCAGCTTGGCGACGAACGCGTCGTACACGCCTTCCTGCACCAGGAGCCGGTTGGCGCACACGCAGGTCTGTCCGGTGTTGCGGTACTTGCTCGCGATGGCGCCCTGCACGGCCGCGTCGAGGTCCGCGTCGTCGAACACGATGAAGGGCGCGTTGCCGCCGAGCTCGAGCGACACCTTCTTCAGCGTGCCCGCGCACTGCTGCATCAGCTTCTTGCCGATCTCGGTGGAACCCGTGAAGGTCAGCTTGCGGACGATCGGGTTCGAGGTCATCTCGCCACCGATGGCGCTGGCGGACCCCGTGACCACGCTGAACACGCCGTTCGGGATGCCGGCGCGCGCCGCGAGCTCCGCCATGGCGAGCGCGGAATATGGCGTCTGCGTCGCGGGCTTGCACACGAACGTGCAGCCAGCCGCGAGCGCGGGGCCGGCCTTGCGCGTGATCATCGCGGCCGGGAAGTTCCACGGCGTGATCGCCGCGACGACGCCGATCGGCTGGCGCAGCACCAGGATGCGCTTGTCCGGCTGGTGGCCGGGGATGACGTCGCCGTAGACGCGTTTGCCTTCCTCGGCGAACCACTCGATGAACGACGCGGCATAGGCCACTTCACCGCGCGCCTCCGCCAGCGGCTTGCCCTGCTCCGCGGTCATGATCGTGGCGAGGTCGTCCACGTTGGCGAGCATCAGGTCGTTCCAGCGCCGCAGGATGGTCGCGCGTTCCTTGGCGGTCTTCGCTGCCCACGCCGGCATGGCGGCCGAGGCGGCCTCGATTGCGCGGCGCGTCTCGGCAACCCCGAACTGCGGCACCGTGCCGATGGTCTCGCCGGTGGCGGGATTGGTCACCTCGACCTTGCCGCCGGTGTCCGCATCCATCCAGGCGCCGTCGACGTAGCACTGTTGCCGCAGCAGCGCGGCGTCCTTGAGAGCAATGGTCATGTCGGTCACCCCAGGTGGCGGTGGAAGAAGTCGAGCGAGCGCTCGAAGGCGAGGCGCGCGCTGGCGGGTTCGAACGAAGAACGGTCGGTGCAGTTGAAGCCGTGGTCCGCGGGGTAGAGGTGGTACTCACCCCCGGGGAATGCGTTGCGGATCCTCTCGACGTTGGACATCGGGATGTACGTGTCCTTCTCGCCGAAATGGAACATCACCGGGCAGCGCGGCGTCTCGGGCAGCAGCTGCGCGGTGCCGCCACCGTAGTAGACGACGCCGGCGGCGATGTTGGTGCGGCAGGCCGACAGGTAGGTGACTCGGCCGCCCCAGCAGTAGCCAACCATGCCGACCTTGCCGGCGTGTGCGACCGCGTCGACGGCGGCGTTGACGTTGGCGATCACGCCCTCGTTGGTCGTCTTCGCCATCAGCGCGACGCCGGCCTGCATGTCGGCCGCGTCATAGCCGAGGTTCACGTCCTTCTGCTGCCGATCGAACAGGGCGGGCGCGATGACGAGGTAGCCCTCCTCGGCGTACTGCTCGGCCACCCGGCGGATGTGCGAGTTGACGCCGAAGATCTCCTGGACCACGACGATGGCGCCGCGCGGCTGTCCCTCTGGCTTGACGAGGTAGGCGGATAGCGTGTGGCCGTCGGCGGCTCTCAGTTGCAGCGTGCTCATGATGGGCTCCAGCGGGCGGAAGTTCGTTCAGGGAAGACTGCCAAGGATATCAGGACCCCGGCCCAGCGCTGGTCAGGGCACCACGACGCGCAGGAAACCAAGCTTCGCATAGGCGATGATCTGCTCGTCCCGCGTTGCCAGTGCAACGCCCAGGGTGCGCGCGGTTGCGATCAGGAATCGGTCCGCCGGGTCTCCGTGAGGCTCGCCCGGGAGCAGGGTGCTCTCGACCGCCGTGGCCGCATCCAGCGGGGCGAGGCGGATGCCGGGAACGGCGAGGGCCCTGTCGACCCAGTCGCGAAACGGCACTGCGAGTTGGATGCGCCCCCGCGCACTGTGCATGCCAATCTCCCAGACCGAGATCGCCGACACCAGCAGGCCATCCCCTTTGCGCGCATCCTCGAGCTTGCGGACCGCCGCGGGCCGCAGGCGATCGGCGACGCCCTCGGCATACCAGAGCAAGATGTGCGTATCGAGCAGCAGCGCGCTCATTTCTTGCGGCTGCCGGAGCGCTTGCGGGTCTTCTTGCGCGCCGCGCCAAGCAAGGCGTCCTCGTCGCCGGAGAGCGCGCTCCAGCGCTCGTCGAGCGGCGCGACAATGTCGCCCTTGAGCCTCGCGGCGCCCTTCATGTGGCCGAAGTAGGTCCCCGGCTCCGCAGGCACGGGCGCCAGCTGCGCCACCGGCTTGCCGTGCTTCGTGATCACGATCGGGCGGCCGGTGCGCGCGACCTCGTCCATCAGCTTCAGGCACTCGGCCTTGAACAGCGCGGCGGGGATGCTCATGTCCGCTCCAGATATGACCACTATTTGTGGTCATTGTATGCCCCTCTGGCCGTGTCGCAACCTGCCCTGTCCGAAAAAGGGGACGCTTCCCTTTTCCAAAAAGGGAAGCGTCCCCTTTTTGCACTTATAATCCGCCGCCAATCCATCTCTCCCGGGGCCGTGTCCATGAATCTCCGCCGACCTGTTCTCATCGCCGCCTGCATCGCATTGAGCGCCTGCGCCGCGCAGCCCGCGTCCCAGCGGGCGCCCGCGGTCGCCGCCGTGGCACCCGCGGCCGACGCCGGCCAACAGCTGAATGCGCTCCTCGAGCGCTACTTCGAGGACATGCTGCAGCTGAACCCGATCCTCGCGACCTACATCGGCGACAACCGCTACAACGATCGGCTGCCGAACTTCCTCGGTGCGGAGTACCGTTCCCGGGTTCACGCGATGGACCGGCGTTACCTCGACGAGGTGCGGAAGATCGATCCCGCCGCACTCGGCCCCGCCGATCGCATTTCGTACGACATCTTCGTGCGCGAGCGCCAGCGCGCGATCGAGGGCGAGCGATTCCCGGATTACCTGCTGCCGATCAACCAGGCCGGCAGCCTGCTGAGCGCCATGGCCGCGCTCGGGTCCGGCAACAACGCCCAGCCGTTCGTGACGACCCAGGACTACGACAACTGGCTGAAGCGGCTCGACGGATTCGTCGTGTTCATGGACCAGGCCATCGCGAACATGCGCGAGGGGATGGCGAAGGGCGTCGTGCAGCCGCGCCCGGTCATGGAGAAGGTCCTGCCGCAACTCGAGGCGATGATCGTCGCCAGGCCGGAGGACAGCGTCTTCTTCGGGCCGGTGCAGAAGTTCCCGGACGCGGTGCCAGCGGCGGACCGCGAGCGCCTCGTCGCGGCCTATCGGGCGACGATCAGCGACGAGCTGGTTCCGGCGTACCGCCGCCTGCGCGACTTCGTGCGCGACGAGTACCTGCCGAAGACCCGCAGCACCGTCGCGTGGACGGCGTTGCCGGACGGCGAGGCGTGGTACGCGTTCTATACCCAGGAACACACCACCACGAACATGACCGCCGAGGAGATCCACCAGCTCGGCCTGGGCGAGGTGGCGCGCATCCTCGGCGAAATGGACCGGGTGACGGAGCAGGTCGGGTTCGAGGGCGATCGCGAGGCGTTCTTCACCTTCCTCGAGACGGATCCCCGGTTCTACTTCACGAATGGCGCGGACCTCCTGCGGGGCTACCACGAGCTCAAGGTCCGCATCGACGCGGCGCTGCCCAAGCTCTTCTCGGTCTTCCCCAAGGCCGACTACGAGGTGCGCGAGGTCGAGGCATTCCGCGCACAGTCCGCGGCCGGCGGCTCCTATGAACAGCCTTCGGCCGATGGCTCCCGGCCCGGGATCTTCTACGTGAACACCTTCAACCTGAAGGCCCAGCCGAAGTTCGGGATGGAGACGCTGTCGCTGCACGAGGCGTCGCCCGGCCATCACTTCCAGGTGTCGATCCAGCAGGAGCTCGAGGGCGTGCCGAGCTTCCGGCGCTTCGGCGGCAACTACACCGCCTACGTCGAGGGCTGGGCGTTGTATGCGGAATACCTCGGCAAGGAGCTCGGGATGTTCACCGACCCGTACCAGTGGTTCGGGCGCCTGAACGACGAGCAGCTGCGCGCGATGCGCCTCGTGGTGGACACCGGACTGCACGCCAAGGGCTGGACCCGCGAGCAGGCCATCAAGTACATGCTCGACAACTCGACGCTCGCCGAGAGCGACGTGGTCTCCGAGGTCGAGCGCTACATCGCCTGGCCCGGCCAGGCGCTCGGCTACAAGGTGGGGGACCTGCGCATCCAGGCGCTGCGCCACCGTGCCGAGGCCGAGCTCGGTGCGAAGTTCGACGTGCGCGACTTCCACCGCGAAGTGCTGAGTGACGGTGCCGTGCCGATGGACGTGCTCGAGGGCAAGATCACTCGCTGGATCGCCGCACGCAAGTAGTGCGCGTCCGTCGATCGCACGCCATGCGCAGCTCGCTCGTCGCAGCCGTCGTCGCCGCCTTCGTGCTGGCCGGCTGCGGCGAGTCCGCGCCGCGCACGGGAAAGCGTCCGTCGACGTCGGCGCCGTCCGAGCTCAAGGCGTCGAATGCGACGGCCGCGAAACTGTTCGAGATCACCGAGGCGTACTACGACGAGTACCTCGCGCTGAATCCGCTCGCGGCGACCGCGCAGGGCGATCACCGCTTCGACGACCGTCTCGGCGACTACGTGAGTCCGACGTGGATGGCGGACTCGCTCGCCATCGAGCAGAACGCGCTCGAGAAGCTCGCGGCCGTCGATCCGGAAAATCTGTCCGGCGAGGATCTCGTCACCTACGAGACGTTCAAGGCGGGCCGCGAGCTCAACATCGAGGGCTATCGTTACCCGGCCGAGCTGCTGCCGCTGCACCAGTTCTCGAACATGCCCTCCGAGGTCGCGTTGCTCGGCTCGGGCAAGGGCATCCACCCGTTCCGCACCGTGGCGGACTACGACAACTTCCTCGCGCGCATGGACGGTTTCGTCGCCTGGGTGGACCAGGCGATCAACAACATGAAGTCGGGCGTCACGAAGGGGTTCGTGCAGCCGCGCGTGGTGGTCGAGCGCACGATCCCGCAGATCACGGCGCAGCTCGCGGACGACCCGAAGCAGAGCGTGTTCTGGCGACCGATCCTGGGCTTCCCGGCCGGCATCCCGGTTGCCGATCGCACGCGGCTCGCGAAGGCCTACGAGGAGAAGATCGGCAAGCAGGTCATTCCTGCCTACCGACGCCTGCACCATTACCTGCAGGCCGAATACCTGCCGCAGGCGCGCGAGACGGTCGGGATGTCCGAGCTGCCGAACGGAGCGTCGTGGTACGCGTACCTCGCCCGCTATCACACGACGACGTCGATGAAGCCCGATGAAATCCACGAGCTCGGGTTGCGCGAGGTCGCGCGCATTCGTGCCGAGATGGAGCGCATCAAGAACCAGGCCGGGCACAAGGGCGACCTCAAGAGTTTCCTCGATGCGCTGCGGGCCGATCCGAACCTGCACTACACCGATCCGAACGAGTTGCTGACCGGCTACGCGTTGCTGCGCGCACGCGTCGACATGGCGCTGCCGCTGCTCTTCGCCGTCAGGCCCGAGGCGGGTTTCGAGATCCGAGCGATGGAAGCGTTTCGCGCGCCGTCGGAGGCCACGGCGCAGTACCTGCCGCCCAGCGCGGACGGCAAGCGGCCGGCTGTGTTCTACGTGAACACCTACGACCTGCCATCTCGCCCGAAGTACTCGATGGAGGCACTGTATCTCCACGAGGCCGTCCCGGGGCACCACCTGCAGATCGCGCTGGCTCAGGAAGCCACGGGTTTGCCGCGCTTTCGCCGCTTCGCCTGGGACACGGCGTACGGCGAGGGCTGGGCGCTCTATGCCGAGTCGCTCGGCAAGGACCTCGGCCTCTACGCGGACCCCTATAGCGTCTTCGGCGCACTCAGCATGGAGATGTGGCGCGCCGTGCGGCTCGTCGTCGACACCGGCATCCATGCAAAGGGTTGGACGCGCGAGCAGGCCATCGACTATTTCCGCGCGAACACTGCACTCGGCGAGACGGACATTGCAGCGGAAGTGGAGCGTTACATCGCCTGGCCCGGGCAGGCGCTCGCCTACAAGATCGGGCAGCTGAAGATCCTCGAGTTGCGCCGACGTGCCGAGGAGAAGCTCGGGCCGCGCTTCGACATCCGCGCATTCCACAGCCAGGTGGTGATGAGCGGATCGCTGCCGCTCTCGGTGCTCGAGGCGAGGATCGATCGCTGGATCGCGACGCAGGCTTGAGGCGCGGTTACCGGCTCGAGCCGTGCTCGAGCGTGTCGATGCGGTCGACCTTGCCGGCGACGAAGCGGACTCGCCGCATCAGCTTGCTCGACCCGAAATCGAACGTCCACACATCCACCGGCACGTCCTCTTCGCCGGGAAAGGGGATCTCGCGACCGCCGTACTCGAAGCGTGGTTGTCGCCGTATCCACGTGCGGCTTCGGTCCACGGGCTCGCCACAGTAGGCGAGCACTTCGTCGAGCGAGTCGCCTTCGCTGATGACCTTGCTGCCGCAGCGCATCGAATCGGCGCTCGCGATCGACGGCGCAAACAGCAGCAATGTCGCGACGATCGCGAGGTGGCCGCTAGTACCCATAACCGTCCGTCCAGATGTCGACGAGTTCGTCGCCGACGAAGCGCAGCTTGCGCAGCAGCTTGTGGCTGCCGAAGTTGTACGTCCACAGCTCGACGGGCAGTTCTATGTACGAAGGACCGACGTAGTAGTCGTAAGGCCAGTACGGGTACCGGTATCCGCCGCGGATCCCCTCGAAGCTGATGCTGCTCGGCTCGCCGCAAAGTGCCACGACCTTGTCCTTGCCGTCGCCGGTGCTCACCAGCCGGCTGCCGCAGCGCATGTTGTCGTCCGCGCGCGTCGGTGCGGAAGCGAGCAGAGCCACCGACGTTATGACAAATAGAATGAGTGATCGCACCAACATGAACTCAGTTTATTCCAAAGGCGGCGGCAGGGATTTCATATTAGTAATCAGTCATTTATGTGTGCCTCGCACGAGCTCTCGAAAACCTGTCGCCGTTTGGCGACAGCATGAGGGTTGTGCGGCGCGCCGCGATGAACTCTAGTCGCCCGCAGCCGAGGCTTTTCGACCGAATTCCTGCGGAAAACACGGCGTCCCTTCGAGCGAGTTTTGTGACGCAGCGCTCTGGACCTCCCTGAGCACAGGATCACAATCGCGCCTCAAGGGCAAACCCATTGAAAGGTGGGGACGCAAAGCCTCCGGGCTAATGGTTCGCGAGAACCAACGCTAGCGGGGCCGCCGGCAGAGTAGCCGTACGCAGGCGCGATCCCACGCGCCTACTTCGATGCCTGCCGTCACGCGTCCGGCGTGCACGAGCACGTTCCCGCAAGGGCCATCTCTCCCTGGTCTCGCCCCGATGCAGTCGCGGGCAGATGCACGACTTCTAGAGGATGGCTCAACGCGTGAAACTCACCATGAATGCCCAGTTCGTCCGTCGGCTTACGTTCGTCCTCGCCGCCGCGCTGGCGGCGCTCACGTCCCCGGCAGCCGTGATGGCGGCGCCGTCGCAGAAAGCGCTCGAAGTGTTGGGCAGCCGGGCCCCGGCCGTGAACCTCGAGTTACCCACACATGCTCGCGCGGACTCCGGCGTGAGTGGCGTGCTCAATGCAGGCGTGCTTGCGGCGCCTGTCCTCGACCTCACGCTGTCGGACGGCACAAAGGCGACCGCCCACCTCGAACGTGTGGCGCGCGACGACAAGAAGGGTGTTCAGTCGTGGATCGGTACGTTCGACGACTCTCCAGGCGGCGTGCTGGTGCTGTCGAAGGCGAAGGGGGTCGTAAGCGGCTACGCCAACTACAAGGACCAGACGCTGGAGATCCTGCCGGCGCGCGGTGGCAAGCACGTGTTGTTTGAGGTGGATACCGCGCGTTTGCCCCAGTCCGACGTCATCCGGAGCAACGCATTCGAAGCTGCTGACGTGCTTGGGACGAGCAGTGACTACGGAACGGGTGGCTCGACGCTGGCAGTAAGCGGTGCCGTGGTGCACGACGTGCTGATCCTGTACACCGCAACCTCCGCGAGCAAGTGGGGTCAAGCCACGCTCGAGAGCATGGTGCAATCGGCCGTGCAGGCCGCGAACCAAGCCTATCAGAACAGCCAGGCAGGCGTCACCTTGAACGTGGTGGGCTTGAAGCAAGCCTCGATAACGGAAGGCAGCGGAATGGCGGCCACCGTGGACAGGTTGAAGTCGAACTCGACGGTGCGGTCGATGCGCGACAGCCTGGCTGCTGACATGGTTGTGTTGATCGCGGAGAACACCGACTACTGCGGTTACGCGACGCTCTGGTATTCGTACACGAGCACGAGCAGCAACTGGGATGCGTATGCGGCTGTCCAGTCGAGTTGCCTGAGCAGCCAGACGCTGGCGCACGAAGTCGGGCACCTGCAGCAGCTCGATCACAACCGTGAGAACAAGACTGGACTGGCTGCCTACGATTACTCTTACGGCTATCGGTTGTGCACGACCGGCGGGTTCCGCGACATCATGTCGTATGCCTGCTCGACGAGCGTGCCGAGAATCAACTATTTTTCGAACCCGAACGTGACGTATAACGGTTACCCGACAGGCATCAGCTACGAAGCGAGCCCCTCCACATCTGCGGACACGGCGCGAACGCTGAACAACACGGCCAAACTGGTAGCCTCGTACCGTGTAGGCGGCACCTCCACCGTCACCCCCACCGCGCCAGCGGCACCGAGTGGGCTGGCTGTGCAGAGCGTGCTCTATAACAGGGTAACGATCGGCTGGACAGACAACGCGTCGAACGAGACAGGCTTCAAGGTGGAGCGCTCGGCGGACGGGGTGACGTTCACCGAGATTGCGACCCTCGGGGCTGACACGCGCGGTTTCTCGGATGCAGCGGTTGCAGCGCGCACGTCCTACTATTACCGCGTGCGGGCATACAACAGCGTCGGCGCGTCCGCCTACTCGATCACCGTCAAAGTGACTACACCTGATGCACCTCCGCCGGCACCCGTGGCACCGACCAGTGTCGCGGCAAGCAACAATGGGGACGGTACCGCACGTGTCTCCTGGACAGTTGGCACGACCACGGCCACCAGCTTCGAGGTGCGTCGTGAGAAGTGGGACTCAAGAAAGAACTTGTGGACCGGTGCGACCTTGGCCGCAACTGTGCCGGTGAGTGTGCTGTCGATTATCGACTCCGTTGGCGCAGGCACGTTCCGCTATACGGTTCGCGCACTCAACACCGGTGGCACGTCCGCATACGCGGGCCCGGCGAGTGTCACCGTCACGTCGGCTTCGAGCACGACCAAGAACGTTCCTCCAGGCAGAAAGAAGAAGTAACGCCGACTTCAGTTCACGAACTGAACCGACAAAGAAGGCCCCGCGACCGTCGCGGGGCCTTTTCTATTGGGTCAAAGCAGCCCAGGAATGAAGCGGTATCGTACCTTCGCCGCATAGTCTGCGTAGGCGCCGTCGACGCCGCGCAGATGGTCCTCCTCGGTCAGTGCCCGGAGCACATACAGCATCGTAACGCCTACGACCGACGCCATGGACTTGATGCCATCAAACAGCGAGAGGTCGAAAGCAAGCGACACCGCGGGAATCGACCCGATCCACCAGGCAATATTCTTGCAGGTGTATGCCGGGTGGCGAACTATTGCATACGGCCCGCGGGCCACGATGCCGCGATGGGTCAGGTTGCTTGCTTTGAGCCCAAGCGCAACGGACGCGCTCGCAAACCCTGCCATCAAGACGAGAATCAACACGTTCAGCCCAACGTGCAGCATCGGGTCGTCGAACTGCGGGAATTCACTCGCTTGGGAACCGATAACAATGGCGCTCAAGGAATTAAAGGGCGGGTAGCATGCCAATGCGGCGGCCCACCCCACGAGCGTGGGATCCACGGACCGTATCTCATTGCCGAGTCGTGGCGACTCAACCAGGTATCCGGCGGTGAACAAGAAGACATCGACGAAGAGGATCGCCTGGAACAGGAACCAGAAACCGTAAGTGTCGAACAAGGCACGCAAGCTGACGCTGGTTCCGATCTCGACGATGTGGAGGCCATTGTCCCAGGCGCCCATGCAGAGACGCATCAGCAGTACGGCCATGAGAGGGCCGAAAAAAGACTTGAGCAACGTGCTGAGGACTGCCAGCCGGTCTTCCGGCGCCAGGCCACGGCGATAAGACTCGACGGGTGACCACGCCCACCGCGTGAGCATGCGAATGAAGCGCAACGATTTCGATACGCCCGGGTCCGGCTGGGTGATGAAGTAAATCGCCAGCACGACCGAGTAAATGACGGCTGCGGCACGCAGGAAGTCGTAGCCCGTGAAAGCAATGGACGGTGGACCGTAGAGCGTGGACAGGGCGAGCTGGTGGACAGGCGTCACGCTGTACAGCGAGCAAGCTAGAGCGACGACGACCGCCGACGCTGCCGCGTTCTTCATGCGCAGCACGGTACCGTGCACCTTGCCGTTCTGGATGGTTTCCATTTCGTTCGGGCTTGATGCGCCAATCGTGGAGGAGACGACGGCATCAGAGCGAACGACGCCTCAAAACGCAAGAACCCCGCACTAGGCGGGGTTCTCGCTTGGACTGTTTGCTACTGATTCAGCGTCAAGCAGTCTGCTTGCGACGGCGCAGGAAGCCCAATCCGACGAGGCCGAGGCCCAGAAGAGCCATGGTGCCCGGCTCCGGAACTGAACCGGTCGAGCCAGTGGAGCCCGTCGAACCCGTTGAACCGGTCGAACCAGACGACGTGATGCTCTGGCCAAACGACCCAAGGCTGCCGACCTTGTCACCATTGGCATTTGTATAGACGTACTTCAGGTGCGCGAGGTCACCCAAGCCGGTCGAATCGAACTGGAAAGTCCAAGTCAGTATGTCCCCGAGGGTGAAGGCGACACCCGAACCCACAGCGAGCGCGCAGAAGCGGTCGCCACCATCAGGCGGCGGGATACACCCGTCCGCAGACAGTTCCGTTTCCACGAACGACCAAGTGCCGGTCGGTGCAGAAACGATGCTGCCGGTGCCCTCGACGTAACCAATGTTCTTAAGCTGAATCGCCTTGATCAAGTCGGTCCACTTAGTACCAGTGTAGGTACTAAGAATCTGCACAGAGACAGACACTTGGTACGTGTTCCCTACCTGAGACACCAAGCTGATGTTATAGGCGTTACCATTGCAGTCTGCCTGGTCTGCAGCATCGCAAGTAAAGGTAACCGCATTTGAAGTGGCAGGCACCAGTCCCATCACCAACAGACCGATCGCGCCTACCGATGCGCCAGTCAATGCTCTCTTGAATCTCTCAATCATCTTCTTTCCCCAATTTTAGTCGGGCGTTTTTACCGGAGACACTCGTCCGTGTGAACGGGACTTGAGTGTGATGATGCACGGACTGTGCCAGCTGTAGTAAGTGATTGAAAATAAACTGGATAATTTCATGTCCTGAAGTTTAGCAACCCCGTCATGTAAGAAATATCGACGCACCTGTGCAAAGTAGCTTGCGACCCCGTGACGACGGGAGACGCACGGTTGCCATGACCCAAGCCGAGTGGTAGCACCCCGCCCTGATGTGTGCAGCTGGTAACTGGGGGTTGTTGTGGTACGGCGGGACGGCCGAGCTGCAAGAACCGGAGTGTCTTGATCATGGCTGGCTATGACGTTGTCGCCCATCGGCCC
The DNA here is from genome assembly GCA_963706535.1 of uncultured Gammaproteobacteria bacterium. Classification (GTDB taxonomy): domain Bacteria; phylum Pseudomonadota; class Gammaproteobacteria; order Steroidobacterales; family Steroidobacteraceae; genus RPQJ01. The sequence goes on from CAVPMU010000012.1 coordinate 89,846, forward strand.
AGGTGACGAGGGATACGGGGGACAAGATCACCTGCTGCACCCTCTGCTACCCTAACGCCCCCTCCGCGCACCCATCCCTCGACGCCCACGACCGCAAGATGCCCCTCGACCGCACCTTCGACCGCCGCCTGGCCGCCCTGGTGAACGCCAAGGCCGCCAAGGCCCTCCAGGGCGGCCTCAAGGGCCTCGAGAAGGAATCGCTCCGGGTCACCCCGAAAGGGCAGATAGCCAAAACCCCCCATCCGAAAGCCCTGGGCTCGGCCCTGACCAACGAGCACATCACCACGGACTACTCCGAGGCGCTGATCGAGCTCGTGACCCCGGCCTTCCCGCATACCTGGGAACTCGTACAGTACCTCTGCGACCTGCACCAGTTCGTCTACCGGCACATGCAGGACGAGCTGCTCTGGGCGACCAGCATGCCCTGCGCGATCAAGGGCGACGAAAGCATCCCGATCGCCCAGTACGGCCGCTCGAACGTCGGGCGCATGAAGACCGTCTACCGGGAGGGCCTCGGCCACCGCTACGGACGGGTCATGCAGGCCATTTCGGGCGTGCATTTCAACTATTCCTTTCCCGAACACTTCTGGCCGGTCCTGGCCGACCTTGTAAAGATTCACGACAGCGGCCAGGACTTCCGGTCCGACGCCTATTTCGGGCTGCTCCGGAACTACCGCCGCCACGGCTGGCTGGTCCTGTACCTCTTCGGCACCTCCCCCGCGATCTGCCCGTCGTTCCTGCAGGGTCGCAAGGTGGACTGGCTGGAGGAGTTCGTCCCCGGCAGCCTCTACGCCCCGTACGCGACCTCGCTCCGAATGAGCGACCTCGGCTATCGCAACACCAGCCAGGCGAGCCTCAGCGTCTCGGTCAACAGCCTCGATCACTACATCCGCGACCTGACGCGCGCCATCACCACGCCGCACCCGGACTACGAAAAGATCGGCGTGAAGGTCGACGGCGAGTACCGCCAGCTGAACGCCAACGTGCTGCAGATCGAGAACGAGTACTACAGCTTCATTCGGCCGAAGCGCGTGACCCAGACCGGCGAGCGGCCGACCAAGGCGCTGCAGCGCGGGGGCGTGCAGTACGTGGAGATGCGCTCGCTGGACGTGAGCCCGTTCGACCCCGTGGGCGTGAACCAGAACAAGCTGCGCTTCCTCGAGGCGTTCGCGGCCTACTGCGTGCTGAGTGCGAGCCCGTCGATCGAGACCTCGGAGCAGCAGGAGCTCGACGGCAACCACGTGCGGGTGGCGCGCGAGGGCCGCCGGCCGGGTCTCAGCCTGCGTCGCGACGGTCGGGACGTGTCGCTGCGCGACTGGGCGAACGAGATCGTCGACTCGATGCGCGGCGTGTGCGAGATGCTCGACGAGGGCGATCCCCAGCGCCCGTTTGCCACGGCGCTCGAGGTCCAGGCGGCCAAGGTGCGCGACGTCGCCCTCACCCCGTCCGCCCGCATCCTCGAGGAGATGCGTACCAACGAGGAATCGTTCTTCAACCTCGCGCTGCGCATGTCCGGGGTGCACAAGTCCTACTTCCTCGAGCTCTATTCGCCGAACGAGGCGCGGCAGGAGGAGTTCGCGGCCGAAGCGGAAGCCTCGCTGGCCGGGCAGGCGCGCATCGAGGCGAACGACCGGATCAGCTTCGACGAGTACCTCGCGCGCTATTTCGCGGCATGAAACGCCTGTTTTTGCAGTGCAGCGCGACTGGCTGTTCCAATACATCCGAAACGGAGTAAAATCCGCACTCAAGTACCCATGCAACGCAGTTGTCATGAGCGGCGCCCAAGCTGCTCCCGATTGCATCGCCTGGTGACTAAACAGGTCTGCCGCGGAATGGCGGACTAACAGGGAAAGGGAGTCTGAATGAGCAGGGTGATGGAACTACAGGCCTGGCGGCCGGCCGTCAGGTTGGAAAGGCCTTCCTCTGAATCCCGCGCCAGGGCTCCCGGCGGCACGATCGTGTCCCTCACGAAGGTGCCCACGGAGTCGTCCGCGGCCTGGGATCCCTACGAAGTCTGGCTCACCCGTGTGAAACAGCCCCGCGACAAGAGCGGTCGCGGCTCCTGAGCGAGTCGCCGGCGAGCTTTCAGTCCGCCAGCAACCCCGTCGTCAGCCTGCGGCTCGAATCCATCGATCCGCGCAGCATTCCTTCCGAATTGAACGGCATGGCGATGCTGCCGTCGCGTCCGATCGCGATCACCCCGCCATCGCCGCCGAGCCTCACGAGCTGGTTCATCACGACCTCGTTCGCGGCCGCCGCCACACCCATGCCCTTGTAGCGCATCAGCGAGGCGATCTCGTGGGCGACCGCGGCGCGAATGAAGTACTCGCCGTGGCCCGTCGCCGAGACCGCGCAGCAGTCATTGGCCGCGTACGTGCCGGCGCCGATGATCGGTGAGTCGCCGACGCGGCCCCATTTCTTGCCGGTCATGCCGCCAGTGGACGTCGCGGCGGCAAGGTTGCCGTGGGCGTCGAGCGCCACGGCGCCCACCGTGCCCATCAGCGACTCGCGGCCGGCTTCGATCTCGCCGTGCAACATGCGCTCGAGCTCGAGCCGCCGGCGCACGGTGGCGAAATAACTGTTCGCGACCGGCGCGAGACCCTGCTCCAGCGCGAATTCCTCGGCACCGGGTCCCGAGAGCATCACGTGCGGCGAGCGCTCCATGACGAGGCGCGCCAGCTCGATCGGGCTGCGGACGTGGCGCACGCCGGCGACCGCCCCGGCGCGCAGGTCGCGCCCGTCCATGATCGACGCGTCGAGCTCATGCTGGCCGTTGGCCGCGACGACCGCGCCCCGGCCGGCATTGAAGAGCGGGTCGTCCTCGAGCGCCTGCACGGCCGCGACGACCGCATCGAGGCTCGCGCCGTCGCGTTCCAGGATCGCGTACCCCGCGCGCAGTGCCCGCTCGAGTCCGCTGCGATAGGCGCGATCACTCTCGGGCGTGAGGTCGGCGGCGGAGAGCGTGCCCGCGCCGCCGTGGATTGCTATGGCATGCATGGTTGGCGCGCAGCTTAGCATTCGCAAATGCGCCAGCCGCGCAGGATCACGGCTGTTCTCGTTGCGAACCGCGGCGCCCCCGCGAGGTGGTCGCGTTCACAGGGTCATGCGCACAGCCTATGCGCATGCCTCATGCGCATGATCCATGCGCACAGCAGGGGAAACAGACACCTCTTGGCCCGAACCCGCCCATCCGCCACGCCCGCCGCGTTGCCGCGGAAACGTGATCAGCGGTGGCATGCCACGTACACGCTGCTCGGGATGAATACCTGCCCGATGAAGAAAGGCTGAATCAGCCAACCGCCGCGTTCACCCAGCGCGTGAGGGCTTCGAGCCCCATGGCGCCCGGCTGGCGCGCGACCTCGCGCCCGTCCTTGAACACGATCAGCGTCGGGATGCTGCGGATGCCGTAGCGCGCGGCGATGTCCTGCGACTCTTCGGTATTGAGCTTCGCGAATCGGGCGGCGGGTTCCATACGGGCCGCCGCCTCCTCGAAAGCCGGGGCCATCATGCGACAGGGCCCGCACCACGGCGCCCAGAAATCCACCACCACGGGCAGGTCGCCCTTCGCCACGTGCTGGTCGAAATTGGCGCTGGTGAGCGTGACAGGGTGGCCCTCGAACAGCGCCGTGTGGCAGCGCGGGCATTTCGGGCCGTCGCCGAGCCGTTCGGCGGGAACGCCGACGACGCCATTGCAGTTCTGGCAGACGACCCTGCGTGATGCGGACATGATTGCTCCGGATTGAAACTACGCCCTGAGCCGCCAAGATGGGGTCGTAAGTCGCCGGGGCAAGCCCCCGGCGCCAGCGCTAGAGTAGGCGTATGCAATTCAAGGATTACTACAAGGTCATGGGCGTGGCGCGCGACGCGAGCCAGGAGGACATCAAGCGCGCGTATCGCAAGCTCGCTCGCAAGTACCACCCGGACGTCAGCAAGGAAAAGGACGCCGAGGAGAAGTTCAAGGAACTGCAGGAGGCCCACGAGGTCCTGAAGGACCCGGAGAAGCGCGCGGCCTACGACCAGCTCGGCGCCAACTGGCGCCAGGGGCAGGATTTCCGCCCGCCGCCGGACTGGGGCAAGGGCTTCGAGTACTCGCGCGGGGGTGGCGAGGCGCCCGGCGGATTCAGCGACTTCTTCTCGGAACTCTTCGGCGAACGCAGCCCGTTCGGTGGCAGCACGCACGGCACGGGACGCGCGGGCCGCGGTTTCTCGGCCGCGGGGCAGGACCACGTGGCGCGCGTCGAGATCGATCTCGAGGACGCCTTCCGCGGCGGCACGCGCACCATCGAATTGCGCTCGCCGGAGATGACCGCGGACGGACACGTGGTCGTGAAGCCGCGCACGCTGCGTGTCTCGATCCCGGCGGGCGTGACGGACGGCCAGCAGATCCGTCTGGCCCGGCAGGGCAGCCCGGGCATCGGCGGCGGGCCACCGGGCGACCTGTTCCTCGAGGTGAGCATCCGGCCGCATGCGCTCTTCAAGGCCGAGGGCCGCGACATCACGCTGACGCTGCCGGTGGCTCCCTGGGAGGCGGCGCTCGGCGAGAACGTGTCGGTGCCGACGCTCGGCGGCTCGGTGGACATGAAGCTCCCGGTCGGTGCGCGCGCGGGACAGAAGCTGCGACTGCGCGGGCGCGGCCTGCCGGGCAACCCGCCGGGCGACCAGTACGTGCTGCTCAAGGTCGTGTTGCCGCCGGACAGTCCGCGCGCACGAGAGCTGTTCGAACAGATGAAGCGCGAGGTGCCGTTCGACCCGCGTGCGGGACTCGGCAAGTGAGGGGCCTGGGATGAGCACGTTCGACCGGATCATCGAAGGCCAGATGCTCGACGAGTCGGCCTGGCTCGAGATCGGCGAGTTCTGCGCCTATCTGCGCGTCGAGCGGCACTGGGTGACCGAGCTCGTGGAGGCGGGGGTCATCGAGCCGCGCGGCACGGCGCCCGACGCGTGGTCGTTCCCGGCCAGCGCCATCGTGCGGGCGCGTGCGACTGCGCGGCTGGTGAACGACCTCGGCGTGAACCTCGCGGGCGCCGCGGTCATCCTCGACCTGATCGAGGAACGCGACCGGCTCGAGCGCAGGCTCGCGGAGATCGAGCGGCTGCTCGACCGCTGATCAGCCGATCGCGGCGCCGAGCAGGCTGCCGATGAACCAGGTCACGACACCGGCGCCGCCGCCGATCGCGACCATGCGAAGTCCCCCGAGCCAGGCATTGCGCCCGGTGAAGAGGCTCAGTGCCGCGCCGACACCGAACAGCGCGATGCCCGCCACGATCGCGGCGACGGTCACCGCGCGCGCAAGCGGCAGCCCGAGCAGGAACGGCACCAGCGGCACGACCGCGCCCGCGGCGAACGCGAGGAACGAGAAGATTGCCGCGCCCCAGGGCGAACCGAGGTCGTCGGGGTTGAGGCCGAGCTCCTCGCGCGCGAGCGCGTCGAGCGCCGCGTCATGGTTCTTGACGAGTTCGCGCGTGATGCGGCGCGCCTCCTCGATCTCCATGCCGCGCGCGTTGTAGATCAGCGCGAGTTCCTCCGCTTCCTCTTCCGGGTACTCGTCGAGCTCGTCGCGCTCGAGGCCGATCTGGTACTCGAACATCTCGCGCTGCGAGCGCATCGACACGTACTCGCCGGCCGCCATCGAGAGCGCGCCGGCGAGCAGGCCCGCGACGCCGCTCGTCAGCACGAAGTCCACGCCGGCGCTCGCGCCGGCCACGCCCATGATCAGGCTGGTGTTCGAGACGAGGCCGTCGTTCACGCCGAACACCGCCGCGCGCAGGTTGCCGCCGCCGTAACCCTTGTGACGCACCCCGACCTGCGACACCGAGGTGGGCATCAGGTGCCCGGGCGTGCTGCTGCGCGCGTCGTAGACGGAAATGCCGCGCACCTTCATCGCGGCCAGCATCGGCTTGATGCGGCGGGGGCCGAACAGGCGCGCAAGTCGTACCGTGATCTTGGCGCGCGTCGAGGGTGCGAATTCAGGCAGCGACGACTGAATCTCCGCGCGCCACCGCTCAGCCTGGCTGTCGGCGGCACTCGCGAGCGACTGGAAGAGGCCGGCGATCCTCGGGTCGGGCTCGCAACCGGCGATCTCGCGATACAGCCACGCAGACTGCTTTTCCTCGCGCCAGCTGTCGAGGCCGCTCACGTCAGGCGTGCAGCGAGGGCGGCGTGCGCAGCAGCTTCTGCACCTGCTTCAGCACGGCGACGTCCACGTAGGGTTTCTCGATGAAGTCGGTCGCGCCCTCGCGCATCGCGGCCACCGCGGTGGGGACGTCCGATTCGTCCGCAAGCAGGATCACCGGCACGTCGTTGCCGGCGCTGCGCAGGCGTCGCAGCAGCTCGAGACCCGACATGCCCGGCAGCAGCAGGTCGACGATCAGGCAGCCGAGCAGTCGACCGTTGGCCGCCAGCAGGAAGCTCTCGGCGCTGTCGAAGGTGGCGACGTCGACGCCCACGCCGTGCAGCAGTGTGCGCAGCCCGTTCCGGGCTACCGGATCGGGATCGATGACTCCAACGGCTGGAGTCGCGTCCTGCGCTGCTGGCTTCTGTGACATAAAAAATAAAGAGCGACCACAGTCACGGCCAGTTCAGCAGGAACCGCAGGGAGGATCAGATGCGGGGAACTGCGCTCGACACCGTGGTCGCATGCGACGCAGTGTTGACGGCGTGAAAAAACCGGATAATCGTGATTTATACCTAAATTGCCGCGGCGTTGCGGAGCGTTGCTGCAATGCAATAAATCACGTTTCGGGCCGTTCGACCTCGAGCACCATGCGCACGAGGTGCGCGAGCGAATGCGCTTCCATCTTCTCCATCACGCGCGCGCGATGGATCTCGACGGTGCGCTGGCTCAGGTTCAGGTCGCCCGCGATCACCTTGTTCGCCTTGCCCGCCACCACGAGGTCGAGCACCTCGCGTTCGCGCGGCGTGAGCGACTCGAGTCGCTTCCTGATCATGTTGCGTTCGGCGAGCATGCGGCGGCTGCCGGCGTCCTTGTCGAGCGCCTGGTTGATGCGGTCGAGCAGGTCCTGGTCGCGGAACGGCTTCTGGATGAAATCCACCGCGCCGGCCTGCATCGCCTCCACGGCCATCGGCACGTCGCCGTGCCCGGTGATGAAGATGATCGGCAGGATCGAGTGGCGCTCGTTCAGCTTCACCTGCAGCTCGAGGCCGCTCATGCCGGGCATGCGGATGTCGAGCACCAGGCACCCCGGGCGGTCGTCGCGGTCGGCGTCGAGGAAATCCTGCGCGGACTCGAACACCTCGACCGGCAGTCCCACGGACTTGAGCAGCAGGCGCAGCGAATCCCGGACCGCAGCATCGTCGTCCACCACGAAAACCGTGGGCTTCGTTTCCTTGATCACTCGTCACTCCCCCGTCTTGGCCGGAGATACCGGCAGCGTGAAATGGAATCGCGCGCCGCACTCGTCGTTCGGAGTGTGCCACAGGCGGCCGCCGTGGGCGCGGACGATCGACCGGCTGATCGCGAGGCCGAGACCGGTGCCGCCGGCCTTGGTCGTGAAGAACGGGTTGAACAGGTGCTCTGTCGCTTCCGGCGCGAGCCCGGAGCCGCGGTCGGCGACCATGACCTCGACCTCGCCGTCGCTGGAGCGGCGCGTCTGCAGCACGACCTCCCGCCGTTCCTCCGGCGCGTCGGCCATCGCGTCGATGGCATTGCGGACGAGGTTCAGCACCACCTGCTGCAGCTGGATCGGATCGGCATAGACGGTCGGCAGTTCGTGCTCCGCGTCGATGCGCAGCCGCACGTTGTGCAGCCGTGCGTCCGTCTCGGCGAGCATGCGCAGGTCCTGCAGCAGGCGGCTGCAGTCGACCGGCTCGCGCTTGACCTCGCGGTTCTTGACGAAGTTACGCAGGCGGCGGATGACCTCGCCGGCACGCAGCGCCTGGGCATTGATCTGCTCGAGCGCCGCGAGCACGTCCTCGACCTCGGGCTCGGGCAGCTTGAGCAGTCGCTGGCAGGCCTGCGCGTAGGTCGCGATGGCCGACAGCGGCTGGTTGATCTCGTGCGCGAGTCCCGCCGCCATCTCGCCCATCGTGGACAGCCGCGCGAAATGCGTCAGGCGCTCCTGCAACTGTCGGGCCTCGTCCTGGGCGTGGCGGCGCTCGGTCACGTCGTGGATCGTCCCCACATGCTTCAACAGGTGGCCATCGGCGTCGTGGACCGCATGGGCGATGTGGTGCAGGTGCCGGACGGCGCCGTTCTCGAGCACGATGCGATACTCGATATCGAGCGTCGGGTGGCCCGGGTCCAGGGCCGCGAACGCCGCGGCCACCCGGTCGCGGTCGGCCGGGTGCACCCAGCGGGTCGCGAACTCCGGGCCCGAGATCCGCGTGCCGGATTGCTCCGTCACGCCGAGGATGCGGTACAGCTGCGAGGAGTAGTAGTCCGGCTCGTCCTGCCGCGGGTGCATGACGTAATTGCCGAGGTTCGCGAGTTCTTGTGCGAGCCGCAGTTCGGCCTCGCTCCTGCGCAGCTGCTCCTCCGCGATCTTCCTCCGGGTGATGTCGCGGATGAAGCCGACGAAGCGCGGCGTGGCGCCCGCCCGCAGCTGCCCGACCGCGAGTTCGCACGGGAACAGGCTGCCGTCCTTGCGGAGCGCCGTCACCTCCCGTCCGATGCCGATGATCCGCGCCTCGCCGGTGGTCCGGTAGCGCGCGAGGTACGCATCGTGCTCGCCGTGGTACGGCTCGGGCATCAGCACGTTCACGTTGCGCCCGATGATCTCGTCGGCCTCGTAGCCGAACACCAGCTGCGCGGAGGGGTTGAACTCCTCGATCGTGCCCATGTGGTCGATGACCAGCACGGCGTCCACGGCCGCCTCGAGCAGGGCGCGGAATTCGCGCTCGGACTGCGACAGGCTGCGGCGGGGCGTCGCGCCCCGGCTGGCGTTGGATTTCTTGTTCTGCATCAGTCGTCGGATGGGGATTGCAGCCACCAATGCTAAGTGATGCCGGCGGGCGACACTAGGTATTACTGGAAGTCGCCTGCCGGGACTGCCCCGATCGCGGGCCGTCCGCGCGAGGCGGAAAATGGATCCGCGGCCCCGCGGAGTTGCGGGTCGCGTGCCGTAACAGGGAACACCCCAGGAGGGAGCCATGAGACTGACACGTTGGGAACCATTCCGTGAAATGGACGAGATGCTGAGGGGATTTGCCCCGATGTTCGGGCGCCTGCCGATGGCCCGGACGGGCGAGGAGGCCTATGAGTTCCTGCCGCCGGCGGACATCGTCGAGCGCGACAAGGAATACCTGATCAAGATCGACCTGCCGGAGGTGCCGAAGGAGGACGTGAAGGTCCTCTTCGAGGACGGCGTGCTCACGATCAAGGGTGAGCGCAAGGTCGAGAAGGAGGTCAAGGGCGAGAAGGTGTACCGCACCGAGCGTTACTACGGGACCTTCGAGCGCAGCTTCGTGCTGCCCGAGGACGTGGACGCGAAGCTCATCAAGGCCGAGTCGAAGGATGGCGTGCTGATGCTCCACCTGCCGCGTGTGGCGGTGGAAAAGCCGCGGCCGCTGGCCATTACGATCCAGTGACCGGACGGGCGCGGGCGCGCGGATGGGGTCCGCGCCCCGCTGCCTGAGGAAAGGGGATAGTGACCAGGGGATAGGGGATAGTGAAGAAGGCCGGCATTGCCGGCCGTTCTTGTTTCTGCACTATCCCCTATCCCCTGGTCACTATCCCCTCTCTTCGTGTCCCTGATGCTGCCCCTGCCCTCCACCGTGCCCTCCAGGCTGTCCGCCTCCCGCTGCGCCAACCAGCGCGTTGCCGGCTGTCCAGACGCCGAAGGCGAGGAGAAGGGCACCGGCGATCACGCGTAGCGAGGCGTGCCGCGAGAGGCCCCGGGCGATGCGATCGAAGGCCAGCGACGCGGTCACCATCGACGGCAGCGTACCGAGGCCGAAGGCGAGCATCACGGCGGCGCCGGTGGCGGCGCTCGCGGTGGTCGCGGCCAGCAGGAGCATCGAATAGGTCATGCCGCAGGGTAGCCAGCCCCAGGCGAGGCCGAGGCCGAGGGCCCCGCCGATGCCAGCCCTGTGCCCCTGGCGCCCGGCCCAGGGCGCGAGACGACGCCACAGGCCCGATCCGGCGGACTCGAGGGGGTCGAGGAGACGCCAGCCGAACAAGAGTCGGCCGGCGGCGGCGAGCATGATCAGGCCGGCAACCACCCGGAACGCCACCGACAGCGGCTTTACGTCCACCGCGTTCAGCAGCGTGCGGCCGAGCAGCCCGGCGATGCCGCCGGCGACCGCATAGCTCGTGATCCGCGCGAGGTTGTAGGCGAGGGCGAGGCCGACCCGCGTTCCCGTGCCGGCCTGCTGGCTGCGCATCGCGAGCGCGCCGGCGATGCCGCCGCACATGCCGATGCAGTGCCCGCTCGCGGCAATGCCGGCGAGCAGTGCGGCACCGAGGCTCAGGGCCTGTGGATCGGGGGTCATGGGGCCTCGTCCTCGTCGTCGGACAGCACCGACCAGCCGGGGCTGTCGAGGTCGTCGAACTGGCCGTCGCCCGCGGCCCAGAAGAAAGCCCACAGGCCGAAGGCGACCAGCACCAGGCCGAGCGGGATCAGCAGGAAGAGGATTTCCATGTCAGGCAGCCTCGGGTTGCCCTGCGCCCGGCCACTCCGGGCGACTGCGGGGAGTGCCGCGCGACAGGCGCATCGCGTTCAGCACCACCACGACGGAGCTCAGCGACATGCCGATCGCCGCGAGCCATGGCGGCACGAAGCCGAGCGCCGCGAGCGGCAGCGCCGCGAGGTTGTAGACGATCGACCACGTCAGGTTCTGGCGGACCACGCGCTGCGTGCGGCGCGCGAGCTCGACAGTGGCGGGCAGGTCCTCGAGCGAGTCCCGTACCAGGATGAGGTCGGCGCTGGTCTGCGCGAGCGCCGAGCCGCGCCCCATCGCAATGGCCACGTCGGCACCTCGCAGCAGCGGCGCGTCGTTGATCCCGTCGCCGACGGCGATCACCACCTCGCCCGCAGCCTGCAGGGTCTTGAGTCGCGAGAGCTTCGACTCGGGGGAGAGCCGTGCCGCGTGCCGCTCGATGCCGCAGCGTGCCGCGATGCGCGCCACGGCCGCTGCCTCGTCCCCGCTCACGATCTCCGACGCCAGCCCGAAGGCCGCGAGCGTCGCGACGCATCGTGCGGCTTCCGCGCGCACCGGATCGGTCAGGCGGAATGCAGCCAGCAGGCCCCGCCTGCTGCCGAGGTACACCCAGCTCTCGCCACTCGCATCGTCGGGCGTGGTCGTGGTGGCATCGCCTGCGACGATCGCGTTGACGAAGCCGCGCGTGCCGATGCGCAGGAGTTCCTCCGCCACGCGTCCCTCGACGCCCTCGCCCGCCACGACGCGAGTCTCGGTCGCGATCCCCTGGGCGTCGCCCGACGCGAGGAACGCCTGCGCGATGGGATGCTCCGACATGCGCTCGAGCGACGCGGCGAGAGCGAGGCACTCCGCCGGCGCGAGATGGCCGAGCAGGCGCACTTCCTCGACCCGCACGAGGCCCTTGGTCAGGGTGCCGGTCTTGTCCCACAGCACGTAGGTCGCCCTGGCCAGCGACTCGATCGCATCCGTGTGGGCCACGAGCACGCCACGACGTGCCAGCGCTGCGGTGGCGGCGGCAAGCGCTGCGGGCGTGGCCAGCGACAGCGCGCAGGGACAGGTGACGACCAGCACGGCGAGCGTCGCGCCGAACGCTCGCGAGGGGTCCACGAACCACCACACCGCGAATACCAGCGCCGCGCCGAACAGGATGCGGCCCAGGAACCACGCGGCCGCGCGATCCGCCGCCTTCGCAAGGCGCGGTCGCTCGGCCTGCGCCCGCTCGAGCAGCGCCACGATCCCGGACAGCACCGTGTTGCCGGCCACCGCCTCGACCTTGACGCGCAGCGGCGCGGCGAGGTTCTGCGTGCCCTGGTGCACGCGCGCGCCGGGAGCCTTGGCGATGGCGGCGGACTCGCCCGTGAGCATGGACTCGTCCACGCGCCCGTCGCCTTCGACGACCGTGCCGTCCGCCGCGAAGACCTCGCCGGTGCGCACCAGCAGTTCGTCGCCCACCGCGAGTTCGACGGCCTGCACGTCCTCGACCACCCCGGCGCGCACCCGCCGGGCGGTCACCGGGGCGAGGCGCGCGAGCGCATCCGCCACGCTGCCGGCGCGGTGGCGCGCGATCATCTCCACGTAGCGGCCGATCGACAGGAAGAACACGAACATGGTCACCGAGTCGAAATACACCTCGCCGTGGCCGCGCAGCGCGTTCACCACGCTCGCGACGAAGGCGAGCGCGATGCCGATGGTCACCGGGACGTCCATGCTGACGCCGCGCGCGCGAAGCGCGTGCCAGGCGCCCCGGTAGAACGGCCAGCCGGCGTAGAGCGCCACCGGGATCGACACCAGCATGCTCACGAGCCGCAGGAATTCGCGGATGCCGGCGTCCATGCCGGACGACTCGCCGATGTAGAGCGGCACGGCGAACATCATCACCTGCATCATGCCGAGGCCGGCCACGGCGAGGCGCTTGAGCGCGCTGCGTCGCTCGAGCAGCGCGAGTTGCTCGGACGGCTCGCCGGCGAGCGGGTGGGGACGCAGGCCGACGTGCTCGAGCACGCGCAGCAGGTCGCCGAGCCGCACCTTCGCCGGGTCCCAGACGAGGCGGGCGCGGGCCGTGGCGGGGTTCACGCTCACCTCGAGCACGCCGCTCTCGAGGTGCAGGGCCTTGTCGGCGAGCCAGCTGCAGGCCGCGCAGCGCAGTCCCTCGAGCAGCACGGTGACCGACCGCGCCCCGCCCGGTTCGGCGTGGGTGAGCCGCTCGACCAGCTCCGGCCGGTCGTAGGCTGCCCAGCGATCCGGACGGGGAGGCTCGTCGGCGCGGGTCGCCTCCGCATCCCGGTACCGGTAGTAGTCGCCGAGCCCCGCCCCGGTGATGAACTCGGCCACGGCCTTGCAGCCGTGGCAGCAGACGGGCTCGTCGCGACCGGCGATGCGCGCGTGGATCACGATGCCGCGCGGGATGGGTTCGCCGCAGTGGAAGCAGGGCGAGCCGCCGGGGCTCATGGCTCGGGCTGGGTCGTGCCCCCGGGCTCGCCGCAGCGCATGGTCACGCCTTCCTGCACGCAGTCGCGCCGCACGAGCGTGTCGGGACGCGAGACCGCGAGGTACAGCGTGAAGCCGCCGCCGATCACGGCCGCGGCCGGCGGGATGATCAGCAGCCAGGGCCAGAGATGGCGGTACCAGGGACGTTGCGGCGCGGCACTCATGGCGTCAGCGTATCAGTCCGTCGGGGCGATGAAACGGGCCTTGCCGCGCGCCGCGAACTCCGGCCGGTCGGTGGCCTCGACCACGAGCTCGAGGTCGGCGCCGCCCTGCACCGCGCCACGCTCGACGCGGATGCGCACGGGCACGCTCTGTACCTGTCCGGGTCCGACCCATACCGTGGGCCCGGCGTAGTCGATCTCGAGGCCCGGCAGGCCGCTGCCGCTCAGGCGGAACTCGTGTGCGGCGCGGTCCTTGTTGAGGATCTTGACGTTGTAGACGTTCTCGATGCGTCCGTCCGGGCGCTCGCGGTAGAGCGCGTTGCGGTCGCGGATGACGTCGATGCCGACCACGCTGCGGCCGGACAGCGAGACGGCTAAGCCCGCGACCAGCAGGGCGAGCAGAGTGGCGTAGACGAGGGTGCGTGGCCGCAGCACGTGCTTGGGCGTCCCCTCGAGGCCGTGCTGCGTGTCGTAGCGGATCAGGCCGCGCGGGTAGCCCACCTTGTCCATCACCTCGTCGCAGGCGTCGATGCAGGCGGCGCAGGCAATGCACTCGTACTGCAGGCCCTCGCGGATGTCGATGCCGGTCGGGCAGACCTGCACGCACATCGTGCAGTCCACGCAGTCGCCGAGCCCCTTCGCCTTGTGGTCGGTGCCCTTCCTGCGCGCGCCGCGCGGGTCGCCGCGCTTCTCGTCGTAGGTGATGATCAGCGTGTCCTTGTCGAACATCGCGCTCTGGAAGCGCGCGTAGGGACACATGTACTTGCAGACCTGCTCGCGCATGAAGCCTGCGTTGACGTAGGTGGCGCAGCCGTAGAACAGCACCCAGAACGTCTCCCACGGGCCGGTCGAGAAGCTCGAGATCTTGCCCGCGAGCTCGGTGATGGGCGTGAAGTAACCGACGAAGGTGAAGCCGGTCCACAGCGCGAAGGTGATCCACATGAACTGCTTGGCGCCCTTGCGCAGCAGCTTCTCCGTCGTCCACGGCGCCTTCGCGAGCTTCATCTGCTGCAGGCGGCTGCCCTCGGCGAGTCGCTCCATCCAGAGGAAGGTCTCGGTCCACACGGTCTGCGGGCAGGCGTAGCCGCAGAACAGTCGCCCGGCAAGCGCGGTGCAGAAGAAGAGCGAGAGCGCCGCGATCACCAGCAGCCAGGTGAGGAAGTAGAAGTCCTGCGGCCAGAGCGTGAGGGCGAAGATGTGGAACTTGCGCGCCGGCAGGTCGAACAGCACCGCCTGCCGCCCGCCCCACGGGACCCACGGCAGCAGGTAGTAGATGCCGAGCAGCACCCATACGGCGATGGTGCGCAGCCGCTGGAAGCGCCCGGCGATCTCGCGCGGATAGATCTTCTGGCGGGTGGCGTACAGCCCGCCGTCGACCTGCGGCTCCGGTCCGGTCATTTCTGGTTCCCGGGGGGCTCGGGCCTTGCCGTGCGCGCGAGGTACAGCGTGAGGAGGCTGGACAGGGCCGCGATCAGCCAGAAGAAGAAGAAACCCACCGCGTAGCCGGTCATGCGGCTCGCGAAGGCGGGCGGGGGATAGTCGTCGTGCCCGACGAGCACCGGGTCGATGAACGCGAAGCTCACCATGGTGGCCACGCAGGCGGCGAGGAACGACGGCCAGACGATGATGGCCACGTCCTGCTTGAGGCGTGGCCACCGCACCGCACCCGAGTGCCCTTCGCCGAGCAGCGGCATGGTTCGCTACTCGGCGCCGCCCGACATCCGCAGCACGTAGGCCGCGAGCAGCCGCACGCGCTGGTCACCGAGCTTGTCCTGGAACGCCGGCATCTGGCCCATGCGACCGCCGACCACGGTCTCCTTGATCGTCGCCGTGTCGCCGCCGTACAGCCAGACATCGTCGGTGAGGTTCGGGGCGCCGAGCATCGGGTTGCCCTTGCCGTCCATGCCGTGGCAGGCCATGCAGAAGGTCTGGAAGTGTGCCCCGCCCGCCGTCGCGAGCGCGGCGTCGGCCTCCTGGCCCGAGAGCTGCCGCACGTAGGCGACCACCTGGTCGACGCCCTCGGGGCCGAGCACCTCGCCCCAGGGGGTCATCGCGGCGGTGCGCCCGCCGGCGATGGTCTGCACGATCGTGTCGGGATCGCCGCCCCACTGCCAGTCGGCGTTGGCCAGGTTCGGGAAGCCGCGCGCGCCACCACCGTCGGAGCCGTGGCACTGCGCGCAGTTGTTCTGGAACAGGTTGTGCGCCGTGGACATGGCCTGGGCGTTGGCCGCGAGCTCAGGAATCGTCATTGCCGCGAACGGCGCCAGCAGCTCGGCTGCCCGCGCCTCGACGGCCGCCTTCTCCTCCTCGTACTGCTTCGCCTGCGACCAGCCCGTGGTGCCCTTGAAGCTGCCGAGGCCCGGGTACAGCGCGAGGTACAGCACGGCGAAGGCCACCGTGAGGTAGAACAGCCACAGCCACCACTTCGGCAGCGGGTTGTTGTACTCGCGCAGGTCCTTGTCCCACACGTGGCCCGTGTCGGCGCCGCCGCCGATTTTCTCGCCCGCCTCGCGTGGCTTCAACGTCCAGCGCAGCAGCCAGACGCAGCCGAGGATGTTCGCAACCGTCAGTACGACGACGAAGATGCTCCAACCGCTACTCATCGGAATTCTCTCCCTTGTTCTCCTGCGGGCCCTCGCGGAACGGCATCTGCGCCATCTCGTCGAAGTCCCGCTTGCGGCGACTGCTCCAGGCCCAGGCGACGACGCCGATGAACGCCAGCATCACCGCCAGCGTCACGAGGCCGCGCACCGTGCCCATGTCCACGTTCAGCCACCGGCCTTGAGGTTCGTGCCGAGTCCCTGCAGGTACGCGACCAGCGCGTCGAGTTCGCTCTTGCCCGCCACCGCGGCCGCAGCGCCCGCGAAGTCTTCCTCCGTGTACGGGTGGCCGAGCTTCGCCAGCGTGCGCATCTTCTTCTCGATGAGCGCGCCGTCGACCGGGTTCCCGGCGAGCCACGGGTAGGCCGGCATGTTCGACTCGGGCACCACGTCGCGCGGGTTCATGAAGTGCACGCGGTGCCAGTCGTCGGAGTAGCGGCCGCCGACGCGCGCGAGGTCGGGCCCCGTGCGCTTCGAGCCGAACTGGAACGGATGGTCGTACACCGACTCGCCCGCGAGCGAGTAGGGGCCGTAGCGCTCCGTCTCCGACTGGAACGGCCGGATCATCTGCGAGTGGCAGTTGTAGCAGCCCTCGCGGACGTAGACGTCGCGCCCCGCGAGCCGCAGCGCCTCGTACGGCTCGATGCCCGGGGCGGGGTTGGTGCTCACGCCCTGGAAGTAGAGCGGCACGATCTCGACCAGGCCGCCGATGCTGATCACGATCGCGATCAGCACGCCCATGAGGCCGATTTTCCTTTCGACTGTTTCGTGGTTCATGAGCGCTCCCTCAGGCCGGCTGCACGACCGGCGCGTCCGCGGTGCTGGTGCGCGCCGCCGCCGTCTTCCAGACGTTGTAAGCCATGATGAACATGCCGGCGAGGACCAGCACGCCGCCCGCGAGGCGGACCGCGTAGTACGGGTAGGTGGACTTGATCGACTCGATGAACGCGTAGGTGAGCGTGCCGTCCGCGTTGGTCGCGCGCCACATCAGTCCCTGCATCACGCCGGCGATCCACATCGAGGTGATGTAGAGCACCACGCCGATGGTGGTGATCCAGAAGTGCACGTCGATGAGCCGGATGCTGTACATCTGCTCGCGCCCGAACAGCTTCGGGATCAGCGCGTAGAGCGAGCCGATCGAGATCATCGCCACCCAGCCGAGCGCGCCGGAGTGCACGTGGCCGATCGTCCAGTCGGTGTAGTGCGAGAGGGCGTTGACCGTCTTGATCGACATCATCGGCCCCTCGAAGGTCGACATGCCGTAGAACGACAGCGAGACGATCATGAACTTCAGGATCGGGTCGGTGCGCAGCTTATGCCAGGCGCCCGAGAGGGTCATGATGCCGTTGATCATGCCGCCCCAGGACGGCGCGAGCAGGATCAGCGAGAACACCATGCCGAGCGACTGCGCCCAGTCGGGCAGCGTGGTGTAGTGCAGGTGGTGCGGGCCCGCCCACATGTAGATCGAGATCAGGGCCCAGAAGTGCACCACCGAGAGGCGGTAGGAGTAGACCGGCCGGCCGGCCTGCTTCGGCACGAAGTAGTACATCATGCCGAGGAAGCTCGTGGTCAGGAAGAAACCGACTGCGTTGTGCCCGTACCACCACTGCACCATCGCGTCCACCACGCCCGAGTAGACCTGGTAGGACTTGGTGAGCGTCACCGGGATCGCGAGGTTGTTGAAGATGTGCAGCACCGCGATGGTGATGATGTAGGCGCCGAAGAACCAGTTCGCCACGTAGATGTGCTTGACCTTGCGCAGCGCGACCGTGCCGAAGAAGACGATCGCGTAGGCCACCCAGACCGCGGTGATCAGCAGGTCGATCGGCCACTCGAGCTCGGCGTACTCCTTGCCCTGGGTGATGCCGAGCGGGAGCGTGATCGCGGCGAGCACGATCACCACCTGCCAGCCCCAGAACGTGAAGGCCGCGAGCTTGTCGGCGTAGAGCCGCGCGTGGCAGGTGCGCTGCACGATGTAGTAGGAGGTCGCGAACAGCGCGCTGCCGCCGAACGCGAAGATCACGGCGTTGGTGTGCAGCGGACGCAAGCGGCTGTAGGTCAGCCAGGGCACGTCGAAGCTCAGCGCTGGCCACAGCAGTTGCGCCGCGATCAGGACGCCGACCAGCATGCCGACGATGCCCCAGACCACGGTCATGATCGCGAACTGCCGGACCACCTTGTCGTTGTAATGAGTGGCCGTCGTTTTCATGCTCGCCTCGAGAGGAAGGAAACTGTCCCTGCGTCCTGTATGCAGTGCACACAGACCGTGCAATCTTAAGGTCCGCGCCACACCCGCGACAGACGCGCCGCCGTGTCGCGGCTAGGTATTTTCCGCAGCGAGTTGCACGCATTGCGGCCGTGGGTGATGGTGCGCAAAGTGTAAACGGAATATTAGATCTCCTGCATGGAGGCCGCTGCGCATGAAACGCCTCGACCGCATCCTGGCCGTGTTCGACCCCACCTCCGACGCCCAGCCGGCCCTGGCCAGGGCCGCGCTGCTCGCCGCGAAGTTCGACGCGGCCGTGGAACTCTTCGTCTGCGATTTCGATCCTTCGCTCTCGGGTCAGCCGTTCTTCGACACCGACAAGCTGCGCGAGTTGAGGGAGGAGTTCCTCACCGAGCGCATCGAGTTCCTCGAGGAGGCGGCCGACGGCCTGCGGTCACGGGGAATTGCAGTCGAGACGCATGTGCGTTGGGACAACCCGCTGTATCGCGGGATCGTGAACCGCGTGCAGGAAACCTCCCCCGACCTCGTCGTCAAGGACACCCATTACCACTCGGTCATCCGCCGCACGGTGTTCACCAACACGGACTGGAACCTGATCCGCACCTGTCCCGCGCCCCTGCTGCTCGCCAAGCCGGGGGAGTGGCGCACGCCGCCGACACTCCTCGCCGCGCTCGATCCCGGGCACCTCGGTGACAAGCTGGCGGCGCTCGATCACGACATCCTCGATGCCGCGCAGCTGCTGGCGGGTCGGTTGGGGGGCAATGTGCATGCGGTGCACGCCTTCTTCCCGGCGCCGCTGCTCGCGGCGACGACCTCGATGGCCGGGATGCCCTTCGCGGGCGGCGTGGCCGCGGCCGAGGTGGTCGAGGTCGAGCGCCGGCGCATCCAGGCGGTCCTGGACGGCCTGGTCGGGGCACACGCCCTGCCGCCGGGGCAGGTGCACCTCGAGCAGGGCGCCGCGGCCGAGGTCCTGCCGCGCGTGGCGGAGAAGTACGCTGCCGACCTCCTGGTCATGGGCGCCGTCTCTCGCAGCCGCATGCAGGAGCTGTTCGTCGGCAGCACTGCCGAGCGGATCCTCGACCGGCTGGCCTGCGACGTGCTGGTGGTCAAGGCGGCCAATTTCACCGAGAAGCTGCCGTTCTGACCGACGGGGCGTGAGCTGCCTCACACCCGCCACGCGGGGTCCCGTCCGTGTCTCACATTTTCCGGCCCGCCGCGGCCGTATACTCCCGCGCGAATGTCGTCCGCAAACGTGCTGCTCGTCTGCCCCGATCCACGCGACCAGGCTCGCGCGCGGGAAGCCATCGACGCCATCCGGGGCCAGCCATTCCACCTCGAGGTGGCGGGTTCGCTCGCGGAAGGGCTGGCCCGCATCAAGCGGGGCCGCCTCGAAGCGGTGCTGCTGGACATGAATCTGCCCGACAGCACCGGCCTCACCACGTTCCTGCGCCTGCAGCCGAAGGCGACCAACCTGCCGGTCGTGGTGCTGGTGGCGGAGTCGGACGAAGAGACCGGTCGCGAGGCGGTGGATCGTGGTGCGCTCGACTTCCTGGTCAAGGACCAGCTGTCGGCGCGGCTCGTCGAGAAGGTGTTGCGCTACGCCACCGAGCGCACCCACACGCTGCTCGCGCTCAAGGCGTCCGAACAGCGCTACCGGGAGCTGTTCCAGAACGTCACCGCGGGCGTGTTCCAGAGCACGCCCGACGGCAAGATCATGGCCGCCAACCCGGCGCTGGTGCGCATGCTCGGCTACGACTCCGAGGACGAGCTGCTCGCCATCGAACGTCGGCCGCGACCTGTACATGGATCCGGGCCACCGCGAGAACTGGGTCAAGACGATGGCGGACGACGGCGAGGTGCGCAACGCCGAGCTGCTGCTGAAGCGCAAGGACGGCTCCAAGGTCGTGGTGCTGGAGAACTCGCGGGCGGTGCGCGACACCGAGGGTCGCGTGCTGTTCTACGAGGGTACCCTGACCGACATCACCGCGGCGCACGAGATCTCCCAGCAGCTCTCCTACGACGCGAGCCACGACCCGCTCACGGGGCTGGCGAACCGCCGCGAGTTCGAGCTGCGCCTGCAGCGCGCGCTCGAGATGACGCAGGCCGCCGGCGCCACGCACGCCGTCTGCTTCCTCGACCTCGACCGCTTCAAGACCATCAACGACACCTGCGGGCACGTCGCCGGCGACGAGCTGCTGCGACAGCTCGGCCAGGCGCTGCAGCAGAAAGTCCGCGCGGCCGACGTGGTCGCGCGCCTCGGCGGCGACGAGTTCGCCGTGCTGCTGCACAACTGCGGCCCGAACGACGCGCTGCAGGTGGCGAACAACCTGCTCAAGGCCGTCGACCAGTTCCAGTTCGTCTGGGGCGCGAACTCCTTCAGCCTCGGCGTCAGCATCGGCGTCGTCGCCATCAACTCGCACTTCAAGCGCATCGCGCAGGTGATGAACGCCGCGGACACCGCCTGCTACGCGGCGAAGGACGCGGGGCGCAACCGCGTGTACGTCTACCAGGAGGACGCGGCGTTCGTCGCGCGGCGCCACGGCGAGATGGAGTGGGTGGCGCGTGCCAAGCGGGCGCTGGCCGAGAACCGGCTGTTCCTCGAGGCGCAACCGATCCAGCCGCTCGCGGACACCGGCGAGCTGCCGCACTACGAGCTGCTGGTGCGCATGCGCGACGAGAGCGGGCGCGCGGTCCCGCCGGGCGCGTTCCTGCCGGCCGTCGAGCGCTACAACCTCTCGGTGCGCTACGACCGCTGGGTGATCGGGGCCGCGCTCGACTGGATGCGCCGCCACGACTCCGCCCTGGCCCGCGTCTCGCGCTTCTTCATCAACCTCTCGCGCGACTCGGTGATCGACGCCGATACCGCCTCGTTCATCCGCGACGCGGTCGCCGGTGCCGGCATCGACCCGCGCCGCCTCGGCTTCGAGGTGACCGAGAGCGTCGCGATCGCTCACCTGACGCGCGCCAACCAGCTCATCGCCGACACGCGGCGCTTCGGCTGCGCCTTCGCGCTCGACGATTTCGGCAGCGGCGTGTCCTCGTTCGCCTACCTCAAGGCCCTCGGTGCCGACTACCTCAAGATCGACGGCATGTTCGTCGGCAACATCTCGCAGGACAAGGTCGACTACGCGATGGTGCGCTCGATCAAGGAGATCGGGCACGTGATGGGCAAGAAGGTCATCGCCGAGTCGGTGGAGACCCAGGCGGTGCTCGACAAGCTGCGCGAGATCGGCGTCGACTACGCGCAGGGCTTCGGCGTCGGCGAACCGCGCCCGATCGACGAGGTCGCCTCGATCGGCGTCGCCGACCTGCTCGCCTGACCCTTATTTCTGCAGCACGTAGGTCCCGGGCGCCGCGCCGAGCGGCTTGAGCCCCCGCTTCGGTGCGCCCATCCCGGGAGGCGGGACCTTGCGCGGGCTCGAGTGCGCCTCCAGCCACTTCGCCCAGGTCGGCCACCACGAGCCCGGCTGCGGCTCGACTTTCTCGAGGTAGCGGTCGGGCGAGGGCAGCCGCGCGCCGGCCTTCGTCGCCAGCACGCGGTGCCGTCGCCTGGGATGCTGCGGCCCCGAGATGATGCCGGCGTTGTGGCCGCCGCTCGTCAGGCAGAACGTGTAGTCGGGGCAGCGCACCAGCTTGCCCACCTCGTAGACCGAGCGCCACGGCGCGACGTGGTCGGTCTCGGTGCCGACCACGAACATCGGCACCTCGACGTCAGCGAGGTCGAGCTGCTCGCCCCGCGCGACGTAACGGCCCTCGGCGAGGTCATTGTTGAGATAGAGCTGGTGCAGGTAGTCGGTGTGCATGCGGTAGGCCATGCGCGTGCCGTCGGCGTTCCACGCCATCAGGTCGTTCATGCCGAGGCGCTCGCCGCGCAGGTAGGTGGCGACCGACGGGGCCCACAGCAGGTCGTGGCTGCGCAGCAGCTGGAAGGCGCCACCCATCTGCCGGCTGTCGAGCACGCCTTCCTTCCACATCACCGCCTCGAGCATCGCGAGCTGCGCGGGACTGATGAAGACCGCGAGCTCGCCGGGCTCGCTGAAGTCGGTCTGCGCTGCGAACAGGGTCACGCTCGCCAGTCGCTCGTCACCCCTTGCGGCGAGTTCGGCGGCGGCGATCGCGAGCAGCGTGCCGCCGATGCAGTAGCCGACCGCGTGCACCTTGCGCCGCGGCACGACCTTCGTGACGGCGTCGAGCGCGGCGTGCAGCCCGTGCTCGAGGTAATCGTCCATGGAGACATCACGGTCCTCGGCCGTCGGGTTCTTCCACGAGACCATGAACACCGTGTGGCCAAGCCCGGTGAGGAAGTTCACCAGCGAGTTCCTCGGCGACAGGTCGAGGATGTAGTACTTCATGATCCAGGCGGGCACGACCAGCAGCGGCTCGGCGTACACGGTCGCCGTCTGCGGCGAGTACTGGATCAGTTCCATCAGCGGGGTGCGCAGGATGACCTTGCCCGGGCTCGCCGCGACCTGCTTGCCCACCTCGTAGAGCTCGACGCCCGCAGGACCCTGCCCTTTGAAAGTGCGCTGCACGTCCTCGGCGAGGTGCTTCATGCCGCGCACCAGGTTGCGGCCGTTCTCCTGCAGCGTCCTGTCGATCAGCTGCGGGTTGCTCGGCAGGTAGTTGTCGGGCGCCAGGAGCTCGAGGCCTTCGCGCACGGTGAATCCCACGATGTTCCCGGCCGCCGGATCCGCGCCCGGCACCGACTTGACGGCCTCGTGCGCCAGCTCCGATGCGGTGAGGAACGACTGCGCGAGCACGTTGAACGGAAACTTCGCCCACGCCGGGTCGGCGAACCGCTGCGCGTAGGGCGTGCCCGCGGCCTCAGGTGCATTGCCGCCGCCGCGAACCGCTGCGCCCGTGAACTGGGCGAGCGCCAGCGACTTCGTGAGCGCGGTCCGCGCGAGCGCCGCCTGCCGCCCGGGAGAGGTTGCGAGGCGCGACAGCACGTTGATCCACGCCCCGCCGAACGCCTGCGGCGAAAGTCCGCCCGTCACCTTCGCGAGCGTGGCGAGGAACGCCCGCGTGGCGTCGTCCGAAACGACGGTCTGGCCTTTGCGGCGCGTGGTGTTGCTCATGCGCGTCTGCTCAGAGGGTCTTGAGGTCGAGGGTGGTGTCGGCGAGTCGCGTCGCATCGAGGTGCCTGCGTTCCCCGATCCACTTCTTGCCGGTCATGAAGTCGCGCGGGCTGTTGACTGCATCCACCGCGAGCAGCTCGCCCTGCGCGAGATAGTAGAGCGCGAAGCTGCCGGAGTCCGGGTCGCCGCGCACGACCGCCTGGTCGTAGCCGGTCGACAGGCCGGCGATCTGCAGCTTCACGTCGTACTGGTCGGACCAGAACCACGGCACGTGAGCGTGGATCGCGGCCTTGCCGCACATGTTGGCCGAGGCCGTCTTCGCCTGCTCGACGGCGTTGTCCACGGATTCGAGCCGCACCCGCCGCCCATAGCGCACGCTCGGATGGTTGGTGCAGTCACCGGCCGCAAACACGTTCGGGTCGGACGTGCGGCAGTGCTCGTCGACCCACACGCCGTTCTCGCAGCGGATGCCGGCCGCGGCCGCGAGGCTGACGTTGGGCAGGATTCCCACGCCGACGATGACGAGGTCCGCCGGGAACTGCCGTTCGCCGCAGGCGACCGCCTCGACGCGGCCTTTGCCCACGAACGCCGTCACCGACGTGTTGCAGTGGATGCGGACGCCCTCGCGCTCGTGGCGGCGCGTGTAGAAGTCCGAAAGCTCGGGCGCCACGACGCGATTCATCGGCCGGTCTGCCATCTCGAGCACCGTGACGTTCGAGTCCGAGGTGCCGTGCACTGGCCGCGGCCTCGAGGCCGATGTAGCCGGCGCCGACCACCACCAGCCGGCGGGCTGCGGGCAGGTCCGCGCGGATCGCGTCCACGTCCGCGATCGTGCGCAGGCAGTGTATCCCGGCGAGGTCATGGCCCGGTACCTCGAGCAGCCGCGGGCGGCTGCCCACGCAGAGCAGCAGCTTGTCGTAGGTGAGCTCGTCACCATCCCCGAGGCGCAGGCGCTGCGCACTGCGGTCGATGGCGGTCACCCGGACGCCGAGCCGCGTCTCGACCGAGTGCTGCTCGTAGTACTGCGGGCTGCGCAGCAGCAGTCGCTCGCGCTCCAGTTCGCCGGAGAGAAATTTCTTGGAGAGCGGCGGCCGGTTGTAGGGCAGGCGCGGCTCGTCGCCCACCAGCACGATGCGACCTGCATGGCCTTCGCGACGCAGGGTGTCCACGGCCTGAACCGAGGCGTGGCTGGCACCGACGATCACGAAAGTCCCGGTCATTCCTGTTCCCTGCGTTGCGACCCCGGCCCGGAGGGTGGGCGGCGATACCGCGATCCTTAATATATATACGGCGACCGGCCGCCGATAAAGGTGACCCCCCCCTCGCGGCAATCCCGGATGCGGGAAATGATGCGCGCCAGCCTGTGCGTGGCTATGCTGGCAGGAGTCGTCGCCCGGGGATCGCGCCGCGCACCACGGGCGGGCAGTTCCGGCGCGGGAGCGCTCCAAGCTGGTGCGCCGCCACCGGCACCGGGGCGATGTTTCGGCCAGTCCGTTGGGTCGGCACGGTTTCTGCATATTGGCTGGAGCCATCTCCGCCGCACAATTACGACGATTCGAGGAGCCTTAGCCCTATGAAGCTGATCAGCGCAATCATCAAGCCCTTCAAGCTGGACGACGTCCGTGCCGCCCTGTCGGAGCTCGGCGTGTCCGGCATGACGGTGACGGAGGTCAAGGGCTTCGGGCGGCAACGTGGCCACACCGAGCTCTACCGCGGCGCGGAATACGTGGTGGACTTCGTGCCGAAGACCCGCATCGAGGTCGCCGTCAAGGACGCGCTCGTCGACCAGGTGGTCGAGGCGATCGTCAATGCCGCGCGCACCGGCAAGGTGGGCGACGGCAAGATCTTCATCTCCGACCTCGAGCGCGCCATCCGCATCCGCACGGGCGAGGCGGACGACCAGGCGCTCTGACGCATTGCCGGGCCCGGTCGAAGTCGCCGTCCGCAAGCTGCACCTCGGCCGCCAGTCGCGGCACGTGTTCCTGTGCGTGGGCGGCAAGTGCGCCCCGCCGGAGCGCGGCCTCGAGAGCTGGGAGTACCTGAAGCGGCGGTTGCGTGAACTCGGCCTGCAGGACGCCGACGGCGGCGTGCTGCGCACCAAGGCCGATTGCCTGCGCATCTGCGTCTCCGGACCGATCGCCGTCGTCTATCCGGAGGGCACCTGGTACCGCGACTGCACTCCCGCCAATCTCGAACGCATCCTGCAGGAACACCTGTTGGGTGGACGGGTGGTGGAGGAACTGGAGATCGCGGGAGACCCGCTGGGGAAAGCGGATAGCGGATAGCGGATAGCGGATAGTGAAGAGGCCGGCACAGCCGGCCGATCTTCGTCTTACACTATCCGCTATCCGCTATCCGCTATCCGCTTCCGCCATGCCTCACGCCATCCGCATCCACGCCCACGGCGGCCCCGAGGTCCTGCAGTGGGAGCCCGTCGATCCGGGCGAGCCGGGACGGGGCGAGGTGCTGATCCGCCAGACGGCGGTGGGGCTCAACTTCATCGACGTGTACGAGAGGACCGGGCTGTACCCGAACCTCCTGCCGATGGGGCTCGGCCACGAGGCGGCCGGTGTGATCGAGGCGCTGGGGCCGCGCGTGCGCGGCTTCGCGGTCGGCGACCGGGTCGCCTATGCCCACACGCTGCCGGGCGCCTATGCGCAGTATCGCGTCATGCCGGTCGAGCGGCTGGTGCGGATCCCCGACGGGGTCAGTGACCGCCTGGCCGCGGCGGCCATGTTGAAGGGCCTCACTGCGCAGTGCCTGGTGCGCCGCACCCACCGGGTGAAGAAGGGTGACGCCGTGGTCGTGCACGCTGCGGCCGGCGGCGTGGGCCTCATCGCGGTGCAATGGGCGCGCGACCTCGGCGCGACGGTGATCGGCGTCGCGGGCAGCGAAGCCAAGGCCGCCATTGCCCGCGAGCACGGTTGCCAGCATGCCCTGGTCCTCGGCAGTGGGGACCTCGCCGCGCAGGTCAGGGAACTCACCGGCGGACGAGGCGCCGACGTGGTCTACGACTCGGTGGGCCAGGACACGTTCTTCGCCTCGCTCGATTGCCTGAGGCCCCTCGGCCTGATGGTCACTTACGGCAATTCCTCGGGTCCGGTGCCGCCCATCGCGCCGCTCGAGCTCGCGCGGCGCGGGTCGCTGTTCCTCACGCGGCCGATCATGTTCCACTACGTCGCGCGGCGCGCCGACCTCGAGCGCGCGGCCCGCGAATTGTTCGAGGTGATCGGACGGAGGGTGGTGCGCATCGAGATCGGCCAGACCTATGCGCTGCAGGACGTGGCGCAGGCCCATCGCGACCTCGCTGCCCGCCGCACCATCGGCTCGACGGTGCTCATGCCATAGACATCGCGATGCGAGGCCTCCGGCGTCCTGCCGCCCGACTGGCTGCGGCCCTGGCCGTCGGCTGGCTGGCCGTGGCGCAGGCCGGGCAGGCCGTGCCGCCGCCCGAGGAACTGGAGGCTCGAGGTGCGGTCATCGGCGAGGTCCGTGTCGTCATCGGCGACATCT
Source organism: uncultured Gammaproteobacteria bacterium (assembly GCA_963706535.1). GTDB lineage: Bacteria > Pseudomonadota > Gammaproteobacteria > Steroidobacterales > Steroidobacteraceae > RPQJ01. Next base: position 116,529 of record CAVPMU010000012.1, read on the forward strand.
TCGATACCAGCATCCCCGGCGAGAGCGGCTGGCTGTATCGCGCGGCGAACCGGCTGCACATCGAGACGCGACCGAAAGTGATCCGCGGGCAGCTGCTCTTCAGGAGCGGCGATCCCTATCGCCACCGGCTGCTGCTCGAGACCGAGCGGATCCTGCGTGCCAAAGAGTACCTTTACGACGCGAACGTCGTGCCGGTCGCGTTCGACGGCCGGGTCGTGGACCTCGAGGTGCGCACACGAGACGTGTGGACTCTGAACCCAGGCATGAACTTCAACCGCAGGGGCGGCAGCAACGCCTTCGGTTTCCAGGTCGTGGAGAGCAACCTGCTCGGCACGGGCCAGAAGGTCGAGCTCGAGTGGCAGGACGGCGTCGACCGGGAATCGCTGACCTTCTCGTTCAGCGACCCGCACTTCCGCCACAGCTTCACCCGGCTCGCGATCGCGTACAGCGACGCCGACGACGGCGACACCAAGCACTTCCGCCTCGAGCGCCCGTTCTACGCACTCGATAGTCGCTGGTCGGCCGGCACGGTACTGACCAACAGCCTGCGCAACGACGCGCGCTACGCACTCGGCAAGAACATCGCCGAGTTCGAGCACCGCGACGAGTACTACGAGTTCGGCGGCGGGTGGTCGAAGGGGCTCGTCGGGCGCTGGGCGACCCGCTGGACCTATGGCATCACCCGCGAGCGGGACCAGTTCGCGCCCGATCCGCTCGAACCGCTCGTGGGTCCGTTGCCGGGTGACCGGGAGCTGACCTACCCGTGGCTCGGTTTCGAGCTCGTCGAGGACAGCTTCGAGGAGCGGCGCAACCAGGACCAGATCCGCCGCACCGAGGACGTGCTGGTGGGCTTTCGCGCCGGTGGCAGGCTCGGCGTGGCGGTGGACGGCGCGGGTTCCGACCGCGATGCCTTCGTGTTGAGCGCCTACGTACAGGATGGCGTCGACCTGCACCCGGGCCAGGCGCTGTTCGCGCTCGCCTCGCTGTCGGGGCGCCTCGAGGACGGCAAGGTGGTGAACGGCTTGCTGAGCGGCGAGACCCGCTACTACCTCGCCACCTCGCATCGCAGCAAGTTCTACGCGAGCCTCTCCGGCACGGTGACCGAGCAGCTCGACCAGGAATGGCAGCTGCTGCTCGGCGGCGACAACGGCCTGCGCGGCTATCCGCTGCGCTACCAGGCCGGCACCGCGCGCGCACTGCTGACGCTGGAGCAGCGCTACTACACCGGCTGGTATCCCTTCAGGCTGTTCCACGTCGGCGGCGCAGCCTTCTTCGACATGGGTCGCACCTGGGGGCGCAACGTCACGGGGCTCGAGAGCGCGGGCCTGCTGAAGGACGTCGGCATCGGCCTGCGCCTCGGTTCGAGTCGCTCGTCGTTCGGCAACGTCATCCACATCGACCTCGCCTTCCCGCTGGACGGGAACGGCGACATCGATGATGTACAGTTGCTCGTGGAGACCAAGGGACGGTTCTAGGGCGGTACGATGAGGACCGACTGGATCGGCGAGCTGCTGCGACGCAACGTCCACCGGGTCCTGCTTGCGTACCTGGCGGGGTCGTGGCTGCTGGCGCAGGTCGCGGAGTTCCTGGCGGACGCGTTCGCGTGGCCCGTCTTGACGCTGCGCGCCCTGGTGATCGCCCTGCTGCTCGGCCTGCCGGCCGTGGCGGCGGCTGCGTGGTTCTTCGAACTGACTCCCGGCGGCCTGGTTCGCGAGTCGCCGCGGCCGCAGGGCGCCGCGCGGTGACTGAGGCCGCACCGGCGCTTCGATCTCGCCGTGCTGGCGCTCGCCGTCCTCGCGCTGGGTTACTTCATCGTCACTTACGACTGGCGGGGCCGCGACGATGCGCGTCCCGTGGACGCACCCGCGGCCACGCTGGCCGTGCTGCCGTTCAAACCCGTCGTCGCCGCCGATCGCGACGAGGCCCTCGAGTTCGGCATGGCCGACACCCTGATCATGCGGCTCAGCGGCATCGCGGACGTCGCCGTGCGTCCGCTCAGTTCGATCCGTGGCTACTCGGCGCTCGACACGGATGCCGTGGCCGCGGGCCGCGAACTCGGCGTGCAATCCGTGCTGGACGGCAGCGTGCAACGCAGCGGCGAGCGCCTGCGCGTGACCGCGCGCCTGCTGAGCGTGACCGACGGGCGGCAACTGTGGTCCGGGCGGTTCGACGAGCGGTACACCGACATCTTCGCGGTGCAGGATTCCATCGCCGATCGCGTCACCGCCGCGCTGGCGATCAAGCTGTCGGCCGCCGAGCAGCGGCGACTGAAACGCCGGCCGACCGGCGATGCGGTGGCCTACGACCTGTTCCTGAACGGTCGCTACCACTGGAACCGGCGCTGGTCGCCCGAGAGCCTGCCGAAGGCGATCGAGTACTACGAGCCGGCCATCGCGCGCGACCCTGAGTTTGCGCTCGTCTATTCGGGCCTCGCCGATGCACAGGCACTGCAAGGCGTCTTCGCCATGCGGAGGCCGCGCGAGATTTACCCGGTCGCGCCCGCGAACGCGGAACGAGCGCTCCAGCTCGATCCGGATCTCGCCGAGGCGCATGCCACCCGCGGGCACATCCGCCTCAACTTCGTACACGACTGGCAGGGCGCGCTCGAGGATTTCGACGAAGCCATCCGCCACGATCCACGTTACGGGATGGCCCGGGTGTGGCGCGGATTGCGGCTGATGACCGTCGGGCGCAGCGAGGAAGGCCTCCTCGAGTTCGCTGCGGGCGTGGAACTGGAGCCCGACACGACGCCTCCCGTGGTGATGTACGCGCGCGGGCTCTACTGGGCACGCCGCTGCGGCGAAGCCGCGGCGGCGATCGAGCGCGTGCTCGAGGTGGAACCGGGCAATTCACTGGCGCGCGCCTTGCTGTGCGCGGTCTACACGCAACTCAGGCGCCATGACGAAGCGCTGTCGCTGGCGGGCGGGGTAGCCGTCCAGACGCCCGGCGGTCATTCGTTGATGGGAGTGGCTCTTGCGCGCGCGGGTCGTGCTGCCGATGCCCGGGCCGAAGCGGAGCGCGCGGTGCAGCTCGCAAAGCACCGCTACGTACCGGCCTACGACATTGCGTCGATCCATGCGGCGCTGGGCGACGTGGACCGCGCCTTCCTGTGACTGGACCATGCGCTGCTCGAGCCCTCGGCGCTCCTGCCGACGATACGGGTGGACCCGGTCATGGATGGATTGCGCAGCGACCCGCGCTACCGCGACATCGAGAACCGACTGCGCATGCCGCCGCGCTGAAACCGGTTCAGTGCCGTTCCGCCGCTATCCGGTCGACGAGCAATTCGAACGGCCCTGCCTGCTTGTCGCTGATCGTGAATCCCAGCGCCCGCACCTGGTCGGGGTCGAATGCGGGCGCGAACGGGACCCTGCGCCCGCGGAACGTGGGGACGAAGGCGTCCACGGGGAGCCTGACGTCGGTCCATTCGCCGGCCGGGCTGGTGAATCGTGCCTGGTACTGGATGCCGTCGAAGCGGTCGCTGGTGCGCAGCGTGAACTTGTACTGGCGCCCGTCGCCGCGAACCCTGAGCACGAACGCCCGCGCGTGAGCAATGTCCCAGTCGCGCGGCGCGGTACGCACGGAGGCGAACCCGCCGAAGTTCTCGAGCGAGACGTTGCCGTGGAAACGTGCGATGCCAGGTTCGGCCTGGCTGAAGAGGCTGCGCGATACGCCGCCCATGACCACGTCGTCGACCGGGCGCCACAGCGCCACGTCCGCCGGATCGGTGAAATCGAGCAGCGTGACGATCATGGCGAGTGCGTGCGCCGTCACGCGATCTCGATCACCTGGCGGATCGACTCGCCGGCGGCCAGCCGGTCGAACGCAGCGTTGATGTCGTCGAGGCGGATGCGCTCGCTCAGGAGCCGGTCCACCGGCAGGCGACCCGCGCGGTACCAGTCGATGTAGCGCGGGATGTCGCGCGACGGAACGCAACTGCCGAGGTAGCTGCCCTTCAGCGTGCGTTCCTCGGCGACGAGGTTGAGGTGCTGGATGCCGAACTTCTGGTCCGGATGCGACAGCCCGGCGCTGACCGTGGTGCCGCCGCGTGCGGTGATCCGGTAGGCGAGCTCGAGCGCGCGCGCCGCGCCCGCCATCTCGAAGGCATACTCGACACCGCCATGCGTGAGTTCGCGCGCCTGCTCGGCGGCATCGGGTGCCGCGGCATTGACGGTCGCGGTGGCCCCGAGCTGGCGCGCCACCGCCAGCTTGCCCTCGTTCATGTCGATGGCGACGAGCTGCGGAGCCTCGAGCATGCGGGCCGCGAGCAGCGCCGCGAGCCCGACGCCTCCGAGTCCCACGACGGCGACGGTGGCTCCCTGCGGCATGGCGCCCGTGTTCACGACGGCGCCGACGCCGGTGATCACGGCGCAGCCGAACAGCGCGGCTTCCGCGAAGGGCAGGTCGGCAGGCACCTTTACCAGTGAGTTGCCCGCCATGGTCGCGTATTGCGCAAAGCCCGAGACGCCGAGGTGATGGTTCACCGGGCCGCGCGTGTCGTGCAGCCGGCGTTCGCCGGAGAGCAGCGACCCTGCGGAATTCGCCTTGAACCCCGGCTCGCACAGCGCGGGCCGACCGGTGGCGCAGGGCTTGCAGTGTCCGCAGCTCGGCACGAAGGCCGCGACCACGTGGTCACCGCGGGCAAACTGCGTGACTCCTGGACCCGCCTCCTCGATCACGCCCGCCGCCTCGTGGCCGAGCACCATCGGCATTGGCCGCGGCCGGTTGCCGTCGATGACGGACAGGTCCGAGTGGCACAGTCCGGCCGCGCGGATGCGCACCAGCACTTCGCCCGGACCGGGAGGGTCGAGATCCACTTCCTCGATGGTGAGCGGCCTCGAGTGCGCGTACGGTGCAGGCAGCCCGATCTCGTGCAGCACGGCGGCTCTGGTCTTCATGCGCGGCAGCATACCGCCGCCGCGGCCGTGCAGTTCGCGAATCCGAAGCGGGTCGGAGCTCCGACCTCAGCGCCGGGCCGTCTTGCGCTTCGGTCGTGCCGCTACCCTCGGCCGGGCCTTCGTTCTCGCTTTCGATCTTGCCTTGGCCTTTGCCCTGGTGCTGGCCGCGACCTTGCCGCGCGCAGCCTTCTTCGCCTTGGCCGGCGCCGCCGCGCGAGCAGGCGCTGCAACCTTGCGAACGTCACCGGCCGCGCTCTTCAGGATCGCCATGGTGCGCGCGATGTCCTCGACGATGCGCTGTCGTGCCGCCTGCAGCACTTCGCCCTGCACGCGCGCCAGGTCGCGGACATTCTCGGTGTAGGCGACGCGCTCCATCCGGTCGGCAGCGTCGCTGAGCGCCGACGTGACGATGTCGGCCTGCAGCTCGATGAGGCTCTGCGCCGCTCCCTGCGAGATGGACGTCAGCCGGACGCCCGAACGCGCCAGCGCGCGCACGCGCCCGTTCAGCGACTTGATGCGCGCGGCCGACTCCATGGCCGCCTTGCGAGCCGCGGCGATACGCGACTTGCGCAGGTTCTCGGCCAGTTCGGCCAGGCCCTTGGTCTGTTCCTCGAGGAATTCGCCCAATCCAAGGTGCATCTGATTCTCCTTGCGCTCAGGACGGCCACGCCGTCCTGCCAAACATACGCCGCTGCGCGAGGCGGTCAACCGCCGACTGGTATGCTGGCACGCATGAGTGCTACACCTGCGATCGAACTGCCTGCGCGCCGCGGCGAGTTTCCCGTGCTGCGCACGATCACCACCCGCTGGATGGACAACGACCATTACGGGCACGTGAACAACGTCGTCTATTACTCGTACTTCGACACCGCCGTGAACGGCTTCCTGATCGAGGCGAGCGGCACCGACATCCGGGACCTGCCGGCCATCGGCATCGTGGCGGAGACGAGCTGCAGGTTCCTGAAGGAGCTGTCTTTCCCCGAGACCGTGTACGCGGGCCTCGCGCTCGAGAAGCTCGGCAACTCGAGCGTCATCTATCGCATCGGGCTCTTCAGGAACGATGAGGCCGAGCCAGCGGCGCTCGGCCGCTTCGTGCACGTGTACGTCGATGCGGCGAGCCGCCGTCCCGTGCCGGTGCCCCCGCAGGTCCGCGCGGCGCTGGCGGCGCTCGCGGACGGCAGCATCGGGACCTCGCCGTTACCTTGACGTGATGGGCACGTGGCCGGGCTGGGCCGCGATGCGCGCGCACCACTCCCGGATCGCGGGATAGGGCTCGAGCGGGAAGCCGCCTTCGGGCGCGACGTGCGTGTAGGCGTAGAGCGCGATGTCGGCCAGCGAGAACGCGCCGCCCACCAGGTAGTCGCGACCCGCGAGGCCACGTTCGAGCACTTCGAGGGCCGCGTGGCCGTTGCGCCGCTTCTCGACCAGCTTCTCGCCGAGCTCCGCCTCGCCCCGGCCGAGCGACGCGATCCAGAAGCGCGCCGTGCCGATGTTGGGCTCGAGGTTGTACTGCTCGAAGCACATCCACTGCCACATGCGGGCGCGCTCGTACGCGTCGCCCGGCACGAGGCGCGATCCTTCGGCCAGGAACGCGATGATGGCGTGGCTCTCGGACAGGTAGCCACGGCCGGGGATTTCGAGCAGCGGGATGCGGCCGTTCGGGTTCTTCGCCAGGTATTCCGGCGTGCGCGTCTCGCCGCGCTTGATGTCGAGCTCGACGAGTTCGTAGGGCAGGCCGAGGTGGCGCAGCACCAGCCGCACCTTGTAGCCATTGCCCGACGGAAGGTAGTCGTAGAGCCGGTAGCTCACGACTCGAGCACCTCCTTGCCCTTCTGGATCGCGAGTGCACCGCACCTGACGACCTCCAGCACCTTGCCGAAGTTGCCGGCCTCGGCGATGAAGCGGTTGATCTCGGCCTCGTTGCTGGTGAGCTCGATGGTGAAGCTGTCCGCGGCGTCCCACAGCACGCGGCCGCCGGCGCGCTGCGTCGCCGACCACAGCGAGCCGACCTGCGTCGCCTTCGCCTTGACCTTGATGAGCAGCAGCTCGCGCTCGAAATGCTCCTCGCGCGTGACGTCCTCGACGTCCACCACGTCGACGAGCTTCAGCAGCTGGTTGGAAATCTGCTGGACGACCGCTTCGCTGCCCGTCGTCACGACCGTCAGTCGCGAGACGGTGGGGTCGTCCGTGGGCGCGACGCTCAACGACTCGATGTTGTAGCCGCGGGTCGAGAACAGTCCCGCGACCCGCGTGAGGGCGCCGACTTCGTTCTGCAGGGTGACGGAAATGATGTGGCGCATGCTTCGCACGTTGGCTCCGCTGGCGGCAAGGCCGACCGGGGTTACAAGGACATGATTGACAACGCTTTTTGAGCGCCCACGGGGCGAGCGTGGTCCACAAGCATAGACGCCTGCGGACGCGGCTGCTAGGCTCGTTTGCACCGCAACATGAGAGTATCGCGCAGCCTCGCGCAGGATGTCGCCGTGACGCAGAGCCATGCCATCGCGGGCCATGCCGCCCACCCCAGGGCGGGCCAGGCCATGACCGGCGCCGAAATCATCGTCCAGGTACTCGCCGACGAGGGCGTCGACACCATTTTCGGTTACAGCGGCGGGGCCATCCTGCCGACCTACGATGCCGTGTTCCGTTACAACCAGGAGCACGCGGGCCCGGGCGAGCGCAGCCCGATGCCGCTCATCGTGCCGGCGAACGAGCAGGGCGCGGGCTTCATGGCCGCTGGCTACGCGCGGGCGAGCGGGCGCGTCGGCGTGTGCATGGTGACCTCGGGCCCGGGTGCGACCAACACGGTGACGCCGGTGCGCGACTGCGCCGCCGACTCGGTGCCGATCGTCGTGATCTGCGGGCAGGTCCCGACCGCCGCGATCGGCAGCGACGCGTTCCAGGAGGCGCCGGTCGCCAACATCATGGGCGCCGTCGCGAAGCATTGCTTCCTCGTGACCGATCCGGAGCGCCTCGAAGCGACCATGCGCACGGCGTTCGAGATCGCGCGCACCGGGCGCCCGGGCCCGGTGGTGATCGACGTCCCCAAGGACGTGCAGAACTGGCAGGGCACGTTCAAGGGCGAAGGGCACCTCGACGTCCGCGGCTATCGGCAGCGCATGGCGGCGCTCAAGCGCAATGCCGTCACGGACGAGGAGTGCGAGTCGTTGTTCGCGCGGCTCGGCGAGGCCGAGCGACCGCTGATCTACGCCGGCGGCGGGGTGATCCTCGGCGGCGCGTCCGCGGAACTGCGGCGCTTCTCGGCCGAGCTCGGCATCCCCGTGGTCACGACGCTGATGGGCATCGGCTCGGTCGACACCACGCACCCGCTGGCGATGCGCATGCTCGGAATGCATGGCGCGGCCTTCGCGAACTACGCCGTCGAGGACTGTGACTTCCTCATCACGCTCGGTGCGCGCTTCGATGACCGCGTCGCGGCCGTGCCCGCCAAGTTCGCGAGGAACGCGAAGTGCATCGCGCACATCGACGTGGACGCCTCGGAGATCAACAAGGTCAAGCGCGTGCAGTGGAGCCACGTGGGCCTGCTCGCGCCGGCGCTGCAGGGCCTGCGCGGTCACGCGGAACGCACGGGCTTCAGGCGCGACTGGTCGGCCTGGCACACGCACCTCGACGAGCTGCGCCGCACCTACGCCATGAACTACGACCGCTCGGGCGAGCGGATCCAGCCCTACTACGTGATCGAGGAAATCAACCGGATCACCAGGGGCGAGGCGATCATCGCGACCGGTGTCGGGCAGCACCAGATGTGGGCCGCGCAGTACTTCGATTTCCGCGAGCCGCGCCTTTGGATCACCTCGGGCAGCATGGGCACGATGGGCTTCGGCCTGCCGGCGGCCATCGGTGCGCAGTTCGCCTGTCGCGACCGGCTGGTGATCGACGTCGACGGCGACGCGAGCATGCGCATGAACCTCGGCGAGCTCGAGACCGTGACGACCTACGACCTGCCGGTGAAGGTCGTGGTGCTGAACAACTTCGGCGACGGCATGGTCAAGCAGTGGCAGAAGCTGTTCTTCAAGGGGCGGCTCTCGGCCAGCGACAAGTCGCTGCACAAGAAGGACTTCGTCAAGGCCGCGCAGGCCGACGGGTTCCGCTGGGCCGTGCGGCTCGACCGCCACGAGGACGTGCCGCGGGTGGTGCGCGAGTTCATCGAGTTCGACGGGCCCGCGTTCCTCGAGGTGCTGATCGACCCGGACGCGGGCGTCTACCCGATGGTCGGGCCCGGGCAGGCCTACGACGAGATGATCACCGGCGACCACATCGCCGCGCGCAACAAGGCCGAGGCGAAGGAGCCCGGCGCGTCGGAGATGTTCTGACGGAGCGAGGGGGTCGGCCGTCGTTCGCCGAGGCGGCACGCTTCTGGCTCGGCCTCGGCTTCGTCTCCTTCGGCGGCCCGGCGGGGCAGATCGCGATCATGCATCGCGAGGTCGTCGAGCGACGTGGTTGGCTCGACGAACGCCGATTCACCGACGCGCTCAATTTCTGCATGCTGCTGCCTGGACCCGAGGCGCTGCAGCTCGCGATCTATCTCGGCTGGAAGCTGCACGGCACGCGCGGCGGGCTCGTCGCCGGCCTCGGCTTCATCGGGCCCGCGATCCTTCTGCTGCTCGCACTGTCCTACGCGTACGCACGGTTCGGCAGCCTGCCCGCCGCCGAGGGCGTGCTGCTCGGCCTGAAGGCCGCGGTGGTCGTGCTGGTGGCGCAGGCGCTCGTGAAGATCGGTCGTCGCGCGTTGCGCAGCCCGTTGCACGTGCTGCTCGCCGTGCTGGCATTCATCGCACTCGAATTCCTGGGGCTGCCATTCCCACTGCTGGTCGCCGCCGCGGGATCGCTGGGTGCCGCCGTCGCGTGGCGACAACCGCGACCGGCCGCCGCCGACCGGCCGCCGCCGGGCCCGTCGCAGAGCGTGCGGGTCGTGACGACCGGGCTTGCGCTGTGGCTCGCACCGCTCGTGCTGGTCGCGGCGCTGCTCGGCACCGACTCGCTCTGGACCCGCATCTATCTCTTCTTCACGCAGGCAGCGCTGGTGACATTCGGCGGTGCCTACGCCGTGCTCGGCTACGTCACGCAGCACCTGGTGCAGGACCTCGGATGGTTGACGGCCAGCCAGGCCGTGGCGGGCCTCGCGCTCGCGGAGACCACGCCCGGACCACTGGTGATCGTGCTGCAGTTCATGGGCTTCATGGCCGGGTGGAACGAACCGGGGCCCTTCAGTCCGGCCGTGGCGGCCGTCCTCGCGGCGCTGCTTGCCTCGTGGGCGACGTTCCTGCCGTCGTTCGTCTTCATCTTCCTCGGCGCTCCCCACGTCGAGCGCATCTCGCACGAACCGCGCATCGCCGCCGCGCTGGCGGCGATCACCGCCGCGGTGGTCGGAGTGATCGCATCGCTGGCGCTGCTGCTCGCCAAGGTGGTGCTGCTTCCGGCGGGAATCGCAGCGGGACCTTCCGTGCCTGCGGTCGCGATCGTCGCCGGCGCCTGGCTGCTGCTGCAGCGAACGCGACTGGAACTTCCGTGGGTGCTGGTCGCCGCGGCGCTCGCGGGGCTCGGGGCCGAGCTCGCCGGCTGGACCTAGCTGCTTCGATCGCGAAACAGCGCACCGAATCGCCGTCAGCCCAGGCCGACCGTCGGCCCGACGTTCGCGTTCAGGCGGAGCAGGTTCCCTGGGTCGTACTTGTTCTTGACGAGTTGCAGCCGAGCGAGATTGCCCTGGAAATTCCGTTCGACCACGGGCGCGGGTTCGTCCGCTACCTCGACCGAGTAGAAGCCGTCGGTGTACTTCTCGAGCTTTCGCCAGTATTCCTGGACGTAACGGACATGGCGTGTCGCGTCCTTGCGCAGCGGCCAGGACACCGCCGCAAACATGTTGAGTTTCGATCGTCGATGCGGAAATGCGGTGGCGTCGACCGCCACGTCGCCGATCCTGCGTCCGCCGTGCTGGAAGAAGACGGTCGAGTTGCGCCCCGGGTCCGCCCGAAGCCGGCGGCGAGCGCCTTGCTCAAGCCCGCCGGGAAGGTATCGATGAACCCGGACTTCAGGTAGCGGCCTTCGCCACGCGGGTCGGTCTGGTCGGTGCTCCGCTGCAGGGCGACGTAGTCGACCGCCTTGATCGTATCGTTCATCGGCGCACCGAGCCGACGCAACGGCGCCATGGCTCGCTCGGCCTGCTCGGGCGGTCCCGAGTAGCAGGCGCTGAACACGAACACGCCTGGGTTGCCGCCCATGCGCGCACTCATGATGGCGTCGAGATACAGTTCGGCCGGCGCCTCCGCGCTGATATGCGCGTATGCCTCCACCAGTTCGCGAGCGCGTGCCAGCGGGAAGACCAGGCTGCCGCCGACGACCTGCCGCTGCATCGGATGCAACTGGAATTCGAATGCAGTCACGACGCCGAAGTTGCCGCTGCCACCGCGTACTCCCCAGAACAGGTCGGGATTCTCTTCCACGCTGGCGTGTCGCAACTGACCGTCTGCGGTCACGACATCGACCGAGACCACGTTATCCAGTGCCAGGCCAAAACGCCGCGCCAGGCGGCCGAAACCACCACCGAGCGTCAGGCCGCCGACTCCCGTGTGCGAGACCGTGCCGGCGGTCGTGACGAGGCCGTGAGCCATCGCCTCGTGGTCGGGATCGCCCAGCAGGCTGCCGCCGGCAACGTAGGCCCGGCGCGCAGTCGGATCGACCCGCGCGCCACGCATGCGTGACAGGTCGATCTGCATGCCGCCGTCGCAGGTCGAGGTGCCGCCGTAGCTGTGGCCGCCGCATTTCACGGCGAGCAGCAGTTCGTGCTCGCGGGCGAAATCCACCGCCGTACGCACGTCGGCGGCACCGGTGGGCTGGACGACGAGGGCGGGGTGCTTGTCGATGGCCTCGTTCAGCACGCGACGCGCCTGGTCGTAGCCCGCGTTGCCCGGCAGCAGCAGCGAGCCGCGCAGGTTGTTCTTCAATTGCTGCAGGTCGCTGGCACGGAGCGAAATCGCCGAACCAGCAGCACTGATCGCCCGGACGTCACCGGAAATCACCGCCAGCTCGGCCAGCGTCCTGCCGAAAGGCAGCGCCGTGCCCAAGGCCGCCGCCACCGACATACCGACGAATCCACGCCTGTTCATGAGCGTCCCCCCCGGGAATTTATTGTGCGACGGGGGGCAGCATACTCAGGGGTGCCGGCTCCGCGGACCCCGTTCGGCGTCGATTTCGCGTCAGTCCGCGGCGCCGAGCAGCGTGTCGATCCTGGCGGCGAATTCCTCGTACGGCCGCGCGCCGGAGACTATTTCGCCCTCGAAGGAACCGTTCACGACGCGCCCGATCACGAAGCTCGGCGTCGAGCGGATGCCCTGCGACTGCGCGAGCGCGAGGTCGGCGCGGACGTTCGCTTCCTGGCGGCCGTCACGGCGGCAGGCGTCGAAGCGGCCGGCATCCATGCCGAATCGCCGCGCGAGCTCGTCGTAGGGGGCGCTGCCGAGACGCGACTGTCCGGCAAACAGCGCCTCGCGAAAATCCCAGAACTTCCCCTGCTCGCCCGCGCAGCGGGCTGCCACCGCCGCCGGGAGGGCGAAGGCGTGGAACGGCAGCGGCAGGTCGCGCGACGCGAACCGCACCTTGCCGGTGTCGATGTAGTTGCGCCGGATCTCGGGAAAGACCTGCGTGGCGAACCGCGCGCAGTAGGGGCACTGCAGGTCGGTGAACTCGATGATCGAGACCGGCGCGTCCTCGCGGCCGAGCATGTTGAATTCGACCGGGGGTGTCGCGTCGGCGGCCGCTGGTGGCGTCGGGCTCGACGCGCACGCGGCGCCGAGCGCTGGCAGCAGCACGAATGCAAGGCGAAGCATTTTTCTCATGGAGCGCAGGTTGCACTGCGGGCCCCGCGCGACACAAGCCCGCGCGCTGGCTGACGGCGGCAAACCGAGACGCGCGGCGCTAACATGGTCGTCTCCGGACCGCGCCGGTCCCTGCGGATGGCCTGCAATGAAGTATCTCCACACGATGGTGCGCGTGACGGATCTCGACCAGTCGCTGCGCTTCTACTGCGACGCGCTCGGCCTGCGCGAGCTGCGCCGCTACGACAGCGAGCCGGGGCGCTACACCCTGGTGTTCCTCGCCGCCCCCGGCGACGAAGACGCACAGGTCGAACTCACCTGGAACTGGGATCCTGAAGGCTACGGCATCGGCCGCGCCTTCGGCCACCTCGCCTACCAGGTGGACGACATCTATGCCGCCTGCCAGCGACTCCTCGACCACGGCGTGACCATCAACCGCCCGCCGCGCGACGGCCGCATGGCCTTCGTGCGCTCGCCGGACCAGATCTCGGTCGAGCTGCTGCAGAAGGGCGCCGCGCTGGCGGCGGCGGAGCCGTGGAAGAGCATGCCGAACAGCGGCAGCTGGTGAGCCGGAGGAGAGTGACTAATGATCAATGAATAGCGGTTAGTGAAGAGGGCGACGCGCCGGCTTCCTGCCATCCCTAACCCCCAGGCTCTGTCACCAATTCGTGTTGGTCGTTACCGAAAGATCAGGTAAATAGCGGACATCGGGCCAGGCCCGGGTTCGGCCACAGAAGCGGACCTTTGGGTACCAGGCCAGATTGCCGAAACCAATTTCATTGTCGTGCGTCGGTGCAGCGTGAACGAGCCGTGGTCCAAGACACTCGGGCGCATCCTATGGTGGATACTTTCGCGGCCGTGGGCGGCGATGATGGCGGCAGGTTGGCCGCTAATGATCGCCTACGGTCTGGTACAACCTCGCACGGCTGACCTAGCCACGATGCACCTCGCACCGGGGGAGGTGGCGCTATTGGTCGGCTTGTCCGGCAATCACGACCGTGGAACCGGGAGACGAAGCTACATCGTATTGCCGCGTGCGCTCGGAACCGGCGCCGTTACTGTTGTCGCGGATGGGTCGCCGCAAATGGCCGAAGAAGTGTCAGGCGCGCTGCTCTTTCTCGTCTTCGTCTGGGTCGCGTGCGTCTATTTGGCGTGGCGATACTGTTGGCGTCCGACACGGAGCGCGTGGCGCGATCTAGACCGAGCACGTGCGTAGCGGTCGTGTTTGGTGTCCGCAGTGGGTCTGTTTAGGCCGGTCGCCTGGCAGCAATATCGGCCAGAAACGGACCTGCGATTTCGCGACTCACAGACCTTTCGCAAACGTGTCCGAGGCCCGATTTGTCAATAGATGCCCACCGTCTCGCCAAGCACTACTCCAGTAAGTCCGACGACGAATTGGATGCACTGCATGCGTCGGGGGTGCTCACCGACACCGCGTATTCTGCAATTGAGGCCGAGATGTTCCGTCGAGGTCGAGTTGTGCCAGAGCGACCGATTGAGCCACGCCTCAAACAGCCAGCGCTCGATCCGACCACTAAGTGGCAAAGGGAATCGATTTTGATTTGGGCCGCTTGCATGCTCGTCTGGTGGACCGCTGTGCCCTTGTTGAATATGAAGCCCATCGTAGGATCGCCAGCTCTGTCCATGCTGATTTCAATCGCGCCAATCTTCTTTCTCATCCGTGGAGTGCAGGCTTTGATGCATCCCGAAATCGCGTCGAGATATCCAGAGGCCGTTCTTCTCGGGGTGATCGCAACCGTGCCATTTCTTTCGATTGCCCCTATATCGATTCGATTGGCTCTGGAGGCGTGGCCGACTCATCGAAGTTGGATTGTGCTCAGCCTGGCCGGGCTTGTCGTATCGCTGGCTTATCTTTGGCGTGCTGTGCGGTACTGGCTAGATCGCTCGCGTCTGCGGGGGCAGGCGTAACGCTCTGGACTTCCGAATGTCTGGAACGGGTCGTTTTGACATAACAAAAATAGTATAGCTATTATTTGTCATGTGGCGAATTGAGGAGCATCGTCGGGTAGATAAGCAACTGTCCGGTGCGGTGCCGCTGGAGATTTTGAAGCGCTATGAGAAGTGGAAAGACATTGCCGCGCTTTCGGGGCCGCCCGGGCTACGCGCCATCAGGGGATTCCACGATGAATCCCTTTCCGGCGACTGGAAAGGACATCGATCGTCGCGTCTTGGCTTGAAGTGGAGAGTGATCTACCGCGTTGCAGCGAACCTGTTACTGATACAGGTCATTCAGGTCACGCCCCACGACTATCGGAGACCGTGAGATGAGAGAGTTCAGATTGGCCAAGCGGCGCGTCGAGGTTTCCGTCGGCGATTCGGTGCGCATTCTCCGGGAGCTCCAAGAGCTCACGCAGGCCCAGCTCGCCGAACTCACGGGTATTCCGCAGTCCACGATCTCGGCCATTGAGAACGGCCGGATCAACCTGGGCGTTGCGCGGGCAAAAGTGCTGGCGCGAGCGCTCAAGTGTCATCCGGCAGTACTGGTATTTCCGAACTGGGACGAATCGGCGGCATAACACAGCGTTCGAGGTGCGGGCTTCCCAGTCTTTCCAGACATCGAACGTGGGTCTGCTTCGGGTCGATCGTCACCCTTGAACGTCCGCTCTGAGGACAAGTTCTCTGGCGTGACCAACACGAATTGGTGACAGACCCAACCCCTATCCCCTTTCCGCCTCCGCTTTTCCACTAACCGCCAACCGCTATCCGCCAACCGCTCTCCCGCGCCGTCGCTACCTCAGAAGACGCCGCCAACAATCCGGGGCTCGGGCTCCAGCCGCACGCCGAACCTCCGCTCGACGGACTCGGCGACACGCCGCGCGACGGCGAGCAGCTGCGCGCCCGTGGCGTGACCATGATTGACGAGCACCAGCGCATGCTGTGCGGAGATGCCGGCATCGCCTTCGCGATAACCGCGCCAGCCGCAGGCCTCGATCAGCCACGCTGCGGAAAGCTTCACGAGGCCGTCGCCTGCCGGATACACGGGTGCCCGAGGGTTCGCCGCCCGCAACTCGTCGGCCAGGGCCGCGGGCACGATAGGGTTCTTGAAGAAGCTGCCCGCGTTGCCGATCAGCGCCGGGTCGGGCAGCTTGCGGCGACGCAGCCTGCGGATCGCCTCGGCCACGTTGGCCGGCGTGGGTTCGCCGCTCGTGCCGGACGCGAGTTCCTCGCGAACTCCGGCGTAGTCGAGCATCAGCGCGGGGCTACGGGCGAGCCGGAACTCGACCGCGGTGACGATCCATCTGTCCGGCTCGCGCTTGAAGAGGCTGTCGCGGTAACCGAATCCGCAGTCCACACCGGCCAGCCGCGCGGCGCGGCCCTCCGGCCGGTCCCAGGCCTCGACCGCCGTGATGAACTCGCCGACCTCGCGGCCGTAGGCTCCGATGTTCTGGATCGGGGCGGCGCCGACGAGTCCGGGGATCAAGGCGAGGTTCTCGAGGCCGGCGAGTCCGCGCGCGAGCGTCCAGTCGACCAGGGCGTCCCAGCCGTGGCCGGACTCGGCCCGCACCAGCGCCACCTCGCCGTCGTCCGCGAGCACGCTGGCCAGGTCGCAGCGCAGGCGCAGCACCAGGCCGGGAAAATCGGCGGCGAACAGCACGTTGCTGCCCTCGCCGAGCACCAGCACGGGCAGCTCGGCGACCTCCGGGCGGGCGAGCAGGGCCGGGACCTGGTCCGGGTGATGCAGGTCGGCCAGCCAGCGCGCGCGCGCCGGCACTCGCAGCGTATTGAGGTTCGCAAGCGACGCGTCGCGCTCGAGCGCGGGGTGTGCAAAGTCGGGGCGTACAGTCATTGCCTGGGGCCCGGCCGGGGTTGTCGTTTATTCTCGCACCACCACGCACGAGGCACGCTATGCAACGGCGCGATCCGGATCGATCCAGGTGGCTGCGACGAGGCGGCGGGTTCGCGGCCGCCGGCGTGCTGGCGCTCGCCGCCTGCTCCGCACCCGAGCCGCAGGTGAGCGTCAGCGATCTCAACTGGGCCTGCGGCCCCGCCCGCTGCACGGCGAGCTTCCGCCTGACGGCGGGCGACTCGGCGGACGAGGACCTGCTGGTGCTGGTGCGCGCCTACGCGGGCGACAGCGTCGCCAACCGCGAGATCGTCGGCGAGCACCAGGAGCGTCTTACGCTGCGCTCGGGCCAGGCGCGACGATTCTCGGTGGTCGTCGAGACCGAGCGGGCGGCGGACCGGGTCCGCGTGATCCCGCAACGCGACCGCTGAGTCCCTTCGCGGCAGGCGGGAGCGCGAGCTTGCCACTGCCGAGGCCCATCCGTCACCATCCCGCGCGTCATGAACGACACGACTCACGCCGCGATCGGCATCGGCCAGCCCGACGAAGCCCGCTCTTTCCTCGCCGCCAACCCGGACGTCGAGTCGGTGCAGCTCGTGATCACGGATGCCAACGGCGTCGGGCGTGGCAAGAACATCGCGCGCGAGGAAATCGCGGCGTTGTACGGTGCCGGCCGCAATGTCGCGGGCTCGATCCTCGGCCTCGACATCACGGGCGAGGACGTTGAGGAGACCGGGCTCGTGTGGTCCGTGGGCGACGCGGACCTCGCCTGCCGGCCGGTCGCAGGGTCGCTCACCCGGGCGCCGTGGCTCGCGCGACCCAGCGCGCAGGTGCTCGGCACCCTGTTCGAACTCGACGGGCGTCCCGCGAAGGCGGACCCGCGCCACGTGCTGGCCCGCGCCGTCGAACGATTGCGCGCCCGCGGACTCACTCCGGTGATCGCGGTGGAACTCGAGTTCTACCTGTTGCAGCGCGGACCCGACGGGCGGCTGCGGCCGGCGAGCGGTCTCGTGTCTGGCGCGTCGCGCGATCGCATCGACGCCTACGGGCTCGGTCGCCTCGACGACATGGCGCCGCTGTTCGACGACCTGTACGCGGCGGCCCGCTCCCAGGGACTGCCCGTGCGGACCCTGATGTCCGAGTACGCGCCGGGCCAGTTCGAGATCACGCTCGAGCATCGCCCCGACGCGCTCAAGGCCGTGGACGAAGCCGTGCTGTTCAAGCGCGCAGTGCGCGGCGCAGCCGCGCGCCACGGCTGCATCGCCTGCTTCATGGCTAAGCCGTTCGCCGAGATGGCGGGCACGGGCATGCACCTGCACGCGAGCCTCGCCGACGAGCAGGGCCGCAACGCCTTCGCGAGTGAGGATCCCGCCGGGACGCCGCTGCTGCGACACGCCATCGGCGGACTGCAGGAGACGCTCGCCGACGGCATGGCGGTTTTCGCGCCGCATGCCAACTCGTATCGCCGGTTCCGCGCCATGAGCTACGCTCCCGTGGCGGCCACCTGGGGCATCAACAACCGCTCCGTGAGCCTGCGCATCCCGGCCGGCCCGCCCGCGAGCCGGCACGTCGAGCACCGCGTCGCCGGCGCGGATGCGAATCCCTACCTCGTCGCCGCGCTCGTGCTCGGCGCGATGCTGCGCGGCATCGAGCGGCGCATGGAACCGGGACCGCCGGTGCAGGGCAACGGTTACGAGAACGCGCCCGCGGGCGACCTGCCGACGCAGTGGCACGCGGCGCTCGAGCGGGCGTCGCGCTCGGAGTTCCTCGTCGACGCGCTCGGCGCGGAATTCCTGCAGGTGTTCCTCGCGATCAAGCGTCGCGAGTGCGAGAAGTTCGGTGCGCTGGTTTCCGATCGCGACTACGAGTGGTACCTCGACACGGTGTGAGCGGTGCGACATAAGGCGTGCCGGATTAAGTCAGGTCGGCGGGCTCGTTTGTGAGAGTTGAATCAACGTGACGCACGGGCGCATCGCGGAGAATCCAACCCCGCCGGTCTCCATCGATTCCGAGGTCCTTACGCCCGTGACACGCCAGTCCAGTCGCAGCGCCGCGCGCTCCACCAGTCTCTCGAGCAGGAAGTCCCCGCCCGTGACAGTCCACCTCCGCAAGATGTACGTCGACTGCCGCTTCGGGCAGCTGCACCTGCACACCGCCTTTCCCTCGAGCGGCGGGTTCGACGAACTCACGCCGCTCGTCTGCATCCACCCGAGCCCGCTCGCGGGCGACGTGTTCCATGGCCTGCTCGCCGACCTCGGCCGCGACCGCAGCGTGTATGCGCCGGACCTGCCGGGCCACGGCGAGTCGGACGCGCCCGAATCGCCGCCCGCGATCGTCGACTACGCCGCGGCGGTGGGCGACCTGCTCGACTCGCTGCGGCTGCGCCAGGTGGACCTGCTCGGCTACCAGACCGGCTCGCTGGTCGCGGCCGAGCTCGCGCTCGCCCGACACGAGCAGGTGCGCCGCGTGATCCTCGCCGGCGTGCCGGTGTTCGACGCGAAGGAGCGCGAATCCTTCAATGCCCGCCCGTGGCCGGCGCGTGCACGCGACGACGGCAGCCACCTGCTCGAGGAATGGCAGCGCATCCGGCGCTCGCGCGGACCGCACGCACCGCTGTCGCGCATCGCCGGCGACCTCGTCGGCGCGCTGCAGTCGGGCGAGTCGGCGGCGTGGGGCCCGTCGGCGGCGGCGAATTACCCCGCGGGCGAGCGCCTGCCGCTGCTCAGGCAGCAGACGCTGGTGCTGCGCCCGAAGGACGAATACTGGGACATGACGGCCCGCGCGGACGGCCTGCTGCGCGAGGCGCGCCGCGTCGACCTGCCGGACCAGGATGGCGAGGCGTTCGACGGCGGCGTCGGCGCGGTGGTGCGCTATGCGCGGGAGTTCCTCGACCGCTGAGCGGGCCACGCGGCGAGCGCGAGCCCGAGCAGGACCATCGGCGGCAGGGCGGCAAGGTTGAGCGTCGTCCAGCCGAGCGCATGCATCGCCGGTCCGGCGGCCAACGAGGCGGCGGCCTGTGTCCCGAACACCGAGAACTCGTTGACGGCCTGCGCACGGAAACGCTCAGCGGGCCGGTAGGTCGTGGTCAGCAGCGCCGTGCCCGAGACGAAGAGCAGGTTCCAGCCGACGCCGAGCAGCACGAGCCCCCACCAGTAATGCATGATCTCCCGGCCCGCGCTGTCGACCGCGATGCAGCCGGCCATCAGGACCAGGCCGGAGCCCATGCCGGCCCGCACGCCGATGCGCGAGATCAGCACGCCGCTGAACATCGACGGCAGGTACATCGCGAGCAGGTGACTCTGGATCACCAGCGCCGTGGCGGCGTCCGAATGCCCGTCGTGGACGTGCATGCTGATCGGCGTCGCCGTCATGATGAAGCTCATCACCGCGTACGACACGATGCCCGCGAGCACCGCGACCAGGTAAGCGGGCTGGCGCAGGATCTCCGCCAGCGGGCGCATCGGCTCCGAGGCGTCGGGCGACGGATGCATCGGCCCCGGCCGGTAGCGGGTCAACACGAGCGCGGTCGCCACGCAAAGCGCTGCGACGCCGAGGAACGACCCGGCGTACTCGCTGCCGGGCACCAGATCCTTGAGGGCGAGCGCGACCTGCGGGCCCAGGGCGGCCGCGACCAGCGTGCCGATCATCACCACCGAGACGGCCGTGCTCACGCGTCCCGGCGGGACGCTCTCCGCCGCCGCGAAGCGGTGCTGCTGCTGGAACGCGAGGTTCGCGCCGAACACCAGCGCCGCCGCGCACAGCAGCACGAAACTCTGCTGCACGATCGCCCAGGCGACCACCAGCGCGGCGAGCGAGGCCGTGAGCGCGCTGGCGATGAACGCCTTGCGGCGCCCGACACGCTGCATGATCAGCGCCGCCGGGATCGTCGTCAGCGCGAGGCCGAGGATCGTGAGCGACACCGGCAGCGTCGCGAGCTGCGGCGAGGGTGCGAGCTGGCTGCCGAGGATGCCGCCGAGCAGCGTCATGGTCATCATGCCCGAGGCCGAGAGGGCCTGGGCCGCGCTCAGTACGACGACGTTGCGCATGGCCTCAGGAGTAGCGGTGCCAGGTGTACGCGCAGAGCAGTCCCGCCGCCAGGCAGGTCACGAGCCACTCGAGCGCGTGGATCGCGGCCAGCGGCGCGTAGCCCTTCAGGCGCAGCGACAACACGCCGAGCAGCGGCACGGCGCTCGCCGCCCAGCTCACCACGCCGAACAGCGCCCCGGTGGCATACCACGGGGCGTTGACGATCGCGATCAGGCCCCAGCCGAGCCAGAACAGGAAGCCGAGCGCGGCGCCGCCGGCAGCGTACAGCAGCGCCTGGATCGCCAGCCGAGCCAGCGTTTCCCGGTGCCACGCCGCCGACTGCTCGCGCCGGTTGCGGCTCAACCACGGCGAGGAGACGAGCCCGCTCCACAGCATGCCCGTGAGCCCGCCGGTCAAGCCGGCGAGGAGTGTCGTCATGAGCTCGGTGCGCAACATGCCGAGCCCTCAGGGCCTGCGGCGCAGCGCGTTCACGAGGCGCTCGATCTCGTCGTGGTCGTTGCTGGCGTGCAGGCTGGCGCGGATCGCGTCGAACGCCGTGCCGCGCGCCACGTGCGCGACGGCGATCCTGTCCTCGCGCGCGAGCGACTCGACCAGCACCGCGTGATCGCGGGCGGCGACGCGGAAGCTCACGATGCCGCTCGCGAGCGCAGGGTGGGCGGGCGACACGATCTCGACGCCGGCCAGCGCGCCGAGGGCCGCGCGCAGGTAGGCAGCGAGCTCGCGGATCCTCGCGCCGATCCGCGCGGGATTGACCACCTGCCGGAACTCGATCGCGATGGCGATGCCCTCGAGGCTGGGCGCATGGTAACGGGCGAGGCGGCCGTACCTGTCCTGGGCGGATCGTCCGTCCGTCGGCTGGTCCACGACCAGCGGCCAGACCCGCTCGCGCGCCTCGCGGCCCAGCACGAGCGCACCCGTGCCACGCGGGGCATTGAGCCAGCGGTGGAATGAGGTCGCGTAGGCGTCGCAGCCGAACTCGGCGAGGCGCAGGTCGAGATGGCCGGGACCCTGCGCGCCGTCGACCAGCGAGAAGATGCCGTTCGAGCGCGCCAGCGCGCAGAGTTCGCGCACCGGCATCACGGTGCCGTCGCTGTCCTGCACGTGCGCAAACGTCATGACACGGGTGCGCGGGGTGATCGCAGCGGCGAAGCGACCGACGATCGCCTCGGGGGTTCCCGGCAGGCCGTCCTGCGGCAGCTGCACGACCTTGATGCCGCGGCGCCGTGCCTCGAGCAGCCACGGCTGGACGGCGGCCGGGCGGTCGTGCCCGGTGGTGAGCACCTCGTCGCCGGGCTGCAGGTCGAGCCCGCGCGCGACGATATTGATGGCCTCGGCCGAACCCGAAGTGAGGGCGACGTCGTCCGGCGCCACGCCGATGAAGGCCGCGATCCGCGCCAGCCGCTCGGTCATCGCAGGGCCGAGCGCCACGGCCTCGTAGGCGAGGAGGTTCTCGCTCTGCCGCTCCCGGCTGCGGAATTCGCGCGCGGTCACCGCGCGCAGCGCCGGCCCCGAGCCCGCCGTGTCGAGCCAGGCGAGGCCGGGCTCGAGCACCAGCTGCGCGCGCATCCAGGACCAGAGATCGCGGGAAGTGACCGGCACGCTGTCCGCCGGAAAGACCTGGCCGGCGGCGGGCCTGGGCAGCAGCGAGGCTGCGCCGAGCACGCCGAGGAAGTCGCGGCGCGAAACGAAATCATTCATGTCCGGAATCGAGGTGACGAGCGGGCCGGTCTGTCCGCGCGGGCGAAGTATGGCGGGTGTCCGCAACCCGCGGCAAGGCGCTTCCTGCTAACTTAGGCGGCGCATCCCCGGACATTCCATGCAAGAAAGCTACATCGAACGCATCCTCAAGGCGCGCGTCTACGACGTCGCGATCGAGTCCCCGCTCGAGCCCGCGCCACGGCTGTCGCGTCGGCTCGTCAACCGCGTGCTGTTCAAGCGCGAGGACCTGCAGCCGGTCTTCTCGTTCAAGCTGCGCGGCGCCTACAACAAGATCGCGCACCTCTCCGAGACGGTCGCGCGGCGCGGCGTGATCTGCGCCTCCGCCGGCAACCACGCCCAGGGCGTGGCGCTCGCCGCCCGTCGCCGCGGCATCCCGGCGGTGATCGTGATGCCGCAGACCACGCCCAGCATCAAGGTGCAGGCGGTACTCGACCTCGGCGGCGAGGTGGTGATGCACGGTGACGATTTCGACCACGCCGCCGAGCACGCGACCGGGCTCGCGCGGGAGCGCGGGCTCACCTTCATCCACCCGTTCGACGACGCGGACGTGATCGCGGGGCAGGGCACGATCGGCATGGAGATCCTGCGCCAGTGCTCCGACCCGATCGACGCCATCTTCGTCCCCGTGGGTGGCGGCGGCCTCGTGGCCGGCATCGCCACCTACGTGAAGTCGCTCTACCCGAAGGTGCGCATCGTGGGCGTCGAGCCCGACGACGCCGCCAGCATGTACGAGTCGCTGCAGGCGGGCACGCGCGTGACTCTCGAGCGCGTCGGCATCTTCGCCGACGGGGTCGCAGTGCGGCGCGTGGGGGAGGAAACCTTCCGGCTCGCGCAGAAGTACGTGGACGAGGTGGTGCTGGTCAGCACCGACGAGATCTGCGCGGCGATCCAGGACATCTTCGAGGACAACCGCACCATCGCCGAGCCCGCCGGGGCGCTCGCGGTCGCCGGGCTCAAGAAGTACGCCGCGCGCGAGGAATGCGCCGACCGCCTGTTCGTGACGCTCAACAGCGGCGCCAACGTCAATTTCGACCGCCTGCGCCACGTCGCGGAGCGTTCCGACATCGGCGGGCAGCGCGAGGCGCTGTTCGCGGTCGAGATCCCGGAGGAGCCGGGCAGCTTCCTGCGCTTCTGCCAGCTGCTCGGCCGTCGCAGCGTCACCGAATTCAACTACCGCTACGACGACAGCGCGACGGCGCGGATCTTCGTCGGTGCCTCGCTGCACGGCGGGCGGCGCGAGCGCGAGGAACTCATCGCGCTGGTGGCCGCGGGCGGCTACCGCGTCGTCGACATGACCGACGACGAAATGGCCAAGCTGCACGTGCGCTACATGGTCGGCGGCCACGCGCGCGGCATCGAGCACGAGCGGCTGTTCCGCTTCGAGTTCCCGGAGCGGCCGGGCGCGCTGCTGCGCTTCCTGCAGGCGGTGGGCGGCCAGTGGAACATCAGCCTGTTCCATTACCGCAACCACGGTTCCGACTACGGGCGGGTGCTGGCCGGCGTGCAGGTGCCGCCCGCGGATGCGCAGGAGTTCGCCCGTCACCTGCGCGAGCTGCAGTACGCCTACACGGAGGAGACCGGGAACCCGGCGTACCGGATGTTCCTCGGCGCCTAGCGCGAAGCCAGCAGCCTCTGGCGCCGCCGCGGGCCGAGCAGACCGACGAATTCGCCGAATACCCGGTCGCTCAGCGGCTGCGATTGGCTCATGTGGCCGCGGGTCGCGGTGCGGATGCGCGGGATCCGGTGCGTGCCCCAGTGCGTCTCGATCTCGCGGCGACCCCCGGGCGAGGCGAGCCAGCGCTCGATCAGCTCGGCATCGGCCTCGAGGTGGAACTGCAGTCCCCACGCGTGGTCGCCGATGCGGAAGCCCTGGTTGCGGCAATGGCGCGTGGCGGCGAGGTGCACCGCCCCGGGGGGCAGCGCGCAGGTGTAGGCGTGCCACTGGAAGACGTAGTGCGCCGGATGCTCGAAGTGGCGAAACAGGCGATCATCCCTTGCGGCCGGCAGGGTCTGCAGCCGGTACCAGCCGATCTCGGGCACCGGATTCGGGCGCACCTCCGCGCCCATGGCCGCGGCCAGCAGCTGCGCGCCGAGGCAGATGCCGAGCACGGGTCGCTCGCCCGCCACTGCAGCGCGGATCGCCTCGACTTCGGTGCCGAGGTGCGGATGCCGGTCCTCTTCCCCCACGTTCATCGGCCCGCCGAGCACCACCAGTCCGTCATAGCGTCGCACGTCCGGCTCGGCGTGCGGCTCGCGGCCGAAGTTCACGTAGCGGATGCGGAATCCGGATTCGCGCAGCAGTGGATCGAGGTGGCCGAGCGGTTCGGAGGCAACGTGCTGGAAGACGAGGATCTTGCGCATGCGGCGGCTGCGGGTCCGAGGGGCCGACAATATATCGAGCGCCGTGGCCATTGTCGGGCCCGGCATCGTCAGCCAAACTGCCGCGGGAACGTGATTGCTGGAGGCTGCCCTGAGGACCCGCGCCGTCTACTGGTTGCCGCTTGCCTACCTGGTGGCGGGCATCGCGTGGATCACCGGCTCGGACTACGTCCTCGGCATCCTGTTCCGTGGCGACCCGGGCGCGCTGTTGTTCGCAGGCTCGTTCAAGGGCCTGATGTTCGTCGGCGTGACGGCCCTGCTGCTGTTCGTCGTGCTGTACCTGGGGGTGGGTGTCGCCCGGCCGGCGAACGGGGCCGAAAAGCGTCGCGTTGACGCCGACCTCTGGAAGCCGCTCACGATCTTCATTCTCGCGGCCGTGGGCATCGCGGTGGCCGGAGTGGCGCTCTACCGCTCGCAGGCCGAGGAGATCCGGCGCAATCGCGCTTCCGAGCTGCGCGCGGTCGCCGACCTCAAGGTCTCGCAGATCGAGTTCTGGCTCGAGGATCGCAAGCAGGGCCTCGAGCAGGCGGCCTCCAGCCCCTTCTTCCTCGCGGCGATCGAGGAGTGGATCGCAGATGAATCGCCCACGATCCATGAGCGCCTCGACCAGCGGCTGGAGGGCATCCGCCAGGCGGATGACTTCGTGTCCGTGCAGCTTGTCGACGCCGAGGGCAGCGCACTCGCGAGCGTCGGGCCCCGCCTCGAACTGACGCCGGAGGTACGCCGCGCGATGCTGCAGGCACCGGAAGCGAACGCGCCTCCGTCCACCGGCCTGTACGTCATCCGCGATCCGGCGGGCGACGTGATGGCGATCGACCACGTCGTCGCACTGGCCCCTTCGGCGGATGATCCAGCCCGACCGCTCGGACACCTCGTCGCGCGCTCCGATCCGCGACGGCACGTGTTTTCGCTTGCGACCGCATGGCCATTGGAGGGGTCGACCGGTGAGTCGCTGCTGATCCGCCGCGAAGGCGACCAGGTCGCGGCGCTCTCCGGCATCCGATATCCGGAGCAGGCGCCCGCCAGCCGGAGCATGCCGCTCTCGCGCACCGAGCTCGCGGGCGTACGCGTCGTCCTCGGCGAGCGTGGCCCCTTCGAGACCTTCGATTATCGAGGGGTGCCGACGCTGGCGGTCGGCGTGCCGGTGCGCGGCTCGGACTGGTTCCTGCTCGCGAAGGTGGACCTCGCCGAGGTCCATGCGCCCCTGATCAGGCTGCTGCTCATGGCCTCGGCGCTGGCGGCCGCGGCGTTGATCGCGGCGGCGGCGCTGGTCCTGCTGTGGTGGCGTGGCGAGAAGCTGCGCATGGGCCTCGCGCTGGAGCGGGCCGAGCAGCGGGTGTCGGCGCTGATCGAGCACTTCGCCTGGTCGAGCCGCTTCGCGAACGACATGGTGGTGCTGATCGACGCGGATGGGCAGATCCTCGAGGCCAACGACCGGACGGCGGAGGCCTACGGCTACTCGCGGGAGGAACTGATCGGCCGGTCGATGTTCGACGCCCGCGGCGCTTCGGATGCAGAACAGGCCGAGGTGCGCCGCAATTTCGCGGCGATCAAGGAGCGCGGGCACCTGCGCTACGAAGCGCTGCACCGGCGCAAGGACGGCAGCCCGCTGCCGGTCGAGGTCAGCTCGCGGCGCATGAACATCGGCGGTCGCACGTACGTGCAGAGCATCATGCGCGACATGACCGAGCGGCGGGCGCAGCAGCAGCGCATCGCCGAGATCTCCGCCGAGCGCGACCGGCTGCTGAAGCGCCTCGAGCTGCAGTTCGAACGCATGCCGGTGGGTTGCGTGGTATCGGGGACGGACTTCCGCATGCTGCAGGTGAATGCGGCTTTCGAGCGGATCTTCGGCTACACGCGCGAGGAGCTGGACCGGGACGACGCCTGGAACCTGATCGTCCCGCTCGAACTCCGCGCATGGGTCCGCGAGTCGCTGCAGCCGCTCGCCACCAGCGATGCCTCGATGACGCTGGTGAACGAGAACCTCACGAAGTCGGGCGCGCGCATCACCTGCCGCTGGACCAACACGGCGCTGCACGGACCCTCCGGCGAGATGATCGGTCACATCGGCATGTGCGAGGACATTACCGAGCAGGTCGCGAACGAGCGCGCACTGCAGCGTTCGCGCGACCTGCTCGAGCAGCGCGTGCGCGAGCGCACCAGCGAGCTCGCGGCGGCCAAGGAGCGCGCCGAGCACGCGGACCGCGTGAAGTCGACATTCCTCTCGACGATGTCGCACGAGCTGCGCACGCCGCTCAATTCCATCCTCGGCTTCACCGACGTGGTGCTCGAGGGCCTGTCCGGGCCGCTCACCGAGGAACAGCGGCGGCACCTCGGCATCGTGCGCGAGTCCTCGGTGCACCTGCTCGGGCTGATCAACGACATGCTCGACCTCACGCGCATCGAGGCGGGACAGCTGCGCCTGGAGATCGGCGAGGTGGACCTGCCGGACCTGCTGCGGCGGCGGGTCGAGGGATTCGAGGCCGAGGCCGCGCGCAAGGGACTCGCGCTCGCGGTCTCGATCGAGGCAGGCATGCGCGCCATCCACAGCGACGCCAAGCGGGTGTCCCAGATCGTCGACAACCTGCTGTCGAACGCGGTCAAGTTCACGGAGCAAGGATCGGTGGAGCTCGCGGCCCGCCTCGTCGGCGACCGCGTCGAGGTGTCGGTCATCGACACGGGGCCGGGCATCGACCCGGGAGACCTGCCACTGCTGTTCAAGCCGTTCTTCACCCAGGCGGCCGGTTCGCCGGGCCGCATGCATGAGGGCCTCGGCCTCGGCCTGCCGATTTCGCGCCATCTCGCCGAGGCGCTCGGCGGGACGATCAGCGTCGCGAGCGAGCCGGGCCATGGCAGCCGCTTCACCGTGTCGCTGCCCGTCGCGGTTGCGGGTGCGGCATGACGACGTACGTGCCGCGTCGTGAACCCGAGCACACCGACCTGCGCCTGCGCGGCCTGCGTCATCACCTCACCACCTGGCGCGGCGAGGACGACGAACCGGTGTTGCTGCTGCACGGCTGGATGGATACCGGCGACACGTTCCAGTTCCTCGCCGATGCCATGTCCGGCCGCCGGACGCTGGTCGCGCCGGACTGGCGCGGCTTCGGCCGCTCGGAGTGGCCGCCGGACGGCTACTGGTTTCCCGATTACTACGCCGACCTCGATGCGCTGCTCGACGTACTGTCGCCACAGGCGCCCGCGACCCTCGTCGGGCACAGCATGGGCGGCAACATCGCCATGACCTATGCCGGCATCCGGCCCGAGCGCGTGCGCCGGGTCGTCTGCATCGAGGGGTTCGGCCTCGCGCGCACCCGGCCGGAGCAGGCCCCTGGTCGCTATCGGGAATGGCTGCGGCAGCTGCGCGAGCCCGCGACCTTCGCGAGCTTCCCGTCGTTCGAATCCTTCGCGCACCTGCTCGCCCGTCGCAATCCGCGGCTGACGCCGGAGCGCGCCGGGTTCATCGCCCGCGCCTGGGCGGAGCGTGCCGAGGACGCCACGGTCCGGGTCCGCTCCGATCCGGCGCACAAGCGCGTCAACCCGGTGCTCTACCGACGCGATGAGGCAGAGGCTTGCTGGCGCGAAGTGGCCGCCCGGGTGCTCTACGTGATCGGCGCAGAGTCGGAATTCATGGCGCGCCTGGGTGGCGAGGGGGACCCCGCGCACATGGCGGAATTCATCCGCCATCTCGAGCCCTGCATCATCCCGGATGCGGGCCACATGCTGCACCACGAGCAGCCCGGGCTGCTCGCACGCGCCATCGAGGCATTCCTGGAGGACACATGAACGCGACTGTGCAAGACCGCCTGCCGGCTGCGCTGCTGCTGGGCGTCGCGGTGGCGCTGGTCGCCTCCGGGATACGACCATACGACCGCCTCACCTGGTTGCTCGAGGTGTTGCCGGTCCTGATCGCGGCGCCGCTGCTGATCGCGACGCGACGCAGTTTTCCGCTCACGCCGCTCGTCTACTGGCTGGTCGCGATCCACAGCCTGATCCTCATCCTCGGCGGGCACTACACGTATGCGCGCGTTCCGCTCGGCTTCTGGATCCAGGACTGGTTCGACTTCACCCGCAACCACTACGACCGCATCGGCCACCTGATGCAGGGCTTCGGCCCGGCCATCGTCATCCGCGAGCTGCTGATCCGCACCTCGCCGCTCGCGCCCGGCAAGTGGCTCTTCACGATCGTGCTGTTCACGGTGCTCGGCATCAGCGCGACCTACGAGTTCATCGAGTGGGGGACGGCGCTCGCGAGCGAGGAGGCCTCGGAGGCCTTCCTCGGCACCCAGGGCGACGTCTGGGACACCCAGTGGGACATGTTCCTGGCCGGCTGCGGCGCGATCCTCGCCCAGTTCGTCTTCGATCGTCTGCACGACCGCCAGCTCGCGGTCGTCGATCCCGCCATCCGGCACAAGGTCGCGCCGCGCGCCTGAGGCCGCGGCCGGCGCGCGCTCGCGGCGTGGTCCGCGCATTCCGCAATGTGAGCGGTTGCGCCTTGCGGGATACTCGTTCGCAGAGGTGGAGAGCATGCGGCGGTGGACACGTCGCGGATTCCTCACGGCCGGACTCGGACTCGCCGGCTGTGTCGCTACCGATCGTCCGCCGCTCGGGCCCTTGTACCGGCCCACGCGCGAGAACCTCGGCCAGCCGCCACTGATCGTGATTCCCGGCGCCTTCGGCTCGCGGCTGTGCGACCGCCGCACCGGCCGCGAGCTGTGGCCGCGTTCGAATCCCAGCCTGCTGGTCAGCAACTACCGCGAGCTCGAGTTGGCCATCGACGAGCGGAGGCTCGCGCCCGTGGCGGGCAACGTCGAGGCCTACGCCGTGTTCGAGGAGGGCCTCGGTCGCGACTTCTACGGCCGGGTGCTGCGGACGCTCGAGCGCGCCGGGGGCTACTCGCAATGCCGGGTCGGCGAGCAACCGCGCCCGGACCGGCGCAGCTACTACGTCTATCCCTACGATTTCCGCCTCGAGAACGTCGAGGCCGTGCAGGGATTGCACGCGCTCATCGAGCAGATCCGGCTCGACTGGGGCGACCCGGGTCTGCGGGTGGACGTACTGGCGCACTCCAACGGCGGCCTGCTGGCCCGCTACTACGTGCGCTACGGCACCGCCTCGTTACCTGCCGAAGGCCCCCTCCGACCCACGCACGACGGGGCGTCCGCGATACGCCGCCTGCTGCTCGTCGGCACGCCGAATCTCGGCACGATGCAGCCGGTGCTGTCGCACCTGCGCGGCGAGGAAGTCGGGTTCGGCCACATCCCTCAGGAAGTCATGGCGAGCTGTCCCGGGGCGACGCAGATGATGCCGCACCCCGCGCTGCCGTGGCTCGTCGACCTGGCGGGGCGCCACCAGCACGCCGACCTCTACGACATCGCGACCTGGCGCGAGCGGCGCTGGTCGATCTTCGATCCGCGCGTCGCCGAGCGCACGATCTCGCAGCACGGCGGGGGCGCGGCCGGGCGCCGATACCTCGAGGTGCTGCGGGAGTTTCACGCCCTGCACCTGCAGCGCGGACGGCGCTTCATCGAGTCGCTCGCGGTGCCGGGCGGCCCCGACGACGTGCGTCCCTTCGTCTTCGGCGGCGACTGCGAACTGACGCTCGCACGCCTGGTCGAGGAGGAAGTCGACGGACGCATCCACGCGCGCGAGTGGCACCGTGACATCGCAAACCCGCGCCGCGGCGTGGACTACGAGGCGCTGATGTTCGAGCCCGGCGACACCGTGGTGACGCGCGCCTCGCTGCTCGGGCGCCGCACGCTCAACGTAGCCGCGCCGCGCTCGGAGATCGAGTCGCTGCAGGTGGCGCACAGCGTGTTCCTCTGCGAGCACCACCAGCAGCTCACCGGCAACCCGACGTTCCAGGACAACCTGCTGAACGTGCTGCTGTCGGTCGACGCGTCGTGAGGCCGGCGGCGCTAGCGGATCGGCTCGTCGAACAGCAGCGCGCGCACGAAGCGCACCGGCGGCGAGCCGAACGACAGGGCGCGGTCATGGTAGGCGCGCTGGTCGAAGCGCGTGCCGGCGCGCCGCTCGGCCTCGGCGCGCATGTCGGCGTGCTCGAGGTAGCCGACGAAATACGTCGACAGCTGCGCCGAGGTGAGTTGCGCGCGCACCCACTTGCCCGCGGCCTCGCGCTCCTCCTGGAAACCGGTCTGCGTCATCAGCTGCATCGCCTGCTCGCGCGACATGCCGTCGACGTGGATCGCGGTGTCCATGATGGCGTTGGTGACCGCGCGCAGGTACCACTTGAGCTGGATCAGGCGCATGAGCGGGTCCTCGCCGCGGAAGCCCTGCTCCTGCATCACGCGCTCGGTGTAGACCGCCCAGCCCTCGACGAACGGACCCGAGAACAGCATGGCGCGCAGCACCGACGGGTAGCGGTTCGAGTGGGCGATCTGCAGGTAGTGGCCGGGCATCGCCTCGTGGATGGTCAGGTTGGCGATCGAGCGGCTGTTGTACTCGCGCAGGAACGAGTCCACCTGCTGGTCGGTCCACTCGGTCGGGATCGGCGAGACGGCATAGAAGGTGCGCCGACCCTTGTCGAGCGGCCCCGGCGAGTCGCAGTAGGCAACCGCCACGCCGCGCTGGAACTCCGGCATCAGGATGATCTCGAGCGGCTCGTCCGGGACCGTAACGAAGCCCCTGGCACGCACGAAGGCCGTGGTTTCCTCGAGCGTTGCGCGCGCGAGGTCGACCACCGCTTCCCGCGCCGGGCGGTCCGCGTAGGCGAGCTCGAGGGCGGCGGCGATGGCCGCCTGCTGCTGCTCGCGCGTCGGCGAGTCGGGCAGCGCCGGTGCGCCGTCACGCCCGGCCAGCACCTTGCGCGCAACCTCGTACATGCGCTCGCGCGTGCGCAGCACCTCGGCCTCGGCGCGACTGCGGATCTCCTGCCGCGAGAGCGGCGACATCAGCGCGAAGGCGAGCTTTTCCTCGTAGAGTTCGCGCCCGATGCGGAACTCCCCCTGTGCCTTCGGCTTCAGGTCCGACTCGAGCCATTTCTGGTGCTGCTGTACCGCGATGCGCGCGGCATCGATGGCCTTCTGCAGCCGGGTACGTCCGGCCTCGTCCAGCGCGCCGAGCGCCGGCACCACGAGCCCGTCCACCAGGCTCAGCACCCCCGGGTTCTGCTTGATCGCGGTCTCGGCGTGGATCGCCGGCACACGCTCGGGCACCAGGTTTGCGCGCTGCTGCTCGAGCAGGCGTGGCAGCTTCTCCAGTCGCAACGTCACGGCCGCGAGGCGCTCGGCCAGCGGCGCGTAGTCCCGTGCCAGCAGGCCGTACAGCGACTGGCCCGCAAGCTGCGTGTAGAGCAGCGGGTCCCACGACCAGTCGCGATAGCGCTCCTCCGACCAGACCGCGTAGCGCAGCTGGTTCTGGAGCATCGCGGCGTCGACCTGGTTGGCACGCGACAGCGCGGTGCGGTCGATGGCCCCGAGTTCCGCCAGCACCGTCTTCGCCCACGCGAGCGAGCGTGCACGGCCGTCCGCGCCGAGGTCGTCGAGTTCGCCGTCGTAGCGGTGGTCGCCCAGCGCGGTCGCATACACGGGGGAGTAGCGGCCGAACTCGTCGACGAAGCGACGCCCCAGTGTCTCGAACTGCGCATCTGCGGTCGGCGTGCCGGCGGAGGCGGGCGGTGTGGCGATGAACAACGCCGCCAGCAGGGTCGTGATGAATCCGGTACGCCGCGCGTGTGGGTGCATTTCGAACTCCGTGCCGTCGAGGAAAGGACGGTGGCGCGGTATGCTGCCACGACCGATGAAAGCAATCACCCCTCGCGCGGCTCGATGAGCGCCGTGCCTGCAGGGCGCCACGCGCTCTACCGCAACCGGGACTTCCTGCTGTACCTCTCGGCGCGCTTCCTCGCGACGCTGGCGGTGCAGATGCAGACCGTCGCGGTCGGCTGGCAGGTCTACGAGGTCACGCGCGACCCGCTCGACCTCGGCTTGATCGGCCTGTCGCAGTTCCTGCCGTTCGTACTGCTGATCCTGCCGGCCGGGCACCTCGCGGACAGCCGCGACCGGCGCCGCATCATGACGGTCTGCTACGGGGTGCTGGCGGTCTGCGCGGTCCTGCTGTTCGTGCTCGCCACGCGCGGCTTCGGCTCGGCGGTGCCGGTGTTCGCGGTGATGGTGCTGTTCGGCATCGCCCGCGCGCTCGGCATGCCCACGGGCCAGGCGTTGCTGCCGAACCTCGTCGAGCGCGAGGACTTCGGCCGGGCCGTCGCCCTCAATTCCTCGACCTGGCACGTGGCCACGATCGTCGGGCCCGCGCTCGGCGGTGTCGTGTACCTGGCCGGCGCGCCCACCGTCTACGCGACGGTCGCGGTGCTGCTCGTCGTCGCGGCCGTCTTCACGCTGGCCCTGCGTCGCGGCGGCGAGGATGGCGGCGCCCGCGAGCCCGCGACCTGGGATGCCCTGCTGTCCGGGCTGCGCTTCGTCCGCCGCCGCCGGCCGGTGCTCGGGGCGATCTCGCTCGACCTGTTCGCGGTGCTGTTCGGCGGCGCGACCGCGCTGCTCCCGGTGTATGCCGCCGACGTGCTGCACGTCGGCCCGGGTGGCCTCGGCCTGATGCGCACGGCGCCCGGCGTCGGTGCCGCGGTTTGCGGCCTGGCCCTGAGCGCCCTGCCGATCAGCCGCAACGTCGGGCGCTGGATGTTCGGAGGCGTGATCGTGTTCGGTTTCGGGACCGTCGTCTTCGGCCTCTCCACCAGCTTCTGGCTCAGCGTCGTCGCGCTGTCCGCGATGGGCGCCGCCGACATGGTGAGCGTCTACATCCGCCACCTGCTGGTGCAGCTCGAGACGCCGGACGAGATCCGCGGACGGGTGAGCGCGGTCAATGCCGTTTTCATCGGCGCCTCGAACGAGCTGGGCGAGTTCGAGTCGGGCGTCACGGCGGCGTTGTTCGGCACCGTGCCCGCCGTGGTGGTGGGCGGTTGCGCCACGCTGGT
Source organism: uncultured Gammaproteobacteria bacterium (assembly GCA_963706535.1). GTDB lineage: Bacteria > Pseudomonadota > Gammaproteobacteria > Steroidobacterales > Steroidobacteraceae > RPQJ01. Next base: position 150,156 of record CAVPMU010000012.1, read on the forward strand.
CGTCGCGGGCGTGTGGATGCGCCTGTTCCCGGAACTCGCGACCATGCAGCGCTTCCCGGAACCTGCCCGCGATTCGCCGGCCTGACAACTGTACAAACATACAGTATGGTATGCCCATGCGCAGGGCGGATCGCATGCAGGTCTTGAAGGGGCGGGGCGCGATCGCCAACCCGGCCGGCCGCTTCGAGGGCCAGCGGCTCGAGGCCGCGGACGACGGCTGGGGCAGCCTCGAGGACTTGCCGCGCCGGCCCGAGACAGAGGTCACGGCCGACCACCCGCGCCATGCCATCACTCGCAACCAGTCGCCGGACGTGCCCTTCGAGCAGTCCGTGAATCCCTACCAGGGTTGCGAGCACGGTTGCATCTACTGTTTCGCGCGGCCGTCGCACGCCTACTGGAACCTCGGGCCCGGCCTCGATTTCGAGACGCGCCTGTTCCACAAGCCCGGGCTCGCGGAGCTGCTGGACCGCGAACTCTCCTCGCCGGGCTACACCTGCAAGCCGATCAACCTCGGCGCCAACACGGATCCCTACCAGCCCATCGAGGCCGAGTACCGGACCACGCGCCAGCTGCTCGGAGGGCTGCTCGCCCACCGCCATCCGGTGACGATCGTCACCAAGGGGGCGTTGATCCTGCGCGATCTCGACCTGCTCGCCAGCCTCGCGGAGCAGCGGCTGGTTTCGGTCATGGTCAGCCTCACGACGCTCGACGACGGACTGAAGCGCACGCTCGAGCCCCGTGCAGCCTCGCCACAGGCGCGTCTCCGCGTGATCCGCGAACTTGCCGCAGCGGGCGTGCCCGTGGGCGTGCTGCTCGCACCGATGATCCCGGCGCTCAACGACCACGAGATCGAGAACCTGCTCGAGGCCGCCGCAGGGCACGGCGCCACGCGCGCCGGCCACATGCTGGTGCGCCTGCCGCACGAACTCGGGCAGTTGTTCGAGCAATGGCTGCGGGAGCACTACCCGGCGCGGGCGGACCGGGTGCTCAACCTGCTCAGGGAAGCGCGGGGCGGCCGCCTGAACGACCCGCGCTTCGGCCATCGCATGCGCGGGGAGGGGCCATACGCGCGGCTCCTGTCGACCCGATTCGCCGCAGCCTGTCGCCGATTCGGCTTCGCGGCAGGACGCGGCCCCGACCTCGATTGCAGTCGCTTCGTGCACGACCCGCGTGCGCCACGACAGCACGATCTTTTCGCCTGAGTCGTATACTCGGACCGACTCGCGGCCGGGCCCGGCCGATCGAGATCCGCAGGCGGGGAGGAGGGATCGTCCATGAACGTCCTCGGCAGTCGCTCGTGTCAACCGACGGGCATGCTCGCGCGTTATCGCGCCGTGGCGGGCGTGCTGGCCTTGGGCTTGCTGGCCACCGGCTGCATGAGCGCCAAAGTGGCGGAAACCCGGCAGGTTGCGGCGTCGATCCAGGCGAACGAGTCCATCGTGGTGCTGAAGAAGCCGCAACTCGAGGGGACGGGCACGGAGGAGGATTTCCTCGACTGCCTGCAGGAGCGTCTCGGGGGCGAGCTGGTGCATCCGGAGGAGGGGCAGTCGGCGCAGCTGCGACGCAACGCGGGCGGAGTGCCGTTCCGAATCTACGGCGAGCAGGAATTCATCGACGCGCTGTTCCCGTGGTTCGAGCCGAGCACGGCCCCGGCCACGGCCGCGGGACTCAAGGGCCTGGTCGAGCGACCGGGGGTCGCGGAGCGACTGGCGGAGATTGGTGTGCGTTATGTCGTCTGGCTCGACGGCAGCACGCAGAAGACGGACGGTGGCGGCAGCATCGCCTGCGGCGCGAGCCCGGTCGGTGCGGGGTGCCTCGGCGTCGGCTGGTGGGAAAAGCAGTCGGACTACGTGGCATCGGTGTGGGACATGCAGACGGCGAGCGAACTCGGTACGGTCAGTGCCAACGTCTCCGGCACCTCGGTCCTGATCGGCGCAATCGCACCGATCCCGATCATCACGCCGGTGCAGCGCACCGCCTGCGATCGCCTGTCGGAGCAGCTACGGTCGTTCCTGAACGGTGCCGACCTGGTCGGGGGTGGAACGGCGGCACTGGGTGGTAGCGGCGGAGCGCGTTGAACCAGCGGCCGTGCGCGCGAATCAAAGTCCTTGATCGAGGAGCGCGGAGGCTCGAGTCCATGCGTCACCCTGACATTGCCCGGCTGTTGCTGGCCGCCACCTGTGCCGCGGTCCTGGCCGGCTGCGCGACCTCGTCCTCGTCCAGTTCGCAGCCGCCGAGTTCGTCCCCTCCGTCGTCTTCGCCCTCCAGTTCCGGCGGCAGCCCGGGCACGAGCCCGAGTTCGAGTCCCAGCAGCGGCAGCAGTGGCAGCGAGTCGCCGTTTCCGCCGCCGCAGTCGCCTGGCGGCACTCCCGGTTCAGGTAGCCCGGGGCAGCCCGGGCAGACGGGACAGACCGGAACGTCGGGTCCGGCAACGGCACCGACATCGCCCCAAGGCTGGCCGCAACCCACGGGCGGCGGCGAGACCAAGGGCGACGAGACCGCAGGCAGCAAGAGTGCGGGTGGCGATGGCGCCGGCGGCCAATCCAGCCAGGCGGGTAAGCCTGGTTCCACGAATTCCGCGCCCACCGGCACCACGGGTCAGGGCGGTTCCGCCGGAACCGCGCCCGCCGGTTCGGGCGGAACGGCTGCTCCGGCCGGCCAGGGTAATGGTGCGGGCGGCGGACCAGCCACGTCCGAGGACCGCCGCGCCCAGATCGACCGGCGCTTCGACGAGACCTTCGCCGTTTTCGACGAGCGCATGCGCAAGGAACAGCAAACGGTGTCGCAGGAGCGTGCGTCGCGCGGTTCCGGAACCGGCACCGGCGGTGAGGGCGAGGCTGGTGAAGCGGAATCGCCGGGTGGCGATGGCGGAGAGCAGTCGGGCGCAGGCGAGCGCGGCGAAGTCGGCTCGGGATCGGACGACGCGGGCACCGGCACGGCCGGTGGTCGTGGCGAGTCGGCCGGGGAACAGTCGGGCGATGAGGGTGGTGGCGGCGGCGTCGGAGGCGGAGCGAAGGGCGGCTCCGGGCCGAACGTCGCGCCGGCCGACATCCCGGACGGCCGCGACGACGACATCGTGGCGCGCCAGTTGCGCGAGGCGGCGATGAAGGAAACGGATCCCGAGCTGCGCGAGCGGCTGTGGGAAGAGTATCGGCAGTACAAGAAGAGTACGCAGTGAAACTGAACGGACAAGTAGGGCGCGGGTTCGGAGGATGGCTCGTGGCCTTCGCGGCGTTCGCGCTGCTGGCCGGCTGCGTCACGCAGGAGCAGCGACCGATGGCGCGCATCGCCGCCGACAAGGCGACGCAGGAAGTGCCGGTCGACGAACTGCTCGACGTCGGCGTGCGGCTCTTTGATCCCAACATTCCCGAGGATCCCAAGGCGCAGGAGCGCGAGCGGATTTTCCCCGAGGTGCGCAAGGCGGAGTCGCGCTACATCCCGGTCCTCATCCGCAACACGCTCGAAGGCACGGGGCACTGGGGCCAGGTGCGCGTGCTGCCGCGCGACGGCACCGGCATGGACGTGTTCGTGGACGGGGTCATCGTCGCGTCCGACGGACGCAGGCTCGAACTCGACGTCGAGGTCAGGGATGCGACCGGCCGGGTCTGGTACCGGAAGGTCTACGAAGGACAGCCGGACGTGCGTGCGTACTCCGACGCCACCGGCCGGCCCTTGGATCCGTTCGAGAACGTCTACAACACGCTCGCCAACGACCTGCTCGCGGCACGGCGGAAATTGAGCCGTGAGCAGCGCGTGCAGATCCGCCAGGTGTCCGACCTGCGCTTCGCCGCGGAACTCGCGCCCTACGCGTTCGGCGGCTACCTCGCGCAGGACCGCAAGGGAGCCTGGTCCGTCGCGCGCCTGCCGGCTGCCGAGGATCCCGTCGTGCAGCGCATGCAGCGCGTGCGCGAGCGCGACTATGCCCTGGTCGACACCTTGAACGAGTACTACGCGAGCTTCGGCGGTGGCATCGCCGCGCCGTACACCAACTGGCGCAAGTACAGCCATGAGGAGCTCGAGGCCGAGGCGCTGGCGAAACGGCAGGCGCTGACGCGGCAGGTGCTCGGCGCCGTGGCAGTGGTCGGCGGTGTCATGGCGAGCGGAGAATCTGACAGCAGCGCGGGGCGAGCGGCATCCTCTGCCGCGGTCATCGGCGGCATCTACGCCTTCAAGAGCGGCCTCGACAAGCGCGCGGAGATCAAGGTGCACACCGAATCGCTGAAGCAGCTCGGCGATTCCTTCCAGGCCGAGGTCGAGCCCATGGTGGTGGACGTCGAAGGGCGGACGCTGCAGCTCAAGGGTTCCGCGGAAGAGCAGTACGCCGAGTGGCGACGACTGCTCAAGGAACTCTACGAGCACGAGACCGGACTGCCCGCGGTCCAGGCCGGCAAGCCCTAGTCGCGGCGCAGACGGCCATGCAGCTCGAGAGCGGGCAGGTGCTCCTCGCCCGGTACACGCTGTTGAGGAAGCTCGGCGAGGGCCGGGCGAGCATCGTGTGGCTGGCGCGTGATCGCGAGGCCGCGGGCGATTGCGCGGTCGAGGTGCTGCGCCCCGAACTCGCGGATGACCCGGTCGAACGCGAGCGATTCCTGCGCGCCGCGCGACTGCAGCAGCAGGACCTGCATCCCGGCATCCTGCGCTGCACCTCGCTGCACGAGACGACCCCGGTGCTCGCTGTCTTCGAAGTCATGGCGGGTGGCGATCTGTCGCGCTGGCGGGGGCGCGACTGGCGGCAGTCGTTGCCGGTGCTCGCGCAGGTCGCCGATGCCGCCGCCGCACTGCACGACCGCGGCCTCGTGCACCGTGACCTGAAGACGACCAACGTGCTGGTCGGTGACGACGGGCAGCCGCGCATCGCCGACCTCGGTCTGGCAGCGCCGATCGGCGAGGAGGCGGCGCCCGCGGGCGGCTCGCCGTTCTCCTCGAGTCCACAACAGCTCGACGGCCTGCCGCCGGCGATCGCGGATGACGTCTACGCGTTCGGCGTGCTCGCGTACGAACTGCTGAGCGGATATCCGCCTTTCTATCCGGACCCGACGCCCGCGCGCGTGCGCACCGAGGCGCCGGCGAAGATGACGGTGCGAGCCGCCGTGCCCGAGCCGCTCGAGCACCTCGTGCAGCAGTGCCTCGCGAAGCATGCGGAAGACCGTCCGCACGATCTTCGCGCGGTGGCGGAGCGATTGCGTGCGATCGCGGCGACCGCGCCGAATGCGCCCGCGACGGGTGAGGCGACGGGGCGGGCCGTGCTACGCGCGCCGCCGACGGGGCCCGAGGCGATCGAGCCGAAGTGGCAAAAGCGAGCGGCGCCTGGCGCCAGCCCCGAGGAACTGCGCTCACAGGGCTTCAGGCGCGGCGTAGTGGCCGGCGCGCTCGTGTTCCTGCTGGTCGCGGCGGCCCTGGTCTTCTTCGCGCTGCCGCGCTGGGTCGAGCAGCGCGCTGCGTCGCAGTCGACCACCACGGCGGCAACGGTCGCTCCCACCGTCACCGCACCGGCGGCGGCGGATCCGGAACGCGACCTGCAGCGGCTCGCCGACGTGCGACGGCAGTTCGAGGAAGAACGACCGCCGGTAATCGACGCGCTCGGCAGCCTCGAGCAGCGCGCGGCGCCGGAGTGGGGCGGCGAGACCTACTCGCGCGGCAAGCAGGCGATGGTCGAGGCGGACGCCGCGTTCGCGCGCCGCGATTACGATGCCGCGCTCGAGCGCCTGCGCAGCGCGGCCGGGGAGACCGCGGCCTTGCAGCAACTGGCGGTGTCCACGCTCCGCGCGGCGCTCGCGGCCGGAGCGGCCGCGAGCGATGCCGGCCAGTCGGCCGAGGCGCACCGCCAGTACTCGCGGGCCGCCGTGATCGATCCGGCCAACGACGCTGCGCAGCGCGGCCTGCGGCGAGCCGCGACGCTGGATGAAGTGCGCACGCTGCTGGCGACGGCGGCCGATGCGGAACGTGCCGGGAACACCGGCGAGGCCGAGGCGAAGTATCGCAAGGCGCTGCAACTCGATGCCGCGACGACCACGGCACGGGAGGCCCTGGCACGCCTGCGATCGCAGGCCGCGGGAGCAGCCTTCTCGACTGCCGTCTCGCAGGGGCTGGCGGCGCTCGGGCGCAACGATCTCGCGACGGCTCGCGCAGCCTTCGAGCGCGCCGGGCAGATCCGTCCCGGCGCGCCCGAGGTGCGGGACGGACTCGCGCGCGTCGATCGCGCGCTCGGCGATCGCACGATCGACGGACACCTGGCCGCGGCGCGGCAGGCGGAACAGGCGGAGCGCTGGAGCGTCGCCGTGGCCGAGTATCGCAAGGCACTCGAGATCGACCGCAACCTGCTGGTCGCGCAGCAGGGAGTGGAGCGCGCCGAGCCGCGCGCCATGCTGGATGCCGAACTGGCCGCGTACCTGGACCGGCCCGAGCGATTGTTCTCCGCCGAAGTGCGCAGCGCCGCGCATGCGGCGCTCACGCGCGCGCGTACCGTGGCCTCGCCGGGCCCCGCCCTGGCGCGGCAGGTGGCCACGCTGGGCGAGCGGCTCGCGGCCGCGGAGACTCCCGTGCGCGTCGCGCTCGCATCTGACAATCTCACGGAAGTGACCATCTACCGCATCGGCAAGCTCGGCATCTTCGAGCGCCGCGACATGGACCTGCTGCCGGGCCGCTACACCGTGGTCGGCACGCGCGCCGGGTTTCGCGACGTGCGTCGCGAACTCACCGTGCTGCCGGGCCGCGAGACGCCGGTGCTCGTGATCCGCTGCGAGGAGCAGATTTGAGCGCCGAACTCACGTTGCGCGAGCCGCTCGGCGAACGCGCGCTGGCCGCGGGCGATTTCCCGTTGTCGATCGGTGGGTCCGGTGCCGCCGTGATCGTGCCGGCGCCCACAGGGGGGCCGCTGGCGTGGATCGGGCTGCAGGACGGACAGTTGTTCGTGCAGCCGGAGCACGAGTCGGCAAGCGTGCTGCTGAACGGCGCGCGCATCGCGGGCTCGTCCTGGCTGCGTGCCGGCGACGTGCTCGATGTCGCGGGCGGCAGGCTGAAGCTGCGTCTGCAGGACGGCCGCCGTGTGCTCGAGGTCGTCGCGGGCGGCGCGGACAACGTGACGGCCCCGCCGGTCGTCGAGGCCGCGGCCAGCATCGGGGGCGCCGGCGCAGGCGCAGACGAGCGCATCGAACCCGTGGCGTTTCGGCACCAGGCGAACGCGGCAACCGTCGAGCGGCGTGCTTTCCCGTGGCGTCGAGTCGTCGTCGTGGCGGCGCTCGCGCTGCTGGCGGCCATTGCCGCGATGCTCTTTTCCTCGACGCCGGTGCAGGTCGCGATCTCGCCGCGTCCCGATTTCGTGCATTTCGACGGCGCGTGGCCGGGTTTCAGGCTCGGCAGCGGCCACCTGCTGCGGCCGGGACGGTACACGCTGGTGGCTGGCCGCGAGGGCTACGAGGAGCTGCGCGTCCCCGTCACGATCGGCAAGGAGCGCGGCCAGCGACTCGAGCACCGTCTGGTCGCGCTGCCGGGTCGCCTCAGGATCGAGTTGCCGGTGCCAGGCAAGGTGCACGTCGACGGCAGTCTCGCTGGCGAGGCGCCCGGCGAGTTCACGCTGCCGGCGGGCAGGCACTCGCTGCTGATCGACACCGAGCGTCATCTCGACTTCACCACCGAGGTCGAGGTCGAGGGTCTCGGCAAGACGCAGGTCCTCGCGCCCACGCTGACGCCGGGCTGGTCGAAAGTCTCGGTCGCGACGGAGCCCGCGGGCGCCGAGCTGCGTGCCGGTGAGAGCGTGATCGGCCGGACGCCGCTGGAGTTTGAGCTCATGGCAGGCTCGCACCGCCTTGAGTTGCGCCTCGACGGATTCAAGCCGTGGACCAGCGACGTTCAGGTCAAGGCCAACGAGCCGCTCGTCATCGGGCCCGTGAGGCTCGGGCTGCCCGACGGGCGGCTCGCACTGCGCAGCACCCCCGCGGGTGCGAGCGTCACGATCGGCGGCGCCTACCGTGGCCGCACGCCACTCGTGGTGGAGGTCAGGCCGGAGATCACGCAGCGCATCGTCATCTCGCGCGAGGGTTACGAGCCGGCGTCGCGTGAGCTCGCGGTCGCTCCCGCTGCCAGGGCGGCACTCGACGTTCGAACTCACGCCGATCCTCGGCGAAGTCATCGTGCGCGCGAATCCACCGGACGCGCAGTTGCTGGTCGATGGCGTGGCCCGTGGCGTGGCGAACCAGACGCTGCAACTGCCGTCCACGCGCCACGAGATCGAGATCCGCAAGGCGGGATACGCCCCCCATCGCACGACGGTGACGCCGCGGCCGGGGCTCTCGCAGAACGTCGAGGTCACCCTGCTGGAGGGAGTGGCGCCGCCAGCGACGTCCGCGGCCGTGTCGGCCTCGAGCGCGGCGGGCGCGGGCGAGTCGCAGGCGGCACCTCCGGTCGTGACCGGCCTCGCGCCGGTCATCCGCACCAAGGGCGGCCAGGAATTGAAGCTGGTGCCGGCCGGCAGCTACACGATGGGCAGCCCGCGGCGCGAGGCCGGCCGGCGCGCCAACGAATCACAGCGCCCGGTCGAGTTGCGGCGACGCTTCTATCTCGCGACGCGCGAAGTGACGAACGCCGAGTTCCGCCAGTTCCGGCCCGGCCATCGCTCGGGTTTCATCGTGCAGAACACGCTCGAGCTCGACCGGCAGCCGGTCGTCAACGTGAGCTGGCAGGATGCCGCGGCGTACTGCAACTGGTTGAGCGCGGCGGAAGGGTTGACGCCGGCGTACGAGCAGAAGGGCGGCAAGCTCGTGCCGGTCTCGCCCGTGCCTGACGGCTATCGACTGCCGACCGAGGCGGAATGGGAGTGGGCGGCGCGCGGCGCGGGGGGCGCGCTGCGCAAGTACCCGTGGGGCGACTCGCTGCCGGTGCCGACCGGCGCAGGCAACTTCGCCGACCGCAAGGCGCAGCCGCTGCTGCCGTCGATCCTCCCCGACTACGACGACGGCAGGGCCGCCACCGCGCCCGTCGGCAGCTTCACGCCGAACCCCGCCGGCTTCTTCGACCTCGGCGGCAACGTCGCCGAGTGGACCCACGACCTCTACACTGTCCAGCCGCCGAGCAGTACGGTCGCGGTGGATCCCGCCGCCACCGGCGACGGTGCGCTGCGGGTGATCCGCGGCTCGAGCTGGAAGCACTCGTCGGTCACCGAATTGCGGCTCGCCTACCGCGACCAGGGAGATGGAAAGCGCAATGACCTCGGATTCCGCATCGCGCGTTACGCGCAGTAGCCGCAGCCTGCGGCTGGCGCTGGTGCTGTTCGGGTGCTGCCTCGCGGTGGCGACGGTGCTGCGCGCGCAGGAGCCGGTGCCGAAGGAGGAGAGCCCGGCTACCACGGAGGGCACGGAGGCCGACGACGTCAAGGAGGCGGAGGCGCCTGCGGCGGAAGAACAGGGGCGCAAGCCGGGAGTGGTCGGGCCGACGCCGGGGCGGTTCGAGCCGACCGAGAAAGTGCGCGCCGATTTCGACGTTTCGTTTCCAGTGGACATCTGAGCACGGAGAGAGAGCCGCATGGCCCGATTCAAGTCCCGCGCGCCGAACGAGCTGCTCTACAGCCTGTTCGCGCTGATCATCGTCACCATCGCCGTGCACGCGGTGTACGTGACGCTGGTCCGGCCGAAGGCGGCCACGATCCTCGCCGAGCAGCGCGCCGCGATGAAGCTCGATCCCAACTACGTCACCGAGCGCTCGATCTACGTGGTGATCAAGGACTGGGAGCAGGAGTCCTGCGTGATCCTCGCGCTGTGGGCGTTCGCGATCATTGGCTACAAGGCCTGGCAGGGGCGGGGCGAGCGCGCCATGCTCGAGCGCGATCTCGTGCAGGTGCCGGAGGGCATGCGCATCCTGCCGGAGGACACGCGCGAGTACGCGCGGCCGCTCGAGGCCCTGCCGTCGGACGAGGGCACGCGCCTGCTGCCACGGGCGCTGCTGGTCGCGCTCTATCGCTTTGGCGCCACGCGCAACGTGCAGGACGTCTCCGACGCGGCACGCGGCGTGTGCGAAGCCGAGGCGGAGCGACTCGATTCCGAGCTGTCGATGCTGCGCTACATCGCCTGGGCCATCCCGGCGATCGGCTTCATCGGCACGGTACGCGGCATCGGCGATGCGCTCGGCGAGGCGCACAAGGCGGTCACCGGCGATGTCTCGGGCGTCACCGAGGGCCTCGGCGTGGCATTCAACTCCACGCTCATCGCGCTGCTCATCAGCATCGTGCTGATGTTCCTGCTGCACCAGCTGCAACTCGCCCAGGAGCGACTCGTGCTCGACAGCGAGACCTACCTCGACCAGCACCTGATCCGCCACCTGCAGGTGCGCTGAGCCGCGATGACGCTGGCCCTCGAAATCAACGACGTCGGGCTCGTCCTCGCGGCCGACGGGGAGTTGCTCGCCGACGAGCCGGGTTACGCGATGCTCGATGGGCGCGAGCCCGAGACCGGCACGGCTGCGGCACGGCGCTCGCGGCTGAAGCCGCTCTATGCCGAGACGCGCCACTGGCAGGACCTCGGCACGTCGGCGCTCGCACGACCCATGCCCGCCGCGACGACCCATGCCGAAGTCGCCTACGCGCAGCTCGCGAGTCTCGTGCGACCGCACCTCGCGCGCGGGCCGCAGCTGCTGGTCGCCACGCCGCCCTGGTACACGCGCGAGCAGCTCGCGTTGCTGCTCGGCATTGCGCAGGAGGCCGGCCTCGAGCCCGTCGGCCTCGTCGATGCCGGGCTCGCGGCGGCATCGCTCGAGCCCGCGCCCGACAGCGTGCTGCAGCTCGAGCTCGGGCTGCATCGGGCCGTGCTGAGCGTGCTCGACCGCGGCGGCGACCTGCGCCGCACCCGCTACGACCTGCTGCCGCAGCACGGCTGGCTCGCGCTGCAGCAGGCGTGGCTCGACCTCGTCGCCGCGACGTTCGTGCGCAAGACCCGCTACGACCCGCTGCACGAGGCGACGACCGAGCAACGACTGTGCGACGGACTGCCCGCCTGGCTCGAGCGGCTGAATGATGCATCGACGGTCACGATCACGGTCGAGGCGACGGGCGGTCCCCACACGATCGAGCTCGCGAACAGCGACTTCGCTGCCGCGGCGGCCCGCATCTACGACGAGTACGCGCGCGTGCTGCAGCGTGCACGCAGCGCCGGGGGGCCGTTGCACGTCAGGCTCTCGCACCGTCTCGCGACGCTGCCCGGGCTCGACGCGCGGCTCGGCGAGATCCGCGACTGCGAGCTGGTACGCCTGCCGCGCGGCGCGGCGGCACTCGGCGCGCTCGCCTACGAGGCGCAACTGCGACAGGGCGGCAACGGCGGCGTCGCGCTCGTGCAGCACCTGCCGGTGCCGGTGCGGCCGGGCGTGGCGCGCGCGCCGGCTGCATCGTCCAGGATTCCGCCCGACGCGCGCCCGACGCACGTCGTCTTCCAGGGTCGCGCCTACCCCATCGACGCGCGGCCGCTGCTCCTCGGCTCGGCGGTCGGCGACGGCCGTCGTGCCGTGCCGATCCCGCCCGGGCCCGGCATATCGCGCGCGCACTGCACGCTCGTGCGCGAGGACGGTGCGGCCTGGCTCGAGGACCACAGCACCTACGGCACGCTGGTGAACGACGAGCGCACCCGCGGTCGCGTCGAGTTGCGCGCGGGTGACCGGCTCAGGCTCGGCAGCCCGGGCGTCGAATGCGAGCTCGTGCGCATGGTGGACGACGATGGCGCGGCGTAAGACCGAGATCTTCAGCCTGTCGTTCCTCGACGTGATCGCGTGCGGCTTCGGCGCGATCGTGCTGTTCTACACCATCCTGAGCGCCCAGGCCGGCATGCAGCGCGAGCGCCGCAACGACGACCTGCAGGCGGAAGTGGACGAGCTCGAGGAACGCGTCCTCGACGGCTACAAGAACCTCGTTGTGCTCAGGAACTCGCTCGAGGGCTCCGACGAGGCGGTGCCGGCGGAGGGGCTCGCCAACCGCATCCTCGAGGAGCAGGAGCGGCTGCGGCAGCAGCTCGCCGAGGCGGAGCGCGACACGCTCTCGAAACGCGAGGCCATCGAGCGGCTGAAGCAGGACCTGAAGTCGCTCGACGAGGGTACGCGCCGCCTGAGCGCCGGTACGCCGAGTCCCGGGCAACCGGGCACGCGCATCAAGGGCTTCGTGGGCAGCGGCGACCGGCAGTACCTGACGGGGCTGAAGGTGGGCGGCGCACGCATCCTGGTCCTGGTCGACGCCTCGGCCAGCATGATGGACGAATCGGTCGTGAACGTGATCCGGCTGCGCAACATGCCCGAGGTGCGGCGCCTCGCCGCCGAGAAGTGGCGACGCACGGTCGGCACCGTGGACTGGCTCACCGCGCAGCTGCCGGCGAAGTCGCAGTTCCAGGTGTACGCGTTCAACACGACGGCGCGGCCACTGGTGCCGGGCAGTGCGGGCAAGTGGCTCGGCGCCGACGACGCCGACGCGCTCAACGACGCACTGCGCGAGTTGCGCAAGGTCGTGCCGCAGGACGGCACCAGCCTCGAGAACGCGCTTGCCGTCATCGGCAGCCTGTCGCCACGCCCGGACAACGTCATCCTCGTCACCGACGGGCTCCCGACGCAGGGGGCCACGCCGCCCGCGGTCCGCAGGACGATCGACGGCGAGGGCCGGCTGCGACTCTTCCAGCGGGCCATCGGCCGCGTGCCGGCGGGCATTCCGGTCAACGTCATCCTGCTGCCGATGGAGGGCGATCCACTGGCGCCGAGCGCCTACTGGGCGCTGGCCCGGCGCACCAACGGCTCGTTCCTGAGCCCGGCACGAGACTGGCCGTGAAGCGCTCGCGATCCGGCCGCCGCGACGTGGAGGTCTTCAGCCTCTCGTTCCTCGACGCGATCTGCTGCGGCTTCGGCGCCGTGATCCTGCTGCTGGTGCTCACCGAGGTGGGCGAGCCCGTGGTGTTCGAGAAGTCGCGCGAGGACCTGCAGGGCCGCGTGCTCAAGCTGCAGCAGGAACTCGAGCAGATCCGCGGCACCAGCGAGGTGCTGAACCGCGAACTCGCGGCGCGCCGCATCCAGCTCTCGGAAGAGCAGCAGAAGATCGCACGGCTGCGCGGCGACCTGAGCGCGCTGCGCGGCCAGTACGAGTCCTCGCGCAAGGACGCCGAGGTTGCGAACCAGGTCGCGGGCCAGCTGGTCTCGGCGCAGCAGGAGCTCACCGAGGAGATGAAGCGGTTGCTCGGCGCGCAGTATCGCCGCAAGGAGGATTCGCCGATCGGCGGCGTGCCGGTCGACAGCGAGTACATCATCTTCATCATCGACACCTCGGGCAGCATGGCGAACTACGCCTGGCCGCTGATGCTCACGAAGATGCAGGAGGTGCTCGACGCCTATCCCACCGTGAAGGGCTGGCAGGTGATGAGCGACGAGGGCGGCTACATGTTCCCGTCCTACCGCGGGCGCTGGCTGCCGGACACGCCGACACAGCGCAAGCTGGTGCTCGAGCGCCTGCGCGGCTGGTTCCCGTTCAGCAACTCGAGCCCCGTCGAGGGCATCGTGGAGGCCATCCGCACCTATCACGCGACCGGCCGCAGGATCAGCCTGTACGTGCTCGGCGACGAGTTCACCGGCTCGTCGATCGACTCGGTGGTGCGGGCGGTGGACGTGATCAATCGCGAGGACCGCAGCGGGCAGCGCCGGGTGCGCATACATTCGATCGGCTTCCCGGTGCGGCCGGACGCGCCGCAGTACACCAGCGTCCGCTTCGCCACGCTGATGCGCATCCTGTGTGCGCGCAACGGCGGCACGTTCGTCGGTCTGAACGAGCCGGGCAGCTACCGGCGGTGACGGGGATCGTGCGACGATGCAGCCGATGACCGCACGGGCATTGCGTGGCTGCGACGTGAAGCGACGGGCTTCGCTGCGTTGGGCGGCGCTCGCGGCGCTCGCGCTGCTCGCCGCCTGCGGGACCACCGAGTTCGAGTCGAAGCCGGTCATCCCGGGGCCGCTCGTCGAGAAGATCCCGGTCGTGGTGGGCGTACATATCCCGGCCGAGTTCCGCGAGCAGGTGCATCGCGAGAAACGCAACGGCGCGAACTTCGCGATCTCGCTGGGTGCGGGACAGGCTGCCGGCTTCGAGCGCCTGCTCGAGGCGATGTTCATCCGCACGGTGCCCGTGCCCGCGGCCGATGCCGGCGTGCGCACCGATCCCGAGATCCGCGGCGTGCTCGAGCCGGTGCTCGAGGAGTTCGCGTTCATCACGCCCGTCGAGGCCGGGGACAACCTCTACGCCGTGAGCCTGAAGTACCGCATCAACGGCTATACGCCAAGCGGTGAGCTGATCGATTCGTGGCGGTTCACCGGCTACGGGACGCAGATGGCCGGGTCGCTGGGCACCAAGGGCAAGGAGGCGCTGCAGCAAGCCACGTCGCTCGCGATCCGCGATGCGGCTGCCAAGCTCGCCACCGAGCTTCGCGACCAGGCGGTAATCAGGGGATTGCTGCCCGGTGAGGCGGCGCACGCTCCCCTGGAGATCGTCCCGCCGGGACCGTGAGCCTCACTTCTCCGCCTCGGGCGGCTTCTCGAGCAGGACGTAGAACGGCTGCACGAAGCGCACGCCGGTGGTCGCGACGGGCTGGCCGTCCACCAGTCGTGGCCGGTAGCGCGCGGTCGCAGCCGCGCGCAGCGCCTGCTCGGCGAGCCGTGGGTCGCTGGCGTCGGTCACCACCTTGGGATCCTGCACCCGACCCAGCGCGGTGACCATCAGCTCGATCTCGACGTAGCGCAACTCGGCCTCGGTGGCCGGGCGGCTGCGGTAGCGGTCCCAGGATTCCGGCAACGCGTAGTGCACCAGCACCGGCTGGCCGAACAGCGCGTCCGTGAGCGGCTTGCCGCCCACCTGTTCGCCCTGGGCTGCCTTCCAGGCCTGCTGGTAGTGCTGAATTGCCTGTTCGTCGCGGTCGCGCCACTGCAGCCAGTCGCCGAACTGGGTGTGCGTGTCCGCGACCTGGACCGGCGCGGGATTCGCGCCCGTGCCTGCGATCCGCACGGCCCGCTCCAGCGCCTGCTGGCCCTCCGTCAGGAACGTGCTCGGCGCGAAGGACGCCGGCACTTGCAGGGCCGGGTCGTGGAACAGCGTGCGCCGCTCCGCATCGTCCGACATCCGTTCCTGCTGCACGGGGTCGAGCAGGCGACGACGGGCGTTTTCCGCGATCGCGGTGAGCGGCCCGACGAGATTGCGCGAGTCCTCGCCCTCGGCCGCCTCGATGATGCCGATCGCACGCCGCAGGGATTGCCGCGCCGCATCGTACGCGCCGCCGCGCGCATACCAGCGGCCGATCGACTCGAGTTCCTGCGCGAAGCGCAGGCTGCCGGCGCCGTACCTGTGCTCCACGATGCGCAGCGCGTAGCGACGCGCCTGCAGCGCTTCCGGCATGCGGTCGAGCGCGCCGAGCGACTCGGCCTGCTTCTCGAGCAGTGGCAGCTGCTCCTCGTCGAACAGCCCCGCGGTGCGACGGCTGAGCGCGATGGCCTGCTCGAATCGCGCCGCCGCGAGGTCGTGCCGCTTAGCCGCGTGATAGGTCGTGGCGAGGCCCGCGGTCGCGCGCACGAGTCGTGGCGGCAGGCGCCGGCCGGTCCGTTCGATCAGTTCGATGACACGCAGGTAACTCGCCTCGGCGCCCGCGTAGTCCCCGGCGTGGAACTGCGTGGTGGCGAGGTTCATCAGCGCGGCCTGCAGTTCCTCCGCGCCGGTGGGCGTCGCGAGGTCCGTCAGGTCCACGACCTCCTGCGCCGGCGCGAGCGCCTCCTGGTACTTCTTCTCGTCGAACAGGCGCCGGAATTCCGTAAAAACATCTGCCCGCGAGCGCGCCACCGGCGTCGCCGCGGGAGTGGCGGTGGGCGCCGAGGCCGGTGCCGCGGGCTGCGTCGGCTCCTCCGCGAACGATGCGCCCCACGACGCGACCAGCAGCGTCGAGGCGACGAGTCGTGAACCGGACAGGAGGCGGGATCTGGCGCGGCGCAGCTTCACGCCGCCAACAACTACACGGGGACGATGAAGGATGCAATCTCGCGTCGGTCCGCGGCCAACGACTCGGTCCGGTAGCGCCAGACCTGCACGTCCGCTGCCCAGAAGTCGGCCGGCCAGCCGGCCTTGGCCTTCAGTCGCGCCAGGAAATCGCGCGGCTCATGCAGATGCTCCCACACCTTCGGCAGGAAGGTCGCGCGACGGTCGCGCCAGGCGATCACGAGTCCGTCCTGGCCCGGCACGAGCGTCTGGAGCAGGTGCTCCTCGCCCGGCGCCTCGACACGCTCGAGTGGCGACAGCACCGCGATCTCGAGGTCGACCTGCGCCCACTCGCGGGCCGCGAGCGGCGGGAAGCGCGGATCGTCGAACGCGCTCACCTGTGCGTTGCGCCACACGTCGAGCGCCAGCGCTCGCCGCGGCTCGATCGTGCCGCAGCAGCCGCGCAGTTCGCCGCCGATGGTCAGGGTCACGAAGCTCGCGCGCTCTGCCCGCAACTCGGCCGGCAGGCCTCCGAGCGCGGGCTCCACGGGCGTGCCGCCGGCGAGCCGTGCGTCGATGGCAGCCACCGCCGTGCGCACCAGGATCGCGCGCGAGCGGGACTCAAGGCTCGTAGAGGGCGTAGCTCCCATAACCGACCACCCGCGACCGGTCCCCGGCCGTGTCGCCGGAGTTGCGCTGGTCCAGCAGTGCGACGTGCAGGCCGCGGCGCCGCGCGACTTCCATCAGGCCGTTGATGCCGCGGGCGCCGCAAGCCTGTTCGTCCGAGAGGTCGCCGCGCCGCGCGAGGATCGACCGCGTGGTCTCGTCGTCGAGGTGCTGCGCCTCAGCGTAGGTGTGGTAGTGGCTCAGGTCGGAGCTCATCACGATCAGCGTCTCGGGTCCGCCCCACACCGCATCGAGCGCACGCGCCACCTGTTCGGGCGGCGCGAGGCCCACCGCGATCGGCAGCAGGTCGAATTCGCCGAGCACGGCCTGCAGGAACGGCAACTGTACCTCCAGCGAGTGCTCCGTCGCGTGTGGTGCGTCCGAGGTTCCGACCAGGCCGAGTTCGCGCAGTCGCCGGCGACCGGCCTCGTCGATCGGCACCTCGCCCAGCGGCGTCGCGAAACTATCGTCGGACGGCACGGCCATGCCGCGCATCGGCACCCGGTGGCTGGGCCCGAACAGTGCGACGTGGCGGATGCCGGCGCCGGCGCCTTCCAGCAACCGGTAGCCGCGGCCCGCGACGGTACCGGAATACGGGTAGCCCGCGTGCGGAACGATCAGCGCCTTGGGCGCGCGCGCCGCCTCGGCGGTGCGGTGCTCGTGCAGGTAGCCGAGCACCGCTTCCCGCAGTCGGGGGCCGTCCTGCGGATAGAAGAGGCCGGCGACTGCCGGCGGCCTGACCCTTGACTTACCCGTGACCAGACTCAACATGGAGATAGATGGGCAGTTCGCGCCCGTTCCTTGGCTGCACTTGGTCGAGGGCCAATATCCCGCCCGCCGCGCACGGGTGCCAATCGTATGAATACCGATTTTTCTGCCATTCCTACTCGCTGGTGGCGCCGCCTCGACGACGGGCGCGTGCAATGTGACGTATGTCCGCGGCATTGCCGCCTGCACGAGGGACAGCGCGGACTGTGTTTCGTTCGCGGCCGCGACCGCGACGGCATAGAGCTTTATACCTATGGGCGCTCCAGCGGCTTCTGCGTGGACCCGATCGAGAAGAAGCCGCTCAACCATTTCCTGCCCGGCTCGTCGGTGCTCTCGTTCGGCACGGCGGGCTGCAATCTCGCCTGCAAGTTCTGCCAGAACTGGGACATGAGCAAGTCGCGCGAGATGGACACGCTGGCGGATGCAGCCGCGCCCCGCGAGCTTGCGGCGGCCGCGACGCGACTCGGGGCGGCAAGCGTGGCTTTCACCTACAACGACCCGACGGTCTTCATGGAGTACGCGATCGAACGTCGCGCAGGCCTGCCACGAGACGGGCGTGAAGACCGTCGCGGTGACCGCGGGCTACATGTGCCCCGGGCCGCGCGCGGAGTTCTTCGAGTGGATCGACGCCGCCAACGTGGACCTGAAGGCGTTCACCGAGCGCTTCTATCGCACCGTGTGCGGCTCGGAGCTCGCGCCGGTGCTCGACACGCTCGAGTACCTGCGGCGCGAGACGCGCGTGTGGCTCGAGATCACCACGCTGCTGATCCCGGGCGAGAACGACTCGGATGCCGAGCTCGACGCGATGACGCGCTGGATCGCGGAGCGGCTCGGCCCCGACGTGCCGCTGCACTTCTCGGCCTTCCACCCCGACTGGAAGATGACCGATCGGCCGGCGACGCCGCCCGCGACCCTGGCACGGGCGCGCGACGTCGCGATGCGCAACGGGCTGCGCTACGTCTACACGGGCAACGTGCACGACCGGACCGGCGGCAGCACGTGGTGCCCGGGCTGCGGCGCGCTGCTCATCGAGCGGGACTGGTACGAACTCGGCCGCTGGGGTCTCGCGCCCGACGGCACCTGCGCTCGATGCGGATGGCAGGTGCCGGGAGTCTTCGCCTCCCGTCCGGGAAGCTGGGGCGCGCGCCGCCTGCCGGTGCGCATGCACCGGCACTGACGCGGGCGTCGCTCAGCGGCGGCGGCGCGGCCCGGTGGCGAGGTTCGCGCGCAGTTCGTCGAGCCAGACGGTGGCCGGCGAATCGCTCGGCGCGCGCCAGTCGCTGCGGGGAGACAGCGATCCACCCGAGCCCACCTTGGGCCCGTTCGGCATCGCCGAGCGCTTGAACTGGCTGTCCTGGAAGAATCGCTTCAGGAACACCTCGAGCCAGTGGCGGATCGTGGCGAGGTCGTACTCGCGGCGCTCCGATTCCGGCACGGTGTCCGGCCACGCACCGAGCGCGCGGTCGCCCCACGCCGCGTGTGCGAGGAACGCGACCTTGCTCGGCCGGTAGCCGAAGCGGCTCAGGTAGTAGAGGTTGAAGTCCTGCAGCTCGTAGGGGCCGACCACGGCCTCCGAGGAATGCTCGGGCTCCTCGCCCGAGCCCGGCACCAGTTCCGGTGAGATGCGCGTGTTGACGATCCGGTCGAGTACCGCGAGCGTCGGCGCGTCGAACTGTCCCGTCGCGACCAGCCAGCGGATCAGGTGCTGGATCAGCGTCTTCGGCACCGAGGCGTTCACGTTGTAGTGCGACATGTGGTCGCCGACGCCGTAGGTGGTGAAGCCGAGCGCGAGTTCCGACAGGTCGCCGGTGCCGAGCACCAGCGCGTGGCGCAGGTTCGCGAGGCGGAACAGGTGGGAGGTACGTTCGCCCGCCTGCACGTTCTCGTACGTGACGTCGTAATCGTCCTTGCCCGCGGCCGCCGGGTGTGCGATGTGCCGCAGCATCAGCTCGGCGGACGGCCGGATGTCGATCTCCTCGGCGGAGATGCCGAGCGCCTTCATCAGCGCGTGCGCGCTGTCGAAGGTGTGCCGGCTGGTGCCGAACCCGGGCAGCGTGTAGCCGAGGATGTTACGGCGCGGCAAGCCGAGGCGATCGAAGGCGCGCACGGCCACGAGCGCAGTCTGCGTCGAGTCGAGGCCGCCCGAGATGCCGATCACCACTTTCTCGAGGTGCGTCGCGGCGAGCCGCTTCATGAGCCCCTCGACCTGGATGTCGTAGACCTCGGCGCAGCGCTCGTCGAGCTTCGCGCGATCGGAGGGCACGTACGGGAAGCGCTCGATGCGACGCCGCAGCGCGGCGCGCGTGCGAGGCACCTCGAGCTCGAACTCGACGCGGCGGAAGTCCCGCAGCTGGGCGGCGTGGTTCTGCACGCAGTCGCCGAAGCTCGTGAGCCGCGCTCGCTCCTGTCGCAGGTGGTCGAGGTCGACGTCCGCGGTGACGAGGCCCGGCTCGAGCGGGAAGCGCGTCGATTCGGCGAGCCGCTCGCCGTTCTCGTAGACCAGCGCGTGGCCGTCCCAGGCGAGGTCGGTCGTCGACTCGCCCGGGCCCGCAGCCGAATAGAGGTAGGCCGCGACGCACTTGGCGGACTGCGAGGCGCAGAGCAGCCGGCGGTAGTCCGCCTTGCCGACGGTGATGTCGCTCGCCGAGAGGTTGGCGATCAGGGTCGCGCCCGCCAGCGCCGCGAGCGTGCTCGGCGGCAGCGGCACCCACAGGTCCTCGCAGATCTCCAGGTTCAGCACGAAGCCCGGTACGTTCGCGGCCGCGAACAGCAGGCGATTGCCGAACGGCACCTCCTGTCCCAGCAGCCTGAGCGTCGGCGACATCGCCTGCGCGGCCGGCGCGAAATGCCGCTTCTCGTAGAACTCGCGGTAGTTGGGCAGGTAGGCCTTCGGCACGGCGCCGAGGATGCGGCCGCGGTAGATCGCGAGGCCGCAATTGAACAGCCGGTCGTCGGCACGCAGCGGCGCCCCGGCGACGATCGCCACCGGCAGGTCGCGGCTCGCGGCGACGAGTTCACCGAGGGCGTCGAGCGAGGCGTCGAGCAGCGCGTCCTGCTGGAACAGGTCCTCGTTGGAGTAGGCGGAGAGCCCGAGTTCCGGGAAGACCGCGAGCACCGCGCGCTCGCCGGCGGCGCGGCGGGCCAGCTCGATGGTCTCAGCGACGTTGTAGGCCGGCGAGGCGACCTCGACCCGGGGGGTCGCCACGGCCACGCGCACGAACCCGTGGCGGTAGATGGACTGGAAAGGGGGCTCGGTCGGCGCCCGGCGGGACTTGGCCATTCAGGACTCGGTGATTCTGGCGATTCCGGCAGTTTCGGCCCATGCGGCGGGGTGGGCAAGGCCCGCAGCCTGCGCAGGCTGAGAGGCGGGTCACGCCAGCCGGGCGGACGCAACGCTAGCCTCCGCGACACCTGGGACAAGGAAGCCAACCGTGGCAGCCGACGTTTTCAAGCGGGCCAAGGCGCTTTTCGGGCGATCGGAGCCCGACAAGGCCGCGCTCGCGCCGAAGAAGAAGGTCAATGCCTTTCACGCGGTGACCATCGCGCCGGGCCCGCGCGCCTGCGTTCCGGCGCAGCGGATGCGTGGCAAGCGCTTCCTGTCCCGTGAGGCTCCCGCGCTGCCGCTCAAGAACTGCGGCAGCGCCTCCTGCGAGTGTCGCTACGAGCACTACGACGACCGGCGCGAGAACGCCCGGCGGGCGCGCGACCTCGGGGTCTCGATCGACGGGTACGACGGGTCGGAGAAGCGCCAGAAGGCTCGTCGCGGGCGGCGCGCGCAGGATTCATAGCGGCCGTCGAGTCTAAGGCGGCCGGCGTGACGACACACGCTCGGGCGAAGGTGCCAGACGGGAATTCCGTGCCCGTCGCGAGTCGCTCCTCGGGAATCTCTTGGTCGCGACGGGCACGGAATCCCCGTCCGACAGCCCGCGCCTGGGCGAGTCTTCCGCCGAGCCGGAAGACTCGCACG
The DNA here is from genome assembly GCA_963706535.1 of uncultured Gammaproteobacteria bacterium. GTDB lineage: Bacteria > Pseudomonadota > Gammaproteobacteria > Steroidobacterales > Steroidobacteraceae > RPQJ01. The sequence continues at coordinate 171,509 of CAVPMU010000012.1, forward strand.
GCGTAATGAACCCCACCGTCCGCCCGGATCGCCACTACCGGCGCTGACTCCGTTCCGATGCGACCTCGATGACTCGTGCGCCGTGCGTAGTCCTCGGCACGAGGACGCAGCTCAGGCGCGGGGTGTCGAGCGGGGTTGCGGGTGTTCCTCCGGCGAGCATGTTTCTTCGCGAGCCGGGGGAATACCCGCAACCCCGCCTGCAACCCGCCTCTGATGCAGCAAACCTCCCTGCCGACGACTACGGCCGCGCCCGCCGAACCGCCGCGTCGGAAACGAACGGATTGCTGCGCCGCTCTTCGCCGAAGGTGGACATCGGCCCGTGCCCCGGCACGAACCGCACGTCGTCGCCGAGCGGGAACAGCTTGCCGCGGATCGCGTCGATGAGCGTGTCGTAGTCGCCGCCCGGGAAATCGGTGCGGCCGATCGAACCCGCGAACAGCACGTCGCCGACGAACGCGATGCGCTCGGCGGGGGAGTAGAACACGACGTGGCCCGGCGTGTGCCCGGGGCAGTGGCGCACCTCGAACTCCATCTCGCCCACCTGCACGCGGTCGCCCTCGTCGAGCCAGCGGTCGGGCTCGAACCGGTCGCAGTGGCCGAAGCCGAACATCCGTCCCTGCTCCGGCAACCCGTCGATCCAGAACTGGTCGCCTCGGTGCGGGCCCTCGACGGGCAGCCTGAGCGTCCGCGCCAGCTCCGCGGTCCCGCCCGCATGGTCGATGTGCGCGTGGGTCAGGAGGATCTTCTCGAGCCGCACTTCGTTCTCCCGCACGGCCGACAGGATCTTGTCGAGGTCGCCGCCCGGGTCGATCACCGCGCCTGCGCCGCTGCGCTCGCTCCACACCAGCGAACAGTTCTGTGCGAACGGCGTGACGGGGATGATGCTCGCGCGCACGTCAGGCAGCGCCCGAGACCGTGGTCGGTCCTGCCACCGGCGGTGCACCCTGCACGCCGCCCATGACGGCGATACGCATTCCGGCCTCGACGGAGAGCGAGGTGGGCTCGAGGATGTCGCGCGGCAGGAACAGCGTGTAGCCGCCACCGACCATGTAGCTCATCGGCAGGTAGACGGCGACCGTGTCGACCGCGGATCCGCCGATGCCGAGCGCCTCGCCGGACTCCGCCGTCACGAAGCCGATGACCTTGCCCGGCCCGAACGGCACCATCACCACTCGCTTCAGGTCGCTGCCCTGCCCGGACGCGGGGAAGAACCGCATGAAGTCGCGGATCGCCACGTAGATGGTCTTCACCACCGGGATGCGCGCGAACAGCAGGTCGCCGAGCTTGAGCGCGCGGCGCACGAAATAGGCGTTGACGCCGAGCCCCACCGCGTACAGGAGCAGCATGCCGGCGACGATGCCGAGGCCGGGCCGGTACAGGTGGCCGGGGATCAGGAACTTCAGCGGCACGGAAAACAGGCGCTCGGCGGTGACGGCGAGCCAGTACACGAGGTACAGGGTCAGGCCGATGGGCAACATGGCCACCAGGCCCTTCAGCATCGTGTTCCAGATCGTGCGCATGGTCGTCCTCCGCGGGCCGCAGAGTATGCGGAGAACGGGCCCCGCCTCGCCAGCGCGATCACGTATCATCACGTGCATTCCCCCGGATTGCCTTGCGATGCCCCTGCGACCAAGCCTCTGCCTCGCCAGCCTGCTGCTTTTCTCCTGCGTTCCGGCCGCGCTCGACGCCCGTGACCGGCCGTACCTGCCGCCGGAAGTGCAACGCGTGCTCGAGCAGCGGCGAGTGCCGGGCACCAGCCTCAGCATCGTGGTGCGCGAGGTGGGTCGCGACGAACCGCTCGTGAGCTACAACTCCGAGGTGCCGCGCAACCCGGCGTCCACCATGAAGGTGCTCACGACCTACGCGGCGCTCGAGGTCCTCGGTCCCGCCTACACCTGGCGCACGCGCGCCTATGCGGTGGGGCCGGTGAACGACGGGGCGCTCGATGGCAATCTCGTGCTGGTCGGCGGCGGCGACCCGTTCATGACCGCCGACCGCTGGTGGGGATTCGTCAACGGCGTGCGGCAGGCGGGCGTCGCGCGGGTCACCGGCGACGTGGTCATCGACAACAGCTACTTCGCACCTCAGGGCGAGGACCGCGCTGCATTCGACAACCGGCCCTACCGTACCTACAACGTGCTGCCCGACGCCTTGATGGTCAACTTCCAGACCGTCACGCTGACCGTCGTGCCGGACGTCGCGACGAATTCCGCGCGGGCGAGCGCCCATCCGTGGCCCGCGAACCTCGTGATCGACAACTCGGTACGGCTCGAGCGCGCCGCCTGCCGGCGCGGCTCGGGCGGCGTCGTGGTGGCGATGCCGGACGGCCCGACCGGCAGCCGGGTCAGCGTCGCCGGCCGCTACGCCTCCGGCTGCGGCCCGCTGTCCGTGACGCGCGCCGTCATGCGCGCCCCCGATTACGCCTACGGGACCTTCAAGACCTACTGGCAGCAGACCGGCGGGACGCTCGAGGGCGGCATGCGCGTCGGGCCCCTGCCGGCGGAGGCGCGCCTGCTCTACACGCACGATTCGCTGTCGCTGGCGGAGGTCATCCGCCTGGTGAACAAGTACTCGAGCAACGTGATGGCGCGGCACCTGCTGCTCACGCTGGCGGCCGAGAAGGCCGGCCGCCCCGCCACCACGGCCGCCGGTCAGAAGGTGGTCACGGACTTCCTTGCCACGCGCGGCATCTCGATCCCCGACCTGGTGCTCGAGAACGGCTCGGGCCTCTCGCGCGACGAGCGGATCACCGCAGCCGGCCTGGCCGACGTGCTGGGCGCGGCCTGGCAGAGCCAGTACATGCCCGAGTTCGCGGCCTCGCTGCCGCTGTCGGCCACCGACGGCACGCTGCGCCGGCGGTTCCGGGCCCCGGAGATGCAGGGGCGGCTGCGCATGAAGACGGGCAGCCTCAAGGACGTGAGCGCGCTCGCGGGCTACGTGAATGCCGCATCGGGCCGCACCTTCGTCGCCGTGATCATCCTCAACCACCCGCTGGCCGACGCCGGCGTCGGCGAGGCCTTGCAAACCGCGCTGGTGCAGTGGGTGTTCGGCCAGTAGGCGCGCCCTCATCCTTTGGTCGTATGCGGATGCGGCCGGCGGCGCCCGGCTCGCTATACTCGGGGGCCAGGACGCAGCCCCGGTGGCAGCCCATGGCCTACGACCCGAGTAACGTGTTCGCGCGCATCCTGCGCGGCGAGATCCCGGCCCACAAGGTCCTCGAGGACGAGCACACGCTGGCCTTCATGGATGTGATGCCACAGTCGGACGGTCACACGCTCGTCGTGCCCAAGGCTCCCGCCGAGAACCTTTTCGACATACCACCCGAGGCCCTCGCGGCCACGATCCTCGCCACGCAGCGCGTCGCGCTCGCGGTGAAGCGTGCCTTCGACCCGCCCGGCGTGATGATCGCGCAACTGAACGGCCAGGGCGCCGGGCAGAGCGTGTTCCACATCCATTTCCACGTGCTGCCACGCTACGAGGGCGTGGATTTCCGCTTCCACGCGCGTGACATGGCGGACCCGAAACTGCTCGCGGAACACGCTGCGCGCATCCGGGCCGCGCTCGACTGACGGGAGACCAAGGCCATGACCAAGCTCTACAAGGTGCCGCCGGAGTTCGCGGCGAATGCGCGGATCCGCCACGACGATTACGTCCGCATGTACCGGGAGTCCATGCAGGACCCGGAGGAATTCTGGGGACGGATGGGGTCGCGCATCGACTGGCTGAGGCCGTTCGGCAAGGTCAAGGACGTCAGCTACGACGCGCGCGACTTCCGCATCCGCTGGTATCCGGACGGGCAGCTGAACGTCGCGGCGAACTGCCTCGACCGCCACCTCGCCAAGCGCGGCGACAAGACGGCGATCATCTGGGAAGGCGACGACCCGAACGAGTCCGAGCGGATCACCTACCGCGAGCTCTACTACCGGGTCTGCAAGCTCGGCAACGCGCTGCGCTCGCTCGGCGTGCAGAAGGGAGACCGCGTCACCATCTACCTGCCGATGATCCCGGACGCCGCGGTGGCGATGCTCGCCTGCGCGCGCATCGGCGCGATCCACTCGGTGGTGTTCGGCGGCTTCTCGCCCGATTCCCTCGCCGGGCGCATCTCGGACTGCTCCTCCACCGTGGTGATCACGGCGGACGAGGGCATCCGCGGCGGCAAGCGCATTCCGCTCAAGGCCAACGTGGACCAGGCGCTGAGCACACCCGGCACCGAGTCGGTGAAGCACGTGCTGGTGGTGCGGCGCACGGCCGCCCCCGTGGCGATGTACGAGCGCGACCGCTGGTACGACGAGGTGGTCGACGGGCAGCCCGACGAATGCGAGCCCGCGGTCATGGGCGCCGAGGACCCGCTGTTCATCCTCTACACCTCCGGTTCCACCGGCAAGCCCAAGGGCGTGCTGCACACCACCGGCGGCTACCTGGTCTTCGTCGCGCTCACCCACGAGGCGATCTTCGACCTGCACGAGGACGACATCTTCTGGTGCACGGCCGACGTGGGCTGGGTCACCGGACACAGCTACGTGGTCTACGGGCCGCTCGCGAACGGCGCCACCTCGGTGATGTTCGAGGGCGTGCCGAACTACCCCGAACGTCGGGCGCTTCTGGCAGGTCGCGGACAAGCACAAAGTCACGCTCTTCTACACCGCGCCGACGGCGCTGCGCGCGCTGATGCGCGAGGGCGATGCGCCGGTGAAGAAGCACTCGCGCAAGTCGATCCGCCTGCTCGGCACGGTCGGCGAGCCGATCAATCCCGAGGCGTGGGAGTGGTATCACCGCGTGGTGGGCGATGGCCGCTGCCCGATCGTCGACACCTGGTGGCAGACCGAGACCGGCGGCATCCTGATCAGCCCGCTCCCCGGCGCGATCGACCAGAAGCCGGGCTCGGCCACGCTGCCGTTCTTCGGCGTGCAGCCGGCGATAGTGGACAACGAGGGCAACGTGCTCGAGGGTCCGTGCGAGGGCAACCTCGTGATGCTGGACAGCTGGCCCGGCCAGATGCGCACCGTGTTCGGCGACCACCAGCGCTTCATCGACACGTACTTCAAGACCTTCCCCGGGCGCTACTTCACCGGCGACGGCGCCAAGCGCGACGAGGACGGCTACTACTGGATCACCGGCCGCGTCGACGACGTGCTGAACGTGGCCGGCCACCGCCTCGGCACGGCCGAGATCGAGAGCGCGCTGGTGGCGCACCCGAAGGTCGCCGAGGCGGCCGTGGTCGGCTGCCCGCACGAGATCAAGGGGCAGGGCATCTACGCCTACGTGACGCTGGTGTTCGACGCCGAGCCCGGCGACGAGCTCCGCAAGGAGCTGCGGGAGTGGGTGCGCCGCGAGATCGGCCCGATCGCCACCCCCGACTTCATCCAGTGGGCGCCCGGCCTGCCGAAGACCCGCTCGGGCAAGATCATGCGGCGCATCCTGCGCAAGATCGCCGCGAACGAGCACGACCAGCTGGGTGACATCACCACGCTCGCCGACCCGAGCGTCGTGGCGCAGCTGGTCGACAACCGCATGAACCGCTGATCTCCGCCGGGCGCCCCCGCGGGCGCCCGGATGCCGGGGAGCCCGGTTTCGACTAAGGTCGGACTGACAACCCTTCGGGCACGCTGTTACGGTCCGCGTGCCCACAACAAGGCGCCAGCGCCGTGATTGCGACTGGATGTATGGGGCCCCAGGGGGGGCGTTCTCATCTCGAGGGGGAATAGCAGTGCGTGAACTTTCAGCCGCAGACCGCGCCGAGCACTGGCGCCGCACGAGGAACCTGACGTTCGGTCACCTGACCGTCTGGTTCATCTTCGCCTACGTCGTCCACTGGTTCGCCCTGTCGTTGAACAGCATCAATTTCTTCGGGTGGCCGCTGGGCTACTACTTCAGTGCGCAGGGCTCACTGATCGTGTTCGTGGTCCAGCTGTTTGTGTTCAACCGGCAGCAGCATGCCATCAACGTCAAGTTCGGCGTCGAAGAACGAGAATAAGGGGGGCACGACATGGGCCTGCAATGGGAAGGTAAGTCTTTCATCCAGAATCTGCCGAAGATCTACGGGATCTACACCGGCGGCTTCCTGGTCTTCTTCGCGCTGATGGCGCTGCTCGAGAAGTACGCCGGGATGAGCGCCCAGACGATCGGCATCCTCTTCGTCCTCTTCACGGTCGTCATCTACGCCTTCATCGGCATCCTCTCGCGCACCATGGCGGTAGAGGCCTACTACGTCGCCGGGCGCAGCGTCCCGCCGGTGTTCAACGGCATGGCCACGGCGGCCGACTGGATGTCGGGCGCGTCGTTCGTCGCGATGGCCGGCGGCGTCTTCATGTCCGGCCACCCGTACATGGCCTTCATCGTGGGCTGGACCGGCGGCTACATCCTGGTCGCAACGCTGATGGCGCCTTACCTGCGCAAGTTCGGCTGCTACACGGTGCCGGACTTCATCGGCACCCGCTACGGCGGCAAGCTGACGCGCTTCGTCGCGATCGTGGTGCTGGTGGTCGCCTCGTTCACCTACGTGACGGCGCAGATCACCGCCACCGGGACGATCGCGGCACGCGCGTTCCAGATCCCGTTCGAGATCGGGGTGTGGTTCGGCCTGCTCGGCATCCTGGTGTGCTCGATGCTCGGCGGCATGCGCGCGGTGACCTGGACCCAGGTCGCGCAGTACATCGTGCTCATCATCGCCTACCTGATCCCCATCTTCTGGATGTCGATCACGCAGGGCTTCGGCTTCCTGCCGCACCTGGAGTACGGCGGCGCTGTCCAGCGCATCATGGAACTCGAGCCGATCATCGGCGTCGGCACGGCACCGATCGACACCGTCGCGGGCCTCGCGGCACTCACCAAGTTGCACGCCACGCCGCCCGAGGGCGCGATGGCGGCATGGAAATTCGTCACCCTGGTGGCGTGCATGATGATCGGCACCGCCTCGCTGCCGCACATCCTGATGCGCTACTTCACGACCCCCTCGGTCCGTGACGCACGCAACTCGGTGGCGTGGTCGCTGTTCTTCATCTTCCTGCTCTACTTCTCGGCGCCCGCGCTCGCGACGTTCAGCAAGCTGCAGTTGATCGACCCGACCCTGCCGACGTCCATCATCGGCGCCTCGATCGACCACGTGATGTCGCTCGAGTGGATCCAGAAGTGGAGCAACATCGGACTGCTGGCCGTCAAGGACAGCAACGGCGACGGGATACTGCAGGTCACCGAGTTCTTCCTGAACCCGGACATCATCGTGCTGGCGACGCCTGAAATTGCCGGCCTGCCGTACGTGATCTCGGGCCTGGTCGCCGCGGGCGGCATGGCGGCGGCGATGTCCACCGCCGACGGCCTGCTGCTCGCGATGGCCAACGCGCTGTCCCACGATCTCTACTACAAGATCATCGACCCCAAGGCGGAAGTGAAGAAGCGCCTGCTCACCGCGCGCATCCTGCTGCTGGTCATCGGTGCCGGCGGCGCGGCGGTCGCAAGCTTGAAGCTCACCGGCATCCTCGGCGCGGTGGCGTGGGCGTTCTGCTTCGCGATGTCGGGCCTGTTCGTGCCGCTGGTCCTCGGCGTGTGGTGGAAGCGCGCCAACCGGCCGGGCGCGCTGGCGGGCATGATCGTCGGCCTCGGCACAGGCTGGTGGTACCTGCTGGCGGTACGCAATCCGGACGCATGGTACGGCCTGGCGCAGCCGTGGATCGGCCTCGACGACCTGCGTTTCGGCGTCGTCGGCACGGTCTGCAGCGCCATCGCCATGGTCGTCGTGACCCTGCTCACGCCGGCGCCGGACGCGGAGACGCAGCGCATGGTCGACGAGGTGCGAATCCCGCACGGCGATACGATCATTCCCTCCAAGGCCTGATCACGGGCCGACGCGGCCCTGAGGAGCCGGGGCGAGGCAACTCGCCCCGGCTTTTTTACGTGTGAGAGAATCGACGGCGTTACGCCCTGGAGTGAACCGGTGATCGAGGGAATCCCGCTGTGGGCGGTCGTGCTGGACTACGTGCTCGGCACGATCATGTGGACACTGGTCGGGCGCTTCGGCATGCGGCTGTTCCTGCCGGAGGACAGCAGGTTCTTCTTCAGCCGCATCTTCATCCGCGTCACCGACCCGCTGCTCCGGCTGTTCCGGCCGATCACGCCGGGCTTCCTGGTGCCCGGCATGGTCCCGCTCTACGTGGCGTGGTTCTTCTTCATGTTCCGCTTCTACGTCATGCCCTGGCTGCTCGGCTACTCGGTGATGGGCATGCTGTCATTCCCGCTCGAGGGCCAGATCGCCAAGGCCATCTACCACCTCGGCCGCCTGTTCACGGGCTAGGCGCACCCGGCAGGGAGGCCAGGATGGCCTGCAGGTCGAGGTGCCGGGCGAAGTCCCGGCGCACCTCCTGCCAGCGAAATCGCACGGAGTTGCGCACGATCTCCCCGTCGAGTTCCTTTAGTTCGTCCATGACGGGGGACCAGCGCACCAGCCCGGCGGGGCTCTCGGTGAATGCCGCTTCGTCTGGGCCCACCGCCAGCCAGTCGGTACGCGCCACCCGGCTGCGCACGCGCTCTGCATGCGCGGCGAACCCGGCGCCCGCGTCGGCCGGCGTCCCGGCCTGTGCGAGTACGCGATCGACCTCCGCAAGCATCATGCGGGCGATACGCGGCAACTCGCGTGGCGCCTGCTGTGCCACACGGCTGCCCGTATAGACCGCGATGTCGGAGAGGCAGTCCAGCCAGACGTGCCACTTGGCGACGTTGATCGCCTCGACGAAGGGGTCGTCGTCGAACAGCTCCGGGTAACGCATTCCCGCACGCGTGCGCAGGTAGCCGTACAGCGAGGTCTGCGCCACGAAACTGGCGCGCTTGTCGATGAACCGCGCCAGCGCCTCGGGCGTATCGATGGGCTCCTGCCGCGCCTCGCGGCCGAGCCCGATGTAGGACCGGACCGTGCTCCAGATCGCTGCGGGCCGCAGTGACGACCACGAGACCGGGGAGCGACCGCCGGAGGGGTTGCGGCGGACGACACGACGAAAACGGGGCTGGTCGGATCCGGACATCAGGATTTCCGTGTTGGCGCTATGATCGGCGAGCATGAGCAATCCGCTGGCCGATGTCGAAAAATTCCTCGAGGAGACGCCGCCGTTCGACGTGCTCGAACCGGCACTGCGTCACCGCGCCGCAGCGGCCATCGAGGCCGTCTACCGGCGCAAGGGCACGGTGCTGCTCGATGTCGGCAACGTCAACGAGACCCTGTACATCATACGGCGTGGCGCCGTCGACGCCCACGACCGGTACGGCAACTTCGTCGACCGCTACGGCGAGGGCGAGAGCTTCGGGCTGCAGTCGCTGCTGACGGGCAAGCCGGTGCGCTTCCGCATCACGCTGATCGAGGACGGCCTCATCTGGACCATGCCGCGGGAGGCGTTCGACGCGCTGCGGGGCGGCTCCCCGGAGTTCGATTCCTACTACATCCGCGGCCTCGAGGAACGGCTGATCTCGGCGGTGCAGCCGCGCGGATCCTCCGGCCAGACGCTCTTCATGACGCCGATGGGCGAACTGGTCCGTTCGGAACCGATCATGGTGACGCCCGCGACCGCGATCGCGGAAGCCGCAAGGCGGATGTCGGAGCACGGCGTCTCCTCGGTCCTGGTGAACGAGGGTGAACAATTCTGCGGCATCGTCACGGACCGCGACCTGCGCAACCGGGTGCTCGCGGCGGGCCGCGACCCGGCGGAGCCCGTGTCGGCGATCATGACCGCCGAGCCGCTGACGCTCGACGCATCGAGCCCGGTGCTGGAGGGCATCCTCGCCATGGCCGGGCGCGGCATCCACCACCTGCCGCTGACCCGCGACGGGCGCATCGTCGGGATGGTCACCACGCGCGACCTGATGACGCTGCAGACCCAGCATCCCCTGTACCTGGCCGCGCAGATCCAGAAGGCCGCTTCGACGGAGCGTCTCGTCTCGATCTGCAAGCAGGTGCCGCGGCTGTTCGAGTTGCTGCTGGCCTCGGGCATGCGGCCCGAGCAGGTACCGAAGGTGCTGACCACGATCAATGACGCCGTGACGCGGCGCCTGATCGGCCTGGCCCGGCACCAGCTGGGGCCGCCGCCGGTGCCGTTCGCGTGGCTCGCCTTCGGCTCGCAGGCACGTGAAGAGCAGAGCATCAAGACCGACCAGGACAACGGCCTGGTCTGCGCCGACGACGCGCCACCCGGCGCCGATGCCTGGTTCGCCGAGCTGGCGCAGATCGTCTGCGACGGCCTCGACGCCTGCGGCTACCCGTATTGCCCGGGGAAGATCATGGCGACCACGGACGAGTGGCGGCAGCCGCTGTCCGGCTGGCAGCGACACTTCCGGGACTGGGCCAGCCTGCCTGATCCGACGGCGGTGCTGCGCGTCAGCATCTTCTTCGACCTGCGCGCCGTGTATGGCGACCAGCAACTCGTCGTCCAGGTCAGGGACGCGCTCGCCGAGTGCGGCAGCGGGTCGCACAAGGGTCCCTTCATCGGCGCACTGGCGCGCCAGGCGGCGAGCTACGAGGTGCCGCTCGGGTTCTTCCGGCGCTTCGTGCTCGCCGGCAAGGGCGAGCACAGCGACACGCTCGAGATCAAGGCCAGCGGCCTGATGCCACTGACCGACCTCGTCCGGGCGCGCGCGATCGACGCGGGCATCACGGTGCCGGGGACCCAGGCGCGAATTGCCGCGCTGCTCGAAGATCATCGGCTGAGCCGCGCGGACGCGGACCGGCTCTCGGGTGCACACCGGCTGCTGGCGGGCCTGAGGATCCGCCTGCACGCGGACCAGGTGCGCCGTGGCGAGCAACTGCACAACCATCTCGACCCCCGTGCGATCAGCCACGCCGAGCGTGCCGCCCTCAGGGATGCGTTTCTGGTGATCCGCGAAGCCCAGAAGGGACTGCTGCTGGAATTCCCGAAGTGAGCCTGCTGCAGCGGCTACGACTGACCCGCGCCTGGCGCGCGTGCGCGCTGCCGCTGCAGCGGCAGTTGCTCGAGCAGCCGTTGCCGTCGCCCGGCAGCCGGGTGGCCGACCTGGAGATGATCGCGCTCGACTTCGAGACCACGGGACTCGACGCGCAGCGCGACCAGGTCATCGCGGCGGGATGGGTCTTGATCCGCGGCGATCGCATCGTGATGGCCAGCGCCCGCGAAGTCCGCGTACGCAGCGGCGACGGCAGCGGCGTCGGCCAGAGCGCCGTCATCCACGGCATCCTCGACAGCGATCTCGACGACGCCGGCGGCACCGAGGCCTTGGTCGAGCATCTCTTGCCCGAACTGGCCGGGCGCGCGATCGTCGCACACGCCGCGTCCATCGAGCGTGGTTTCCTCGCCGCGCTGTTGCGCCGTATGGGCGGTGTGCCGATGCCCAACCCGTTCATCGACACCATGGCGCTCGAGCGTCGGCTGGTCGAAGGTCATGGCGGCAGGTTGCGCGAACTGCACGGCGACCTGACGCTGGAGGCCTGCCGGTTGCGCCGTGGACTGCCGGAGCACCAGCGGCACTCCGCCGCCGCCGATGCGATCGCCTGCGCCGAACTGTTCCTCGCGCAGGTCGCCCAGCTCGGCGGGGCACAGGGCGTGAAGCTGCGCGAACTGCGCTAGCGTGGCGCCGCGTAGAAGCGTCCTGCGCCCACGAAGCGCTGCCGGTACCACTCGTCCTGCAGGCTCGCAACGCGCACGTGCCCACCGCTCTGCGGCGCGTGGACGAACCGATCGTCGCCCACGTAGATCCCGACGTGGCCGACCGCGCGCCCCGACAACCGGAAGAACACCAGGTCGCCCGGCCGCAGCGCGCGTCGGTCCACCGGCGTCGCCTGCGAATATTGCTCGGCCGCGGTACGCGGCACGCTGATGCCGACCTGGCGGTGGGCGTAGGCGACGAGGCCGCTGCAGTCGAAGCCGTCGGGGCCCGCGCCGCCGTAGCGGTACGGGGCGCCGATGCGCGACTCGGCCGCCAGCAGCACGGCGCGGCCGGGGTCCGCGGTCGGTTGCACGATCGGGCCGCCGGGCTCCCCGCGCTGGAACGGCGCGCAGGCGGCGAGCAGGAGCAGCAGGGTCGCAAGCCACACCGGCCGCGCACAAGCCCTGATGCAGGTCCCTGGGTGCGGGGCGATCATGGGCGGGTAGTCTAGAATGGTCGGACGGCCGATGCAGGAGTAGCGCCATGGATACCCTGTCGCAGGAACAGCTGGACGAGCTCCGCGAGGACTTCGACTTCAACGATGCGAACCACGATGGGCGCATCCAGTACCGGGAGTTCGTCGTGCTGCTCGGCGGCCTCGAGGCCGGCATGTCCGACGAGGAGGCCCGCATCGGCTTCGACGAGATCGACACGGACGACGACGGGGTCATCGGCTTCGATGAATTCGTCGCGTGGTGGACCCGCGATTGAACTGAAGGAGCCGTCCGTCCCGTGAAGTGGCGTGCACTGGCGGTCGTGGCGGGCGTCGTCGTCGTGGCGGGCGCGGCATTCCTGTGGTTCGGGCGCCCCGAGCTCGCGCCGCCCGCCAGCCTGAACCTCACCGACCGCGCCCACCACCGCCCCGACCAGCTCTCGGGCGGGCAGCGACAGCGGGTCGCCATCGCGCGCGCGATGATCATGCAGCCCACTGTCCTGCTCGCGGACGAACCGACCGGAAACCTCGACCACGTTTCTGGCGCCGAGGTGCTCGCCGCGCTCGAGTCGCTCAACGGGAAGGGCATCACCCTGCTGGTGGTGACGCACGACGACGAGGTGGCGGCGCGTTCGCGGCGCCACACCCGCATGCGCGACGGCAAGGTCGTGATCGACCAGGTCGGTCCGGGAGCGCCGCCGTGGTGGTGCTCACCTCGCTCGGCGAGGGGGCGCGGCGCTACGTGACGGGGGAGTTCCAGGCGCTCGGCACCGACCTGGTGATCGTGCTTCCTGGCCGCTCCGAGACCACGGGTGTGCAACCGGGCCTATTCGCCGGCGAGACCCCGCGCGACCTGACGCTCGGCGACGCGCAGGCGCTGCTGCGCATCCCGGAGGTGGCGCGCATCGCACCCATCGTCGTGGGCTCGGCGCCCATCTCGGCGGGCGAGCTCTCGCGCGAGGTGCCGGTGATCGGCACCAGCTCGGACTTCATCACCGTGCGCAGCATGACGATGGGGCAGGGACGCTTCCTGCCCGAGGGCGGGCTCGACCGCCGCTTCCGCGTCATCGGCGTGCTGTCCGACTCGGGTCGGGCCATCGGCTTCGACACGCAGGAACTCGTCATCATCCCGGTCACCAGTGCGCAGCAGTTGTTCGACACCGAGTCGCTGTTCCGCATCCTGATCCAGGCGCGCGATCCCGAGTCGATGGATCGCGTGCGCGAGCAGGTGCGTGCGACGCTCGCCGCGCGCCACCAGGGCGAGGAGGACGTCACCGTCATCACGCAGGACCCCGTGCTGGCCACGTTCAACCGCATCTTCACCGCGCTCACCCTCACGCTCGCGGGCATCGCCTCGATCAGCCTCGCGGTAGCCGGCATCCTGATCATGAACGTGATGCTGGTCGCCGTGAGCCAGCGCACGGCGGAGGTCGGCCTGCTGAAGGCGCTCGGCGCGCGTGGCCGCCAGATTACGGCGTTGTTCCTCGCGGAAGCTGTCCTGCTCTCGATGGCCGGCGCGGCCCCGGGCCTCGCCTTCGGCTACGTCGCGAACTGGCTCATCGGACGCGCCTATCCCGCGCTGCCCGTCGGAGCGCCCGCCTCGATCCGGTGGTGGCACTCGTGGGGAGGCGCTGAGCCGTGCGTTCCCTCGACCTCGTCCGGTTCACCAGCGGCTCGGTGCTCGCACACCGCATGCGCGCGCTGCTCACGGCGCTCGGCAGCATCTCGCTGCTGGTGGGCGCGGTGGGAATCTTCACCATCATGACCATCGCAGCCCGCGAGCGCACCAGCGAGATCGGGCTGTTGCGCGCACTCGGCGCCGAGCGTGACGAGGTCCTTGCCGTATTCCTCGTCGAGGCGGTGGTGCTGACGGTGCTCGGTGGGTTCGCCGGGCTCGCGTTCGGCGCCGGCGTCGCCTGGCTGCTGGGCGAGACGGTGCGTCAGCTTCCCGTGAGCTTCTCGCCGCTGTTCATGGGGCTATCGATGGGCCTGTCCGTGGTGATCGGGCTCGTGGCGGGCATCCTGCCCGCACTCAACGCCGCGAACCTCGACCCGGTCGACGCGTTGCGGGCGGAATAGCGCCTCAGCGGTCGCCCTCGCGGGGTCGCACGCGGCGGGTGGCGATGGCCTGGTGCGGATCGTCGGGCCAGTAGTGCTTCGGATAGCGGCCTTTCAGCTCCTTGCGCACCTCGTGGTAGCCGCGAGCCCAGAAGCTCGCGAGATCGCGCGTCACCTGCACTGGCCGCCGTGCCGGGGAGAGCAGTTCGAGCGTGACGGGAACACGTCCATCGACGACGCGCGGCGACTCCACCAGGCCGAAGACTTCCTGCAGCCTCACGGCGAGCGTGGGCGACCCGCTCGAGTAATCGAGCGCGATCCGCGAGCCACTCGGTACCGCGAGGTGGGTGGGGGCGAGCTGGTCGAGGCGGCGCTGGCCATTCCAGTCCAGCAACCCGTGCAATGCGCCACGCAGGTCGACCTTCGCGAGTTGCTCGCGGCGCGTGATCCGTTCCAGCCAGGGCGCGAGCCAGTCCTCCAGCGAGGCCAGCAGTCCGGCGTCGGAGGCGTCGGGCCATGCGGCCGGGCCTTGCGGGTCGTGCGCCCTCACCAGGGCGACACGCGCGCGCCACTGCTCGAGGTCGCGGGTCCAGGGCAGGCAGGCGAGGCCCAGGGAGCGGATGCCCTGCAGCATGGCGGCCAGCGTGGCTCCGGGCGGTGGCTGGCGCAGGGGATCGTCGCGCAGGACGAGCTGGCCGAGCCGCCGCAGCCTGCGCGCGGCGACCGTCTCGTCGCGTGGATCCCACTCGACGCTCGAGGTCTCCGTTATCGACGCGCCGAAGTGTCGTTCGAGCAGGTTCGGGTCGAGTGGCGCGGCGAGCTGGATGCGCGCCTCCCGCTCGCCGGCGTCGAGCTCCGCAACGACGATGAATTCCGAACGTGCCAGTGCCGTGGCCTGCGCAAACACTGCGCCGCGTCCGCCGCTCAGGGCATATCGCCCGCCGCCGCCCTCGCGTGCGCGCCCGATCCGGTCCGGATACGCAAACGCAAGCAGCAGGCCGGGCGCGTCCGTCTCGGCGATCGCGGCCGCCCCGGTCGACGGCCCGCGTTCGAGGCGGGACAGTTGCCGCTCGACCTGCTGCCGCACACGCTGGATGCGCCGCACCGCGGCGCCATCGACGTCGAGGCCGGGCGGTGGGGCCCGACCATGAAGTACGTCGACGCGAATCCGCAGGTCGGGGTCGCGCAGCGGCCCGGCCGCGCGCAGCGGATCGCGCTCCGAGAGCACGGCCGCCATGTCGCAGGCGAGCCGCTCGAGCCCGAGCGAACGGGCGCGGAGCACCATGTGCGCGAGCCGCGGGTGCAGGCCGAGCGACGCCATGTCGCGGCCGAGCGGCGTAATGCGGTCACGGTCGTCGAGCGCTTCGAGCGCCCTCAGCAGGTCCCGTGCCTGCGCCAGCGGTGCGGCCGGCGGCGGATCCAGCCACGCGAGTGACTCGGCCTCCGCGCCCCAGCAGGCGAGCTCGAGCGCGAGCGGCGCGAGATCGGCCTCGAGGATCTCGGCGGGCGACTGCGGCAGCAGCGCGGCATGAACGGATTCACTCCACAGCCGGTAGCAGGCGCCGGGCGCGGTCCGTCCGGCGCGTCCGCGACGCTGGTCCGCGGAGGAGCGCGAGATGCGCAGGGTCTCGAGGCGGCTCATGCCGCTTGCCGGATCGAAACGCTGCCGTCGCTCGAGGCCCGCATCGACCACGATGCGCACGCCTTCGATGGTCAGGCTGGTCTCGGCGATGTTGGTCGCGACCACCACCTTGCGCCGGCCCCGCGGGTCGGGACGCAGCGCCGCATCCTGCGCTTCCGCGGAAAGTTCGCCATACAGGGGCAGCACGGCGAAGGCGGCCGGTTCGAGGCTCGTCGCAAGCACCTCTGCCACGCGACGGATCTCGCCGGCGCCCGGCAGGAATGCCAGCACGTCGCCCTCTTGCTCCGCGATGGCGCGCACGACGGCGGCAGCGACCTGGCGCGCGATCTCGTGCGGCCGACGGTCGCCGCCCGCAGGGCCTGCAAGATACGTCGTCTGTACGTCGAACATGCGCCCGGGCGAGCGGATGACCGTCGCTTCGCCGAGCAGCCGCGCGATGGCCTCGCCGTCGAGCGTGGCCGACATCACCAGCAGGCGCAGCGACTCGCGCAGGTGACGCTGGCACTCGAGCGCCAGTGCGAGCCCGAGGTCGCCCTGCAGGTTGCGCTCGTGGAACTCGTCGAACACGACGCACGCGACACCCTCGAGCGCGGGATCGCGCTGCAGCATGCGCGTGAGGATGCCCTCGGTCACGACCTCGATGACGGTACGCGGACCGACCCGCGTCTCGAGCCGCGTGCGGAATCCGACCGTGTTACTCACGTCCTCGCCGAGCAGCGAGGCCATGCGCGTCGCGACGGCCCGGGCGGCGATGCGACGTGGCTCCAGCATCACGATGCGGCCGGTCCCGCGCCACGCGGCGTCGAGGAGCGCAAGCGGGACGAGCGTGCTCTTGCCGGCGCCCGGCGGCGCCTCGAGCAGCACGGCCCGGTGCGACTCGAGCGCGCGCGCGAGCTCGGGCAGGGCTTCCACGATCGGCAGTGGGGGCAGTGCACGCATGGGGGTGGCGCAGTGTACCGTCCGGCGTGCGTGACTCACCCCGGTGCGCCGATGGAGACGACATCGGGTACTGGCAAGCGGTCACTTTTCTGAGCGATGGAGGCGCCCTCTTGCAGCACCGGCAGCAATGTGTAAAATCGTGTGTAAGAGGTGACACATGGCTACCAATCTCTCGTTGGATCCCGCCCTCATCGAGCAGGCGCTCGCGGTGAGCGGAGAGCGCACCAAGAAGGCAGCCGTGACCCGCGCCCTGGAGGAATTCGTCGCCCGCCGCAAGCAGAAGAATCTGCTCGAGTTGATGGGCAAGCTGGAGTGGGACAAGTCTTACGACTACAAGGCCGAGCGGTCGCGCTGATGGCAATGCTCGTCGACACGAGCGTCTGGTCACTGGCATTCCGCCGCGACACGGACTCGAATGCGCCCCAGGTCGCGGCGCTACGGTCCGTGCTTGGCGGCACCGAGACAGTCGTAACCACCGGACTCGTGTTGCAGGAACTTCTGCAAGGCTTCAGCGGGCCGCGCGCTTTCCGGGACCTTGTCGCAAGGTTCGCCGCACTGGCACTCATTGTCCCGGATCGCGACGACCATATTGGCGCGGCGGACCTGCGCAATCGGTGCCGACGTGCGGGAATACAAGTCGGCACGATCGACGCACTGCTCGCCCAGCTCTGCATTCGCCACGAGTTGCTCTTGCTGACGACGGACCATGGCTTCACGCTAGTCGCGCGACACTGCCCGCTTCGAGTGTGGCAGCCTGGGTAGTAGCCGACGAGCGACAGACTGCGAGTCGGGAAGTGATCCAATCGGAACTGGCGCGCCATGCAATTTGCACGGGTCAAACGGCGCAGGAGCGCGTGATGTCGGCGGACTTCTGGTTGTGGCTGCTGGCCGGCCTGCTGGTGCTCGTGGGCCTGGCAGGGTCGGTACTGCCCGCGCTGCCCGGCGTGCCGCTGGTATTCGGCGGATTGCTGCTGGCCGCATGGATCGATGACTTCGAGCGCGTGACCTGGCTGCCGCTGGTCGTCCTCGGCGTGCTGACGGCCGTCTCGTTCGTGATCGATTTCGTCGCCACCGCGCTCGGCGCCAAGCGCGTCGGCGCCACGCGCCTCGCGATCGTCGGCGCGCTGCTCGGGACCGTGGCGGGCGTGTTCCTCGGCATCCCGGGACTCATCCTCGGGCCGTTCGTCGGCGCCGTGGCGGGCGAGATGATCTCGCACGGCAAGGTGGAGCAGGCGACCCGCGCGGGGCTCGCGACCTGGATGGGGCTCATCTTCGGAACCTTGTCGAAGGTGGCGCTGGTGTTCGCCATGCTCGGGGTGTTCGCGCTCGCTTACTTCGTTTGAGCTGGTGGCTGCGCCTCCTGCGCGGTTCGTCGAAGGCTCACTCTTGCGGCGCCGGGCTTGCGGGGCGGTAGTTCGAGTCCGCCTACCACGAGAGAGGGTGCGTGAATGCGTTCGGAGGGTCGCCGTAGGATCAGGTAGCTGGCGACGTCGAGGTCAGACCATCGCGTCGCGTCGGTGGGGGAGTTGCCCCGAGTGTCCGCGCGATGGCGGCGGCGAAATGCGTCGCGTCGTCGCGGACGTTGAACCACCGCCCCGCAAGCCCGGCCCCGGACGCGCGCGTGAGTCGACTGCGACGAACCGCACAGGAGGCTCGTCATGCTGCGCCATGCGAGTTGCGCTCGCGCCGCTGGACCTCCGTGGTGCGGCGCGATCGACACCACCGGCGGTTATCGACTGATGCGCCGGGCGTGACGGGGGATTTATCTCCCGCTCGCGCAAGGGAACGCCGAAAGGATCAAAAAATGGGGACATTCACCTGTTTTCCAGTTGGCGGACGGAAAACAGGTGAATGTCCCCATTTTTTGATCTTTTCGAAGCGCGGTAGACCTGGAGCGGGAGATAAATCCCCCGTCATGCCCGGCGTGTCAGTCGGTCAACGAGCTTACGAGGAGTAGTGCCCCCGACACTCGACCTCGCGCCCCCGCACCACGCGCCGCCCCGCCAGCGGCCCATGCGTCTCGGTCACGACCGTGTGCTGCCCCTCGGTGTGCTGGTCGTCGTAGAAATAGATGACCACCCAGTCGCGCGTTCGGCTCAGCTGGTGCGCCTGCGCGGTATTGGAGTAGAGCGCGGTGAAATGCCAGCCGTCGCGCGTCGTGTGCAGCACCGGCAGCCACGACTCGCCGGTGGGGTTGAACCGCCGCGGCGCGATGGTGGGCAGTTTGCCCGCCTCGGCATGCACGCGATATTCGTGGTCCACGTCGAGGATCATTGCGACGGGCGGCGCGTTGGCGGCCTCGTGTCCCGTAGTTGCATCCGCGCTGTGCCGACGCCCGCGCGCCAGCATCGACTGCAGGCTCGAGCGGATCGCGGCCGCGCGTCGTGGTCCCACGCCCGGCACCGTCTCGAGCCGCCCATCGAGCGCGGCAATCTCGAGCGCCTCGAGCGTATCGACGTGCAGCTCGTCGTGGATGCGTTCGGCGAGCCGATGGCCGAGCCCGGGCACGGAGGTGAAGAGCTGCACCGGGTCGGAACTGCCGCGCAGGCGCTCGAGCTGCACCCAGCGCCCCGTACGCACCATCTCGAGCAGGGCGGAGGCGATGCCGCGGCCGATGCCCGGCAACGCGTCGAGGCCGGCGATGCCCTCGTGGTCGATGATCGTGGACAGGTCCTGCGGCAGGTCGCGAACGGTGTCCGCCGCCTTGCGATAGGCCGACACCCGGAAGGGATTGGCGCCCTGTGCCGCGAGCAGGTCCGCGGCTTCCCGCAGGCGGTCCGCACAGCGAGCGTTGATGGTCATGGCGTCAGGCGGCCTCATCGGGACCTGCAGGCGGGTGCCGTTCGCGCAGGACTCGTGCGAGCGCACGGCACGCGTCGGTGGCCGTGAAGATCCCGACCAGCTTGCCGCCGCGGGTCACGAGGGCGGAACCGAGGTGGCGTTCGGCCATCTGCGTCGCGACTTCCTCCAGCGGCACCGCCGCGTCCACGACGAACGAGTCGGGCTGGTAGACGTCGCGCACCGCAAGCTCGCGCTCCGGCGGGAAGCCCAGGTCCGGGCCCAGGGCGAGCTTGATGTCGCGGTCGGTGAGCACGCCGGCCAGCTCGCCGCGCTCGGTCACCGGCAGGTGGCGGATCTGGCGCTCGCGCATGAACGCGTGCGCCTCGGCCAGCGGCGCGTCCACCTCGATCGAATACGGAAACGGCGTCATGTAGGCGAGGATCTGCGGCAGGTGGCGACGCGACATGACGGCCGTTCTTGTTCAGGCAAGCTCGGTCGATCCTGCTCCCCGCGCCGGGCCCGGACCATGCGGGTTTTACGATAGGGGGCGGGGCGGGCCCGAGCCCGGGCCGGTATCATGCCGCCACGATGCTGATCCGGCTCCCAATGCTCTCGCCAGCGCGGCTGCTGCTGCTCGCGCTGCTGCCGCTCCTCACCCATTGCGCGAGCGCGCCCCGGCTCGACGGGATCGTGGCTACGCACGCGGTGCCCCCGGGGCGCTCGACGACACTCGACCAGGTGATGCTGAAGGACCTCGGCGACGAGCCGGGGGTGTCCGCCATCCGCCTGCTGGAGCTTAACTCGATGGCGTTCGCCTACCGCTCGGCGACCGCGGAAGCAGCCGAGCGGACGCTCGACGTGCAGTACTACATCTGGCACGAGGACTTCACCGGCAAGCTCCTCGCGTCCGAGCTGATGCGCGCCGCCGAGCGCGGCGTGCGGGTGCGGGTGCTGGTCGACGACGTCGACGCCCGCGCCAAGCACGACCTGTTCGCGGTCGCCGACCTGCACCCGAGGATCGAGGTGCGGATCTTCAACCCGTTCTACAGCCGCTCGGGACTGCTGGGACAGGTGAGCGAGTACGTGCTGCGCGGCAGCCGGCTCAACCACCGCATGCACAACAAGGCGTGGATTGCGGACAACCGGGTGGCCATCATCGGCGGGCGCAACATCGGCGACGAGTACTTCGGGGCCTCGCCGCATTCGAACTTCAGCGACCTCGACCTGGTGGTGTCCGGGCCGATCGTGCACGAGGTGAGCGCCTCCTTCGACGAGTACTGGAACAGCAGGAACGCGGTGCCCGTGTCGCGGTTCGACCGCAAGCGGCCCGAGCCCGGCGCGCTCGGGCGGCTGATCGAGTCGGCCCGGGAGTTTCGCGAGGAGGCCGGCGAGAGCGACTACATCGAGGCCTTGCGGGACGTGAAGCGGCGCGCCGAGCTGCTGGCCCAGCAGGCGCCTCCGCTGCGCGTGAAGCACATCGAGCTGCTGGTGGACGAGCCGAGCAAGGTCGGCACCGACAAGAGCGGCGTGCGGGCCTCGCGCGTGCTGACCGGGATCGCCGCGACGGCGCGCGACGCCAGGGAGGAACTCCTGATCGTCTCGCCGTACTTCGTGCCGCGCAAGCGCGGTGCCCAGGGCCTCGTCGAAGCCGTGGAGCGCGGGATGCGGGTGGCCGTGCTGACCAACTCACTTGCGGCCACCGACGTGGCGGCCGTGCACACCGGCTACGCGCGCTATCGGCGCCAACTGCTGCGCGGCGGCGTCGAGATCTACGAGATGAAGCGCAAGGCCGGCAGCGCCGAGGGGCGCCACCAGATCAGCGTCACCGGATCCTCGGGCGCGAGCCTGCACACCAAGGCGATGGTCATCGACCAGCGCTGGGCCTACATCGGTTCCATGAACCTCGATCCGCGCTCCGCCGACCTCAACATGGAAATGGGCGTGCTGGTCGAGAGCCCGGAGCTCGCCGCGCAGCTGCGCGAGCAATTCGAGCGCACCACATCGCCGGAGCTGAGCTACAGGGTGGTGATGGAAAAGGGCGAGGGCCTGGTCTGGTACGACGAGGTGCGTGGCCAGAAACGCCGGCTCGAGCGCGAGCCCGATGCCAGCGTCTGGCGGCGCCTGGCCGTGACGCTGCTGCGCGCCCTTCCCATCGAGTCACAGCTCTGAGTCGCTCAGCTTCCGCCAGCTTCGAGATCGAAGCAGACCGGGCCGTCGGGGGTGTTGGTGGTCGCGTACTTCACCGGCGCCGACGTGCTGCCGAAGCGTTCCATCAGCTCGCCCAGCGTGAACGTGTCGCGAATCTCGACCTGCACGGCCCGCGTACCGCAGCGGGGACAGGTCGCGATCGATTCGTCGAACTCGTTGGCGCGGTGGTTGACGTAGAGCGCCGACTCGGCGAGCGGTCCGCAGGTACCACACTCGTAGCGGGTGATCAGCCGGTCGCTCAGGTGCAGCGTCTGGTCCACCAGTCGCCGGTCGCCGGGGATGCCTTCCACGCGCGCGCACCAGCGGTTGCGTGTGCGGACGATCCGTGGCGCCATCTGGAACGGCTCGCAGCCGGCACAGTCGGTGGAGCGCTCGAGGTCCACGAGCTCGCTCGCGCCGCTGATCGCACTGATCACGAGCCGTCGGGCGGGCGGGCGCGGGTCATTGCGCAGGCTGAACGGAGCCTCGGCGGCGGCGGCGACCGCGTCGGGGACAGCCGGGCCCGTCGAGCCAGCGGCTGCGACCGGGGGCTGACCGACGCGGCGCAGACCGGCGCTGGTGTAGCGTTCGGCGATCTGCCGGTAGGCCTCGTCGGCGAAGTGGCACTCGACGCAGGCGCGCTCGGCGCTGGATCCGAACGGGAAGCACTCGACCACCAGGCGGCCGTCGTCGAGCGCGACGACGACGAGGTCCACGGCGACGATCAGGCACATCTGGTTCAGGCGCAACAGCGACTCCGGGTCGCCCGTCACCGTGACGACGCAGTCGTGGCGTTGCAGGCGCCCGAGGCTCAGCGTGTCCCAGAAGTCGTCGCCGGCCGAGTCGACTTCCCCGGCCCCGATCCGCGCGATCTGTTCGCGCAGTTGGTTCGCGAACGCGCCCTCGCCGACGACCAATATCCGCTGCTTGCTCATGCCGCTCCTCGTTCCTCGCCCGCCGTCAGCGGATCTCCTCGACCTTCACCCAGGCGGAATACTCCGAGGCGCCGCCGTGCCGACCCCACACGAGCAGGCCACTCGTCGATCCCGAGCTCGTCTCGCGCACGGCGCCGAGTTCGATCCGCTCGCCGAGCGGCATGCTCACCGTCGCGGTGGCGCCGCCGCTCTCCACGACCCCGCGCTGCCCCGTGAAACGCTGCTGGCGCGGGGAAACCTGCTAGTGCAGTGTTTCGTTCTGTTTTGAACTTGAGCGAGCGTTGGCCCGGATGACCTTCTGCAAGATGTCACGCGCGCTCTTGGTCCAGATGAACGGCTTGGGGTCGGTGTTGTGATGAGCGACGTATTCGTCGATGGCTTGCACGAGTTCGGGCACGCTGGCGAACACTCCGCGGCCCAGTCGCTCGGTGGTCAAGTCGCGGAAGAATCGCTCCACCATGTTCAGCCACGATGCCGAGGTTGGCGTGAAGTGCATGTTGAACCTCGGGTGCCTGGCCAGCCACTGTTGTACGGCCGGGTGCTTGTGCGTGGCGTAGTTGTCGGCAATGAGGTGCAGCGTCTTGTCCTTGGGCGTCTCGCGGTCGATCTTGCACAGAAACCTCAGCCACTCAGCGTGGGCGTGACGCTGCTGGCAGTGGCCAATGACCTGCCCATCCAGCACGTTCAGCGCCGCAAAGAGTGTGGTGGTGCCGTGGCGCCCGTAATCGTGCGTCATCGTCTGCGCCCGGCCCTTCTTCAGCGGCAGGCCTGGCTGCGTGCGGTCGAGCGCCTGCACCTGGCTCTCCTCGTCGCAGCACAGCACCAGCGCGTGCTCGGGCGGAGAGAGGTACAGCCCGACGATGTCCTCGAGCTTCTCGACGAACTGCGGGTCGCGCGAGACCTTGAAGCCGCGCACGATGTGCGGCTTCAAGCCGTTGGCCTGCCAGTGACGCATCACCGTGCTGGGACTGACACCCAATTTGGCTGCCATCTTGCGCGTGCTCCAGTGAGTAGCCGCCGGCGGAGTCGTTTGGGTAGTGAGCTCCACCAGCTGTTGCACGTCCACCTTCACCGGCGGCGCACCGCGCGGCAAGTCTCGCTCGATGCCCTCGACTCCAGCGACGATATAGCGCTCGCGCCAGCGCGCCACCTGCACGCGTCCGAGGCCCAGTTGCTCGGCAATCTCCTTGTTCCGCAGGCCCTGTGCGGCCAGCAACACGATGCGCGCGCGCTGCGCAAGGCGCACGCTGGTGCGCCGGGAACGAATCAGCTTGAGCAGTTCGTTTTCCTGTTCCGCACTGAGTTCGACGACCGGGGCCACTCGCATTGGCTCGCTCCAATTCACACCGACGTAGAGCATTGGAGCGAGGGGTTGCATTTAAGTTCCGTCAAGAATCCAACACTGCACTAGGGTCACGGTGCCCCCGGACACGCGCGCCGTGGCATGGAAGCCGCTGTCCGCGCTGCGGTATGGGGAAGATTGCCCGACCGCGATGTACGTTTCGTTGCCCTCGAGGGTTCGGATGCTGCTCACGTTGCCAATGTCGGCCTGCTGCGAGCGGCCGCCGACCTGAACGCGGGCGCTCGAGTCCTTGGCGATGACGACCGCGCCCTGCGCTCCGGCCGTGCTCGAGTCGCCGGCGGTGCCCTGCCCCACGGTGATGAGCAGCTGCCGTGGCGCCCGGTCGATCGCGGCGATCGCGGCCAGGATCTGCTCGACGTTGGCGGGGTTCGTGCGCACGAACAGCAGGCCGTCGATGCCCGTGAGCACGCCGCCCTCCGCCAGGAGCGGCCGCACTACCGGCAGCACATCGTCGGCGAGGCGGTGGCGGAGTTCGACGACCCGCAGTTCCTGCGCGAACGCCCCCGCAACCGGGGCGAGCGTCGCCGTGGCCAGCAGCGTGGCGATGAACAGGCTGGCGGTGGAGGTCGGTCGCAGCGTCATCCTTGAATTCCCGGCTGATGCTTCGCCGGGCTCACCGCGTCGCAGTGAGCGCAGCTTCGACGGCGTCGACCAGGGCGGCGATGCCCTCGGTCTCCTGGTCGTGCCGACAGACGAGGCGTATGTCGTTGCCCAGTTTGTAGAAGCGAAACGGTCCACGGTCAAGGGCCGCGATGCCAGCCGCGGGCATGCGCAGGAAGAGCATGTTGACCTGCACCGGGCCCACCAGCGAAACGCCCGGGATGGCGCCGAGGCGCGCCGCGAGCCCGGCGGCATGGGCGTTGGCGCGTCGCGCGCGCTCGAGCCAGCGGTCGTCGGCCAGGTAGCGCTCGAGCTGTGCGGAGACGAATCGGGCCTTGGACAGGACGTGTCCCCCGCGCTTCATGCGGTAGGGGATCTCGCGGGCTAACGCCTCGTCGAAGACCACGACCGCCTCGGCGTTGATGGCGCCATTCTTGGTCGCGCCGAGACACAGCACGTCCACTCCACGGCGCCACGTGAGGTCGGCCGGCGAGCAGCCGAGCGCCGCGACGGCGTTGGCGAAGCGCGCGCCGTCCATGTGCACCCGCAGCCCGTGGCGTCGCGTGACGTCGGTGAGCGCCGCGATCTCATCCAGCGAGTAGAGCGTGCCGAAGTCGCTCGGCTGGGTGATGTTGAGCGCGAAGGGCTGGACGCGCGTCGGGTTGCCTCGCCCTGCGAGTGCAAGGGCCTCGTCGAGCGAGGATGCGTCGAGCTTGTAGTCCCGCCCCGGCAACGCGACCAGCTTGGCACCGGTGAAGAATTCTGGGGCGCCGCACTCGTAGGCGTTGATGTGCGCGGTCTCGTGGCAGTAGATCGACCCGTATGCGTTCGCGAGCGCGGCGAGCGCGATCGAGTTCGCGCCGGTGCCCGTGGCGATGGGGAATACGCTCACCGGCCGCTCGAAGACGGCGCTGAAGCGCTCGACCATGCGTCGGGTGTAGTCGTCGTCACCGTAGGGCGCCGCGGTGCCCGCGTTGGCCGCGACGAGTGCCTCGAGGATCTCCGGGGCGGCGGCGCCCACGTTGTCGCTGCGGAAATCGAAAGTCGGCTCGGCCATCGCGGTGTCGGCAGTTCGGGAAACCGGACAGCATCCTACCGCAACGGCCGAAGAGGCCCGGCCGCGCGAGAGAACCCGTAGCCTGATCAGTGGCTTGCGCCACCATGCGGGTGCCCCGGCGAGGCGCGTTCGACGACTGTAAGAGAACGGCAATGCGCGACCGGGACAATCGACCGCTCGGGGCCCTGGTGGCCCGGTCAATGCCAACGGAGGATCCGTGCCGTCCCGAGGCCGGACGATGATGAACGCTACCAGCCAGGCCATCGAAACCTACGACGTAAGTCCGATCGCGGAGCGGATCGCGGCGCAACTCGAGGCGCTGCGTCGCCGTCGGATGCCGATGGCATTCGCGTTCGGCCTGGTCTTCGCGGCCGCGCTGCTGGTCGCCGTGCTGTGGCCGAGTACCTTCCGTTCCGCCGGCACGATCCTGATCGAGCAGCAGGAGATCCCCGAGGAGTTCGTGCGCTCAGCGGTGACGAGCTTCGCCGACCAGCGCGTGCAGACGATCAGCCAGCGCGTCATGACCTCGACCAACCTGCTCGCGATCATCGACAAGCACGATCTCTACGACACGGACCGCAGGAATACGCCTCGCGAGCAACTGATCGAGAGGGTCCGCGGTGACATCGACCTCGAGATGATCAGCGCCGACGTCGTCGATCCTCGCAGGGGCGGCGTCGTGAAGGCCACGATCGCGTTCGCGGTCGCCTTCAAGAGCCGTTCGCCCGATCTCGCCGCGCGCGTGGCGAACGACCTCGTCTCGCTGTACCTGCGCGAGAATCTCGAGAATCGCAAGCAGCTGGCGGAGGGTTCCGCGCAGTTCCTCGCCAGCGAAGCGGAGCGTCTGCGGCGGAGATCCGCCGAGCTGGCGCAGCGCATCGCCGACTTCAAGCGCGAGAACTTCGACCGGCTGCCCGAGCTGGCGGGCGCCACGATTGCGCTGGCGGGTCGCATGGAGGAGGAGCTGCGCGACGTCGACGCCCGCATCCGCGCGCTCGACCAGCAGCTCGTGTTTCTCGATTCGCAGCTCGTGCAACTCAGCCCTGCGGCCGCATTGGTCACCGAGCACGGCGAGCGCATGCTCGCGCCCGCGGACCGACTGAAGGCCCTGCGCGCCGAGCGCGTCGCGGCCACCGCGCGCTACTCCGACACCCACCCGGACGTCCGGCGACTGGCGCGCGAGATCGGGCGGCTCGAGCTGGAGGTCGAGGCTGGCACCGCGGTCGAGATGGCGGGGATTGGTGGCGAGATGCCGGACAACCCGGCCTACGTGCAGATCAATGCGCAGCGGCAGGTCGCGGCGAGCGAGCGCGGCACCCTGATCACGCGGCGGGCCGAGATCGCACGGCTGATCGCGCAATCGGAGTCCGCGCAGCTCCAGATGCCCGAGACCGAGCGTGAGTACCGGGCGCTGACGCTCGAGTCCGAGGCGGAGCTGCAGAAGTACGCCGAGGTGCGCCAGAAGCTGCTGGCGGCGCAACTCTCGCAGAATCTCGAGGCCGAGCAGAAGGGTGAGCGCTTCGCGCTCATCGATCCACCCGTGCGGCCGCAGGAACCCGTCAGCCCGAACCGTGGCCTGATCGCCTCGCTCGGCCTGGTGCTGGCGGTTGGCGCCGCGATCCTCGTGCTGTTCCTTGCGGAAGCGCTCGACTCTCGCATCCGCGGCCGGGGGCAGGTGATCGCGCTGCTCGGCGAGGCACCACTCGCCGTCCTACCCTGGGTCGGCCCCGGCGACGCGGCTGCCGACGTCGGCCGACGCGCCGGGCTCCTCCGCAGCATCGCTGGCGTCGCGATTGCCGCGCTCGTGGCTGTGTTGCTCGTGCAACTGCTCGTCGGGCCGCTCGACGTCGTTTGGTCCCTGCTGTTGCGCCGCCTCGGCGCATGAGTACTCGCGCCGTGAAGGGAATGACAAATTCGGAGCGGATCGAGCGGGCCCTGGAACGATCGCGGACGGAGCGGGCGCTGGCGTCCCGCCCGCAGGCAGTGTCGGACCCGGTCGAAGCGCCCGACTCGCGGTCGAAGATCAGGACGCGGCGCGTCCCGGTGCGCGCGGACGCGGTGCACCGCGCAGGACTCGCCCGCGCGGACCTTGGCGGCCCGATTGGCCACGGCCTCAGGATGCTGCGGACGATGGTGTTGCAGCGGCTGAGGCAGCACGGCTGGAACTCCGTGGCGATCGTGAGTCCGTCGCCGAACGACGGCAAGTCCTTCGTCGCTGCCAATCTCGCGATCGCCATCGCCGCCGAGCCGGACCAGACTGCACTGCTGGTGGACGTCGACCTGCGCGCGCCGCGCGTCCATGTGCAGTTCGGCCTCGAACCGGAGGTCGGCTTCGAGGATTGCCTCGCGGGGCGGGCGGACGTCCCGAGCGCCCTGCTGGCGCCCGAGGAGTATCCGGGGCTCGTGCTGCTGCCGGCCCGAGGGCGCGTCGCGCAGTCATCGGAGTTGCTCGGTGGCGTGAAGGCGCGGGCCGTCTTCCGCGAACTCAAGTTACGCTACGTGAACCGCTTCGTGGTCTATGACCTGCCGCCCGTGCTGGCAGGCGACGACGCCCTCGTCATGGCGCCCCAGGCGGATGCGGTGCTCATGGTCGTGGGCGACAACCGCACGCGTCGGCAAGACCTGGTGCAGTCCCTCGATCTGCTGCGTGCGGTGCCGATCCTCGGCACCGTACTGAACGGATCGGTCGGACCGTCGGTCGCGGCCTACCCGGCCTGACCTCGGCAGGAACAGGCGGCAAGTCATGTACGAGAGCTACTACGGACTGCGGGAGAAGCCGTTCTCGCTGGCGCCGGACCCGGACTACCTCTATTTCGCGCGGCATCACCGGCGCGCGCTGCTGCAGCTCGAGTTCGGACTCGCCAACCAAGCGTCATTCGTGACGATCACGGGTGAAGTCGGGTCGGGCAAGACGACGCTGATCCGTTACCTGATCGGACGCCTGCCCGCCGGGCACACCGCGGGCCTCGTGAGCCACACCACGCGCGGGTCGGCTCGCTTGCTGCAGTGGGTATGCGCCGCCTATGGCCTCGACATCGATGGCCGCGACGACGCGCTGCTGTACGAGGCATTCGTCGGCTTCGTGCGCCGTGAACACCGGGCCGGCCACCGCGTCGTCCTGGTGGTGGACGAGGCGCAGAACCTCGGCGCCACGCAACTCGAGGAACTGCGACTGCTGTCGAACATCAATCTCGACAAGCAACCGTGGCTGCAGATCATCCTCGTGGGACAGCCCGAGCTGCGCAGGCAGATGCGGGCGCCGAGACTGCGCCAGTTCGCGCAGCGCGTCGGCGCCGACTACCACATCGGCCGGCTCAGCGAGACGGAGACGCGGGAATACGTCGCGCACCGCCTCACTGTGGCCGGCAGCCCGAGCGCCGACATCTTCGAACCTCCCGCCCTGAGTCTCGCGCACGAATCGAGCCGCGGCATTCCACGCCTGATCAACCAGCTCTGCGACACGGCGCTGGTCTACGGATACGCGGAGGACTGCCCGCGCATCGACGCGGCGCTCATGGAAGACGTCATCCGGGATCGCTGCGCAGGTGGCGTATTCCCGGGCGCCGCGCTCGGCAAGCCCGCGGCCGGCGACGTGGTGACGTGACATGGGCGTACTCGAGGGCATGGACGCCGACCGTCACCGGCCGCGGGCGGATTCGCTGCTCGACGTCGGCATCGGCAGCGGAACCCTCGCCGAGATCACCGCGCGGTCGCTGCAGGCGATCGAGCGCGGCGGCCCGCAATGCGTCTTCGCCTGTGCCAACCCGCACTCGCTGGTCGAGGCGCAGCGCGACGCCGCATTCAAGCGGGCACTGCGCGAGGCCCATTTGGTCGTCGCGGACGGCGTTGGCGTGAGCCTCGTCGCCTCGCTGCTGAGCATCGACGTGGGCCCGCGCATCACCGGCCACGAGTATTTCTCGGCGGTGCTCGATGCACTCTCGGCGCGGGGCCGCGGCCGCGTGTTCTTCATGGGATCGAGCAATGCCGTGCTGCATGCGATCCGCACGCGCTTCGAGCGCGAGTATCCGTTGCTGACACTCTGCGGCACGCTCTCGCCGCCGTTCCGGCCGACGACCGCCGAGGAGGATCGTGCGGCGGTCGCGCTGATCAATGCCGCACGCCCCGACGTTCTGTGGGTCGGGATGACTGCGCCCAAGCAGGAAAAATGGGTGTACTCCAATGCCGCCGCGCTGGAGGTGCCGGTGATCGGCTCGGTAGGGGCGGTGTTCGATTTCTTCGCCGGTACCAATGCTCGCGCGCCCGGCTGGATCTGCCGGCTCGGGCTCGAATGGTTCTACCGGCTGGTGCGCGAACCACGGCGCATGTGGCGCCGCACCGTGATCTCCGGACCGCGCTTCCTGCAGCTGGTCGTCCTCCGCCACCTGCTGCGTATCCCGTAGCCTGCGTGCAGTGGAACGAGCCTTGGACAACCGCAGTCGACTCTATCTGGCGCGCTATGAACTGGCGAAGTCCGGCGCCTCGGCGGGGTTCCGGCGGGCGCTCGAGGACGAGCGCCTGCCGGGCGAGAGGCTCGCAATCGACGGCTGGACGAAAGTCCGCCGGCTGTTGCGCCACGCGCATGCGTCGGTACCGTATTACCGGGCCGTCTGCGACCGCGCCGGCATCCGGCCGGAAGACCTGCTCTCGCCGGCGGACTATGCCTCCGTGCCGGTTCTGACGCGTGACAACGTCATCCGGAACTTCGACGCGCTGTTCGCGGGCGCGCGCGCAAGGGCCTCGAGCCGCATCGTGACCACGGGCGGAAGCTCGGGGACACCCGTGCGGGTCGGCCATACGCGGCAGGTCGTGCGCGAGATTCCCAAGTGGCAGATGCTGTCGTGGTGGGGGTTGCCGGCGGCGGCGGACATGGCGACGCTGTACCGTCGCGTTCCGCGCAGCCTGGTGGAGCGATTCGCGACCGCGCTCATCTCCTGGCCGCAACGCGTGATCCAGGTCGACGCCACTCGTCTCGGCACCGCGGAAATCGACTCGTTCATCACGGCCGTGCAGCGGCACCGGCCGGCGCTGGTCCATGGCTATGCCGGCGCGCTCGACACCGTGGCCGATGCGCTGCTCGCGCGTGGCGTCGGGCCGCCGCGGCCCCGGGTCGTCTGGTCCACGGCGGCGCCGCTGACGAAGGTCCAGGAGACCAAGATCGAGCGCGCATTCGGCGCGCCGGTGTGCGACCAGTACGGCTGCAGCGAGGCCTATTTCATCGCCGCCGAATGCCCGCGAAAGCAGGGACTGCACGTCTTCGCCGACCGGGTCTGGGTCGAGTTCGTCGATGACGTCGGCCGGCCGGTGCCGGACGGCGAATACGGCCGCGTCGTCATTACCTGCCTGGACGAGACCTCGTTCCCGCTCATCCGCTACGCGAACGGCGACATGGGCCGGTGGATTCGCAACGCCTGCGCCTGCGGCCGCGGCCTGCCGCTCATGGACAAGGTCAAGGGACGGACATCGGACCGCGTCGTGCTGCCGGACGGCACCGTCGTGTCCGGCGAGTACCTGACCACGATTTTCGACGACTACACCGCCGAGGTCAGCCGCTTCCAGGTCGTGCAGCGCAAGACGGGGGCGATCGAGGTGCGGGCGGTGCTGCGCGATGCGGCCGCGGCAGAGCGCGTGCTGGGCGCCGCACGCCGGGAACTCGAAGCGAGGATCGGCGGCCAGGTACCGCTGGAACTGCTGAGCGTCCCCGCAATCAACGGTGAACGCGGCAAACTGCAGTACGTGGTCCGCGAGCAATGACGTGGCGAACGGCGCGTGCCTCGCCGCTCGACGCACGAGGAGATCGAGTATGGATGGACTGGTTTCCGATCACTACCGGGGCGAGCGCGGCCGGCAATACGTCACCGGGCGCCAGGACGAACCCCGACTCGATCATCTCGGTCACCGGTTGCAGGCGCACCTGTTCGAGCCGTTCCTGTCGGCCGGCGATGACCTGCTCGATTTCGGCTGCGCCAATGGCTCGCTCGCTCGCGCCCTCGCGCCGCGCGTGCGCTCCGTGACCGGTCTGGAAGTCAACGAACACTCGCGCGCGCTCGCCACGGAGCACGGACTGGAGGTCTTCGCCTCGCTCGCCAGCATGCCGGAGCAGCGGCAATTCGACAAGATCGTCTCGAACCACGTGCTCGAGCACATCCCGAACGTCGTGGGAACGCTGCAGGTGCTGCGTCGCCACCTGCGGCCCGACGGTCGACTGGTCGTGGTCGTGCCGATCGAGGACCACCGCACGGCGCGCAATCGCCAATGGCGTGCGGACGACTACGACCGGCACCTCTATACCTGGACGCCGCTGCTGTTCGGCAACCTGCTGGACGAGGCCGGCTTCCGGCCGCTTCGAATCGAGATCGTCAACCTGGCCTGGAGTCCGCGGCTGTTCTTCCTGGGCGACGGCGTGGCGCAGCGGACGGCGAATGGACTGCTCGCAACCCTGCTGCGACGGCGCCAGTTGCGCGCAGTCGCCGAGCCCGCGCCGCAGGCCTGCGGCTGAAGAGTCCCGTCCGGCCACTGGTATCGCAGTGCGATGAGTTCTTCTCCCGTCAGCGTCATCATCCCGGCGTTCAACGTCGCGCATTGTGTGCGGACGTGTCTCGAAAGCGTCCTCGGCCAGACCGCACCGCCGCGCGAGGTCATCGTCGTCGATGACGGCTCGACGGACTCGACCGCGCGTGTCGTCGACGAATACGCTGCACGATCGGTGCGGCGACTGGTGCAACGCAACCTGGGTCCCGCCGCGGCCCGCAATCGAGGCCTGGAGGAAGCTGCGCAGCCGTACGTCGCTTTCCTCGATGCCGACGACTACTGGCAGCCGGAGTTCCTCGGACGCACGGCACGCTTCCTCGATGGACACGCGCAGGTCATCGCGGTCAGCACCGGCCTCTCGGTCCGGGATTCCGCTGGTGTGGTCAGCCGACTGCCCGAGGTGCTGCTGCGCCAGGTCACGTCCGCCGACGGCGTCGTGCTCGAGCACTTCTTCGCAACCTGGGCGTGCCACGACCACGTGCGTACCGGCTCGGCGTTGTTCCGCCACGAGGTGGTGCGCGCGGCGGGCGGATTTCGCGAGGACATGAGGGCCGCCGAAGACCTCGAATTGTGGGGATACCTGGCGACGCTGGGCTCGTGGGGATACATTCCCGACGCGCTCTGGGTCGGCAATCCGGCGGCCGGGGGCGCTTTGAACTGGCGAGAGAAATATCGCGAGCGGGGCCGGCACTGCGTCGAAATCGAGGACTGGGAACGCCGGATACGAACCCGCCTGCGGCCGGGCGACGGGGTGCCCTTCGCCGTTGTGCGTGGGCGTGTCGCGGCATCGTACGTCTACGCACGCATCCTGGCCGGCGACCGCGAGGGTGCGCGGCGAATCGCCGCAAGCTACCTCCACGAAATGCCACCGTCGCGGGTCCGCGGGCTGCTGCGCGGAGGCTTGAGGCTCGGCGATCCGGGCTGGACGGCGGCCTGCCACGTCGTCGGGCTCCGGGAGGACCTCAAGTCACTGCGCCTGCGGTACGGAGCCGCCGGTCGGGCTGCCGCGCGCAAGGCGACGGTCGCGACGGCAGCCACTTTCGCGACCGGTGACGAGTGACTGCGGTCGGTCAGCCGGACGCGGCCACGAGGCCCACCTTGCCGCTGCTGCACATGCCGGCGAGTGGCGGCGGCACTTTGCAAGACGGCGGCGTGCGATCGGTTCGGCTGCCTCGCACGGCGAGATCACGCGGGCTCGTGCGTGCGCAGTGGCTGCTGCTCGTCGCCTGGTCGGTGCGCAATACGCTGTTCATGCGCCAGCGGGCGAGCACGACCTTCGCCACGGTCGATGCCGCGGCCGGCGTGCAGATCGGACTGGTTGGCCTGTCCGGCATCCTGCTGGTCGCCTCCGGGAAGCTCGGCGAGTTGTTCGGCAATGCTCGCAGTCCCTTGCAGTGGCTGCTGTACTACTACCTGCTCTGCGCTATCAGCGCGGTCTGGTCGCCGATGCCGGCCTACTCGTTCTATCGGGGCATGGAGGCACTGATTCTCGTCGCTGGCACCGCGACAGCCATGATGAGGGCCCGCGACCAGCGCTGTGCCGAGCGCACGCTGCTGCTGCTTGCGCTGCTCACCGTCCTGCTTTCAATCGGGCAGAACGTGCGCCTGCACGGCCTCGGCGCGATGGCGAGCCTGCATGCCTGGCACACCAACACCTACACGGCCGTCGCGGCCCTGTGTCTCGCCTACGCGTTCGGCGAGTACCGTGCGGCGGTGGACGACCGGCGCCAATGGATGCGCTGGACGATGCTGCTGGGCGGCGCGGCGGTCGTCGTGGGCACCAGTTCGGCCAGCAACGTCTCGGCCCTTGCCGGACTGCTGGTCGCGGCCACGCTCCAGCGTCGCTTTGCGCTGATCGCGGTCCTGGTCGTGGTCAGCCTCGTCGCGGCGGCGGTGCTGATCTCGAACGAGGGCGGCGCGCTCGCGGCCCTGGGCTGGCTGTTTCCGGGCAAGAGCGAATACGGGATCGAGACCCTGGGCGGGCGCACGGTGCTGTGGGAACTGTACTGGGAGAACCTGCGCGCCCGGCCGATCCTTGGCAATGGTTTCGGCGTGCTCGCTTTCGGGAACGGACAGTCCGTCCGGCTCAGTTCGCACAACTCGTACATCGCTTCGGTGCTCGGCGCCGGGCTGCTCGGCGGATTGCTCGCGGCCCTGTTCCTGTGCCGTCTCGGATGGCAGGCATTGCAAGGGTTGAAGGATTCGCGGCCCGGTGCCATCGGCGGCGCGGCCGCGCTCGCGACGGCTCTGGTCAACAGCAATTCCATGCCGCTGTTCCTCGAGCTGTGGGAGGAGTCGAATCTCGTGTCCACCGCCTTGATCGCCTACCTCGTCTACTTCGTCTGGCAGCGCGGACCCGCCCGGCGGTCGCGAGCGCGCCCGGCATGGGTGGGACCGTGATGCGCATAACATACGTCACGCGTTCCTTCCTCGATTACCGCGTGCCCGTGTACGAGGAACTGGCCGCCGCCACCGGCGGCAACCTCACGGTGATCTACTCCGACGAGGTCGTTCCGCAGCGCGTGACGCGCCGGCTGCGCGCCAGCCTCGGCGATCGCGTACGGCCCCTCACGGGCGAGCGACGCATCGGGCCCCGGGAGTTCGCGGACTTCGCCAACACCAGCTATCGCGTCGTATACCAGCCGGGCCTGCTGCGGGCCATCCGTGACTCGGAGCCCGACGTCGTGGTTGGCGACGGTTTCTTCCAGTGGACGCTGCCCGCGCTGCTGGAGCGCCTGCGGCACGGCACGCCGCTGGTGGTGTGTTACGAGCGCACCGCGCACACCGAACGCGGCTCGCAGCTCGTGCGCCGCCTGTACCGGCGCGCGGTCGCGACCTGGACGGACGCGATGTCGTGCAGCGGCGAACTGTGTGCCCGCTACGTCACCGAGAGCATGGGCATACGGCCCGGGCGCGTGACGCTGGGCCACATGGTCGCGGACGTGCATCAGTTGCCGGCAAGGGCCGCCGCGGCGCGCGTCGAGACGCGTGCGGCGTTGCGCAGCGAATGGGGCTCGGCCGGACTGGTGCTGCTCGTGGTCGGTCGTCTGATCGAACGCAAGGGGCTGCGCGAGTTGCTGCGGGCCTGGGCGGCGTTCCCGCGCGAGCAACGTCGCGACTGGCGACTGGTTCTCACCGGCGAGGGTCCCGAGGAACCGGCCCTGCGCAACTTTGCCCGCCATGCGGGACTCGACGATGTCGTGTTCACCGGCCCCGTGGATTATTCGCGCATCTCGGACCATTACGCCGCATCCGACCTGCTGGTGAGCCCGACGCTCGAGGACAACTGGAGCCTCGTCGTCCCGGAGGCCATGTCCACCGGACTGCCGGTGCTGTGCTCGATCTACAACGGCTGCTATCCGGAGCTCGTACCCGAGGGCGTCAACGGCTGGCGCTACGACCCGCTGGACCAGGCCAGTGCCCACGACGCCTTCGGTCGCATCGAGGCCGACCGGCACCGGCTGGCGCGGATGGGCGAGGCCTCGGTCGGTATCGTCGCTCGTCATACGCCGGCGCATGCAGCGCGCGCCATCTTCGATGCCTGCCGCATCGCGCTCGAGAGGAGGCGAAAGCATGCGACTGCTGTTCGTGCACAATGACTACGCGCGGTTCAGCGGCGAGGAACGTGCCGCGGAACAGCTGGCGCGGCTCGCAGGCGCCTACGGCGGGCACGAAGTCGTGTGGTGGCGGCGCTCGTCGGCCGGGCTCGAGGGGCGGCCACTGCGCGAGGCGGCGGCGTTCTTCTCCGGCATCTACAACCCGGCGGCCCGGCGCGAGATGGGGCGGATTCTGGCTCGCGAGCGCATCGACCTCGTGCAGGTGCAGAACGTCTACCCGCTGTTTTCGCCGTCCATCCTCGCGGTCTGCCGTGAGGCGGGAATCCCGGTCGTCATGCGCTGCCCGAATTACCGGCTCTACTGCCCGATCGGACTGCACGTCACGGGCGGCGAAGTCTGCGAGCGCTGCGTCGGCGGCCGCGAGTGGCAGGCGGTGCGCCGTCGCTGCGCGGGGGGAATCCTGAAGAGTGCCGGCTATGCGCTGCGCAATGCCTATGCCCGCAAACTCCGACTGTTCACGGACAACGTGTCGGTGTTCTGCGTACTGTCGGAATTCCAGCGCCAGAAGTTCATCGCGCGCGGCATTCCGGCGGCACGCCTCGCCTACCTTCCGAACGTCGCGCCGCTCGCAACGGAGGCTGCAGGCGCGACCACCGACGCGACCGGCTATGTCGCCTACTGCGGCCGCTGGAGTGCGGAGAAGGGCATCGCCGAACTGCTCGACGCCGCGCGCCGCCTGCCCGCAATACCGTTCAAGGTCGCCGGCGCAACGCGAGCCGAAGCAGGGCAGGCGGACCAGCTGCCGGCCAACGTCGAGTTCGCCGGGCATCTCTGCGGCCCGGACCTGCAGCGGTTCTACCGCGACAGTCGCCTGGTGGTCGTGCCGAGCAAGTGGTACGAGGGTTTTCCGAACGTGATCCTTGAGGCCATGGCTGCGGCGAAACCCGTGATCGGCGCACGCATCGGGGCCATCCCGGAGATCGTAGAGGACGGGGTGACCGGGCTGCTGGCGAGGCCCGGGGACGGCGCCGACCTCGCCGCGCGCATCGGCGACCTCTGGCGCCGTCCCGATGACGCGCGGCGGCTGGGCACGGCCGGGCGTGCCAAGGCCGAGAACGTATACTCGGAGCGACACGTGGCTCGCCACCTCGAGGCCGCTTATGCGCGGGCCGTGGGCGCCCTCAATTGTCCGAGCATGTCCAGCAGTTCGTCCTTCTTGCCGAACACCGAGGCCAGGAAGAATCCATAGATCGCGATCATGCCGCCCACCGCGAGCGGGAGCCACGCGAGCAGCGGCAGCGAGTCGCCGAGCAGGGCCCGTACGGCCATGACCCAGGCGAGGCCCGGGAGGCTGGCGAGGAACGGGATGCGCACCGCGCGCAGCATGTCCGGGAGGGTCACGCTGGTGCCCTCGATGGCGAACTTCATGCAGGGCAGGAACCACAGCAGGTTGGCCGTGGCATAGGCGGTCGCGACGCCGACGGGGCCCCAGGGCAGGCCGATGAGAAACGAGAGGATGAACACGGCCGAGCCGAGGCCGCCCCGGCGCAGCATGGCCCCGCCTCGACCGGTGGCCGGGTACAGCCACCACACCGTGCCGGTGACGGGCTGGATCGCGGCCGCCACGGACAACAGCCTGAAGATGGGCGCGGAATCCCTCCACTGCGGTCCGAGCAGGACGTACACGGCTTCCTCCGCCAGCACGCCGAGCCCGAGGCACAGCGGCGTGGTCAATACCGTCATCAGGAACAGCGATTGGAGGTAGTACCTGCGAAACCGGGCGGGCTCCAACTGCAGGCGGGAGAGCGTCGG
The DNA here is from genome assembly GCA_963706535.1 of uncultured Gammaproteobacteria bacterium. Lineage (GTDB taxonomy): Bacteria > Pseudomonadota > Gammaproteobacteria > Steroidobacterales > Steroidobacteraceae > RPQJ01. Next base: position 209,056 of record CAVPMU010000012.1, read on the forward strand.
GAAGACGACCGAGGTCATCGGGGTGAGGACCTGCCGTAGCGGCAGCATCAGCAAGCTGTAGGCGCGGTAATAGCCGCCGAGCGCCGCATCGCCCCAGGCTCGGCCGATCAGCACATTGTCGAGGCTGCGGGCGAGATAGTCCATGATGCTCGCACCGGTGATCCGCGCCCCGAAGGACAGATCCTGCCAGACCGTGCCGCTCGCGAGCGAGAATTCCGGCAGCCAGCGCACCGCCGCCACGAGACCCACGAGTCGCGCCAGTGCCTGCGCCGCCGGCATCCAGGCCAGCGCCCGATACCCATGGCCGCTGCCCGCGAGCACGATGGCGACGACGATGCCCACGAGCACGGCACCCACGTCGATGGCAGCGAGTTCGCGGGCACGCAGGTCACGCACGAGCAGCGCCGCGTGCTGGATGCCGAGCCCGCTCACGACCAACGCCAACGCCGAGATCAGCGTGACCTCATGCAGCCGAGGGTCGTCATAGAACCAGACGATGGCGGGCGCGAGCGCGGCGCAGAGCGCACCGAGGATGAGGCCCATCACGGCGTTGACCCAGAACAGGGCGCTGAAGTGCGCATGTGTCGAGTCCTTGCGCTGCACCGTAGCCGCCGACAGCCCGCCGTCCAGCACGATGCCCACGATGCCTGTGACGCTCGCGACCATCGCGACTACGCCGAAATCGCCGGGTGTGAGCATTCGCGCGAGGATCATGGTGGAGCCAAAGGCAAGGACGAGCCTGACCAGCTGCGCACCCATCGTCACCGCACCGCTGCGCAGCGCAAGTTGCTTCAGGTCCGCGTCCGTCATGGCTTGCGAGTCCCGCGCCGCAGGCAAGACGAGCCGGGTGGCGCCACCGCCTGCTCGCCACTCGTGTCGGTGGCCGCCCGGCGCAACTCGACTCCGTTCGAGTCGAAGCCGCGGCGCTGCCACTGCTCGAAGTTCATGCGACCGAAGCCTGCTGCGTAGAAACGGCCGGCAACGCCGCGCGACTGGTAGCAGTTGTCGTCGATCTCGAGGCTCACCCGACCGACCGCCTGGCCGTCGACGTGAATATGGTCGTGGCCGTTGCCGCTGACGAGATTGCCGACGATCGATCCCCGCGGTTCGCGGCCTCCCAGCAGCAAGGCGATGCCGCCACGGCCCGCGTCCGAGATCACGTTACGGGCGATTTCAACCGGGTCGGGGTTGTTCGACGCGATGGCATACCCGTCCACGACTTCGATGACGTTTTCGAGCACGCGGATGCCGGTGCGCTGTCCGAGCGAGTCGCCGTTCTCTCCCGAGATCGCGATGCCGGTACCGAGGGTCGCACGGTCGCTGCGCGCGGCACGAATCCGGTTGTCGCGCACCAGGTGATCGCTCATTTGGCGGGACGGATCGCTCGTCACGCCAGCCCACAACTCGATGGCCGTGCCGGTGTCCTCGATCGTGTTGTGCTGGATGATCCATCCGGAGCCGTTCTGCACGCCGACGGCATGCGCATCGCCACCCGCGTACCCGTGGGTGCCGGAGCCCATGTGACGGATGTCGTTGCCGTCGACCGTTGCGAAGTCGGCCGTGCCGGGATCCGGCCGGTTGAGCGCATAGATGCCGTTGCGATAGTGGTGGAGGCGGGAGTTCCGCACCGTCCAGTGGTCGTTGCCCTCGTGCAAAGTGACCTGTGCGAGGTGCCCGGATCCTGCGATCAGGCGGCAATCATCGAAGACGATGTGGCGGGAGCGCGGCGGGAGCGCGGGGGCGTAGTCGCGGTCGCCGAGGTAGTCCTCGAAGGACACCCCTACGAATCGACCGCCAATCAGTCGCAGGTGGCGACGACGCTCGAATACCACCAACGCGCCCCGGCCGATCTCCCAGACCCGGTCCGTTGGCGATCCGCCGTCCGGCATCTTTACGTACAGGTAACGGCCCTGCTTGAACCACTGCCCTGGCCCACCGACCCAGCTCGTCGCTGGCGCCTGCTTCAACAGCATGGCCTGCGGTCGATCGAGGTCGGAGGCAACGGGGACCCGGGGTTCATCGCCGTGGAATTCTCCGCGGTACACACCATTGCGGTCGGGTCCGGTCCACACGATCGAGGCGGTCGGTCGCCGCGCGAAATTCCACAGCTCGCCACGTTCCAGCGATGAATCCATGCGCACGGTCACCGCAGACTCCGCTGAATGACCGTCCGCGCCGATGTGCAGTGCGGCGTCGCGAGCCAGCGGGCCCGCCACGCCGCGCGGCAGCCGGTCCACGTAGTGCCGGCCCGCGACGTAGAGCGTATCGCCGGCTTCCACGCCGCCCGGTCCCCAGCGAACGCCGCCGGGAGGGTCGTCCGTCGTCGGCGGACCCGAGGGCGTGGACGGGCGCAAGCCGTTGAAGGCGTGCTCGTAGGTCGAGCCGTCCTCGCGGCCATAACTGCCCCGTGCCGCGCGCGGCCGGACGTACCAGTCGCGTGGTGGACGAGTCGTGAACCCGCGTGCGGCCGTGTACGCGGTGGTGTGCGCCTGCGGCGACGAGTCGCGTGCGCGGACGCGCCAGTAGTACCTGGTGCCGGGGCGCAGGACCGGCTGCCACTCGCCGCGATGTGCGAGCCAGCCGGACTCCACGAGTGTCGGGCCTTCGAACGACGCGGACTCCGCCACCTGGAATTCGTAGTGGATCGGCAAGGTCGGCGCTTCGAAGCTGCCGCGCCCGCCGCTCGCCCGCAGCACCACCGAGGCTCCCACGTCTCGCGCGTCCTCGCCGGGGAACGACGCCGCGAGCAGACCGACGCCACGCTCGAGCCGTGCGCGACCGGCCAGCCGCAGGTGATTCGGTCCGGCCGAGTCGCACAGGTGTGTGGTGCCCGGCGCACCTTTCGCATCGCAGGTTTCCGTCATCAGCCATTCCGACAGGAGCGCAGCGCGGCCGAAGCCGTCGGGAAGCGCATGCCGGCCGGTGATGCGGCGCTGACGGTCGAGTTCCCTGACCTCGTCAGCCGACAACGCACGATTCCACAGTCGGGCCAGGTAGTACTCGCCGGACCGGCCACCCCACTCGTCGCCCGGCGGTGCGAACCAGGCATTACCGTTCAGCAGGAACGGCGCCGTGTTCTTCAAGCGCGATGCGTCGAAGCCGGGACTCCGCGTGGTGCGAGCTACGCCGTTCAGGTACGAGGTCAGGGTGCCTGCGCGACGATTCCAGACGGACACCACGTGGATGTCGCCGATGACGTCCGGGTACCCGTTCGTCGCTCTGGCGATCCCGTCGTCCTCCGGAGCAAAGACACCTGAGTTGGCATGGTGACCGAAGCCCTCGAAATAGTCGTGTGCGGTGGCGCCGGCGAACCATCCGCCCTCACGCGCCGACTGACGGCCTTTCGCGAGCATCGCACCGTAGCGACCTTCGATGGTGTCGCGGGGAAGGTGAAACCACGCTTCGACCGAGAAGTCACGCGAGTAATCGAGGTCCTGGAAACGCTCGTTCTCGAGGATGGCGTAGTCCCGGTAAGACACCAGCAATCGGCTGTCGCCGGCCTGCACGGAGCCGGCCACCGCCAGCGCCACGAGCGCCAGTCCGCCGGCCCAGCCGCACGGCGTCTTCCGCATGAGATTGCCGATCGCCGCCCGCATGAACGGATCAGCGCTCCGCTGTCCGGGCGCGCGCGCGCATTTCGCGGTCGAGGTCGCGCGCCACTTGCCGCGTGAGCAGGAGTTGACCGGCGCGGTTCAGGTGTATCGGGTCGTAAAAGAGCTCGTGTCGGTCTGCGTAGCCGTCGAGATACTCGAGGTACACGACACCCGGGTCGCCGTCGCCGAGTTGCGCGAACAGAGCGCGTGCTGCGGCGAATTTCTCCGGCTGCATTTCATTGTAGACGTTGATCGTCGGATAGAAGGCGAGAATCATGGTCACGCCGCGGGCCCGCACCTCGCGAATCGTCGCCTCGAGGATTTCGATCTGGCGCGGCTCGAAGACGATCGGCCGATGGACCCCGGGCGCCGTCAGGCGCTTCAGGCGCGTGTCGTCGATGACCCCGGTCTTGAAGCTGCGCCAGTCGCCGAGCAGGCCGCGCACGGCGAGCGCCACGGTCACCTCGTCGAAGCGCGCGGCGTGCATGTGCCGCCGCACGAGGCGGTCGGGGAGCGATGGGTTCTGGTCACGCACGTAGCCCGCCACGACGGGCTCGTCGATGAACGGCAGGAACAGGCGATAGGAGTTGCGGCTCAGGCCCTCGGGATTGAGCAGCGCGGCCTCCACGTCGTAGACGATGGCGCGCGTCGTTCCCGGCCACCGGTCCAGGAACTGGCGGATCATGACCTGCCGTTCCGCCAGCGTCGCACCCTGGCGCGCGTATTTCGCGACGGACGCGCCGAGCTCCCGACCCAGCAATTGGTGATCGACGCCGAGCATGGTGTGGGAGTGACCGAGCAACAGCACATCCGCGGGTGCGTCCAGTCCGTAATAGCGCTCGAGCCCGTGCAGCAGCAGCGCCGCGACGCCGCGGTCGAGGACGAACAGCAGCAGGGCGAACAGCGCGACCCGCGGCAGCCGCCGCCGCAGGGCGGCACCCTCGCTGCGCGAATGCGCGAGCGGGGGGGAGCAGGCGCCGTCGCGGGCGTGACCTCAGAACTGGAAGTAGATGAAGGCATTGCTGTCCAATCCGAACGTGGCGATGGCGAGGATCAATCCCATGTAAGCGGGCCAGCGCAGGAATGCAGGCAGCCGCCCTGGCGTCAGGTACGGCATGAGCCAGCCGCGCGCCTGCATGAGCTGGACGACCGTCAGCAGGCCGACGAGCGCGACGCAGAGCAAGGTCGTGAGCTGCGAGGGACCCCAGTAGAGCGCGTGGCCGGCGCCGGTGAGGATGCGCCAGATGATCATCAGTGCCTGTTCGACCGAGGCGGCGCGGAAGAACACCCAGGCGAGCAGCACGAGGTGGAAGGTCACGATCACACGGAGGATCGACGGCAGCACGCCCGGCGTGTCGAGCAGCGATTCACCCGGCCTGCGGCCGCGCCGCAGCAACGACTCGAGGAAGTAGTAGCAGCCGTGCAGACCACCCCAGGCGACGAAGGTCCAGTTCGCGCCGTGCCACAGCCCGCTCAGCAGGAAGACGGCGAAGACGTTCCGCAACCAGCGTGCGTGGGACACCCGATTGCCGCCGAGCGGCAGGTAGAGGTAGTCCCGGAACCACGTGCTGAGCGAGATGTGCCAGCGCTTCCAGAAGTCCGTGATGGACTGCGCCAGGTATGGCAGGCGGAAGTTCTGCATGAGGTCGTAGCCCAGGATGCGAGCCGAGCCGATTGCGATGTCCGAGTAGCCGCTGAAGTCGCAGTAGATCTGGAAGGCGAAGAACCAGGTCGCGAGCAGCAGCGTCGCGCCGGTGTGGATCTCGGGGGATCCGTACACGTTGTCCACGTAGAGGGCGAGGCGGTCCGCGATCACGACCTTCTTGAACAGGCCCCACAGCACCAGCTCGAGGCCGCTCGTGATGCGCGCGATCTCGAGGCGGTTTTCGCGCTTGAACTGGTCGAGCAGGTGCGTTGCGCGCTCGATGGGACCCGCAACGAGCTGCGGGAAGAACGCCACGTAGAGCGCGAAGCGTCCGAAGTGCGGCTCGATCCCGTGCGCCCCGCGGTACACGTCCACGGTGTAGCTCAACGTCTGGAACACGTAGAACGAGATGCCGACCGGCAGGATCACGTCGAGGTGCGGGCCAAGGTACTCGAGCCCGAAGGCCGCAGCGACCGAGCGCAGGCTGTCGCTGAAGAAGTTGAAGTACTTGTAGTAGCCGAGCAGGGCCAGCGAGCTCGTGAGCGCGACCGCGAGCCATTTGCGGCGCACGGCAGGCTCGCTCGAGAGACCGATGCGGCGGCCGGCCTCGAAGTTGAGCACCGTGACGGCCAGGATGTGGACGCCGTACTGCCACTTCCAGCGCATGTAGAAGCAGTAGCTCGCGAGCAGCAGGAACCAGACCCGGAATCGCTGCGGCAGCGAGAAGTAGCCGACGACGACCGCCACGAAAAAGATCGCGTATTCGAGCGAATTGAACAGCATGGGCGGGTCCGGCGGGGCGCGGAAGGTCGGTTGACTCGGGATTGTCACGTCCGTTCATGACAATCTCGTGCCGACCACTGCGGACCTGCGGGTCCAGGACTGTTCCGAGTACCCCATGAATGCCAAGAAGCGGGCTCTGGTGACCGGTGTCACCGGCCAGGACGGCGCCTACCTCGCCGAATTCCTGCTGGACAAGGGCTACGAGGTGCACGGCGTGAAGCGCCGTTCGTCGTCCTTCAACACCGAGCGTGTCGATCACCTGTACGAGGATCCCCACCAGCCGGGACGCCGATTCGTGCTGCACTACGGCGACCTCACGGACGCGACGAATCTAATCCGCATCGTGCGGACCGTGCAGCCCGACGAGGTTTACAATCTCGGCGCGCAGAGTCACGTCGCGGTGTCCTTCGAGACTGCCGAGTACACCGCCAATGCCGATGCCCTTGGCACGCTGCGGCTGCTCGAGGCCATTCGCATCCTCGGTCTCGGCGGTCGCACGCGCTTCTACCAGGCGGCCACCTCGGAAATGTTCGGCAAGGTCGCGGAGACCCCGCAGCGCGAGACGACGCCGTTCTACCCGCGCAGCCCCTACGGCGCGGCCAAGGTGTATGCCCACTGGATCACGGTAAACTACCGCGAGGCCTACGGCATGTACGCGTGCAGCGGCATCCTGTTCAACCACGAATCGCCGTTGCGCGGCGAGACCTTCGTGTCGCGCAAGATCACCCGCGGACTCGCCCGGGTGAGCGTCGGCCTCGACGACTGCCTCTACCTCGGCAACCTCGAGGCGCGGCGCGACTGGGGTCATGCGCGCGACTACGTCCGTGCCCAATGGCTCATGCTGCAGCAGGACGCACCGGACGATTTCGTCATCGCCACGGGCCAGCAGCGCTCGGTGCGGGATTTCGTCGAGGCCGCGGCCAGCCGCCTCGGCATGCGCCTGCGCTGGGAGGGCAGGGGCGTCGACGAGCGCGCCATCGACAGCAAGACAGGGAGCACCGTGGTGCGCATCGACCCGCGCTACCTGCGCCCGACGGAAGTCGACACACTGCTCGGCGACGCGTCGAAGGCTCGCGACCGCCTCGGCTGGACCCCGGCCATCGGTTTCGAATCGCTGGTGGACGAGATGGTGGAGCACGACCTGCGCGCGGCACGCCGCGAAAAGCTCGTGCAGCGCGAAGGCTACGCCGTCCAGCGGTATTGCGAATGAACCGCGACGCGACCGTCTACGTTGCCGGCCACGGCGGGCTCGTCGGTTCGGCGCTGGTCCGTGCCCTGCGCGCCGACGGCTGGAGCAACCTGCTGCTGCCCGGGCGCGCACTCGACCTGCGCAACCAGTCGGCCGTCGAGGAATTCTTCGCGACTCACCGTCCGGAAGTCGTGCTGCTCGCGGCGGCCCGCGTCGGCGGCATCGCGGCCAACGCGAATTATCCCGCCGACTTCATCCGCGACAACCTGCAGATCCAGACCAACGTCGTCGACGCCGCGTGCCGACTCGGGACGCGCAAGCTGGTGTTCCTCGGCTCGAGCTGCATCTACCCGCGCCTCGCGCCGCAGCCCATGCCCGAGGACTGTCTGCTGACGGGACCGCTCGAACCCACCAACGAGTGGTATGCCATTGCCAAGATCGCGGGGCTCAAGATGTGCCAGGCGTATCGGCGGCAGTACGGCTTCGATGCGATCACGCTGATGCCCACGAACCTGTACGGTCCGGGCGACAACTTCCACCCGCACGACTCGCACGTGCTGCCGGCGCTGCTGCGCCGCATGCACCAAGCGAAGCAGTCCGGGGCGGATTCGGTTACCGTCTGGGGCAGCGGTGAGCCACGCCGCGAGTTCCTGCACGTGGACGACCTCGCGGACGCGACGTTGTTCCTGCTCGAGCATTACTCGGACGAGGCGCCGATGAACGTGGGCACGGGCACGGACGTCTCGATCAGCGAACTCGCGCGAATGATCGCGATGACGGTGAACTACCGGGGCGTGATGCATTTCGACCGCAGCAAGCCGGACGGCGCGCCGCGCAAGTTGCTCGAACGTCTCGCGCCTCGAGCGGCTCGGCTGGCGCGCGAGGATCGACCTGGAAGATGGCCTCCGCTCGACCTACCGGTGGTTCCAGGCCCGGGCGGACGTGTTGCGCGGCTGAGGCGGCGTGCCGCTCAGGACGGGAGGCGTGCACGGCGCCGGGCGGCGACGACGAGGCTCACGCCCGAGAGCAGCAGAAGGCCCGCGGCCGGCAGTGGCACAGGCGTGACGTCGGGGTCGAGCGCGCGGTTGATGAAACTCTCGCTGCCGCCGTCCGCGAAGCCCTGCACGTGCAGGCCTATCCGGAGCGCGCCGGAGGCGAGGTCCGCCAACACATCGCTGAAGTCGCGATCCGGCAGCAACGTCAGGAAAAGAGTCAGCGTCTCGCCGGGGTTGACGCCCAGCGGCTGCACCGGGGCATCGGCGTCGGCCGAGAGGCCGGGGCTCGCGACGAACGGCCGGCTGGCATTCCTGGCACCCGGCAGGTTGCCCGGCGTCGCACCTGCGCTGAACTCCACGAGCCCGGGCGTGTTGGCGATGCCCGAGATCGCGAGCAGCGAGCCCGCCTCGAAGTACACGTCGGCGATGGACGAGGCCTGTGGTGCGAGATTCAGCAAGATGAAGCTCGCGCCGTCGACGGACTCGAGCGCCTCGATGCGAAGCTGCGCTTCCCCGAGCGCGCAATTCGTCGTGGAGTTGCCGGTGATGCAATAGAAGTCGAGCATCGCCGCGTTGGTCGGGTTCGATGCAAGCCAGCCGCAGCATAGCAGTGCGGCAGAGCGCGCGAGTGCGCCTCGCATGCGCCCTGGCGTCATTGCCGGAGTGGAGGGTAACGGCGGGGAACATGCGTGCGGTTGCATCGGGTCGAAGCGGGCTCGTCGTTGCTTTGCGGCGAGGATGTCCGGCAACTGTGTCACCAGTCTTACGAGACCGTGACAGTGGACTGCCTGGCAGCGCGGCTGCACGGCGCCGCCTTCACGCAACAGTCACAGCCTGGCCGTAGGGTAGGACATTCGAATTACGGAGAATGCCCGGGATTCCATGCGCCTGGTGATCTGGACCACCATGCCGACGCACCACCAGTCGGCATTCTTCGCGGCCTTGCGCGACACGGGCATGGACCTGCGCGTCTGCTATCTCTCGCAGGTGAGCGAGGCGCGGCGCGCACTCGGCTGGGAAGTCCCCGAACGATTGCCCGAAGGAGAGCAGTACGTCTCGTCGCCCCTGGCGAGCCTGGTGCTGGTCGATCGCTGGGCGGACCATGTCCACGTCGTCGGGAGCGCCATCGGCGCCATCCTGCCGGCACTCGCGCTGCGCCTGTCGTGGCGGCGGGTGCCCTGGGTGCACTGGAGCGAGCCCGGCGTGCCGCGACCCTGGTGGCACCCGAAGAGGGCGTTGCTGCGTGCCTACGCCGCGCTGGTCAATAACCGTGCGCTCGGCGCCTTCGCGATCGGCGATGCGGCCCGGGAGGACTTCGAGCGTTGGGGCATCGATCCCACGCGCATCCGCTTCCTTCCATACGGCATCGCCCCGCTCGTACCGCCCGTCGGGCCGTGCGAGCCCGGCTCCGGCCCGCGCTTCGTGCAGGTCGGACGGCTCTCCGCCGCGAAGGGGGTGGACGTGCTGCTCGAAGCTTTCGCGGGTATCGCAGGGCGCTACCCTCGGGCGCGGCTCGATCTAGTGGGCAGCGGCCCGCAGGAGACGCAATTCCGGGCATTGGCACAGCGGCTCGACGTTGGGGCGGCAGTGACGTTCGTGGGCAGCGTCGCGGTTCGCGAGGTCGCCCGCCACGTCAGCAGGGCGGATGTGCTCGTGCTCGCCTCGCGCGGCGACGGATGGGGCGTGGTGCTGAACGAGGGCGCCTCGCTCGGCAAGGCGCTCGTCGCCACCGACGCCACGGGCGCCGCGCGCCACCTGATCCGTGACGGCGAGAACGGCTTCCGCATCCCGGCCGGTGATGCCACGGCCCTGCGAAACGTGCTGCAACTATACTGCGAGGAGCCGGGTCTCGCCGCGGCACAGGGGCGCGTCTCGGCGCGGATCTTCGAGGACCACACGCCGGCAGCGAACGCGCGCCGGTTGCGCGATGGCCTCGCCTCGCTGCTCCCCGCACGCTGAGCGTGGCAATGGCGGTGTCCACGGCCCGCATCGTTCGCAATGCCGGGTCCGCCGCCGCCCAGGTGCTGGTCTCCGGACTGATGTTCCTCCTGCTCTATCGCTACCTGCTCGAGGCGGTGGGCGTCGAGCGCCTCGGCATCTGGTCCGTGGTGCTCGCCACGACTTCGGCGGCGCGCATCAGCGAGCTGGGATTCACGGGCGGCGTCGTGAAGTTCGTGGCGAAGCACCTCGCGCACGGTGATGGTGATCGCGCCGGCCGTACGATCGAGACCGCGGTGCTCGCGCTCGCCGGCTTCGTCGGAGTGCTGTTGCTCGCGGCGTGGTGGCCGGCGCACGGGCTGCTGGCCAGGCTGTTGCCGCCGGACGCGCTGCCCGAGGGCCGCGCCATCCTGCCGTACGCACTGCTGTCGCTGTGGATCACCACGCTGGGCGGGATCTGCCAGTCCGCACTCGACGGTTGCCAGCGCACCGACCTGCGCGCCGCCTTCGCCACACTGAACAGCGTGCTCCATCTGCTGCTCGCCATGGCGTTGGTGCCTGCGCACGGGCTGCTCGGGCTAGCCTGGGTGCAGGTGGCGCTCTCCACGCTGCTCGCGCTGGCGAGCTGGACCTTCCTGCGCCGCGAATTGCGCGGCCTGCCGCTCGTGCCGCGTCGCTGGAGCCAGGCCGACTTCCGCGACATGCTGCGCTACGGTCTCAACATCCAGCTCAGCACGCTGGCCGCGCTGCTCACCGACCCTGTCACCAAGGCGCTGCTCAGTCGCTTCGGCGGACTCGCGACGGCGGGCTACTACGAAATGGCCAGCCGCATGATCCTGCAGTTGCGCAGCCTGCTCACGGCGCCGAACCGCATCATGGTGCCGGTGTTCGCGCAACTGCACGAGACCGATGGGCGGCGCATCGAGACTCTGTACCGCGACATCTGCCGCCTGCAGGTCTTCCTCGCCCTGCCGTTCTATGCCGGTATCGCCGCGATGGTCCCGGCGGTATCGCAGCTCTGGATCGGGCACCATGAACCGACCTTCGTGCTGCTCGCGCTGCTGCTCACAGCGGGCTGGTTCCTGAACGGTTTCGCCAACCCCGCGTACTACGCCAACCTCGGCATCGGTCGACTGCGCTGGAACACCTGGTCACACGTCGTGACCGGTGTGCTGAACGCGATGCTCGGCCTCGCGTTCGGCCTCGCGTTCGGCGGCACGGGCGTCGCGGTGGCCTGGGTACTCGCGCTGGTGCTGGGCAGCGCCGTGACGCTCGTCGGCTTCCACGTCGAGCGCGGCAGGCCCCTTGCGGAGATGCTGATGCGGAGCGATGGCTGGCTGTCGATCGCCTGCATCGGCGGCGTGGTCGCGGCGTGGATTCTGCAGGCGCGTTACGCGCCAACGATGCCGGCCGTGCTGTTGCTGGCGCTCGCCGCGACAGTGTTCGCCGCCGTGGTCGCGGCGCCGGCATGGTCGCACCCGATGCGCGGCCGCGTTCTCGCGATGATTCGCGCGGCACGCACGGCCTGAACGGTTACGGCTTCGTCGACCCGTCCCCGGCCGGCTCGATCTGCGCGAGATCATGCGCGCGCGGGTGCCGCGAAATCGCCGCCGATGCCGCTGATCTCGTTGGTGGCGATTTCGATGTCGCCGGCCTTGCCGGCGGTGTCGATGGCTCCCGATCGCACGCAACCGCTGCCGGCAAGTGGCCTCCAGGTGGAGGCAATTGCGAAGCGGGCGGAAGACCGGCGAACTCCATGGCGTGCATGCGTAATTCGCACGTATGACATTCGAGAGACGGCGCCTCGCGAGGTGTGCCCAGCGCAATCAATTCTTAACCGCAGAGTCATACGGGGCGGCCAGCATCTCCCCCGCACCGCAGCGGACCGGCCATGTCCGGACCAGGCAGCGAGGTCCGAGCCGCGGGCGAGCGAAACCGAATCAGAAACTCGACCTAGGAGAATTGAAATGAACATGACCAAGATCCTGCCCGGCGCGATCGCGCTTGGCCTGCTCGCGTCCGCCTCGGCGCAAGCCGACCTGGTTCAGCCGAGCGAAGCCACCGGCAGCTCGCTGTTCGTGACCGTCTTCGACACCACGAACAACGAGTCGTTCACCACCGATCTCAACCTGTTTTACAACCACTTCGTGGATAACTCGGTGACGCTCACGAACCCGCAAACGGCGGGCGCCTACACCCCGCTCAGCTACAGCCTCGACATGTCGGTCTTCGCCGACAACGATCCGGCGAACCTCCTGTTCAACGTGTACGCGGGCGACTCGATGGGCGGTAACGGCTCCAAAGGCATCGTCTTAACGGGCGCTTCACCGCCTACGCCAAACAATAGCCAGTTTAACGCCGTCAACACGGCCGCCACCCAACAAATTCTCGTCTTCAACCAGAACTGTGGGGTCGCGACCGGTGGGGACGCGACCGGCTGCGCCGGAAATTACGGCGACGAATTCTTGTGGGGGTCCTCAATCGGCGGAGATATGCCCAACGGCACCGCGGCCGGGTTCGACCAGGCCCTCGCGTTCTACCAGATCGCTGGTGCCAACACGCCCGGCTCCACCGCCTTGGCCACCGTCACGCCGTTTGCGGATGCCAACGGCGCCTGGAACTGGCTGCTCGCCGCGGACGGCACGCTGACGTTCAGTGGTTCGGAGGCGCCGGCGCCGGTGCCGCTGCCGGCGGCCCTGTGGCTGCTGATCTCCGGCCTGGCTGGCGTCGGCGCCCTCGGCCGTCGCTCGAACCAGAAAGCCTGATCCAGAACTATCAAACAGACTCGCAACCAAACCATCAACAGGTACCGATACCATGAAGCGCAATAGTTCCATGCTCGCGTTCGCCGTGCTCGCCGCCCTCGGCGCCGGCAACGCCCAGGCCCTCACCCGTGCCCAGTACCCCGCTGCCGTCAAGGTCTATTTCGGCGGCGCCACCGCGACCGACAACGTGCTCGAGGCCACCCTGCTCGCCGCGGACGGCGACGGCATCTGCGATTCCGTCCTCGGCGGGGTCAACGTCTGGCGCGCGGCCAACCAGCGCGTCGTCACCTGCTACGCCACCAATGACAATCCCGTGACCGCAGGGCAGGGCTTTGCGACCCGCGCCAACGGCGGCACCCCGATCGCCTTCCACAAGGAGTCGGCCGGCGGCTCGTCGAACGGCGTCAACCCGCTGATCGCGGTCGCCAAGGGCCAGGCGCACTCGCTCCGCTGGCTGGACGTCGGCGGACTGGCCAATGACTGCACCGCGACCGCCGTGCCGGCCACCGCCAACACGCTCGCCTACACGGACCACACCGGCTGCACGCTGGTCCAGACTCCGGCGGACACCGCCGCGTCCGCCACGTACGATATCCACGGCGGCATCTCCGACACCGAGCCGGCCCTGTCCTTCCCGGCCCCGGGTGCGGATGCGGCGCTGCTGACGACCGTGCCGGGCATCCAGGTCCTGTTCGGCCTCCCGGTGACGACGGCGCTGTACCGCGCCCTGCAGATCGCCCAGTTCCCCGCCGGCCCTTGCACCTCGGACACGGACGCCGCGCTGAACGTCGACTCCCGCGACTCGGCTGCCTGCGTGCCTTCGCTCGAGAAGCAGCAGGCGAGCGCGCTGGTCAGCCAGCAGATCTTCGACTGGAACGAGTTCAAGGGCCCCACGGGTGCCGCGCTGACCGCGGTCGCCGGGGTCACGGCGCCGGCCGACGAGTTCGTGCGCATCTGCCGCCGCGTCTCCACCTCGGGCACCCAGGCGACGTTCGAGGCGCTGCTGCTGAACCAGCGTTGCGCATCGGGCGTCGCCAAGTTCGCGTTGCCGGACGATTCGAGCACGGTCACCGACACCGTCTACTCGCCGAACCAGTTCACGTTGGGGTCGCTGGTCAATGCCGCGCCGAGCTCGGGCAACGTCCGTACGTGCCTCGGGTCTGCGAACACCAACAACTACTGGGGCACCGGCGTGCTGTCGACCGAGGTCAAGCTTGCGGACTACGGCGCGGGCAACGCCAGCACGCCTCCGGGCGGTAATGGCTTCCGCTTCGTGGCCATCAACGGTGCGGCGCCGAATCTCGTGAACGCGGCGAACGGCACCTATGACATGTTCAGCGAGAACACGGTCAACCGCGTCAAGGCGGGTGGGACAGGCGCGGTCACGGGCCAGCGTCTGGCGCTCGTCACGCTGATCTCCAACCGTCTCGGCAACGTGGATGCGCTGAACACGATCAACGCGACGTTCAACATCAATGCGCCGTGGGGCCAGGGTGGCGTGCTCGCGCTGTCGACCGTGGCCAACCCGAGCACCGCGCCGTACTCGGTGGCGGAGCTCGCGGCGAACCCGATCGGGACGCAGACGCGCCAGGGCAACACGTGCAACTTCCCGGCCACGGCCAAGCCGCAACCGGTGGACAACCGCTGATCGGGTGATGTCCCGGCAGACCCCAAATCTGCCGTAACGACAGGCGGCGGGCACCGGCAACGGTGCCTGCCGTTTTCCGTTGCCAGTCGTTCATGCAACTGCAATCGGGCCGTCGGAAACTCCTCTGCCACGGTCCACCAAGCGTTCCCCATCCGTTCGTCGAGAGCTCGAGCCAGTGAGATCCGCCACCCCGATTGCTGCCTTCACTCTGCTGCTCGGGCTCGTCGTCGATGCACGTGCCGCGACCGAGCCCGTCGTTGACGACGTTGCCCGGTTCAACGTCTGGGAGTACCGCGTCCTGGGCAACAGCGTGCTCGCGCCGCGCGAAATCGAGTCGGCCGTGTATCCGCAGCTCGGCCCGGGGAAATCCCTGGTCAACGTCGAGAAGGTGCGCGAGACGCTGGAGCGCCTGTACCGCGACCGCGGCTACGGCACCGTATTCGTCGACATACCCGAGCAGGACGTGGTCGACGGCCTCGTCCGACTGCGCGTGACGGAGGGCCGGCTCGACCGGGTGCAGGTCAAGGGCCCGCGCTACTTCTCCGCTGGCCGGATCCGTTCCTCACTGCCGTCGCTCGCGCCTGGCGAGGTCGTCAACCTCGAAGAACTGCAGAACGACCTCACGGCGATCAATCGTCAATCGGCCGACCGACGAGTGACGCCGGTGCTGAGAGCCGGCCGCGCGCCGGGCACCGTGGACGTGGACCTGCGCGTCGCGGACGAACTGCCGTTCCACGCCAGCGTCGAGGTCAACGACCGCTACACCGCAGACACCTCCCGCACCCGCGTCGGGGTGAACCTGAGCTACGACAATCTCTTCCAGGCATTCCATCGCTTTTCACTGCAATACCAGACTGCTCCCGAGAAGCCCGACGAATCCCGCGTGATCGCCGCAACGTACGTGGCGCCGCTCGACAATGGTGATTTCCTCGCGGCCTATGCAGTGGATACCAGCAGCGATTTCTCGACACTGGGCGGGCTCGGCGACCTCAATGTCCTCGGCACCGGGCGGATCTACGGGCTGCGGTACATCAACTCGCTGCCCGCCGGCGAGCGCTGGTCGTCGAGCCTGACCTTCGGCGCCGACTACAAGGACTTCGAGGACGCCATCGCGCAGCCCGGCGGCCTGACCGACGCGACTCCGATCCGCTACGTCAACTGGTCGGTGCTCTACGCGGGCACGCTGCGCAGTGACGAGGCACTGACCAGCCATTCCCTGGGCTTCAATTTCGGTCTGCGCGACCTCGGCAACTCCACCGACGAGTTCGAGTACAAGCGCTACAAGGGCCAGCCGAACTATTTCTATCTGCGCGGCGAATCGAGTCACGATCGCCCGTTGCTCGGCGCCGCGCGCGTCTTCCTGCGCGTGGCCGGCCAGCTCACCATGCGGCCCTTGATCAGCAACGAGCAATTCTCGATCGGCGGCGCCGACGCGGTGCGTGGTTACCTCGAGGCCGAACGACTCGGCGACAACGGCCTGTTCGCCAACCTCGAACTGCGCTCGCCGTCGCTGTCGAAGCTCTGGCCGGGCAGGCTCGATCAGTCGCACCTGTTCGGCTTCGTCGACGCCGGCGTCGTCGGCGTCCTCGAGCCCCTGCCGGTGGACGGCGACAAGGCCAGCCGTTACAGCCTCTCGAGCGCGGGCCTCGGACTGCGCATCAATGACGCAAGCGGCGTGCACGCCGAGCTCGAGTGGGCGTATCCCTTCGACGCGACGGACGACAACGAGCGCGGCGACTCGCGCCTGCACTTCCAGGTGATGTATGGCTTCTGACCTCGCGACACGGCGGCTGGCTCTCAGGTACGCGATTCAACGGACGCTCGCGCTGGCGTCCTGTCTCGCGCCGCCGGCGATGCTCCACGCGGCGGAGTTGCCCGTGCCCTGCGTGGCCGGCGTCTGCGGCAGCAACGTGCCAGGGTTCGTGAGCGCCGGCATCGCGGGCGCCACTACCAGCGGCAATACGCTGACGGTCACGCAGTCCACGAACAGCGCCACGCTGAACTGGTCGACGTTCAATATTTCGGCGGACGGTGTCGTGAACTTCGTCCAGCCCGGCGGCAATGCGACGGCGCTGAACCGCATCCACCAGAACGATCCCTCGCGGATCTTCGGCGCGCTCAACTCCAACGGCCGCGTCTATCTCCTGAACCGCAACGGGGTCGTGTTCGGCAAGGACGCCCGGGTCAACGTCGGCGGACTGCTGGCAAGCTCGCTCGACATCGCGCCGGAGGCGCTCGAGAACGGCCTCGCCGGCGCCGCGCCGGCCGGCGCAGCCGCGCTGCGTCTCTACCAGGGCGCTGGGGGCGAGCTGCCGAGTGGCGCCGTGGCCGTGCGGCAGGGCGCAACCATTCGCACCAGCGAAGGCGGGCAGGTCCTGATCTTCGCCCCCGAAGTGTCGAACGAGGGTCGCATCGAAACGCCGGGCGGCCAGGCGCTGCTCGCGGCGGGCTCGCCCGTGTACCTCGTTACCAGCAACGATCCGGGGCTGCGCGGCCTGCTGGTCGAGGTTGGCGTCGGCGGCACGGTCACCAACGGACGGCCATCCGCCGGCACCGGCGCATCGCCGACCGAGATCGTGGGCGAGATCGTCGCCGAGCGCGGCAACGTCACGCTCGCGGGCCTGGCCGTCAACCAGAACGGCCGCGTCACGGCGAGCAGCAGCGTGCGGTCCAATGGCTCGATCCGACTGCAGGCGCGCGATGGCGGCAGCACGGTTCCGGGCAGCAACCGCCTGCGGGCGACGACCGGCGGCGAGCTGACGCTGGGGTCGGGCAGCACCACCGGGGTCCGCCTGGTCGATTCCGAAGAGACGGATGTCGATGCCAACGCCCAGGCGAAGTCGCGAATCGAATTGCAGGGCGCGCAGATCACGGTGGGATCCGACGCCACGGTGGCTGCCACCGGCGGGCTGATCAAGGCGACCGCGCGGCTCGACCCAGGCGCTTCGACCGCGATCCTCAACCCGGCGTCGATCGTCGGTGGCAGCTCGGACGGCTCGCGCATCGTGATCGAGCCGGGAGCGAAGCTCGAACGTCTCGGGCGCCAGCGAGCAACTCGCCATGGAGAGCAATCTCGTCCGCGCCGAGCTGCGCGGCGACGAACTGGCCAACAGCCCGGTGCAGCGCGACGGCGCGTTGCGCGGCCAGACGGTCTTCGTGGACCGGCGACGGACCGGCACGCGTTCCGACGGCACGACCTGGCAGGGCACGCCGGTCGGCGACGTGTCCGGACAGGTCTCGCTGGTCGGGCGCAGTGTACGCGAGCGCAACCTCACGGGCGGCACGGTCACGCTCGAGTCGCAGGGCGACGTGGTGCTCGCGCAGGGCTCGGTCGTCAACGTCTCGGGCGGCGGGCTCCAGTTCCTGGATGGTTACCTCAATACCACGCAACTGCGCGGCGCCGACGGCAAGCTGTACGACATCGCCAATGCCGATCCGGAGCGCGTGTACAGCGGCATCGTCTCGACGTACACCGCGAGGCACGAGCGCTGGGGCGTCACCGAATCGTTCCGCACCTTCGCGAGCCCGGGTCGCTTCGAGGCGGGCTACGTCGAAGGCAAGGACGCCGGTTCACTGCAGGTCGCGACGACGTCCGCGATCCTCGACGGCGACGTGATGGGCCACGTGACGGTCGGTCGTCACCAGCGGCGTCCGGCGCAGACGGTGCCGGCCGGCATGCTGTACCGCCCCTACGACCAGGTACCCCTGGGCGCGCAACTTGTCTTCGGTGCGCCCAGCTTCAACCCGGTCGACCTCGTCGGTGGCGACGTGAGCATCGGCGGCGGCGTGGTCCTGCCGACGCTGCAATCGTCTACCGGCGCACCGTTCGATCCGACGTCGGACCCATTGCCCGAGGAGTTCGTCACGGCCCTGCGTGAGGAGCTGTTCGGCACCGGCCGCGTCAGCCGACTCACCGTGAATTCGAACGGTACCGTGACGATTCCCGAGGCGACGGCGCTCGCGCTGCCCGGGCAGGGCGAACTGACGATCGCCGCCGGAGCCGTGGACATCGCGGGTGACTTGCGCTCCCCCTCCGGCGCGCTGAACGTCACGGCGCTGCTCACCAACGCTAGTTCCGCGCCGTACGTCGGCGTGGACATCCGCGAGACTGCGACGATCGACCTCGCAGGCTCGTGGATCAACGAGTCCCCGGCCCTGAATGTCCCCGGAGCGGCATTGCCGCCGCTCTTCACGGCCGGCGGACGGGTGAGCCTGGGCGCCCGGCAGGGCCATGTGCGGCTCGAAGAGGGTGCGCTCATCGACGTCTCGGGCGGCGCACGTGCGCGCGCCAATGGCAGCATCGTCGCGGGCGTGGCAGGCTCGGCCGGCGTCTCGGCGACGCCGGACCCGCTCGTTCCGCAAGGCGACCTGTTGCGCTTCGATGCGACGCTGCGCGGCTACGGCCTCGTGACGGGCGGCGCGCTCTCGATCGCTGGCCCGGTGCTCTGCATCGCGACGGTCGAGTGCCAGGGCGCGATCACACTCGGCCCGCAGGACCTGCTCTCCAGCGGTTTCGGCACGATTTCGCTGATCTCGACGGAGGGTGGCCTGACCGTGCGTGCAGGCACGTCGCTGGAACTGCGGCAGTCCAGCTTCCGGCTGCGCGATGGGGCGCTGGCCGCCGTCAGCGGCACGCCGCTCGCCAGCCTCGCGGACGTCGGCGTGCTCACCGATGACCTGCGTCGCGTTACCAACCTCAGCCTGACGACGGCCATCCCGGCGCTCGGGAACGGGATCCTGTACGGAAACGACAGCTTCGCCGGCGTCGGCGGGCTGCACGTCGAAAACGGTGCCCTCATCCAGGGCGACATCGGCAGCAGCATCTCGCTGCGCAGCAATTCGACCCTGGTGGTGGAGGGCACGGTGCAGGCGCCGTCCGGCAGCATCGCGCTGACGCTCGACAACAGCCTCGCCATCGGCGAGGTGCTCGACGCGCAGGGCATCTGGCTGGGCGGGAATGCCGTTCTCGATGCCTCGGCCGCGATTCGCCTCGAGCCCAATCCCTACGGACTGCGCCAGGGCGACGTGCTGGACGGCGGCTCGGTGGCCATCGTCGCGCAACGGGGTTCCGTCGTCGCGAACACTGGTTCGGTCATCGATGTTTCCGGCACCTCGGCGGTGCTGGACCTGCCGACGTCCCCGGGCACCAGCCAGGACACGGTGGCGCGCAGCATCGCCTCGGACGGCGGGCGCATTTCCATCACGGCCGCCGACGCCGCGCTGCTGTCAGGCTCGCTGCAGGCCCATGCCGGCGCGCCGGACTCCGGGTCCGCGGGTGGCGCGCTGTCGCTCGTGATGAACGCGAACGACCGGCTCGGTTCCGGCGAGCGCTATGCGCTCCCCTTCGACGAGCGCCGCGTCACGCTGACGGAACAGGCAAGCGCGCTCGTCGTGCTGCCGGGCGCCACACTGCCGGAAGTATTCTTCGGCAACGCCAGCATCAGCGACGACCAGCTCGTCGCCGGCGGTTTCGATTCGGTCCTGCTGTCGGCGGCGACCACCGTCGGACTCGACGAGTTCAACGTCGAAGCGGTCGCCCCGGGCACGGTCGAGTTCGCCGGCGACGTGGATCTGCATCTCGGGCGCCAGTTCATCGTCGATGCCGCGCGACTGCGCGGAACCGGCGACGCCGTCGTCGATGCGCCCCATGTGGCGATCGGGCACACGAACCGCAACTATCGGCAGACGCCTGCGCTGAACGGCGATGCCGGCGGCACGCTCAGCTTGCGTGGCTCGCTGCTCGAGCTGGTCGGCCAGAGCGTGCTCGACGGTTACTCGTCGGTCGAGATGCTCAGCGCCGGAGACATTCGGGTGCGCGGCGTGCAGGGACTGGGCCAGACGACCGTCACGGGCAGCCTGGCGACGCATGCCGACCTGCTGCTGCGCGCCGACCAGGTGTATGCCGCGACCCTCGGCAACTTCCTGGTCGATGCGGCCGATCCGACCGGCTCGACCCTGCGCATCGAAAGCAGCGGGGACGCGCCGGGGGCCGTGCTGTCCGCGGGTTCGACGCTGCGCCTGCGCGCCGGCACGATCGAGCAGGCAGGCGTGCTGCGCGCGCCCTTCGGCAGCATCGAGCTGATCGCGCAGGACCTGCGGCTGGAAGCCGGCAGCGTCACGTCCACCTCGGCCAAAGGCGCGCTGATCCCCTTCGGCGGCGTGCAGGCGGGCACTGACTGGGTGTACGGCCTCGAGGGCCAGACGCTGGTCGTGGGTGGCACCACACCGGTGCCGGAGCAGCGCGTGCTGCTCGATGCCGACACGGTGGACATCGCCGACGGGGCGAGCGTGGACCTGTCGGGCGGCGGCGACCTGCTGGCCTACGAGTTCATTCCGGGCCCGAGCGGCAAGATGGACGTGCTATCCGCGGAGGCGGGCGCGGGACTGTTCGCGATCATTCCGGGCCTCGGTCTCGAGTACGCGCCCCACGACCCGCAGGAATCGGCTGGCGGCGCGCTCGGTGTCGGCGACGTCGTCCACCTCTCCGCCGGGGTAGCCGGCGTTCCGGAAGGCGACTACGTGCTGCTGCCGGCGGCGTATGCGCTGCTGCCCGGCGCCTTCGTCGTCTCGGCGGCCACCGGCTTCCAGGACATTCCCGCCGGCACGAAGCGGCGGCAACTCGACGGCTCGACCATCGTTTCAGGCTACCACGCCGTCGCCAATACGGCCATTGCGGATTCCCGGACGAGCGGATTCGTCGTGCGCACGGCCGCACAGGTGGCGGAGCTCGCGCGCTACGACACGACGCGGGCGAGTGAGTACCTGGCCTCGCTGGCGGCGGGATCGCCCGGGAGCGCGGCACGCCTGCCCATCGACGCCGGACTACTGGCGATTGCGGCGGGCTCGAGCCTGAACCTGCTGGGTACGCTGCGGGCCGAGTCGGACGGTGGACGAGGTGCGGCGGTGGACATCAGCGCCGACCAGTTGCACGTGACGAACGCCACCGAGTCCGTAGCGGGAACCGTATTGCTCGACCCGGACCAGCTCGCGGCGCTGAATGCGGAGAGCCTGCTGCTCGGCGGTCGCCGCGGCACCGCGACCGGCGGCATCGCGATCTCGACCGATGCCGGCGCACTCACGATCGCCGGCGACGCGACTCTCGGCGGCCCGCAACTGCTGCTCGTGGCGCGCGACACCCTGACCGTGGCCGAGGGCGCGGTCCTGGCCGCGAGCGGCGACGCGGCGCGACTCGCGGACTCTTTCCTGCTGAGCGGCGACGGCGCCGCGGTCGCAGTCTCCGCCGGCCTGCAGGTCAGCCTGCTGCGCGGCGACGAGACCGGCCTCGCCGGCACGCTGCTGCTCGAGCAAGGCAGCCGTGTCGAGGCGATCGGAGGATCGCTGGCGCTGGACGCGTCGCTCGACACGCGTTCCGCGGCGGCCCTGGTGCTGCCGGAGGGCTCGCTGAGCCTCGGTGCCACCCGGATCAACCTCGGTGCCGCGCCAGCGGGCCTGCCCGGCCTGACGCTCGATGCGGCCGCGCTGGGCGAGATCGGCCTGAGCGAACTCAAGCTCGTCAGTCGCTCGAGTGTCGACCTGTACGGCGACATCGAACTCGACCTCGAGCGGCTGGTCGTCGATGCGACGAGCTGGCGCGACGACGGCGGGTCGCTGACCGCGCGAATCGCGGCCGTCGAATCGATCACGCTGCTGAACAGCAGCGGCACCACGCTGGCCGACGATGTCGGCGCGACCGGCAGCAGCCTGCAATTTGCGGCGGGACAGGTGAACGTCGGTCCGGGCGTGCAGCGGGTGGCCGGCTTCGGGACCGTGCGCGTGGACGCGACGGACTCGGTTCATCTCATGGGCGAAGGCGGCCTGCGCGCCGATGGCGACCTGTTCATCGGCACCCCGGTCGTCACGGTGGACCGCGGCGCCCGTTCCATCCTCGCGGCCGGCGGCGCGCTGGCGCTCGAGGGTACGGCTCCGTCCGAGGCGTCGGCGAACGCGGGCCTCGGCGGTCGGTTGGACCTGCGCGGTGCCTCGGTCGCCGTCGCGAACCGCATCGAGGTCGCGGCCGGGACCCTCGACGTGCAGAGCGACGGCGACCTTCGACTCGCAAGCGGTGCGCGCATCGATGTCGCCGGTCGTCTGCGCAGCTACGACGGTACCCCGCTCGCCGTCGCGGCCGGCAGCGCGCGACTCGCGTCGTTGGGCGGCAACCTCGTGCTGGCCGAGGGCAGTCTCGTCGACGTATCCGCGGCGGATGCGGGGCGTGCCGGCAGCCTGGAACTTTCGGCTGTCGCCGGCAACGTGACGGTCGCGGGCGTGCTCGAGGGCGACGCCGCGCGAGCCGTGGACAGCGGGCGGTTCTCCATCGATGCCACCGCGATCGGCAATCTCGACACGCTCAATGCGCGCCTCGACGGTGGCGGTTTCCACGCCGCGCGCAACGTCCGGCAGCGCGGCGCGGGCGATCTCGTCGTGGGCACACAGGGCATGCGCGCCGAGCAGGTCCTGCTGACGGCGGATGCAGGCCGCGTGCTCGTGAGCGGAGCGATCGACGCGAGCGGCGCGAGCGGTGGCCGCGTGGTCCTGGACGGCGGCGACGGCGTGCAGGTGGACGGAGCGATCGACGCGAGCGCACTCACCACCGCGGGTGACGGTGGACGCGTCGAGTTGCTGGCCGCGGCCGGTGGCGTACAGCTGAGTGCCGGCTCGACCATCGACGTATCCGCGGGCGCTGGGGTCGGTGGCCGCCCGGGGCGCGTACACCTGCGCGCGACGCGCGATGCGTTGCTGACGGCGGCCGACGGCGACGCCGGCAACGACCTCGTGCAGCTGGCCGGTGCCGTGGTCGGCGCCGAACGGATAGGCATCGAGGGCTACGCAGCATACGACTTCGAGGACGGCATGATCGACGCGAGCGACGTCGCGGCCGTGGGCACCAATCCGCTCCATGGAGACGCGCTCGGATTCATGGCCTCCGAGGCCGCAATCCTCGCGGGTCTCGGCCTCGCGGCTGATGCGCGCATCATGCTGATGCCCGGCATCGAGATCCGCAGCGACGGCGACCTCGCGCTCGGTCCGGAGACTGCCCCGAACCAGCCGGCCGCGGTGAACTGGGATCTCTCGGGCTGGCGCTTCGGCGCGGACAACCGGCTACCCGGTTTGCTCACGCTGCGCGCCGCCGGCGACCTGCGCTTCAACGGCTCGCTCTCGGACGGTTTCGTCGGCGTGACCGGCAACGCGAACGCGCCGGCCTTCCGTCTCGATCGGACCATGCCGTCCGATTCATGGTCGTACCGGCTCGTGGCGGGCGGCGACCTCGTGATAGCGGCCGGCGATCCGAGCACGTCGGCGACGGATGTCGCGGCATTCCGCATGGTCCGCACCGGCAATGGCTCCATCGACGTCGCGACTGCGGGGAACTTCATCCTCGGCAACCGCGCGTCGGTCCTCTACACGGCGGGCATGGCGAGCAGTTCGGGTGCCTCGATCGGTACCGGCTCGATCGGGCTCGGCGCGCGAGCGTACCCGGTGAACGGCGGTGACATCCGCCTCGCCGTGGGCGGGAACATCGTCGGCGCCGATGCCGCCGGCGCGGCCGAGAGTTTCACCAATCAGCTCGTCACGGACTGGTTGTGGCGAGTCGGCAAGTCGCCGCTGGCGAGTCCGAATGGCTTCCCGACTGCCTGGACGGTCAACTTTGCGCGTTTCGAGCAGAATGTCGCCGCGCTGGGGGGCGGCGACGTCACCATCGAAGCGGGCGGCGACATCGTCAATTTCTCGGCATCGATTCCCACCGTGGGCATTCCGTCCGCGACGCGTGCGGGCGAGAGCATGCTGACGGTGGCAGGTGGCGGAGACCTCACGGTACGGTCGGGCGGGAGCATTCTCGGCGGCAGCTTCTACATCGGCAACGGCCTCGGGCGGCTGGAAGCGGGCGGCGACATCGGTGCCGCGACGAACCCGCTCGCGAACGGTGCCCTGTACCCGGTGCTGGCGCTGGCGGACGGCGCGTGGGAACTGACGGCGCGTGGTTCGGCAGGCATCGAGACGGTGGTGAACCCGACCCTGCTGCCGCAGGGCCGGTCACAGGGCACCGGCGCCGCGAACTGGTCCGTGTTCGCAACCTATGCGTCAGACAGCAGCGTTCGCATGGAAGCGGTCGCGGGTGATATCGTCATCGCGAACAACACGCCGCGCCTGGTGGATTGGCTGAGCCCGAGGATGGCGCTCCAGACGCCGTCGCAGCTGGTCGCCATGAGCATCTACGCACCGACGCTGCGCGCGGTTTCCCACGGCGGCGGATTCGCCTTCGACAAGCAGATCAGCCTCTATCCGGCCGCGGGCTCGGTGCTGGAGATCCTGGCGGAGACCAACGTCACGCGCCTGGACCCGCAGTACGCGGCCGTGCTCATGCAGTCGGACGCGGAACTCTCGGCACTGCCGGGTGTGGCCGCACCGCAGGACGACGGTACCTCGCTGGTCGCCGCCTTCGGCTCCGGAACCGGCGCGGCGTCGGGCTTCCATGCCGCGACGCCGGTGCACGCGGATGACGATGCGCGGTCCCGGATCGTCGCGCGCACGGGCCACGTGAGCTTCGAGACGCCGCAAGGATCGCTGGACGCCAACACCTCGCTGCTGTCCTTCTCGACGCCCGTGCGCATCGTCGCCGGGGGCGACATCGTCGACCTGCCGCTCGCGGTACAGCACGACGATCCGAACGACCTGACCACGATCCACGCCGGCGGGGACATCCGTTACTCGGTGGCGCGATCCACCGACGGCTCGATCCTGCCGAGTTCGCTCGGCATCGACGTGTCCGGTCCCGGCAGCCTGCAACTCGTCGCCGGGCGCGACGTGGACCTGCAGACATCCCGCGGCGTCACGACGCTCGGCAATCTGGAGAATTCCGCGCTGCCTGACCTGGGTGCCAGCATCAGCGTACTGGCCGGTCTCAACGGCGTGTTGCCCGTGTACGGCGCAATGGCCGGCCGCTACCTCGACGCGAGCTACGGGCCCGGTGTCTCAGGCTACGTCCGCGCCTACGTCGAAGCCGTCACCGGGGAGGAAGGCCTCGACAGCGGTCAGGTGCAAAAGCGCTTCGAGCAGCTCGAGCAGTATCGCGCGGAACTCGTGCGGTTCGTCGAGCAGCATGCGCGCGTGAGCGGGCTCGACGAGGAGGCCGCGCTCGCGGCTTTCCAGGACTTCGCCCCGTCGCTGCAGGCCGAGCTGCTCGATCGCGTGCTGCTCTCCGAGCTGCGGCTCTCCGGGCGCGAAGCCGCGGCGAGTGGCAGCGAGGACTTCACGCGCGCCTTCACCGCGCTCGAGACGCTCTATCCCGGCTCGAACCCGGACCAGGAGCAGGGTGAGGCCAATCCCTACGACGGCGACATCTCGCTCTATTTCAGCCGCATCTACTCGCTCGGCGGCGGTGGCGACATCTCGCTGTACGCACCGGGGGGTGAGGTCAATGCTGGCCTCGCGAGCCCGCCCGCATCGTTCGGTCTGGCGAAGAGTGCTGCGCTGCTCGGCGTGGTGATCCGCGGCCCGGGCAACTTCAGCTCGGTCTCCTACGGCGACTTCCAGGTCAACGAGTCGCGCGTGTTCGCCACGGACGGCGGCGACATCCTCGTCTGGTCCACGCAGGGCGACATCGACGCGGGCCGCGGCGCGAAGACCGCGATCTCGGCGCCGCCGCCCACCATCACCTTCGACGCCGACGGCAAGCCGATCATCCAGTTTCCGGCCACCCTCACCGGCAGCGGCATCCAGACGCTGGCCACCAGCGACGGTGTGCAGCCCGGCGACGTGGACCTGTTCGCCCCGGGCGGCGTGGTCAACGCGGGCGACGCTGGCATCGTCGCCGGCAACCTGACCATCGCGGCAACCGCCGTCATCGGCGCTGACAACATTTCGTTCGGCGGCGTGGCCGTCGGCGTGCCGGTGGACGCGGGCGGACTCGGCGCGGCGCTGGCCGCACCCGCGGCGGCGGCTGGCAGCGCTTCGTCGGCGGCGACCACCGCCGTGGATACCGGCGACCGCGAAGAGGGCAAGGGACAGGCGCTCGCGGGCGAGGAAGCCCTCTCGTGGCTCGAAGTGTTCGTCGTCGGCCTCGGCGAGGAGCAGTGCGACTCGAAGGACAACGAGTGCCTGCGTCGACAGAAAAAGGGCCGGGAGTAAGACGAACGTCGCACGGACGATGTCCCGAGGCAGTCGCCTTGTCACAGTTTCTTAACGCGACGCCGCGATGATTCCGCGCTCGGGCGGTGCGGTAGATGGGACCGCTGCCGCCGGAGCATTTTGAACCGGATGGACACAGATGCCGCGGGCCCTCGAGGGATCCCCGGGGCCGGGGTTTTCACACGTGCGCAAGCTGCTCGCCTGCCTGTTGTTGCTGTCACCGACGTTGAGCCATGCCTGGTGGAACGACGAGTGGAACTTCCGCAAGGAAATCACGCTCGACCTCACCACGACCGGCGGCGACATCGCCGCCACGGCGACCGACGCGCCGGTGCTGCTGCGGCTCTCGCTCGCGAACTTCGGCTACTTCGGGGACGTCGAGCCCGACGGCTCCGACTTCCGCGTCGTCGCCGGCGACGACAAGACACCGCTCAAGTTCCACGTCGAACGTTTCGACGCCGCGAACCAGATGGCCTTCATCTGGGTCAGGGTGCCGCACCTCACCGGCGGCACGAATTCCGAGAAGATCTTCCTCTACTACGGCAATCCGGATGCGCCGGCGGCGGCCGATGCGGCCGGGACCTACGACGCCAACCAGGCGCTCGTACTGCACCTGTCCGAGACCGCGGGCAATCCCGTGGATTCGACTGCATTCGCCAACGCGGTCGCGACCTCGAGCGCCGAGCTGTCGCCGGCCTCCCTGATCGGCGGCGGCGCCGTGTTCGCCGGGGCGAATTCGATCACGGTGCCCGCCTCCGCGTCGCTGCGCCTGGTACCCGCGAAGGGTCTGACCATGTCGGCATGGCTGCGCGTGGACGGCGAGCAGGCCGATGCGCACGTCGTCGCGCTCGCCGACGGCCCACGCGCGCTGGTGCTCGGCGTGGACGGGTACTCGGCCTACGCCAGCCTGTCGGACGGCGCGAGCGAGCCGACGGTGGTGCGGACCGCCCCGAGTCTCGTGGCGGGGCAGTGGCACCACCTGGCGGTTTCGGCAGGGTCGGGTCGCATCGCCGTGTACCTGGACGGCGTCGAGGTGGGCTCGAGTCCCGCGAGCATTGCCGAGATCGCCGGTGTCCTCACGGTCGGCGCGAGCGCCAGCGGCGGCAGTTTCTTCACCGGCGCCGTGGACGAACTGCAGGTCTCGACCGTTGCACGACCGGCGCAGTGGCTACGCGCCCAGGCACGCAGCCAGGGACCGGATGCACGGCTGGTCCTCTATGGCGACGACGCACAGCGCAAGGGCGGCGACACCAGCTACCTCAAGGTGACGATGCAGAACGTCACCGTGGACGGCTGGGTGGTGATCGTGATCCTCGCGATCATGTTCGTGATCAGCCTGCTGATCATGGTTTCGAAGGCGCTCATGCTGGGTCGCGTCGCGAAGGCGAATCGCGCCTTCCTCAAGGAATTCGAGAGGCTGCGCGGCGACCTCACGAGCCTCGACCATGTCGAGTCGGACGAGGAGGAGGGTGACGAGGCGCTCGGCTCCTCGGCCTTTCTGCCGGCCATGGGCGGCGGCGACGACCGCTTCCGTCTCTCGACTCTCTATCGCCTCTACCATCACGGCGCGCATGAACTGCAGGCGCGCACGGCGCGCTCGGTCGGTGCCGCCGCGGTGCAGACGCTCTCGCCGCAGGCCATGGAGGCCGTGAAGGCCACGATGGATGCGTCGCTGGTGCGCATGACGCAGAAGCTGCAGTCGCAGATGGTGCTGCTCACCATCGCGATATCGGGCGGACCGTTTCTCGGCCTGCTCGGCACCGTGGTCGGCGTGATGATCACCTTTGCCGCCATCGCCGCGAGCGGCGACGTGAACGTGAACGCCATCGCGCCCGGCATCGCGGCCGCGCTGGCCGCGACCGTAGCGGGCCTCGCCGTCGCGATCCCCGCGCTGTTCGGCTACAACTGGCTCAACACGCGCATCAGGGAAATCGTCGCCGACATGCGCGTATTCGTCGACGAGTTCGTGACGCGCGCCGCCGAGCGCCACGCCTGACCCGGTCCGAGGCTCCGCCATGTCCGCATCCGCAGAAGAAAAGGACGTCTACGACGAGATCAACATCACGCCGATGCTCGATCTCGCCTACGTGCTGCTGGTGATCTTCATCATCATGACCACGGCCTCGGTGCAGGGCATCACGGTCAACCTGCCCAAGGCGAGCGAGGCGCCCGCGATCGCCAAGCCCAAGACCAAGGCGATTTCCATCACCGCCGACGGCACCATCTACCTCGACACCTACCCGGTGACGCTCGAGGAACTCGAAGGCCTGCTGCGCCAGTACAAGGCCGCCGATCCTTCGCTGCCGGTGATCGTCAAGGCCGACGCGAGCATCCAGTACCAGCGCGTGGTGGACGTGCTGGACATGATCGGCCGGCTCGAGATCACGCAGCTCGGTCTGGTCACGCAGCGCGTCGTGAAGTAGATGCAGCGGCGACCCCGTGGCGAAAAAGCATCCGGTCCTGCGCCATCTGCCGCTCGCGGTCGGCGCACTGGTCGTGGTCGGCGCGGTGCTCGGTCTGCTGCGTTTCATTCGGGACTTCTCCGAGGAGCCGGAGAAACCGGCGCGCCAGGTTCCGCAGATCGTGAAGATCATCCGTCCGCCGCCCCCGCCACCCGAGGAGCCGCCGCCCCCGCCACCCGAGGAGCAAGTCGAGCAGCCGCTGCCGCAGGACACCCCGGAGCAAGAGATGGCGGATGAAGCGCCGCCCGGCGAGCAGCTCGGCCTCGATGCGGAGGGCGTGGCCGGCGGCGACGCGTTCGGCCTGGCCGCGAGGCGCGGTGGGGCCGACATCATCGGCGGTGGTGGTGGATCCGCCTTCGCCTGGTACACCGGCCTGATCAAGGACGGCATCCTCGACGCCCTGGCGGAGGATGAGCGCGTCCGCAAGGGCAGCTATCGCCTCACCGTCCGCATCTGGCTGGCGAGCGACGGTCGAATAGAGCGCATTGCGCTGGCGGACAGCACCGGCGACCCGCAGCTCGACGCCGCCGTCGAGCAGGCCCTCGCCCGCGTCGGACGCCTGCGCGAGGCGCCGCCGCTCGAAATGCCGCAACCGGTGACGCTTCGCATCGTCTCACGCAGCTGACATACGCACCTGGAAAACCGCTCATGCACGGACACATCAAACGCTTCGTCGCGACACTGCTCCTGACGCATGTCGCACTCGCGCCGGCTGCGGCCGACGAGGCGCGCGCGCTCGACGAGTTGCGCAACACGGTCATCAACCTGCTCGACGGGCTGGTGAAAAACGGCGTCATGACGCGCGAGCAGGCGGAGAAGATGGTCGCGGACGCGCAGGGCGAGGCCGAGCGCGACGCGACTGCGCGGGCCGCGGCGGACGCGGATGCGGAAGGGGCGGTGCGGGTGACCTACGTGCCGCAGGTGGTGCGGGACGAGATCAGTGCCCAGGTCCGCGAGGAGATCCGGCCGCAGGTCGTGAAGGAGGTGATGGCGCAGGCACAGGCGGAGCAGTGGGGGGTGCCGGCGGCGCTGCCCGACTGGATCCGCAGGCTGCGTTTCAGCGGCGACGTGAGGCTGCGCGAGCAGCTCGACTCGTTCGGCGCCGACAACGCGCAGTTCGTCTACCTCGATTTCCTCGAGGTAAACGATTCGGGCGGCATCGGTCGCGCCGGCACCGGCGCGTTCCTGAACACGACCGAGGACCGGCTGCGCACCCGCGTGCGGGCGCGCCTCGGCGTTGAGGCCACGCTCGGCGAGAACTTCACCGCCGGGTTGCGACTCGCCACCGGCAACCTCGGCGATCCGGTCTCCACGAACCAGACGCTCTCGCAGGCGGACGGGCGCTACGCCTTCGGCGTCGAACAGGCCTACTTGCGTTACGACGCCCGCGACGGCGACGACTGGTCCTGGCTGTCGCTGTGGGGCGGGAGGACGGCCAATCCGTTCGTATCGACCGACCTCGTCTTCGACAGCGACCTCGGGTTCGAGGGATTCGCGGGCTCGTACCGCTACGGGCTGTCGTCCGCCGACCCGGCGGGCAGGCACCTGTTCGTGACTCTCGGCGCCTTCCCGCTGGAGGAGGTGGAGATTTCGTCCGATGACAAGTGGCTCTATGCCGCCCAGATCGGTGCCGCGTGGCGGTTCGACAACCGGCTGCGGCTGCACGGCGCGCTCGCTTACTATCGATACGAGAATCTGCCCGGTGTCCGCAATCCGCTCGACGGCGACCTTTACGACTACACGGCGCCGGAGCGGCTGCAGAAGGGCAACACGCTGTTCGATATCCGCAACGACCTCGACCCGGCCACCAACCGGTTCGCGCTTGCCGCGGACTATCACCTCGTCGACGTCGTGATGGGTCTCGAGGTGCCGGTGTTCTCCAGGTACGTGGTGTCGCTGCTGGCGAATTACGTCACCAACATCGGCTACGATCGCGACGACGTATTCGCCCGTACCGGCTTCGACATCGAGGAGCGTACCGACGGGTACCAGCTCGAGCTCGGCTTCGGTCATCCCGAAATCGATCGCCTGCACGCCTGGAGAGCATCGCTGCGCTATCGCTACCTGCAGGGCGACGCGGTGCCGGACGCGTTCACGGACTCCGACTTCCACCTCGGCGGCACCGACGCGGAGGGATTCGTGCTGCGGGGCGACTACGGTCTCGGCCGCAAGGTATTCCTGACGCTGCGTTATCTTTCGTCGGACGAGATCGACGGGCCGCCGCTCGGCATCGACACCGTGCAACTCGACCTGAACGGGCGGTTCTGAACCATGATCGTGCGATGGGTGGCAATCCTGGCGGTGCTGCTCGCGGTTGTCGCGGTTCCCGCGCATGCGCAGACGACGCGCAGCGGCGGCGACAACGCGCGGGCGATGCAGCAGTTGCAGCAACTCGCCTCCGAGCGCACGGCCCTGCAGGCCGAGAACGTGCGTCTCAAGCGCGAGCTCGAGGAAGCGCAGCAGAAGCTCGCGGCGGCTTCCGCGCAGCAGGGCGCGCTGGCGCGCCGCGCGCAGGCGGCCGAAGTCGCGACGAGCCGCCTCGCGGCGAGCAACGACGCCAGCGCCGAGAGCGCCGCCCGTACCCGCGCCCAGCTGGACGAACTGGTCGTGACGTTCCGCGAGACGGCACTGCTGCTCAAGGACACCGAAACGGAGCGCAACACGCTGCGGCAGCAGCTGCAGGCGGCGGAGCGGCAGCTCGGCACCTGTCGTACGCACAATGCGGAACTCATCGACATGAACGACGAGGTGCTCGAGCGTTTGGAGGACACCGGATTCTGGACGCGACTCGCCGCCGCCGAGCCGTTCACGCGCATCAAGCGCACGCGCCTCGAGAATCTCGCGGCCGAGTATCGCGGCCGCGCCCAGGAATTCGCGGAACCGGTCCCTCCGGCGCCGACGCCGTGAACGACTTCGCGCGCGCAATCGTCGTCGCCGCGATCGTGCTGGGTGGCGCGCTGGTCGTCCGGGGCACCTTCGGCACGGATCGTTACGATCTCGTTCCCGCCGTCGGCGGCGCTGTCTATCGCCTCGACCGGCTGACCGGCGGCGTCGCGATCTGCACGCCGGCTGCCTGCAGGCCGCTGCCGACCCTCGTGCCGGCACCGGGCGGGCCGCCGGCCGGTGCCGCGCCGCCGCGACCCGCTCAACCACTAGGCCCCGCCTCGCCGACGACCTGATCGCCGGGTGCGCCGCTGTCACGGCATCGTTGTCTCGTTGACATATTCGGCGGCGATCCTCCTCGCGACGAACAAGGAAACTGTGTCATGCCCATCGAGTCCATCGCCAACGCCCCGCGCTGCGGTCGCAAGCGCTCCGTGAACGCATTCGTGCTGCTGCTCGCCGGTATCTCGGCGCAATGTCTGGCGGCCATGCCGGCCGCCGCGAGCTGCATTGCACTGACCACGGGGCCGGTCCTCGCGCCGGGTTCGAACCTCGTGCTCAGTTGCCAGGCGTCGGGCGGCGGCTCGCCGAACCAGCCCGGCGGCAGCCTGATCAACAATCTGCCCGTCGTGCCCGGCTCCTATTTCTACGGCCACGGTTACGCAGCGCCGACGACCACGCTCGAGGGATCGCCGGCGCCCGGTTTCGGCTTCTACGACGACTACGTGTTCTCGATCGGCGGCGCAAACGCGAACTCGGTGACCTCGACCATCGATCTGGGTGCGCTGAGCGTTTCGAACCTCGAGGTGCGCCTCTACGACCTCGACTCGAACTCGCTGCCGACGTTGGGGACTCCGGTCGGCACCGTCTACAGCGCCTGGAACTCCGTGATCGGCGGCAGCGGCTATACGGGCGCGGTTGCGGTGATTCCAGAGGTCCATCTCGGACCGGGAACCTATGTGCTCGAGGTGCGCGGCAACGTGACGGGCGCAAACGGCGGCAGCTATTCGGGTTCACTCAACCTGACGCCGGTGCCGCTGCCCGCGGCGGTCTGGCTGCTGCTGTCCGGCCTGGCCGGATTCGTGACACTGGTGCGGCGTCCCCGAGGCTGAGGTCGCGCCACTGTCCGCGTTGCGTCATACGAACGAACGCTGATCGCGCGCGCGGGGCGCGCGAAAGGGTGCGACGCGATCACCGGAACGCCATTCAAATGCAACATGGCGCGACTATGGTCCCCGACCCTGACGCTCCGGAATCTGAAATATTCGCCGACGCATAGGGGGAAGGACACGATGGATAGCCGCAAGCGGGCCGTCTCGATCCGCCTGAGCGCGGCCGACGTGCGCAAAGTGAAACAACTCGCGGACCGCCTCGGCGTCCGCGATTCGGACGTGATACGTTTCGCAATCAAGTCGATGCTGAGCAAACTCGGCCCGCTGCACGACCCGCTGACCCGTGGCCGCAACCTCGTACCCGTGTTCCTGGAATGTGGCCATGAGGTCTTCCAGCACTTCGACCTGGACGTGGGGCGCCTCGAGGCCATCGTGAACGACGGCGTCGAGCCGGAGTCGCGTGTCGATCACGAGGACATCCGCTTGCTGGTGATGAATGGCGCCAGTCCGCCGTACGTCCGTTGGAGCCTCGAGCGGCGGCCGGCGCAAGCGGCAGCCCGCTCGGCCAACGGCACTGCGGCGTCGCCATCCGCGGGCGGCAACGGGCGCGACCACTCCGGCGTGGATGAATTGCGCAAGGACTCGAAAGGGGCCGGGGTGCCCGTTTCGGTGCGTGCCTACCTGTACGACAAGTATCTTTATGGGGACGGCACGCTCTGAGCGAGGGGCGCTGCAACCGTCGCGAGGAGGTCATCGTGAAACGTGCAAGCAACTCGACTGGTATCGTCGCGGCGGCGGCCGGCCTGCTCGGACTGTTCCTGCTGTCGGGGGTCGCCCAGGCGGCCATGGCGGTGCCTCCCGACAGCCTACCCGGCGACTCGAGCCTCGCGGGAGCCATGTCCATCTCGGCGTTTTCGCCGGTGACGACCACGAGCGCATTGCGCAGCGTCACGCTCTACGACGGCACGACGCTCTTCTCGGGCGTGAACTTCACGCAGTTCGAGGTCAACGTGCCTGCAGCAGGCAACCTGCAGATCCGCCTGAGCGATCTCGCATTCCCTGCGCTGTCCGGTGCGCTCAGCTTCGCGCTGGTGGACGGCGGGGCGGTGCTCGGGGTGCTGCCAGGGGCGGGTTCGCTGGATCTCGACATCGCCGGACCAGCGGAGTTGTTCGCCTTCGTGTACGCCGTCGGTACGCCGGGCATCGGAATCGGCAGCTACTACCTGAACATCCGGCACGAGTATCCCGGGCCGATCCCGCTTCCGGCCAGCGTCTGGCTGTTGCTGAGCGGCGCCGCCTGGGGCGGCTGGTTGGGGCGCAGGCGTCGAGCCTGCGCGGTCCGCGTCGCGAATCGAGCCTAGGCCGCACACCGCCCCCTCCCGCCGGTCGCCGGCGACGCGCCGTGATGGCCCGTTCGCCGGCTTCCCTGTAATGCCCGGGTCATACAAATGAAGTAACTATGCACGCTCCGTCGTCGCGTCAACACGGGAACCGCAAGATCGTGAGCTACTCGACCCCAGGCGCGCGCCAGCGCCGAATTCGTGCGACCGCCCAGCTTTGCTTGCTCGCACTGGCGAGCGTCGCGGCCAGTGCCGCCGACACGCCGTCGCCTCCGCCGGAGCCGTATCGCGTGCACGCCGGCGACGTCCTGATCGTGTCGGTGTGGAAGGAACCCGACCTGCAGGGTGAAGTCCTCGTGCGTTCGGATGGCGGACTGTCGTTTCCTCTGACCGGCGACATCACGGCTGCGGGCATGACCGTCGAGGACCTGCGTCAGGAGATCACGCGGCGCCTCGAAGAGTACGTGCCCGAGGCCGTGGTGACCGTGGCGCTCAAGGCCTCGGGTGGCAACCGCATCTATGTGCTCGGCAAGGTCAATCGGCCCGGCGAGTTCCCCTTCGAAAAGCCGGTGGACGTCATGCAGGCCATCAGTCTCGCCGGAGGCATGACGCCCTATGCGTCGCCGAACTCGATCCACATCCTGCGTCGCCTGCCCGGCGGCCGGCAGGATGCCATCCGGTTCCGCTACTCGGACGTCGAGCAGGGTACGAGCCTCGAGCAGAACATCGTCCTCCGGGGCGGCGACACCGTCGTCGTGCCGTGATGGCGCGCCCGGGATCACGGCGGCTGGCCCTCGTGGTGCTCGCGACCGGCGTGGTCCCGGCGCTGCACGCGGAGGAACTGCGCATCGAGCCGAGCGCCGGTGCGCAGACCTCGTACAACGACAACCCGACCCTCGTCGCGGACGACGCGGAGGCCGTGTTCGGCGTGATCGCGGATGCGGGCCTCGCGGCGAGCTGGGGCGCGGAACAATGGCGCTGGAGCCTCGCGCCGAAGCTGGTGGCACGCCGCTACGACGGCGAGACCGATCTCGACTCGCTGGACACGTATGTCACCGCCGGATACGCGCGCGCGCTCGAGCGCGGCAGCTTCGACCTGGGTGTGTCGTACGCGCAAGAGTACACGCTCACGAGCAACTTCGTGGCGACCGGCGTGGTGGACGAGAACGTGCCGCGGCAAGTGGTGGCGCTGAACGCGGCGGCCACCCGCCAGTTCGGCGAACGGCTCAGCCTGCTCGGCCAGCTCGGTCACCAGGACGTGAGCTATGACGGCGGGCTGCGCTGGGGGCTGCGCGACTACGACTACTGGTCAGCCAGCGGCTCACTGCAGTATGGCCTGCGCGAGCGAACGCAGGCCAGCCTGGTCCTGCGCCTGGCTCAACTGGAGGTTCCGCTGACGGAGCAGACCTCGCGCGAACTGTCACTGGGCCTCGGCGTCGATCACGAGTGGAGCGAGCGCTGGAGCATGGGTCTTTCCGCGGGTCCGTCGTTCTCCGACGCCGACGGCGGCCCGCGCAGCACCGGCTACTCGTACCGGGCCACCCTGGACGGCGACTGGGAGCGAGCCACGCTCACGCTCGGCGGCGAGCGCGTGCTGAGCCCGGATGCCGCGCAGGGTCGGCTGCAGACGCGCGACGTGCTGCGCGGCACCGTCACCTACCGCCACAGTCACGCATTCGAAACGAGCGCCTACGTGCGAGACGAGCGTTATTCGGACGTCGCCGATGCCGGCGTGCGCAGGGGCACGAGCTACGGCACGCTGCTCGGCGGCTTCAGTCTCCGCTGGCGTCCGGACGAAGCCTGGTCCTGGGTCCTCTCGTACACACGCACGATTCGCGATACCGAGCACTCACCGAGCTCCAACAGTCTGGGCGCGGGCCTCGTGTGGCGCGGCCGCGCACGCTCGTCTTCGCACTGAGACTCCGTCGATGAATGCCCAAGCCCCGGCCTTCGACACGATCTACGCGACGAGTGACGGTCCCGGTCTCGTCGAGCGCCTCGCGACGCTGCGCCGCCGCCGCCGTCCGGCGCTGATCACGTTGGCCACGGTCCTGGCGCTGACCCTGGCTGTGGCACTCGCCTGGCCACCGACCTATCGTTCCTCCGGCACCGTGCTGATCGAGCAGCAGGAAGTCCCGGTGGAATTCGTGCGCGCCGCCGTGACGAGCTTCGCCGACCAGCGCGTGCGGACCATCGGCCAGCGGGTCATGACGACCGCGAACCTGCTCGAGGTGGTCCGCAAGTACGACCTCTATCCCGAGCGACGGCAGCGCGAGCCGCGCGAGAAACTGCTGGCCCGAATGCGTGACGACATCGGGCTCGAGATGATCAGTGCGGACGTGGTGGACCCGCGGCAGGGCCGCCCCACCAAGGCGACCATCGCCTTCAGCGTGAGTTTCGACAGCCGCTCACCACAGCTCGCGGCCAGGGTGGCGAACGAACTCACCACGCTGTACCTGAACGAGAACCTCGCCTCGCGGCGCCAGCTGGCGGAGGGCACGGCGGACTTCCTCGCGGACGAAGTCGAACGCGTCGGTGCGGAGGTGAGCGCACTCGAGGCGCGCATCGCGGATTTCAAGAGCGCCCATGCCGACGCCCTCCCCGAGTTGTCGCAGGCCAATCTCCAGCTCATGTCGCGCGCCGACGAGGAGTTGCGGTCCACCGAAACCCGAATGCGTTCCCTCGACCAGCAGATCGTCTATCTCGACGCGCAGCTCGCGCAGATCGAGCCGGTCGGCACCACCTATTTGGAGACGGGGCAGCGCGTTCTCACGACCTCGCAACGCCTGAAGGCGCTGCGCACCCAGCTCGCGAGTGCGTCGGCGTTGTATGGACCGAACCACCCGGACGTGCAGCGGCTGAGCCGGGAGGTGGCGGGCCTCGAGCGGGAGGTCGGTGCGGCGGAGGCTGGCAACGATCTGGTGCGCCAGCTCGAGGACGCGCAGGGCCGGCTCCTCGAGGCGCGTACTCGCTACTCGGTGACGCACCCGGATGTGCGAGCTCTCGAGCGCATGGTGGCGGCCATCGAGTCGGCGATGCGTGCCTCGAGCGTGACATCCGCCAGGCTGGCGCGCGTCGAGTCGCCGGACAATCCGGCCTACATCCAGGTGCGGGCCCAACGCGAGGCGGCGTCCACTGAGCGGGTGTCGCTGCTAGCGCAGGCCGCGGCACTGCGTGGACGCATCGCGGCCTTCGAGAACCGCCGCGCGCAATCACCCGCCGTCGAGCGTGAGTACAGCGCTCTGGCGCGTGAACTGCAGGGCGCGCAGCTCAAGTACCAGGAAGTCCGCCAGAAGCAGATGGAAGCACGGGTGGCCTCGAACCTCGAGGCGGAGCAGAAAGGCGAGCGCTTCACGCTGATCGACCCGCCGCTGCTGCCGGAGAAGCCCGTGAGCCCCAATGTGCCGCTGGTATTGGCGCTCGGCGCACTGGCCGCACTGGCCGCGGCGCTCGGAGTCGCGCTGTTTCTCGACCAGGTGGATGGCAGCGTGCGCGATCGTCGCGACCTGGCCGCGCTGGTGAGCGTCCCGCCGCTGGCCGTCATACCCTGGATAGAGACCGGCGAAGACGTTGATACGCGTCGCCGCCGATCCCGCCGGCTCGCGCTCGGCGCCGTGGCTGGCTGCGTCGCGGCGCTGACCGCGGCGCATCTCGCGGTGATGCCACTGGACGTGCTGTGGCACGTGTTGCTGCGGCGATTCGGCCTGTGACTCATTCGAGGAGCGTGACCGTGACAGGCGTGGACAAGATCCGACGGGCCCTGGACCTGCGGCGTGCCGGGCCAGCGCACGCCCCGACGCCCGCGGCGACGCCCGCCGCCGATCAACCGGCCCTGTTCCGGGACAGGCACCGCGAGAGTCCCGCAGCGCTGACGCGCACGGTGGCCGTGGACCCGGCACGCCTTCGCAACCAGCGGATCCTCGCGCCGGACGACAGCGGCCCGGTCGCCCAGGCCTTCAAGATCCTGCGCACGCAGGTGCTGCAGTTGCTGGGGCGCGGCGGCCTGAGCTCGCTCGCCGTCATGAGCCCGACGACCCACGATGGACGGACCGTAACGGCCATCAACCTCGCGGCGAGCATCGCTGACGACCCGGACCACACGGCGCTGCTCGTGGATCTCGACCTGCGGCGGCCGAGCGTGCACGAGCGATTCGGACTGCGCGTGGAGCGCGGCGTCGAGAACTGCCTGCTCGGCACGGCGGAGGTGGCGGAGGTCATGGTCCAACCCGGCGGCTATCGCAAGCTCGCGCTGTTGCCGGCCGCGGGTCCCGTGGCAGGGTCGGCGGAACTGCTGGCGGCCGCTTCGACGCAACGCGCGACACGCGAGATCAACGCGCGGTACAGCAACCGCGTCGTCATCTACGACCTGCCGCCGGTGCTCGAGACAGCCGATGCGCTGGCTTTCCTGCCATGCGTGGACGCGGTGCTGCTGATCGCCTGCGAGGGTCGCACGCGGCGCGAGGACGTCGTGCGCTGCCTGCACATGCTACGCGACACGCCGGTGGTCGGGACGGTGCTCAACGGATCGCGGGAGTCGCGGGGCCTGTAGCCCGTGCGGTGCCGCGGATGTACTGTCAGTCCTTCGGGTTCCACGAACGTCCCTTCGCGCTGTCGCCGGACCCGCGCTTCCTGATGCTGACGCCGCGCCACGAGGCCG
Organism: uncultured Gammaproteobacteria bacterium; assembly: GCA_963706535.1. Lineage (GTDB taxonomy): Bacteria > Pseudomonadota > Gammaproteobacteria > Steroidobacterales > Steroidobacteraceae > RPQJ01. The sequence continues at coordinate 248,192 of CAVPMU010000012.1, forward strand.
CGATCACGATGCTCGAATACGGGCTCGCGAGCGAGTCGGCGATCAGCGTGCTGACGGGCGAGATCGGCAGCGGCAAGACGACGCTCACCCGCCATCTCGCGAGCCGTCTCGGGCCGGAGGTCGTGGTCGGCGTCGTCAACCACACGCACCGTGGCTCCGGCCGACTGCTGCAGTGGGCGGCGCTGGCGCTCGGCGTCGAGCCACGCGGACGGGGCGTCGCCGGGCTCTATCGCGCATTCGCCGGATTCGTGGCCGAGCAGCGCAGCCACGGACGGCGCGTGCTGCTGATCGTCGACGAGGCGCAGAACCTCGGGCCGACGCGCCTCGAGGAACTGCGCATCCTGTCGAACGTCAACGACGGCGGTGGTGTGGACCTGCAACTGCTGCTGGTCGGCCAGCCCGAGCTGCGCGCGACCATGGGGCGCAGGCGGCTGCGCCAGCTCGCGCAGCGGGTCGCCGTCGAATGCAACTTGTCTGGCCTGATGCGTGACGAGACCCACGCCTACGTGCGGCATCGCCTGGCGGTCGCGGGGGGTCGTCCGGAAATCTTCAGCGCCGGCGCCCTGGACGTGGCGCACCTGCACAGCGGCGGCATCCCGCGCCTCGTGAACCAGCTGTGCGACCGGGCGCTGGTGTATGCCTTCGCAGAGCAACGCAGCGAGGTGGACGCGGGCACCATGGAACAGGTGGTACGGGATCGCATCGATGGCGGCATCTTTCCCGACGCGGCGCCGCGCGAGCAGCGCAGGCGGAAGCGTGCATGAGCAGCCTGCCGCACATCGAAGTCGCGAACCCGCGCGGAGCGCCAGGGGCGCGGAGCGTGGCCGTCGAGTCCGCGTCGGTGACCGCGGGGTCGCGCGTCGTGTTCGTCAACCGCTTCTATTACCCGGACATTTCCGCCACCAGCCAGGTGCTGACGGACCTCGCACGTCGGCTTGCAGTCCTGGGCGCCGACGTGCACGTGGTCTGCTCCCGGCAGCGCTATGAGGCACCGGGCGCCCAACTGCCCGCAGATGAGCGCATCGACGGAGTGACGGTGCACCGTGTGTGGTCCACGCGCTTCGGACGTGGCCGCCTGCGGCTGCGGGCACTCGACTATCTGAGCTTCTATCCGTCCGCAATGCTGGCCGTCCTGCGCCTCGCGCGCAAGCAAGACGTGGTCGTGGTGAAGACCGATCCGCCCCTGCTGTCGGTCGCGGTCGGGCCCGTGGCGCGGGTGCGCGGCGCACGTGTCGTGAACTGGCTGCAGGACGTGTTCCCGGAAATCGCCGGAACCTCGTCGCCAGTGCGCCTGCCGCCGGCCCTGATGCGCTGGCTGATGCGCCTGCGCGATGCGTCGCTGCGCGAGGCGAACATGAACGTGGTGCTCGGCCACGGCATGCAGGAATACCTGCGCCGTCGCGACATTCCAGAAGCCCGGATGCGGATCGTGGAGAACTGGGCGGTCGGCGAGCCGGTGCGGCCGACGCCCGCCAGTGCCAGCGAGCTGCGAAAGTCGCTCGGTTTCGGCGATCGCTTCGTGGTCGGCTATTCGGGCAACCTGGGGTTCGCCCACGACTACGCGACGATCCACGAGGCCGCACGCTTGCTGCGCGGCGACCCCGAGGTGGTCTTCCTGATGATCGGCGGCGGTTCGGGAATGCGCGAGCTGGAATCCCGATCGGCCGCTGACGGGCTCCGCAATCTGGTGTTTCTGCCCTATCAGCCGCGTGAACGCCTGACCGACAGCCTCGCGGCCGCCGACGTGCACCTCGTGACGCTGCGGCCGAAGCTCGAAGGCCTGGTTGTGCCGAGCAAGCTCTACGGCGTGATGGCGGTCGGCCGTCCGGTCGTATTCATCGGTGCTGCCGGCGGCGATGTCGCCCGCACCGTGGAGCGCGCGAGGTGTGGAGTGACGGTGCCGCCGGGCGACGCCGAGCGGCTGGTGGGCGAACTGCGACGGCTGCGGGCGGACGACGCCCTGCGCAGTCGACTCGGGGCCAACGCGGCCCGCGCCTACCACGACAATGGCACGTTCGCGACGGCGGCGGGTCGCTGGGTGGACCTGCTGCGACGAGCGGGTTCCTGACGCGGCCGTCGGCGCTCAGGCCCGCGGCCGCAATCTCCCGCACCCCGATCTGCCGCGCCGGATTTCCCGCGACGATGGCGCGCGGCGGCACGTCGCGTACCACCACGGCGCGTGCACCGACGATTGCCTCCGTACCGACCACCACGCCCGGCCCGATGAACGCCTCGGTGCCGATCCAGGCTCGCGCCTCGATGCCGACAGGTGGCTTGAGCAGCGGCAACACGGGATCACGCAGGTCATGGGTACCCGCGCAGATCTGCGTCCCGTGCGACACCGTCGCTGCCGCGCCAATGGTCACCCGGCCAAGACTGTAGAGGAGAACGTCCTCGCCGAGCGCAGCATAGTCACCTACCTCGACGTTCCAGGGCATGTAGAACCGCGTCGACGAATAGCAGCGTACCTCGCGGCCGATCCGCGCCCCGAACAGACGCAGGACCGCCCGTCGCCAGCCGAACATCGGCCTCGGGCTCAGACGCATGAGCCACTGCCCGAAGCTCCAGGTCACGCGCCGCAGCTGTTCGCGCCGCGAGTACTTGCGCGCGGCGCGGTTGGCCATGACGTCCCGGTACGCGCAGTGCGTCATGGGGACGCTCCGGCCGATCGATGCTCTGCCAGCAGTGCTTCGTATGCCGCACGCAGATTGGTGCCCAGCGCCAGCAGCGAATACTTGTCCTCGAAAAGCCGCCGCGCCGCCGCTCCCATCCGCGCCCGCTCATCCGGGGCGTCGAGCAACTCGGTGAGGCAGCGTGACAGGTCGTCGACCGTGGCATCACAGACCAGGCCGGCACCGCTCTCGCCGACGGAACGGGCCACCCCCACGCCCCGCGTGAGCACCACCGGTATACCGCGTGCCAGGGCCTCGACCGCGGCGAGGCCGAAGTTCTCCGAAGTCGACGGCAACACGAGCAGCGTCGCCGAGCGCAGCGCGGCTTCCTTCGCGTCGCCCTGCACGAAACCGAGCCAGTCGATGCGGGACTGCACGCCGAGTTCGCTGGCCATTGCTCGCAGTGATTCGACCAGGTCGGCCGGACCGTCCCCAGCCACGACGAGGCGCAGACGCGGGCGAGCGGGTATGGTCCGCGCCAATGCCTGCAGCAGCAGGTCGAGATTCTTGATCGGCGCGATGCGGGCCAGGAACAGCACCGTTTGCGCCGCGTCCGCGGTCCCCTGGCCGGGCAGGGGCTTGGTGGCCGTGCCTGTCGGCCATTGTGGAGGCTCGGCGAGCGCCAGCGGCTGGATCAACGGACGCATGTCGATGCCGAGATCGCTGGCTTCCTCGAGTTCCGCGTCGCTCGTGAACATCACGCGCGCCGCCCGCTCGAGCAGGCGACCCTCCAGCAGCCGGATCGACACGCGCTTGAGCAGCGGGCGCCGGAAGGTCCGGCCCCAGCGATTGAGGACTCCGGTGGGCCGCAGTACGTACGGGACACCGCGTGCACGCGCCAGCGAGGCGGCTGCGAGTGGAGCGAACGTGAACAGCCCATGTGCGTGCACGATGTCGTAGCGGCGAATATTGCGGGCGAGCCAGGCCGCGAGCGGGGCGGAAAAGGCATAGAAGCCGGTCTGCCGCCGGAAGTAGCTGACTCGATGGTCGCGCTCCAGTCGCGTGACGCCGAGCGGAACGTCGCGGCGGCGCCCGGGACCGTCGTCGTCCGTCGTGACGAGGTGCGTCTCGACGCCGGCGAGATGGAGTGCGTCGAGGACGTTCCAGATCGCCGTCGTCGGCCCGCCGCAGGTCGGGCTCACCGAATTGATGACGTGCAGCACGCTTGGGCTGCCGCCGATCGAGACGGACGAACCACGGGCCAGCCCGGTCATTGCATCACGTTCGGATGCGCGCGGCGCGCCGGCGAGGCCGGGCGCGCAACGACGACGCTGCTCGCCGGCATCTGCGACATCTGCACCGCGAGCCCGATGAGGCACCACAGCAGCAGCCCGGGTCCGCCGGGCGACAGCAGCGTGGCCTCGCCCACATTGGTCGCGATGCAGGCGACCAGCACGGCGAACCAGCGCGGGTCGCCACCTTGCCAGGTGAGGCGGCCAAGTTGCAGCAGGGCGAGGCACAGCAGCAGGAGGCCGACGATGCCCGTTTCCTCGAGCGCGGCAGTCGGCAGGAAGCCCTTTTCGACCGGCGCCGAAACCGGGATGCCTCGGAACTCGATCACCTCGGTTTCGCGTTGAGCTTCCGGGAAGACACCGAAGCCATGACCGACGAGCGGCCGAGCGAGGAAATCGCGCCACTGCTGCGCGACGCCGGCGCCGCGGGACTGCTCGAAGGCTTCGCCCAGGCTCGCCTGACCGGAGCGCTTGAACAGGAAGGCCCCCGCCGCGCTGCCCAGGCGGTCGCTCGCGGCGGCGCCGATCAGGACGACAATCGTCGCCGCGGTCACCGCGGTGATGACGCGCGCCCGCGAGGCGAAGAGCCGATTGCCACGCTTGCGCAGCAGATGCATCCCGGCCCCTGCAGCCACGCCCGCGACCGCTGCAGCCATGCCCGTGCGTGCCTCCGTCAGGACGAGGACCACCCAGGCAAGTGCCGCGAAGCCCAAAGCGAGCGGGTGTGCAGCGGCGCCCCGCCGCAGCACCAGGGCCGTGAGGCAGTACACAGCCGGCGGCGCAACCAGGATGGCCAGCGTCTGCGGGTGCAGAAACACGCCCTGCAGGCCGGTGCCGTTACGAAGGAATGCGATGGCCGGCACCGCCAGCGTTGCGGCGGAAAACAATACGGTCAGGACGGCGAGCGTCGCGAACCAGGTCGCGAGTCGCCTGGTCTGCGCCGGCGCGAGTGATCGGTAGGCCACGAACAAGGTCGAGATCACCCAGGCGAAGGTCGCAACTTTCATGAGCGAGATCACCTTGAGGTGACTGCCGAAGGCGGCGAGGACGGCGGCCAGCACCGCGAACGCCCAAAGGTAGCCCAGCCGTCGCGCGTCATCGAGGCGCGTCGCCGGCAGGACCCGCAGGCCGGCGACCAGCAACACGGCCCAGACCAGCGGACCCGCGGCGGTATCGATGACGACGAGCCCGGGATTGAGCAACTTCACGTATCCCGCGAGCACGATGGCCTCGATTGCACGCTGCGGGCCCGCCAGCGACCAGGCGAGCAGCAGCACGAGGGACAGCGTCACGAGCAGCGGCGAGATCACGAGCGGCAGCAGCAGCGCCAGGATCGCCACGGCGGCCGACGCGGAGAACCGCGGGTCGGACGCGATGGTATGCCCGGCGGCGAGGGCAGCGCCAACCGCCGCACCCACGTTGGCGAGCATTGCGCGCGCGCTCAGCACGCGATCTCCTCGACGCGACCGTCCCGCTCGTGCACACGGCTGAAACACCCGCCGCGCGTGGCGCGGATGCGGAGCCGTGGTCCGTGCGGGACCGTCACCAGGGTTTCGCGGACGTCCACCAGCGGCGAGTGCGCGTACACCAGCCACTCGCGCGCACCGTCCGTACCCAGTTCGAGTGCCAGCGCGAATACCGCGAGCGGCGTTTCGAGCGTCCAGGGCCGGGTGGGATTGGCGTCGGCATCAAGAAGGTACCAGCGCTGCAGAGACCGCCAGGCCGTCGGGACCTCGCTCTGATAGGGATGCGCGGCCCGATGGTTTGCGAGCAAGCGGCCCTCGCGCCAGAAGCGGGCGAGGACGGGCTCGTCATGGATCCGTCCGACCGCATCGAGCACCGCGCCGAACTCGGCCGCGTAGTCCCGTCGCAACGACACGGTGTCGCGAAATTCGCGCACCAGGCGCGGGCGCAGCAACCACATGCCGAACTGCACCATGCCAGCGTAGCGCGCGGCGTCCCAGTGCTGGCCGAGCGCACGATAGTGCGCGTCCTTGGCGTTGCGGTTGCGGGACGACCGTCCGTCCCAGGTGGAGATCTCGAACCAGAAGCCGGGATCGCGTTCGCGCGCGGCGCCAAGCATCGGCACCAGATTCATCGATTCGAGTTGCGGACTCCAGACGCGGAAGTCGGTCGATGGGTTCCAGTCGTGCGTGTAGTAGGCGATCGATGCGCCGTCCCAGGCGCTCGACCACGGCTCGAGGCGAGTGTCGGAGTGCAGCGACCAGGCCGCCCATCCGGGCCAGCGACCGAGTGCCGGCTGCCCGAAGGCTTCGTAGCCAACGAAGCGCGCGTGACTGCGCCAATGCTCCGAGACCAGAGCCTCGCGGAAGCCGCGCTCGAGCTCACGGTAACGCAGTATCCATGCGTCGCCCACGGCGCGGCGCAACTCGTCGTCACTCGCCTGCGGATCGGCGCCGTGGAGACGGAGTCCGGTGGTGCGCACGTCCTGCCAGGACATCTTCGGCTGTTCGTTGTTCGAGATGAACAGCACCAGCGGAGGCTCCGGGTAGAGTTGCTGCAGGCGGGCCAGCAGTGGACTGCCGCCCCAGCGGCGGCCCGCGGCGTGCCAGAGCTCGGGTGCTGAGTCTGGTGTCAACCGGGCGGGGCGCGCCGCGTCCCGGGACTTGCTGCCTCGCGGAGACAGCGCTTCCGCCACCAGCACGTCCCACTGGGTGCTTATGAAAGCGACGGGCAGTCCGAGCCGGGCCCAGTCGCGAATCGGTCCATAGTATGCGTCGGGCAGCTCCCGGTCCGGGCGGGGAATCTCGAACCAGGGAAGCAGGTAGCGCCCCGACTTCAACAGCTCCGTTTGCTCATCGGGGCCGAAACCCCCGGCGACAATGCCCGTGTTCCAGTGAGCGGCCAGGGGCAGCGGGTGAATCCGCGGCGACGTTGGGACCTCGATGGCCGCCGCGCGTATGCGTTGCAACACCGTGTCGTCATACGAATGCACGACGGATGGCAGCGCGAGGGCAAGCGCCAGAATCGCGGCCGCCGGGCGCCGCCGGCCGGGTGAGTACGTCGTCCGCATCTCCCAATCATAGACACGCTCATGTGACAAATGATGTCACGGCGCAAGACATCTGGATGTAACGATGCGCAGACACCATGGTCGTCCCTACCGATCGGATACGCGCAATGAGCAATCCCGGAACCGCCGCGCCCGGCGAGCGGTATCGCATGTCCTCCGCCGTCTGGATGGCGCTCGGCGTGATCACTTTGCTGGTCGGCTTCGCGTTCCAAGAGCCCATTCGACTGATGATCGCGAACTGGTTCGGCCGGCCCGAGTACAGCCACGGCGTGATCGTGCCATTCATCTCTGCGTTCTTGATCTGGCAGAAGAAGGACGAACTCGCGCGGATCGACTTCCGCGGCTCGTGGGCGGGCGTCGCGCTGGTCGCGCTCGGTGCGCTGCTGCATGCGGTGGGCCACCTCGCGACCCTGTACGTCATTCAGCAGTATGCCCTGCTTTTCGTGACCTGCGGCGTCGTGCTGTCGCTGCTCGGCTGGTCGGCCACCCGGCTCCTGTGGATGGCGCTGCTGGTGCTGGTCTTCATGATCCCGCTGCCCGAGTTCCTCCTACAGAACTTCTCGGCCGAGCTGCAGCTGCTGTCGTCGCAGATCGGCGTCTGGGTGATCCGCCTGTTCGGCATCAGCGTGCACCTCGAGGGCAACGTGATCGACCTCGGCGAGTACCAGCTGCAGGTGGCCGAGGCCTGCGACGGCCTGCGCTACCTGTTCCCGCTCATGACACTCGGTTTCATGATGGCTAACTTCTACGAGGCAGCGGCGTGGAAGCGGCTGGTCGTGTTCGTCTCCAGCATCCCGATCACGATCCTGATGAACAGCTTCCGCATCGGCGTGATCGGCGTGACCGTCGAATATTGGGGCGTCGGCATGGCCGAGGGCTTTCTGCACGACTTCCAGGGCTGGGTCGTGTTCATGGCGAGCATCGCGATCATGATGCTGGAGATGATGCTGCTGAGCCGCAACGGACGGGATCGGCGTTCGTGGCGCGACGTCTTCAGGATCGAGTTTCCACGACCATCGGAACCGGACGTTGCCGCAGCGTCGCGGCGGGTACCCGTGCCGCTCGTGGTGGCGGCGTTGTGCGTGGCAATCCACGCCCCCGGACTGCCGCTGCTGCCCCAGCGTGCCGAGGCGGTGCCGGTGCGCCCGGCCTTCAGCACGTTCCCCGAGCGTCTCGGGCCGTGGGCGGGACGCATCAGCTCGCTCGAGCCAGTCTACCTGCAAGCACTCAAGCTCAACGACTACTACCTGGGCGACTTCGTGCGCGAGGGCGTGCCACCGGTCAACTTCTACGTCGCGTGGTATGACTCGCAGCGCGCCGGCCAATCCGCGCACTCGCCGCGCTCGTGCCTGCCGGGCGGGGGATGGCACATCGACGAGCTGTCGCGGGCGAGGCCCGCGGCGATCGAGGGACCGGACGGACCCATCACGGTCAACCGCATGCTCATCAGCCGCGGCGGCGACCGGCAGCTGGTGTACTACTGGTTCCAGCAGCGCGGACGCGTGCTCACCAACGAGTACCTCGTCAAATGGTACCTGCTCTGGGACTCCGTCGCGATGCGGCGTACCGACGGAGCGCTCGTGCGCCTGACCACGCCGCTGCTGGCCGGCGAGGACCCGCAGCGGGGCGACGATCGACTCGCGGAGTTTGCAGCGCAGGCAGTGCCGCGGCTCTCGGCGCTGATTCCGGACTAGGGCGTGGACCTGCTGCTCGCGTTCGTGCTGGCCATGAGCGTCACGATGGCGCTCGTGCCCGTGCTGATGCGGGTGGCGGGCAGGCTGCAGGTGCTCGATGCCCCCGGTCCGCGCAAGGTGCACCAGGCGCCGATACCGCGCATCGGCGGACTCGCGATGGTGGCCGGGGCCGCGACACCGCTCGTGTTCTGGCTGCATGACGACGCGCGACTGCCGGCTTGCCTGGTCGCGGCGACCTTGCTGCTCGTGGTCGGTGTCTGGGACGATCGGGCGGAGCTGAGCTACCTGCCGAAGTTCGCGGCGCAGCTCGTGGCGGCGGCCGTGGTGATGACCTGGGGCGGCGTGCTCGTCCACTCGATCACGCTGACCGAACGCATCGAGCTGCCGACCGCGGCGGCGCTGCCGCTCACGATGCTGTTCCTGGTTGGCGTCACCAATGCCATCAACCTCGCCGACGGACTCGACGGTCTCGCGGGCGGCACCACCTTCCTGAGTTGCTGCGCGATGGCGCTGCTCGCGTTGACCATCAACGAGCACTTCGTCGCGACCGTGTCGGTCATCGTCGCAGGCAGCATCCTCGGCTTCCTGCGCTTCAATACCTATCCCGCTCGCATTTTCATGGGCGACGGCGGCAGCCAGGTGCTCGGACTGACGGTAGCAGTGCTCGCGGTCATGCTCACCCAGGCCGGCAGCACGCCGATCAGTGCCGCGTTGCCGGTGCTGCTGCTGGGGCTGCCGATACTCGACACTTTGACCGTGATGCTGCAGCGCATCTCCGAGGGACGATCACCATTCACCGCCGACAAGAACCACATCCACCACCGGCTGCTCGCGCTCGGTTTCCGTCATCACGAGGCGGTCGTCGTCATCTATCTGATGCAGGCGGCGCTGTTCGTCTCGGCCTGGTATCTGCGCTACGAATCGGACTTCACTATCCTCGTCGCATTTGGCCTGTTCGCGACCACCGTACTCGGCCTGCTGCAGGTCGGAGGGAAGACCGGTTGGCGCTGGCGTGGTCGGCGCGAGGCGCCGCTGGCCGCAGCCAGCTCCGCCGGGCAGGACGGTGGATGGGCGAAGCTGCGGCGGGCGTTGCCGTTCTGGGCGCTGGTGACGGCCGCGACCTGTGCGGCGATCTACGTCCTGCGCACGGCCTGGATCGCGTGGCCCATCCCGCCGGACGTGGGCTGGCTGACGGCGGTACTGGCCGCGGTGCTGCTGGTCGCGGTGGGCGCATCGCTGCTGCGACCGGTGCCGGCCTGGCTGATGCAGGGCGCGCTCTACGTCGGCGCGGTCGCCGTCGTCTACCTGCAGGTCACGGCTACGCCGGACTGGCCCGTTCAACTCGAGATGCCGTTGCTAGGGCTGCTGGTCGGCAGCGTGATGCTGTCGTTTCGTCTGACACTTGGCAGGCGCTTCACGCTCACGCCGCTCGACTTCCTGGTCGTCTTCGTCGCGCTCGCGCTCCCAAATCTGCCCGGATCCATAGCGACTCCGCGCGAGATCGGATTCGGCGCCGTGAAGCTGCTCGTGCTTTTCTACGCCATCGAACTGCTCATGAACCAGTCCATCCCGGCCCGACTCACGCTGAACTCGATCGGCATCGCCGTACTCGGCGTGATCAGCGTGCGCGCCCTGCTATGAGAGGCGTGGTCCGGATGCGACGATGTCACACGGACTTCACGCGCGTCCGCTAGCTTCACGCTCCTGCCGTCATTCGTCTGTCGACACTTTGCGAACTCCTGACCGATCGAGGTTCCGGACCATGATCATCGCCGGCCGCATACGCGGCATCTTCCCGCCGGTCCTGCTGCTCTCCGCGATCCTGCTTGCCGGCTGCAGCGGGGCCGAGACGCGCAAGATGCACTACCTCGAGAAGGCACAGTCGCTGCTCGAGCAGAGACTGTTCGATAAAGCGCAGATCGAGCTGCGCAACGCGCTGCAAATCGACCCGAACTTCGTGCCTGCGAGGCTGCTCATGGGCGACCTCGCGGTGCGGCTCAACGACCCGCGCCGCGCGCTGCAGATGTACCAGTCCGTGCTCGACCAGGACGCGACCAATCTCGAGGCGCGCGCCGGGGTCGCCAAGATCTATGTGTTCGCCTCGCTGCCCGAGAAAGCACTGGAGGTGGTCGAGGCGGGTCTGGTGCAGGCGCCGGACGATCCTGCGCTCCTGACCGTCCGCGGCGCCGCGAGGGCGCGCATGGGCGACCTAGCCGGCGCGACGGCCGATGCCGAGCGGGCACTCGCCGCTTCGCCGCAGCATGAGAACGCGGTCGCGTTGCTCGCATCGCTGCACCTGCGAGAGGGTCGCGACGCGGATGCGCTCGCGCTGGTGGAGGGTGCGCTCAGGTCGTTGCCGGAGAACGTCGACCTGCGGCTGATCCTGGCCGAAATCCACGTCAAGGGTGGTCGCACGGACGATGCGGAGCGCACGCTGCGGGAAGTCGTCGAGCTGCTGCCCGAGGATCTCTCGCACCGTTACACGTTGGCGCGCTTCCTCGCCGGGCACGAGCGGATCGACGATGCCGAGCAAGTCCTGCGCGGCGCCATCGAGCAGAACCCCGAGAGCCTCGAGGCCAAGTCGACGCTGATCGGCATGCTGGCATCGCGAAAATCGATCGGGTCCGCGGAGAAGGCTCTGGTCGGGTTCGTGGAGGCGGAGCCAAAGAACATGGAACTACGCCTCGCGCTCGGGGACTTCTACACCGCCGCCGGCCGCGCGGCCGACGCAGCCGAGGCGTACCGAGCGGTCGTGAAACGCGACGGCACGGCACCGCAGGGCCTCGCGGCCCGCAACCGGCTCGCCGCCGCTGCGATTCGCGAGCGACGGGTGGACGACGCGGCGAAACTGATCGAGGAAGTGCTCGTCGAGAATCCACAGGACAACGACGCGCTCACGATGCGGGCGGAGCTGGCACTTTCGAAGGGAGATACGGCGGCGGCGGTCACCGACCTGCGCACGGTGCTGCGCGACCAGCCCGGGTCGGTCCCCGTGCAGCGTGCTCTCGCTCAGGCGTACCTGAGGTCGGGCGATGAGGCGCTGGCCGAGGAGACCATCAAGAAGGCGGTCGAGATGAATCCGACCGACCGCAACCTGCGCGCGGACTTCGCGCGGATGCTGGTCCGTACCGGACAAACCGAACGCGCACTGCAGATCCTGCAGGCCGCGGTGGCGGAGGCGCCGGAGGACCTCGCGGCCCAGGAGCAGATCTTCCTCCTGCACCTGGCGCGCAAGGACCTGAAGCAGGCGCGCGTGACGGCCTCGACCGTCAAGTCCGCGCGTCCGGACCTGGCGCTCGGTCACTACCTCACGGGTCTCGTCGACCGCGCCGAGGGCAGTGCCGGGGCCGCAATCGCCGCGTACGAAGCCGCGCTCAAGCTGCAGCCGGACGCAGCGGAACCCCTCACCGGCCTCGTGCAGACCCTGGTGAGCGAGAAGCGTGCCGACGTGGCGGTGGCTAGACTCGAGGCCACGGCGGCTGCCCAGCCGGATAATGCCGTCGCTCGCAATCTCCTCGGTGAATTGCTGATGACGCAGAAGCGCAACGCGGACGCGATCGTCGCATTCGACGCAGCAATCGAGGCCGCCTCGGGTTGGTGGGTGCCGTACCGCGGCAAGGCGTTCGCGCAGATTGCCGCCGGCGATACCGCGGCGGCGACGCAGTCGCTCACGACCGGCCTCGGCGCGACGGGCGGCGCAATCTCGCTGGGGGTGGACCTCGCGTCCTTGCAGGAGCGGCTCGGCCGGCCCGAGCAGGCGATCGCCACGTACCAACGGATGCTCGAGAAGAGCCCGCAGAACGACCTGCTGGCGAACAACCTGGCCATGCTGCTGGTTACGCATCGGACCGATGCGAAGAGTCTCGAACTGGCCGGGCAGCTCGCCGAGCGCTTCAAGGACTCGAACGAGCCGGCCTTCGCGAACACCAGCGGCTGGGTGACGTACAAGCTCGGTCGCTATGCCGAGGCCATTCCCGCGCTGCAGCGCGCAGCCGACCGTGACCCGCAGGCGCCATTGCTGCGCTACCACCTCGCGATGGCGCAGTTCAAGGTCGGTCGAGTCGAGGATGCGCGGAAGAACCTCGAGGCGGCGCTCGACGCCGGGACGAGCTTTCCGGGAATGGACGAAGCGCGCACCACCCTCGAGCGGCTGAAGAGTTCCTGACATGAACCGGCAGTTTCACGCGGCCGACCGGCAGCGACAATGGACGGGTACCCCGGGCTGGGTGCAGGCAATGGCCGCCATGGTCGCGCTGCTCGTGGTGAGCGGCGCGACGCTGGCCGCTGCCCTGATCGACGACGCGACGCTCGTGGGCGGCGAATCGACGCCGTCCAGCCGCGAGTTTCAGGTCGAGCAGGCCGGTCTCTACGAGCTGCGTCTCGTCGACGTGGGAATTCCGATGCCGCTCAACAGCGTGCAGGCCGCCATCACGCGCGGCGCGTCCAGAGTCGCGGTGCTGCAGACTGCGGGGCTGGTACAGTTCGAGGCGACCCCGGGGAGTTACGAGGTGCAGGTCGCCGTCCGTCCGTCCAGCGTCACCGGCGTCGGCGTCTTCTCGGCACGGATCGTCGGCATCGGGAACGGCACGACCCTGCTGGATTACTCCGATACGGTGACGAGCCAGCGACCGGCGCCGCCGGCGGGACAAACGATCTCGCAGGCACGCGTCACCGTGCCCGCCTCCGGCGCGCATCGAATCACGGTCACGGACCTGTCTTTCCCGGAAGCACTGTCGAGCGTGGACCTCCTGCTCACCCGCGGTGGCACGCAGGTGGCGCGGCTGGACATGGCCGATCCGGAAGCCGAGTTCGTCGCAACGCCCGGCGAGTACGATCTGCTCGTCGTGGCCCAGGCGGGTGCCGCGACCTCGGCCGGTCTGCTCGGGGTGCGCGTCATCTCCATTGCGGGCGGCACGCCGATCTACGACCAGGCGCATGCGACAGGTGAGTTGGATGCGGCGCAGCCGGTGACCCTGCCCGCGACCGGCGACTACACGCTCGGAGTGGCCGACCTCGAGTTTCCCGTGGCGCTGCAGTCCGTCGCGGCGGCCGTCGTGCGCGGGAGTCAGGTGCTCGCGCGCCGTGCCGGCACGGGTTCCGTCGGGTTCAGCGCGGCGGCAGGCGGCGCAGAACTGTATGCGCTGCCGTTGCCGGCGCCGCCCGCGACGGTCGGTGCCATGTCGATCGATCTCGCGCAGGGCGCGGCCCGCATCCGCTACAACGTCGTCACCGTTTCGCCGCCCGCGAGCAGCGACGGCAGTTCATCGTTCGTGGCCAGGTTCGACGTGCCGGCCGCCGGAAATCACCGCACGATCCTCACTGACTTCGGTTTCCCCGGTGCCCTTGCCGACGTCGGAATAGTCCTGTTGCAGGACGGCGCGGAACTCGGCCGCGGAGCGGCAGCCGGTGCGTTCGCTGCGTCGCTGTCTGTCGGACCGGCGTACGTGCTCGTCACCGCAACACCTGGTGCGACCGGCAGCGGGCTCCTCGGCGTAGAAATCGCGACTTTGCCCGCAACCGCGTCCGGCGCAGGCAGCGTCGTCTTCGAGACGACCCAGGCGGCCGGCTCCGGGTTCGAGCGGCGCGTGGTGGATGTTGCGACAGCAGGCTCGTACGACGTCGGTCTCTCCGACCTGGGCTTCCCCGTGGCCTTCGACGAACTGGCGCTGGCCGTCACGCACGGCACACGGGAGGTCGGTTTCGCCTACGGCGGCGGCACGTTTGCCTTCGACGCGGTGCCGGGACGCTACTACCTGAATCTGCTCATGCGAGTTGATACCGCAGCCCAGTTTGGCGCCTATGGCGTGCGGGTCGAAAGCACGGCGCCTCCTCCGACCACGGAGCTGGCTGTCAGTGCGGCGTCGGTGCAATCGGGCGGTTCGGTCACACTGACCTGGAATTCGACTGGCGCGACCGGTTGCGTGGCCTCGGGTCAATGGAGCGGCAACAAGGCGACGTCGGGGACGCAGACCGTGGGGCCGTTGACTACCAACAGCAGTTTCACGCTGACCTGCAGCGGGGCCGGCGGATCCGCCGAACAGACCGTGACCGTGTCGCTGCACGGGGATAACAGCGGCGGCGGTGGCGGTGCAATCGACCTCGCGGCGCTGTTCGGGTTGCTTGGCTTGGGAATGATCCGGGGAATGCTCCGGCGGCGGATGCCGCAGGCACGCTGATCAGTTGTCGCGCGCGAGCGGCGCCTCGCTCAGGAAGTTCTCCAGCACGTCCGTGCCCAGTGCGCCCGACAGCACGCGGCCGCTGCCGAACACCAGGCTCGGCGTGCCATTCACCCAGAAGCGCGGCGCGATCTCAGCGACCCTGGACGTCGGCGCGTCGCACCCGGTTGGCGACTCGGTTGCCTCGACCCTGTCGAGCAACCAGGCCAGCCACGCGGCGTTGCGATCCGGCGCGCACCAGATGCGAGTCGCGCGCGCGGCCGCTTCGGGGTGCAGCTGCGGGATCGGGTACAGAAAGGTGTAGATCGTGACGTTGTCGACGCCTTCGAGTTCCCGCCCGAGCTGCGCGCAGAAAGAGCAATCCGGATCGGCGAACACCGCGAGCCGGCGGCTGCCATCGCCTTTCACACGCTCGATCGCGGGGTCGAGCGGCAGCGTCTGGAAGTCCACCGCGCGGTAGATCGACAGGCTCTCTCCGTCAGGTTGCGTCGCGTCGCGATTTCCACGAGGTTCGCCTGGAACGCGATCTTCGCGGCGCCGTCCACGTAGAGGACGTTGCCGGTGGAGTCGATCACCTCGTACAGCCCGCCAGTGATCGGGGCTGGTCGTACGCGACGCATCTCTCGATACCCGGAATCGCCTTCTCGATCTTCGCCGCATCGAAACCTCCCACCTCGGCGACCCCTGGTTGCACGGTGCCGAGGAGCACGAAGGTGCCGGCCGCGAGCACGGCAGGACGTGCGCTCACCGCGCCTCCTGCAGGGACTTGCGGCTCTGGAAAGAGCGCAGTTCGCTTACCGCCTCGCGCAGTTCCCTCATCGCCTCCACCATCTCGATGCGGAACTCGACTTGCGCATCGTCGGTCATGCAGTGGCGGCTGGTGCGCAGGCGCCGCGAGGCGCGGTCGCAGGCTGACGACACCGAGACCAGCCTGCCGTCGAGGGCAAGGAGCGAATTCCAGAATCGATGCGAAAACGGTGGCACTCGATTTCCCTCGAGACCTTTATCCCATCCGCCAGATGAGTTTCTCCAGCTCGGCAAGGTTCTGCTCGATCCGCTCGACCGATTCACAATACTGGTTCCAGGCGGTCCGGTCGTCAGCATCGTCCCAATTGGTCGCCGTCGGCCTCAGGCGCCGGAAGGCTTCCTCGCGACGCTTGTTGTAGCGAATTCGCTGGCCGTCCAGCTCATCGAACCGACGCCAGAATTCGTCGTCCGAAATTGTCATGCTCGAGTCCAGCGCAGTTCGTTGCTATGTAGTCCGGACCTATCTGGGTCCGTGTCGCGACCTTAACGCGGAACGGTTACAGACTCGTTGCATCGACTGGTCGAGGGATCGCCGATGTGCGTATTACAAACGTCACGCGCCCGCAGTGGCTGTCGCAACGGGCGCGAGGAAGCGCTCGCAGTTGCCCCGTCCCTCGTCGCCCTCGGGCATGCCGCGGCAGATCTCGCCCGTGCGCGTGCGCAGCGCGTCGATCACTTTCGCGCGCTCGGCCGTCCCGCCCCAGTCGAGGAGCTTCGTGCTCAGCTGTTCGAGACGCATGCGGGTGCGCTGGTAGAACGCGTCGGGCGACCCGTCGAGTTCACCGAGCACCGCGAGTCCGGCCTGCTCGATCCGGGCCGTGTCGTCGGGCGTGAGCTCGACGAGACCCACCAGGTAGTTGTAGCCCCACTGGAAGCGCGTCGCGGGGCCCTCGGCGCCGGCGTAGGCGCGCTCGAGCCACTGCACCGCCTCGTCCGTGCGGCCGGCCTTTTCCGCGAGGTCCGCGAGGTCGAGCATGAAGTAGTACGGGGACTTCGACTTCTCGAGTTCCGCCACCAGCAGGCGGTTCGCGTCCTCGCCGAGGCCGGCCTCCCAGTAGAGCCCGGCGGCCGAGTTGATCGCGGACTGTCGCGCATACGGGTCGGTGGTGGCCGCATCCACCTGCGCGACGGCCTTGCGGGCCAGATCCACCAGCGCGGCCGGCACCGGCGCGTCCGGCGCATCGAGCTTCGCGAGCAGCATGCGTGCGCGGATCACCTTCAGTTGCTCGGAGGAGGAGAGCGCCGCAGCGCCTTCGCCGGCGGTCAGCTGGTCGAGCGCGGCGTGCCAGGCCGTCGTGAGCTGCTTGCGCTCGGGACTGCCCGCATCCGAGAGGAGTTCGACGGTGTCCTTCGCGCCGTAGAGCAGGTTGTCGACGTTCGCGCGGCCCACCGCCGGTTGCGCCAGGAGTTCGAGGAGCTTCTTGCGGGCCTCGGCTCGGTCGAGCCCGGTGAAGCTGCCATTGCCGTCGCCTGCATCGCGTGCCGCGGCGCCGAGGTACTCGAAGTAGAGTCGCGCGCAGTCCGGCTGCAGCTCAACCGGGCAGCGCGAGTTCAGCATGCGGAAGGTGCCGGCCTCCTTCGCCTTCGCCATCGCACGGCCGTTGTCGGTCGACCAGGAATAGTAGGCGAGCAACTGCCAGTCGCCCGGCGTGACCTCGCCGCCGTGCGCAGCTGCGGCGAGGATTTCCTTCACGGGGCGTGCCTCGGCGAGCGCCACGTCGAGGATCCTCGCGTAACGCTCGATATCCACCGTGCCCGGCAGGCGCGTGATCTCCGCACCCTCGGGGTTGAACAGGATCATGGTCGGGTAACCCACGACGCCGAAGCGCTCGCCCTGTTTCTGGGCGCTCGGCGTGTCGCCGTCGAGGTACACGGGCACGAACAGGCGGCTGCGCTCCTGGAACTCGCGGCGATTGAAGATGGTGGCCTTGATTTGTGCGCAGGGCGGGCACCACTCGGCGCCCCAGTACAGGAACAACGGCTTGTCTGCCGCTTTCGCGGCGGCGAAGGCCGCGTCCACGTCGCCGTCGAACCACTCGATACCGGGCGGCAAATGTGCGCCGGACGCGTGGCCCGCATCGGCCGCGACGGGCGGCGGGGGCTCGGCGGCGACGGGGGGTTCCTTGCGTCCGCAACCCGTGACGAGCGCCGCGGACAGCAGCAGGACCGTGAACGGCAGGACGACTGGGATGCGGTTCGGAATGCTCATCGGCGCAGGATACTTGGCCCCTGCGGCCCGGGCAAAGAACCGAAGGCAGTCAGCTCATACACCAGGCGCGCGGCGACGCGGGCGGTACGACCGTCCGGATCGTGGCGCGGGTTCAATTCGGCGAGGTCGGCCAGCAGCAGCTTGCTGCCCGCGTTGCGCGGACCACAGCCACGCAGGCATTCCCTCATCAGTTCCACCACGCGTCCGGGCATCACGCCGAGCCCGGAGGGCGCGCTCACGCCCGGAGCCACGGACGGCGGCAGCACGTCGAGGCAGATCGTGAGATAGACGGCGGACGACTCGGCGATGAAGCGCTGCAGGCGCGACTCGGTGTCGGGGCTGTCTGCGTCCACGTCGAGGGCGATTTCGGTGCCGAGTTTCACGGCGCGCGCGAGGATCGCGGGCGTGTTGGCCGACTCGCTGACGCCGATGCAGAGGTAGCGGAACGGCGTCCCGGCGGCTGCGCGGGCTTCGGCGATCTGCAGGAACGGCGTGCCCGAGGTGCCGCGACCCGGGATCTCCGGCTGGCGCAGGTCGAGGTGGGCGTCGAAGTTGACGATGCCGAGCCGCTCGAGGCGCGGGTCGTCGACCAGCGCCTGTGCCACGCCCTGGTAGGCGGCCCAGGCGATCTCGTGGCCGCCGCCGAGGCCGATGGGGAAGTGCCCGGCCTGCAGCAGCGCGGCGATCCGGCCCGCGTATTCCTGCTGCGCCACCTCGAGCGCGTCGCCCTCGCAGGTGACGGTGCCCGCGTCGTAGAGCCGGTCGTCCGGTGTCCCGTGCCAGGCGAGGTTGGCCAGCATGCGGCGCAGTGCGTCGGGACCCTCCGCGGCGCCGGGGCGGCCGTGGTTGCGCCAGACGCCCGCATCGCTCGCGAAGCCGAGGAGGGCGACGCCGGCACGATCTGCGTCGGCCGCGCGCTCCACCAGCTGGTGCCAGCGGCGGCCCGCCTCGCCGTCGATCGCGTCCACCCGTCCGGTCCAGGCGCTCAAGTCGTCTCGATGACTCACGACAGGTCTCCTACACGGCGCGCTCGAGGACGATACCGGCCTCGCGCACGACCATGCTGCAGGGATTGAAGCCGGCCCAGTAGCCGAGCTCGTCCAGGGTCTCGATCGACCAGACGGCGAAGTCCGCGGCCAGTCCGGGTGCGAGCCAACCTCGTTCGTGCTGCAGCCCGAGCGCGTGAGCTGCATGGCGCGTCGTGCCGAGCAGCACCTCGTCGCTGGTGAGGCCGAACAGGCGTCGTGCCATGTTCATCGCGAGCAGCAGCGAGGCGCCGGGTGCGGAGCCCGGGTTGCAGTCCGAGGCGACGGCCAGCGGGACGCCGTGGCGGCGCAGCGATTCGATGGGCGGCAGCCGCTTCTCGGCGAGCGCATAGAACGCAACGGGCAGCATCACCGCCACGCTACCTGCGCGGGCGAGTGCCGCGGCGTCCGCCTCGTTCGCGTACTCGAGGTGGTCGCAGGACAGTGCGCCGTGCCGTGCGGCGACCTGCGTGCCGCCGACGTTCGAGAGCTGCTCGGCGTGCAGGCGCACGGGCAGGCCGAGTTCCCGCGCCTTCGCGAACAGTCGGTCGCATTGCGCGGCCGAGAATGCGATGTCCTCGCAGTAGGCATCCACCGCGTCGGCCAGGCCGGCCTGCGCGATGCGCGGCAGCCAGTCGTCGCAGATCGTCGCGACGTAGTCGTCCGCGCGTCCCGCAAACTCGGGCGGCAGGGCGTGCGCCGCAAGGAAGCTGGTCGAGACCGTCACGGCATGATCGGCCGCGAGTCGCCGTGCCGCGCGCAGCATCCGCCCCTCGGATTCGTACTCGAGGCCGTAGCCCGACTTGATCTCGACCGTGGTCACGCCTTCCTGCAGCAGCGAAGCGAGCCGCGGCCGGCTGAACTCGACCAGTGCGTCCTCGCTCGCAGCGCGCGTGGCGCGCATCGTCGACAGTATCCCGCCACCCTCGCGTGCGATCTCCGCGTAGCTGCTGCCCGACGTACGCCGCGCGAACTCGGCGGCGCGCTGGCCGGCGAACACCAGGTGCGTGTGGCAGTCGACGAGGCCCGGCGTCACCCAGCGGCCCGCGAGTTCCACGGTGCGATCCGGGCGCAGGCCCGTCGGCAAGTCGCGCTCGTCGCCCACCCAGCGGATCCTGCCGCCCTCGGTCAGCAGGGCGCCCGGCGCGTGTACCCGCATCTGTGCATCGCAGGTGTGGATGCGGGCGTTGCGCCAGAGCGTCAGCATGGGAAGGGGATAGGGGATAGGGGACAGGGGATAGTGCGAGGAGATTCCACTTCCGGCGACTCGTGCAGCTGCCTAGCTGAGGAACGGAAGGTTCAGATGATGCTCGCGGGCGCAGGAGATTGCGTCCTCGTAGCCGGCATCGGCGTGGCGCATGACGCCCGAGGCGGGGTCGTTCCAGAGCACGCGCTCGATGCGCTGCGCGGCGGCGGGCGTGCCGTCGCACACGATCACCACGCCCGCGTGCTGCGAGTAGCCGATGCCGACGCCGCCGCCGTGGTGTATCGACACCCAGGTCGCGCCGCTCGCGACATTGAGCATCGCGTTCAGCAGCGGCCAGTCGGCTACCGCGTCCGAGCCGTCTCGCATGGCTTCCGTCTCGCGGTTCGGGCTCGCGACCGAGCCCGAGTCCAGGTGATCGCGGCCGATCACTACCGGCGCCTCGAGTTCGCCGTTCGCCACCATCTCGTTGAAGGCGAGGCCGAGGCGGTGTCGCTGCCCCAGGCCCACCCAGCAGATGCGCGCGGGGAGCCCCTGGAACTGGATGCGCTCGCGCGCCATGTCGAGCCAGCGGTGCAGGTGCGGATCGTCCGGGATCAGTTCCTTCACCTTCTGGTCGGTGCGGTAGATGTCCTCGGGATTGCCCGAGAGCGCGGCCCAGCGGAACGGGCCCACGCCGCGGCAGAACAGCGGGCGGACGTAGGCGGGAACGAAACCCGGGAAATCGAACGCGTCCCGCACGCCCTCGTCCAGCGCGACCTGGCGGATGTTGTTGCCATAGTCGAACACCGGGATGCCCTGTCGCTGGAACGCGAGCATGGCCTCGACATGCCGCGCCATCGAGGCGCGAGCCGCCTGTTCCACCGCTCGCGGATCCGATTCGCGCAGGCCGTCCCATTGCTCGAGTGACCAGCCGGCGGGCAGGTAGCCGTTGACCGGATCGTGCGCCGAGGTCTGGTCCGTGACCGCGTCCGGGCGCACGCCGCGACGCAGCAGCTCCGGCAGCACTTCGGCCGCGTTGCCGAGCAGCCCGACCGACACCGCGCGGCGCTCCCGTGTCGCCTGCTCGATCAGCGCCAGTGCCTCGTCGAGCGTGTCCGCGCGCACGTCGAGGTAACGCGTATCCAGGCGCTTCTGGATACGCTCGGGCCGGCACTCGATGGCGAGCATGGAGGCGCCCGCCATGGTCGCCGCGAGCGGCTGGGCGCCACCCATCCCGCCGAGGCCCGCGGTGAGGATCCAGCGGCCCGCGAGGTCGCCGCCGTAGTGCCGGCGGCCCATCTCGACGAAGGTCTCGTAGGTGCCCTGCACGATGCCCTGGCTGCCGATGTAGATCCACGAGCCGGCCGTCATCTGGCCGTACATCATGAGGCCCTTGCGATCGAGCTCGTGGAAATGGTCCCAGGTCGCCCAGCGGCCGACGAGGTTCGAGTTCGCGATGAGCACGCGCGGGGCATCGGCGTGGGTGCGGAACACGCCGACCGGCTTGCCCGACTGCACCAGCAGCGTCTCGTCGTCGCCGAGCCTGCGCAGCGCCGCCACGATGCGCTCGTAGCAGTCCCAGTTGCGCGCGGCGCGGCCGATGCCGCCATAGACGACCAGGTCGCCCGGGCGCTCGGCCACCTCCGGGTCGAGGTTGTTCATCAGCATGCGCAGCGGCGCCTCGGTGAGCCAGCTGCGGGCCGAAAGCACGGTGCCGCGCGGCGCCCGGATCGGGCCCGCCGGCCTGCGGGTGAGGTCGTTCATGGCGCGCGTTATATCATCCGGGCGTCCGTCCGTACCGGGAGCCCGCCGTGATCCGCTGGATCGTCATCCTTTCGCTGCTGCAACTGGTCGCCTTCTGGAAGATCCTGGGGCGCATGGGGTTCCCGCCCTGGCTCGCCATCATGGCGTCGATCCCGCTGGTGAACCTGATCGTGCTCTACTACGTCGCGGTCGTGCCCTGGCCGCGGGACACGCTCCCGCCGCCGCCCCCGGCCGAAGGTGGCAAGGACGCGCGGTTCTGACCTTCCCCGTCAACGCGCGTTGTCGCGGCGGACCGCGTCGGGTACCGTGACGACCCTCCGAATTCGACAGACCCAAGGAAAGCCCATGGCCGGCCCGACCAACGCCCCCGAACCGAAGATGGACGCGAACGACCTCTACCGGGAGGACACCTATTCCGACCGCAAGGTCGGCACGATCCGCGTCACGAGCCCGGTCAAGCCGGACGGTTCTCCCGATCCCGCCCGTGCGACGGTCTACGTCGGCCAGGCTCAGATCATGACGCCCGCCGGCGTGCTGCCGCTCACCTTCGAGATCGACGCGAAGACGCTCGCCGAGGCCTGCGAGAAGTTCGCCGATGGCGCGCGGGTCGCCTTCGAGGAGACCATGAAGGAGCTGCAGGAGATGCGCCGCCAGCAGGCGTCCTCCATCGTGATCCCGGACGCCGGTGCCGCCTCGGCGCTCTCCGGACAGGGTGGCCTGCCGCCGCGCGGCAAGATCCAGTTCCCCTGAGCGCCGGATGTCCGATTCGCTGATCCGGCTGCGCGACGCGCTGCGTTCCTTCGCCGCCGAGCGCGACTGGGAGCAGTTCCACTCGCCGCGGAATCTCGCCACCGCGCTTGCGGTGGAGGCGGCCGAGTTGCTCGAGCCGTTCCAGTGGCTCACCGACGCGCAGAGCCGCGACCTCTCGCCCGAGACTCGCGCGGCCGTCGAGCAGGAGATGGCGGACGTGCTGCTCTACCTCGTGCGCCTCGCCGACAAGCTGGGGGTGGATCTCGAGCAGGCGGCGGTGGCCAAGATCACCCGCAATGGCGAGAAATACCCGGCGGACAAAGCGCGCGGTTCCAGCCGGAAATACACGGAGCTGTAGGCGGAAGGCTGAGGGCCGAGGGCTGCGGGCTGTAGGAGGGGGCGGCTGCGGCCCGGCGCGTTTCAGCTGAACGGGCTATCCACTTAGCTCCACCACCCCCTACAGGTTGTGGTGGAGCTAAGTGGATAGCCCGTTCCGCGGAAACGTGGTTCGCTGCCAGCGATTGCAGATTGTCAAAGAGCGGCCGAGGAACTGGCGCCAAGTCGAGCGCTCGTCACGAAGATTCGCCCGCGCAGCCGCCTCGGCATTCGCCATGAATGTAAGTGTGTACAGACCGTCCTGCAAAGCGCATTTCTGACGTAAACGTGCACAAATGCACTCGCCGCACACCGTTCAGTTACATCGTGCTCCTGTCCAGGCTTTTCCTGTCGGGGCAGCAAGCGGCCGCACGACCAGGGTCATGTCCGCGGCTCAGGCGGCGCGCGGGCGAACCTCCGCCTTGAGCCGACTGCCAAGCGCAGCCTCGGCCTCCTTGAGATCGAAGCGCGCCTGCAGATTCATCCAGAACTCCGGTTCGACGCCGAAGTAGCGGGCCAGCCGAAGCGCAGTGTCCGCACTTACGGCGCGCTTCCCATGGACAATCTCGCTGATCCTGCGCTGCGGGACGCTGATGTCCTTCGCAAGACGGTACTGCGTGACCTGCATGGGCTTCAGGAACTCCTCGAGCAGGATTTCACCCGGATGAATCGGTGGGAAGTCGCGCTTGGCCATCGGTAATTCACTCAGTCGTGGTAATCGATGATCTCAACGTTGTACGCGTTCGACTCGAGCCAGCGGAAGCAGATACGCCACTGACGGTTGACCCTGATGCTGTACGTACCGGCGCGGGCTCCGCGCAGCTTCTCCAGTCGGTTGGCCGGCGGTCGGGACAGGGTCTGCAGCGATGGCGCTGCATCGAGCATCTCCAGCTTCCGCGCCGCTGGTCGCTGCAGCTCTGGCGGCAGGCGCTTAGAACGGAGCCCGTTGAACAGGCGCTCGGCTTCCGCATCACTGAACGACTTGATCAAGGACCGCTCCGGATCATATCGCGACGCGTTAGTAACGTACAGCGATAGCATGCCGGACTGTCGAAATCGGGTCGTAGCGGGAAATTGACGCAAATCGACCGAATCGTGCCGTGGAACCCAAGCTCCGTCACAATGCCGGGGTCCGCCACACGAACGACGCACGCAAGGGATACCGACAGATGGATTTCTCCCCCGCAACGCTCTGGTGGGTCGCCGCCGGCGTGCTGGTCGCGATCGAACTCGCCACCGGCACCTTCTACCTGCTGATGATGGCGTTCGGCCTCGCCGCCGCCGCCATCGCCGCCCACCTCGGCTTCCCGGGCAGCGCCCAGATCGTCGTCGCGGCCCTCGTGGGCGGCGGAGCGACGGCCATCTGGCACTGGCGCCGCTACAAGGAACCGACCACCGCGCCCGCCCGTGAGAATCGCGACGTGAACCTCGACATAGGCGCGCACGTGCACGTCGCCACCTGGGCCACGGACGGCACCACCCGCATCCAGTACCGCGGCTCGGAGTGGTCCGCGCGCCTCGCACCCGGCGCGCCGTCCGAACCCGGCGAGCACGTGATCACTGCCGTCGAGGGCAACTGGCTCGTGCTGGCCCCCAAAGACACACAACGTTCCAGCTGAATCGTCGAGGAAAACAAGCAAATGGAAATCGCACTGGTCCTGGCCGCAATCGCCGTCATCTTCATCGTCCAGACGTTCAAGATCGTCCCGCAGCAGAACGCGTGGGTGGTCGAACGACTCGGCAAGTACGACCGCACGCTGACGCCGGGCCTCAAGTTCGTCGTGCCGTTCGTCGAGCGCGTGGCCTACAAGCACTCGCTGAAGGAAGTGCCGCTCGACGTGCCGAGCCAGGTCTGCATCACGCGCGACAACACGCAGCTGCAGGTCGACGGCATCATTTACTTCCAGGTCACCGACCCGATGCGCGCGAGTTACGGCTCGTCGAACTACGTGCTCGCCATCACGCAGCTGGCGCAGACGCTGCTGCGCTCGGTCATCGGCAAGATGGAACTCGACAAGACCTTCGAGGAGCGTGACGCCATCAACGCGTCGGTGGTGAGCGCGCTCGACGAAGCGGCCGCGAACTGGGGCGTGAAGGTGCTGCGCTACGAGATCAAGGACCTCACCCCGCCGAACGAGATCCTGCGCGCGATGCAGGCGCAGATCACCGCCGAGCGCGAGAAGCGCGCGCTGATCGCGGCCTCCGAGGGCCGCAAGCAGGAGCAGATCAACATCGCGACCGGCGAGCGCGAGGCGTTCATCGCGCGCTCCGAGGGCCAGCGGCAGGCCGAGATCAACAACGCCGAGGGCGAGGCGGCGGCGATCATCACGGTTGCGAACGCCACCGCGGACGCCATCCGCAAGGTTGCCGAGGCGATCCGATCGCCGGGCGGCGAGCAGGCGGTGCAGCTGAAGGTCGCGGAAAAGGCCGTCGAGGCCTATGCGCAGCTCGCGCAGAAGAACAACACCATGATCGTGCCGGGCAACATGACCGAGGTCTCCGCGCTGATCGGCACGGCCATGACCTTGATGAAGGGCAAGGCTGCGGGAGCGCCGTGACCGGGGAGTCCGACAACAAGGCACTCGGCCGGCTGATCGATGGGCCGCTGGACGTCGTCGGCGACGTCCACGGCGAGATCGAGGCGCTGCGCGACCTGCTCGGCCACCTCGGCTATGACGAGCACGGCGTCCACCCCGATGGTCGCCACCTCGTCTTCGTCGGTGATCTCTGCGACCGCGGGCCGGACAGCCCGGCCGTGCTCGACACGGTGCTGGGTTTCGTCGAAGCCGGCCGCGCGCAGTGCGTGCTCGGCAACCACGAGATCAACGCGCTCCTGAATGCACCGAAGCACGGCAACGGCTGGTTCTTCGATCGCGACCACGAGCGCGCCGCCGGCGAGTTCCTGCACTCCAAGGCTGCCACACCCGAGCGCCGTACCGCGTGGCTGCGCTGGCTGAATCGCACGCCGCTCGCCCTGGAACGCGCGGACCTGCGCGTCGTACATGCGTGCTGGAGCAACGAGGCGATCGTGGAGGTCGGCCTCGCGCTCGAGGACGTGAGCTACGCCGAGGCGCACGAGGCGTTCCACGCGCTGACCAAGGCGGCCTTGCGACGGAGCGGCATCGACCGGCAGGCAGCGCAGGAACTGCAGCAGTACCGCCACGACCTGTGGCGTCGTGACGCGCGCGTGCCGCTGCTTCCTGCCTACGCCGAGGAAGCGAAGACACAGCAGAACGAGAATCCGGTGAAGGTCCTCACCTCGGGTGTGGAATGGCCGGCGGACTCGCCCGTGTGGGCCGGCGGTCGCTGGCGCATGACGCACCGCTCGCGCTGGTGGAAGGAGTACGTCGAGCGCGTGCCGGTGATCGTGGGGCACTACTGGCGCCGCGACGCGCGCGCGGAGCCTCAGGAAGTCACCGGCGACTGGGACTATCCGCTCGGGGACTACGAGCCGTACTCGTGGATGGGGCCGCGCCGCAACGTGTTCTGCGTGGACTACTCGGTGGGCGGGCGTTATCTCGAGCGCGCTCGCGGCCGCACGGCCCCGCCGTTTCAGACGCGGCTCGCCGCCATGCGGTGGCCCGAGCGCGATCTCGTGTTCGATGATGGGGAGCGGTTGCCGACGGTCGATTGAGGCCGTGATCAGGTTCACGTCCTGAGCCACGCCTACCGAAACATGACGTCAAGGGGTGGATCGAAGCGCGCGGATCCGAAATGGAAGGAGGGACTACAGAGAGTTGCTATTAGGCCCACCTGTAGGGTGGCGGGCAATGAGTTAAGGTAAAGTAATGAAAGGGTTTCAGCGAGAAGCGAGAGCCATGATCGCAGTAAAGAAGGGCTGCAATGCGACCGGCGTGCCGCATGCGACGCACGCATTGGGCAGTCTCGCCCCCGACACTTTTTCGACTCGCCGGGCTCAGGCGCTCGAGACAAGGTTTGCCCTCGCTCTGCCCGTATGGGAGGCTGCCGAGAGGCAAATGGCGCAGCATTGGCCGCTGATGGCGGCTCCATGAGTCGCGATACCGCAACCAAGTTCGCCGCGCTATCGAAAGGGAGGTCGTGGTCGCAGGATCCTCCCACGCCGGCGCAGCTGCGTGCAGCCCTGCGCAACCACAGCACGGCTACGGCGGAGCGCGCTCAACTGGGCTTTGCAGAGTCCATCACCGCCTGCGCGGTCACGGCCTACCGAAACCGACTGAATGCTCGGTTTCCGGTCAATGCACCGCCAATTGAAACCAGGATCCAGTTGACCGCTGCGCGTGATATCGCCGTGCAGTTCGGCCATGCCATGGTCAATTTCCCTGTGCGCGAGGCTGCGTTCCGTCTCGGCTCGCTGTATACGGATTTGCTGCCGGACTCCTGGCGATCGCACCATGGCATTTACTACACACCCCCGGTCTTAGTAGATCGGCTACTTGACCAAGCCCAGGCTGGTGGCACCGACTGGGCGCGTGCGCATGTGATCGACCCGGCAGCCGGGGCAGGGTCCTTCCTCGTGGCCGCAGCGCGTCGGATGGTCGATGCGCTCGGAGACTGTGAACCAGCTGTCGCCCTACAGAATTTGGGCGTGCGTCTGCGTGGTTTTGATCTTGATCCGTTCTCCGCGTGGCTTGCCTATGTCTTCATCGAATCGGAAGTGCTTCCGCTTGTCGCCGCGTCAGGACGTTGCTTGCCGGCCGTCATCACGGTATGCGACAGCTTGGCAACCGACCAGGAAAATGCGTTCGATTTGGTAGTCGGCAATCCGCCGTTTGGCCGTCAAACGCTGTCGGCCGAGCGCCGCGTGCGCTTCGCGCGCGGCCTCTATGGTCATGCCAATCTTTACGGCCTATTTATGGACCTCGCCGTACGGCTCGCTAAACCGAAGGGGCTGGTTGCGTTCCTGACCCCTTCGAGCTTCCTGGCTGGCGAATACTTCAAGAACCTGCGCGGCTTGCTGTGGCGCGAGGCGCCGCCTGTGGCGTTGGACTTCGTGACCCTGCGCAAAGGAGTCTTTGAAGGCGTCTTGCAGGAAACGATACTTGCGACCTATCGCAAGGGTGGACGGCGCGCCCCGGCGGCGGTGTGCTGTGTCGTGCCGCTGCCAGGTGAGCCGGCGAAGCCTGTGCAGGCTGGGGAGTTTTCAATGCCGCGCAAGGCGACCGCGCCGTGGGTCTTGGCGCGCCATACGGACGATGCCGGTCTGGCGAAGCGGCTGCGCGCCATGCCGGCCAGACTGCTCGATTGGGGTTATGCGGTCAGCACAGGGCCGCTCGTGTGGAACCGGCACAAGCCGCAGCTACGCGACCAGCCGGAGCGGGATACGGTGCCGTTGGTTTGGGCGGAGAGCGTCACCAGTGACGGCCGCTTCGTCTTTCGCGCCACCAAGCGCAACCACAAACCCTATCTCCGTCTGCGGAAAGGCGATGACTGGCTGGTCGTGCGCCGGCCCTGCGTGCTGCTACAGCGGACTACGGCCAAGGAACAGGCGCGGCGCCTCATCGCCGCTGAACTGCCGGCAAAGTTCATCGGAAAATATGGCGTGACCATCGAGAACCACCTGAATATGCTGTTGCCGGCCGACGACACGCCGTCGATTGCGCCCGCAGTGCTGGCCAACTTCCTTAACACCGTGGCGGCCGACCGCGCCTTTCGTTGCATCAGCGGCAGCGTCGCGGTCTCCGCCTACGAGCTAGAGAACTTGCCACTGCCCGATCCTACGGAACTAAAGAGCCTGCTGGGCCATCGCAACGATGCCGCCAGCGTCGAGTGGGCGGCCCGGCTCCTTTACGGCCTGGATTACGAAACGTGAGCTTGCCGCCATACATCGACCGTGCGGCCATTCATGCGCGCCTGCCTCACATCTTCCCGGAAGGCACTCCGAACCGCGCGTATTGCGTGCGTGAAATGGCAGCATCCGCCGTGTTCGTGATGCTCTACATTGGAGCTGTTGAAGGGGTAGATCGCTGGCTGGCGCCCAAACACGTGATGCGCATGACGGGCGAACAGGCCGTTATCGCTGACGACGTTGCGCGCACAGCCTACGGCACGACTGCCATGAAGCCGGGCTTTAAAGTGCACGGCGCACGCTGGTATCAAGAGAACAGCCGCGAAGCGCTGCGCGATGAAACCATCCGGCAAGGATTCATGAACAACAACGCCGTGGTCGAACGCAGCGGCTTGGCGACGACATCAGGCTTGCCGCGCTATGCGCTTAAGGCGGAGTTTGCGGCATTGTTCGATCCCTTGCTGCAAGGCGACAGGCTGTCCGAGGCGATAGCCGCCTGGCAGACGGCAAACCTCTCCGCGGCGGCGCTGGCACGCGTGGCGCTTATGCGTCGCGGCGCAGTAGCAACAAGCGGGGGCGTTCTCGTCACTTTCCCTAATGGCGAAACTCGACGCATGGCGCCTGGCCCCAGTTCGACGATCTCAAAGGCCGTGATCGAGGATTTCACCGCGCGCTTCCTTGCGCAGCCTGCCGTGTTGTGGGTCAGTGAAAGTGGCGCCAAAGTCGTCGCGCGTGACGACGAACTCGCAAGAGAGCTGAATCTCAAGATTTCCGCAGACCGCACGTTGCCCGACATCATCTTGGTCGATCTCGGCAACGGTGAGGTTCCCAGCTTTTTGTTGGTCTTCGTAGAGGTGGTCGCAACCGACGGCCCGATCACGGAAAGCCGCAAGGCCGCCATGCTCAAGATTGCTACCGACGCGGGCTTCACAGCTGATCGGGTAGCGTTTGTAACCGCCTACCTTGATCGATCCAAAGGCGCGTTCAGAAAGACTGTGCCTGAGCTGGCGTGGCGTTCGTTCGCCTGGTTCGCAGCTGAGCCTGACCGCATCATCATCCTGCACGATGGTGCGCTGTCGCCAACTCCGCTCGATGCGCTGATGTACGGCGGACCGACCCCCACGGTCTAGGGCGTGTTAACACTATCGCAGTGCCTCGACGACCAGTGCGAAGCTCAGAAAGGCGAGGAACATGACGTTGAGCTTGTCGAAGCGACTGAAGATGCGGCGGAAACCCTTGAGTCTGCGGAACAGCCGCTCGATCTCATTGCGACGGCGATACCAGGCTTTGCTGTATCGCCACGGCTCGACGCGCGTGCTGAGCGGCGGCACCAGCGGGGTCAAGCCGAGGTCGAGCACGAGTTGCCGGGTCTCGTTCCCCTCGTACGCGCGGTCCATGATGACCCGGCAGCGCTTCGGCAGCGACGCCAGCTGCCGAAGCAGTTCCCGGCCGGCTGGCGCATCGCCCGCTTGGCCGGGTGTCAGCGAGAACGTCAGAGCCGTTCGAGCATCCGCGGCAACCATATGAATCTTCGTGGTCCATCCGCCGCGAGATCGCCCGATGGATTGCGCGCCGCTTTTTTTAGAGCGCCGGTGCCATACGGATGCACCTTGACGATTGTGCTGTCGAGGCTCACCGCCTCGATCTTGATGCGGACGAGTTGCTGATGCTGCAACTCCTCGAACAGTCGATCCAGCACGCCGGCCTTCGCCCAGCGGTTCATGCGCGTGTAAATCGTGTGCCAGTTGCCGAAGCGCTTCGGAAGGCTGCGCCACTTGCAGCCGTTCTCCGCCACATACAGGATCGCGTTGACAACCTGAAGATTGCCGAGCGAGACGTTGCCACGCTGCACGGGCAGAAACGGCTCGATACGTTTGAATTGCTCGACGGTGATTTCCATGCCGCGAGCATATCACATAGTGTGAACAGGCTCTAGCCGACGTACAGGGCATTCTTCCATTTCGAGCGGTCAATTCCGGCGGGAATGTCGATCTCGGCGGGAATGACTATGGCTGCACGCTGTCCGCCCGACTCTTGTTCTTCACCCTCCAGATACTTGACCATCGCCAACTGCTCCGCGGACAGCAGATACTGGACTAGAGTTGCATAAGGAGAGAGATTGGTTGGATGCGAACCAGCTGTCGCTTTGCCGGCGTCAAGGACTGCCTGTACTCGGTCCAAGCTAAGGTGCAGATTCCCAGCAAGTCTCAGGACATTCTCGGCAAGGCGACGGACATCCGATGGTAGCTGATCCGTGCTCCACTGATCGCGCACAATTGCGATAGCACGCCTTATATCTTTCGTATTCTTGTCTTCCTTTGCCAATGCCACCGAAGCTGCGAGTGTTTCCGCTTCCAGGATGGACACCTCTGCATGCTCCAGCATCGCCTTAGTCTGAAAGGCAATGCGCTGCTTGCTCCAATGCACGTTATCGGTCTTGTAAACCAGATCGTGGGTAGCTATGGACCACGCATGCTGAAGAAAGGTTTTGGCCTGAAACTCGAACCGCACGCTTTCCAGACCCGTTGCCGGCAGGTTTGGGTCAGCCGCTAGCGCCACATACAGGCGAAGGTCGTCGAAAAGAAATGAGTCGGGGCGCTTGTGCGTATAGTCGGAAGAGTTGGGCCGGCGCTCAAGAAGCTGAAACCTTTGGCGGATCAACTGCTCTGCTTCCTCCACCTCCGCTAGGTTCGCGACAACGAGGGTGCAGGCGAAAGAGTCCTCGAGAGCAAGAGGGTCGCGAAATCGGCCGGATTCCAGCTTCAGTGCGTAGCTCTGAAGCGTCTTGACCCTGCTTTCATAGTGCCACCGCGGCTTCCTGATGCCATTTACGGCTGCGTCAACTTTTTCCTTAAGGCGATCAAATTTGATCTTCTGATCGTCGAAGGCATTCCTGATAGACGCCGGAATCTTCATGTCAGCCGACGACTGCGGTCCTTAGAGCCTCGAGCCGGGCGACACGCTGCGCGAGGTCTGTACTGGCACCGCGTGAGTTGTCTAGGTAGGTAAATGCTCGCGCATAGTCTTGTCCAGTATGAGATTGCAGGAACCCCTGCAAGTCGTCCTGTGCTGCAAGTTCCGCGACACACTCCATGAACAAGAGATAACGGTTGGCGAGGTCCGCAGGGGCGGGGAGCCTAGGTGTCAGGGCAACAAGCGCCCACAACGAGTAGAAGTTGCCAAAGCCCTTTGCATGTCGAGTGACTACTCTGTTCGCTTCCTCCATGTGCAGAAGAAAGCTCTTGACCCTTTCGAGGCGCTCCACAAACTCATCCTCGTCCAGCTCTGGACAGGTCTCAGTGATGTCTTCGTACTTCCCATACATCTCGTCGAGCGCGTCTTGATCGAAGCCAAGCGGTTTTCCCTCAAGGAGGACCAAAAATAGCTCCGAGATGAACTGCACGTCCATCATGCGCTTTGATCGGGCCTTCGTGACTACACCAAGCTTCTGCCACTCATCCTGGGTTGCTTCCGCCTCAACAATTGAGATGAGCCAACCTTCGAACTTCGCGTGTCGAAGCTCTTGGGCGGTCAGCCGACGGGCGTTGCGGTTAAGCCGATCAAACACCTCGTTTACGACGGCGCCATCAACAAAGTCTATCTGCTCAATGGTTATCTGGTAGTTCCAGAACCTCTGCTTCAAGTCGACATCATTGACCAGTTCGGACCACTTCTTCCCGTCCAGGCGAGCGTCTCCGTAATCCTTGGCAATCTTAATCTTATCGGCGACGAAATCGAGTATCGTCTGAGTGCGCTGCTTGCCGTCGACGACGTGATAGGTCGCCTGACCAGCATTGTCGATGGTCTTGTGCAGAAAGATCGCAGGGCTTGGGTAGTTGCGGAAAATCGTGTCCAAGAAAAACTGTTTGTCCTTCAGCGTCCAAACGCTGCGGCGCTGGTAGGGTGGATCAAGATCGAGTTGTCTATTCTTCGCGAGATCAAGGAGCCACGTCAGGTCCTGAGTCGAAGGGCGACGATTCATGATAATGGTCCTCGTTGCTCAAGGCCTACGCTGCAACTCTCGTGGTGACTCTACGTCTACCTTAGCAGCGCAACGCAGCGTGGCCAAGGCATGCGGCACAGCCAGATTGCGATATCAGCGCAAGTCGACAAGTGCGTGTCTTCAACGACACAAATGCGGCGGACAGGTCCCATATCAATATCGAGCTGATGCGCGCGTACCGCTGCTGCCCGCCTATGCCGAGGAAGCGAAGACACAGCAGAACGAGAACCCGGTGAAGGTGCTCACCTCGGGGCTCGAGTGGCCGGCGGATTCGCCCGTGTGGGCGGGCGGTCGCTGGCGCATGACGCACCGCTCGCGCTGGTGGAAGGAATACGTCGAGCGCGTGCCGGTGATCGTGGGGCACTACTGGCGCCGCGATGCGCGCGCCGAGCGTCAGGAAGTCACCGGCGACTGGGACTATCCACTCGGGGACTACGAGCCGTACTCGTGGATGGGGCCGCGCCGCAACGTGTTCTGCGTGGACTACTCGGTGGGCGGGCGTTATCTCGAGCGCGCTCGCGGCCGCACGGCCCCGCCGTTTCAGACGCGGCTCGCGGCGTTGCGGTGGCCCGAGAGGGAGCTCGTGTTCGACGACGGGGAGCGGCGGGCGACGGTCGATTGACGCGTGGCCGGGCTCACGCAAACCGTCGTAACGCGCCGTTGCAGCGGGCCTTGGCAACCACCCACGCCATAGATTGTGCAGTTGAGTGGCGGAATCGTGGTTGATTCATGGTTGACATGTGGTCAGATCATGCGGCGTCTGTTAGGCTGAGGATCCGAACCACCCCTGCAAATGAGGTGTACCCGTGGGCGTGCAGCCAAGGCTGTTTCGCAGTGTCCATGAGCGCGACTATCTGGGCTTCTGGGCGGACCAGACGCTCAAGGCGCGCGAGGTCGCGGATTTTCTCGGACTCAAGAAGCCCGAAGTCGCCAAGGTCGCGGGGGTCGCGCCGTCGTCGGTGCGATTCGACCAGAAGATCCCGCGCGAGGTGCTCGAGCGACTCGAGGAGATCGCGAATATCTGTGCGCTCGTTGCACAGTTCTTCGAGGGCGACGTCGGCAAGACGGCACTGTGGTTCCGGACCCGAAATCCGATGCTCGGCGATATCTCGCCCCGCGACATGATTCGATTCGGCCGCCATGCGAAGTTGCGGCAGTTCGTGATGGACGCGCTCGCCGAGAATTCGACGGGAGAGGATCGGCACTAAAAATTGTCTGGTAGCTCGGCACTCGGCCGCGACGTGCGCAGTGCAGACCGGCGGGCGGCTGCATGTCGTTGTGCAGGTGGGTTGGCAGGCTCACGTACTGAGCTGCACCGAGTCCAACATTGCGCCTGCGGGTAGATCGAAGTCCGCGGATCAAGTATAAGTACAGGCAAAACAAATACTTGCCATCGGGGGCGTCGGCCGTGAGTAACATCTCCAGCGGCGGAGGCCTGGTGCGGCGTTGACCCAGACGCCCGAACAACAGGCCCGCGTCGAGATCGACCGGCTGCTGCAGGCAGCCGGATGGCAGGTGTGTGCGAGGCCGGATGCCATCGTCTACGCCGCCCAACCTGATGCGGGGTCCAATTGAATGGCTAGAACAGGAAAGAGGAAAACCGCCGCACGGACCGACACCGCCGCCAACGTTGGCTACGAAGCCCAGCTCTGGCAGATGGCCGACGCCCTGCGCGGCAGCATGGACGCCGCCGAGTACAAGCACGTCTGCCTCGGCCTGCTGTTCCTGAAGTACATCTCCGACGCCTTCGAGGAGAAGCACGCCGCGCTGCTGGCCGAGAAGGCGCAGGGCGCCGACCCCGAGGACCCCGACGAGTACCGCGCGCAGAGCATCTTCTGGGTGCCGCCCGAGGCGCGCTGGCCGCACCTCAAGGCGCAGGCGCGCCAGAGCACCATCGGCCAGCTCGTCGACGACGCCATGGCCGGCATCGAGCGCGACAACCCGGCGTTGAAAGGCGTGCTGCCCAAGGACTACGCCCGCCCCGCGCTCGACAAGCAGCGCCTCGGCCAGCTGATCGACATGATCAGCAACATCAAGGTCGGCGACGAGGCCAGCCGCGCCAAGGACGTGCTCGGCCGAGTCTACGAATACTTCCTCTCGCAGTTCGCGAGCGCCGAGGGCAAGAAGGGCGGCGAGTTCTACACGCCGCGATGCGTGGTCAAGCTGCTGGTCGAGATGCTCGAGCCTTACCGCGGCCGGGTCTACGACCCCTGCTGCGGCTCGTCGGGCATGTTCGTGCAGTCGGTGGAGTTCATTCGCGCGCACGCCAAGGGCAACGGCCACGGTGGCAGCACCGGCGCGAAAGCCAAGGCCGATATTTCAATCTACGGCCAGGAGTCGAACTACACCACCTGGCGCCTGGCGCGCATGAACCTCGCCATCCGCGGCATCGACAGCGGCCAGATCGCGCAGGGCGACACCTTCCACAACGACCGCCACCCCGACCTCAAGGCCGACTTCATCCTCGCCAACCCGCCCTTCAACATCTCCGACTGGGGCGGCGAGCGCCTGCGCGACGACAAGCGCTGGCAGTACGGCGTGCCGCCGGCGGGCAACGCCAACTTCGCCTGGGTGCAGCACATCGTGCACCACCTCGCGCCTGCGGGCGTGGCCGGCTTCGTGCTGGCCAACGGCTCGATGTCGTCCAACCAGTCCGGCGAGGGCGAGATCCGCAAGAGCCTGATCGAGGCCGACCTCGTGGACTGCATGGTCGCGCTGCCGGGCCAGCTCTTCTACTCGACGCAGATCCCCGCGTGCCTGTGGTTCCTGGCGCGCAACCGCAAGAACGGCAAGTTCCGCGACCGCCGCGGCCACGTGCTCTTCATCGACGCCCGCAAGCTCGGCCGCATGGTGGACCGCACCCACCGCGAGCTGACCGACGAGGATATCGCCCGCATCGCCAACACCTACCACGCCTGGCGCGGCGAGAAAGAAGCGGGCGAGTACGCCGACGTGCCCGGCTTCTGCAAGAGCGCGCCGCTGGCCGAGGTGCGCAAGCACGGCCACGTGCTCACGCCCGGCCGCTACGTCGGCGCCGAGGCGCAGGAGGACGACGGCGAGCCGTTCGAGGACAAGATGAGGCGGCTCGCCGCGACGCTGCGCGAGCAGCAGGCAGAGGCTGCGAAGCTTGATGCCGCGATTGCTGGCAATCTGCGAGAGCTTGGATATGGCGATTGAGTGGCGGGAATCGACCGTCGGCGAGATCGCGGCCCCGGTGCGCAATGCACTTGTGGGTGGGCCGTTCGGTTCGAACCTTGTTTCCCGCGACTACGTAGACGCCGGGGTTCCAGTCATTCGCGGCCAGAACATGGGCGGTCGCTGGGTTGCGGGCGAGTTCGCGTTTGTCACCGACGCGAAGGCGGATTCCCTTGACGCGAACCTTGCTCGGCCGGGTGACATTGTGTTCACGCAACGCGGGACACTTGGGCAGGTTAGCGTCGTGCCGCCAGCCAAGTTCGATCGCTACCTTGTGTCGCAAAGTCAGATGAAGCTGACTGTAAACCGCCAGATCGCTGATCCGCTTTTTGTCTACTACATGTTCTTGACTGCAGAGCAGCAAGACTATGTCCGCCAGAATGCCATCCAAACAGGCGTCCCCCACACCAACCTCGGCATCCTTCGCCGAACACCGGTTCTGCTTCCTCCACTTCCCGAACAGCACGCCATTGCTCAAATCCTTGGCACCCTGGACGACAAGATCGAGCTGAACCGGCAGATGAGCGCGACGCTGGAGTCGATGACGCATGTACTCTTTAGGTCGTGGTTCGTGGACTTCGACCCCGTCCGCGCCAAGGCCGAAGGCCGCGACCCCGGCCTCCCCAAACCCCTCGCCGACCTCTTTCCCGCCCGCCTCGTCGACTCCGAACTCGGCGAGATCCCGGAGGGGTGGGGGGTGGGGCCGCTCGATAGCGTATTGGTGCTGCAAAGGGGCTTCGATCTTCCTGCGACAGAGCGCACTTCAGGCCCATACCCGGTGCTCGCGGCAAGTGGGCCGAGCGGAACCCACACCGAGTTCATGGTCCGCGGCCCCGGTGTCACCACGGGTCGAAGCGGTGTATTGGGTAAGGTGTTCTATGTCGCCGAAGACTTCTGGCCACTAAATACGTCGCTCTGGGTGAAAGAGTTCCGGCACTCAAGGCCAGCTTACGCGTTCCATCTTTTGCGGGGCCTGAACTTCGCTCAGTTCAACGCAGGGTCTGCCGTACCAACTCTCAACCGGAACCACGTCCACACGCTACCGACTCTACAGCCGCCTATGGGGCTTATCGATGCATTCGAGCGATTCGCAACCGGATGCCTCGCCGGGCAGAGAGACCGTGTCCAGCAGGCGACAACGCTTGCAGGAATGCGAGACGCACTGCTGCCGCAGCTCATCTCCGGCGAACAGCGGGTGAATCGCGCAGAGCGGTTTGTCGCGGAGGGTCTGTGATGGCCGAGCTGACGCTGACTCAGTCCGAGGCCGACGCGTTGATTGCTCTCGCCAAACATCGCGTCGATCACAGCGTGTGGGACTACCCCGATCTTGGAGGTGGACTCTCGGTCCCGCTCGTTTCAGCCGACCGCAGAGAACAATTCTCTCTGGACTTACGGCGCGGTCGCATCGACCTCGCCAAGGGCACCTATCAGAATCGAGGACGACAGGTGATCGTATTGGTACGCCTTGACTTTGGTGGGGCGCCGCATCGCAATCCGGATGGCGAAGAAGTCGGCTCGCCGCATCTGCACGTGTACCGCGAGGGCTACGGGGATAAGTGGGCAATGCCAGTCCCGACGAATCAATTCGAGAACTTGACCGACCCATGGCGGACTCTGGAGGACTTCATGCGGTACTGCAACGTCGTAGAGCCGCCAACGATTCGGCGAGGATTGTTCACATGATCAGCGACGTTCAGAAGCTGCTGGACCAGTACTGGGCGTGGCTTCGTGACAAGACGACGTTGCGCGAGGTCAGCGACTGGGTAGAGATCACTACGCCCTACATCGATCGACACAATGATCGACTACAGATTTATGCGAAGCGGCGCAATGGCGGATTCGTGCTGACGGATGACGGCTACACGCTTGGCGACTTGGAACAGTCGGGCTGCAACATCGACAGTCCGAAGCGGCAGGCACTGCTGAAGATGACACTGAACGGATTTGGTGTTCAGGTCAGCGAGCAGGCCCTCGAAGTCCATGCGTCAGCAGATAACTTCGCGCTGCGTAAGCACAACCTCGTGCAGGCCATGCTTGCTGTGAACGATTTGTTCTACCTGGCTTCTCCCGTGGTCGCGAGTCTGTTCTATGAGGATGTCGTGGCGTGGCTGGATCTTTCCGACATCCGGTACACGCCCAAGGTCAGTTTCACCGGCAAGAGCGGTTACCCTCACCTATTTGACTTTGTGATCCCTCGTTCGAAGGCGCAGCCGGAGCGCATTCTTCGGGCAATTAGTCGGCCGAGCCGTGATACCGCTCAAGCAATGGCTTTCTCATGGATCGACACGAAGGAAGTTCGCCCACCCGAGTCGCGCGCCTATGCGGTTCTCAACGATTCCGAGCATCCGATATCCGAGAGCGTTCTGGATGCCATGCGGAACTACGACGTAAGGCCCGTGCTGTGGTCGGGTCGAGAGCAGGTCCGACAGGAGTTGGCGGCTTGAGGGCTCAGGACGTTAGCCTTTCCGTCGTTGAGGAAGGTGTGCTGGCCCGGCTCGAGAGCGCCGACTGGCAGGTCCGCAATGGCGCCGAGATCGCCCTCGGCGATCTGCGGGCAAAGGAGACGGAGCGCGCCATCAAGGATGCGGCGTTATGAGCGAACTGAAAACCTGCTTCAAGCGCGTCGACTACGACCTCGCCGGGCTGCTGCACTACCTGGATATCGGCGACATCGGTCTGCCAGACATCCAACGCCCTTTCGTCTGGAGGAACGCCAAGGTCCGTGATCTGTTCGACTCGATGTATCGGGGCTTCCCCGTCGGCTACCTGCTGTTCTGGGAGAACGCCCAGCCCAACGGCGCCAAACAGATCGGCGTCGGCGCGAAACAGCACCCCGTGTCGTCGCGACTGATCGTCGATGGCCAGCAGCGCCTTACGTCCCTCTACGCCGTGTTTCGGGGAAAGCGCGTTCTGGACGAGGACTACAGCGAGCGGCAGATCGAGATCGCCTTCCGGCCGCGTGACGGGCGGTTCGAGGTGGCAGATGCAGCTGTCCGCAAGGACCCGGAGTGGATCGCAAACATCTCGGAGCTGTGGGCGTCGGGCAAGTCGAGCTACCAGATGGTCAAAGGCTTCCTCACCGGCCTGAAAGTCAAGGTGAGCCTGACCGAAGAGGAAGAGGAGCAGATCAGCCACAACCTCGACCGGCTCTTCGACCTGCAGAAGTATCCATTCACTGCGCTGGAAATCGCGTCGTCGGTCGATGAAGAGCAGGTCGCGGACATCTTTGTCCGCATCAATAGCGAGGGAGTGAAGCTCAACCAGGCCGACTTCATCCTGACGCTGCTGTCGGTGTTCTGGGACGAGGGGCGCGCCGCGCTGGAGAATTTCTGCCGATCATCGCGGCATCCGCCTGCGCCTGGCTCGGGTGCATCGCCCTTTAATCACTTCATCGAGCCCGATCCCGATCAGTTGCTGCGCGTATCGGTGGCGCTCGGTTTCGAGCGAGGTCGGCTCAAGAGCGTCTACCAGGTGTTGCGCGGAAAGGATCTCGAGACCGGGGTCTTTTCGCCGGAACGTCGGGATCAGCAGTTCGCCGTGCTGAAGGAGGCCCAAGAGCGGGTACTCGACCTCAAGCACTGGCACCAGTTCCTGAGCGCCCTGATCGGCGCCGGCTACCGCAGCGGCGAAATGATCTCTTCACAGAACGCGCTGCTGTACGCCTATGCGTTCTACCTGATCGGCCGTATCCGCTGCGGCGTCCCCGAACATCAACTGCAGAAGCTGATCGGGCGTTGGTTCTTCTTCGCGAGCCTCACGGGCCGCTACACCAGTTCACCGGAAACAGTGATGGACGGGGACCTGAATCGCGTGAGGGGCATTAGCGAGGCGCAGCCATTTGTCGCTGTGCTCGAAGAGTTGATGGCCAGCGCGGTGACGAACGACTTCTGGACGATCACGCTGCCGGCCGCGCTCGAAAGCTCGTCTGCGCGCAATCCTGAACTCTTCGCCTACGTCGCCGCCCAGAATCGCCTCGGTGCTCCCGTGCTGTTCTCGCACAAGAAAGTCAGCGATCTCATCGACCCGGCATTGAAGACGAAGAAGAAGCCGTTGGAGCGACACCACCTGTTCCCGCGCGCATGGCAGGAAGCGCAGGGCGAGACCGACCTCAAGGTCATCAACCAGATGGCGAATTTCGCTTTGCTGGAATGGCCCGAGAATATCGACATCAGTGACGATCCGCCGAGTGTCTACGTGCCGAAGATCCGGCCCCGGTTCAAGCCCGACGAGTGGCAGCGGATGGATGAACTGCACGCCCTGCCGGCCCAGTGGGAGTCGCTTGGCTATTCGGACTTCCTTGCGGCGCGGCGCCGTCTGATGGCAGGCATCATTCGGCGCGGATTTGAGAGTCTGTAGAGCGATGCCTGAAGGACACGGATAGTTCGAGCACGCTGGCCACGCCATGACCGCCAAACGGAAACGCCCAGTCGATGCACGAAAGATGATGGAGAAGGCCGTCGAGGTGATGCGCCTTTCGGTGCCAGAGTACCGCGCTGACGACTCACCGAGCCCATTGGTCGGCGCGGTGCTGGTCCGCCCGGATGGCTCGATCGAATCGGCTGCGCGCGGCGAACTGCGCGATGGCAACCATGCGGAATTCATCCTGCTGGAACGGAAGTGCGTCGACGAACGACTGGACGGCTGCGTGCTGTTCACGACCCTGGAGCCATGCCTCAACCGCGATCACCCCAAGCGAGGCTGCGCCCGGCACATCGTGAGTGCGCGCATCAAGGAGGTATATGTCGGGATCGAGGACGACAATCCCGCAGTCGCCGGCAAGGGTATCGAGCATCTGCGGCGGCGCGGGGTGACGATTCACATGTTCGACAGGGACTTGCAGCAGATCATCCTGGACGAGAACCAGACCTTCTTCGAGTGGGCGCGGAAGCGGAAGGCAATAGTGGAAGAGGCGCCAATCAAGCTCTCGAAGTACGAGGATCCGCTGCCTGCGGTCGGCATGAACGATTTGTCGACTGCCGCGCTTGATTTCTATCGCGTCAAGGCCGGTATCCCGTCTGAGGTCGGCTCGGCGGATTTCGATCGATTGCTCCTGCAGCAGGGGCTGCTGGTTGGCAGCGGCGAGAAGGCGGTGCCGAGTGGCTTCGGATTGCTGCTGTTCGGCAATCAGCCCAGGAACGCGATGCACCAGGCCGGGTTGTTGGCACGGGCGGATCTGCCGGATGGCAAGCACGTGCGGAAGGAGTTCGGTGAGGCGATGGTGCTCATTCCCTCGCGCGTCGAGGAATGGCTGGCCACCGTTTTACCCAGCACCATCGATCGGAGTCGGATGGAGCGGAAGGAGCAGGTTGATCTGCCATTCGAGATGATCCGCGAGGCCGTGGTCAACGCGCTCGTTCATCGCGACTACAACATCGAGGGACAGAAGTGCCAGCTGGTGATTGATTCAGACACCATCACCGTCAAGAGCCCGGGTGGTCCGATTCCGCCGATCACGCTCGCGCAGATGCAGTCGTTCTCTGCGCCGATGAAGAGCCGCAACCCTGTCTTGCATTACGTCTTTGCCCGTATGGGCATGGCAGAAGAGCAGGGTTTCGGTCTGGAGAAGAGCCTGAAGAGGCAGGCAGAGTTGCTGGGCCTGCCGTTGCCGACATTTGGCATGGAGGGCGACTATCTGGTTCTGACGATGCCGCGCAATAGAAAGGCGGCGCTGACCAGGCTCGATGAAGGAGTCCTGCGCGATTTCAGCAAGGCCGAGCGTTCTGGGTGGGAGTGGCTCGCGACCCGGCAATCCGCTTCGTCTGCCGAATACGCGGAGGCATTGGGTGTACCCAGCCGAACTGCTCTGAATCACCTGAAGCACTTCGCGGCACTCGGGCTCATCCGCAAGGTGAAGGCGGGTCCTGCGACGCGATACGAGAGGGTTCAGGGTTGATTGCCGGGCTTTCGCCAATAGGTCGAGCTCGCCATGGATCACGCCGTTTTGGCGGGATCACGAGGCGGAGTTTGTTTGGGTTCGGTATCTCGCCATTTATCCCGCCAAAATGGCGCGATTCGCGGGACCGCGACGGGCCGGATCCAGAATCAGGCCACAGTTCGGGCCAAAATGGGCCGGGATGACCTTCGACCGACGGCACAGATCCAGCATTGATCAAGATGCACGGTAGCGAAGCGCAATAAAAATGCTTTTAGAACAACGGCTTGGCTTATTCTGGCTTATTGCCGCTAATTCCCGGCCAATACCAAACATATGACCCGTACGGGCCAGCAAGTCGGACAGCAGGGGCGGAGGCCATGAGAGCTGGTCGCCTGACTGAGTCCGTCGTCGAGGAGGCGGCACTCGCCTGGCTCGAGGGCATGGGCTGGCAGGTCCGCAGCGGCGCCGACATCGCTCCCGGCGAACCCGCGGCCGAGCGCGATGACTACGGGCAGGTGGTTCTGCCGCAGCGCTTGCGCGAGGCACTGGCGCGGCTCAACCCGACACTGCCCGCCGAGGCGATTGAAGACGCCTTTCGCAAGCTGACTCGGACGGAGGGCGCGGAGCCTATTGCGCGCAACCGCGCGCTGCACCGTCTCCTGGTGGACGGCGTAACGGTTGAGTACCGCGACGCCACAGGCAGCATCCGCGGCGGCCAGGCGCGGGTGATCGACTTCGACGACCCGGCGGGCAACGACTGGCTGGCGGTGAACCAGTTCGGCGTGGTCGAGCACAAACACTCCCGTCGGCCGGACGTAGTGCTGTTCGTCAACGGCCTCCCGCTGGCCGTGCTGGAGCTGAAGAACGCTGCCGCCGAGAACGCCACGATCTGGAGTGCCTTCCAGCAGCTGCAGACGTACCAGGCCGAGGTTCCGGTGCTGTTCGCATCAAACGCTCTGCTCGCGATTTCCGACGGCGTCGAAGCGCGGGTAGGTACGCTGGGTGCCGGGCGCGAGTGGTTCAAGCCCTGGCGCACCATTACGGGCGAGGCCGTGGCCGGCGCGCACGTGCCCGAGCTGCAGGTGGTGGTCGAGGGCCTGTGCGCGCCGCGGCGCTTTCTGGACCTGCTGCGC
Organism: uncultured Gammaproteobacteria bacterium; assembly: GCA_963706535.1. Lineage (GTDB taxonomy): Bacteria > Pseudomonadota > Gammaproteobacteria > Steroidobacterales > Steroidobacteraceae > RPQJ01. Next base: position 291,089 of record CAVPMU010000012.1, read on the forward strand.
GACTTCATCGTGTTTGAGGACGACGGCGGCCGCATCGTCAAGAAGATGGCCGGCTACCACCAGTTCCACGCGGTGCAGGTGGCGGTGGGTGAGACGCTGCGTGCCGCGGAACTGCACCGCGCAGCCGCGGGAGTGGCCGAGCTCGAAGGCCGTTATGAGGCGGGCGGCAGGCCCGGTGGCAAGCCCGGCGACCGGCGCGTGGGCGTGGTGTGGCACACACAGGGCTCGGGCAAGAGCCTGACGATGGCGTTCTACGCCGGCCGCATCATCCGCGAGCCGGCGATGGAAAACCCGACGCTCGTCGTGCTCACCGACCGCAACGACCTCGACGACCAGCTCTTCGGCACTTTCTCGCGCTGCCAGGACCTGCTGCGCCAGCCGCCGGTGCAGGCCGAGAGCCGCGCGCACCTGCGCGAGTTGCTGAGCGTCGAATCGGGTGGCGTGGTGTTCACGACCATCCACAAGTTCTTTCCCGAGGAGACCAAGGCGACCGCTACCCGATGCTCTCCGAGCGCCGCAACATCGTGGTGATCGCCGACGAGGCGCACCGCAGCCAATACGACTTCGTCGACGGCTTCGCGCGCCATATGCGCGACGCGCTGCCGCACGCGTCGTTCATCGGCTTTACCGGCACCCCCATCGAGCTCGCAGACGCCAACACGCGCGCCGTGTTCGGCGACTACATCAGCGTCTACGACATCCAACGCGCCGTGCAGGACGGCGCCACCGTGCCGATCTACTACGAGAGTCGGCTGGCCAAGCTCGCGCTCGACGAGGCCGAGCGACCGAAGATCGACCCGCAGTTCGAAGAGGCGACCGAGGGCGAAGAGGTCGAGCGCAAGGAGAAGCTCAAGACCAAGTGGGCGCAGCTCGAGGCCGTGGTCGGGGCGGAGAAGCGGCTGGCGATCGTTGCCCGCGACGTCGTCGAGCACTTCGAGAGGCGGCGCGAGGCGCTGGACGGCAAGGCGATGATCGTCTGCATGAGCCGACGCATCTGCGTCGAGCTGTACAAGGAAATCGTGAAGCTCCGGCCGCAGTGGCAGAGCGCGGATGACGAGGACGGCGCGATCAAGGTGGTGATGACGGGCTCGGCCTCCGACCCGCCCGACTGGCAGGCGCATATCCGCAACAAGCCCCGGCGCGAGGCGCTGGCCAACCGATTCCGCAATCCCGTCGACCCGCTGCGCCTCGTCCTGGTGCGCGACATGTGGCTGACGGGCTTCGACGCGCCGAGCCTGCATACGATGTACATCGACAAGCCGATGCGCGGCCACGGGCTCATGCAGGCGATCGCGCGAGTCAATCGGGTGTTCAAAGACAAGCCCGGCGGCCTGGTGGTGGACTACCTGGGCCTCACGCACGAATTGAAGGCGGCCCTGGCGACCTATACCGAGAGCGGCGGCACGGGGCGGACGGCGCTCGATCAGGAAGAAGCGGTGGCCGTCATGATCGAGAAGTACGAGGTCTGCGGCGCCCTCTTCCACGGCTTCAACTGGTCGAAGTGGATGACCGGACTACCCCAGGAGCGACTCGGCCTGCTGCCACCTGCCCAGGAACACATTCTGAAGCAGGAGAACGGCAAGGACCGCTGCGTGCGCGCCGTGCGCGAGCTGTCGCAGGCTTTCGCGCTGTCGGTGCCGCACGCCGAGGCGCTGCGCATCCGGGACGACGTGGCGTTCTTCCAGGCCGTGCAGGCAGTGCTCGCAAAGCGCGCGCCCGGCGACGCGCGGCCCGAAGAGGACCTCGACCACGCCGTCCGTCAGATCATCTCCCGTGCGGTGGCGCCCGAGGGCGTGCTGGACATCTTCGCGGCAGCGGGACTGGCCAAGCCCGACATCTCGATCCTGTCCGACGACTTCCTGGCTGAGGTGCGCGGCATGCCGCACCGCAACCTCGCGGTGGAATTGCTCCAGAAGCTGCTCAAGGGCGAGATCAATACCCGCCGGCGGAAGAACGTCGTCCAGGCGCGCTCCTTCGCGGAGATGCTGGAGCAGACGATCCGCCGCTACCAGAACCGCGCCATCGAGGCCGCGCAGGTGATCGAGGAACTGATCGGACTCGCCAAGGAGATGCGCGAGGCCAACGCGCGCGGCGAGGCGCTCGGCCTCACCGAAGACGAGCTCGCCTTCTACGACGCGCTGGAAACCAACGACAGCGCGGTCAAGGTCCTCGGCGACGACACGCTGCGCGCCATCGCCGCGAGCTGGTCAGGACGGTGCGCAACAACGTGACTATCGACTGGACTCTGCGCGAGAACGTGCGCGCCCAGCTGCGCGTGGTGGTCAAGCGCATCCTGCGCAAGTACGGCTATCCGCCGGACAAGCAGGAGAAGGCGACGCAGACGGTGCTGGAGCAGGCGGAGGTGCTGTCGTCGGAGTGGTCGTTCAATTAAGCAGGCAAAGTCGCCATGTGATCGCGAATTGCACGTTCCTGTAGGCGCGTCGTGTCGTTCGCTCGAGCCGTGCAGTCCAGCACGGCCCTAAGAAGATTGGGTTCCAGAGTCGTCACTCGCGCCAAATCGCCGCGCGTCTGATCGCGAGCCGCACTTGCCTCGTCGTAGTCTTCGATACCACGGAGGTCTACCCAGGTGCTGCGATTGAGCGGTGCTCCGGGAGTCCCAAGAAAGAACCCGGGATAGGGGTCACCGCGGTAGCAAGGGGGGACCTCAGGGCGGCCACGCTGACGACTGGTGAGGAGCCGGAAAACGATGTCGCCACCGGGCAGGTAGGCTAGCGCCAGTAGATACTTGCCCCGAAATTCTCCGGTGTCCGGGTCCACATAGAAATTGCGATGGAAGTGGATCTCGCCAGGCCGCATGGAACTGAATCGGACTAGTGGCGCGCACGTTGGGCGGAGCTGATACTCTCGCGCTCGCGTGCGGCTTCAAGCACGGCGTCTCGGTGCGGCGTGTTCTCGGAGACACCCAAGTTGTAGGGAATGCGCTCGTTGAATCCACGACCGTTGTCCCAGATTGCGGCCCAAGGGCCGCGCTCTTCGTGGGTGACATTTACCATCGGTCGCGAGAGGTCTCTCGCATGCTGCCGCGCGATTCGCTGCATCAAGCCAACTTCTCGGCGCGTGAACAGACTGTCGTCAAACTGTACAGTCGGGACGACAAGCTCCCTGACATGGTCTATTACCTGCTCCGGAACAATTCTGATTGCGGCTGCCATGTCTGGCTCGAGCTGGTCCCATTCCTGCGCCAGTTCCACGGGTACTGGGCCGAACTTCCAGGCCACATACTCAAGTCCCGTAACGCTGCGACCAGTTTCCCGGTAGTGAGCGAAATCGAGCAGGTAAAGCAGCTTGAAGAGCTTCACTTTGCCGCAGCCTTCTGTATTCGAAGCAAAGAAGACGGCAGCCTGAATCAGCTTCTGCCGGTTCCGGGAGATCAGCACGAGCGTTCTCTCCGGTGGCGCCATGAGCAAGGCATACGCAGACGATAGTCTCCAGCGCTGCCATTGGCAACCAACACGTCGTGGTGCAATGGCAAGAAGCAACAGAACTTCGCACGGCTGCGACATCGTCAGGCTGAAGCGCGTATGCCGACGATCGTGACCGGTCATCCCGGGCATCGTGGCCGGTGCGCGCGAAACGATCGGCCATGTAGACGCCCTGGCATATTGGGAACCGATAATAAGTTCCCGCTGCGGGAATTGTCTGATACACTGCCTGCTGATCGATCTGGATCAGCTTATGAAGATCGTGGGGCGTCCCAGCCTGGAGGCCTTTTGCGTCAGGCATCCCGACGCGCGGAAGTGGACCGAGCATTGGCTCTCCGAGGTCGAGGCCGCCAGATGGGCCACCTCGCAGGACATCCGCGCCCGATACGCGTCGGCGAGTTTTCTTGCGGACAACCTCGTCATCTTCAACGTCAAGGGCAAAGACTACCGGCTCGAGGTCACGGTCGCATACCAGGCATCCGTCGTAGTCGTGAGGTGGGTCGGTACCCACGCGGAATATGACCAGCGCAACCGGAAACGCTAAGCGGGCGGCACGCATGGATCCCCGGATCATCAAGTCCGAGGACCAGTATCAGCGATACCTGCGCGAGGTCGAGGCATTGGCGACCGACGATCCTCCGCTCGACTCCCCAGAGGGCGCGCGTCTCGAGTTGCTCGCGAAGCTCGTCGAAGACTACGAGAAGTCGCGCTGTGAATTCGCGCGTCCCGATCCCGTGGACGCGATCCTGTTCCGGATGGAGCAGCAGGGCTTGCGTCAGAAGGACATCGCCGTCCTGCTCGGCGGCAAGAATCGTGCGTCGGAGGTCCTCGCCCGAAAGCGGCCGCTGACGTTGCCGATGATCCGGGCACTCTACGACAAGCTCGAAATTCCGCCGGCCCTCCTGATCCGGGAGCCGCAGCCGGCCTACGTCGTCGAGGCGCCGCCGAGGCCCGAGGACGTGCCGGCGTCGGTACTCATCAAGCGCGGTTGGGTGGCGTCCGATGCCGAGATCCCGACGCTGATCCGACGATTGTTCGCACGTTCGGGCAGTGCGATTCCGCTGCAACACACGCTCGTGTCCGGCGCCAGCGCCCGCACCAATCGGCTGCATCTGCGGCTTTGGCTGGCGCGAGTGCGAGACTTGGCCGACTCTCGTGCAGACCTGCACGCACGATTCCGACCGGACAGCCTGAACGAGGAGCTCCTCCGCTACGTCGTTCGCCTGAGCTGGATGGAAAAGGGACCCAGGCTCGCGAATGAGTTCCTGGAGGAGCGAGGCATCGCGGTCGTCATCGAGCCGCACCTGCCGGCGACGCATGTCGATGGCGCCGCCCTGCTCGGCCGGAACGGGTCGCCGGTCATCGCGCTGACGCTGCGCGAAGATCGCCTGGACAACTTCTGGTTCACCCTCGTCCACGCGCTCGTGCACGCGTGGAAGCACCTCGGCGGCGGGCAGTACCGTGCGATCGTGGACGAAAACATCGAGGAGCAGGTCGCAGAAGGCGACGCGATGGAGCGCGAGGCGAATGACCGGGCCACCGACATCCTCATCCCGCGGTCGGTCTGGAAGCGTAGCGCGGCGCATCTGGATCCGACGCCGGAGACCATTCGGGCGCTGGCGGCTGAGCTGCAGATCAGTCCTGCGATCGTGGCGGGCCGGATTCGCTACGAGCGCCAGGACTACTCCCTGTTCGCCAAGCTCGTCGGCTTGCGGCAGGCGCGACGGGCGTTTCCCGAGGTAAGGTGGGGCTAGCGAATGCGTAAAGTTGCCGTGCATGTGGCCCTCGACGACCTCGTTCGCAAGTGGTCGTGCGACGAGTCGCGGCGCAAGGCGATTGAAGACGCGCGCCGGTGGGCGGCCGATGCGCTGGCTTCGGAGGCGGGCGAGGCACGGAAGACGGCACGATCGAAAACTGTCGGCGGCTCGCGGCGGCGCACAAAGTCGACATGAATACGCTCGACCAGGCGGCGCGCAGAAGGGAAGCCGCGAGTGAGGGAGCGATGCGGACATGAGACAGGTGCCGACCCTCAATTCATTCTTCGTCTTCTCGCCGTTCGAGATATCCGGCCCAAGCGCGCTGCGCGTCCGTGCGGGACTCGGCGGCGTGGAACTGCGCGGCGTCGGACTCAGGATCGACCAGATGCCCGCGGCCGAGTGAGGCTGTGCGGGACGTTTCCACGGAAACGTTTCGCTGGCAGGACCGCCCGGAACCGCTGAGTCCAGGCGAACGCGGCAGAAATTGGCGTTGATTACCCGACACCCCCGATCCCACAGTCGCCGGGGTTGTGTCCGCCTGCACGTCGAGCGGGGACACGGGGTCGCTTGCTTGGGGTTGAGCGATGTTCTCGAATAGGCTACATTTGTTGCCGGAACGAGAACATGGCTGCATTGACCGATCACCTGCTGGGCAGTACTCGCACGGCGATCCTCGGCGCTCTCCTGTTGCGCCCGGACGAGCGCTTTCACCTGCGGGAGCTGGCGAGGATTACGGGGGTCTCACCGGGCACGCTGCACCGGGAATTGAGCGCATTGGCCGCATTGGGTGTCCTGCGCCGCGAGCAGGTCGGACGGCAGGTCTTCTTTTCTGCCGACCGCGAGTGCCCGATCTTCGAGGAACTCGCGGGACTGCTGCGCAAGACAGCGGGCCTCGTCGATGTCGTACGCAGCGCCCTGCAGCCCCATGCGGAGCGAATCCGGGCGGCGTTCATCTACGGCTCGATGGCGTCGGGCGAGGAGACGTTGCGCAGCGACGTGGACGTCATGATCCTCGGGCAACTGGACTTCCCCACGGCCGTCGAGGCGCTCGCTCCTGCGCAGGAAACCCTTCGCCGCGACGTGAATCCCACCGTAATGAAGCCCGAAGACTTCAGGCGCAAGCGGCAGGCCGGCGAGGGCTTTGCCGCGCGAGTGTGGCAGGCGCCCAAGCTCTGGGTGATCGGGAACGCCCGTGAGCTTGAGTAACCTCGTAAAGACGGGACAGCTCAAGGAACACACTGCGAGCGCCGAGGAGATCTCGCGCTTGATTGCGGCGGCCGAACGCAACCTCACTGACGCGCAAGTGACCGGTGTCTCTGACGGAACGCGCTTCGACGCCGCCTACAAGTGCATCATGCAGAGTGCGTCTGCCGCACTTCTTGCCTCGGGGTACCGCGCATCGACCAATGTGCCAGGGCATCACCAGACGGTGATCGCTACTCTGCGGCTGACGGTCGGTGTGCCAGCCGATCAGATCCGTCTCCTTGATGCGCTTCGCCGGCAACGCAATGTCAACGACTACACCGGGGACGTGATTGATTCCAACGCCGTGCGGGAATGCGTCACCGCCGCGGACGCATTGCTCGAGCAGATTCGTCAGTGGCTCGAGAAGAGTCTGGGCGGGAAGGGACGATAGAGCGGAGGCTCGGGACGTTTCAGCGGAAACATCGCGTCGCATCCGGTCCCGCCGCTCGCTTCAGCGCCGATCCGAGTCGAGGATGGCCCGCAGGTCAGCCGGCACGGGCATCGGGCGCATCGCGCTGACGTTCGCCCCGCCCGTATTGCCAACCGGTACCCACAGGCGCGAGAAAAGCGCCGCCGCCACGATGCGCACGAGCTGGCCCGAGACCTCGCGCGCATCCCGTCGCCGCCAGCCGACGCCGAGCATGCCGACGTGGCTGCGGACGTGCAGCCGCGTGCTGCGTTGTCCAAGGATGTGCGCGCGCTCGAGGTGACGGAACGCGCCGTCCAGGTTCCCGGCGTCGCGGTCGGCCACGGCCAGCCGCCACTCGCGGTCGAAGGCGTCGCGCACCGCAGCGTTCATGGCTCCAACGGTCTTGCACTGCAGGTCGCGGCCGATGTCTGCGGGTCGCGCAACTGCCGCAGCGCCGTTCGCAGCACGTCGTAGGAGGTGTGCAGGAACAGCATCGCCACCAGCCCGCCGACGAGCAGGTCCGGCCAGCCCTGTCCGAGCCAAGCGACTGCGCCGGCCGCGACGATGACGCTGGCATTGCTGAACAGGTCGTTGCGCGAGCACAGCCACACGGAACGCATGTTGATGTCCTGGTCGCGGAACCTCATCAGCAGGAGGAAGCAGGCCAGGTTCGCCACCAGCGCGATGGATGCGGCGCCGGCCATGATCGGTGCCATGGGCGTCGCGCCCAGGAGCGCATTGCGCGCGACCTCGGCCAGCACCGCGAGGCCGAACAGCCCCTGCACGACACCCTTGACCACGCCGGCGCCGGCACGCCAGCGCAACGAGCGGCCGACGACGAACAGGCTGAGCGCGTACACGCCGGCATCGCCGAGGGCGTCGAGCGAATCGGCCTGCAGCGCGGTGGACTCCGCCCACCAGCCCGCGGCGTACTCGCCGACGAACAGTGCGGCGTTGATCGCCAGCACGAGCCAGAGGACCCGCCGCTGCTCGCGATGTGCGGCGAGCGACAGGCGTTCGGCAGTCTCGCCGCAGCCGCAGCCGGACATGGACGGAGCGTTCATGGGCGGGCATCCTAAAGCCTGTAGCAACTACAGGGTCAAGCCATGCGGATCGGAGAAGCGGCGACGGCCAGCGGCTGCCACATCGAGACCATCCGCTACTACGAGCGCGTGGGGCTGTTGCCGCGTCCGGCGCGCACCGCGGGCGGGTACCGCAGCTACCGGCCGGAGGAGGTGGACCGGCTGCGCTTCATCACGCGCGGGCGCGAACTCGGCTTCAGCCTGGACGAGATCCGCAGCCTGCTGGCGCTGGCGGACGATCCCACACTCGCCTGCCGCGACGTCGATCAGATCGCGCGGCATCACCTGGCTGACATCCAGGCGCGGGTACGTGAGCTGCGGCGCATCGCCGTGGAACTCGAGCGGACCATCGCCAGCTGCGCGGGTGGCAAGCGCGGGCAATGCGCGATCCTGGGGGCGCTGGGCCGGCGGCCGGTGCGTGGGGGACGCCGCCCGTCGCGAGGCAGCGATCGCGCTGTGAATCCTGCGGGACGCCCCGGTTCTGGCAGAACGCTCCTTTGATCATGCCGCCCTGGGAGACGTGGTGCAGGTGCGTCCGGGCGCGAACAGGTTCTTCCATTTACTCAATATATTGAGTAAAAATACTCAACGTTATGAGTAAACGGAAAATGGCCTACCGGCGCCCGTACGCCGCCGAGCTCGCCCGCCGGCTCGCGGAACCGCGCCGCCACCTGCAGGTGGTGGCCGGCCCGCGGCAGGTCGGCAAGTCCACCTTGGTACAGCAGGTGACGGCAGGCCTGGGTGCCCCGGTTCGCTACGCGAGCGCCGACGAGCCGATGCTGCGAGGTATCGACTGGGTGGCGCAGCAATGGGAAGCGGCGCGATTGGAGGCCACCGGCCGCCGTGGCGCCGTGCTCGCGCTGGACGAGATCCAGAAGATCCCGGGCTGGTCCGAGACGGTCAAGCGCCTCTGGGATGAAGACACGCGGGCCCGACGGCCGCTCAAGGTGGTCCTGCTCGGCTCGGTGCCGCTGCTGATCGCCCGCGGGCTGACAGAGAGCCTCGCGGGCCGCTTCGAGATCCTGCACTTGCCGCACTGGTCACTGACGGAGATGCGCGAGGCGTTCGGCTGGTCGCTCGAGGAATACCTGTTCTGCGGTGGATACCCGGGCGCCGCACCCTTGATCGGCGAGCCCCAGCGTTGGACGCGTTACGTGGTCGACAGCCTGATCGAGACCTCGATTTCGCGCGACGTACTGCTGCTGACGCGCGTGGACAAGCCTGCTCTCTTGCGTCGCCTCTTCGAGCTGGCCTGTCGCTACTCCGGACAGGTGCTGTCGTACACCAAGATGCTTGGGCAGCTCCAGGATGCGGGGAATGCCACGACGCTCGCTCACTATCTCGAGCTGCTTGCCGGCGCGGGCATGGTGTGCGGCCTGTCCAAGTACGCGGGCGACGTGGCGCGGAGCCGGGGCTCGAGCCCCAAGCTGCAGGTGCTGAATACGGGACTGATGGGCGCGACCTCGGGACTCACGATCGCGGACGCCCGGGTGGACCGCGAGTTCTGGGGGCGGCTGACGGAGTCGGCTGTCGGTGGGCACCTTGCGAACGCCGCGGTCTCCGGTGCCTGCGAACTGTTCTACTGGCGGGAACGCAATCACGAGGTCGATTTCGTCGTGAAGGCCGGGCGCCGCCTTGTCGCCATCGAGGTCAAGAGCGGGCGCGCGCCGTCGCAGCATTCAGGGACGGCGGCTTTCGTGCATGCATTCAAGCCGCAGCGCACGCTCCTCGTGGGCGGCGACGGTGTGCCTGTCGATGAATTCCTGCTGCGGCCGGTGACGCACTGGTTGGCTCCGACGTAGATTCCCCCGGGTGCGTCAATGCCGCCCGGACCACCACACCCGCACGACCCCGACGCCCATCAGGATCAGCGACATAGCGGCGCATGGTGCCCTGATACTCCGTCGTGCCGGAGGGCACAAGCAGCGGGCTTGACTCTGGACTATGGTACGGACCGCAGACTGGCCTCCAGACGACCTCTCGAGGAGCCCAGGCCATGAGCACGCACGACCATCACTGCGCCCACCACGGGCACCAGCACCACCACCATGCGCAGGCGACCCACGCGCCCGCGGCCCCCGCGGCGCGCGAGGTGCCCGCGGGCACGCAATACACCTGCCCGATGCATCCGGAGATCGTGCGGGACGACCCGGGCAGCTGCCCGATCTGCGGCATGGCGCTCGAGCCGGTCATGCCGAGCCTGGAGGAGGGCGAACATCCGGAACTCGTGGACTTCCGGCGCCGCTTCTGGTGGACGCTACCGCTGTCGATCCTGACGCTGGCGCTCGCCATGTTCGGCCACCGCACCAGCCTCGTGCCGGCCACGGCGCGCAGCTGGCTCGAGCTCGCGCTCACCGCGCCGGTGGTGCTGTGGGCGGGCTGGCCGTTTTTCCAGCGCTGGGCGCGGTCGATCGCGAACCGCAGCCCCAACATGTGGACGCTGATCGGCACCGGCGTCGGCGCCGCGTTCCTGTACAGCGTCGCTGCCACCGTCGCGCCGGGCATCTTTCCCGACTCGTTCCGCGAGCACGGGCGCGTCGCGGTCTACTTCGAGGCCGCGGCGGTCATCGTCTCGCTCACGCTGCTCGGCCAGCTGCTGGAGCTCACGGCGCGCTCGAGCACCTCGGCGGCGCTGCGCGCATTGCTCGAACTGGCCCCGAAGACCGCGCGGCGGCTCAAGTCGGACGGCACGGACGAGGACATCCCGCTGACGCACGTCCACGTCGGCGACCGCCTGCGCGTGCGCCCCGGCGAGAAGGTGCCGGTGGACGGCGAGGTGCTCGAGGGCCGCTCGAGCGTCGACGAGTCGATGCTGACGGGCGAGCCGATACCGGTCGAGAAGACACCGGGCGCGAAGGTGATCGGCGCCACGCTGAACGGCACGGGCGCGCTGGTGATCCGCGCCGACAAGGTGGGTTCCGACACCGTGCTGTCGCAGATCGTCCAGCTCGTCGCGCAGGCGCAGCGCTCGCGTGCGCCGATGCAGCGCCTCGCGGACAAGGTGAGCTTCTGGTTCGTGCTCGCGGTGTTCGCCATTGCGCTGGTCACCTTCCTGGCCTGGGGACTGTTCGGGCCCGATCCCTCGTGGACCTACGCCGTGGTCAATACGGTCGCGGTGCTCATCATCGCGTGTCCCTGTGCGCTCGGGCTCGCGACGCCGATGTCGGTGATGGTCGCGACGGGACGCGCGGCGCGCGCGGGCGTGCTGTTCCGCGACGCGGAGGCGATCGAGCGGCTGCGCACCATCGACACGCTCATCGTCGACAAGACCGGCACGCTGACGCAGGGCCGTCCGGCGTTCCGGCAGGTGCTCGAAGCGGACGGCTTCGACGCGCAGGAGGTGCTGCGGCTCGCGGCCAGCCTCGAGCGCGGCAGCGAGCATCCGTTGGCCGATGCGATCGTGGCGGAGGCGCGAGGCCGCGGGCTGTCGCTCGCATCCGCCGAGGGCTTCGAGTCGGTGACCGGCCTCGGCGTGCGCGGCCGCGTCGAGGGCCGTTCGCTCGCGCTCGGCAACGCGGCGCTCATGGCCGAGGTCGGTGCCGAGACCGGGCCACTCGCCACCGAGGCCGAGCGGCTGCGCGTCGATGGCGCGACCGCCATGTTCCTCGCGGTCGATGGCCGGCTGGCCGGCGTCGTCGCGGTGGCGGACCCGATCAAGGACAGCACGCCGGCGGCCGTCGCGGCGCTACATGCCGAGGGCCTGCGCATCGTGATGGCGAGCGGCGACAGCCGCACGACCGCCGAGGCCGTGGCGCGGACGCTGGGACTCGACGAGGTGTACGGCGAGGTGCGGCCCGAGGACAAGGCGGCGCTCGTGGCCCGGCTCAAGGCCGAGGGACGCCACGTCGCGATGGCGGGCGACGGCATCAACGACGCGCCGGCCCTCGCGGCCGCGGACGTCGGCATCGCCATGGGCACGGGCACGGACGTCGCCATGTCGAGCGCGCAGGTCACGCTCGTCAAGGGCGACCTGCGCGGCATCGCGCGGGCGCGCGAGATCTCGCGGGCGACCGTGGCCAACATGAAGCAGAACCTGGGGTTCGCATTCGTGTACAACGCGCTCGGGGTGCCGATCGCCGCGGGCGTGCTGTACCCCGCTTTCGGGCTGCTGCTGAGCCCGATGATCGCCGCGCTGGCGATGAGCCTGTCCTCGGTGTCGGTGGTTGCAAATGCGCTGCGCCTGCGCTCCGGGCGGGAGTATCCTTGACTCCCGACGAGACCCGAGGAGAGCCACCATGACCATTCCAACGTCAGTGGAGAGCTACGTGGTCCGGCAGTCCGTGCGCTACAACGTCATCCCGCACGCGCACACCTCCGACAGTTCGCACACCGCGCAGGCCGCCCACGTGCCGGGCGGCCGCCTCGCAAAGTCCGTGCTGCTCGAGGACGACGGAGCGTACCTGCTGGTCGTGATCCCCTCGACGCATCGCGTCGATCTCGGCGCGGTGCGGCGTTTCCTGGGCCGCAACCTGGGGCTGGCGACCGAGCGCGAGATCGCGCAACTGTTCGGCGACTGCGAGCCAGGCGCCGTGCCGCCACTGGGCCCGGCCTTCGGCCTCGCGGCGATCGTCGACGAACGCTTGTTCGAGCCCGACGACGTCTACTTCGAGTCGGGCGACCACCGCGGCGTCGTGCGCGTCACGGGCCATGACTTCGCGAAGCTGATGGCCGACCTGCCGCGGGGCCGGTTCAGTCACCGCATCGGGACGAGCGTCGCCGACTTGCAGTAGCGCTCAAAGGCGTTCCCGCGGAAGGGGCGATCCGCTTCGCTCCAAGAGCCCGCGCATGCCAATTGCATTTGTGCACGTTCACGTCAGAAATGCAGTTTGCCGGGCGGCCTGCGCGCAAATATGGTCGTTGTGAATGCCGCGGCGGCTATGCTTCGGCCGCTCCTTGAAAAACTGCAATGGTTGGGATTGAGCCACGTTTCCGCGGAAACGTCGGTGCGGACGAGGCGGAATGCACGGCACGTTTCAGCTGAAGTTTGATCGACGCCGTTGGGCCACCGCGATGCGTATCGGCTGAATCGCCTCGCGGTCGACCATCTACCGCGGGATTCACGCGGGCAGCCGCTGCGACGCCAGGGCGCTCGACGATTGCCTGCGCCTCTCGATGCCTTCATAGTGGCGCCAAGGGAGAGCGGCCCGGGGGGAGGCGCCGTGAGCGACCAGAACAAGAACGCGCGCTACGCGGTCGCGGTGCTGTTCGGCATCAACTTCATGAACTTCTTCGATCGCCAGATCGCGGGAGCGCTCGGCGAGCCGATCCGCATCGAGTTCGGCCTGAACGACACCCAGCTCGGGCTGCTCGCAACCGCCTTCATGCTGGTCTACGCGGCGGTGGGCGTGCCGGTCGGCCGGCTCACCGACCGCTGGTCGCGCAAGCGCCTGATCGCGATCGGCGTCACGGTCTGGAGCCTGCTCACCGCCGCCTCGGGCCTCGCCTGGAACTTCGCCACCTTCGCGCTGAGCCGCATCGGCGTCGGCATCGGCGAGGCGAGCTGCGCGCCGGCGAGCCAGTCGCTGATCGGCGACCTCTATCCGCCCGAGCGCCGCGCCAAGGCGATGGCCACGTTCATGCTCGGCCTGCCGCTCGGCCTTTTCGGGGCCTATCTGCTTTCGGGATACATCGGCGAGCTCTGGGGGTGGCGCGCGGCCTTCTTCGTCGCCTGCGTGCCGGGGCTCATCCTCGCGGTCCTGGCGCTCTTCATCCGCGAGCCCTTGCGCGGCAGCACCGAGCAACACGCGTCGGCGCTGGTCGAGCCGGTGCGCCACCCGTACCGCTCGATCATGCGCATCCGCACGCTGTGGTGGGTAGTGCTCTCGGGCATGCTGTTCAACTTCAACAGCTACGCCGTCAACATCTTCCAGACGCCCTTCCTGCAGCGCTACCACGAGCTCGGGTTGCGCGATGCGAACAACCTGTCCGCGTTCTCGCTGGGGCTGGCAGGCGTGGTGGGTCTGCGGCTCGGCGGATGGCTCGGTGACCGGCTGCGCAGGAATTACGCGAACGGCCGTCTCGTGCTCGCCGGTGTGGCAATGGGCCTCGGCGCACCCTGCGTGTATTTCGCCCTGCAGCAGCCGGCGGGCGGGGTGGGCACGTTCGCACTGCTCATGGGCACGGCGACGGCGCTGTCCTTCGTCTATTACTCGACCGTGTACAGCGCCATCCAGGACGTGGTGGAGCCGCGCCTGCGCGGCACGGCGGTCGCGCTCTATTTTTTCGCCATGTACGTGCTCGGGGCCAGCTTCGGCGCGACCATCATGGGCGCGGTGAGCGACTACTTCGCGCACCAGGCCATGCTCGAGGCGGGCGCGACGGAGATGACCACCCCGTTCCGCGCCGCCGGGCTGCACTCGGCGATGTACATCATCCCGGCGCTCATGCTGCTGTGTGCGCTGTCGCTGTTCGGAGCCTCGCGCACGGTCAGGGCCGACATGCAGCGCTTGCAGGCGACGCTCGCCGGGGACAGGTTGCAGCGGAAACCCTGAGGCCGGCCGCCCGGACCTGCGCCGAACCGTGCGCCGCGAGCGACGAACCGTTTCCAGCCGGGGGGACCGACCGGTAAGCTGCCGCCGGTGACGCTCGACGACCTCCGCCGCAATCGCAACCTGCTGTTCTGGGGCCTCCACACGCTCGGGTGGAGCGCCTACCTGATCACGCAGTACATGGGTGCGCTGCTCTACGAGAAGCCGGCGGAATACATCAACGTGGTCCTGATCGCCGGCGCGAGCGGCTTCCTGCTCTCGGCGCCGCTGCGCTACGTCTACCGCTGGCTGTGGACCAAGCCGCCGCTGGTGATCATCCCCTCCGTCATGCTGGCGGCGTGGTTCACGGCTCTCGCCTGGCGAGTGGTCATCAACAGCTCGTACGCGCGGTTCGTCGAGGACTGGATGGCCAAGGAGCCCTGGTACAGCATCTTCGGCGGAGCATTGAGTTCCACGTACCTGCTGCTCTGCTGGTCGGGGCTCTACTTCGGCATCAAGTACTATGAGACGCTGCAGACGCAGCGCGAGGAGACGCTCCGGGCCTCGGCGCTGGCGCAGGAAGCGCAGGTGAAGATGCTGCGCTACCAGCTGAACCCGCACTTCCTCTTCAACACGCTGAACGCGATCTCGACCCTGATCCTCGACAACCAGGGCAAGGTCGCCAACCAGGCCGTCGGGCGCCTCTCGGAGTTCCTGCGCTACACGCTCGACCAGGACCCGATGAAGAAGGTGACGCTGCGCCAGGAAATGGACGCGCTCAACCTCTACCTCGGCATCGAGCAGCTGCGCTTCGGCGAGCGGCTGCGCCTGCACTTCGACATCGACGAGGCGGCCTACCCGGCACTGGTGCCATCACTGATCCTGCAGCCGCTGATCGAGAACGCACTGAAGCACGCCATCGCTCCGCGCGAGGAGGGTGGGCGGCTCAAGATCGAGGCGCACACCGACGAGCGCACGTTGAAGCTCATCGTCCAGGACGACGGACCCGGCCTGCCGGTGGGCGTCAACCTCGGCGAGGGCCGCGGCGTCGGCTTCCGCAACACCCGGGAGCGCCTCGCCGTCCTCTATGGCGAACACCAGACGCTGGCAGTACGCTTTGCGCGGCCGGGCCTGCGGCTGGAGATCACCCTGCCGTTCGAGAGGGCAGTGCAACCATGAGCATCCGGACCATCATCGTCGACGACGAGCCCCTGGCGCGCCGTGGCCTCGAGCTGAGGCTCAAGGACGCAGCCGACATCGAGATCGTCCGGCAGTGCGTGAACGGCCGCGAGGCGCTGGCCGCGATCGCGGAGCTGGCGCCCGACCTGATGTTCCTCGACATCCAGATGCCGGGGCTGTCGGGCCTCGACGTGCTGGCGCAAGTGCCGCAGGAAAGCCTGCCGATGATCGTTTTCGTCACCGCCTTCGACCGCTTTGCGATCGAGGCCTTCGAGGCGCATGCGCTCGACTACCTGCTCAAGCCCGTCGACGACGATCGGCTCGCCCGCGCGCTCGAGCGAGTCCGGGCGCAATGGCAGCAGCGCCAGGCGCTTGCCCAGCGCGAGCAATTGATGGCATTGCTCGGCGACCTGACCGGCAAGGGCGAGATCGAGCCCGAGGCGCTCGCGGCCGTGGCGGGGCGTCCCGTGCGTCGCTACGCGACGATGCTGCCGATCCGCGTCGGGCGCGAGACGGTGCGGCTCGACGTGTCCACCATCGACTGGATCGACGCCGCCGGCGACTACATGTGCCTGCACGCGGCCGGCCAGACGCACGTGCTGCGCGCCACGATGAAGGAACTCGAGGACATGCTCGACCCCGAGGTCTTCCAGCGCGTGCACCGCTCCACGATCGTGAACCTCGCACGGGTGCGTTCGCTGCGGCCGCACGTGAACGGCGAGTGCTTCCTCCGCCTGCAGTCCGGACAGGAGATCAAGCTCAGCCGCAGCTTCCGCGACAAGGTCGAGTTGCTGCTCGACCGGGCCGGCGCGGCGCCCAAGTCCGCCTGACGCCGCTCAACGCCACGGCCGCACCCGAGCTCCCATCGCGGTGAGCGCGTCGGCGATCTCCCCGAGCGCCAGCATCGCCCTCGCGGCCTCGAGACGGGTGCAGACCGCGGCCAGTGCGTGCCACGCCTCGCCGAACCGGTCGGCTTGCAGCGACGCGAGGGCGTGCAGGGTGTGCGCCTCGATCCGGTTGATGCGCCAGCAGCCGAGCCGGGCACTGGGCGGGCAGGGCGTGGGCGCGCCGTGCACGGTGGCGACGTAGCGACGGAACACGGGTAGCACCGCGCCGAGGCTGGCGCGGTCGAACGAGTCCTGCAGGCACATCTCCGCGAACCCGGCGTCGTCGTGCAGGGCCGACGCCCAACGCAGCGACCAGACCAGGAATCGCTCGACCCCGTTCAGGTCGCAGACCGAGAGCTCGTCGCACGCGGCGAGGGCGAGCGGGGGACTGGCGGTGTGGGAAGGCGTGGCGTCGAAGGTCACGGGAGCACCGGATGGGCGGTGTTAAAATGCGAATGATTCGTATTCTTATATAAACTACCGCCGACGGCAAGCCCGTCGGTTCGGCCCTGCCCTGGGTTCTCAGCGCGGCCGGATACGCTCGACCGTCACCGAACCGTCCGGGGCGATGCGGCCACGCACCTCGACGTAGTCGCCGGATGCTGGCGAATCGTCCCGGCGTGCGCGCGCCGGCACCTCGAGCGCCAGGCCGTCGAGCCGCCCGCCTGCCTCGAGTTCGCCGTGCAGCCGGACCTCGGCTCCGACGGGCCGCGGTGCGGGCACGTCATCGGCATTGCGCGCACCCTGGCGGATCCACGCAACGATGAGTTCGATCTCGGCCGCGTCGAGGTGGGGCGGTCCGTCGAACGGCATGCGCGGCAGCGCCTGTCCGCGGATGCGCCGCACGAGTTCACTCGCCTCGGGATGGCCGGGTACCACCCGCACGCGATCCGCGGTCGAGAGCGTCGCGTCATAGGAGTTCAGCCGGTAGCCCTCCGGCGCCGGTCCCATCAGGCCGCGCTCGGTATGGCACTTTGCGCAACGCGTCGCGAAGATCGGCGACGTGCGCGAAGGTGACGAGTTCACCGGGGCCCGGGCGAGCCGGCACCGGCGCGGCCGCCGGCGGGGGCGCCGCGTCCGATGGTTCGGGCGGCATGCCTTGCGTCACCCAGCGCTCGAACAACGCGATCTCCGCGTCCGACAGGAATGGCGGGCCGGTCATCGGCATTCGCGGCAGGCTCGTCCCCTTGATGCGCCGGAAGAGTTCGCTGCCCGCCGCATCGCCCGCCTTGACGACCGGTCCGTTGCGGCTGCCGGCGAGCAGTGCATCCAGGCTGACGAGTTTCAGTCCGAGCGGCGCGCCGTCTCCCTGGTGGCAGATCGCGCAGCGCGTGGTGAGGATCGGCGCGAGATCCGCATACGTGGTCGCCCCGGCCGCCGCTGCGAGCTGCCATCCCGGGGCGGCGATGGCGAGTATCCAGTCACGTTTCCGTCTGGCCATGCCGCGCTATCCTAGCAGTGGAGGCAATTCATGAGACCGGAAGAACCCGTATCCCGCATCATGACCGAGACCGTGGTCGTGATCGAAGTCGATCGCCCGGTGAGCGAGGTGCTGGACTGTTTCTTCCAGTACCCGATCCACCACCTCCCGGTCGTGCGCGACGGCAGGCTGGTCGGCATGCTGAGTTCGGCCGACGTGATGAAACTCGACTTCTTCGTGCCGAAGGGCGCGGCCGATCGCGCCGCCTATCTCGACGAGCGGCTCACGATCGAGCAACTGGTTCGTCGACCCGCCCTCAGCCTGCGAGCGACCGCGGGCCTGGGCGAGGCCGCCGAGCGCATGATCGATGCGGGCGTGCACGCAGCCCCCGTCGTGGACGACGACGACCGCGTGGTCGGCATCGTCACCACCACCGACGTGATCCGCAGCCTGCTGCACGGGCCGCCGCGCAAGGGAGTGGTGGCCCCGCCGCGCCCGGTGCAGGTGCCGCCGAGCGACGAATCGACGGAGGAGCCGCACTACCACCATCGGCCGAGCGACGACGAGTACCGCACCGCCATGCACACCGCCGAGGTGCTGCACGTCGAGGCGCGCGATCCGCGGCAACTCGGCAAGGCGCTGCTGTACCTGGACCAGCGCTGCCATTACCTGGAAAAGGTGCTCGAGCTGGCGGACCGTTTCCTGCTCACCGGGCAGGACGAGCGCGTGCACGCGCTGCTGCTCAAGGCGATCCATGCGGCCAAGCGGGCCGACGAGCACGCCACGGGGCGGGCGCGGGTGCCGTTCCCGCTCGAATAGTCCCGCGTCAGAGGCGCGCGGCCAGGCGCAGGCCCTGGTCGATGGCGCGCTTGGCGTCGAGATCGGAGGCGACGTTTGCGCCACCGATCAGGTGCACGGGGACGCCTGCCGTCCGCAGCGGCTCGGCGAGCTCGCGCAGGGGCTCCTGCCCCGCGCACAGCACCACCGTATCCACGTCGAGCAGCATGGGCTTTTCGCGCGCCTCGCCGAAGCTCACGTGCAGGCCACGCTCGTCGATGCGCTCGTAGTTCACCCCGCCGATCATCTCCACGCGCTTCATCTTGAGCGCGGAGCGGTGGATCCAGCCCGTGGTCTTGCCCAGCCCCTTGCCCAGCGGCCCCGACTTGCGCTGCAGCAGGTACACCTTGCGGGCCGGCGGCTCGATGACGGGCTGCGCCACGCCGCCGCGTACCTCGGCCGGGTCGCCGACGCCCCACTCGGCCATCCAGGCGGCGGCGTCGACGGCCGTCGAATGTCCCTCGCTCACGAGGTACTCGGCGACGTCGAAGCCGATGCCGCCTGCGCCAATGACCGCCACGCGTGGCCCGGCCGTCCGTCCATGCAGCAGCAGGTCGATGTAGGAGAGCACGCGGCCGCTCGCACGATGCTCCTCCTCGCCCGGGATGCGCGGGTCACGCGGGGCGACGCCCGTGGCCAGCACCACCGCGTCGTATCCGCCCGCGCCGAGCGACGCGGCGTCCGCGCGCGTGCCGAGCCGCAGTGCCACGCCGGTCGTCTCGAGCCGGCGCCCGAAATAGCGCAGCGTCTCGTGGAATTCCTCCTTGCCCGGGATGCGCTTCGCCATGTTGAACTGGCCGCCGATCTCGCGTGCGGCCTCGAAGAGATCCACGCGATGGCCCCGCTCGGCGAGCATAGCCGCGCAGGCGAGACCGGCGGGACCCGCACCGACGACGGCGAACCTGCCGGGAGGACGTGCCGGCGCGATCGTGATCTCGGTCTCGAAGGCCGCGCGCGGATTGACGAGGCAGGAGGCGATCTTGCGCTGGAAGACGTGGTCGAGGCAGGCCTGGTTGCAGGCGATGCAGGTGTTGATCTCGTCGGCGCGCCCCGCCGCGGCCTTCCTTACGAACTCGGGGTCGGCGAGCAGCGGCCGCGCCATCGACACCATGTCCGCGCAGCCCTCCGCGAGCACCTGCTCGGCGACCTCGGGCGTGTTGATGCGGTTGGTGGTGCAGAGCGGGATGGCAACCTCGCCCTTGAGCTTCTTCGTCACCCAGGCGAACGCGGCGCGCGGCACCGAGGTGGCGATCGTGGGTACGCGTGCCTCGTGCCAGCCGATGCCGGTGTTGATGATGCTCGCGCCGGCCCGCTCGATGGCCTTCGCGAGCTGCACCACTTCCTCCCAGCTGCTGCCGTCCGGGATCAGGTCCAGCATCGAGAGGCGGTAGACGATGACGAAGTCGCGGCCGACCGCCGCGCGCGTGCGCTCGACGATCTCCACCGCGAGGCGCATGCGGTTCGCGTAGCTGCCGCCCCATTCGTCGCTGCGGCGGTTGGTGTGCGCGACGAGGAACTGGTTGATGAAGTAGCCCTCGGAGCCCATCACCTCGACGCCGTCGTAGCCGGCCTCGCGCGCGAGCACGGCGCAGCGCACGTAGGCGCGGATCTGGCGCTCCACGCCGCGCGAGGTGAGCGCCCGCGGCGCGAAGGGCGAGATCGGCGACTTGATGCGCGAGGGTGCGACCGCGAGCGGGTGGTAGCCGTAGCGACCGGTGTGCAGGATCTGCAACGCGATGGCGCCGCCCTCGGCGTGTACCGCCGCGGTGATGGGCTTGTGCCGCGCCGCCGCTGCGTGCGTCGCCAGGCGTCCGGCGAACGGCGACGCCCAGCCCTCGATGTTGGGTGCGAAACCACCGGTGACGATGAGCCCCACGCCGCCGCGCGCCCGCTCCGCGAAGTAGGCCGTGAGTCGCGGAAAATGCTTCGGGTCGTCCTCGAGGCCGGTGTGCATCGAGCCCATCAGCACGCGGTTGCGCAGCTTGACGTGGCCGAGGTCGAGCGGCGCGAGCAGGCGCGGGTAGCGTTGCGTCAAGCGTTCGCCTCAGAGCAGCAGCAGGCCGAGCCAGTAGGCGCCCGCGGCCATCGCTGCCGCGGCGGGCATGGTGATGACCCACGCCACGACGATGTTGCCGGCGACCCCCCAGCGCACGGCCCGCGTGCGTTGCGCGGCCCCCACCCCGACGATGGCGCCGGTGATGGTGTGCGTGGTGGACACGGGGATGCCCATGCTCGAGGCGAGGAACAGCGTCATCGCGCCGCCGGTCTCCGCGGCAAAGCCGCCGACCGGCCGCAGCTTGGTGATCTTCTGGCCCATGGTCTTCACGATGCGCCAGCCGCCGAACATCGTGCCGAGCGCGATGGCCAGGTAGCAGCTCACGATCACCCACGCGGGCAGGTGCTCTCGCGAGGTCACGCCGGCGGCGATCAGCAGCAGCCAGATGATGCCCATGGTCTTCTGGGCGTCGTTGCTCCCGTGGCCGATGCTGTAGGCCGCGGAGGAGGCGAGCTGCAGCCGCCGGAACCAGACGTCCACCCGGTGTGGTGCGGCACGCAGGCAGGCCCAGGACACCGCGACCATGAGCAGACCGCCGAGCGTGAGCCCGAGCAGCGGCGACACGAAGATGAAGGCCGCGGTCTTGATGATGCCCGGGGCGAGCAGCGGCGCGGTGCCGGCCTTGGCGATGGTCGCGCCGATCATGCCGCCGATCAGCGCGTGCGAGGAGCTCGACGGGATGCCGTAGTACCAGGTGATCAGGTTCCAGACGATCGCGCCGATCAGCGCGCCGAAGATCACGTAGTGGTCCACCGCGGCCGGGTCGACGATGCCCTTGCCGACCATCGCCGCCACCTTGAGGTGGAAGATGAAGATCGCGACGAAGTTGAAGAATGCGGCCCAGGCCACCGCCTGGTAGGGGCGCAGTACGCCGGTCGAGACCACCGTGGCGATGGAGTTCGCCGCGTCGTGGAAGCCGTTCATGAAGTCGAACGCGAGCGCGAGGGCGACCAGCACCACGAGCGTCACGAGCGGGATCGTGAGCTCCATGCTCAGACGTTCTCCACCACGACCGCCTCGATGATGTTGGCCACGTCCTGGCACTTGTCGATCGCGTTCTCGAGGTACTCGTAGACGTTCTTGTGCTTGATGAGTTCGCGGACGTCCTGCTGCTCGCGGAACAGCCTCGAGATGCCCGACCGCATGACGCTGTCGGCCTCGCTCTCGAGTGCGTCGATCTCCTGGGCCAGCGCCAGCGCCTGGGTCGCGTTCTCCATCGACGACAGCAGCTTGACGGCCGTCTGCACCTTGTCGCAGCAGCTCTCGAGCAGCTTCGCCATGCGGTCCGAATCCGGTGGAAGGGTCTGGATGTCGAACAGGTGCATGGACTCGGCGGCGTCCTGGATCAGGTCGAGGATGTCGTCCATGCCCGAGATCAGGCGGTGGATGTCGTTGCGGTCGAACGGCGTGATGAAGGTGGAGTGCAGCAGCGAGACGGTCTCGTAGGTGACCTTGTCGGCGCTGCGCTCGACGTTGCCGATGCGCTGGATCAGGGCGGCGCGCCGGGCCTCGTCCGCGTAGTCGTGCACCAGCTCGGTCATGGCCCGCCCACCGGCGACGAGGCATTCGGCGTGGCGGTCGAACAATGCGAAGAACCGCGCCTCGCGCGGCATCAGGGCGGAAAGGAACCGCATCTGGCCTTCCTGGAATCTCTGAGTCGTTGTGCGGCGAAGTATCCGTGATCCCGGCGGAACGTGGTAGCGTGGTCATTCCGGACCGCCCGCCCGCCGGGCCCGCCCGGATCCAATATGAGCCCCGGCAGCCACGATTCCATCCGCATCCTGGGCGCGCGGCAGAACAACCTGCGCGCCATCGACCTCGACCTGCCCCTGCGGCAGCTGGTGGTGGTCACGGGCGTGTCCGGTTCGGGCAAGTCCTCGCTGGTCTTCGACACGATTTACGCGGAGGGACAGCGACGTTACGTCGAGACGTTCTCGCCGTACGCGCGTCAGTTCCTCGACCGGATGGACAAGCCGGCGGTGGACCGCATCGAGGGCATCCCGCCCGCCATCGCCATCGACCAGACCAATCCGGTGCGCACGTCCCGTTCGACGGTCGGGACCATGACCGAGCTCAACGACCACCTGAAGCTGCTGTACGCGCGGGCTGCGCGGCTGCATTGCCGGGCCTGCGGCCGTCCGGTGCGCCGCGACACGCCAGACAGCATCCTGCAGGACCTGGAGGTGCGGGCCGCGGCGGCCGGGGATCCGCGACTGCTGGTGACGTTTCCGGTGACGGTGCCGAAGAACTTCACCGCCGAGGAGGTGCTGGCGCTGCTCGGGCAGCAGGGCTACACGCGCGTCCATGCCCGCGGCGACCGGCAACTCGAGATCGTGCAGGACCGCTTCCGGATCGGGGGCATCGACCGCAGTCGCGTGCTCGAGGCGCTCGAGGCCGCGCTGCGCGTGGGGCGGGGCAGGGTCGACGTGCGTGCCGGGGACGCCGCCCCCTGGCGATTCTCCTCCGACCTGCACTGCGCCGACTGCGACATCCACTACCGCGACCCGACCCCGAGCGCCTTCTCGTTCAATTCGCCGCTCGGGGCCTGCGAGACCTGCCGCGGATTCGGCCGCGTCATCGGCGTGGACTACGGGCTGGTCGTGCCCGACGCCTCGCGCACGCTGCGCGGCGGCGCGGTGCGGCCCTGGCAGACCGAGTCCTATCGCGAGTGCCAGGACGACCTGGTGCGCTTCGCGCGCAAGCGCGGCGTCCCGCTCGACACGCCCTGGCGCGAGCTCACCGAGGAACAGCGCCGCTGGGTGATCGACGGCGAGGGGCCGTTCGAGAAGAAGGTCTGGTACGGCGCGCGGCGCTTCTTCGAGTGGCTCGAGACCAGGAGCTACAAGATGCACATCCGCGTGCTGCTGTCGAAGTACCGCAGCTACACGCCCTGCGGCGATTGCGGCGGCGCGCGCCTCAAGCCCGAATCGCTGCTGTGGCGACTGGGCGGGATGCATGGCGCGTCGACGGGGTTCAATATCCACGAGCTGATGCTGCTGCCCATCGAGCGCTGTCGCGACTTCGTCGCGGGTCTCGTGCTGCCCGCACCGCTCGACGAGGCGACCGACCTGCTGCTCGGCGAGATCCGCTCGCGACTCGAATTCCTCGTGCGTGTCGGTCTCGGCTACCTCACGCTCGACCGGCAGTCACGCACGCTCTCGGGCGGGGAGGTGCAGCGCATCAACCTCACCACCGCGCTCGGCACCTCGCTCACCAATACGCTCTTCGTGCTGGACGAGCCCTCGATCGGGCTGCATCCCCGCGACATGCGCCGCGTGATCGAGGTGATGCAGCGCCTGCGCGACAACGGAAACTCGCTGCTGGTGGTCGAGCACGACCCGCAGATCATGCTGGCGGCCGATCGGATCATCGACCTCGGCCCGGGGCCGGGCGAGCACGGCGGTCTCGTCGTGTTCAACGGCACCCCGGCGGAACTCGCCGGCCGCGCCGACACGCTCACCGCGCAGTACCTTGCAGGACGCAAGGACGCCGTGACCGCCGCGGGTGCTCGCGGCGCGCCCCGCGCCGACGAACCACGACTGGCGATTCGCGGCGCGACGGAGCACAACCTCAAGGGTATCGACGTGTCGATCCCGCTGCATCGCCTTGTGTGTGTCACGGGCGTGTCGGGGTCGGGCAAGTCCACGCTCGTGCAGGACGTGCTGTACGCGTCGTTGTTGCGTGCCAAGGGCAAGCCCACGGAGACGCCCGGCGCCCATGCCGCGCTCGAGGGCGCCGAGCACGTTGCCGAAGTGGTGATGGTCGACCAGACCGCGATCGGCCGCACGACGCGCTCGAATCCCGCGAGCTACGTGGGCGCCTTCGACGTGATCCGCAAGCGTTTTGCCGCGGAGGCGGTCGCCATCGAGCGCGGCTACACGGTCGGGACATTCAGCTTCAATTCCGGGACCGGTCGTTGCCCCACCTGCGCGGGCAACGGCTTCGAGCACGTCGAGATGCAGTTCCTCTCCGACGTCTACCTGCGCTGCCCGGACTGCGACGGCCGGCGCTACCGGCCCGAGATCCTCGAAGTGAAGATGGCGCGCGGCGAGGGTGCTGCGAAGAGCATTGCTGACGTGCTCGAGATGACGGTCTCGGAGGCTGCCGCGTTCTTCGCGGACGACCGCGAGGTGCTCGACTGCCTCGAGCCCCTGGTCGCCGTGGGTCTCGACTACCTGCGCCTCGGCCAGCCCGTGCCGACGCTCTCGGGCGGCGAAGCCCAGCGCCTCAAGCTCGCCGGCCATCTGAAAAGGGGACGCTACCCTTTTCCGATTCCGGAAAAGGGTAGCGTCCCCTTTTCAACGACGCTGTTCCTGTTCGACGAGCCCACCACAGGCCTGCACTTCGACGACGTCGCGAAGCTGCTCGGCGCCTTCAAGCGCCTGCTCGACGCCGGCCACTCGCTGGTCGTGATCGAGCACAACCTCGACGTGATCCGCGCGGCGGACTGGATCGTGGACCTCGGCCCGGAGGGGGGCGAGGCGGGCGGCCGACTGGTGGTTGCCGGCACCCCTGCGGAGGTCATGGCGTGCGCGGCCTCGCACACGGGTCGGGCGTTGCTCGACTTCGACGCCGAGCGCAGGCGAGTGCTTGCGAACGGGCACGCCGAGCTCCCGCCGCCGACGACGCCGGCGCCCCGGATCGCAGACGAGCCACGCAATGCGATCGTCGTGCACAAGGCGCGCGAGCACAACCTGCGCGACGTGAACGTGGTGATTCCCCACGACGGCATGACGGTCGTCACCGGCGTGTCCGGGTCCGGCAAGTCGACGCTGGCATTCGACATCGTGTTCGCCGAGGGCCAGCGGCGCTACCTCGAGTCGCTCAACGCCTACGCGCGGCAGTTCGTGCAACCCGCGGGGCGGCCCGACGTCGACGCGATCTACGGCATCCCGCCCACCGTCGCGATCGAGCAGCGCACCAGCCGCGGCGGGCGCAAGAGCACCGTCGGCACCCTCACCGAGGTGCACCACTTCCTGCGCCTGCTGTACGTCAAGCTCGGCAAGCAGCACTGCCCGGAATGCGCGGTGGCGATCGAGCCGCAGACGGCGGATGCGATCGTCGCCCGCCTGCTGCGCGAAGCGAAGGGCCGCCGCATCGAACTGCTCGCGCCGCTGGTCGTCGCGCGCAAGGGCTACTACACGGATCTGGCGAAGTGGGCCGCAGGCAAGGGCTACACGCGCCTGCGCGTGGACGGCGAATACCTGCCGACCGACAAGTGGCCGCGCCTCGACCGCTTCCGCGAGCACACCATCGAGCTGCCGGTCGGCGAGGCCATCCCCGGGCCGAAGACCGAGCGGGACCTGCGTGCGCACCTGCAGCGCGCGCTCGATTTCGGCAAGGGCGTGGCCCACGTGCTCGACCGCGGCAGGACCCGCGTGTTCTCGACGCGCCGCGCCTGCCCGTCGTGCGGGCGCAGTTTCGCCGAGCCCGACCCGCGGCTGTTCTCCTACAACTCCAAGCACGGCTGGTGCGAGTCCTGTTACGGCACCGGGGTCGCCATCAAGGGCTTCGACGCGGAGCAGACGGGCGAGGAGATCTGGTGGAACGAGTGGTTCGAGGGCGAGGCCAGCGCCTGCCCGGACTGCGAGGGCCAGCGGCTGAACCCGGTCGCGCTCAACGTGCTGTTCCGCCACCAGTCCATCGCGTCGCTCGCGGCCCTGCCCGTGGACTCGGCCCGCACCTTCTTCGACGGCCTGAAGCTGGCGGGGCGTGAGCGGGAGATCGCCCGCGACCTGCTCGCCGAGATCCGCTCGCGGCTCGAGTTCCTGCAGGACGTCGGCCTCGGCTACATCTCGCTCGACCGCGCGGCGCCGACGCTGTCCGGCGGCGAGGCGCAGCGCATCCGCCTCGCCTCGCAGCTCGGCTCCAACCTGCAGGGCGTGTGCTACGTGCTGGATGAGCCCACCATCGGGCTGCATCCACGCGACAATGCGGTGCTGCTCGACACGCTCGCCAGGCTCGGCGCGAAGGGCAACACGCTGCTCGTCGTCGAGCACGACGAGGACACGATCCGTCGCGCCGACCACGTCATCGATCTCGGGCCCGGTGCCGGTACGCGAGGGGGTCGCGTCGTCGGCGAAGGGCGCATCGCGGACCTCATGGCGGCCCCGGAGTCGACGACGGGCCGCTTCCTCGCCGCGCCGCTGCTGCATCCCGTCTCCCCGCGCCGAGTGGTGCGTCGTGACGATCCCGTGCTCGCGATCGAGCGGGCGGAACTGCACAACCTGCGCAAGGTGAACGCGCGAGTTCCACTGCGCCGCCTGACGGTGGTGACGGGCGTATCGGGTTCCGGCAAGTCCACGCTCGCCCGCGACGTGCTCTACGCGAACCTGCGCGTCCGTACCGGTGAGCAGCGGCGGCGCGGCCGCGCCCGGGCCTGGCTCGGCTGCAGGTCCATCGCGGGCACCGAGTACATCGCCCGCGTGCTCGAGGTGGACCAGACCCCGATCGGCAAGACGCCGCGCTCCTGCCCGGCCACCTACGTCGGCTTCTGGGACGACATCCGCAGGCTCTACGCGGGCAGCACCGAATCACGCGTGCGCGGCTACGGCCCCGGTCGCTTCTCGTTCAATACGCCGGGCGGCCGCTGCGACGCCTGCGAAGGGCAGGGCCTGCAGAAGATCGAGATGAGCTTCCTGCCGGACGTGAAGGTGCGGTGCGATGCCTGCGGCGGCCGGCGCTTCAATGGCGAGACCCTCGCGATCACCTACAAGGGGCGCAGCATCGACGAGGTCCTCGCCATGAGCGTGGACGAGGCGGTGGATTTCTTCGTCGCGCATGCGCGCACCCACCATGCGCTCCGGCTGCTGCAGGACGTGGGTCTCGGCTACCTCACGCTCGGCCAGCAGAGCCCGACGCTCTCGGGCGGCGAGGCGCAGCGCATCAAGCTCGTGACCGAGCTGGCCCGCCTGCGGCCGCAGGTCGACCCGCGCGCACGCGCGACCGCGACGCCCGGCACGCTCTACGTGCTCGACGAACCCACCGTCGGCCTGCACATGGCCGACGTCGAGAAGCTGGTGCGCGTGCTGCACCGGCTGGTGGACGCCGGCAACACCGTCGTGGTGATCGAGCACAATCTCGACGTGATCGCGGAAGCGGACTGGATCATCGACCTCGGTCCCGAGGGCGGCGCGGGCGGCGGACGCATCGTGGCGCAGGGGGCGCCAGAAGCGGTCGTGGCCGCAAGGGCGAAGTCGCACACTGCGACCGTGTTGCGACCGTTCCTCGCGGGGCGCGCGCAGGTGTCGCAACAGGAATAGCGCGTCACGCCGCGCGTCGCGACCGATCCGCCCGGCGTTCAGCGCTTGTGCGAGGCGAACGCCTTCATGGTCAGGTCCCGGACCAGCTGCGTCGCCTTCGCATTGGGCAGGCCGTAGCGGGCAAACAGGGCCATATGGCGCCGCATCTCGAGCGCAGCGCCGGAGGGGGAGTCGGCGTCCCTGCAGCATTGCTTCAGCCGCCCGTTCAGGTCCGTGGCGACCGCGGCGAGCGGGCGCTTGCGCTCGTCTTCGCCGTATTCCCTCGGCTTGGTCAGGCCCCAGTCGGCAGCCGTTGCCGCGACGTGGTCGAGTCGATGGGTCGGGTGCGTCATGTGTCCGTTCCCTGCCGCAGGTTCACCGCGGATTGCGCGGTGGAATGGAGTAGGTGCCCACGACGTGCGCCACGGGCTCCGCCTGTCCCTCGGAGTACAGCGACACTTCGCCCACGGCCAGCGCCTTGCCGACCTTCATCAGCTTGCACACGCCGGTCACGCGCCGGCCCGCGGCCGGCTTGCGCAGGAAGTTGATCGTGAGGCTGGTGGTGACGGCCAGCGGGACGATGCCGATCTCGCCGAGCAGCGCGGCATAGAGTGCCGTGTCCGCGACCGCCATGAGGGTCGGGCCCGAGACCGTGCCGCCGGGACGCAGGTCGTCCTCGCCGACCGGTAGCGACACCGTGGCGCCAAGATCGCCGACCGCCTCGACCACCACCCTCGCCTGGGGGAATTCCTGCGCCATGAAGGCGGCAACTTCGTCACGTGTGGCCATCATTGCACCCGCGCGCCCTCCACCTGCCACTTCACGTAGCGCAGCACCTCACCCGACTGGAACGGCCCGAGCTCCGTCTTCAGGTTCACGGCCTTGCGTGGCGGGATCGCCGTCCCACCGCTGCCGACGCGGTCGGGACCGTTGACCGTGCGGCCCGACTGGTCGACGACACCCACGAGGATGCTGACGCCGACGATCGGCACGTTGGTGCGGTTGCCGACGGTGAGCCACACGCGGCCCTGGTTGTCCATCTGCGGCTGGATCGAGAGATACGTCTCGGGGTGCTGCGCGAGGTCGAGGCGTACGAGGCGCCCGAGCGCATCCTGCCCGTACTGCGACTGCGAGCCCGCCGCCATCTTGTAGAGCTTCACCGCCTCGGCGGTGTTGCCCCGGTCCTCGTTGAGGCGGCCGAGATAGTAGGCGCCGGGTGCCGTGGGCATCAGTTGCATGCTGCGCGTGAGCAACGGCTCGGCCGCCGCCTTGTTGCCGAGCTCGTACTGCACCATGCCCGACTGCACGATGGGCTTGAAGTAGCCCGGGTCGAGTTGCCCGGCCTTGTCGAAGTGGCCGAGCGCGACCTTGGGGTTCTTCGCGGCCATCTCGATCTCGCCGAGCAGGCCATGGAAGCGCGATTCGCGCGGCTGCATGCGGATCGCCTCGTTCGCGAGCGAGCGTGCAGCGGCCAGGTCGCCCTTCTTCGCCGCTTCGAGCGCCTGGTCGGCCCTGGCGTAGGCGGGCGCCGCCTTCTTGAGCCCCGCGATCGCCTGCGCGTAGCGGTCGGCGCCGAGGTCGCCGCCCGGGCCGCCCTGGTTCATCATCGTCTGGCGATTCTCCGCGACGCGCTCCGCGGACGGCGGGTGACTCGCGAACAGGCCGGTCAGCCAGTCCTGCTCCTTGCCGGCCTGGAACTTGCGGTAGAACAGCTCCTGCAGCGACACGGCGGCCTGCAGGTCGTAGCCGACGCGCTTCATGTACTTCATGCCGAACTTGTCGGCCTCGAGCTCGTCCTCGCGACCGTACCTGGCCTGCAGCAGCTGTGCCCCGAGCATCGCGCCCTGGCCCACCATGTCGCCGAGGCCCGCGCCGCCGTACGCGGAGGCGGCAACCGAGGCCACCGCGGTGCCGATCTGCAGCAGCTGGCCTTTCTCCATCTGCTGTGCCCCGTGCCGCGCGGCGGCGTGCACGATTTCGTGCGACAGCACCGCGGCAAGCTCCGCCTCGTTGTTGAGTTCGGTCAGCAGGCCGCGATTGACGGCGATCTTGCCGCCCGGCAGTGCCCAGGCATTCAGCTGGCTGTTGTTCAGCACCACGAACTCGTAGGGCAGCGGCCGATCCGCCACGGCGGCCAGCCGGTTGCCGACCTGCTGCACGTACTGCGTCACCTTCGGGTCGGTGACGTAGTCGCCGCCCTGCGACTGGCGGCCCGGGCCGTACTGCTGCTCCCCGATCTGGATCTCCTGGCCCTGGGAGACCATCTGGATCTCCTTCTTGCCGGTGACGGGGTTGGCTGCGCAACCGGCGAGCAGGAGGACGGCGGTCAACAGCCACGGGTAACGGCGCATGACAGGTACTCCTTGCCGACAGTCCTTCAATCTACCCGAAGGCCCGGCGAACTTCCTCGCCGAGGATGCGTATGCCGGCGGCGACGTTCGCCGGCGGTTGCGAGTAGTTGATGCGCAGGCATTCGTTGCGGTGCGGCCAGTCGTCGTCGAGACCCGGGAAGAAGTGGTGGCCGGACAGCACCAGCACGTCGCGCGCCTTCAGGCGCCGGTAGAGTTCGTCACTCGGGATTGGCAGCCCTTCGAACCACAGCCACAGGAAGAATGCGCCCTCCGGACGGTGGATGCGAAGGGGCAGGTCGCGGCAGGACTGCTGCAGCAGTTCGACGGCCTCCCGGCAGCGTCCCGCGTAGTACGGCCGGATGGTCTGCTGGCAGAGCGACTCGAGCGCGCCGCTGGCGAGCAGTGGCTCGACGATGACCGGCCCAGTGGAGCCCGGTGCCAGCGCGGCGGTGGCGTTGAAGGCGGTCAGCGCCTCGATGACCGGTTCGTTCGCCACCACGATGCCGGTGCGCGTGCCCGGCAGGCCGAGCTTGGAGAGACTCAGGCACAGGATCACGTTGTCGTTCCACAGCGGCTCGCCAGCCTCGAACTGGATGCCGGGAAACGGCGCGCCGTAGGCGGCGTCGACGATGAGCGGCACGCCGCGCGCGCGAGCCACGGCGTCGAGGCGCCGCAACTCGCCAGCCGGGAGCACGTTCCCTGACGGGTTCGTCGGCCGCGACACGCAGATCGCGGCAACGTCGGGCACCGACTCGAGACCTTCGAACCGGACGTGGTACTTGAAGAAGCCGTCCGGCAGCGGCTCGATGGCGGCACGCCGCGCGACCAGCATGTCGTCGGTGAGGCCGAGGTCGGCGTAGCCGATGTACTCCGGTGCGAGCGGCAGCAGGATGCGCCGGCGCGTGCCGTCCACGCAGTCGCCGGCCAGCAGGTTGAAGAGCACGTAGAACGCAGACTGGCTGCCGCTCGTGAGCGCCACGTTGTGCTCACCGATGGGCCAGCCGTACCTGCGGGACAGGTACTCGGCCACGGTCGCGCGGAAGCGCGTGTCGCCGGCGGGGGCGGAGTACGCAGCCGCGAACCGACGGAACTCGTCGTCGTTCGCCGCGATCTCGGCCAGCCGGCGCCGGTACACGGCCTCGACCGCCGGGATGCGTGCGGGATTGCCGCCGCCGAGCATGTGCACGGCGCGCCCGGACCGGCCGCTCGCCGCCTCGCCGAGATCCGTCATCAGCTCGAGCGCGCCCGTGGGCCGCACGATGCGTTGCCCGAAGCGCGTCACGTTCAATCCCATCTGCATGGCTCCGGTAGACTCGTGCCCGACATGCGCGACGTCCAGGCGATCATCTTCGATCTCGACAATACACTGTGGGACGTGGGTCCGGTCATCCTGCGCGCCGAGCACGCCATGCTCGGTTATCTCGCGGACCGTTACCCACGCATCCTCGAGCTGCACACCGCGGAGTCCATGCGCGACGTCCGCGCGCGCATGGCGCTCGAGCACCCGGCCATGCGCCACGACTTCACCTGGCTCCGCAAGCAGGCGCTGCGCTCGCATGCACGCGAGGCGGGCTATCCCGAGAGTCTCGCGGAGGAGGTCTTCGAGGTGTTCTATAGCGCGCGCAACGAGGTGGCGTTGTACGACGACGTGTTGCCGACGCTCGCAGGCCTGCGGCAGCGCTTCCGGCTGTTCGCGATCAGCAACGGCAACGCGGACCTCGGCGTGATCGGACTGGCCGGGTACTTCGAGGGCAGCCTCGCGGCGCGCGAGGCCGGGATGCTGAAGCCCGATCCGCGGATCTTCCGCCTGCTGCTCGAGCGCGCGGGACTCGAGCCGCGGCAGGCCGTGCACGTCGGCGACGACCCGGAGGCGGACGTGGAGGGCGCGCGACGCGCGGGCATCGTGCCGGTGTGGCTCAACCGCCCCGGCAGTTCGTGGCCGCGCGATACCGATCTGCCGCTCGCGGTTCGTTCGCTCGCCGAGATCGAGCCGCTGCTCGGCGCTCGATAGCGTGCGCCACGTCACGCCCGGGGGCTTGAAGCCTGCCGCGTGCGTTCGGTATGTTCGGCGCATGGCGACCTGCAATCGCACTGCGCCCGGGCGCGCGCGATGGATCGTTTGATCCACCGACGCCGCGCCACACCCGAGACCACCGTCGAATCCCCACGCCCCGAGCCCTGTCAGCAGACGGGCTCGCCGGCTGCCATCGACGTGCGCAACCTGCAGGAGTTCTTCCGGGACTCGGTGCGCGATGCGCTTGCCCGCCAGCAGGTCGCCGTCGACGATCACACCGAGCATTACGTGGTGAGCATGCTGACGATGTTCTCCCGCTCCGAGGCGCTGTTCGACCAGACGCGCGAGGGCCCGCGGCTGAAGCCGCTGGCGCTGATGCTCGCCGAGGCGATGGATGCGCCGTCGAGCGAGCAGCGCAGCCGTACGCTGCAGCGACTCGGCGACGTGTCGCTGTTCGTCGCCGGCTTCCTCTCGCACGGCTTCGCGCGTCGGCTGGTCGACGTCGACTATCACATCGCGATGGGCGGACGCGCCTACGGCACGCTCGCGGATTCGTGCACACAGGGCGCCCGCGGCCGTGCGCTCGCCGCGGTGTTCGCCGAGCTGGCCGCGAAGTTCCAGCGGCTGGTGGACGCACTGAACGAGGTCAGCGAGATGTCCTGGCAGCGCAGCGACCGCGACGTGCTGCGGCTCTACGAGGTGTGGCTCAGGACCGGCAGCCCGCGCGCGCACGGCCTGCTGCGCGAGCTCGGCGTCGAGCCGGCCGTGGTTCCCACCGGGCGCGTGCCGAATTGAGGGCCGGCATGCTGCTGCGCGAATTGCAGGGTTTGCTGGCCGGGCTGTACGACGCGCCCGCCGAGCACGACGTCTACGACTTCCTGATCACCGACGCCGCACATGCCGCGGCCCTGCAAGGCGCCGCCGGGGCGCCGCCGACCGACGAGCAACTGCTGGTGGCGGAGGACGACGACGGTCTCCAGCTCGGGCTCTACCTCGACGCGGCGGTGCTGCAACGGCTCGCGGAGAAGTGCCCGCTGCGCTCGCTGGGCGAGGACAACCTCGCGGACTACTGCACGGCGCTCGAGGGCGTGAGCCACTTCCACTACTTCGTGTGGAGCGCGCGCCGCGACCGCAGGGTCTCGCTGCTCGAGCTGGAGCTGCAGGCCGAGGTGGACAAGTACGCGAGCGCGCTGCGCATCACGCTGGCGCAACGCAGCGGCAGGTTTCCCGCCGAGCTCTTCGGCCGGCTGTTCGAGGGCGTCACGTTCCTGCCGCACCTCGCGGCGGACGAGCGCCGGCGCTACGAGGAGGCGCATCGCTTCGGCGCGCGTTTCTGCCGCCGGCTGGAAGAGCGATTCCTGAGGAGACGGCGGGCGAGGCCCGAGGCGCTGCTCGCCGAACTGCGCGCGTTCTACCGGCTCGGCAGCCACGCGAAGCTGCGCCACGCGGCGCAGTGGTGCTGAAGCGGACGGACTATTCCCCGTCCTTCTTCCCTTCCATCTTCTTGCGGAGCTCGATCCACTTCGACAGCTCCTTCAGGTTCTTCTTCTTCTTCCAGCTCTGCTTGCCGAGCGCGCCGCTGTTGTAGGGGTTGTAGCCCGACTTGAGGCCCTTCGGGTTCACCTGCGTCGGGTTGTCCGGGTCCGGCTCCTCCTCCTTGACCTGCAGCGCCGGGTCCACCAGCGCGCGCACGCGCTCGGCCGCGCCGAGGGTGTCGTCGGCCAGCAGGTCGCCGTCGTCCTGCCACTCCCACGTCACGTTGCCGCGATCGTCCACGCCGAGGCGACCCGGCTCGTTGGACTCGGGTACCTGTGCCTTGCCGGGAGGCTTGCCGCGCTGGTTTTCCGCCATCGTGCCCGCTCCGCACGCCATGAGGTCGATGCCGCGGATGTTACAGAATCCGTGCCGGCATGAAACGCGACTTCGTTCACGGATTGCCCGCGGCTGCGAGCGCCCCCCGGGCCCACAGCAACCCGACGATGCTCTTGCCGTCCTGCAGGCGGGCCTCGGCCGCCATCGCCACGGCCTCCGCGAGTGGCAGCCAGCGGGCCTCGAAGACTTCGTGCTCCTCGGGCCGGGCAGCCACGGCCTCGAGGTCGCGTGCCAGGAACAGGTGGATGACCTCGGTCAGCACGCCGGGCGAGCTGTAGTACTCGCCGAGCTTGTCCCAGCGCGCCGCGCGCATGCCGGCTTCCTCCTCGAGTTCGCGCCGGGCGCACTCGAGCGCCGGCTCCCCGCCGTCGAGCTTGCCCGCCGGCAATTCCATGAGCCAGCCGCCGGCGGCGTGGCGGAACTGCCTCAGCAGGCAGACCCGGCCCTCGCCGTCGAGCGCCACCACCGCCGCCCCGCCCGGGTGATGGGCGATCTCTAGTTCTGCAACCCGGCCGTTCGGCAGGCGCACCCGCTCGAGGTTCAGCGTCAATACGCGACCTTTGAAGACATTCGTGACCTGTTCGGGCATGGCGCAGCCTGCGTCGGATGGGGGCGGAATCATACAGGGCACGCGTGCGCGGGCCCGATGGACCGGGTGGCTGCTGCGATGCACAATGAGGCCATGAACGGCACGACGACCGCCGGGATCCCCGGCACCCTGGCGCGGCTGCGCCACACCTTCGACAGCGGCAAGACGCGCCCGATCGAGTGGCGAAAGGCGCAGCTCTCCGAGCTCGCGCGGATGATGCGCCAGCACGAGGCGGATTTCGCCGAGGCGCTCCGGCTCGACCTCGGCAAGTGCCTGTTCGAGGCGGTATTGACGGAGATGAGCTTCGTCGAGCAGGAGGCGCAATACGCGAGCAAGAACCTCGCAAAGTGGATGAAGCCGCGGCGCGTGTACACGCCGCTGATGCTGCAGCCCGGTCGCAGCTACGTGCAGCCCGAGCCCAAGGGCGTCGCGCTGATCATCGCGCCGTGGAACTACCCGCTGTCGATGGTGCTCGCGCCGCTGGTCGGTGCGATCGCCGGCGGCAACTGCGCGGTGATGAAGCCCTCGGAAGTCACGGCGAACGTCTCGGCCGCAATCGCGAGCATCCTGCCACGCTACCTCGACCCCGACGCTTTCGCGGTGGTGGAGGGCGGGGTGCCGGAGACGACCGAGCTGCTCGAGCAGCGTTTCGACCACATCCTCTACACGGGCAACGAGCGTGTCGCGCGCCTCGTGATGGCCGCGGCCGCGAAGCACCTCACCCCGGTGACGCTCGAGCTCGGCGGCAAGAGCCCGTGCCTCGTCGACAAGACGGCCGACCTCGAGGTGGCCGCGTCGCGCATCGCGTGGGGCAAGTTCATCAATGCCGGCCAGACCTGCGTGGCGCCGGACCACGTGCTCGTACATCGCGAGGTCTCCGCGCAGTTCGTCGAGCTGCTCGCGGGCAAGATCAAGGACTTTTACGGCGACGACCCGTCGCAGAGCCCGGATTTCTGCCGGATCGCGAGCGAGCGTCACGCCGCGCGCTTCGAGCAGCTGCTCGAGGGGCAGAAGATCCACACCGGCGGGCGGGTGGACGCGGCCAACCGCTACGTCGAGCCGACCCTCGTGCTCGACCCGGCGCCCGACTCGGCGCTGATGACCGACGAGATCTTCGGGCCGGTGCTGCCGATCATCACCGTGGACGAGATGCACCACGCGATCAAGCACGTCGCCGACCGTCCGAAACCGCTGGCGCTCTACCTCTTCACGAAGAGCAAGACGCTCGAGGAAGCCGTGCTCGCGAAGCTGAGCGCCGGCAGCGTCTGCATCAACGACGCGGTGATCTTCATGGTGTCGCCGGAGCTGCCGTTCGGCGGCGTGGGCAACAGCGGCATGGGTCGCTATACGGGCTGGTACGGCTTCGAGACCTTCAGCCACATGAAGCCGGTCATGAGGCGCAGCTTCATGTTCGACGCGCCGATGCGCTATCCGCCGTACAACAACGTCAAGGCGAAGCTGCTGAAGATGGTCCGCTAGTGTACTGAGTTGGAAATTCGCATGCAGAATCTCTGCAGGCTGTCGAGTATCTGGTCGGCGGTCTTGGTCCACACGAAGGGCTGCGGGTCGCGGTTGTGAAGGTCGAGGTAGGAACGGATCGCCTTCTCGAGTTCCAGGGTGCTGCGGTGCGTACCGCGGCGGATCTGTTTCTCGGTGAGCAGTGCGAACCAGCGCTCGACTTGGTTGAGCCAGGAAGCGGAGGTGGGCGTGAAGTGCGCGTGGAAACGCGGGTGGCGGGCGAACCAGGCTCTGACCGACGGCGTCTTGTGCGTGCCGTAGTTATCCATGACCAGATGAACGTCGAGGTTCGCGGGTACGGCCTCGTCGATGGTGCGCAGAAAGGCGAGGAACTCCTTGGCTCGATGGCGCCGATGGATCTCACCGATGACCTTGCCGGTGGCGATGTTCAGGGCGGCGAAGAGCGTGGTGGTGCCGTGACGGCGGTAATCGTACGTGCGCCGCTCGGGGATGCCCGGCATCATCGGCAGGATCGGTTGCGTGCCGGTCGAGCGCCTGGATCTGGCTCTTCTCGTCCACGCACAGCACGAGCGCCCGATCGGGCGGGTTGAGATAAAGACCGACGATGTCGCGCACTTTGTCGATGAACAGCGGGTCGGTCGAGAGCTTGAAGGTCTCGGCGCGGTGCGGCTGCAGACCGAAGGCGTGCCAGATGCGCACCACCGCCGTCTGCGACAAGCCACTCGCCTTGGCCATCGCGCGGCTGCTCCAGTGCGTGGCATCGCGCGGCGTTTCCTGCAATGTCAGGGCGATGACACGTTCGACCTTCGCATCCGAGATCGTGCGGGGCGCACCCGGTCGCGGCTCATCGAGCAGTCCGTCGAGCCGCTGCGTGAGAAAGCGCGTGCGCCACTTGCCCACCGTCTGTGCCGTCACGCGCAGCTGCCGCGCAATCTCGCGGTTGGAACGATCGGTCTGCGCCGCGAGCACGATGCGCGCCCGCAGCGCGAGCGCTTGCGAGGTCTTGTGCCGCCGTGTCCACTCGACGAGCCGATTGTGCTCTTCCGTCGTCAGCGTCACGCTCTCAAGTTTCCGACCACGCCGCATCGCATCGCCCTCGAAGTGGAGTCTATGCTTGGACTTCGAGGCTGCATAAAAGTTCGACGAATTAATGACTCAGGACACTAGCGATCGGTCGTCCGCCCGGTTGACGGACGCCTGACCGGCACCTTACCCGGCGCTCGGGCATGGTCCCGTAACTGGATATCCATACAGGCTCGTCCTATAGTGGGGATCTCCATGACGAGCGCCGCCGTACTCGAGCACCTGAACGCTGCCCAGCGCGAGGCCGCCACGTTTGGCGAGACCCGCCCGGGCGGAGGCGTCGCGGCGTCCCCGCTGCTCGTCATCGCGGGCGCGGGCACGGGCAAGACCAACACGCTCGCCCACCGCGTTGCGCACCTGCTGCTTTCCGGAGTGCCGCCCGAGCGGCTGCTGCTGCTGACGTTCTCGCGCCGCGCTGCACTGGAAATGACGCGCCGCGCGCAGCGCGTGGTCGCCGCGGCGCTGGCCGAGGCGCGCCCCGGTGCCGCCACGCCCGCGTCACTGCGCCTGCCGTGGTCAGGCACGTTCCACGCCATCGGCAACCACCTGCTGCGCCAGCACGCGAGCCGCCTCGGCCTCGACCCCTCCTTCAGCGTGCTCGACCGGGGAGACGCCGCTGACCTGATGGACCTCGTCCGTCACCGGCAGGGGCTGACGAAGACCGAGAAGCGGTTCCCGCGCAAGGACGCCTGCCTCGGCATCTACTCGCACCGCGTGAACACGCAGCAGCCGCTGCGCCACACGCTCGAGACCGTCTATCCCTGGTGCCTGGACTGGGAGGCCGAGCTCACCTCGCTCTATCGCGCCTACGTCGAGGCCAAGCTCGCGCAGCAGGCGCTCGACTACGACGACCTGCTGCTCTACTGGCAGGTGATGATGGACGATCCGGCGCTCGCCGCGACCATCGGCGGGCAGTTCGACCACGTGCTGGTGGACGAGTACCAGGACACCAACGTCCTGCAGGCCGGCATCCTGCTGCGCCTGAAGCCCGACGGGCGCGGCGTCACGGTCGTGGGCGACGACGCGCAGGCGATCTACTCGTTCCGCGCGGCGACCGTCGACAACATCCTCGATTTCCCGGAGCGGTTCTCGCCGCCGGCGCACGTGATCACGCTGGAGGAGAACTACCGCTCGACGCAATGCGTGCTCGACGCGGCGAACGCGCTGATGGCGGAGGGCGGCCGGCAGTACCGCAAGTTCCTGCGCGGCGTGCGTGGCACGGGCGCGCGACCACGTTACGTCACCGTACTCTACGACCAGGCGCAGGCCGCCTACGTCGTCGAGCGGGTGCTCGAGTGCCGCGAGCGCGGCATCGACCTGCGTCGCCAGGCCGTGCTGTTCCGCAACTCAGACCACAGCGACGTGCTGGAACTCGAGCTCATGCGTCGCAACATCCCCTACGTGAAGTACGGCGGGCTCAAGTTCCTCGAGGCCGCGCACGTCAAGGACCTGCTCGCCGTGCTGCGCTGGGCCGACAACCCGCGCAACCGCATCGCGGCCTTCCGCGTGCTGCAGTTGCTGCCGGGCATGGGACCCGCGAATTCCGAACGGGCCTGCGATGCATTCGAGGCCGCGGGTTTCCGCTGGCCGACGCTTGCGCAGCACTCGGTGCCGGGCGCGGTACGCGAGCACTGGCCCGCGTTCGTCGGGCTGATGGCATCCATCGCACGCGACGACGCGCCGTGGGAGGGCCAGGTGACGCAGGTGCGTTCCTGGTACGAGCCACAGCTCGAGCGACTCTACGAAGCCTCCCAGGCGCGCCGTGGCGACCTCGGCCAGCTCGAGCGGCTGGCCGTGCAGTACCCCACGCGCGAGTCCTTCATCACGGAGCTGACGCTCGACCCGCCGCAGGCGACCGGCGACCTATCCGGCGACCCGCTACTGGACGAGGACTACCTGGTGCTCTCCACGGTTCACTCGGCCAAGGGCCAGGAGTGGGAAGCGGTGCACGTGCTGAACGTCACCGACGGCAGTTTCCCGTCGGAATTCGCGACCGGACGGCCGGAACAGATCGAGGAGGAACGGCGCCTGCTGTACGTCGCGATGACGCGCGCGAAGGACGAGTTGCACCTGCTCGCACCGGTGCGCTTCTACGTCACGCAGCAGTCACCCACCGGCGACCGCTACGTGCACGGGGCGCGCAGCCGTTTCCTGACCGAGTCCGTGCTGTCGCGATTCGAGCGAGTGACGTGGCCGGAGCAGGCTGGAGTCTGCACCGCATGCCGACTCGCCGACGGGCCCTCGCATCGACGTGGCGAGCCGGCTCCGCAACATGTGGTGACTTGCCGGGACGCGAAAAGAAGAAGGCCCGGGTCGCCCCCCGGGCCTTCTTCGGTTCAGCTCGGCTCAGGCGCTTGCGCGCCCGGGGCGATTACCAGCGACGCTGGCCGCCGCCGCCACCACCACCGTAGCCGCCGCCGCCACCGCCGCCGCCGAAGCCGCCACCCGAACGGCCGCCGCCGCCCGGACGACCGCCACCGCCGCCAGTGCGGGGACGATCCTGCGCCTCGTTGACGCGCAGCGGGCGACCGCCCATGTTGAAGCCGTTCAGCGCCTGCATCGCGCGCTGTGCGTCGGCCTGCGGCATCTCGACGAAGCCGAAGCCGCGCGGACGGCCGGTCTCGCGATCGGACGGCAGTGCGACGGACTCGACGGTGCCATGCTGCGCGAAGAGATCGCGAACTTCGCTCTCAGTGGCCGTGAAAGGCAGGTTGCCCACGTAGATCTTGGTCATTCGAACATCCTAACTAGAGAAATAATCAACACACAAAGACAGGTGGTTCAAAGCCGGTACGCCCGTACGACGCTGGTCCTTTCCAGGGCCAACGCTCGAGCGATTCCTGTCACCTGATCGAAGACGTTTCGGCTTAACAAACCAGGCGCCAGCAGGCGCCCTGCAAGACACGGACGGGCAACGATCGGCGCGCAGTCTAGCACAAGCTCATGTCCGGCAAGGGAAATCTGGGTCTGGGACCGGGGGGTTGGATACCGGATGCGGGGTTGCCGTGTTCCCGACGCAGAGGGTGGTCATCGGCGGCATCACTCGATCGAACACGCGCAACGATGCGGACCGCCCCCGGGGAAGCTCATGCCTCGCCGGAAATAGTCCGCGCCTGGAACGATGGCTGACACTGTCGAATGCACCGGAAAAGGAGGGGAGACCAACCTCGGGAAGGACTGTCGTGCGACTGTCGGGTGTCCGGTGCAGGAATTCTGATCGACGCCTAGACTACTTAAGAACGACTGCCATCTGCAAGCTAAATGATTGACGCAGCGCAAAAAACCACGCGCCCGGGCTCGCAGCGGGCGTCGCCGGGGTGGCGGGTTCCCTCAACCGCGGGCGCGGTCGATCCAGTGCTGCAGGTTGCGGAGGTTGGCCCAGGGGCCCTCGCGGTCGTTCCAGTTGCGCAGCCAGTCTTCCATTGCGCGCGGGTCGCCGGCATCGCGAGAGCAGGCCGCGAGGCGACGCGCGAACTGATCGGGGTGCGGGCGAGGGTCCAGTGTCTCTTCGAGCACGGCGTGACTCCACGGTGGCCGCCCGGGATTACACCGCCGCGGCGTGAAGGCCGTGTGTCCGTAGCGTGACGCGCAGGTGACGCGCGCCGGCGCTCAGACTGCGCGCAACGCGCTCCACAGCGTCCACGCACCGATCGCGATGAAGCTGACGCCGGCCACGATCGAGAGGTGCCGCGTGTTGACGTAGTTCGACAGCAGGCTGCCGGCCGCCACGCCGATCGCGGTCGAGGCGACGAGCGCAGCCGAGGCCGCCGCGAATACCCAGAGCGCGCCGTGCTGCTTGTCCGAGGCGAACAGCACCGCCGCGAGCTGCGTCTTGTCGCCGAGCTCGGCCATGAAGACGGTGCCGAAGATGATGAGGAAGGTCTTGAGATCCATGTGAAGAAAGGCTGTGGGCAGTGGGCTGTGGGGAAGAGGGCTGTGGGCTGTAGGTCCGGAAACGGAGCGCCGTGGTCGCGGCTCCGACCTACAGCCTACAGCCTACAGCCCACAGCCTTCCCTCACGGTTCCAGATACGTGTATCCGTTCAATTCGCCGTCGTAGAAGCGCCTGAGCGCCTGGCTCTCGGCCAGCGAGAGGCGCCCTTCGCGCACGGCCCGTTCGCAATCGCGGGTGAGCTGCGGCAGCAGGCGATCAACGTCGTAGCGCATGTAGCGCAGCACTTCGGCCGCGGTGTCGCCCTTGACGGTCTCCTCGATCCACCAGCCGCCTTCCTCGTGTAACTTGATGTGCACCACGTGCGTGTCGCCGAACAGGTTGTGCAGGTCGCCTAGCGTCTCCTGGTAGGCGCCGACCAGGAAGGCGGCGAGGTAGTACGGCTCGTCCTCGCGCAGTTCGTGCACCTCGAGCGTGCGCTTGGTCTCGCGCAGGCTCACGAAGTGGTCGATCTTGCCGTCCGAGTCGCAGGTGATGTCCGCGAGCACCGCGTTGCGCGTCGGGCGCTCGTCGAGCCGGTGCACCGGCATGATGGGGAACAGCTGGTCGATCGCCCAGCTGTCCGGCAGCGACTGGAACACCGACACGTTGCAGAAGTAGATGTCGCTCAGGATGGCTTCGAGGCCCTCGAGCTCCTCCGGCACGACCTCGCGGCGCCGGCACAGGTCGCGGATCTTCGCGCAGGTCGCCCAGTACAGCCGCTCGACCAGGCCGCGCGCCTCGAGGTTGAGGTAGCCGAGGTTGAACATCTGCAGCGCCTGCTCGCGCGCCTGCAGCGCGTCGTGGTAGCACTCGACGAGCCGCCGCTCGGTGATCGAGCGATAGGCGTCCACGATGTCGCGCACCGGTTGCGGCTGCTGCGGATTGCCCTCGCAGTCCTTGATGACCTGCTCGTCGACGCGGAACTTGTCGAGCATCGAGCCGCCGAGCGTGTCGAACACCAGCAGGCTGTGGTGCGCCGCGATCGCGCGTCCCGACTCGCTCACGATCACCGGGTGGTCGACGCCGCGGGCGTTGCAGACGTTGGCGATGCGGTAGACCACGTCGCTCGCGTACTCGGCGAGCGTGTAGTTCATGGAGGAGGAGTAGTTGGTGCGGCTGCCGTCGTAGTCGACGCCGAGTCCGCCGCCGACGTCGATGTAGCGCAGTCCGGCGCCCATCAGCTTGAGCTCCGCGTACACGTGCGCGAGCTCGTTCACCGCGTCCTTCACGCGGCGAATGTCCTGCAGCTGGCTGCCGGGGTGGCAGTGCACGAGTTGCAGGCAGTCCTCCATGCCGTTTTCCTTCAGCACGCGGAAGAGATCGAGGATCTCGGTGACGAACAGGCCGAACTTCGACTTCTCGCCCGACGACTCGCGCCAGCGCCCGGCGCCCTCGCTCGAGAGCTTCACCCGCACGCCGATGCGCGGCCGTACCTCGTAGCGGCGCGCGTGCTTCAGGATCAGCTGCAGCTCGCCGAAGTTCTCGACCACCGGGATGATGGTGCGCCCGAGCTTGGTCGCGAGGATCACCGCCTCGATGTAGCTGTCGTCCTTGAAGCCATTGCAGATGATCATCCGCTCCGACTCGCCCTCGGTCATCGCCATGACCGCGAGCAGCTCGGGCTTCGAGCCCACCTCGAGGCCGAAGCCGAACTCACGGCCGTAGCCGTAGACCTCCTCGACCACCAGTCGCTGCTGGTTGACCTTGATCGGGTACACCGCGGCGTAGCGGTTGCGGTAGTCGTTCTCCGCGATCGCGGTCGCGAACGCGTCGTTCAGCCGCTTCAGGCGATGGCGCAGGATGTCGGAGAAGCGCACGACGACCGGCGTCGTGAGGTCGCGGGCCGCGAGCCCGCGGATGACCTCGTGCAGGTCGATCTCGTGGTCCGCCGTCTGGTCGGGGCGGACCACGACGTGACCCGCGGCGTTGATGCCGAAATAGCCGTTGCCCCAGGCGTTCACGCCGTAGAGCTCGAGCGCGTCGTCGATGTTCCAGGTGCTGCCCGGGCTGGGCTTGTGCGGGGCGGCTGCCAACGGCGTGGGCTCCGGGATGGGGCGGGGGAAAAAGTGGCGCGAAAGATAGCAGAAGCGGCGCCGCAAGGGTCCACGCGCGTGGCTGGGCCCCTCAGGGGCTCGCGCCCGTGCGGACCGGGCGCGCCGGATCGCTGCACCATTCGCTCCAGGACCCGGCGTAGAGGCGCGCGCCCGGCAGGCCGGCATGCTCGAGTGCAAGGAGCGTGTGGCAGGCCGTGACGCCGGAGCCGCACATGACGATCGCGCGTTGCGGTGGTACTCCGTCGAGGCTCGCCTCGAGCGCCGCGCGCAAGCCGGCGGCCGGCAGGAAGCGGTTGCCGGCGTCGAGGCTCGTCGTGTACGGGTGGTTGCGCGCGCCCGGCACGTGGCCGGCGACGGGATCGATCGGCTCGACCTCGCCGCGGTAGCGCTCCGGGGCCCGCACGTCGAGGATCCGCACGGAGGGATCCTGCATGGCGGCCCGCACCGCCTCCGCGTCCACGGCCCGGTCCGGCGCGGGCCGCGCGACGAAATCGCCGGGTGCGTGGACGACGGGTGCATCGTCGAGCGGCAGCCCGAGCTGCTCCCACCGCCGCATGCCGCCGTCGAGCACGGCGACGTCATCGTGACCCAGCCAGCGCAGCATCCACCACAGGCGCGCGGCGTACGTGCCGTTGCCGTCGTCATAGGCCACGACGGCGGAACTGCCGCTGATACCCCAGGCGCGCAGGCGTGCCTCGAGCGCCGGGATCGACGGCAGCGGATGACGCCCGGAGGTGCGGGTCGCCGGGGCCGCGAGGTCGCGGTTCAGGTCGGCGTAGATCGCGCCCGGCAGGTGCTCGTCGTCATAACGGTCGCGGCCCGCAGAGGGCCGTGCGAGGTCGAAGCGACAGTCGAATATCCTGAGCTTCGGCTCGCCGAGCCGGCGCGCGAGTTCTTCAGCCTGGACCAGTGTGCGTGTGGCCATTCGAGCCTCTTCGGTACAATGCGGCATGGCACTCGAATTGTACTGGGGCAGCGGCAGTCCTTACTCGTGGCGCGTGCAGCTTGCGCTGGAGTACAAGCGCCTGCCCTACGAGTCGCACCTGCTCGACTTCTCCCGCCAGGAGAACAAGTCGGCGCAGATGCTGCGCATGAATCCGCGCGGCCGCGTCCCGGTCCTGAAGGAAGGCGATTTCGTCGTCTACGAGTCGCTCGCCTGCATGCTGTACCTCGACCGCAGGTACCCGGAGCCGCCGCTGTTCGGACGCACCGCCGAGGAAGCGGGCACCATCATGCGCGTAATCTGCGAATACCAGGCCTACGCCGAGAGCCACCTGATGCAGCTCGTCTATGCGCTCTTCTTCGAGAACATGGACGAGCGCGTCGAGGAAGTCGCACGCGCCACGCAGCTCGTGGCCGCGGAGGCGCGCACGATCGAGGCGCGGCTCACGAGCTCGGAGTGGCTGGTGGGCGAGCACGCCTCGGCGGCCGACAT
Organism: uncultured Gammaproteobacteria bacterium; assembly: GCA_963706535.1. Classification (GTDB taxonomy): domain Bacteria; phylum Pseudomonadota; class Gammaproteobacteria; order Steroidobacterales; family Steroidobacteraceae; genus RPQJ01. Next base: position 335,922 of record CAVPMU010000012.1, read on the forward strand.
GGTGGTGTTCCCCGGCATCATGCTGCTGCTGCGCGCGATGGAGAAGCGCGAGGCGGGCGACCTGCGCTCGCGATTCCTGCCGATGGAAACCACCTATCCGGCGATCGCGCGCTGGATCCGCCGCATGGGTTCGCTGCCCGGCTACGACCGCACGGTGCCGCCGCACTGGCGCGAGGGCGCGCCGCGCGGCTGACGCGCAGGCGCGCGGGGGTGACCTGCCGGCAAATGCAGGTAAACTAGCCGATCTCTTCGTCATCGGTCGGCTGGTTCCAACGAAATGAGCAATTACCCCGTTCACGTCGCCTTTCCGGGGCGGCTCGTCTGCATCGGTTTCGGCAGCATCGGGCAGGGCGTCCTGCCGCTCATCCTGCGCCACATGGGCATCGAGCCCGACCAGATCACGATCGTCACGGCCGACGAGAGCGGCGAGAAAGTCGCGGCCGAGTACGGCGTGCGCTTCGTCAAGCATGCGCTCACCCGCGAGAACCACAAGAACGTGCTCGACCCGCTGGTGGGCCGCGGCGACTTCCTGCTCAACCTCTCGGTGGACGTCTCGAGCGTCGCGCTCATCCAGCTCTGCTGGGAGAAGGGCGCACTCTACCTCGACACCTGCATCGAGCCCTGGGCGGGCGGCTACACCGACCCGACGGTGCCACCGTCGCGTCGCACGAACTATGCACTGCGCGAGTCAGCGCTCGCGCTGCGCGACGCCAAGGCGCGCATGCCGACGGCGGTGATCACGCACGGCGCCAACCCCGGCCTCGTGTCGCACTTCGTCAAGCAGGCGCTGCTCAACATCGCCGCCGACACGGGCGTCGAGCACGGTGACCCCAACACGCGCGAGGAATGGGCAAAGCTCGCGCACAGGCTCGGCGTGAAGGTGATTCACATCGCCGAGCGGGACACGCAGGTGGGCTCGTACGCCAAGGAGGCGGGCGAGTTCGTCAACACCTGGTCGGTGGACGGGTTCGTCGGCGAGGGCTGCCAGCCGGCCGAGCTCGGCTGGGGCTCGCACGAGAAGAACTGGCCACGCGACGGCAAGAAGCACGACTTCGGCCGCGGCAGCGCCATCTACCTGATGCAGCCCGGCGCCGGCACGCGCGTGCGCACCTGGACGCCGCTGGCCGGATATTTCCACGGCCTGCTGATCACCCACAACGAGTCGATCTCGATTTCCGACTACCTCACCCTCAAGAAGGGCGACCAGGTCACCTACCGGCCGACCGTGCACTATGCCTACCACCCCTGCGACGACGCGGTGATGTCGGTGTGGGAACTCGCCGGGCGCAACTGGCGCATGCAGGACCGCAAGCGGATCATGATGGACGAGATCGTCAAGGGCACGGACGAGCTCGGCGTGCTGCTCGCGGGCCACAAGCGCAACGCCTACTGGTACGGCTCGCAGCTCTCGGTGCAGGAAGCGCGCCAGCTCGCGCCGCACAACAACGCGACCTCGCTGCAGGTGACGGTCTCGGTGCTCGCGGGCGTGATCTGGGCGATGGAGAACCCGAACGCCGGCATCGTCGAGCCAGACGAACTCGACTTCCGCCGCATCCTCGAGATCTGCCGCCCTTACCTCGGCCTCGTGGTCGGCGAGTACACGGAGTGGCACCCGCTGGTCGATCGCGGCCGGCTGTTCCCCGAGGACCTCGACGAGACTGATCCGTGGCAGTTCAAGAATGTCCGCGTGGTCTGAGCAAGAACAGCGGATAGCGGATAGCGGATAGTGAAGAGGGCCGGCGCGCCGGCCGATCCGGCTCTTACACTATCCGCTATCCGCTATCCGCTTCCTCCTCGTACCGCACCTCGGTGACGACGTACGACCTCCGCCCTCCGGGCACCTCCACCGTCACCTCGTCGTCCCGCTGCTTGCGCATGAGTGCGCGGGCGAGCGGCGAGTCCATGCTGACGTAGCGACGCGCCGGGTCGATCTCGTCGGGCCCGACGATGCGCAGCTCGATCTCGTGGCCCTCGTCGTCCTCGATGCGTACCCACGCGCCGAAGAAGATGCGGCTGCGGTCATCCGGCGGCCCTGCCACGACCACCATGCCCTCGAGTCGCTTGCGCAGGAAGCGCACGCGGCGGTCGATCTCGCGCAGCTGCTTCTTGCCGTAGATGTATTCCGCGTTCTCGGAACGGTCGCCCTGGGCCGCGGCCTCGGCGACCGCCCGCGTGACCCGGGGCCGCTGCACGCGCCACAGGTAGTCGAGCTCCTCGCGCAGGCGGCGGGCCCCCTCGGCGGTGGCGAACTTCGAGCCGGGCGGCTCGGGCTTGCGGTAACGCGTCATGGTTCCGCGAGCCCCCGGGCGGCGCGGCGCGATGTGTGCGCGGGATCACGGAATCGGGCTCGAGCCATCAGTAGCTTGCCGCCCCATGAGCATCAAGTACTACGCGCATTTCCTGGTGGACGAGCCGGACCCGCGTGGCCTGCAGGAGTACCGCGGCATCGTCGAGCTCGACGGACAGCCGCGCCCGGGCCGCGAAATGAAGCAGGCGGCGCTCATCATCGCCCGCAACATGGGCCGGCACATGCGCGAGGTGAAGGTTCTGCAGTGGTCGCGACTGCACTGAACGGCTGACACGCATCCCCTGGCGGACTTTTCCCTTCCCTTCGACCAGAGTCCGCCACTCGACCCCGGGCCACAAACCCGGGGTTTTTTTCGCCTGCCTCACGGGATCCCGATCCTGAGCGTCGCGATCGAAACGCGCACCTCGAGCAGGAAGCTCACCAGTGCGCCCACCAGCGCGGCCATCGCGAGCACGAACAGCAGCGCCACGTAGGCGGCGAGGTTGAGCGGCACGAAGGTGCTGGCGAACAGCAGCGCGACCACCACCGACACGAGCAGCGCGGCGACGGTGCCGAACGTGATCGCGATGTTGATGAGCTTCGCGCGCCGCGATGAGATCCGCAGCTGAGCCTTCGCCTGCTCCGGCACGTCGCCCGCGGCCTGGCGCAGCCCCTCCTCGATCTTGCGCGCGCGGTCCACGATGCGCGCCAGCCGGTTGGTCAGCACGCCGAGCAGCACGCCGATGCCCGACAGCAGGAAGACCGGGGTCACGGCGAGCTGGATCGCGTGCGCGATGTCGACGACTTCGATTCCATCCATGGGAGCGCATTCTAGGGCAGGTGGCCGGCGGTCGTTGCGGCCGCGCTTGCACGGCGTGCAACATGCGCGCCCGGGGGAGGGCTCGCGCATGGCGTTCAAGGATCACTTCTCGCGGCAGGCGGCCGGTTATCGCCGCTACCGGCCGGCCTCTCCCGCGGCGCTGATCGAGTTCGTCGCCGCGCAGGCGCCCGACCGGTCCCTCGCGGTCGACTGTGCCACGGGCAGCGGGCAGGCGGCCGTGGCGTTGGCCGACCACTTCGACAGGGTGGTCGCGCTCGACGGCAGCGTGAGCCAGCTCGGCAACGCCGAGGCGCATGGCGGCGTCCGTTACGTGGCCGGCGTCGCCGAGCGCATGCCGGTCGCGAGCGGCTGCGTGGCGCTGGTCGCGGCCGCCCAGGCACTGCACTGGTTCGACTTCGCGCGCTTCCATGCCGAATGCCGCCGCGTGCTGATGGCGGGAGGCGTCGTCGCTGCATGGAGCTACGAGAAATTTCGCGTCGCCCCGGACGTGGATGCCGTCGTGGACCGCTTCTACGACCGGGTAATCGGTGAGTACTGGCCGCCCGAGCGCCGCTACGTCGAAGCGGGCTACCGGACGCTGCCTTTTCCGTGGCGCGAGATCCCGGCGCCGCCGTTCCTGCTCGAGTGCGACTGGGACCTCGACCAGCTGATGGGCTATCTCGCCACGTGGTCCGCGGTGCAGCGCTGCCGCGACCGGACCGGCGCCGATCCACTGCCCGCATTGCGCGTCGAGCTCGAGCGCCTCTGGCCGGGCGGGCCCCGACGACTCTCCTGGCCGATCCACCTGCGTCTCGGCTGCGCCTGATTCCTCTATACTGCGCGCTCGAAAAATCCGGAGCCCTAGGACCATGCGCTGGACCCTGCCGATTGCCTGTCTCCTGACCCTGTCCGCCTGCGCCGGCGCGCCGCCTGCGCCCGTCGCCCCACCGGCCGCGACCGCTCCGGCTGCAACGGCCGCAGCCGTGCGTCCCTCGGGCGTGCTGCTCGACAACTTCGATCGCACGGTGCGGCCGCAGGACGATTTCTACCGCCACGTGAACGGCACCTGGCTCGCGACGACCGAGATCCCGGCCGACAAGTCGAACTACGGCGCGTTCGGCGCGCTGCAGGACGCCGTCGAGCGCAACCTGCACGTGATTGCCGAGGAATCGGCCGCCGCGGCCGCACCCGCCGGCAGCCCGCAGCAGCGGGTGGGCGATTTCTACGCGAGCTACATGGACGAGGCTCGCGCCAACGAGCTCGGGGCCGCGCCGCTCGCCGGCCCGCTCGCCGAGATCGACGCCATCCGTGACCGCAAGGGACTCGTGGAGTACTTCGGCCGCACGCAACGGCTCTACGTGACCGCCCCTCCGGGCGTCGCCGATTTCGGCGCGGCCGCGCCGTTCCGCCTGGCCATCGCGCCGGACGCAAAGAATCCCGAGGCCTACACGGTCTACGTGGACCAGTTCGGCCTCGGCATGCCGGACCGCGACTACTACCTCGGCGACGAGGCGCGTTTCGTCGAGACCCGCGGCAAGTACCAGGCCTACCTTGCGCGGCTGCTCGAACTCGCCGGCCGGCCGAACGCCGCCGCATCGGCCGCGAAGGTGCTCGAGCTCGAGACGCGTCTCGCGCGCGCACAGTGGACCAAGGTCGAGCTGCGCGACGTCGAGAAGGGCTTCAACCCGCACACGGTGGCGGAGGCCAACGAGCTCACGCCCGGCATCGACTGGAACCTGTGGCGTGCGGCGGCGCAGATTCCCGCGCAGGACCGCTTCATCATCGGGCAGCCCAGCTACTTCGCGGCGATGGCCGAGGCGGTGCGCACGGTGCCGCTCGCGACCTGGCAGGACTTCCTGCGCGTGCGCGTCGTCGACGACCTCGCGCCGCTCCTGTCGGACGACTTCGTGAAGGCTCACTTCGGGTTCCAGGAGGCCACGATCTCGGGCGCGAAGGAAATCCGCCCGCGCTGGAAGCGCGGCCTGCAGCAGGTCGAGTTCGTGATCGGCGACGCGCTCGGCCGCGCCTACGTCGAGAAACACTTCCCGCCGGCGGCCAAGCAACGCATGGACCAGCTGGTCGCGAACCTGCTGCGCGCCTTCGGCGCCTCGATCGACGAGCTCGAGTGGATGGGCCCCGAGACGCGCCGCGAGGCGCACGCCAAGCTCGCGGGCTTCACGGTCAAGATCGGCTACCCGGACAAGTGGACCGAGTATCCCGGCCTCGAGGTGCGTCGCGGCGACCTCGTGGGCAACGCGCTGCGGGCACGCGAGTCGAACTACCGGCGCAACCTCGCCAAGCTCGGCCAGCCGATCGACCGCACCGAGTGGTACATGACGCCGCAGACGGTCAACGCCTACTACAACCCGCTCGGCAACGAGATCGTGTTCCCCGCGGCGATCCTGCAGCCGCCATTCTTCGACATGAACGCGGACGACGCGGTCAACTACGGCGGCATCGGCGCCGTGATCGGTCACGAGATCAGCCACGGTTTCGACGACCAGGGACGCAAGTTCGACGGCAAGGGCGCGCTGCGCGACTGGTGGACGGAGGAGGACAACACGCGCTTCCAGGCGCGCGCGGGCCGGCTCATCGAGCAGTACGCGGGCTTCAGCCCGCTGCCGGGCCTGAACGTCAACGGCGAGCTCACGCTGGGCGAGAACATCGGCGACCTCTCGGGCCTCGCGGTCGCCCACAAGGCGTGGCGCATCGCGCTCGCCGGACAGCCTGCGCCGGTGCTCGACGGGTTCACCGGCGAGCAGCGCTTCTTCATCGGCTGGGCACAGGTCTGGGCGCGCAAGTACCGCGAGGACGAGCTGCGCAAGCGGCTGCTCACCGACCCGCACAGCCCGGCCGAGTACCGGTGCAACGGCATCGTGCGCAACATGCCGGCCTTCGTCGAGGCATTCGGCGTCAAGCCCGGCGACGCGCTGCACCTGCCGCCGGAGCAGGTGGTGCGGATCTGGTGAGGGAAGGAACGGCAAATCACGAGGAGACGTCGATGCGTCAACTGAAGATCGTGCTGCTGGCCGTTGCAGGACTCCTGCTGTCGGGCTGCGGCTACAACACGCTGCAGGTGCAGGACGAGGCGGTGACGTCCGCCTGGTCCGAGGTGGTGAACCAGTACCAGCGTCGTGCCGACCTGATCCCGAACCTCGTGGCGACCGTGAAGGGCTTTGCGGCCCAGGAACAGGCGGTGCTGGTCGGCGTCACGGAGGCGCGTGCGAAGGCGACGCAGATCAACGTCGACGCCAATGACCCGGAGTCGCTGAAGCAGTTCCAGGCCGCGCAGGGCGAGGTCTCGAGCGCGCTCTCGCGCCTGATGGTGGTCGTCGAGCGCTATCCGGAGCTCAAGTCCGACCAGAACTTCCGCGACCTGCAGGCGCAGCTCGAGGGCACCGAGAACCGCATCACCGTGGCGCGCAACCGCTACATCCAGGCGGTGCAGGACTTCAACGTGACGGTGCGGCAGTTCCCGACCAACCTCACGGCGATGGTGTTCGGCTACGAGGTGAAGCCGAACTTCACAGTGCAGAACGAGGCGGCGATCGCACAGCCACCGGTCGTGGACTTCGCCGCGCCGCCGGCCGCGCAACCCGCGGCGGAACCGACCGCGGAGCCAGCGCCTGCGCCGGCCGCGAACTGAGGCAGGCTCGCGCCGCCTCATCGGCGGCGCGAACGCTCCCGTGATTGCGTCCGCCCGTCCCTGGCTGCGGTTTCTCGCGGTGCTCGCCTGCGCCGCCGGGACGCTCGCGGCGCTCGACCTGCGCGCGCAGCCACTGGTCGGGGTCCCGCCGCTCACCGCGCCGGTGACCGACCTCACCGGCACGCTCACGCCGGACCAGGTCGCGGCGCTGGACGCGAAACTGCGCGCCTTCGAGCAGGCGCAGGGCAGCCAGGTCGCGGTGCTGGTGGTGCCGACCACGCAGCCGGAGGAGATCGAGCAGTACGCGATCCGTGTCGCCGAGGCGTGGCAGCTCGGCCGCAAGGACGCGGACGACGGCGCGATCCTCATCGTGGCGCGCGACGACCGGAAGCTGCGCATCGAGGTCGGCTACGGGCTCGAGGGTGCGCTGCCCGACGCCATCGCCAACCGCATCATCGACGAGGACATCGTCCCGCAGTTCAAGCGCGGCGATTACTACGGCGGCATCGCGACCGGCGTGGACCGCATGCTGCGCGTGATCGAGGGCGAGCCGCTGCCCGAACCCGAACTCGACCCGCCCTCGCGCAGCATCCCGGGCCTGTTCCAGTTCCTGCCGTTCCTATTCGTGTTCGCGCTGGTCGGCAGCTCGATGTTCCGTCGCATGTTCGGCCGGGTCGGCGGCGCGTTCGCCAGCGGTGGACTGGTCGGCTTCCTCACCTGGCTGCTGGTCGGCATCCTCGGTCTCGCGCTCGGCGCGGGCATCCTGGCGTTCATCTTCGCGCTGCTCGGCGGCCTCGGCGGCGGTGGTGGCGGCGGGTCGGGCAAGAGCGGGTGGTACAGTCGGCGGCACGGCAGCGGCTGGGGTTACCCGGGCGGCTTCGGCGGTGGATGGAGCGGCGGCGGCGGTGGCGGCTGGAGCGGGGGCGGCGGCGGCTTCGGCGGCGGCGGCGCCTCGGGGAGCTGGTAGCGATGGAGTGGTCACGCTGGTTTCGCCACACGTTCGCCGGCCGCAGCGCGCTAAGGCGCGCGTTCCCGCAGCAGACGCTCGACGCGATCGAGCAGGCCGTCGACGAGTCCGAGGGCTCGCACACGGGCGAGATACGCTTCGCGATCGAGGCCGCGCTCGAGCCGGGGCAGGTCTGGGCCGGCATGCGGCCGCGCGACCGCGCGATCGAGGTGTTCACGGCGCTCGGTGTCTGGGACACCGAGGCCAACAACGGCGTGCTGGTGTACGTGCTGCTGGCCGACCGGGACGTGGAAATCGTCGCCGACCGCGGCTTCAACCGGCTGGTCGCGGCCGGCCAGTGGCAGGCCGTCTGCGAGGACATGGAGCGCCATTTCCGTGCCGGGAACTTCCACGACGGTGCGCTGGTCGGTATCCGCGAGGTCGGGCGTATCATCGCCTCGCATTACCCCCAGCAGCCCGGCCAGCGCGACGAGGACGAACTGCCCAACCGGCCGGCGCTGCTGTAGCGGCGCACGGACTCACGGGCTTCAACGACGGTGAATCGAGGTGGCCTGACCCCATGATCCGCATTCCGACACTGGCCGCGCGACGCGCGGCGGCCCTGGGCCTCGTGCTCGCCCTCGGCGGATGCAGCATTTTCGTGCCGCAACGACAGGAGCCGGTCGCGACGGCCCCGCCGAAGCCGCAGTTGCTGCCCCCGCTCGCCTCCCACACGTTTCCGTACGACCCGAAGACGACCGCGGTGCTCGGCGAGCTGCAGGTCACCTACGCGCGCGACGAGGACACGATTCCCGACATCGCGCGGCGTTTCAACCTCGGCTTCGACGAGGTCGCCCGCGCCAATCCCGGCGTCGACCCGTGGCTGCCGGGCGAGGCCACGCGCATCGTCCTGCCGACGCAGTTCGTGCTGCCCGACGCGCCGCACGAAGGTGTCGTTATCAACGTGGCCGCGCTCCGCATGTTCTACTTCCCGAAGCCGGCGAAGGACCAGCCGCGGGTCGTGCTCACCTATCCCATCGGCATCGGCAAGGTCGGCTGGGCCACGCCGATCGGCAAGACCAAGGTGGTCTCGAAGCGCAAGGACCCGTGGTGGACCCCGCCCGCGTCGGTGCGCAAGGAGCACGCCGCGGAGGGAGACCCGTTGCCTGCGCGGGTCCCGCCCGGCCCGGACAACCCGCTCGGCGCCTATGCGATGAACCTCGGCTGGACGAGCTACCTGATCCACGGCACCAACAAGCCCGCCGGCGTGGGCCTGCGCGCGAGCCACGGCTGCATCCGCATGTACCCGGAGGACATCGCCGCCGTGTTCGAGCGCATCCCGGTCGGTACGCCGGTGACGGTGGTGAACCAGCCGCTCGTCCATCGCTGGCACGGCGACAGCCTGTACGTACAGGCCTATCCGCCGCACGAAGAGGATGGCAAGAAAGTGCCGGCGCAACTGCAGCCGCAACTGAGCAAGGCCATCTCCGACAAGATGGCGCAGCGGGCGAAGCAGCACGGCGGGGCGATCGACTGGCCGCTCACCGAACGGGTCGTGAAGGACGCGCAGGGCGTCGCCGTGCCGGTGACGCGCCATGGCACCACGCTCGAGTCGTTCCTCGCGTCGGCGCGCCTGGTCGAGAACGCGCTGCCGGCCGGTTCGAACTGGGACGGCCGTGATCCCGACGAGGAGACGGAGGAAGCGGCGAAGCCGGTTGCGGATACCGGCGCGCGCGGCGGTCGCTGAGCGAGCCGGCGCATGGCGCGCAAGCCGGCCCGCGGTCCAGCCATTGCCGGCCTCCGCCATGACGACCCGGAATCCTTCCAGCGCGAGCGCGAGCGCATCCTGCTGCCGAGCTGGCAGCCCGCCTGCCACCTTTCCGACCTGCCCGGCCCCGGCACGGCGGTCCGGGTCGATTTCCTCGGTCGCTCCGCCTTCGTGCTGCGCGGCGCCGACGGAACCTTCCGCGCATTCCTGAACGCGTGCCGGCACCGCGGGACGCGGCTCGTCGAGGGCGATCCGCACACCGCGCTCGCATACTGCGTGGACAGCAAGGTGCGTTGCCCGTACCACGCCTGGGTCTACGACGAGACCGGTGCCTTGATCGACGTCCCGGGCGGGGACCGCTATCCGGGCCTCGAGCCCGCGCAACTCGGGCTGCATCCGCTGCCACTCGCCACCGCACTCGGATTCGTCTTCGTCGCATTCGCGGCACCCGCGCGGCCGCTGGCCGACATGCTCGCCCCGGTCACCGACCGCCTCGGCCCGCGCCGCTTCGAGGCGCTGCGTCGCGTGGGCGAGCCGCGCATGCGCCCGTACCGCGCGGACTGGAGAGTGCTCTGTGAGCACCACCTGGACCGTCATCGCCTCGCGTGCATGCCGATCGTGGCCGGGGCCGACGGTGAATTCGCTCCCCGCCCCGCTGCCACCGACGACTCGTTGCACTTCTCGGCCGCCATCGCCGCGAACGACGCGCAGCCGTGGTCGGCACGCGCCTACGCATACTGGTTGCCGCGCGCAGGGGCGCCTGCATCCGGCGGGACGGCGGACTGGTCGCGCTGCTACCTGTGGCCGAACGTCGTGCTCGACGTCTATCCCGACGAGGTCCGCCTCGCGCAGGTCCTGCCGCTCGCGGCCGGAGAATGTGCGATCCGCGAGTCCGTGTTCGCGCAGCCGGACGGCGCGCGTGAAATGCGCATCGCGCGCTACCTGAATGCACGCGTGCGCCGGCGCACCGCCGGGGAGGATCTGCGCCTCGTCGAGCGGCGCCAGGCAGGCCTCGCGACCGGAGACGGGGCGGCCGGTCCGCTCGCCGTGGACGAGCACGGCCTGCGCTGGTTCGAGGAGCGGGCGGCCGTGGCACGGCGGGCGCGGGCGTGATCCCGCTCTTCAAGCGGCGGGAGGTGTCGCTGCGGCTGCCGTTCGAGCGGGGCTGACGCCCTTGCCGAGCGCGGCGAGCATCGCGCCCGCCACGACCAGCAGCGCGCCCAGGATGCTGAGCGCCGAGAGGCCTTCCGCGGGCACGGCCTCGGGCCACGCGAGGCTCGCACCCTGCATCGCGACGAGCGTGACCAGAGGTGCGAGCGTGACGACCGCGCTCACGCGCGAGACCTCCCAGTGCTCCAGCGCCTCGGCGAAGCAGCCGTAGGCGACGACGGTGTTGGCGCAGCAGAACGCGAGCATCCACAGTTGCGTGGCGTCGAGCGCGAGCACCTGCGCGAGGTGCGCCGGCGGCAACAGCAGCGGCGTGGCGCCGAGGTACAGGAGCAGCAGCACCTGCTCCGAGGCGAGTTGCGTGAGCAGCTGCTTCTGCGCGAGCCCGTAGATCGCCCAGGTCACGGCGGCGGCGATCATCACCACGACGCCGAGCCCGAGCTCGGTGCCGAGCGCGAAGACCTCCGCCAGGCGATCGTGGAAGAAGGCCAGCATGCCGGCGACGAGGATCGCGAATCCCGCCCACTGCAGGCGTGCGAAGCGCTCGCGGAACACGACGAGCCCGCCGAAAAGCAGGAACATCGGCGCGAGCTGGATCAGCACCTGCGCGACCGTCGGGCTGGTGAGCTCGAGCGAGACGAGGTAGAGCACGTAGTTCGCGAGCAACCCGGCGAGGGCCACCGCGTACAGCGTCCAGCCGCGACGCGTGAGCGGCACGGGCAGCGGCAGGCGGCGGCGCCACGCGAGGTAGGCGCCGAGCGCGATCCCGGAGGTCGCGAACCGGTACCAGGTGATGGTCCAGGCATCCATGTCCGCGAGCACGATCTTGAGGGCGATCGGCAGCAGGCCCCAGCAGAGCGCGGTGGTGAGGGCGAGCGCGAGGCCGAGGCGCCAGCGTCCGGAGGAGGCGTGCATCCAGGGGTGGGGGAGGTGGGCGGCCAAGAATACAAGAAGTTGTGCTAACTTACCCGCGGCGCGCACGGGGACGAGGACTTGCCAGGATTGAATTCGAGCGGCTTGGTCGTGGCGGAAGGTCCGGGATCGGATCACGCCATCGCCCGCGTTCCCACCGCCGTCACCGCCTTCATCGGCCGCACGCTGCGCGGCCCGGTGCAGCGCCCGGTCGGGGTGCGCAGCTTCGCCGAGTTCCAGCAGGTCTTCGGCGGTCTCTGGCAGCCGAGCCCCTTGCCCTACGCCGTCGAGCAGTTCTTCGAGAACGGCGGCCATCGCGCCGTCATCGTCCGGGTGGTGAACGGCGGCGCACCCGCGACGATCACGCTGCCCTGCGGTCCCGAGTCACTGACGCTCGAGGCGCTGAGCCCGGGCTCGCGCGAGGCGCTGCGCGCCTCGGTCGACTACGACAACGTCGGCGTCAACGAGGACGACCGCTTCAACCTCGTCGTGCAGCGCGTCCGCTCGACCGGCTCGGAGCACATCGAGGACCAGGAGATCTTCCGCCGGCTGTCCGTCGAGCCGGGCACCACCCGCTTCGTGAGTTCGGCACTGCAGGAGTCGAGCCTGGTGCGGGTGCGCGGCGCGGTGCCGGCGCGGCGGCCCGACCGCACGTTCCGCGCCGGTGCGCGTCACCCGATCGGCTACGTGGATTCCAACCCCGATGGCGACGATGGGGCGCCGCTCACGGACTACGACGTCATCGGCTCGCCGGCGCGCGGCACCGGCCTCTTCGCGCTGCGCGCCGCCGAGGACGTGCACTTCCTGTGCATCCCGCCGCTCTCGCGCAACCGTGACGTGGGCCCGAGCCTGCTCGTGGCGGCGGCGCAGCTGTGCCGTGAGCGTCGCGCCATGCTGATCGTCGACCCGCCCGCGGCCTGGGATACCTGCGACGAGGCGCTGCACGGCCTGCGCGAGCTCGAGTTCCAGTCCGAGCACGCGCTGATGTGCTTCCCGCGCATCCTCGCATTCGACCGGTTGCGCGGCCGCTACGAGCCCTTCGCCAATTGCGGCGCGGTGGCCGGGGCGCTGGCGCGTCTCGACGACCAGCGCTCGCCCTGGCAGGCCGGGCCGGACGAGGAACTGCTGCTGCGCCCGGGGACGCGACCGGCGCGCGTGCTCACCGAGGTCGAGCGGACGCGACTCGCGGCCCACGGCATCAATCCCCTGCAGGCACTGCGCGCGACGAACCCGCACCCCCGGCCACTCAGGACGCTGGCGGGCGGATCGGGCGCGACCGCGGCGAGCACGCTGCTCACGGCGCGGCGCCGGATGATGCTGGTGATGAACAGTATCGAGCGCGGCACCCGCTGGGCCGTCTTCGAAGCTGCGGATCGCAACGCATGGCACCGGGTGACGCGGCAGGTGCAGGAATTCCTGCAGCCACTCGTCGCCGACGGCCTGTTCGGGGCGGACGAGACGGCGGAGGCCTGCTACGTCATCTGCGACGAACGCGTGAACGACGACGAGGACGCGCGCGCGGGGCGCATCAACCTGCTGGTCGGGCTGCGCTCGCCCCGCAGCGGAACCTACGAGTCCTTCCTCGTGACGCATTCGAGCGAGGGCAGCCGCGTGCGACCCGCGCGCTCGGGTCACCTGCCGGCCGGGACCCGCATGGCGGTGCACGATCTCGCCGAGGAAGCGCCCGAGGACAACACCCAGCGCCAGCGGACGCTCGCGCAGGCGCTGTTCGGCCACTACACCGAGCCGCGCGCCCCGGGCTCAGGCGGCGCCCGCGCGGCCGAACCCGCCGCCGCCCGGGGTCTCGACCTGGACGCAATCGCCCGGCTGCACCTGGAACTCGGCCGTCGCGGCCAGCGTTTCTAGTCCGCCGCCCCGCCTCTCGAGCAGGTTTACGCCCGGCTGCCCCGGCTCGCCGCCGGCCAATCCGAACGGCGCCACGCGGCGGTGGTTCGACAGGATCGCGACCGTCATCGCCTCGCGGAATTCCACGCGCCGCACCAGTCCGTCGCCACCGCGATACGCGCCCGCGCCGCCCGAGCCTGCGCGCAGCGCGAACCGGCGCAGCAGCACCGGGAAGCGGTGCTCGAGCACTTCGGGGTCGGTGAGGCGCGAGTTCGTCATGTGCGTCTGCACGCCGCTCGCGCCGTCGAATCCTGGCCCGGCGCCCGCGCCTCCCGCGATGGTCTCGTAATACTGGTAGCGCTCGTTGCCGAACGTGAAGTTGTTCATCGTGCCCTGGGAGGCGGCCTGCAGCCCGAGCGCGCCGTAGAGCGCGTCCACGATGCACTGCGAGGTCTCGACGTTGCCGGCCACCACGGCGTGCGGCCATGTGGGGTCGAGCATCGAGCCGCGCGGCACCACGATCCGGAGCGGGCGCAGGCAGCCGGCATTGAGCGGGATGGACTCCTCGATGAGCGTGCGGAACACGTAGAGCACGGCCGCCGTTGTCACGGCGCGCGGCGCGTTGAAGTTGTTGTCCTGCTGCGGCGAGGTACCCGTGAAGTCCACCGTCGTCTCGCCACGCTCGCGATCGACCGCCACCCGCACCACGATCTGCTGGCCGTTGTCGAGCTCGTAGCGGAAGGCGCCGTCGCCGAGGCGCCGGATGGCGCGGCGCAGGCAGCCTTCGGCGTTGTCCTGCACGTGCCGCATGTAGGCGAGCAGCACCGGCAGGCCGTGGTTGCCTGCGGCGCGTTCGATCTCGCGGATGCCGCGCGTGTTCGCGGCGAGCTGTGCGCGCAGGTCGGCGAGGTTCTGCGACACGTTGCGTCCCGGCCAGGGTCCGGCGGAAAAGCGCGCCGTGACTTCCGCCTCTGCGAGGCGGCCGTCGCGGACGATGCGTGTCGGGGTAAAGAGCGCGCCTTCCTCGGCGATGTCGCGGCTGCCGGGCGGCATCGAGCCCGGCGTGATGCCGCCAACGTCGGCGTGGTGTGCGCGGGACGCCGTGAAGAACTCGACGCGCCGGCCCGACGGGTCGAACACCGGAGTCACGACCGTCATGTCCGGCAGGTGCGTGCCACCCTCGTAGGGCGAATTGACCAGGAACGCATCGCCGGGCCGCAGGTCCGCGCCGTGCGCCTCGAGCACCGCGGCGACGCTCGCGCCCATCGAGCCGAGATGCACCGGCATGTGCGGGGCGTTCGCCACGAGGTTGGCCTCGCCGTCGAAGATCGCGCAGGAGAAGTCGAGCCGCTCCTTGATGTTGACCGAGCTCGCGGTCTGGCGCAGCACGACGCCCATCTGCTCGGCGATGTGCATGAAGAGCGCGTTGAACACCTCGAGGCGCATCGGGTCCGTGGGCGCGTCGGTGACGATCACCGGGCGGCGGGCCGCCGCGCCACGGGTCGCGAGCAGGCGGCCGCCCGCGACCACGCGCGCGCGCCAGCCGGGCGCGATCCATGCCGTCGACCCGTGCTCGGTCACCAGCGCGGGCCCGACGATTTCCGCGCCCGCGCTCAAGCCTTCGCGCGGATGCAACGGAATGTCCCGCCACGCCTCGTCCGTCCAGGCCCGCACGGTGGTTGCGGGGACAGCCGGTCGCTCCGGTCCTGCGTCCGGGGCGGCCGACGCAATGGCCGGGTCCGCGCCCTGCTCGATGGCCTCCGCCGCCACTACGGCGACGATGAGTCCGCTGGCCGCATGCGCAAATCCGTACAGCCGCTCGTGCGCCTCGGTGAACGCCACGCGCATCTCCTGCATCCCGCCCCATTCGACCTCGAGGCTGGTGTCGGACCCTGCGGCGCGCAGTCGCGCCGTCGGGCGCACCGTGATCCGCTCCGCATCGATGCCCTGTCGACCGAGTTCATCGCGCACCTGCCCGTCGAGGGACGCGAGCAGTGCCCGCGCACGCTCCATCCCGTCCGCCTCGAGCGGCTCCTCGGCGCTGCGGCGCCGGATGCAGCGCCGCTCGGCGAGGCCGATGCCGAGGGCCGAGAGGACGCCTGCGAGCGGATCGAACAGCAGCGTGTCGACCCCGAGCGCCTCCGCCACGACGCAGGCGTGCTGGCCAGCCGCACCGCCGAATGGCAGCAGCGCGAACTGCGCGGGGTCATGGCCGAGTCGCAGCGTGAGCTCGCGGATCGCATTCGACATCCGCGCCACCGCGACTTCGAGAAACGCCGCCGCGAGCTGCTCGGGCCTGAAGATGACGCTGCCGGAACGCGCGACTTCGCCGGCAATCTCCTCCAGCCGGGCCCACGACGCCGCGACGTCCAGGGGTTCGCCACCCTCTACGCCGAACACGCGCGGAAACCAGTCGGGCTGGATGCGGCCGAGCACGACGTTGCAGTCGGTGATCGTGGCCGGTCCACCGCGACGATAACAGGCGGGCCCGGGGTCGGCTCCGGCCGAGTCGGGGCCGACCTGCAGGCGTCCGTCGGCGTAGCGCACGATCGAGCCGCCACCCGCGGCGATGGTGTGGATGTCCATCATTGGCGCCTGCAGTCGCACGCCGTCGATCTCGGTCGAAAAGCGCCGCGGCAACCTGCCGGCATACAGACTGACGTCGGTCGACGTGCCGCCCATGTCGAAGCCGATCAGTTTCGGCGTGCCGCTCGCAGCAGCCGTCGCGGCGAGCCCGACCACGCCGCCCGCGGGCCCGGACAGCACGCCGTTGATGCCGCGAAAGCCCTCCGGGTCCACGAGCCCGCCGTTGCTCTGCATCAGCAGCAGCGGCGGCGTGCCGTGACGTGCCGCGAGTTCGCGCCGGAAGTCCTCCACGTAGCGCAGCAGCACCGGGGACAGGTAGGCATCCGCGACGGCGCTGTCGCCGCGCGCGACGAGCCCGACCAGCGGTGCGGTCACGTGGGAGAGCACGATCTCGTCGAATCCCACCGCGCCTGCGAGCTCGGCGCAGCGGCGCTCGTGCGACGGGTTGGCGACCGCGTGCATCAGGGCGATCGCTACCGAACGCAGCCCCTCCCGGCGGGCGGCGAGCAGCCGGGCGCCGAGTGCAGCCTCGTCGAGGGGCTCGAGCACGCGGCCTTCCGCATCGATGCGCTCATCAGCCTCGATCACGCGTGCATGCAGCGTCGGCGGCAGCCGGATCGCGCGGGCGAAGATGTCCGGGCGATCCTGATAGCCGATGCGCAGTGCGTCGCCGAGTCCACGGGTCGTCACCAGCACCACCGGTTCGCCCTTGCGCTCGAGCAGGGCGTTGGTGGCGACCGTCGTGCCGAGCCGTACCGATGCCACGTGCGCGGCCTCGGTCGCGTGTCGCCCGAGTACCTCGCGAATGCCGCGCACGGCCGGGTCGCCGGGCTGACGCGCATCGCGCGACAGCACCTTGTGCGCCACGATGCGCCCGGCCGGGTCCCAGGCCACGATGTCGGTGAACGTGCCGCCGCGATCGATGGCGAAGTGCCAGCCGCCTGCGCGTGAGTCCGCTGTCATCCGCCGACTCTCGCACGCGCGCCCGCCGGGCGGCAATCGACGGCGCTTGTGACGCGCGGCAGCGCGTGGCTAGCATGGCTGCATGGGCACCCTGCCATGCCGGCCCGCGAGCGATGCGGAGGAGGCCATCCTCGCCGTCGTGAAACGCATCCCGCGTGGCAAGGTCACGACGTACGGCGCCGTCGCGGCGCGAGCGGGCCTGCCGCGGCACGCCCGTCTCGTGGGTCGCGTGCTCGCGAGGTTGCCCTCCGGCAGCCGCGTGCCGTGGCATCGCGTGGTGGCAGCGCCCGGCAGGATCGCGTTTCCCGACGGCTCGCCGGCACGCAGCGAGCAATTGCGACGACTGCGACGCGAGGGAATCGACGCCACGGGCGCGCGCATCGACTTGCGGCACCATGGCTGGCAGAGCCCGTCCGACAGCCTCGATCGCTGGCTCTGGCAGGTCGGCGATGAGAACTGATGCCGGTTTCGCGACCCGCGTCGGCATATGATGCTGGCCGGGCAGGACGAAGGGTTGGACAACATGGCCGAGCGCTACGTCGTGTTCTCGCACGGCAGGGACAGTGAGCCCTGGGGCAGCAAGATCGCGGCCATGGCCGAGATCGCCCGCGAGGAAGGCTTCCACGTCGAGTCGGTCGACTATCGCGGCATGATGGATCCGAAGGACCGCGTCACGCGGCTGCTGGCCTTCTGCAAGGACCTGCGCGGCTCACTGGTGCTGGTCGGTTCGAGCATGGGCGGCTACGTCTCGGTTGCCGGCTCGTCGCTGCTGCAGGCGCGGGGCATGTTCCTGCTGGCCCCTGCGTTGTACATGCCCGGTTTCGAGAAATTCAGCCCCCGCCCGGCCGCGTGCCCGACCGCCATCGTCCACGGCTGGCGCGACGACGTGATACCGGTGGAGAACAGCATCCGCTTCGCGCGCGAGCAGAAGGCCACGCTGCACGTGGTCGATTCGGACCACCGGCTGCTCGACCAGATCCGTGCGATCAACCACTACTTCGCCTACTTCCTGTTCACGATCGACGAGTTCCTCTGAGGCTCAGCGCTTCTCGCGGATGGCCCTGGCGGCCATCCGGTCGATCACGCCCGGGGCGAGCAGCTTGAGCCACCGCCCGAACCGGCCGCGCGGCGAGGTGAACATCATCCGCTCCCGGCGCTCGATGGCCTTCACCATCCGTGCCGCGCAATCTGCCGCGGTCATGATGCGCGAGTCCGCCATCGGGTTGGCGCCGAGCGGCTGTCCGTCCGGCCCCAGGGCACGCTTGTGGATTTCCGAGACCACGAAGTCGGGGCAGGCGATGGTGACGGTGACGCCGCTCTCCATCAGCTCGACCCTGAGCGCATCGAAGAAGCCGATGACCGCGTGCTTGGCGGCCGAGTAGGCGGTGCGGGTCGGCACGCCCACCAGCCCCGCCATGCTCGAGACCGCCACGATGCGACCCCGGGCGCGCTTCAGGTGCGGCAGGGCGAACCACGTCGGGTAGACGCTGCCGAGGTAGTTGAGTCGCATCAGGCGCTCGAAGATCGACGGGTCCTCGATCTCGTCGAAGCGCGTCCACATGGTGCCGCCGGCGTTGTTGACCAGCACCTCGAGCGCGCCAAAGCGGCTCACGGCCGCATCCACCAGCGCCCGGCACGACTCGATGTCGGTGACGTCCGTCGCCACCGCCAGCGCCTGCGCGCCTGCGGCCTCGCACTCCCGGGCCAGCGACTGAAGTCGCTCCAGGTTTCGCGCGGCCAGGACCAGCCTCGGCTTGCCGGGCGCCAGCGCCCTGCAGAGCGCGCGCCCGATGCCCTCGGAAGCGCCCGTCACGACGATCACCTTGCCCTCGAACACGCTCATGCCGGACCCCTTCGGTTAAGATTGCCCCACGACTGTACGGGGGAATCGCATGAAAGGTGTGTCCAGGTTAGCGCTGTCCGGCCTGCTGCTCGCGTCCCTCGTGGCCTGCGACTACGGTCAGCCGCAGGACAAGGAGGAGGCCGAGGCCAAGGGCCGCGACACAGACCAGACGGTGTTCGACGACATGATCCAGACCCAGGACAAGGCCCGCGCGGTGGAGGACCTCACGCTCGGCCGCAAGGCCGGGATGGACGCCGCCATCGAGCAGTCCGAGGGCGCGACGGCGGACGAATGAAGAGGATCCCGGAACCGGAGCTCATGGACGAGATCGAACAGGCCCGCGCGTACGCGAATGCCGATTTCACCGAGCCGAACGAGCGCTTCGTGGGCCATTTCGACGCCGAGTTCCCGGACCTGCGCCGTGGCACGGTGCTCGACCTCGGCTGCGGCCCGGGCGACATCGTCCTGCGCCTCGCGCAACGCCACCCGGGGCTGACGGTGCACGGACTCGACGGGTCCGCGGCCATGCTCGGCTTCGGCGCGGCCCGGCTCTTCGACATGCACGAGCTGCAGGGGCGCGTGCAGTTCATCGAGGGGCTGCTGCCAGGGGCGCAGCTGCCGCTCGAGCGCTACGACGCGGTCGTGAGCAACAGCCTGCTGCACCACCTGCACGATCCGCTCGTACTCTGGCGCAGCGTGCTCGAGCTCGGCGCCCCGGGTGCGGCCGTGCTGGTGATGGACCTCTTCCGCCCCGCCTCGAGCGCCGCCGCGCAGGCGATCGTCGAGCAATACGCGGCCGGGGAGCCCGAGGTCCTGCGACAGGACTGTTTCAACTCGCTCTGCGCCGCGTTCGAGCCGGACGAGGTGCGCGAGCAGCTCGCTGCCTGCGGCCTCGCGGCGCTCGAGGTGCGGACCGTCTCCGACCGCCACCTGCTGGTGGCCGGCCGGCTGCCCGGATGAGCGAATTCACCGCCGTCGAGCGGCTGGTGCTGCCGCTCGTGCGTCGCTTCGTGCAGTCGTGGGTCCGCCCGTCGGTCCTGCCGGACGGCGTGGCGGAGCGCTTCGCCAGCGGGCGGCCGGTGCTCTACGTGCTGGAAAAGCGCAGCGTCGTCGACGTGGCGGTGCTCGAGTTCACCTGTCGCGAACGACACCTGCCGCTGCCGCTCGCGCCGCTCGGCCCGGGCGCCGTGCTGCCCGGTTCGTGCCTGTTCCTCGAGAAACGCACGGGTTTCTTCGGGCAGCGTAGCGACCGTCGCCTGCCGGAGGCGCTGCGCACGCTGACCGGCGTGGCGGCGGCGGACGTGGCGTTCGACGTGGACATCGTCCCGGTGAGCCTGTTCTGGGGACGCGCACCCGGCCGCGAGCGTTCCTGGTTCCGGCTCATGGTCGCCGAGGGCTGGGACATCGGCGGCCGCTTCCGCAAGCTGCTCTCGCTGCTGGTCAACGGCCGCAACCTGCTCGTGCTGTTCGGCGAGGCGCTGCCGCTGCAGCCGTCGCTCGCCGAGACCCGCGGCCTGCCACGTGGCCCGCGCCGCCTGTGGCGCCAGTTGCGCACCCAGTTCCGCAACCAGCGCGTCTCCACGATCGGGCCCGACCTCTCGCACCGCCGCACCATCATCGCCCAGGTGCTGAAGACGCAGATGGTGCGCGATGCGATCCGCGGCGAGATGAAGGACCGCAACCTCGACCGGCGCAAGGCGCTCGGCGTGGCGCGCGGCTACGCCTACGAGATCGCGGCCAATTACTCGCACCCGTTCGTGGTGTTCATGGCGGGCGTGCTGAGCCGCCTGTGGAACCGGCTCTACGACGGCGTCGAGCTCGCCAATTTCTCGAGCCTCGAGTCGGTCGAGGAGGGCGTCGAGGTCGTCTATACGCCCTGCCACCGCAGCCACATGGACTACCTGCTGATGTCCTACGTGGTCTACATGAAGGGCTACGCGGTACCGCACATCGCGGCCGGCATCAACCTCAACATGCCCGTCATCGGCTCCTTCCTGCGGCGCGGCGGCGCGTTCTTCCTGCGCCGCAGCTTCGGCGGAAATACGCTCTACACCGCGGTGTTCACCAAGTACCTCGGCCTGATGATGGCGCGCGGCCACTCGCTCGAGTACTTCATCGAGGGCGGGCGCAGCCGCACCGGCCGCCTGATGCAGCCGAAGACCGGCATGCTCGCGATGACCGTGCGCAGCTACCTGCGCGAGCCGAAGCGCCCGGTGGTGTTCGTGCCCGTGTACTTCGGCTACGAGCGGCTGGTCGAGGGGCGCACCTACATCAACGAGCTCTCCGGCCGTCCCAAGGAAAGGGAATCGGTGCTCACGCTGCTGCGCGCCATCCCGGAGTTGAAGAGCCGCTTCGGCAAGGTGTACGTGAGCTTCGGCGAGCCGCTGCCGCTCGACGCGCTGATCCGCAAGCACGCGCCCGGCTGGACGCGCGAGGCCGGGGGGAAGGACGACCGGCCGCCGTGGCTCAGCCCGCTGGTCGGCGAACTCGCGCACGCCCTGATGACGCGCATCAATGCGGCCGCGTGCGTCACGCCCATCAACCTGCTGGGACTCGTGCTGCTCGCCACGCCGCGGCAGAGCATGGGCGAGCCCGACCTCGCGCGGCAACTCGAGCTCTACGCCTCGCTGATGCGGCAGGCGCCGTACTCCGGGCACGCGTGGGTGACGGATCTCGACGGCGCCTCGATGATCCGCTACGGCGAGTCGTTCGGCATCCTGCGGCGCCAGCAGCACGAGCTGGGCGACATCATCTCGATGCCGGAGGAACAGTCGGTCCTCACCAGCTATTTGCGCAACAACGCGCTGCACCTGGTACTGATGCCGTCCCTGCTCGCCTGCGCGTTCCTGAACAACCCGCGTGTCTCCCGCACCGACCTGCACCGGCTCGCGGGGCGGGTCTATCCCTACGTGGCCGACGAATACTTCCTGCGCTGGAGCGAGGAGGAGCTGCCCGCGGTGGTCGACCAGCTGCTCGAGGACCTGCTGAACCACGGCCTGCTCACCGCCTCCGAGGACCGCGAGGAGTGGCGCCGGCCGCCGGTGGAGTCCACCGAGGCGGTGCAGCTGTCGACGCTGGCGCGGGCCACGGTGCCGATCCTCGAGCGCTATTACCTCGCGATCTCGCTGCTGCTCAAGGCGGGCAGCGGGCGGTTGACCCAGGACGCGCTCGTGAAGCAATGCCAGCTGATGGCGCAGCGCATGTCGCTGCTGTTCGAGATCCACTCGCCCGAGTTCTTCGAGCGGGCGCTGTTCGGCAACTTCATCGACCTGCTGCGGCAGCGCAAGGTGCTGGTGGCGGGGCCGGATGGGCGGCTCACCTACGAGACGGGGAGTCTCGAGGCGATCAGCGCGGATGCCCAGCTCGTGCTGCACGAGCAGATCCAGAACAGCATCCTGCAGGTCGTCCACCGCTGACGCGGCCGCCTTGATCCAGGTCAGGGCGCGACGGGCGTCCGTCGGGTCCAATCCATGCACTGCAGGCGCCCGAGGAAGAAGGCCATGCCGACTGAACTGTCCCGCACCCTGCTGCGGCTGGTCCCGCCTCCCGCGGCCTTCGCCCGGCCGCTGCGCGTGATCCCGCAGCCCCTGTTGCGCCGTGGCTCGGCGCGGCTGATCGACCTGGTGCTGGCCGGCCCGCTCGCCGCAGGCGCGCTCGACGACCTCGCCGGCCGGCGCCTCGGGGTGGAGGTCACGGACCTCGAGCTGCGCTGGGTCGTCGCCGTTGGCGAACGCCGCATCGACGTGCTCGAGCAGGACGCCGAGGCCGAGTCGACCGTGCGCGGCACGGCCACCGACCTGCTGCTGCTCGCGAGCCGGCTCGAGGACGCCGACACGTTGTTCTTCCAGCGTCGCCTGCAGGTGACGGGCGATACGGAACTCGGCCTGGCCGTGCGCAACCTGCTCGACCAGCTGCCCTGGGAGACGATCCCGCTCGCACTGCGCATCGGACTCAGCCGTGGCGCGCAGTTCGCGCGGGCTGCGCGCGCTGCCCACCGGGGCGAGGACCCGGACGCTACGGCAGGTTGACGAGCTGCATCCCGGCGAGGCCGTGCCAGTAGCCGTTCTCCTCGCCCGTTCTCGAGGGCGGGATGCCGCTCGAGATCGCGTCGCGGAAACGAGCGACCACCTCCGCGGTGCCGACAGCCTGCGGATACACACGCAGCAGTTCGACGCCCGCCTTGCGCAGCTCTCCGAGCTCGGGCCCGAGGTCGCAGTGACCCGCGGTCTGCACCTGGATGCCGTTGATGGTCAGGAATGGCGCGCCGTCACGCGAGGCCAGCGGCAATCCGTCCGGATGCTCGATGCAACGGAAGCCGCAGTCGTCCTTGGCGAGATCGAGGGCACGCGCGGTAAAGCAGCGCGCGGAGTAGGACAGTGGCAGGCGGCCCCAGCCGGTGAACTCGAGCTCCGGCAAGGGCTCGCCGCTCGCGCGGAACTCGCCGATGACCTCGCGGCCCTGCTCGACGCCGAGCACCAGCCGCCGCAGGCCGTCCTCGCGCAGCAGGCGCAAGGCCGCGGGGTTGTACACGTTCAGGGACGGGCCGCCGACGAAGGGCAGGCCGCGCTCGCGCAGCAACTGCACGGCCGACATGTCGTTGGCCTCGATCAGGAACTGGCTGTCGTCGACGAGCCGCGTGAGCGAGGCGAGCTCCGACTCCGCCTCGAGCAGAGCCAGCGTGGAGAGCACGACTTCCCGGCCACTGCCGGCGAGTTCGCGCGCCAGTTCGAGCCAGTCGGCGGTGCGCAGTTCGCGCCGCTTGCTGCAGACCGTCTCGCCGAGGTAGACCACGTCCAGCGGCCAGCCCGCCGCCTCGCGATAGAACGCGAGGACCTGCTCGCGCGGCCAGAAGTACTGCAGCGGTCCAAGGGTCAGTCGCATCTCGACCTCAGTGCCATGAGCGGTGGTAGGGGCCGAGCGTCGTCTGGTGGCCCTCGGCGTGGCGCGCGAGTTCACGCTGCCAGGCTTTCTCTGGCGACCAGTCCTGCGGCCGGGCCGCAAGTCGGTCGATGGCCTGTCGCCAGACCTTCGTGACCGAGGCGACGTAGGCCTGCCCGCGCTGCCGGCCCTCGATCTTGAGCGCCACGACACCGGCAGCGGCGAGGCGGGGTAGCAGCTCGAGCGTGTTGAGGCTGGTCGGTTCCTCCAGCGCGTGGAAGATCTCGCCGCGCACGTCGTAGCGGCCCTTGCACACGGTCGGATAGCCGGCCGGCTCGTCCGGCGCGAAGCGGTCGATCAGCCGGCCGTTCAGCGTCACGCGACGCACGCCGCCCGCTTCCTCGTCCCAGCGCACGAACTTTGCGGGTGAACACACGCCGTGGCGGTTCGGTGAGGCGCCGGTGACGTAGCTCGAGAGCTGGCAACGGCCCTCGACCATGATGCAGAGGCTGCCGAAGGCGAACACCTCGAGCGGCACGACCTGCTTCTCGCACAGGCGTTCGACCTGCTGGATCGAGAGCACCCGCGGCAGCACCGCGCGGGCGATGCCGAAGCGCTCGCGGTAGTAGCGCAAGGCCGCGTGCGTCGTCGCGGAGCCCTGCACGGACAGGTGGCGCGGCAGCGCGGGATGCCGGCGCGTCGCGTAGTCGAGCACGCCCATGTCGGCGCAGATGATGGCGTCCACGCCGAGCGAGGCCGCGCGATCGACCGCCGCGTGCCAGGCGCCCAGGTTGCCGGGACCCGGGTAGGTGTTGAGCGCGACGTAGACCTTGCGACCGCGCCCGTGCGCGTAGGCGATGCCGGTCACCAGGTCGGCCTCGGTGAAATTCAGTCCCGGGAAGGCGCGCGCATTGGTCTGGTCGCGGAATCCGACGTAGACCGCATTGGCGCCGTTGTCGATGGCGGCCTTGAGCGCCGGCGGACTGCCGGCAGGGCAGACGAGATGCATCGAGTCTCCTTCGATTCAGTCCGGCACCGCGCCGAAGATCTTCGCGTGCAGCGCATCGATGCGCCGCTCGACGCCCGGATCGAGCGCGATCGGGCGGCTCCAGGCGCGATCGGTCTCGCCCGGCCACTTGTTGGTCGCGTCGATGCCGAGCTTCGAGCCGAGGTTCGGCACCGGGCTCGAGAAGTCCAGGTAGTCGATCGGCGTGTTCTCGACCAGCAGGCTGTCGCGCGCCGGATCGACGCGGGTGGACACGGCCCAGATCACCTGCGACCAGTCGCGCACGTCGATGTCGTCGTCGGTGACGATCACGAACTTGGTGTAGGTGAACTGCCGTAGATACGACCAGATGCCCATCATCACCCGGCGCGCGTGCCCCGGATACTGCTTGCGGATGCTGACGACCGCCACGCGGTACGAGCAGGCCTCGGGTGGCAGGAAGAAATCCACGATCTCCGGGAACACCTTGCGCAGGATCGGCACGAACAGCTCGTTCAAGGCCATGGCGAGCTCGGACGGCTCGTCGAACGGTGCGCGCCCCATGTAGCTGCCGTGGTAGATGGCGCCGCGCCGCAGCGACATGCGCTCGACGGTGAATACCGGGAACTCGCCCTGCGCGTTGTAGTAGCCAGTGTGATCGCCGAACGGACCCTCGAGCGCCGTGTCGTCCGGGTGGATGTGTCCCTCGAGCAGGATCTCGGCCCCGGCCGGCGCGTCGAGGCCGGTGAGTGCGCTGCGCCACACGCGCGTGCGCTCGCCGCGCAGCAGCCCGGCGAACTCGTACTCCGAGAGGGTGTCCGGCACCGGCGCCACGGCGGCCAGCATGGTCGCCGGGTCCGCGCCGATGGCGACCAGCACCGGGAATGGCTCTCCAGGGTGCGCCGCGCGCCAGTCTGCATGGTCGAGGGCGCCGCCACGGTGCGGCAGCCAGCGCATGATCACGCGGTTGAGTCCGACGAGCTGCTGGCGGTAGATGGCCACGTTCTGCCGCTCCTGGCGCGTGCCGCGCGTGACCACGAGCCCGAAGGTGATGAGCGGCCCCGCGTCGCCGGGCCAGCAGCGCTGGATCGGCAGTCGCGCGAGGTCCACCTCGGCGCCTTCGAGCACCTCGTCGCAGAACGCCGCCTCGCCGACGCGACGGGGCGCGACGTGTGCCAGTTGCGCGAACTGCGGCCAGGCCTCGAGTGCCTCGCGCAGGCTGCCCGGCCAGCGTGGTTCCTTGACCGCGGCCAGCAGTTCGCCCAGCTCGCGCAGCGAGCCGAGCGGCCGGCCTGCGAGCGCGGCCTCGATGCGGCTGCGATGACCGAACAGGTTGCCGAGCAGGGCGTGCGACGACCCGGTCGGCCGCTCGAACAGGAGCGCAGGGCCCCCGGCACGCTGTGTACGCAGGCAGAACGAAGTGCTCTCGAGCACCGGGTCCACCGGCTCCGCGACGCGCCGCAGGCGGCCGGAGGTCTCGAGCCGGTCCAGAAACCCTCGCAGGTCGTGAAATGCCATGCCTGTCCGCCCGTGGTCGGACGGGCATCATGCCGCGCCCGGGACCCGGGCGCCCTGACCTGGATCAAGCCGGATCGGGGAGGTCGCGCTCCAGGTGCAGGGTCCGGGTAGGGAAGGCGATCCGGGCGCCGTGGGCGGCGATGATCTCGCCGATCCTGATCAGAACGTCCTGCTTCACGGCGTGGTATTCCACCCAGGCGGTGGTCCGGGTGAAGGTGTAGATCATGATGTCGAGCGACGACGGCCCGAACTGGTTGAACCGGACGATCAGCGTCTGCGTCGCGTCGATGCCGGGATGGGCGCGCAGCATGGCCTCGATGGCGGCGACCACCGGCTGCGATCACGGCGAAGTCGTCATAGCGCAGGCCGATCGTCTCCTTGATGCGGCGGTGGCTCATGCGCGACGGGTTCTCGACCACGATGCTGGTGAACACGGCGTTCGGCACGTAGATCGGATTCTTGTTGAAGGCGCGGATGCGGGTGTGGCGCCAGCTGATGTACTCGACCGTGCCCTCGATGCTCTTGTCGGGCGAGCGTATCCACTCGCCGACGCTGAACGGCCGGTCCAGGTAGATGGTGAGGCCGCCGAAGAAATTGGCGAGCAGGTCCTTGGCGGCGAAGCCCACCGCGATGCCGCCCACGCCGCCGAGCGCCAGCAGTCCGGTGACCTGGAAACCGAGGGTCTGTGCCACGGTCAGCACCGCCACCACCACCGTCACCAGGCGCGCCAGCTTGCCGAGCGCATCCACGGTGGTGAGGTCGAACTCCTCGCCGCGCGACTGTCGCGCGGCCACGACGTTGCGGGCGACCTGGCCGATGAAGCGCAGCAGGAACCAGGTCACGCAGGCGACCAGCGCGACGTCGCGCAAGGCCAGCGCCTCGTCGATGAAGTCCACCTCGAGCTGGTGCTGCAGCACGCGCGCCATGAACCCGGCGCCGATGACCCAGAGCGCCGCCAGCACCGGCCGGCTGGCCGTCGTCACGAGGGCGTTGTCCCAGACCGTTGGAGTCTTCAGGGTCGCCCTGGCCGCCTGGCGCAGCAGCACCTGGGCCACCTGGTTCACGACCACGGTGACGAGCGCGATCGCCACCAGCGAGGCGACCCACACCTCGATGCCGATCTGCCGGCTCAGCAATTCGCTCAATCGATCCATGCCGGCGACTTTAGCCGTTGCACGAGGGCGCTGTCAGCGCCGGCCGCCGCCATTGCGGTGACCACGCAGGCCCGGCGCCAGCCGTTTGCGGCAATATGGCCCGGTCCTGCAGCCCGGCCGCGAGCGCCGGATCCGCGCGAACCAGAGGAGACGGCGATGGACTTCGACTATTCCCCCCGGGTCGAGCAGTTGCGCCAGCGCGTGCGCGAATTCATCGACGACCGCGTCCTCCCGCTCGCGCCCGACTGGCGACGGGAGACGGCGGCCGGAAACCTCCATCCGCCGTTCATGGAGGACCTCAAGGCGCTGGCGCGCTCCGAGGGCCTGTGGAACCTGTTCCTGCCGGCGCTCGGCGACGACGAGCCGGGCACCCGCCTCGCCAACGTGGAATACGCGCCGCTCGCGGAGATCATGGGCCGCGTGATGTGGTCGTCCGAGGTATTCAACTGCAATGCACCCGACACGGGCAACATGGAGATCCTGCACCTGTTTGCGACCCCTGCGCAGCGGGAGCAATGGCTCGAGTCCCTGCTCGAGGGGCGCGTCCGCTCGTGCTTCGCCATGACCGAGCCGGACGTGGCGTCCTCGGATGCGACCAACATCCAGACGCTGATCCGCCGCGAGGGCGACGAGTACGTGGTGAACGGCCGCAAGTGGTTCATCACCGGCGCCGCGCATCCCCATTGCCGCGTCGCGATCGTCATGGGCGTCAGCGACGCGGACGCCGAGCCGCACCGCAGGCACAGCATGATCCTGGTGCCGATGGACGCGCCCGGGGTCGAGGTCGTGCGCAACATCCCGGTGATGAACCACGTCTCCGTCGAGGGCCACTGCGAGATGCTGTTTCGCGACGTGCGCGTGCCGGCGGCGAACCTGGTGCACGAGGAGGGCGCGGGGTTCGCGATCGCGCAGGCGCGGCTCGGCCCGGGCCGCATCCACCACTGCATGCGGTCCATCGGCCAGGCCGAGCTCGCGCTCGAGTTGATGTGCGCACGTGCCGCCGAGCGGCGCACGTTCGGCCGTTACCTGCACCAGCACGGCACGGTGGCCGAGTGGATCGCGCGCTCACGCATCGAGATCGAGCAGGCGCGCCTGCTGGTGCTCAAGACCGCCTGGCTGATCGACCGCCACGGACCCAAGGGCGCTGCGCGCGAGGTCTCGATGATCAAGGCGCTCGTGCCGCAGGTGCTCACGACGGTCGCCGATCGCGCCATGCAGGTGTTCGGGGCGATGGGCCTCACGCCGGATACGCCGCTGGCCGACTTCTGGACCTGGGGACGGGCGCTGCGCTATGCGGACGGTCCGGACGAAGTGCACCTGCAGGCGGTGGCGAGGCGCGAGATGAAGGACTCCGCACAGCACCGCACCACCATCGGGCGGTGGATGAATCCCGGCGGCGACGCCTGACGCCGGTCGCTAGTCCTCGGCGTGCCCGCTGCGCCGCAGCTTCTTGGTGCGCGCGTCGCGCGCCTTGGAGGCGAGGCGGCGTTCCTTCGAAGCGCGCGTCGGCCTCGTGGGTCGCCGCGGCTTCGGCTCGATGAGCGACTCGCGGACCATGGTGAGCAGTCGCTCGAGCGCATCGGCACGGTTCTGCTCCTGCGAGCGGAAGCGCTGCGCGTCGATCACGATGAGTCCCTCGGCCGTCATGCGCCGTCCCGCGAGGCGCCGCAGCCGCGCGCGCGCCGCGGGCGGCAACGCCTCCCACGCGGCCGCATCGAACCTCAGCTCGACCGCGGTCGAGACCTTGTTGACGTTCTGGCCGCCCGGGCCCGACGCGCGCACAGCGCGCACCTCGATCAGCTCGTCGGGAATCGCGAGGGAGCCGCTGACCTCGATCGGCACGGGATCAGTCGCCGCGGGCCGGCGCGACGGCACCCGTCCTCGGGTCGGCCATCTCCAGTCGGACGTGGCGTTGCGCGATCGGGATCGTGAGGCCGTGCTGCTTGAACAACCGCCAGATCGCGCGGTTCACGTCGGAGCGGACGTTGTTCACGCCTTCCTGCGGGTCCGGGATCCAGAAGCGCAGCTCGAGCTCGATGCCGTGGTCGCCGAAGGCCATCAGGCGCGCGACCGGCGGAGGGTCGCGGATGATGCGCCGGTGGCCATCGGTCGCCTCGAGCAGCAGGCGCATGGCGAGCTCCGGGTCGTCGGCGTAGCTGATGCGCACCGGCAGCTTCAGGCGCACGCGCGGGTCGGTGTAGCTCCAGTTGATCACCGGGTTGGTGATCAGGTTCTGGTTCGGCACCAGCGTCTCGACGCCGTCGCGGTCGCGCACCACGACGTAGCGGCCGCGCAGTTCCTCGACCCAGCCGAAGCCCTCGGTGGTGGTACCCGGCATGCCGGTGAAGCTGATGACGTCGCCCGGCTTGATCGAGCGGTCCATCAGCAGCACGAAGCCGCTGACGAAGTTGGCCGCGATGCTCTGCAGGCCGAAGCCGAGGCCGATGCCGATCGCGCCCGTGAGCACGTTGAGCGTCGTCAGGTCGAGGCCGGCGGCGTTGAGGCCGACCAGGACCGAGAGCGCGACCAGGAACGCCTGCAGGAACTTGGCGATGCCGATGCGCATGTTGGGCGCGAGCCCGTCGAGCTTGAGCACGCGCCGCTCGAGCCAGCGCGAGGCCCACATCGCCGCGACGACGAACAGGCTCACGGTCACCAGCAGCTTCATCACCGACCAGACCGAGATGCGCGTCTTGCCGGCATTGATGCCGATGTCGTCGAGCAGGCCGATCACGGTGTCGCCCCAGCCGAGCAGGTGCAGCGACAGGAACACCCAGAGGACGACGGTGATGGGCGTTCCCCAGCCCTTGATGCGCGCGCGCGTGCCGATCGAGACCCGGATCACGTACACCACGACGCGGATCGCGAGCAGCAGCGCCGTCAGTTGCACCGCGACGTCGATGAAGCGCGCCGGCATGCCGAGCGCATGCACCAGCCCGTCGGCCGTGGCGAGGATCAGCAGGATCACCGCGAACGGCAGCGCCACCCAGGTCGCTTCGCGCGTGCGGCCGCGCAGGTCGTCGGCCACGGTCTCCTGGGCGAAGCGCGGCCGCAGCAGGCTCGCGATCCACCAGCCGAGCACGGCGGCGGCGGCGATCACCGCCAGCTGCACCAGGTTCTGGGGCTCGAGGAGGCGGTCGATGATCTCGCCGGCCTGTGGCAGGGGCTCGGCCATCGGCTCAGGCGTTGAGATCGGGGATCAGCTGGCTCTCGAGCCGCGCGATCTGGTCCTTGATCAGCAGCTTGCGCTTCTTGAGCCGGCGCATCTGCACCTGGTCGATGTAGAGGTCCATCTGCAGGCGGTGGATCACGTCGTCGAGGTCGCGGTGCTCGATGCGCAGCTGGCGCAGGCGCTCGAGGTGCCGGAAGGTCTCGGTGTCGACGTTGTCGCTGGTTTCCCCCATCGTGGGCCGTAGCTTAGCCCCGGGGGACGCAAAAGGGGATAGGGCGGGCGCCTCAGAGCCCCACGCTGTCCACCGTGCGGCCGGTGAGGATCACGAAGCCCTGCTGGCGCGTGTAGCCGTCGCGGGTGTAGTCGAACACGTAGGTACGCCGCAGTTGCAGCATCCCCCCGTCCACCCGCACGGCCTGCAGGCGGCGGAAGGCGACCGTCCCGTCGAGCAGGTTCGCACCGGTACTGCGGCAGGTGTCGAGGGCCGCGACGTTGGCCCGCTCGCGTGCGCCGAGGCTGTCGTGCCAGAACCATGCGAGGGCCATCATGCCCGCGAGCAGCAGCAGCAGCGACCAGGAGAGTTCCATCGCTCAGAACAGCGCGGACCAGTTGCGCGTGGCGTCGCCGAAGGCGATGAAATGGGGGTTCAGCAGCGTCTTGCGCAGGTTGTAGCGCAGCGGGGCGCCGTCCAGCGTCGTGACCGCGCCGCCCGCCAGCTCGAGCACGGCCTGCGCGGCCGCCGTGTCCCACTCCGAGGTCGGGCCGAGGCGCGGGTAGAAGTCCGCGGACCCCTCGGCGACCAGGCAGAACTTGAGGGCGCTGCCCATCGGGCGCAACTGGTGCGGCCCGAGCCTGGCGAGCAGCCCGTCGAGCGAGTCGCCGCGATGCGATCGACTGCCCACGACGACCAGTGGGTCCGGCGCACGGCGCGCGTGGATGGGCTCCGGGCGCTGCTTGCCCTGCACGCGGAAGGCGCCGTGGTCTTCCGCAGCGTAGTAGGTCAGACCGAGCGCGGGTGCGGCGACCACGCCGAGCACCGGCCGGTTGCCGCGGATCAACGCCACGTTGACGGTGAACTCGCCGTTGCGGCCGATGAATTCCTTCGTGCCGTCGAGCGGGTCCACCAGCCACAGCTCGGACCAGGCGCCCCGCACCGCGAAGTCGTGCGCGGATTCCGCCTCTTCGGACAGCAGCGGGATTCCCGGCGCCAGCTGCGCGAGCTCGCGCGCCAGCACCTCGTGGGCCGCCCGGTCCGCGCGCGTGATCGGCGAATCGTCGGCCTTGTACTCGACCTCGTGTCCCGCGGCATACACCTCGAGGATGGCGGCGGAGGCCTTGGCGACCGCCTCGAGGACGGCGGGCAGCAGTGAGCTGGGATCGGTGGCCAAGTCGGTACTCCGGAGTGCGGGCGGCACCCCGTATCATAGCGGTCCGAACCGCCCCGAGCCGCCGGATCACGTGCACGCAGACGCCCGGACCGCCCCCCGCCCAGCGCCCGACTGGAACCGCATCGAGACCGTGTGCCTCGACATGGACGGCACGGTGCTCGACCTGCGTTTCGACAACATGTTCTGGCTCGAGGCGCTGCCGCGCCGCTGGGGCGAGCCGCGCGGCCTCGACGAGCGGGCGGCGCTGGCGCAGTTGAAGCCGCGCTTCGACGCCCGGCGCGGGACGCTTGAGTGGTACTGCATCGACCACTGGAGCGAGGAACTCGGCTGCGACATCGCCGCCCTCAAGCGCGAGTTGCGCGGGCACATCCGCTACCTGCCCGGAGCGCTCGCCTTCCTCGACCACGTGCGCGGCCGCGGCAAGCGCCTGCTGCTCACGACCAATGCCCACCCGGTCAGCCTCGACATCAAGAACCGGCAGGCGGGCCTGGCGCGGCATTTCGACGAGCTGGTGTCGTCGCACGAATTCGCGGTGCCGAAGGAATCGCCGCAGTTCTGGTCCCGGCTGGCGCGCGACCACGGTGTCGCGGTCGAGACGGCCCTGTTCGTCGACGACAGCCGTCCCGTGCTCGAGGCCGCACGCGTGGCGGGCGTGCGCTGGACGTACCAGGTGTTGCAGCCGGATTCGCAGCACGAGCCCCGCGAGCCAGCGAGCGGATTCGAGGGGGTGCGCTCGCTCGCGGACCTGCTGCCCTAGCGCGAGCGCGTGCTGCTACCCCTCGGCGGGCGGGGTCGGTGGGCTTGCGCCGCCCCCGTCACCATTGCCGCCACCACCGCCACGGCGCCTGCGGCGTCGCTTGCGCGGTGCGGCGCCTTCGCCGGCCGGGGGCGCGTCCGCGGCCCTGGCTGGTGCGGGTCCCGATGCCGGTGCCTCGCGCGGTGCCGTTGGCGTGGCCACCTCAGCGGGCCGCACGTCGCGGCGCTCGTCGCGCGGCGGGCCGCGACGCCCGTCGCTGCGACCGCCACTGCGGCTGCCCCCGCGACTGCCACCATGACCACCACCGCCGGAGCCGCTACGCCCGCGGCCTCCGCCGGACCCGCCACGCGATCCGCCGGGGCCGCCGAAGCGACGTTGTTCGCGGTGCGGCACCGTGATGTCCGCCAGCAGGTCCTCGGTCAGCGCGGCGCGCGGCAGGCCGCGGCCGATGTAGCCCTCGATGTCGGGCAGCGACTGGACGTAGTCCTCGCAACCGAGGCTGATCGCGTCGCCCTCGGCGCCGGCGCGCGCCGTGCGCCCGATGCGGTGGACGTAGTCCTCCGGGTCCTGCGGCATGTCGTAGTTGAAGACGTGGCTCACGTCGGGGATGTGCAGGCCGCGCGAGGCGACGTCGGTGCCGATCAGGATCGCCAGCTCGCCGCTGTGGAAGTCGCGGATCAGGCGCAGGCGCTTTTTCTGCGGCACGTCGCCCGAGATGGCCTCGGCATTGAGCCCGTTGGCACGCAGCAGGCCCTCGAGTTCCTCGGCGCCACGACGCGTGTTCACGAAGATCATGGTGCGGTGCGGGTCCATCGAGCGCAGCAGGCCCACCAGCAGGCGCGGCTTCTCCTCCATCGACGGGAAATAGATCACCTGCCGCACGCGGTCGACCGTCATCTTGTCCGGCTCGATGCGCACCAGCTCGGGGTCGTTCATGTGCTCGTAGGCGAGCTCGAGCACGCGCTGGGCGAGGGTGGCGGAGAACAGCAGGTTGAGCCGCTGGTCCGGCGCGGGCAGCCGCCGCATGATGTAGCGGATGTCGGCGATGAAGCCGAGGTCGAACATGCGGTCGGCCTCGTCGAGCACCAGCACCATGACCGAGCGCAGGTCGAAGACGTGCTGCTTGTAGAAGTCGATCAGCCGGCCCGGGGTGCCGATCAGGACGTCGACGCCTTCCTCGAGCTCGCGGCGCTGCTTCTCGTAATCCACGCCGCCGAAGGCCAGCCCCAGCTTGAGCCCCGTGTACTGGCCGAGGATCTCGGCGTCGTGGTGGATCTGGATGGCCAGCTCGCGGGTCGGCGCGATGATGAGCGCCAGCGGGGCGTTGACCTTGCGGGTCGGCGGCACCTCGGCGCGCAGCAGCCGCGAGTAGAGCGCGACCAGGAACGCCGCGGTCTTGCCGGTGCCGGTCTGGGCCTGGCCGGCCACGTCGCAGCCCGCCAGCGCCCGCGGCAGGGTCTGCGCCTGGATCGGCGTGCAGCGCTCGAAGCCCGCGTCGGCGATGCCGCGCGCCAGCGACTCGGGCAGGTTTAGGTTCGTGAAGGAGACGTCGGTCAGGTGTGCTTCGGGCATCAGGTACAGTGTCGTGAAGTGTGGTCTTGCAAATTGGCGAAAAGCGGGTTCAAATACGCCGCAACTCGCGGCTTAGGTCCGCTCCCGCCATAAGTGAAGCCGGCCCGCCAGGTCTCCGAAGACCCGGCACCCCCGTCCGGCGCACCGGGAATCCAGAAACCCAGGGTAATCGCCAGCTATCCCATTAGTTTGCCTCACGCGGAACGCGCCGTCACTCGCAAAACGCGCACCGCCTGCAATCCCCCCACCCATCCCCCAGCCCTCAACAGTCAATCACGCCAGCGGAGGTAGTCTCTGGTGAGCCAGCAGATCATCCACGTCACCGACTCGAGTTTCGAGCAGGACGTGCTCAAGTCCCAGACCCCGGTACTCCTCGATTTCTGGGCCGAATGGTGCGGTCCCTGCAAGATGATCGCGCCGATCCTCGACCAGATCGCGACCGAGTACGACGGCCGGGTCGTCGTGGCCAAGATCAACGTCGACGAGAACCCGAAGACACCCATGAAGTTCAACGTGCGCGGCATCCCGACCCTGATCCTGTTCAAGAACGGGCAGGCCGAGGGGCAGAAGATCGGCGCGGTGCGCAAGACCGACGTGGCCGCCTTCCTGGACGGCAAGCTGTGAGAGGCTACCTCGGCAACCAGGGCCGCAACCGGCCCGGCAAGCGCGGTCGCGGCGGTGGCGGCGGCGGTCCGGATGGCAATCGCGGCCCGCGCATGGACGAGCTGCCGCCGGACGACTTCATCGAGGGCGACGACCTCAACGTCATCAGCCCGGCAGAGCTCGAGGCGAGCCGCCGCTCGATGAACCTGAGCGAGCTCAAGCACAAGCCGATCCCGGAACTGCTCAAGACCGCCGCGCAGATGGGCATGGAGAACCTCGCCCGCTCGCGCAAGCAGGACATCATCTTCGCCATCCTCAAGGCCCACGCGAGGAACGGCGAGGACATCTACGGCGACGGCGTGCTCGAGATCCTGCAGGACGGCTTCGGCTTCCTGCGCTCGCCCGAGGGTTCCTACCTCGCGGGCCCCGACGACATCTACATCAGCCCGTCACAGATCCGCCGCTTCAACCTGCGTACCGGCGACACCATCTCGGGCCTGATCCGCCCGCCCAAGGACGGCGAGCGCTACTTCGCGCTGCTCAAGGTCGGCCAGATCAACTTCGACTCGCCCGAGAACGCGCGCAGCAAGGTCCTGTTCGAGAACCTGACTCCGCTGCACCCGACGAAGCGCTTCAAGCTCGAGCGCGGCACGGGCAGCACCGAGGACCTGACCGCGCGCATGATCGACCTGATCGCGCCGCTCGGTAAGGGCCAGCGCGGGCTCATCGTCTCGCCGCCCAAGGCCGGCAAGACCATGCTGCTGCAGAACATCGCCAACTCCATCACCGGCAATCATCCCGAGGTGTACCTGATCGTGCTGCTCATCGACGAGCGGCCCGAGGAAGTCACCGAGATGTCGCGCACCGTGCGCGGCGAGGTGGTGTCTTCGACCTTCGACGAGCCCGCCAGCCGCCACGTGCAGGTGGCCGAGATGGTCATCGAGAAGGCCAAGCGCCTCGTCGAGCACAAGAAGGACGTGGTGATCCTGCTCGACTCGATCACGCGACTCGCGCGCGCCTACAACACCGTGGTGCCGAGCTCCGGCAAGGTGCTGACGGGCGGCGTGGACGCGAACGCGCTGCAGCGCCCCAAGCGCTTCTTCGGCGCGGCGCGCAACATCGAGGAGGGCGGCAGCCTGACGATCCTCGCCACCGCGCTGATCGACACCGGCTCACGCATGGACGACGTGATCTACGAGGAGTTCAAGGGCACCGGCAACAGCGAGATCCACCTCGACCGCCGCATCGCCGAGAAGCGCGTCTACCCGGCCTTCAACATCAACCGCTCGGGCACCCGCCGCGAGGAATTGATCACTTCGCCGGACGAACTGCAGAAGATCTGGATCCTGCGCAAGCTGCTGCACCCGATGGACGAGCTGGCGGCGGCGGAGTTCCTCATCGACAAGATGCGGGACACCAAGACCAACGGCGAGTTCTTCGAGACCATGAAGCGCTGAGGACCGCCGTGCGGGGCATCGGCGCGATGCTGTTCGCGGTCGCGCTGTTCGCGTTCATGGACGCGATGATGAAGCACCTCGTGGGGCACTACCCGCCGATGCAGGTGGCGAGCCTGCGTGGGTTCGCCTCGCTGCCGTTCGTGCTGCTGCCGATCGTGCTGCGCGGCAACTATCGGCGACTCGTCCCGGTGCGCTGGTCGCTGCACGTGCTGCGCGGCGTGCTCGGCGTGGTGATGCTGTGGGCCTTCGTCTACTCGGTGCGCGAGCTCTCGCTCGCCGACGCCTACTCGATCTTCCTCTGCGCGCCGCTGGTGGTCACCGCGTTGTCCGTGCCGCTGCTCGGCGAGCGCGTGGACGCCCGCCGCTGGATCGCGATCGGCGTCGGGATGGTGGGGGTGCTCGTGATGCTGCGCCCATCCGCGGCGCAGTGGATCACGCTCGGCGGCGTCGCCGCACTGGCGGCCGCCATCTGCTACTCGCTGAGCGTGATCTCGGTGCGCATCCTGACCCGCACCGACACGACCGAGAGCATGGTGTTCTGGGTGATGGCGATGCTCGCGGTCGGCGCTGGAGTGCTCGCGGTGCCCGCGTGGGTCCCGGTGCTGCCGGAGCACGTCCCCTGGCTGGTCGGCATCGGCCTCGTCGGCGCGGGCGGCCAGCACTTCATCACCGAGGCCTTCCGCCACGCGCCAGCCTCGGTCGTGGTGCCCTTCGAATACACGGCGCTGCTGTGGGGCGTGGCGCTCGATTTCACGTTCTGGAGCGTGTTGCCGGGGCTGGTGACGCTCGCGGGCGGCGCAGTGGTGATCGGCGCCGGGCTCTACCTGATCCGTCGCGAGGCTACTCGCGCGCGATAGCGCGGAAGCCGATGTCCCGGCGGTACTGCATGCCGTCGAAGCGGATCGCGTCGACGAGATCGTAGGCCTGGCGCTGGGCCGCCCGCACGGTGTCGCCGAGTCCCACCGCGCAGAGCACCCGCCCGCCGCTGGTGACGACGTCCGCGCCCCGCAGCGCGGTGCCGGCGTGGAACACCTTGCCCGGCAGCTGCGCCGCGGTCGCGAGTCCGTCGATCACGTCGCCCTTGCGCACCGCTTCCGGGTAGCCGCCCGCCGCGAGCACGACACCGACGGCTGCCCGCGGGTCCCAGTCGACGTCCACGGCGGCGAGTCGCCCCTCGAGGCCGGCTTCGCAGAGCAGCGTGAGGTCCGAGCGCATGCGCGCGAGGATCGGCTGCGTCTCCGGGTCGCCGAAACGGCAATTGAACTCGAGTACCTTCGGCGTGCCGTCCGCGGCGATCATCAGCCCCGCGTACAGGAAGCCCACGTACGGCGTGCCCTCGGCCGCGAGCGCACGCACGGTGGGCCACATCACCTCGTGCATCGCGCGCTCGTGGATCGCGGGCGTCACCACCGGGGCGGGGGAGTAGGCACCCATGCCGCCGGTGTTCGGTCCTTCGTCACCATCGCGCAGGCGCTTGTGGTCCTGCGAGGTGGCGAGTGGCAGCACGTGGCTGCCGTCCACCATGGCGATGAAGCTCGCTTCCTCGCCCTCGAGGAACTCCTCGACCACGACCTTGTCGCCGGCCTTGCCGAACCGTCCGGCGAACATCGCCTCGGTGGTCGCGACGGCTTCCTCGGCAGTGGCGCAGATCACCACGCCCTTGCCCGCGGCGAGGCCGTCGGCCTTCACGACCAGCGGCGAGCGCTGCGCGCGGATCCAGGCCGGGTCGAAGGATTCCCGCGTGAACGTGGCATAGGCCGCGGTCGGTATGCCGTGGCGCTTCAGGAAATCCTTGGTGAAGGCCTTCGAGCCCTCGAGCCGCGCGGCGAGCCGGCTCGGGCCGTAGCAGCGCAGCCCCGCGGCGGTGAATTCGTCCACGACCCCGAGCACCAGCGGGCCCTCGGGCCCGACGATCGTGAGGTCGATCCGCTCGGCGAGCGCGAAGCGCACCAGTCCCGCGACGTCGTCGGCCGCGACCTCGACGTTGGTGGTGCGCGGTTCGAGCGCCGTGCCCGCGTTGCCCGGCGCGACGAACACCTGCGCGACGCGCGGAGACTGCGCCACCTTCCACGCGAGGGCGTGCTCACGGCCGCCGGAGCCGATGACGAGGACCTTCATCAGTGCCGGAAATGGCGCATGCCGGTGAAGACCATGGCGAGGCCGTGCTCGTCCGCCGCGGCGATCACCTCGGCATCGCGCTTCGAGCCGCCGGGCTGGATCACGGCGGTGATGCCGTGCACCGCGGCAGCGTCGAGCCCGTCGCGGAACGGGAAGAACGCATCGGAGGCCATCACGGAGCCCTTCGGCTCGAGTCCCTCGTCGGCGGCCTTCATCGCGGCGATGCGCGTGCTCACCACGCGACTCATCTGCCCGGCGCCGATGCCGACCGTCATGCCGTCCCTGGCGAACACGATGGCGTTCGACTTGACGTACTTGCACACCCGCCAGGCGAACATCAGGTCCGCGAGTTCCGCGGGCGTCGGCGCGCGCCGCGTCACGACCTGCAGCGCCTCGCGCGCCACCATGCCTTCGTCGCGGGTCTGCAGCAGCAGGCCGCCGTTCAGGCTGCGGATCTCGTAGCGCGAGTTGCTCGCCGCCAGCCCGCCGGTGACGAGCAGGCGGACGTTCTCCTTGCGTGCAAAGGCTTCCCGCGCCTCGGGCTCGGCGCCCGGCGCGACGATGACCTCGACGAACTGGCGCTCGAGCACGGCCTGTGCCGTCGCGCCGTCGAGCGGCCTGTTGAAGGCGATGATGCCGCCGAAGGCCGAGGTCGGGTCGGTGCGGAAGGCGCGGTCGTAGGCCTCGCGCAGGCCCGTGCCGGTCGCGACGCCGCAGGGGTTGGCGTGCTTCACGATCACGCAGGCCGGGCCGTCGAACTGCCGCACGCACTCGAACGCGGTGTCGGCGTCGGCGAGGTTGTTGAACGACAGTTCCCTGCCCTGCAGCTGCGCGGCGGAGCCGACCGAGGCCCCCTGCGTGTCCGTCGCCACGTAAAAGGCCGCCTGCTGGTGCGGATTCTCGCCGTAGCGCAGGTCGAGTCGCTTGCGGTACTGCAGCGCGAGCAGGTCGGGAAACTCGCCGGCCGAGGCACGCGCGGCGCGCTCGAGGTAGTTCGCGACGGCGGCGTCGTACTGCGCGGTATGGGCGAAGGCCTTGGTCGCGAGGCGCCGGCGGGTTTCGGCCGAAACGCCACCCCCGGCGCAATCGACCTCGGCGATGACGGTGCCGTAGTCGAGCGGGTCGACCACGATCGTCACGCGGTCGTGGTTCTTCGCCGCGGCGCGCACCATCGCCGGGCCGCCGATGTCGATGTTCTCGACGGCATCGTCGAACGTGCTATCGGGCCGCGCGACCGTCGCCGCGAACGGGTAGAGGTTCACGGCGACGAGGTCGATCGCCTCGATGCCGTGCTCGGCCATCACCGCGTCGTCGAGGCCGCGCCGGCCGAGCAGCCCGCCGTGGATCTTCGGGTGCAGCGTCTTGACGCGGCCGTCCATGATCTCGGGGAACCCGGTGACGGCGGCGACGTCGGTGACCTCGATGCCGTCCTCGCGCAGCAGCGCGGCGGTGCCGCCGGTCGAGAGGATCGTCACGCCGCGCTGGCGGAGCGCGCGTGCGAACTCGAGCAGGCCTTCCTTGTTCGAGACGCTGAGCAGCGCACGGCGGATGGGCGCGGTCACGATCGAATCCTCCTGCCGGACCGGCTCATGCGGAGATGCCGTAGTTCCTGAGCTTCTTGCGCAGCGTGCCACGGTTGATGCCGAGGATGTCCGCGGCGCGGCTCTGGTTGCCCTCGGAATAGTCGAGTACCGCGCGGAACAGCGGCTCCTCGACCTCGCGCATCACGAGGTCGTAGAGGTGTCCCGGCACGTGGCCGTTCAGGCTCGCGAAGTAGCTGTCGAGCGCCTGCTCGGTGAGCGAGCGCAGCGGTACGCTGCGGCCGGCGGGCGCCGCGGGCCCCGGCTCGCGGCGGCTACGTGTCTTCTTGCGCGGCCTCATGGGCTCCCGTCCTCGTCGTCAGTTCAGGCCGCCGCTGCCGGTGGCTGCTCGTGCGCGTCGAAGAAATCGCGCACCCTCCCGAGCTGGGCCTCCGCCGAGTCGACCTGCATGATGGATTGACGGAAGGCCTGGGCCTCAGGGCGTTCCCGGCAATACCAGCCGATGTGCTTGCGCGCGATTCTTACCCCCGCTTCCACGCCGTAGAAGCCGTACAAATCGCGCAGGTGAGCGAGCATGATATCACGCAGTTCCGCCGCGGCAGGCGCCGCGGGAGCGGCGCGGCCGTCGAGCAACGCGTCGATCTCGCGGAAGATCCACGGCCGCCCCTGGGCCGCGCGCCCGACCATGACGCCGTCGGCGCCGGTGGCGCGCACCACGGCGACGGCCTTCGCGGCCGAGTCGATGTCCCCGTTCGCGATCACCGGGATGCGCACCGCCTGCTTGATCGCGGCGATCGTGGCGTATTCGGCCTCGCCCTCGAAGCGGCAGGCGCGCGTCCGGCCATGCACCGCGAGGAGTCGCACGCCCGCGGACTCGGCGATGCGGGCAATGGTGACGCCGTTGCGCAGGCCGGGATCCCAGCCGGTACGTATCTTGAGCGTCACGGGTACGTTCGCGGCCGCGACCGTCGCTTCCAGGATCGCGGCGACCAGTCGCTCGTCGCGCAGCAGCGCCGAGCCCGCGTCCTTGTTGCAGACCTTGCGTGCGGGGCAGCCCATGTTGATGTCGATGACCTGCGCGCCTGCGTCCACGTTGCGACGCGCGGCATCCGCCATCATCTCCGGGTCGCCGCCCGCGATCTGCACGACGCGCGGCTCCGACTCGCCCGAGTGGTCGCGTCGTCGGCGCGACTCGCGCGTGTCCCACAGGCGCGGATCCGCCGACAGCATCTCGCCCGCGGCCAGCGCTGCACCCATGCCGCGGCACAGGCGACGGAAGGGCAGGTCGGTGATGCCCGCCATCGGCGCGAGGAAAGCCCGGCCGCCCAGCCGGTAAGGGCCGATGGTGAGCGGCTCCATGGCGGTCATCCCCGGCCCTGGGCGCAGCGCAGCAGCGACGCGGACTCGCGCACGCAGATGTCCAGCCGGTAGCCCACCGCATCATTCCCCGGGTCGGCGATCAGCAGTTCCGCTTCCGTCGTCGCACCCGCGCCCATCATCCGTGTTGCCTGCGACGGGTCCTTGAGGTATTCGCCCGGCTCGAAGTCGCGCACCGCGACGGGCTCGCCGAAGCGGTCCTCGAGCTCCAGGCGCAGCACGGGGTGCGGTTGCGCGAACGCCGCGCGATTGGTCAGGCTGGCGCGGACGCTCATGCGACCGTCGGTGGCCGCGGCGGATTCGTTGCCCCATTGCCGCAACTCGAATGCCGTGAGGTCCCAGTCCGGGGACAGCGGCAGGCCGAGACGCTCGTAGGCGGCCCGCAGCGGCGGGCCGAGCAACGGATGGCGCACCAGGTCCTGGCGGAAATGGTGGGTGAGCTGCGCGAGCAGCGCCAGCGCAAGCACCAGGCTGCCCAGGGTCCAGGCCAGGACTCGCAGGCCCGAGCCTGCGGGTTGCTCGTCCTCCTGTGCGGACACCGCGGCGTCTTCCTCCGGCTCGCGACGCCAGCGCTGTGCCGCCAGCGATGAGGGCGCCGCAGAGGGCACGACAGAGGGTGGGGCCACGGGCGCAGCGCTCGTCATCGGCGGCGGCTCGAAGGCGGGCTCTGGCACCATGGCCACCGGCTCGATCACCCGCTCGACCTCTTCCTCTTCGTCAACGTAGGCCGACCCCGGCACGTCCTGCAGGACCTCGAACTCGTCCGTCGAGTCGAGGTCGTGCTCGTCGGCGTCGAACCCCTCGGGCACCTCGATGCGTATGCGCTCGCCCTCGAGCGTGATGTCCTC
Organism: uncultured Gammaproteobacteria bacterium; assembly: GCA_963706535.1. Taxonomy (GTDB): domain Bacteria; phylum Pseudomonadota; class Gammaproteobacteria; order Steroidobacterales; family Steroidobacteraceae; genus RPQJ01. Next base: position 378,073 of record CAVPMU010000012.1, read on the forward strand.
GACGCCCTCGTTCTCGTCCACCTCGACGACCGGGGGTTCGGCACCCGCGCCCGCCGGCTCGGTTTCCTGCTCGGCCGCCTCGGCATCACCACCGGCGACGCCGAACTGCTTCTGCCAGTCGCGCGCGTCGATGAACACCTTTTCGAGGTCGTCGGCCGAGAAGTGGTACTCCGTGGTGGCGACGGCGTCCGGCGTCACCGACAGCAGTGCCACGCCCTCGCGCATTCGCCCGGCAGGCGACGGCTCGCTCGCGGGCGGAATCGTGTCACTGAGCCCGGCGAGCGCGTCGAACGCGCTGCCGCAGCGCCCGCAGCGCACGGTGCCGCGCGCTGCGCGCAGGTCGTCGGCCGTCACGCGAAAGCGCGCCTGGCATTCGGGACACTGGGAATACATCGGCCTGGTTCGTTCTCGTCAGTGCGCGCGTCGGCGTCCGTCGAGCAGCGCCCACCCTTCGCGCGTCGCGGACAATGCGATATCAAACCACGGCTGGTAAGCGGCTGTCACCGTTTGCGCCTGTCCGGCGAGGATGCCGCTCAGGGCCAGTTCGCCGCCTGCACGCAGCGCGGCGGCAAAGCGCGGCGCCAGTTCCACCAGCGGGCCGGCGAGGATGTTGGCGACGAGCAGGTCGCAGGAGCGCTCGGCCAACCCGGGGTCGTCGCTGATGTCGAGGCTGGCGGCTTCGATACGGTTGCGTTCCGCGTTGTCCCGCGTCGCGATGAGTGCCTGCGGGTCGATGTCGATTGCCCGGGCGCTCGCCGCACCGAGCTTCAGCGCCGCGATCGCGAGGATCCCGGAGCCGCAGCCATAGTCGACCACCTCGAGGCCCCGCAGGTCCCGGCCATCGAGCCATTCGAGACACAGGGCGGTGGTCGGATGCGTGCCCGTCCCGAACGCGAGGCCCGGATCGAGCTCGACGCGGACCGCCTCCGGATCGCCGGCCGGCAGGCCGCCCGGACACACCCACAGGCGTCGCCCGAAGCGCATCGGCTTGAAATCCTTCAGCCATTCGCGCTCCCAGGCCTTGTCGGCGACGGCCTCGAAGCGTGGCGGGGGTGCGCCGGGCAGGGCGACGGCCAGGGATCGTGCAATCGCGTCTCGATCCGTGGAAGCGTCGAACAATGCCTTCACCACCCGTGTCGGCCACAGCGGCGTCTCGCCCGGCGCGGGCTCGAGCACGGGGTCGTCGGCGGCGTCCTCGAGCGTGACCGAGAGCGCGCCGAGTTCGAACAGCGCGTCCTCGAACGACTCCGGGTCGGCGGTGGCGATGTCGAGTGTCAGCTGCAGGAAGGGCATGCTTTGATTCGTTTCTTACCGGTCATTCGCGATGCGTCTCATGCACCGGAGTGCCCAGGCGCCCTTTCGGGTCTGGCACCGGCTCGCGAAGAAACATGCTCGCCGGAACCAGACCCGAAAGGACGCTCGACACCCGGCGCAATTATCGCCCACCGGCATCACGCTCGGCGCCGCGATCGACCTCGATGCGTCGTTGAACCTGGGTGCCCGGCCCCAATCAATCTGCAGCCGGCGCGACGGCCGTCACTCCGGACGCCCCCAATGGCTCATGCGCCGTGCATGTAGCGGGCTTGCGGGGTCCTGTTCCGGCGAGCATGTCTTCTTCGCGAGCCGGGGCAGGACCCCGCAAGCCCGCCACGGTCGCCCGCGCCTGACCGCATTCTCGAGAATCACCCGAAACGCGCCGCGCAGCTCACTTGAGCCCGAGCCGCCGCTCCAGGTAGTGAATGTCCGTCCCGCCCGCCCGGAACGCCGCGTGCTGGCAGATCTCCTGGTGCAGCGGCACGTTGGTCTTGATGCCCTCGATGACGATCTCCGTGAGCGCATTGCGCATGCGGGCGATCGCCGCGTCGCGGTCCTCGCCGTAGGCGATCACCTTGGCGATCAGCGAGTCGTAGTAGGGCGGCACGTTGTAGCCGGTGTACAGGTGGCTGTCGACGCGGATGCCGGGGCCGCCGGGCGCGTGCCACAGCTTCACCGGCCCGGGCGAGGGCGTGAATTTCTTCGGGTCCTCGGCGTTGATGCGGCACTCGATCGCGTGGCCGCGGATCTGCACGTCCTCCTGCTTCCACGGCAGGCGCTCGCCCGCCGCGATGCGCATCTGGGCCTTGACGATGTCGATGCCGGTGATGATCTCCGTCACCGGGTGCTCGACCTGGACGCGCGTGTTCATCTCGATGAAGAAGAACTCGTCGTCCTGGAAGAGGAACTCGAGCGTGCCCGCGTTGCGGTAGCCGATGTCGGCGCAGGCGGCCGCCACGCGCTCGCTCATGGTCTTGCGGTGCTTCGCCGACAGCCCGGGCGCCGGTGCCTCCTCGATCACCTTCTGGTGGCGGCGCTGCATGGAGCAGTCGCGCTCGCCGAGGCAGATGACGTTGCCGTAGTGGTCGGCGAGCACCTGGAACTCGATGTGGCGCGGCCGCTCCAGGAATTTCTCCATGTAGACCTGGTCGTTGCCGAAGGCCGCCAGCGCCTCGGCGCGAGTGACGCTCACCGAGTGCAGCAGCGTGGCTTCGCTGTTCACGACGCGCATGCCGCGGCCGCCGCCGCCGCCCGAGGCCTTGATGATCACCGGGAAGCCGATGTCGCGCGCGATGCGCAGGATCTCCTCCGGCTCCGTGCCGAGCGGCCCGTCGGATCCGGGCACGCAGGGCACGCCCGCCTTCTTCATGGTCTGGATGGCCGAGACCTTGTCGCCCATCAGGCGGATGGTCTCGGCGCGCGGGCCGATGAAGGTGAAGCCGCTCTTCTCGACGCGCTCGGCAAAGTCGGCGTTCTCGGACAGGAAGCCATAGCCGGGGTGAATCGCGACCGAATCGGTGACCTCGGCGGCGCTGATGATCGCCGGCATGTTGAGGTAGCTGTCGCGCGACTGTGGTGGCCCGATGCAGACCGTCTCGTCCGCGAGCAGCACGTGCTTCAGGTTACGGTCGGCCGTCGAGTGCACGGCGACCGTCTTGATGCCGAGCTCGCGGCAGGCCCGCAGGATGCGCAGCGCAATTTCGCCGCGATTGGCGATGACGACCTTGTCGAGCATCACTCGATCACGAACAACGGCTGGCCGAACTCGACCGGATCGCCGTTCTTGACCAGCACCGAGACCACGCGGCCAGCCTTGTCCGACTCGATCTGGTTCATCATCTTCATGGCCTCGATGATGCAGAGCGTGTCGCCGGCCCTGACCTCGCTGCCAATCTCGACGAAAGCCTTGGCGCCCGGCGCCGGGGCCGCATAGAAGGTGCCGACCATCGGCGCGGTCACGACCTGGTCCGGCGAGTGCGCCGGCGCGCTGGCGGGTGCTGCCCCGCCGCCCAGGGCCGCGGCGGCGGTGGGCACGGCCGCGGCTGCGCCCGCCGCGGGGCCGGCGGCTGCATAGCCGGCCATGGGCGCGGAGAAGGCGTGCACCAGCCCGGTCGGATGACGGCTGATGCGCACCGATTCCTCGCCTTCCTTGATCTCGATCTCGGAGACGCCCGATTCCTCGAGCAGCTCGATGAGCTTCTTGACCTTGCGGATGTCCATGTGCGGAAAACTCCCGGATTCTTTGCTGCGTCAGGCGCGCGGCTGCTGGGCGGCGAGGTGATGGGCCGCGGCGCGCAGGGCGAGTTCGTAGCCGACCGCGCCCAGGCCCGCGATCGTGCCGAGTGCGATGTCGGAGAAATAAGAGTGGTGGCGGAACGCCTCGCGAGCGTGGACGTTCGTCAGGTGAACCTCGATGAACGGGATCTTCACCGCCAGCAGCGCGTCGCGCAGCGCGACGCTCGTGTGCGTGAAGCCCGCCGGATTGAACACGATGAACGCGACGTGGCTGGCCGGCGCCTGGTGGATGCGCGCGATCAGTTCCGCCTCGGAATTGCTCTGGAAGGCCGTGAGGCGATGGCCGGCCTCGGCGGCGAGTTGGCCCATGCGCTCGTGAACCTGCTCGAGCGTCACGTGCCCGTAGAGGCCCGGCTCCCGCAAACCGAGCAGGTTCAGGTTCGGGCCGTTCAACAGCAGGAGATGTGCCATGAATGGAGCCGTTTCCTGTAATTGACTGCGAGTTTACCGCCAATGGCTGCAAGATTACGACAGGAGGGGTCTCGCGGGCGGCGCTCCGGCTCAATCGTCGCCGGCGACCGCCTCTTGCGGCAGGGCCTGAAGCCCGGTCTCGATCTCGGCCCGCGCCTCGAGCGGCGTGAGTTCGTTCGCATCGACCCGGCCGACGGCGCCGAGAATGAGCCGGGCCTCCGGTTCGGTCAACTCTCCCATGTAGGCCGCGACGATTCGCCCCTGCCGGTCGGTGAAAATCGTGAACGGGAAGCCGATCACCTCCACCCCGAATGCGGCGGCGGCATCGAGCGCGTCCTGCTCGCCGATCAGGATCGGGTAATCGATCTGCATCTCCTCGGCGTAGGCGAGCACCTTGTCGCGGAAATCGACGGCGATGCCGATCACCTGGAAGCCCTCGGGCCCGTGGTCCTGCTGCAGCTTCACGAGCAGCGGGATCTCGCGACGGCAGGGTGCGCACCAGGTCGCCCAGAAATTGACGATCAGCGCCTTGCCCTGCCAGTCCGCGAGCGTGCGCAGCTCGCCCGCGCGGTCCGCGAGTTCGAAACGCGGGACCGTCGCCACGAGTTGCGCGACGGGTGCCTGCGTGGCGAGCGGAGACGGCGCCTCCACCGGTTGCGGCCTCTGCTGGTAGAGGAAGAATGCCGCACCCGCGGCAGCCGCGGTCACGACGACGACGGCCAGCGGGGCCGCCCTCATGCGGTCGTCCCGCCGAATGCGGCGGCGAGGTGGGCACGGAACTCGGCGGCCGGCTTGAACCCGACGACCCGGAACTCGTCGAGCTCGCGACCGCCTGCGTCGAAGAACAGGATGGTCGGTGGACCGAGGATGCCGAAGCGCTGCAGCAGGGCCTGGTCCTCCGCATCGTTGGCCGTGACGTCGGCCTGCAGCAGCACGGCCCGCTCGAATTCCGCCTGCACGCCGGGGTCGGTGAACGTGTAGCGCTCCATTTCCTTGCAGGACACGCACCAGTCCGCATAGAAATCGAGCATGACGGGCCGGCCGGCGGCGCTGGCGGCGGCGATTTCGCGCTCGAGGTCGGCCACGGTCTTGATCCGCTTGAACGCCACGTGTTCGGTGGCGGACGCGGCGCCCCCCGTCGCACCGAGCCCGGCCAGGGGCTGCAGCGGGTCGCTGCGGCCGGAGAGCGCGCCAATCAGCAGCAGCACGCCGTAGACCATGGCGAGCGCGCCAAGGCCGCGCCGCACGAGGTCGGCGCCGCTGCGGGTTTCACGGCCGCCCGCGGCCAGCAATGCGTAGCCGGAGACGAAGGCGAGCGCGGCCCACAGCGCGAGCGTGATCGGGCCGGGCAGGATGCGGCCGAGCATCCAGATCGCGACGCCGAGCAGCATCACGCCGAACACCGCCTTCACCGCGTCCATCCATGCACCGGCCCTGGGCAGCAGCCGGCCGGCCGAGGCGCCGACCAGCAGCAACGGGGCGCCCATGCCGATGCTGAGTGCGAACAGCGCGGCGGCGCCTCGGACCACGTCGCCGCTCTGGCCGATGACCGCGAGCGCGGCGACGAGCGGCGGCGCCACGCAGGCAGTGACGATGAGCGAGGAGAGCGCCCCCATCACCGCCGTGCCCGCCAGCGTGCCTTGGCGCTGCTTGTTGCTGAGGTCCGCGACCCTGGCCTGGAACGCCGCGGGCACCTGCAGCGTGAATGCGCCGAACATGCCGAGCGCGAGCAGCACGAACAGTCCGGCGAACAGCACGATGATCCAGGGCTTCTGGAAGAAGGCCTGCGCCTGCTGGCCGGCCGCGGCGAAGGCGGCGCCGGCGATGGTGTAGGTGAGCGCCATGCCCATCACGTAGGCGAGCGACAGCGAGAACGCACGGCCGCGCGAAACCGGTTTTTCACCGCCTGCGCCAACGATGATGCCGGACAGGATGGGCACCATCGGCAGCACGCAGGGCGTGAAGGCGAGCAGCAGCCCAGCGCCGAAGAAGGTTGCGAGCACCGCCAGCAGGTTGCCGCTGCGGATCCTTTCGGCGAGAGCGTCCTGCTCGGACTGCCTCGGCGCCGCGGGGGGCGCCGCGCTCGCGGCGGGCGTCGATGCAGGGGCGGCGCTCACGGTCGATGCCAGCGTGACCGTCACCTGCTTCGTCGTGGGCGGATAGCAGAGCCCCGCGTCGGCGCATCCCTGGAAGCTGATCTCGAGCGGGACCTCACGCGTGCCGGGGGCGGCGGCAACCGGGATGTCCGCGATCATCTGCCCGCGGAACACGACCTGCTCGCCGAAGTATTCGTCGTGCTCGATCTCGCCGCCCGGGATGCGCGGCTCGCCGAGTTGCGCAGCTCCGCCCGGCGCCGCGACCCTGGTCTTGTCGCGATACAGGTAATAGTCGTCGGCGATGTCGAAGCGCACGGTGACGCGGTCGGCGCTGTCGCTCGCGACGGAGAGCACGAACGCCTCGTCGATCGGCAGGAAATCGGATTCGGACCGCGGCCCGCCGCCGAACAGCCGCTTCAGGCTGAACCCGGGTCGGGCGGGCTCGACGCCACCGGCCGCCGCGGCAACCGGCGCCGCGGAGGGGGAGGCGGTCGAAGGTGCGGCTGCAGTCGCGCCCGGCACGACCACTCGCACCGGCCAGGCCTGCGGCGGATAGCACAGGCCGGCGTCCGCGCAGCCCTGCAATTTCAGCGTCAGGTCGAAGTCGCGTGGTGGTCCGTCGAACTCGAGCGGCACGCCCACCACGGCGGTCCCGCGGTACACGACCTGCTTGCCGAAGAAGTCATCCTCGTGGTCCTCGCCGACGGGGTAGCTCGGCGAGCCGAGCGCGACGCGGGGTGTGGTCGACTCGAAGCCGAGCCGGTCGCGATAGAGGTAATAGCCGGACGCGACTTCGTAGCGGACCACCACATGGCCCTGCGCGACCTCGACCGTCGGCTTGAACGCCTGCTTTGGCGGCAGGAAGTCGTCCTCCGCTTGGACGAGTCCGCTCGTCAGGCCGAGCAGGCCGAGCAGCAGGGCTGCGAGTTGCGCGTGGGGCATCGGGGTCCTCGTCAATCGCAAGGGGTCCGGGTCGCGGCGGCGACCCAGCGCAAGTGGGCATGATGCCCGTCCGCCGGTCGGACCGCGACCACCGCCGGGACCTCGCAGGGGCGAGGTGCGCCGAGGCGCTCGCGGCAGGCGGCGAGGCTCGCTGCGGTGGTCCTGGTCCGGCGCCGCGCTCATCAAGATGGCAAAATCGTTATCTATCATATGGTTATTTCAGCATCGGCCGCCGCCCGGACCGATTGCCGCTACCGCCTCCGACCCTCAGCCCTCAGCCCACAGCCCACAGCCTACCCCTCCAGCCCACAGCCATCCCCACCCCGCCCCTTGCATTCCGCGGCTCGCCCCCTATCATTAGCAGCCGCCTGGGGTGAGTGCTAACACCGCCTCCAGAATTCCCAATCGGCTGAACAGACCTAATGGAGTTTGCAGCAATGGCAGACAAGTTGACGATTCGCCCGCTCCACGATCGCGTGATCATCCAGCGGCTCGATGCCGAGACCAAGTCCCCCGGTGGAATCGTGATTCCCGACACGGCTGCCGAGAAGCCGATCCGCGGCAAGGTCGTCGCGGTGGGCAAGGGCAAGATCCTCGAGAACGGCACGGTCCGTCCGCTCGACATCAAGGTCGGCGACCACATCCTCTTCGGCAAGTACAGCGGCACCGAGGTGAAGGTCGAGGGCCAGGAATACCTGGTCATGCGCGAAGAAGACGTGATGGCGGTGATCGAGAAGTAATCGGTCGCGCCTCCCAACCAACGAATTCCGGAGAACTACTGCAATGGCAGCGAAAGACGTACGTTTCAGCGATGACGCCCGCACGCGGATGCTCCGCGGCGTCAACATCCTCGCGAATGCGGTCAAGGTGACCCTCGGTCCCAAGGGCCGCAACGCGGTGCTCGAGAAGAGCTTCGGCGCCCCCACCGTCACCAAGGACGGCGTGTCGGTCGCGAAGGAGATCGAGCTCAAGGACAAGTTCGAGAACATGGGCGCGCAGATGGTGAAGGAAGTCGCTTCCAACACCTCCGACGAGGCCGGTGACGGCACGACGACCGCCACGGTGCTCGCCCAGGCGATCGTGCGCGAGGGCCTGAAGGCCGTCGCCGCCGGCGCCAACCCGATGGACATCAAGCGCGGCATCGACAAGGCCGTCGAAGTGGCCACCGAGGAGCTGCGCAAGCTCTCCAAGCCCTGCAAGGACCAGAAGGCGATCGCCCAGGTCGGCACGATCTCGGCGAACAGCGACGAGTCGATCGGCAAGACCATCGCCGATGCGATGGAGAAGGTCGGCAAGGAAGGCGTGATCACGGTCGAGGAAGGCACCAGCCTGCAGAACGAGCTCGACGTGGTCGAGGGCATGCAGTTCGACCGCGGCTACCTCTCGCCGTACTTCATCAACAACCAGTCGAACCAGACGGCCGAGCTCGAGAACCCGTACGTCCTGCTGTACGACAAGAAGGTCTCGAACGTCCGCGAGATGCTCCCGCTGCTCGAGGGCATCGCCAAGGCCGGCCGGCCGCTGCTGGTCGTTGCCGAGGACGTCGAGGGCGAGGCGCTCGCGACCCTGGTCGTCAACACCATCCGCGGCATCGTCAAGGTCGCGGCCGTCAAGGCCCCGGGCTTCGGCGACCGTCGCAAGGCCATGCTGCAGGACATCGCGATCCTGACCGGCGGCACCGTGATCGCCGAGGAAGTCGGCCTCTCGCTCGAGAAGGCGACGCTCGCCGACCTGGGCCAGGCGAAGAAGATCGTCGTGGAGAAGGAAAACACCACGATCATCGACGGCGCCGGCAAGGCGGGCGAGATCAAGGGCCGCATCGCCCAGATCAAGCAGCAGATCGAGGAGGCCACCTCCGACTACGACAAGGAGAAGCTGCAGGAGCGCATGGCGAAGCTCGCCGGCGGCGTTGCGGTGATCAAGGTCGGTGCGGCCACCGAGATCGAGATGAAGGAAAAGAAGGCCCGCGTCGAGGACGCGCTGCACGCCACCCGTGCGGCCGTCGAGGAAGGCGTGGTGCCGGGCGGCGGCGTGGCGCTGATCCGCGCGCAGCGGGCGCTCGAGAAGCTCGAGGGCGCGAACGAGGACCAGGCCATCGGCATCAAGATCCTGTCGCGCTCCATCGAGGAGCCGCTGCGCCAGATCGTCGCGAACGCGGGCGAGGACGCCGCGGTCGTGCTGGCCAACGTCAAGAAGGGCAAGGGCACGTACGGCTACAACGCCGCCACGGGCGAGTATGGCGACATGCTCGACATGGGCATCCTCGACCCGACCAAGGTCACGCGTCTCGCGCTGCAGAACGCCTCTTCGGTGGCGGGCCTGCTGCTCACGACGGAAGTGATGGTCGCCGAGTCCCCGAAGGACGACGAGCACAAGCACGGCATGCCGGACATGGGTGACATGGGCGGCATGGGCGGCATGGGCATGTAAGGTCGCAAGACTTTACCGCTCGATGAACGAGGCCCGGGAGGCGACTCCCGGGCCTTTTTCGTCGTGCGCGTGCCTCGTTCCCGGCCTCCCCCGACTGCGTTATGTGGCGCAGGACGACACGTATTCCCGTGTGGCACGACCGGCGCGATCATTCGATGTGGGTTCCTGTCGCGCAGCGGGAGGTCGACATGCTTCGCTGTACCCGCGTCCTCGTATTCCTCGCCAGCCTCGTCTCGCTACTGCCGGTGGCCGCGACGGCCGCCGTCGATCCGACGTTCCCGATGGACGCCCGGGTCATGCTCGATGCTGTCCGCACGACCGTCGAGGCTCGCATCGAAGGCACGATTCGTACGACACGCGTGGTCGCCGTGACCGAAGAGGCGCGCTCCGGCGACTGGAGCCGCGTGCGTGAACCGCTCGTCGTCATGGCCGACGGCCTGGCCGACGCCGCCGCGGTCTGGTTTGCCCGGCCGGACGGCAGCTATTTCACGGTCGAGAAAGGCGCAACCGGCGAGTCGCTGCGTGATCGCGCATATTTCCCGACCCTGCTCGCGGGTCGCGACGTGATCGGGGCGCTCGTGATCAGCAAGTCCACCGGCAAGCGGTCGCTGGTCGTTGCGTCGCCGGTGATGGTGGACGGCAGGTTCGCCGGGGCCGTCGGCGTGTCGATCGATGCCGCGAAGCTTGCTGCCGGCGTGCAACGGGCGATCCGCTTTCCGCCGGAGGTCGTGTTCTACGCCCTCGACGGGGAGGGACGGACCGTGCTGCACCGGGCCGGCGACCTGATCTTCGTCTTCCCGTCGGACGTCGGCAGCCCCACGCTCGCGGACGCCGTCAGCACGATGCTGGCGAAGCCCGAGGGCGTCGTCGAATACCACTACGCTGGCAGCGACAGGACCGCCGTGTTCGAGCGGTCGGCGCTCACCGGCTGGGTCTTCGTCCTGGGCAGGTCGCACCCGGAGACCGTCAAACCTTAGTCCCGGCACCCACGCAGGGCTCGTTCGCCGTCGCCTGCACTGTCGCCTGCCACTTGACGGTGCTGTTCGGCGCCATCCTGTTCGTGGCGCCCGGCGGCGTTTAGCCGCTCCTGTATAGTCGCGCGCCATGCTCAAGAGATCGGCGCTCGCTGGGGTTGCATGCCTCCTGGCCGCAACGCCTGCCCTGGCGCAGGGCGTGCTACTGCCGGCAGGGGATGTGCGGCTGCGCGAGGACCTGTCGCTGCTGGTCGACGAGCGTGTCGTCAATCTGCCGGTCAACGCATGGCCGCTATCGCGCACCGACGTGGCCGCGGCGCTGGACTCGGTCGACGCCACCGAGCTGCAGGATCCGGCCCTGCGCAACGCCCTGTCGCGCGTGGTTGCCGCAAGCCGCCATCCGCAGAACGCGGACGACTGGAGGATCCGGGAGATCCGCGTCGCTGCCGGCCGGGCCGGATTGCTGAGGGATCAAGGCACGCCGGGTCGCGAGGACTTCGAACTCACCGCCACGGGTAGTGTCGTTCACGATCGCTACGCGATCACGCTCGCTGCAACGGGTGCGCTCGATCCGCAGGATGGCCAGGAACTGCGTCTCGACGGCAGCAGCATCAGCATCCTCTGGGGCAACTGGTATTTCGGCGCCAACCAGATCGACCGCTGGTGGGGGCCGGGGCATGACGGTAGCCTGATCCTCTCGAACAATGCACGGCCCATGCCGGCACTCTCGCTCGATCGCGTTCGCAGCCTGCCGGTGGATCTGCCGATCCTGCGCTGGCTCGGGCCATGGCGCTTCAACGCCTTCCTTGGCCTGGGTGAAGAAAACCGGCCCGACGTTGATCGCCCGGCGTTCATGGCGATGCGGTTCTCGTTCAAGCCCGCGCCCAATGTCGAGGTCGGCCTGTCGCGCTCAGCGCAATTCTGCGGCAAGGGAAGGCGCTGCAGCCTGGAAACCTTCGGGCGCATGCTGATCGGGCAGGACAACATCGGCATCCGCGGTCTCGAGGATCCGCAGGACGAGCCCGGCAACCAGATGGCTGGCTTCGACGCGCGCATCGCCTCGCCATGGAGCGCCCTGCCGGTCGCGCTCTACGGACAGGCGATCGGCGAGGACAATTCCAGCACCGGCATTCCAGAGCGTTACCTCGCGATCTTCGGCGGCGAGACCTGGCTTCCGTGCGAGTCTGGCGCAGTGCTGCGCGCACATGTCGAATACGCGAACACCAAGGTCAAGTGGTACGACAGCGAGATCGAATACGACAGCGCTTATCGCCAGGCGATCTTCTTCGCTGGCTACCGGTATCGTGGCCGCAACATCGGTCATACGACCGACGCGGACTCCGAGACCACCTCGATGGGGCTCTCCCTGACGACTGGCGAGGGACAGCGCTGGGCGCTGCTAGCGCGCGAAGGCCGGCTCGACCGCGGCGGCACGGTGGATGCCCATAACCTGCTCACGGCCGGACCCAGCGACTACTGGTCGTGGCAGCTCTCCTGGGACGCAAGTTTCCGCAGGCATGACATCGGCCTCCAGGTCGGCCGTGAGAAGCAGACGCCCGCGAGCGCGGGGAATGCGCGCGGCGCATTCGGCTTCATCCAGTGGCGCATGCAACTGCCCTGAACTCGCTCTCGATTGGCAATTTGTGCAGGAACTGAAACCGTAACACCGGCACCCATGTGGCTATCCCTCGCCATCGCCTGCACCGTGGCCTACCACCTGGTGCTGAAGCTGACGCCCGCCGGCGTGAACCCGCTGCTGTCGCTGCTCGTGACGTACACGCTGGTGACGGTGCTGTTCGGCGCCATCCTGCTCGTGACGCCCGGGGGCTTCGAGTGGCGGCAGGAGGCGAGGCACCTCAACTGGACTGCCATTGCCCTGGCCGTCGCGATCGTCGGCCTCGACCTCGGTTTCCTCTATCTCTACCGCAGCGGCTTCGAGGTGAGCCTGGGTGCGCTGGTCACGCAGTCGGCCGCCGCGCTGCTGTTGCTCGCGATCGGCGTCGCCGTGTTCCGCGAGAAGCTATCCGCCGCGAATGCGGTCGGACTCGCGCTGTGCCTCGCCGGGCTGTGGCTCGTGAACCGGAGATGAACCGGTAGTCTCGCCGCGCGCACGTTCGTGATGGATCCGCCGCACCGTCATCCACACGAGCGCGCTCACCACCAGCAGCATCGCCGCCATCAGCACGGCCATCCCCGGGCCGGCGAGCCGCCAGGCCTCGCGCAGGCCGAAGGCGACGCCGATCGGCGTCGTGACGAGCAGGATGGGGCGCGCGATGCGCATCGGCGACGGGCTACTTCTCGAAGCGATTCCAGCCCGACGGCGGCATGGCGTCGAAGAACATCTGGATCCGGTGCAGCAGGTTGTTGCGGTCGGCCCAGGTGACCTGCTCGCGCAGGCGCTCGGCCTTGTCGTCCTCGGTCGGCTCGTGGTCGAGCGCGTAGCTGAGCGGCGGCGGGGGCGGCGTCTTGCCGCGTTTCTCCGCCTCCTCCTCGAGCATCTGGTAGAGGCGGTCCCAATAGCGCTGCGTCGGGTAGGAGCGGCCGCGTAGGCGGTGGTGGTCGAGCAGGTGGTTGGCCCGGCTGGAAGGTTTCGACGGTGACATGGTCGGGGAGGTCCAGTCTGCCGCAGGTCGGCTCCCCCTAGGTTAGTCCCTTGGGCCGCTGGATTGAACCGGGCTGCGTTATCCTGCCGCCTCCAGCGATCTTCGTTTCCGGATCCCGGAGCCTGCGGCAAGGGGAGAGTGCGATGGCCGGGTCCTCAGTGCAGGAGTTTCGCGAGCAGTACCGGCGCGAGCTGATCCCGCCCCGTTACCGGGGCTCGCCCCATCTCGCGTTCACCTTCGGTGTCGGCGGCGCGGCACTCGTCGCCTGCCTGATGCAGCTCGAGCACGTGCAACCGCTCGAGTGGCTCACGCTGCCGCTCACGTTCCTGTACGCGAACCTCGCCGAGTACTGGGGCCACCGCGGGCCGATGCATCACCTCGAGCGCGGACTCGAGCTGGTCTACGAGCGACACACGCGCCAGCACCACCGCTTCTTCACCGACGAGGCCATGCCCATCGACGACCTGAGCGACCTGCGTGCGGTGCTGTTCCCACCGGTGCTGTTGACATTCTTCATCAGCGCCTTCGCGCTGCCGGCGGGACTGCTGCTCGCCTGGATCGCCACGCCCAACGTCGCCTGGCTGTTCGTCGCCACCTCGCTCGGCTACTTCCTCAACTACGAGTTCCTGCACCTCGCCTACCACCTGCCGCCCACCCATCCGGTCGCGCGCCTGCCGCTCGTCGGCCGGCTGAAGCGGCTGCACGAGGCGCACCACGACCCGCGCCTGATGGCCCGCTGCAACTTCAACATCACCTATCCGATCGGCGATGTCCTGTTCCGGACCCTGCGATTGCGCCAGAGGCTGTCGCAGGCGTAGATGCCGAGCGCGGTCCAGATCATCGCGAAACCGATCGCGCGCGCGCGGGGAAGGGCTCGTGGTACACGAGCACGCCGAGCAGGAACTGCAGCGTCGGGCCGATGTACTGCACGAGGCCCACGGTCGAGAGGGGGATGCGCCGCGCGCCGTAAGCGAACAGCGCCAGCGGCAGCGCCGTGATCACGCCGCTCAGGAGCAGCAGCGAATCGACAGCGACGCCCGAGTGGCCGAGTGCACCGTCGCCCCGCCACTCGCACCACAGCAGGAAAGCCAGGGCGAACGGCGTGAGCAGCAGCGTCTCCGTGGCGAGTCCCGGCACGGACTCCACCGCGATCACCTTGCGGATCAGGCCGTAGGTGCCGAAGCTCGCGGCCAGCGACAACGCGATCCACGGCGGCCGGCCGGCCGCGATCGTCAGGTAGGCCACGCCGGCCGCCGCCAGTCCCACGGCGACCCATTGCGCGCGGTTCAGCCGCTCCGAGAGCAGCAGCACGCCGAGCGCCACGTTGAGCAGCGGGTTGATGAAGTAGCCGAGACTCGCCTCGACCACGTGCCCGCCGTTGACGGCCCAGATGTAGATCAGCCAGTTGATGCTGACGAGCATGGCCGAGGCCGCGAGCCGCCGCCGCACCGCCGGATCCGCGAGTGCCGCCCGGGCGGCACCGAGTTCGCCCCGCAGCGCGAGCCACGCGAACGCCGCCATGCAGCACCACACTATGCGGTGGCTCATGATCTGCAGCGCTGGCACGCTGTCGATCGCCTTGAGGTAGAGCGGCAGCAGTCCCCAGATCAGGAAGGCCGTGACGGCGGCGGCCAGTCCCGAGCCGGCCTCCGACCGCGCGGTACCGGTTCGCAGCGAGGAATTGTCCGGGGCGGCCATGGGGGCGCGGATTGTCGCAGATTGCGCAGGGGCAAATCTCGGAAAGCCACGAGCGCCGCCGCGCCACGCGCTCGGGCAAGCTAGCGCTGCTCGACGATCCCCCGGCCATGACGCTCGATACACCGAGACTGAAGCGCGAGTACGAGACCATGCAACGCATGGTCGAGATCCATTGCGCGGACCACCACGCGACGACGGCGGGTCCCTGCGAGAACTGTCGCGTGTTCCTCGATTACGCCGAGCGGCGCCTGGAGAAATGCCCCTACGGCGAGGGCAAGCCGGTCTGCGCCAAGTGCCCCATCCACTGCTACAAGCGGGCGCAGCGCGAGCAGGCGCGGGTGATCATGCGTTATGCGGGGCCGCGCATGGCCTGGCGCCATCCGTGGCTCAGCCTGACGCACCTGCTCGACAAGTTGCGCCGCGTCGACCATCCGATGGTGGCGCGGCGTCGCGAGCGGGACTGATTCCTCCCTGTCAGGCGGCGCGGTTGGCGCGCGAGGCCGTCACCTGCGGCCGTTCCACGACCTGGTCCTTCAGGAAGCCGTTCTGAGGTTTCCAGTCGAGCTCCTCGAGCTTGCGACGCAAGGCTTCGGCTTCCCCGTCGGCCACCAGGCGGACCTTCGGCGATACCCTGAGGCTGCGATTGCTGATCCAGCTGAGACTCATCTGATCCTCTCCGTTGCGAACACGCGACATGTACGACTGATTCATTGCAGGTTGCATGCCAGTCCCCCGTTAATGGCGCCATTCGTAGGGATTTCCAGTGTGGATGCCGGGCGGGGCGGGCCCCGGCCGCGGCGGCTGTCAAGTCGGGCGACGGGGTGAATGTGTCGCCTGGACACAACAAATGGCCCATTGCGTGACGCAGTTCACGCCTCGCGACGGTGCCGGGCGTCTTCCCGACATAAGCCCCGCCAGCCGCCGCTCCGGCAGCTGTCAGTTTTTTCGACGTTCGAATGGTCGCTGGCCGTCGAGCGGTTCAGAAGCCCCGCAGGTCCGCGAACTCCTCGAGCGCGGCGCGATCCGTCCGCAGCCGGTTGATCGGCGCATCGTCGTCGCGGAAGCCGAGTGCCATGCCGGCAAACAGCAACAGCCGTGGCGGCACCCGCAGGAACTCGCCCACGGACCGGTGCCAGACCGACCAGGCTTCCTGCGGGCAGGTGTCGAGCCCGTGCTCGCGCGCCAGCAGCATGACGCTCTGCATGAACATGCCGAGGTCGGCCCACTGCGGCGGTCCCATGCCGCGATCGATGAAGAAGAACAGCCCGACGGGAGCACCGAAGAATTCGTAGTTACGCGCGAACTGGCGCAGGCGCGCGAGCTTGTCCTCGCGCGGCACGCCGATCGTCGCGTAGAGATCCTCGCCACACTCGTAGCGCCGCGACCGGTACGGTTCCCAGAGCTCTGGCGGGTAGACGTCGTACTCCGAGCCCTCGCCGCGCGGCTGCTGCGGCAGCTTGCCGCGGATGTCGGCCAGGAGTTCCCGGAGCGGAGCGCCGGTGAGCACGTACACGTGCCAGGGCTGCAGGTTGCCGCCGGACGGCGAGCGTCGCGCGGCCTCGAGGATGGCGCGCACCGTGGCCTCGGGCACGGGCGTGGGTCGGTAGGCACGGCAACTCGTGCGCGAGGCGATGGCGTCGGCGACGTTCACTTGCTTTCCTCCGGGGCGAACCGCGATTCTCGCAGGACGCATGAGCCGCAGCCACAAGATCCTGCTCCTCGCGAGCCTCTACGCGGCCCAGGGCCTGCCCTACGGCTTCTTCACCCAGGCACTGCCGGTGCTGCTGCGCGACGGGGGGCTCTCGCTCAAGGCGATCAGCGCCACGAGCCTGCTGTTCCTGCCGTGGGCACTCAAGTTCCTGTGGGCGCCGTTCGTCGATCATCGGGGCACGCGCAGGCAGTGGCTGCTGCCACTGCAGCTCGCGGGAGTGCTGGGCGCGCTCGCCCTGTCGCAGCTCGATCTCGGGCGAGGCTACCTCGTCGTGCTCGCGGCTGCGTTCCTGTTCAACGCCGTCGCCGCCTGCCAGGACGTTGCCGCGGACGGGCTCGCGGTGCGCATCCTCGACGTGCGCGAGCGCGGTCTCGCGAACGGCATCCAGGTCGGTGCCTATCGCGTCGGCATGATCCTCGGCGGCGGACTGCTGCTGTGGGTGTTCGCGAAGACCGGCTGGGCGACGATGTTCGCCTGCATGGCCGGGCTGCTGGCAATCACCGTGCTGCCGGTGCTGGGTCTGCGCGAGCCGGCACGCGAGCAGCCCGCGGTGCGACCGGCGGCGACGCAGCTGGCACTTGGGTGGGCGGAGCGCCTGCGGGTGCCCGGCATGCTCGCGTTCATCGTACTCATCTGCGGCTACAAGTTCGGCGACTCGCTGGTCGCATCGCTCATCGGCCCGTTCATGCGCGATGCCGGCCTCGGCAAGGAAACGATCGCACTGATGAAAGGGTCGGTGGGGTCGGTGGCGAGCCTCGCGGGCGCCGCGGCCGGCGGCTGGCTCGCCTTCCGCGCCGGGCGACGCAACGCGCTCCTGGCCTGTGGCCTGCTGCAGACGGCCAGCCTGCTGTGCTACCTCGCCGCGGCGCTCGGGATCGGCGGCATCGCGATGTTCTGGGCGGGCACGGTGGCCGAACACCTGCTCGGCAGCATGGCCACGGTCGCGCTCTTCACCCTGATGATGGACGCGTCGGACCCCGATCATGCCGGCACCGACTACACGCTGCTCGCCTGTGCGATCGTCGTCACCATGGGTCTCGCGAATTTCACGGGCGCGGCCATCGCCGATGCCGCGGGCTACCCGAGCGCGTTCCTCGCCGGGTTCGTGCTCTCGGCCGCCGGCTGCGTGGCGCTCGTGCTCGGCATCGACGCCGAGCGCGGCCCGCGACGCCTGCGGCAGGTCTGGCAGGCGGGCTGACCGTATCGCGCGGCCCCCGGAATTTCGCTAGGCTGCGCGACCGAGGTACGCATGCAAGAACTCAAGTCCCTGGTCGCCGAGATCCCCGATTTTCCCAAGCCCGGCATCCTGTTCCGCGACATCGGCCCGCTGCTCAGGGCCCGCTTCGGCGACGCGATCGGTGCGCTCGACGCGCTGTTCACCGAGGACGAGTGGGCGGCGGTGGATGCCGTCGCCGGCATCGAGTCGCGCGGCTTCATCCTGGCGGCGGCCATGGCCGAGCGGCGTGCCAAGGGCTTCGTGCCGATCCGCAAGAAGGGCAAGCTGCCGCCACCGGTCGTCGACGTCGCCTACGAGCTCGAGTACGGCGCCGGCGTCCTCGAGATGCAACGCGGCCGCGGCCGGCTGCTGCTGGTCGACGACGTGCTCGCGACGGGCGGCACGCTCGGCGCGTCGGTGGTGCTGAGCCGGCAGGCCGGCTACACGCTGTCCGGCCTCGGCGTGCTGCTCGACCTCGGCCTCGCGCCCGGCTATCGCTGCGACGAGTTCCTGCCCCGTTCGGTCCTCAAGTACGACTGAGCCGGACCGGCCCGCGATGAACTTCCCCAGCCCTGCGCACGGTCCACACCGCGCGGCGCTCGCGTTCATCTTCATCACCATCGTCCTCGACATGCTCGCGCTCGGCATGATCATTCCCGTGCTGCCCGCGCTCATCGAGGACTTCATGGGCGGCGATACCGCGAGCGCCGCGAAGGTCTACGGCGTCTTCGGCACGGTCTGGGCGCTGATGCAGTTCTTCGCGATGCCGGTGATGGGCGCGCTGTCGGACCGCTTCGGGCGGCGACCGGTGATCCTGCTGTCCAACCTCGGCCTCGGGCTCGACTACATACTGATGGCGCTCGCACCCAATCTCGCCTGGCTGTTCGTCGGCCGGGTGATCTCGGGCATCACGGCGGCGAGCGTCAGCACCGGCATGGCCTACGTGGCCGACGTCACGCCCGTGGAGCGTCGATCCGCGGCGTTCGGCATCCTCGGTGTCGCCTTCGTGCTCGGCCCGGCGCTCGGCGGCATGCTCGGCAGCATCGATCCGCGGCTGCCGTTCTGGGCCGCGGCGGGTTTCAGTCTCGCGAATGCCCTGTACGGGCTGCTGGTGCTGCCCGAGTCGCTGCCCGAGGATCGACGACGCGCGTTCGCGTGGCGACGGGCGAACCCGCTCGGCTCGCTCAAGCTGCTGCGCTCGCATCCGGAACTCTTCGGGCTGGCGGGCGTGACCTTCCTGAGCAGCCTGGCGCACGCCGTGCTGCCCGCGACGTTCGTGCTGTACGCCGGCTACCGTTACGGCTGGGGCACGGACAAGGTCGGCTTGATGATGGCGCTGATGGGTGTCTGCTCGGCGATCGTGCAGGGCCTGCTGGTGGGTTCGGTCGTGCGTCGCTTCGGGGAACGACGTGCGCTGCTCGGCGGCCTGCTCGCGGGCTCCGTCGGCTTCGTGATCTATGCGTTCGCGCCCACCGGCGCGGTGTTCATGTCGGGCGTGCTCGTCGTGGCCCTGTGGGGACTCGCATCGCCGGCGGCCCAGGCGCTGATGACGCGGCACATCGGCCCGTCGGAGCAGGGCGAGTTGCAGGGCGCGAACGGCAGCGTGACGGGCATCGCGACGATGATCGGCCCCGGGATGTTCGCCGGCACCTTCGCCTACTTCATCGGCGAGGGCGTGCGCTGGCACGTGCCCGGTGCGGCGTTCCTGCTGGCTGCCGCGCTGCTGGCCGCGGGTGCGATGCTCGCCGCACGCGTGACGGCGAAGGATCGCCGGTCATGACGTTCGATACGTCGACGATTCCCGCCGAACTGCGGCCCGCGCTCGACGCGCGCCTCGCGCAACTCGCCGGGCACGGCGACGCGGCGGGACCTGGTGCCGGCGACCTTTTCGCGAGCCTGCCGCTGGTGTGGGCCTGCAGCGATTTCGTCGCGGACGCCTGCCTGCGCGACCGCAGCCTGCTGGCATGGCTCGCCGGGCCCGGCCGCCTGCACGTGGAGGCCACCCGTGAGACCTTGCTCGCCGACCTTGCGGCGCAGCTCGATCCGTCCGTTGATGCCACGCTCTACATGGACGAGCTGCGGCGTTTCCGGCGTCGCCAGCTCGCGAGAATCGCCTGGCGCGACCTCGCGAACTTCGCGGACGTGGAGACGGTGCTCCGCGAGCTCACGCTGCTCGCCGACGTGTGCATCGAGTCGGCGTGCTTACGCGCCGCGCGGGAGCTCGAGGCGCGGTACGGCACGCCGCTCGGCGAGGACGGCCGACCACTCGAACTGCTGGTGCTCGGCATGGGCAAGCTCGGCGGCGGCGAGCTCAATTTCTCCTCGGACATCGACCTCGTGCTGCTGTTCCCGGAGCACGGCGAGACCGGCGGGCCACGCGGGCTCTCGCACGAGGAGTGGTTCATCCGCGCCGGCCGACGCGTCGCGCAGATGCTCGGCACCGTGACCGCCGAGGGCTTCGTCTACCGCGTGGACCTGCGACTGCGGCCATTCGGCGACTCGGGACCGGCCGTCGTGAGCTTCGACGCCTTCGAGGACTACCTGCAGCAGCACGGGCGCGACTGGGAGCGCTACGCGTACATCAAGGCGCGGCCGGTGCACGGCGACGACGGATTCGACGAGTTGTACCGCAACGTGCTGCGGCCGTTCGTCTACCGGCGTTACCTCGACTTCAGCGTGTTCGAGGCGCTGCGCGAGATGAAGGACCTGATCGCCCGCGAAGTGGCGCGGCGCGAGCTGCGCGACAACGTGAAGCTCGGTCCCGGCGGCATCCGCGAGATCGAATTCATCGTGCAGGCGTTCCAGCTGATCCGCGGCGGCGGAAACCCGCGCCTGCAGACGCGCAGCCTGCTCGAGGCGCTGCCGCTGCTCGAAGGCCAGAAGCTGCTGTCCGCGTCGGCGGTCGCCGAACTCGGCGAGTCATACCGCTTCCTGCGACGCCTCGAGAACCGCTTGCAGGAGCGCAACGACGAACAGACGCACGAGCTGCCACATGACGCGACAGGGCGCGTCCGGCTCGCCCTGTCGATGGGAGCGAGCGACTGGCCGACGCTCGAGGCGCAGATCGCGCGGCACCGCGACCGCGTGAGCGCACACTTCCGCAGGCTCATCATCGGTCCGGCACGGCCCGGCGAGGAGGACGACCCGGCGCGTGCGCTCGCGACCATCCTCGAGACGGGACACGGCGACGAACGGCGCGCGCAGATGCTGCGCGACGCGGGCCTGCGCGACGCGGGGCCGCTTGCCGCGCGGTTGCGGCAGTTGAAGGAGAGCGCCTACTACCGGCGCCTCGACGAGACCGGCCGTCGTCGGCTCCACACCACCTTGCCGCGGCTGCTGCTCGAGATCGCCGGGAGCACTGCCGAGGACGAGTCGCTCGGCCGGCTGCTGCACGTCATCGAGCGCATCGGCGGGCGTACCGTGTACCTCGCACTGCTGAACGAGAACGCGGTGGCGCGCCGCCGCCTGGTCGAACTCTGCTCGCACTCGCAGTTCCTCACCGACCAGATCGCGGCGTTCCCGCTGCTGCTCGACGAGTTGCTCGACGACCGCCTGTTCGAGGCCACGCCGACCCGCGCGGAGTTCGAGCAGGACCTGCGTGCCCGCATGTCGATCGGCGACGCCGAGGATCCCGAGGACCAGGTCGAGCTGCTGCGGCAGTTCCAGCGTGCGGCGGTGTTCCGCGTCGCCGTGCCGGACCTCACCGGACGGTTGCCGCTCATGAAGGTGAGCGACCGCCTCACCGACATCGCCGAGCTGATCGTCGCCGAGGCACTCGTCCTCTCGTGGGGGCAGATCGTGGCGCGGCACGGCGTGCCGCGCTACGGGCCGGCCGAGGATGCGCTCGCGACGGCCGGCATGGTCGTGGTGGCCTACGGAAAATTCGGCGGCATCGAGCTCGGCTACGGATCCGATCTCGATCTCGTGTTCCTGCACGACTCCGCGGGCGAGCTGCAGCGGACCGAAGGGCCGACCGTGGTCGACAACGGCGTGTTCTTCCTGCGGCTGGTGCAGCGACTCGTGCACCTGCTGACGGTGCATTCCGCGGCCGGCCGGCTCTATGAAGTGGACACGCGACTGCGGCCGAGCGGCAAGGGCGGCCTGCTGGTGCAGAGTCTCGAGGGCTTCGGCGACTACCAGCGCGGCGAGGCCTGGACCTGGGAGCACCAGGCGTTGCTGCGGGCGCGCGCAGTCGCGGGGCCGCCCGCGTTGCGCGAGCGGTTCGAGGCGCTGCGTCGGGACATCCTGCGCTTCGGCATCCGGCGCGAGACCCTGCGCGACGACGTGCGTGCGATGCGCGAGCGCATGCGTGCGGAGCTGTCGCGCTCCGGCCCGGGCCGCTTCGACATCAAGCAGGACGCGGGCGGAATCACGGACATCGAGTTCCTGGCGCAGTACTGGACGCTGCGCTGGTCCGAACGCTACCCGGAGCTCGTCACCTACTCCGACAACATCCGCCAGCTCGAGAGCCTCGCCTCCGCCGACCTCGTCCCGCAGGAGACGGTGGACGTGCTCACCGGCGCCTACCGCGCCTACCGGCAGCGCATGCACCACCTGTCGCTCGACGCGGCCGACAACGTCGTGCCGGCGAGCGAATTCGAGGCGACCCGCGCCGCGATCTCGGCCATCTGGCGCGCCGAGATGGAGCCCGGTCGCTCGAAATAGGGGACGCTACCCTTATTCCTTGCGAAAAAGGGTAGCGTCCCCTATTTTCCAGCCCATGCCAGAACTCCTCGTGCCCATCTCCCCCGGCGAGCTGATCGACAAGATCACCATCCTAGAGATCAAGTCGGCGCGCATGACCGACGCCGGGAAGCTCCACAACGTGCGCACCGAGTTGCGCCTGCTCACCGAGACCTGGACGGCCTCGGGCCATGCCGCGACCGACATCAGCGCCGAGTGGGCCGGGCTTCGCAGCGTCAACGAGCAGCTGTGGGACATCGAAGACCGCATCCGCGACAAGGAGCGCGACGGCGCCTTCGACGCGGAGTTCATCGAGCTCGCGCGCGCGGTGTACGTGACGAACGACGAGCGCGCCGCCATCAAGAAGCGCATCAACGTGAAGCTGGGTTCGGCGCTGGTGGAGGAGAAGAGCTATGCGGAGTACAAGAAGAAGGGGTTAGGGGATAGGGGATAGTGAATAGTGGAAGAACGGCAGCTCATGCGTCGATGGGCACCGACGCACAGGTTCCTGGTTCTTACGCTATCCCCTATCCCCTATCCCCTATCCCCTCTCTTCAGCGTGTACTCCGCGCTGCAGTAAGGGCACTTCGCCCAGCCCGTCCTCTCCACCGGCAGGTACACGCGCGGGTGCGAGTTCCAGAGGTACATGCCGGGCATCGGGCAGGACAACGGCAGGTCGTCCGTCGTCACCTCGTAACGGCTCTGGGCATTCGGCTGGATGAGCTTTTCGCTGCGTTCGGCCGTCACGGCACACACTCGGGCAACAGGCGGGCGCTCATTATCGCCGACGCGGGCCCGCGCCGTCAGCCCGTCGGCGTGCGGGGCGCGCTGGCGGCCATCAGCGCATCGAGGCGCTCGATCACGTCGGCCGGCGTGATCAGGTCCATGACCCCGGGGCGCTCGATCTTCGTGGTCCACGGCAGCGCGGTCGCCGGCTTGCCAAGTAAACGCTGCGCGGCCGCGTCATACCGGTCGACGCACCACTGGCGGCTGTAGTACGGGCCGCTGCGTTCCGGGTTCGTCGCCGCATAGAGGCCGATCACCGGCGTGCCCACGGTCGTGGCCATGTGCGCAGGCCCGGAATCGGGCGACAGCAGCACCGTCGCTCGCGCGAGCGTGGCCAGCATCTCGAGCAGCGTGTCCTTGCCGATGAGGTTGACGCAGTGCCCGCGCATCAGTCCCGCGATGCGCGCACCGTACTCCAGCTCGAGTTCGCTGCGGCCGCCGCAGAGCAGCACGCGCAGTCCGTGCTTCGCAGCCGCGTAGTCGGCGACCTCGGCATAGGCCTCGGCGCTCCAGTTGCGCAGTCGATGGCTGGAGCAGGGGCTCAGGACGAGCGTGGGTTCGCCATCCGGGATTGCCCGCCGTGCATACTCGAGGGCGTCGTCGGGGAGCGGGATGTCCCAACGCATCGTACGGCCCGGAATGCCGAGCCGCTCGGTGAAGC
Source organism: uncultured Gammaproteobacteria bacterium (assembly GCA_963706535.1). Taxonomy (GTDB): domain Bacteria; phylum Pseudomonadota; class Gammaproteobacteria; order Steroidobacterales; family Steroidobacteraceae; genus RPQJ01. Next base: position 401,893 of record CAVPMU010000012.1, read on the forward strand.
CGAAGAAGCCGTCGAGCACGTGCTCGCGTCGGCGCGGCTCGATGCGGTGCGTGGTGAACAGCCACTGCAGTTCCCGCGCCCGCCACCGGTCGAATCCGAGTTTCACGCGCGCAGGCACGACGGCCGCGGCGAGGCTCGCGCGCAAGGCGAGCTGCATGTGCAGCAGCGCGTCATAACGCCGCCCGGCGAGCCGGGTACGCAGGTCGCGGTAGCCGGCCAGGCCCGCCTTCTTGTCGAACACGACGAACTCGATGTCCGGGATGTGCCCGAGCAGCTTTCGCTCGAGGGCGCCCAGGATCCACGTGATCTCGGTGCGGGGCCACGCGTCCTGCAGCGTGCGTACGACCGGCAGCACGTGACAGACATCTCCGAGCGCGGAGAGGCGCAGCAGGCAGATCCGGTCCGGCGGCGCGGAAAAAAGCGGTGGCTGCATGGGTGGACGGTAGGCAGCGGCGATCCGATGGTGAACAATCCGCCCCGTGAGTGAGCCACCAGCGATGATCACGGCGCGCGGCGCGATGCTATACGATGCCTCGTGCATCGGCCAGCCGCGCGACGAGGTCTTCGACGCCGGGTACTGGCACGCGCGCGGCGCGCTCGAGCAGGCCGCGGGTGGTCGCGGCACGATCGCCTTCGTGCGCGAAGGCGAACGACGCTGGGTACTGCGGCATTACCGGCGCGGCGGCCTCGTCGCGCGATTCCTCGACGATGCCTACCTGTGGACCGGAGCGGAGCGCACGCGCTCGTTCGCCGAGTGGCGACTGCTGCGCCGGTTGCGCGACTGGGGCCTGCCCGTGCCGCGACCGGTGGCGGCGCGGTATGCGAGGTCCGGGCTCTTCTACCGGGCCGACCTGCTCACCGAGGAGCTGCCGACCCGCACCACGCTGGCGATGGCGCTCGCCGCGAGCGCGATGGACAGTGATTCGTGGCGCGCGATCGGCCGCTGCATCGCGGCCCTGCACGCCCGCGGAGTGCATCACGCGGACCTGAACGCGCACAACCTGCTGCTCGGCAGCGACGGTGCGGTGTTCGTGCTCGATTTCGACCGGGGCCGCGTCCGTGCGCGCGGCGCATGGGAAGGCGCGGTCCTCGAGCGCTTGCGGCGTTCGCTCGACAAGGTGACGACCGGGCTCCCGGCCGGCCGGTTCGACGCCTCCGCCTGGCAATGGCTCGTGCAGGGCTACACGGAGGCTTGATGCGCGTCCTCTATGTCCTGCTCACTTACCTGGTCGCCCCCGCCGTCATCGCGGTGGAAGGGTGGCGGGAACTGCGCAATCCGGCGCACCGCGGCAGGCTGCGGCAGCGCCTAGGATTCGTCGCGCGCCAGGACCCGCCCGGCTGCGTCTGGGTGCATGCCGTGTCCGTGGGCGAGGTGCAGGCGGCCACTGCGTTCGTGCGGGCGCTCGAGGCTCGGTTCCCGGGCCGGCCGATCGTGATCACGACCGTGACTCCCACCGGCGCGCAACGTGCACGGGAATTGCTCGGCGACCGAGTGCGGCACTGTTACCTGCCTTACGACTTGCCCGGCCCGGTGCGCCGCTTCCTCGATCGCCTCCAACCGCAGGTGGCGATCGTCCTCGAGACCGAGATCTGGCCGACGCTCTACGCCGCGCTCGGCCGTAGGGGCATCCCGCTCGTGATGGCGAGCGCGCGGGTGACGCCGCGTTCGGCCGACCGCTATCGGCGCATGGCGTCGCTGTTCCGGGAGACGCTCGCGCGCGGCGTCCTCATCGGTGCGCAGACGGCCGCAGACGCCGAGCGGTTCCGCGCCATCGGTGCCCCGTCCGAGCGCATCGTGGTCACGGGCAACGTGAAATTCGACATCGAGATTCCCCAGGGGGCGATCGACGCCGGACACGAATTCCGCCGCACGCTGGGCGGGCGTCCGGTCTGGATCGCCGGGAGCACGCACGAAGGCGAGGAGGCAGCCGCGCTCGAGGCGCACGCGATCGTCCGCGCCCGCCATCCCGAGGCGCTGCTCGTGCTCGTGCCGCGACACCCGCAGCGCTTCGATGCCGTGCGTGGCCTGCTGCGCAGGCAGGGCTGCTCGTACGCGCAGCGCAGCTCCGGCGGTGTGCCCGGCCCGGACGACGAGGTCTTCCTCGTCGACACGCTCGGCGAACTGCAGATGTTCTACGCGGCGGCCAACGTCGCCTTCGTGGGCGGCAGCCTGGTGCCGATCGGCGGGCACAGCCTGCTCGAGCCCGCGGTGCTCGGCCTGCCGATCCTCTCGGGGCCCCACACGCACAACGGCCAGGAGATCGCGGATCGGCTGGTCGGGAGCGGTGCGCTCGCGATCGTCCGCGACGCGCATGAGCTCGGGCAGCGGGTCGCGGGCCGCATCGAGCAGCCGGCGCGCGCCCGCGCCGACGGTGAGCGAGGGCGGGAAGCCGTCGCGCAGAGCCGGGGCGCGGTCGGCCGGCTCGTCGCGATGGTGGTGCCGTTGCTCAGCCCGCCGGGCGGACCACCGGCAGCGTGGTCGGCGTCGTCAGGAAGCCGTTGATCGTCGCGAGGTCCTGCGGCGCGAGCACGCCCGCCGCCGACTGCAGGCGCACGATGTTGATCAGGTAGTCGTAGCGGCTGCGCGCGTAGTCGCGCTGGGCCTCGAACAGCCGGCGGCGCGCATCGAGCACGTCGACCGTGGTGCGCGTACCGACGTCGAATCCCGCCTCGGTGGCCTCGAGCGCGGTCTGGTTCGACTTCACGGATTGCTGCAGCGCCGCCACCCGGGCCTTTTCCGCGATCACGCCGAGGTAGGCGTCGCGCGTCTGGCGCTCGGCAGAGCGCAGCGCGCCGTCGAGCTTCTCGCGCGAGGCGCGGTGCAGGTACACCTGTTCGCGGACGCGGGAACTCGTCACTCCGCCGCTGAAGATCGGGATGGTCACCTGCAGGCCGATGGTGTCGTCCGTCGTGTTGGAGTCCGCCGGGCTGCGCACGCTGCCGCTCAGCTGGGTACCGGAGGTTCCCGTCCCGGAGGTATCGAACTCGCTGCGCTGCGCGAAGAGGTCGATGGTCGGCATGTGTCCAGACTGGGCGATCTTCACGTTGCTCTTCGCGACGTCGACTCCGAGCCGGGCTGCGATCACGTCGAGGTTCTGCTCGACGGCCTGCTTCACCCAGGCCTGCTCGTCGGCCGGCTGCGGCTGGTCGAGCGGCATGGTGTCGGCCGGTTTCACCAGCGCCAGGTACGCCTCGCCGCTCAGCTCGCGCAGGAACTCGTTCGCGCTCGCGAGTGCGCGCTTCGCGGCGATCACGCCCGCGGTCGCCGTGTCGTGCGCCGCGCGCGCTTCCTGCACGTCCGTGATCGCGATCAGGCCGACTTCGAAGCGCTTCTCGGCCTGCTCGAGCTGCCGGTTGACCGCCTGCAGCGTCGCCTCGGCGGCGGCCAGCGTGTCGTCGGCCGCCAGCACGTCGAAATAACGCGAGGCCACGCGCACCAGCAGGTCCTGCTCGGCGGCGCGGTAATTGGCCTCCGCCACCGCGACCTCGGAATCCGCGCGCTTGAGCGCCTGCCACTGGTCCCAGCGGAAGATCGTCTGGGTGACGCGCGCGCGGTAATTCCAGTCGTCCGTGTCGCTCGACCCGAACGCGTCGACGGGCCGGAACACCGTCTGGCCGTTTTCCTCGAACGGCTCGAGCGAGATGCGCTCGCTGTCGGTATCACTGGTCGAGTACTCGCCGGCGACGCTCACCTGTGGCAGCAGCAGGCCCCGCGCCTGCGGCTTGACCTCGAGCGCGGCCATGCGGCGGGCGTCGGCCTCGCGGATGACCGGGTCGCTCTTCACGGCCGCCTGGTAAACCTCGTAGAGGTTCTCCGCTCGCGTGGACGGGCCAGCGAGCGCCAGGGCGATGCTGCAGGCCAGGATGAAGGACTTCCTATTCATGTTCGTACCGTCCGGCCGCGAGGCCGCCCCAGGGTCAATTGGTGTTGTATAGAACTATATCAGTTGCCGAGCAACAGCCCGGCGCAGCCGTTGCACGGCTCGTCTCAAAACACGAAGCGCGGCGGCCGCGGCGCGTGGACCAGCGGCTCGAGGCTGGTCTCGAACAGGCTTTCGCGCAGCCATTGCCCCGCACCGGTGCGCGTGATGCGCTGCGCCGCCATCACGGGACCGTCTCCGACCACTGCGAAGAGCCGCCCGCCCATGGCGAGCGCGCGCTCGAAACGCGCGTCATAGACCGGCAGCGAACCCGTGAGCGCGATCACGTCGTAGGCGCCGTCCGCGGACAGGGTCATGGCGTCCATGGCCTCGACCGCGACGTTGTGGACGCCCGCCCGCTCGAGGTTCGCGCGCGCCGTGACGATGAAATCCGGGAACACGTCCATCGAGCGGACGCTGCGTGCGAGTGCGCCGAGGCACGCGGCGAAGAAGCCGCTGCCCGTGCCGACCTCGAGCACGCGGTCCTCGGGCTGGATCTCGAGCGACTGCAGGATGCGACCCTCGAGCTTCGGTGGCAGCATCGACTGGCCGTGCCCGAGCGGCACGCGCAGGTCGGCGAAGGCGAGATCGCGATACGCCGGCGGCGCGAAATCCTCGCGCGGCACGCGCTGCATGGTCTCGAGCACCCTCGCGTCGAGCACCTCCCACGCGCGGACCTGTTGCTCGATCATCTGGCGTCGGGCGCTGGCAACGTCGATCATGGCGATGAATCCTCGGGGGCGCGCTCGCGCGGTCTCCGCCGGGCGCGGGCAGGAAGGTTAAGGAGTTGGATCGCCAGCGACAAGCCCGATCCATGGGATGATTATGGTGAATCCAGCGGGTGCAGGCGACCCGTTCCGCTATGCTCCGGAAACACTGCGGCACGACAACAAATCATCAGGGGATCGGGTGTCCAGTGCCCCTGCAAGCCCGAGGACATGGCAAGTCCGGACAATGACATGCTGATTGCCGCACTGGTTGCACTCGGGCTCGCGGTCGTGCTGCTCGGCGCGCTGCTGCTCCGGCGCGTGCGCGAGGCGCGGCACGTCCGTGAAATCGGCGAGCGGATGGCGGCGGTGGCGACGACAGGCGACCTCGGCGAGCGGCTCGCGCCGCATGCGGCCGAGGGCAGCGCCGGCGAACTGGCGGAGAGTGCGGACCGTCTCATCTCCCGGCTGCGGGCCGAGAGTACCGTGCGGGCCGAGCGCGAGTTCGTCTACCGGCGACTGACCGAGGCGATGCACGAGGCCGTGGCGGTCGATCGCGACGGCATCCAACTCGCCAATGCCCGGTTCGCGGAACTCTGCGGCGTGGCAGGACCCGCGCAACTCATCGGGCGCCAGCTGACCGACCTCGTGCATGCGGATTTCGCCGACCTGCTGCGCGAGCACCTGCAGCGCCATCGCGACGGCCGACCGGCTCCGGACCGGCTCGAAGCCGAGCTGCTCGCCACCGACGGTCGCGCCACGCGCCTCGAGTTCAGCTTTGCGCGCATCAACTTCGAGGGCGAGCCGGCGCTGCTGGTGTCGGCCGTGGAGATGAGCCCGCGCGCCGACACGAAGCAGGCGGGCCGCGGACATGCGACGGCGTGGGAGGCGCTCGACGCCCTCGGCGAGGGAGTGCTCACCACCGATGCGGACGGGCGCATCGTGTACGTGAACCACGCGGGCGAGCAGCTGCTCGGCAAGCCCGCGGCCGACACGCTCGGCCACACGCTGCCCGAGGTCATCCACCTCGCGGAGGAAGGCGACCGCAAGACCCTGGGCGACCCGGTGCGCCAGTGCCTGACCACGGGCGCGCGGGTCAGCCTCGGCCGCCGCGGCATGCTGCTCTCGAACAACGGCGGCGGCGATCGATCGATAGAGCTCACCGTGTCGCCGCTCAGGGACGCCGCGGGCGAGATCTCGGGCACGGTGGTCGCGTTGCGCGACGTGAGCGACCTGCGCGGCCTCACGCGCCAGATGTCCTACCAGGCGAGCCACGACGCGCTCACCGGCCTCGTCAATCGCCGCGAGTTCGAGCTGCGCCTGCAGGGGGCGCTCGAGTCGGCGCACGGCGGCGGCCAGCGCCACGTGCTCTGCTATCTCGACCTCGACCGGTTCAAGGCCGTCAACGACGAATGCGGGCATACCGCGGGCGACAGCATGCTGCGCGAGGTCGCCGCGCTCATCAAGGACGCGGTCCGCGACTCCGACACCGTCGGCAGGCTCGGTGGCGACGAGTTCGGGATCCTGCTGGCCGGCTGCCCGCTCGAGAAGGCGCGCCAGATCGCCGACGACGTGGTACGCGCGGTGGCGGACTATCGCTTCGTCTGGAAGGACAAGATCTTCAACATCGGCGTGAGCGTCGGCCTCGTCGAGGTTTCGCGCGAGAGCGGGTCGATCGAGGACATCATCGGCGCCGCCGACTCCGCCTGCTACGTGGCGAAGAAGCAGGGCGGCCACGTGCACGTGTACTCGGCCCGGGACGAGGCCGCAGCGCGCCAGCGGGGCGAGATCCACTGGCTGCAGCTGCTGCAGACGGCGCTCAAGAACGGCGGCTTCGAGCTGCACGCCCAGCCGATCGTCGCGGTGGACGACCAGCAGACCACGGGACCCGGGCTCGAGGTGCTGCTCAGGTTGAAGGACGAAGCCGGTGCGACCATCGCGCCGGGCGAGTTCATGGTCGCGGCGGAGCGCTACCGCCTGATGCCGCACGTCGATCGATGGGTGGTGCAGACGGCGCTCGCGGCGCTCGGTCGCGGCGCCGTGCGGCTGCCGGCGGGGCGCAGCCTGTGCATCAACCTGTCGGGCCAGACGCTCGGCGACGCGGCATTCCTCGAATTCGTCGTCGACTGTCTCGACCGCACCGGCGTCGCGCCCGACCGCGTCTGCTTCGAGGTCACCGAGAACTCCGTGATCACCAACATCGAGCACGCGCGCCGCTTCATCGGCGTGCTGCACGGCATGGGTTGCCGCTTCGCCCTCGACGACTTCGGCCGGGGCTTGAGCTCCTTCGCCAACCTGAAGAACCTGTCGCTCGACTACCTCAAGATCGACGGCTATTTCATCCACAACCTCGCCTCCGACAACGTCAACCAGGCCATGGTCACGGCCATGATCAAGCTGGCGCGCTCGCTCAACTTCCAGGTGATCGCCGAGCAGGTCGAGGACATGAGCGCGCTCGACTCCGCCCGCCGCATGGGGGTCGACTTCGTGCAGGGCTACCAGGTCGGCCGGCCGCAACCGCTCGCGCTCGCCGGCTGATGCCGTTATCGTGACGGCGTGATCTCGCTCGCCGGCCTGCACGTCTATCCGGTCAAGTCCTGTCGCGGCATCGCGCTCGAGGAGGCGCTGCTCACGGAGACCGGCCTCGAGCACGACCGCGAGTGGATGGTCGTCACTCCCGAGGGCCGTTTCCTGACGCAGCGCGAGCTGCCGCGGCTCGCGCTCATCGGCACGCGGCTCGAGCAGCGTTCGCTGTGGCTTTCCGCCCCGCACGCCGCGCCGCTCGAGGTCCCGCTCGACCGCGCGGGCCCGCCGGCGGAGGTGGTGGTGTGGCGCGACCGCTGCGCGGCGCGCGACGCAGGTGATGCCGCCGCGCGATGGTTCGGCGACCTGCTCGAGCGCGAGGTCCGGCTGGTGCGCTTCGACGCTGCGCAGCGCCGCCAGAGCGACCCTGCCTGGACCGGCACGACGCGGGCCTACGCGCAGTTCGCCGACGGTTTCGCGATGCTCGCGATCTCGACGGCCTCGCTGGCCGACCTGAATGCGCGGCTGCCGCAGCCCCTGCCGATGAACCGGTTCCGGCCGAACCTCGTGCTGGATGGGCTGCCGCCGTACGGCGAGGACACGCTTGGGGAATTCGGCGTCGGCGGCGAGGTGCGGCTGCGAGCGGTGAAGCCCTGCCTGCGCTGCGCCATCACGACGACGGACCAGGACACCGGCGCGGTGGACGGCGCGGAGCCGCTCAGGACCCTGAAGACCTACCGCTGGAACGCGCGCCTGCGCGGCGTCGAGTTCGGGCAGAACGTGATCGTGCTCGCCGGCGCGGGCACGACGCTCGCCCGCGGCATGGAACTGCGGCCCGGCTGAACGGCCAGGCTCAGAGCCAGCGACGCACCGCCCGTGCATAGGCGCGGTACTCGGCGCCAAATTTTTCCTCGAGCGCCCGTTCCTCCGCCGCGATCTGGAAGCGCTCCAGGTAGAGGACGAAGGCCAGGGGTCCGCAGGCGAGCGCCGGCCAGTGGCCGAGATGCAGCCCCCAGGCGGCGACGACGCACAGCATCCCGAGGTACATCGGATTGCGCGAGTACCGGTAGATGCCGCGAGCCACCAGCGCTGACGTACCCGTTGGCCGCCTCGGATCGACCGTGGTGCCCGCGCGCCGGAATGACTTTGCGCCGAGCAGGCAGACGAGCAGTCCCGTGACGGCGATGGCCGCCGCGAGCAGGCTGAGCCAGGGCGCTGCGAACGAGTACTGCGGCCACGCCCGGGCCGCCACCCACATCAGGGCGACCAGCAGCAGCGTGAGGGCGAGCGGCGGGATCCTCGGCGGCACGGCTGCGCTCAATAATGCGGCGGCAACTCGACCGCCGTCGGGTCGGCTGAGCGACCCTCGATCTCGTCGAGTTGCCGGCGTAGCTGCCGGTTGGCCTCGAGCACGCCATCGAGCTGTCGTTGCTGGCGATAGACGACGCCGCTCAGTTCCTGGATCGCGCGCTCGAGATGGGCGAGCTTGATTTCCACCGCCTCGAGGCGCGCGGCTTCGCCTTCGGCCTCCATGTCCGATCCTGCACTCATTCCAGGGGGAGCGGCAGGGTGCCGTTCGGGCTCGCACCTTCGATCGCGAGCAGCCGCAACTTGGTGACTGCGCCGCCGCTCGCGGAGAAGCCGCCGGTCCTGCCGCCCGCCGCCAGCACGCGATGGCAGGGGACGGTGATGGGAAAGGGGTTGCGGCCCAGCGACTGGCCCACCGCGCGGGCCGCGCCGGGATCGCCGATGCGCGCGGCGAGTTCGCCGTAGGTGATCGTCTGGCCGGCCGCGATTGCACGCGTCGCCGTGTATACGGCCCGGTCGAACTCGGGCAGACCGCGCATGTCGAGCCTCGCGGTCGCGAATCCACGCGGCTCGCCGCGCAGCAGGGCCACGATGTCGTCCATGACCCGCTGCACGTCGGCAGGCGGTGCGTCGGGGACCGCGCCCGGGAAGCGCCGCATCATGCGCGCGCGCGTCTCCGCCGGTTGCGGCTCGGGCAACTGGATTCCGACGATGCCGCCGGCGCCCCAGGCGATGCCGCAGCGGCCGATGGCGGTGTCGAAGAGCGTGAATCCTTGCGCGTGCATCGTCAGCTGGCCGGCGAATACTGTCCGCGGGCGGCGAGATAGTGCGCCCAGAGGACGCGCGCGGCAACCGATCGCCAGGGCCGCCAGCGCGCGGCGAGCACGTGCTGCCGGTCCCGCGACGGCAGCGCATCGAGGCGCTTCACTTCGCGCAGACCGACGGCGAGAGCGAGGTCGCCCTGTGGCCAGACGTCGGGTCGTCGCAGCGCCATCAGGTAATAGATGTCCACGCTCCAGGGACCGAGTCCACGAATCTCGAGCAGGGCCCGGCGTCCCGTGTCGTCGTCGGCACGCGCGACGCCCGACAGGTCCACGTGACCGGCGAGCAGGGCCTCCGCCAGGCCATGGCAGCAGGCCGACTTCTGGCGCGTGAACCCGAGCCCGCGCATGCCGTCCACGCCGAGTCGGGTGATCGATTGCGGCGTCACGGTTCCGACGCGGCGACGCAGGCGCTGGTACATGGTGCGCGCGGCGACGATCGACACCTGTTGCTCGAGGACGATGTGGACCAGCGCCGCGAACCCAGGCCGCCGTCCCCACAAGGGCGGGATACCGAGCCGGCCGACGACGGCCGCGAGGTCGTCGTCGCGACGACACAGTGCATCGACGCCGGCGCGCAACGAGGCCGCATTCAGCTGGCGGGGGACTTCGCGCACGGCGCCGCGTTCGCAGGCAGCGACTTCTGGATTCCCTCGGCCACCTCGAGCGCGCCCTCGTGGCAGAGCCCCTGCATGCGCGCATCGAGGTAGGCGCGCGCGGCCGCGGGCGCCAGGTGCGCGGGCGCCTCTTCGAGTTCTTCGAGGCCGGTCGGGTCGTTCACGACCGTGAGTCTACCGCGCCCGTGCTCGCAGGCGGCAGGCTCCGCTCCGGCGCGCGCCAGAACCGCTCCGCCAGGAAATCGACGAACCCACGCACCTTGGCCGACAGGTGACGGCGGCTCGGATAGACGGCTGCAATGGGCACGCCCGGCAGTTCGAAGCCCGGCAGCAGCTGGACCAGCCGGCCCCGGTGGCGCGGTTCGATCCTGACCGTGTGGATCGCACCATCGCGGGACTCGAACGGCCAGCTGTTCGGCACCGGGATGTGCGTGTACGTCAGGCACTCGTGCCCGGCGAGGTCCGCGACGTGACGCGAGACCGCGGAGGTCGAGACCCCGAGCCGCTCCGCAGCCCGCGCGAAGCCGCCCAGTTCCACGACCTTGCAGAACGCGTGGATGGCCAGCAGTCGATCAACGGCGCTATTGTTTCATATATCGGCATGATCTATTACAGAAACACCTGTTTATCCCGATCGTAGGGAGTGTAACCATGGCGCCACCTCAAGGTTTACCCGGAGACCCACGCCATGAAGCTCTACTACGCCCCCGGTGCCTGCTCGCAGGCCCCCCACATCGCGCTCAATGAACTCGGCCGTGCGGTCGAGCTGGTCAAGGTCGACCTCGTCAAGCACACGCTGCCCGACGGGTCGGATTACCGCGCCGTGAACCCCAGGGGCTACGTGCCGCTGCTCGAACTCGACGACGGCACGCGCCTCACCGAAGTGAACGTGATCCTGCAGTACCTCGCCGACCTCGAGCCCGGGACCCTTGCGCCCGTGTTCGGAACCCTTGAGCGCTGGCGGGTGATGGAATGGCTCGCCTACATCTCGACGGAGGTGCACAAGGGCTTCGGGCCGCTGTGGAATCCGCGCACGCCGCCGGAGGTTCGCGAGCGCACCGTGCAGGCGCTCGGCAACCGACTCGCGCTGGTGGCGCAGACGCTCGAACGGCAGCCCTACCTGACGGGCACCGAGTTCACCGTGGCCGATGCCTACCTGTTCGTGATCCTGAACTGGTCCGGCCTGCTGAAGGTCGACCTCTCACCGTGGCCGGCACTCGCGGCATTCCAGGCGCGCGTCGCCGCGAGGCCCGCGGTACAGGCGACCTTGCAGGCGGAGGGGCTCCTCGAGTGAGCGACGGCCGCACCTTTCCGACGCTGTTCCTGTCGCACGGCTCGCCGATGCATGCGCTGCATCCCGGCCGTGCGGGGACGGCGTGGCAGGCGCTCGCGGCCGGGTTGCCCCGGCCGCGAGCGGTGCTGATCGCGTCCGCGCACTGGGAAACCTCGCTGCCGATGCTGACGGGTGGCCGTGAACTCGAGACCATCCACGACTTCGGCGGTTTCCCGGCCGAGCTGTATCGGGTCCAGTACCCTGCGCCGGGTTCGCCGGACCTCGCGCAGGAGGCGGCGACGCTCTTGGGTGCAGCGGGCTATACACCCGCGCTCAATGCGTGCCGCGGCCTCGACCACGGCGCCTGGGTGCCGCTCAGGTGGATGTACCCGGGGCACGACGTGCCCGTCGTGCAGTTGTCGGTGCAGCCGTCGCTCGGGACGGAACACCACCTGCGCCTCGGCGAGTCGCTCGCCCCTCTGGCGCGGGATGGCGTGCTGGTGATCGGCTCGGGGCACGTCACGCACAACCTGCGCGACTGGTTCGCGCATCGCGATCGCGGCGAGCCGCTCGACTACGCCGCGCAGTTCGCGGAGTGGCTGAACGACCGGCTGGTGGCCGGCGACCGCGAGGCGGTGCTCGCCTATCGCGATCGCGCCCCGTCCGCCGGGCGTGCCCACCCGACCGAGGAGCATTTCCTGCCACTGTTCGTCGCACTCGGTGCAGCAGGGCCGGGTGCGAGTGCGACCCGCATCCACGCGGCGATCGAGGATGCCGCACTCGCGATGGACGCCTATTCCTTCGGCGGGTGAGGCGCTGCGCTCAGCGGCGCATCAGCGTGCTCTTGTCGAACAGCGACTCGACCAGTCCGACCGCGAGTTCGGCGGTGCGGTTGCGCACGTCGAGCGCGGGATTCAACTCCATGATGTCGAGCGATCCGAGCCGGCCCGTGTCCGCGATCATCTCCATGCAGAGCTGCGCCTCGCGATAGGTCGGGCCGCCGGGCACGGTGGTGCCGACGCCGGGCGCGATCTCGGGGTCGAGGAAGTCGACGTCGAAGCTGACGTGCAGGTGCGTGTCGGCGTCCACGCGCGCCAGCGCGAGTTCCATGGCCTGCCGCATGCCCATCTCGTCGATGTAGCGCATGTCGAAGACCTCGAGGTCCCGCTCGTGCGCGAAGCGCTTCTCGCCCGCGTCCACGCTGCGGATGCCGATCTGCCGGATCCACGCCGGGTCGATGGCCGGCATCTCGCCCGACAGGCGCGTGAGTTCCGCGGGACCGAACCCGCACAGGCAGGCCACGGGCATGCCGTGGAGGTTGCCGCTCGGCGTCAGCACGCTGGTGTTGAAGTCGGCGTGCGCGTCGAGCCACAGCACCCGCAGCTTCCGGCCCGCCTGCCGGCAATGCCTCGACACGGCGCTGATCGAGCCGATGGCGAGGCTGTGGTCCCCGCCTAGCAGCATTGGCAGGCGACCGAGCCCGAGCTCCGCCAGCACCGCGTCGTGTACCGCGCGGTTCCACGCCGTCACCTCCTGCAGGTGGCGGTAACCGGCGACCGGCGGCAGCTGGGGATTGCGTGGTCCGGAGAGGTTGCCGCGGTCGACCACTTCGACGCCGAGTTGCTCGAGCGCCGGCTGCAGCGCGGCGACGCGCATCGCCTCCGGGCCCATCGAGGCGCCGCGCGTGCTGGCGCCGACGTCGGTCGGTGCACCGATGATCGAGACGGCGTGCGCCATGGTCACACGACGCGCCGCAGCGACTGGCGGGCGGCGTCGGCTTCCGAGGCGCAGAGCAGTCCGTACAGGTCCTTGGGGTCGGCCAGCGCGGGTACGAGATCGACCTGGCGTGGCGTCGCGTATTCCTCGCGCAGGCAGCGATGCAGGTAGCGCAGCGCCGAGTAGTCCTCGAGCGCGAAGCCCACCGAGTCGAAGATCGTGACCTCGCCCCGGCTCGCGCGACCGGGCGCCTCGCCGCGAATCACCTGCGCGATCTCGGTCACCGGGAAATCCGCCGGCAATTGCTGGATCTCGCCCTCGATGCGCGACTGCGGCTCGTACTCGACCACCACTCGCACGTCGGGCCGCAGCAGGATGTCGCGGTGCAGCTCGGTCTTGCCCGGGCAGTCGCCACCGAGCGCATTGACGTGCATGCCGGGTTCGATCGTCTCGGGCGCCAGGATCACGGCGTTGCGCTTGTCCGCCGTCACGGTCGTCACGATGTCCGCGCCGCGCACGGCCTCGGCCACGGACGCACTGCGCACGATATCGAGCTCGAGGCCGGGGATCGCGCGCAGGTTGCGCTCGAGCTTGTCGGTCGCGCGCGGGTCCACGTCGAACACGCGCAGCTCGCGGATTCCGGGCAAGCCGTGGAAGGCGATGGCCTGGAACTCGCCCTGCGCCCCGTTGCCGATCAGCGCCATCGTCCGGCTGTCCGGTCGCGCCATGAGACGTGCGGCCACGACCGACATCGCGGCGGTGCGCAGCGCCGTCGTCACCGTGAGTTCCGACAACAGCAGCGGATAGCCCGTGTCGACGTCCGCCAGCACGCCGAATGCCGTCACGGTCAGCAGGCCCTCGGCGGTGTTCTTCGGATGGCCGTTGACGTACTTGAACGAGTACTGGCGACCATCGCTGGTGGGCATCAGCTCGATCACGCCGACCGGCGAGTGGCTGGCGAGCCGGGCCGATTTCTCGAACTCGTCCCAGCGGCGGTAGTCGGCCTCGATTTCCCCGGCGATGCCGGCGATGAACGCCGCCACGCCGCGTCGCCTGACGAGGTCCTGGATGTCCGAAATGCCGATGTAGTCGACCATGTGCGATCTCCCGGGGCTGGCCCGCCTCGCAGCGGGCCGGGCGTATCCGCATGGTCGGGGACCTGCATGCCAATGAAAAGACAGGAAACTGTCAGTTCTGTGCAAGTCTTGTGGCAATATGGCAGGAATGATTGGCGATATGATTGATCAAGGTCGCGCATGGACGACATTGACCGACGGCTGATCGCGCTGCTGCGTGCCGATGCCCGGCAGCCCGTGGCCACGCTCGCCAGGCTGCTCGGGGTCTCGCGCGGGACGGTGCAGAACCGGATGCGCAAGCTCGAGGCCGACGGCACGATCGTCGGCTACAGCGTGCGCCTCAAGCCGCAGGCCATGGGCCACCCCATCCGCGCGCTGATGACCGTGGCCGTGGAGGGCAATCGCAGCGAAGCCGTGCTCAAGGCGCTCGCGGGCGACCCGGCGGTCGAAGGCCTGCACACGACCAACGGCCGCTGGGACATCATCGCCGAGCTGCGCGCCGACAGCCTCGAGGATTTCGACGGCGTGCTCGGCCGCATCCGCCTGGTCGACGGCATCGCGAGCACCGAGACCAGCCTGCTGCTCACCAGCCGCAAGCTCTGACCCGCGCCCGAGCGGCGCGCCGCCTCAGGCCGGGCGATAGTGGTCCTGCATGGGATAGCGTCGCGCGTACCAGGCGAACATCGCCGCGACCACGAGCGCGAAACCCGCGAAGAAGAACATCAGGAAGGCGGTCTCGCTCAGGCCCGTGCCTGCGATGTGCGAGATCACGGAGTCGTTGCGCACGCTCGCATTCACCAGCAGCACCCACAGGTTGCCGATGGTCACCGACAGGTTCCAGAACGCCATGATCACGCCCTTCATCACGGCCGGCGCCTGGCTGTAGGCGAACTCGAGGCCGGTCGCGGACACCAGCACCTCGCCGAACGTGAGCAGTGCGTACGGCAGCACCTGCCACGTGATCGAGACCGCGTCGCCGCCGTCGATGGCGAGCTGGATCGCGCCCGCCGCGATCCACGCGACCCCCGAGAACGCGATGCCGGCCCCCATGCGTCGCAACGCCGTCGGCTCGAAGCCGAAGCGCTTCAGCGCCGGATAGAGCACCAGGTTGTTGAACGGGATCAGGATCATCACCAGCGCCGGGTTCAGCGCCTGCATCTGGGCCGACTGGAACCAGTGCGGCTTCACCATCTGGTCGGCCTGCAGGATCCAGGTCGAGGCCTTCTGGTCGAACAGCGACCAGAACGGAGTGACGAGCGCGAAGATGATCAGGATGCGCAGCACCGCGCGCACGCCGTCCACCGCCTCGTCCGGGTGCGTGCCACGTGCGCGCTCGAGCTGCATCCACGCCCCTGCACCGCCGAAGGCCAGCACGAAAACCAGCGCGAGGCAGAAGGCCGAGACGAACCCCAGCCGGCCCATCATCGCGAGCGCCACGGCCGCGAGCGCCGCGCCGACGCCGGCGACCATGAGGCCGGGCCGCCCCCGGCCCGGCGCATCGGCGGCGAGCGCCGTGCGCACGACGTTCAGGAACGAGTGCGGATTCGGCGGCGACGGCGGCACGCGCACGTACTTCCTGCGCCCCGCCCAGAAGATCACCGTCGCGATGAACATCAGCACGCCCGGGATGCCGAAGGCGACGCTCGGCCCGTAGTGGCGCAGGAAGATCGGCATCAGCAGCGAGGCGAAGAACGAGCCGAAGTTGATGATCCAGTAGAACGCGTCGAAGACGATCTTGGCGAGGTGCTTGTTGGTCTGGTCGAACTGGTCGCCGACGAACGAGGCGACCAGCGGCTTGATGCCGCCGGAGCCGAGCGCGATCAGGAACAGGCCGAAATAGAACCCCGTGCGATGGTCGTCGAACATCGCTAGGCAGGCGTGGCCGGCGCAGTACACCAGCGACAGCCACAGCACGGTGTTGTACTTGCCGAAGAACCGGTCGGCGATCCAGCCGCCGAGCAGCGGGAAGAAGTACACGCCGATCACGAAGGTGTGGAACACCTCCTTCGCGATGCCGGCCCGCTCGGCCTCCGGCGCGTAGAGCAGCAGCGTCGTGACCAGGAACGGGGTCAGGATGTTGCGCATCCCGTAGAAGCTGAAGCGCTCGCAACCCTCGTTCGCGATGATGTAGGGAACCTGGCGCGGCAATCGGCCAGGGGCCGCGGTGGCGGTCGTCATCGGCGCTCTACCTCCCGGCGCCGAGGCAGGTTGCGGCGCGAACCCGAATGAAACTCGACATCGGGTGATCGATGCAATAGCGTCCGCCGGTCGCGCGGCCCCGGAACCAGCATGAAATCCCCATCGTCACTCGTTCTTGCAGCTGCCCTCGCGCTCGTCGCGCCGGCTCCAGCGTCGCTCAAGGCCCTTGCCGAGCCGCCGCCGGATCGCATCTACGTCAACGCGCTCGTCTGGACGGGCGATGCGGCGCAGCCCGCGGCCGAGGCATTCGCCGTCCGCGGAGACCGCTTCGTGGCGGTGGGCTCGACCGAGGACCTGCGCGCGCTGGCCGGGCCCGCGACGGTGGTCACCGATCTCGGCGGTCGTCGCGTCGTGCCTGGATTCAACGACGCCCACTGGCACCTGCCAGCGCGGCGTGACGCCCGCCTCGACAACGCCGGCACGGTGGCGATCATCCAGCGACGCCTGCTCGAGTACGCGGCGAGCCTGCCCGCAGGCTCGTGGGTGACGGGCAGGGGCTGGATGCCGTCCGACTTCCCCGGCAATACGGCGCACCGGCGCTATCTCGACGAGATCTTCCCGGACCGGCCGGTCGTCGTCCGCGACCGTGACGGGCACCAGGCGCTGGCCAACACGCGCGCGCTGGCGCTCGCGGGCGTGACTCGCGCGACGCCGGACCCGCCGGATGGGCGCATCGAGCGCGACGCGGACGGCGAGCCGACCGGCGTGCTCAAGGAAGCGGCCGCGGCACTCGTGCGACGCCTGTTGCCACCGCTGACCGCGGACGATACCCATGCGCTGCTGGTCGAGGAGGTAGCTGCGGCCGCCTCGTTTGGCATGACCTCGGTGCAGGACGCCACCGAAGGCGGTCTCACCGACAACGAGCACGCAGCGCTGGTGCGCGCCATCAGCGAGGGAAGACTGCCGGTGCGCTACCGCGCGGCCGTCCCGTTCGAGAAGGACGCAGGCGCGGAGCAACTTGCCCGCTACGGCCGGCTGCGCGATTCGTCGCGCGGCGCACTGCTCTCGTTCGGTTTCGCCAAGGGCATGCTGGACGGCACCGTGGACGCGAAGACAGCGGTCATGCTCGAGCCGTACGTCGGCGGCGGCACCGGCTTGCCGATGTGGTCGCAGGCGGACCTCGACCGCACGGTCGCGGCCTACGATCTGGCGGGCATCCAGGTGCAGTTGCACGCCATCGGTGACGGGGCGATCCGCATGGCGCTCGACGCATACGAGCACGCCGCGCGCGTCAACGGCCCCCGCGACCAACGTCACCGTGTCGAGCACATCGAGGTGCCAGCGGCCGCCGACCTGCCACGGTTCCGCGAACTCGGCGTCGTTGCGTCCACCCAGGCGATCTTCGCGACGCCGGACGCGAGCACGCTGCAGAACTACGCGCCGCTGCTCGGGCCGGAGCGGGCGTCGCGTGCCAACGCGTTCCGGCTCTTCGATGAGGCCGGCGCCGTGCAGGCGTTCGGCAGCGACTACCCCGTCTATCCGATGGACCCGCTGCTCGGCATCCATGCAGCCGTCACGCGCCAGACCCGGGACGGCGCGCCGTCCGGTGGCTGGTATCCCGTCAATCGCATCGGAGTCGAGGCGGCGCTTGCCCATTACACGCGCGACGCGGCGTACGCGAGCTTCGAGGAGTCCCTCAAGGGCACGATCAGCGTGGGCAAGTACGCCGACTTCGCGGTGTTGTCGCGCGACATCCTGGCCGTCGCGCCGGCAGCGTTGCTCGAGACGCGCGTGGTGCTGACGGTGATGGGCGGCCGGGAGACGTTCCGATCCCGCGAGGACTGGGCTATATTCGCCCGGCCCGGGAATCGAAAAGAAGCACAAGCAGGGGGTGCAGCATGATCATGGATCCGGATCTGGTACGCCGGCTGGTCGCGGGCGGCGTGGCCGCGGCGCTCATGGCCGCGCAACCGGCGGGCGCCGCCATCAATACCGACACGGCGCAGGAGCAGCGCAGCCAGAAGGAAGCGCAGATCCCGGTCTGCAACAAGAAGTACGGCACGCTGGCGGTGGTCGAGCCCGAGACCAAGTGGTGGCAGGCCTATAACCTCGGTTCGCCCGAGACCGTCATCAAGGTGTACGTCAACAAGTCGGGCTGCTTCACGCTGCTCGATCGCGGCAAGGGCATGGACGCCGCCAAGGCGGAGCGGGAGCTTGCTTCGAGCGGCGAGTTGCGCGTCCGCTCCAACATCGGCAAGGGCCAGGTCAAGGCGGCCGACTACGTCCTGGTGCCGGACCTGATGGCGTCGAACAGGGATTCCGGCGGCAACCGGGTCGGCGGGCTGCTGGGCGGCATCGTCGGCGGCGCGGCTGGCGCGGTGCTCGGCGGCATCAGCCTGAAGAAGAAGACGGCCGACGTGGTGCTGACGGTGACGGACGTGCGCTCCTCCGAGCAGGTTGCGATGGTCGAGGGCCATGCGACCAAGACCGACCTCGGCTGGGCCGGCGGCGGCGCCATCTTCGGCGGCGCGCTGGTCGCGGGCGGCGCGAGCGGCTACTCGGACACCGAGATCGGCCAGGTGATCGCGCTCGCCTACCTGCAGGCGTACACCGATCTCGTCGGCCAGTTCGCGAACCTGCCGGACAGCGCATCCGCCGACAACGCCCAGCAGGCCGTCACCATGGCGAAGCCCGGACGCATGTATGCGACCGCCTCGACGACCAGCAAGGTGGTGCGGCCGCTCGACGTCGGCATGATGCTGTATCCGACGGGACAGAAGGCCGAAGCCATGTGGGAGGTCGAGGACGAACTCGGCAACAAGGGCTGGGTGTCGTCGCTGCTGTTCGAACTGGCGAAGTAACCCGGGCGGAGGCGCCGCCGCGGGGTCCTAGAGGCTGGTGATGAGCGGGAAGGGGTCCCCGTTGCGCGCGGCGTCACGTTCCCGACGGGCGCGCATGCGGTCGTGCAGGGCCTGGCGCTTCGAGGCCAGCCAGTCCTCCCGCGACACCGACTTGTGCGATCCGGCCGCGGCGCGCTGCGCGGCCTCGCGCCTGCGGAACTCGTCGAACTCCTCGTAGCCGTCGAGCTCGTGCTGCAGCTCCTGCAGCACCAGCTCGAGCATGATCGCGTCGTCCACCAGCCCGAGCACCGGGATCGTGTCCGGGACGAGATCGTGTGAATCCGCCACGTAGGCCAGGCCGTCCAGCACGCGAGCCCGCTCCGTGTCGGGCAGCTGCCATTCCGCGTCCTCGAGCATGCCGATGAGGGCGTTGACCCGCTGCATCCGCCGGGTCACGAACGGCGAGTGCGTACCCGATGCGAGGCGTGCGACCGCGGCGCGGGCCTTGGCCGCGATTTCGCCCGGCGGTCGGTCAGCGGCGCGCCTGCGCGCACGGTGCATCACCGAGCGGAAGTGCTCGAGCTCGGCGTCGGAGATCTCGAGGGTGACGGTGAGCGGCATGCGCTGGCCTCCCGGTATTACGGTTGCGGCGCGCCCTTGATCGGGTCGGTGGCGATGCCGACCTTCACCATGCCGGCGTTCTGCGCGTCCGCCATGACCGTCGCGAGCAGCTGGAACTGCGTCGTGCGGTCCACGTGCAGGTGCAGCTCGGGCTGCGGCTTGCGCTGCGCCTCGTTCGACAGGCGCTTCAGCAGCGACTCACGTTCGATCTGCACGTCGTTCAGGTACATGGTGCCGTCGGCGAGCAGCGCGATCACGATCGTGTCGGGTTTCTCCTCGAGCAGCACGGTGGACGCCTGCGGCAGGTCGATCTTGATCTTGTGGGCCATCAGCGGCGCCGTGATCATGAAGATGATCAGCAGCACCAGCATGACGTCGACCAGCGGGATCATGTTGATCTCCGCCATCGGGGTGCTGTTGCCCTGGCCATTGCCGCCGAGTCCGCTGAATGCCATGACAGTCTCCGCTCCGGCTCAGGCCGCCTTCTTCGCACGGCCGCGGTGGTGGTCCATCGACGACGGGACGCGCGCGCCGGTGGTCAGGTAGGCGAGCATGTCCTCGGCGAAGGCGTGGAAGCTCGCGATGATCACGCGATTGTTGCGTACCAGCAGGTTGTAGCCGAGCACCGCGGGCACCGCGACCGCCAGCCCGAGCGCGGTCATGATCAGCGCCTCGCCGACCGGGCCGGCGACCTGGTCGAGCGAGGTCTCGCCGGTCGCGCCGATGCGCACGAGCGCGTGGAAAATCCCCCACACCGTGCCGAACAGGCCGACGAAGGGCGCCGTGCTGCCGACCGTCGCGAGGAAGGTCAGGCCCGTCTCCAGCCGCTCGGTCTCGCGATTGATCGACCCCCTGAGCGAGCGATCGAGGAACTCCGCGCGGTGCAGGGTGCCCGCGAGCCGGTCCTCGGTGAGCTGGTCGTGGTGCTGCATCGCGAACTCCGCGTCGAGCGCGATCTTCGAGAACGGCTCCCAGTCGGGCTGCTGCTCGAGGTAGTTGATCGCGGCCTCGGAAGGCGTCTTCCAGAACGACGTCACCACGTGGTTCGAGCGCGTGCGGATGCGCGCGACGCGCACGAACTTCAGCACGATGAAGTACCAGGAGACGATGGACATCAGCACCAGCAGCCCGAATACGAACAGGCCGACGGCGTCCGTCTCTCGCAGGAAGTTGGCGAAACTCATGGTCGTCAGGGCTTCGGTGGGATGCATCGCTGGCGTCCTCTCATTCGATCAAAGTGAATGCGACCGGCACGATCACCCAGGCGCGGATGGGCAGGCCGTTGCGCGTGGCGGGGTTGAACTCCCAGTCCTCGATGGCTTCCATTGCGGCACGATCGAGCGAGGAGTCGCCGCTCGACTTCGAAATGGTGATTTCCTGTGGCCTGCCGTTCTCGCCGACCAGCACGCGGACCTTGACCACGCCCTCGGTGCCCATGCGCAGGCAGCGCGGCGGATACACCGGCGCCTTCATGCGCCGGAGGCTCAGGTTCGATACCAGTGGCGGCTCGTGCGAAGCCGAGTCGAGCGCCATCCCGCCGACGACGGCGTCGGATGGGCTCGGCGGTCCCGGCTCGCCCTCGAGCAGTTCGTCGCCGATCTCGTATTTCTTGACCTGCGTATCCGGCGGAACCGGGTTCGTGACCGGCGTGTCGACCAGGATCGGGACGGGACGGGTCTTGCGGGGCTTTTCGTCCTGCGTCGTGTCGGCGGCGTAGGGCGCCGGGGCGACCTCGGGCTCGAGCAAAGGCAGCCTGGGCGGCGGCAGGCGCTCGAGCGTGATCTGGAACACCGGTGGCAGGTCGCCCCGCAGCTCCGGCGGCTTGGTCACGAAGAGTCCGCCGATGCCGGCCGTGTGCAGCGCGGTCACGAACAACAGCACCGTCCCGGCGCCCCAGGTCAGGCGTTCATCGTGGACGTAGCGGTCGATCCTCATGGGTGTTGCCGAGGGAGAGAAGCAGTGCATGCCTTCCGGGCCATGGTCCGGACGGATCTGGAGTCGTGAATCTAATGAATTCCGGCGGTCGCGTCGCGGGTTCGGTGCGGCGAAAAATACCTAATTTCGCAGGGATTTTCCGCGCTTTCCGCGTCGCGGGCCGCGCCTTTGTTGACGGCCGTCGAAGGCGGGGACCATGATGCCTCGGGCCACTCTTGAGAGCGGAATCTCATCCTGATGGAAAGGGACACGCTCGACGCAATCCTCGCGGTGGAGAAACAGTCGCGCGCGACGCTCGATGCGATCCGGCGCGAGGCGGGCGGGTGGCTGGCGGGTGTCCGGCGTGACGTGGAGGAACAGACGGCGGCCGAGCTCGCGCGGCTCGACGAACTCGCCGCGGCGGAGGAAGCAGCCATGAAGGAGACGGTCCGCGAGCACGCGGACGCAGTCGCGCGACGGGCGACGGAGGCGGCGCGGCGCATCGAGCGGCTTGCCGATGACGATCTCGCGCCGCGGGTCCGGCAGCACGTCGCGTGCATCGTCCCTGGGGCTGCGGCGTGATCATCCGGATGTCCAAGGTCGCGGTCACCGGGCCGAGGGACCTCCTGATCCCGGTGCTCGAGACGATCGAACGAGCGGAGTCGCTGCAGATCGACCCCGACATCCGGGAGCGCATCACCGAGGACGCCGCGACGCAGCTGAGGCCGCTGGCCCTGGACGGCAGGACGATCGCCGAGCGACTGTTCCTCGAGGACCTGAAGCTCAAGGTCGACCGACTGCTCGACCAGCTGCCGCAGGTCGAGGCGCGCGAGTCGTACCTCAGCCCCGCCCGGGCGGTCAATTCCATCGCCAGCCTGTGCGGTCGGCACCTCGAGGCCTGCGAGGAGCGATCCCGCCGCAGGGATGCGCTGCAGACGGAACTCGCGCAGATTGATCGACAGCGAGTGTTCCTCGCGACCCTGGAGTGCCTGGCCCCGAAGGGCACGGAAGCGGCGGGCCTCGAGTTCATCGGCGTCGAGGCGCGCGATCCGGCGGCGCTCGAGCAGCTCACGCGCGCGGCCGGCCACCTGCTGCTCGGCGCCCAGGTCCGCACGGCGAGGGCCGCCGATGGTTCCTACATCGGCCTGCTCACCACCGAGAAGGAACTGGCGGACAAGCTGAAGGAGAGCCTGCGCGGCAACCAGATCCCCGAAGTCGCGTTGCCGTCGTACCTGGAAGGCCTCCCGCTCGAGCAGAAGATCAGTGCGGCGAGGGCGCGCCAGGACGAGGTGACGGCGGCGCTGGCCGCGCTCGACGAGGAGTCGATGCGCTTCGCGAAGTCCTGGCGCGGCCTCTACGCAAACGTCGCGGCGTGGCTGGACAAGCGCCTGTCGCTGCTCAAGACCAGCACGGCCCTGTACGAGACCGATCACTGCTTCGTGGTCTTCGGCTGGATGCCGTCGGCGCGCCTCGACGCCCTGCGGCAGGCGCTCGCCGCGCAGCATGGCGACACCGTCGTCGTCGAGGAGAAGGAGATCCTCAAGCAGGACCTCGACGAGGTGCCGGTCGCCCTGCGCAACCCGCCGTACCTCAGGCCGTTCGAACTGCTCGTGGGGCTCCTGCCGCTGCCGCGCTACACGTCGGTCGACCCGACGCCCTTCATCGGCATCTTCTTCCCGCTGTTCTTCGGCATGATCCTCGGCGACGTCGGCTACGGCCTAGTCGTGCTGCTGGTCGCCGCGGGGCTGGTCGCGTTCGCAAGGCGCAGGCGGACGCTGCGCCAGGCCGGCGAAATCCTGCTGGTCGCCTCGCTCTACGCCATCGTCTTCGGCGCCGTTTACGGCGAGTACTTCGGAGATTTCGGCGTCGAGGTGCTGGGTCTGCCGGCGGGGATCGTCGACCGGCGTACGTCGATCCTGCCGATGCTGTACTTCGCCATGGCCGTCGGCGCTGTCCACGTCCTCGTGGGACTCGTCCTCGGCGTGCTCACCGCCGTGAGGGGCAAGCGCACCCGGGAGGCGGCGTTCCGGCTGGGCAGCATCCTGGCCATCCTGTGCATCGTCGGCATCCTAGTCTCGTACTTCGCGCCCGTGGCCGCCCTGGCACGCCGGCCGCTGGCTGTGGCGATGCTGGTCATCGTGCCGGTGCTGCTCGTGACCGGCGGGCTGCTGGCGCCCTTCGAGCTGCTCCGTCATCTCGGCAACATCGTCTCCTACGCGCGCCTCATGGCCGTGGGGCTGGCCTCGGTGCTGCTCGCGCACGTCGCCAACAGCCTCGCCGGCACCGCGGGCAGCGTGTGGATCGGGGTGACCGTGGCGGTGCTGCTGCACGCCTTCAACATCGTGCTCGGCGTGTTCGCGCCGACCATTCATTCGCTGCGGCTTCACTACGTGGAGTTCTTCGGCAAGTTCGTCGAATCCGGCGGCAGGAACTACCGCCCATTGCGCAAAGGTGACTGAGGAGTAGCCATGGACGTCGTGAACTGGGAGAAAGTCCTGCTGGCCCTTGCCGCAGCCCTGGCCCTGGGGGTGAGCGCGATCGCGACCGCGTGGGTGCAGTCGCGGATCGGTGCGTCCGGCGCGGGCGCGCTGGCCGAGAAGCCGGAGCTGACCGCGACGGTCATCATCCTGCTCGCGATACCGGAGACCATCGTGATCCTCGGGTTCGTGATCGCCGCGATGATCCTGCTCATGGCATGACCCCGTGAGCCGCGGCGCGCTGAGCGACGAGCTGCGACGGAAGGCCGCCGAAGACGCGGAGGCCGTGTGGCGCGATGCGCGCGCGGCGGCGGAGGCCTGCCGTCTCACCTCGGCTCGGCGCGTCGAGGAACGACGGACGGCGCTCGCCACGGAGCTGGGGGCGGCCCGGCGGCGGCTCGAGGAAGCCGCGGGCGCCGAGGCCGCGCGCCGGTCCAGGGAGATCCTCGCCGCGGCGACGAGGACGCTCGCCGACCGCCTGCAGGTCATCGCCCGCGCCGCACTGGAGCGGCTGCGGCAGGACGCCGCGGACGGCCTGTTCGAAGCCCTGGCCGCGGAGCTGCCTCCCCGGCAGTGGCAACTCGTGCGCGTGAATCCCGCGGACGAGCAGCGCGCGCGCGTGCTGTTTCCGCAGGCGGAGATCGTGGGCGACGCAGGGATCAGCGGAGGAATGACGGTCGAGGCGGAGGGAGGGCGCATCCGCGTGAGCAATACGCTCGAGACTCGCCTCGACGCGGCCTGGCCCGACGTCGTTCCCGGACTAGTCGCAGGCATCCTGGCGGAGAACTCCGACGATCGAGCTGCTGCGTGAAACCAGCGGGGACGGGTTCCCGGCCGACTACGTCCTGGCCCGGGTCAGGGCACGCCGGGCGGTGCTCGTGTCCGATTGGCGGGCAGTGCTGGAGGGCAGTCCTGCACGGGGCGCCTCGGACGAGGGAATCTGGGGCGCGCTGCTCGGGGAGTTCGAATGGCTGTACCGGCAGATGAACCGCGCCCTGCGGGAGCGCTTCGCGCCGGTGTTCGTGCTCTTCGAACTGAAGACCATCGTGCTGTGCGTGCGGAACAAGGCGGCCCGGCGGAGCGCCGAGATCGAGCGCCTGCTCGAACCGAGCCTCCTGTCCGATTCGCTGAGGCAGGCCCTGTCGCGGCCGCCCGACGTCGGCGCCACCGTCGCGGCGGCCACGCAGCTCCTCGCCGCGCGGGCGGGCGAGCTCGCGTCACTCGAGGCGGCCTATGCGGAGGATGGCTTGAGGGGTTTCGAGGACGGGCTGATGCGCGGCTACCTGACGCACGTGGCTGCGGGCCGCATGCACCCGGTGATCCGCGCGTTCTTCGCCTCCTTCATCGACCTGCGCAACGTCATGATCCTCTACAAGCACCTGCGCTGGGAGATCGAGGGCGCTGCGCAGTTCATCCCGGGCGGCTCACTCGAGGCGTCGAGGCTCGAGCAGGTCGCCGCCCGCGGGCAACTCGCGGGCCTCGACGAATTCGCGCAGGTGGTGACCGGCACCACGGCTTTGCCGGCCGCCGCGAGCGAAGGCGCACTCGAGAGCGTGCTGCTCGGGAGCATGACTGCGCAGGTGCGCGAGGCGGGGCGCTGGGGCGGGGAGGTCGAGGTCATCCTCGACTACCTCTGGCGCAGCTACGTCCAGGCACGCAACCTAGCGCTGCTGAAACACGCCGGGGACCTCGGGGCCGATGCGCTGCGACGGGAGCTGATCGGGTGAAGGAAATCGTGGTGCTGACCCCCGAGGATGCGCGTTGCGGCTTCGCGCTTACCGGTGTCCGGCAGCTGACGCTCGTGCCGCGGGACCTCCAGGCGACCCTGCAGGAACTGTCGCGCGATCCCGCGACCGGGGTGATCGTCGTCGACGAGCGGTTGCTCGCGGACGGCGCGCAGGCGCAGCTCGGTGGCATCGAGCGGCGCTGGTCGGGCCTGGTCGTCGTGCTGCCGTCCCCGGAGCGGGCCGCGCGCATCGAGGAGGACTACGCGTTGAGTCTCATTCGCCGCGCAATCGGCTACCAGGTGAGGTTGAGCCCGTGACGGGGCGGGTCATCGGCATCTCCGGGCCGACGGTCAGCGTCGAGCTCGCGGGTCTCGAACTCTACGAGCGCGTCGTCGTCGGGTATGCCCGCCTCGCGGGCGAAGTCGTCAGGCTCGAGCGGGACCGTGCCGTAGTGCAGGTTTACGAGAGCACTCGCGGCCTCGGCCTCGGCGAGCCCGTCCTCGCGACCGGCACGCAGCTCACGGTGCGGCTCGGGCCGGGACTGCTCGGCCGGATGTTCGATGGCCTGCAGCGGCCGCTCGCCTGGCTGCACGAGCAGCACGGTCCGTTCATCCGCCCCGGCGGCGAACTGCCGCCGGCCGGCAGCGGCCAGGTCCTGCGATTCGTGCCGATGAAGAAGCCCGGGGACGAACTGCACCCCGGCGAGGCGGCCGGCCACGTCGAGGAAGGGCCGTTCAGGCACCACATCCTGTCGATGGGGGACGCAGGCACGGTGGCGACGATCGTGGACGGGGAGTGCGCGGCCGACGCGCCGCTCGTCGTGCTGGAGGACGGCCGGCAGGTGTTCGCCTTCCACGACTGGCCGGTGCGATTGCCGCGGCCTTATCGCAGCAAGCTGTCGCGCTTCGAGCCGCTGGTCACCGGGCAGCGCAGCATCGACTTCCTGTTTCCGCTCGCCCGAGGCGGCAGCGCGATCTTTCCCGGCGGATTCGGCACGGGCAAGACCATTCTCGAGCAGTCGATCGCGAAGTTCGCCGACGTGGACATCGTGGTCTACGTGGGCTGCGGCGAACGCGGCAACGAGATGGCGGAGATGCTGGACGAGTTCTGCGAGCTCAGCGACCCGTGGAGCAAGCGCCCGCTGATGGACCGGACCATCGTCGTCGTCAACACCTCGAACATGCCGGTGGCGGCGCGCGAGGCCTCGATCTACACGGCGGTCACGATGGCGGAGTACTACCGCGACATGGGGTACAACGTGCTGCTGCTCGCCGACAGCCTCTCGCGCTGGGCCGAGGCACTGCGGGAGATTTCCGCGGCCCTGGAGGAGATGCCGGGCGAGGAGGGCTATCCGACCTACCTGGCCTCGCGAATGGCCGGGTTCTTCGCCCGCGCCGGCGTGGTCGAGACGCGCGATGGCAGGACGGGCTCGCTCACGGTGATGCTGTCGATCTCGCCCCCGGGGGAGACTTCACGGAGCCGGTCACGCAGGCCTGCCTGCGCAGCACGGGCTCGTTCTTCATGCTCGACACGGCGCTTGCGCACCGCCGGCATTTTCCCGCGATCCACTGGTTCCAGAGCTTCTCGCTCTACGAGGAGGACGTGGCCGCGCACTTCGACTCGCAGGTGGCGGCGGACTGGAGCGCACTGCGGCGGCGCGTGCGCGCGATGCTGCAGCGGGAGGAGAGCCTACGCGAGGTGGCCGAGATCGTCGGCACCGAGGGCCTGCAGGACTCCGATCGCCTGCTGATGCGCACGACGGAGGACATCCGCCGGGGCTTCCTCGCACAGAACGCCTACACGGACGACGCGTTCTCCGCGCCGCCGCAGACCCACTCGAAGATCGGCGGGATCCTCGAGCGCCACGACGCCGCGAGCGCGCGCCTCGGGAAGGGGGAACTGCTCGACGACGTGCTCAGGGACCGGTCGTGAGGCCGAGGGCTACCGGCATGCGACTCAGCCAGCACAGCTACTCGACGATCCTGAGCGTCCAGGGACCGCTGGTGTTCGTGGACAAGGTCGTCGAGGCGCGCATGGGCGAGGTCGTCCGGATCGCCTTCCCGGACGGACGTGAGGCGGAGGGCGAGGTGCTCAGGATCGAGCGCGACACGGTGCTGCTGCAGGTCGTCGGCGACAGCCGCGGCCTCGACATGGACCAATCTCGGGTCTTCTTCACGGACGCGGTCAAGCGGGCGCCGCTGTCGCTCGACGTCGTGAACCGCTCCTTCGACGGCTCGTTCCGGCCGCTCGACGGACTGCCGATGTACGTTCCCGGAAAGTGGGCGCCGATCGCCGGCTTCCCGCTCAACCCGGTGGCGCGGGCGCGGCCGCAGGACTTCATCGAGACCGGCTTCTCGACCATCGACGGGCTCTGCACGCTCGTGAAGGGGCAGAAGCTGCCAATCTTCTCCTGCGCCGGGCTCCCGTCGCGAGAGATCGCCGCGGGGATCCTCCAGCACGCGCGTTCCGGCACCGGCGACGGCGCGGCGGGCGGCGGTTCGATCGTGGTCTTCGTCGCGCTCGGCCTCACCCACCACGAGTACGCGTTTTACCGCCAGACGCTGGAGCGGATGCACGGCGAATTCGTGGCGTTCATCAACCTCGCGAAGGACCCGGTCGTCGAGCGGCTGCTCGCGCCGCGCTTTGGACTCACCGTGGCCGAATACCTGGCCTTCGAGCACGGGCGCGACGTCCTCGTCCTCGTCACCGACATGACCAACTATTGCGACGCGCTCCGGGAGGTCTCGACGGCCCGCGAGGAACTGCCCGGGCGGCGCGGGTATCCGGGCTACATGTACTCCGACCTCGCGTCGCTGTACGAACGCGCCGGCCGCATCAAGGGGATGCCGGGGTCGGTCACGCTGCTCCCGGTCGTCACCATGCCGGAGGACGACATCACCCACCCGATCCCCGACCTGACCGGGTACATCACCGAGGGCCAGATCGTGCTGAGCCGGGAACTGCACCAGCGCGGCGTGTTCCCGCCGGTGGACGTGCTGCCGAGCCTCTCGCGCCTCATGCAGCGGGGCATCGGCAAGGGCCGCACCCGCGAGGATCACCGCGCCGTCGCAAACGCGCTCTACGTGCACTACGCGAGCGGCCGCGACCTGCGCCGGCTCGAGGCCATCGTCGGGCGGGAAGGCATGGGCGAATCCGACCGCAGCATGCTCGATTTCGCCCAGGCCTTCGAGCAGGAGATCGTGCACCAGGGGCCCGCGAGCCGCGGCATCGACGAGACGATCGAGCTGAGCCGCAGGCTGCTCGAACGATTCGGGCTTCACCCATCATGATCCATCCCACCCGCACCGACCTGATGCAGATCAGGGAGAAGGCCGCCTCGGTGGCCAACAGCACGGCGATACTCAAGGCGCGGCGCCAGGCATTGATCCGCGGGTTCCTCGACTCCGTCCAGCCATTCATGCGCTCGCGCGACGCCGTCCGGCGCGACTACGGCGCCGCACTCGGCGAGCTGCACCTGGGGGCCGGCCACGAAGGCATGGCGTTCGTCGAGGCCATCGCGGCGACCGCCCGGCGCGAGATCGGCGTCGAGGTTGAGGAGAAGAACGTGATGGGCGTCCGTTACCGGGAGCTCACCGTCTACGGCCCGTTCGCGCGCTCCCCCGAGGAACGCGACTACGGCTACGCGGCCACGACGCCGCACCTCGAGGAGTCCGTGCACCTGTTCGAGAAGGTGCTCGAGAACCTGCTCGAGATCGCCGCCTTCGAGAGCAGGCTCGAGATGCTCGGCGCGGAGATCCTGCGCGTCACGCGCCGTACCCGGGTCCTCGAGGAGAGGGTGCTGCCGCGCCTGCGCGCCGAGATCCGTGCCATCGTCCAGTACATCGGCGAACGGGAACGGGAGGCACACTACCGCCTCAAGAAGTTCAAGGACTCCCGGGGACGCCGCTCGGGGCAACGCCTCCACTGAGCCTGCCGGGCTCGATGGGTTAAGCTCGCGCAAATCCAGCGAGGTTCCCCGCGCATGTCCGTCACCGAACCGCTGTTCCGACACGATGCCTACCTCGCCCGTTGCGAGGCACGGGTGGTCGAAGCGCCCGCCCCTGGCGTGGTGCTCGACCAGACGGTGTTCTACCCCCTCGGGGGCGGACAGCCGGGCGACACGGGTCTCCTCCGCGCGGCCGATGGCCGGGAGTGGCGCATCGTGGACGCACGCAAGGGCGAGGGCGGGCGGATCCTGCACCCGCTCGAAGCGGACGCTGCCCCGCCGGTGATCGGCGAGACCGTCGAAGCGGTGATTGACTGGGAACGCCGCCATGCCCACATGCGCATGCACAGCTGCCTGCACCTGCTCGGGTCGGTGCTGCGCTATGGCGTGACCGGCGGCCAGATCGCAGCCGACCGCGGGCGGCTCGACTTCGACACGCAGGACGACATCGACCGGGAGCGCGTCACCGAGGCCGTGAACGCGCTCATCGCCGCCAACCATCCGGTGCGGTCGCGGTGGATCACCGACGAGGAACTCGACCGCCAGCCGCAGCTCGTGCGCACGATGTCGGTGCAGCCGCCGCGAGGCGCGGGACGCATCCGCCTGCTCGAGATCCCCGGCGTGGACCTGCAGCCCTGTGGCGGGACGCACGTCGCCGCCACGGGCGAGATCGGACCCGTGGTCGTGTCGAAGGTCGAGAACAAGGGCCGGCACAACCGGCGTGTGTACGTCGCGTTCGCGTGACCACGCCGTGAGATGATGGCGGCCGGCGCAGGAGGCCTCGCTTGTTCCGTTACTTCGAGAAACGGGTCGATCCCTATCCGGCGGCCGAACCGTGCACGCCGCCCCGGGACTTCTTCCGCTTCCTCTGGGCCTGCTCGGAGGGCATGCGGCCGTTCCTGCTCGGGCTGACGCTCTGCACCGCGCTCATCGGCGCGTTCGAGGCGGCGCTGTTCGCGATGCTCGGGCGCGTGGTGGACTGGCTCACCGCCGTCGAGCCTGCGCGCCTGTGGCAGGAGGAGCGCCGCAGCCTGCTCGCGCTCGCCGCGGTCCTCGCGGCGAGTCCGCTCGTCGTGACGCTCGCCACGCTTCTGAAGCACCAGGCGCTCGCCGCCAACTTCCCGATGCGCCTGCGCTGGAACTTCCACCGCCTGCTGCTCGGGCAGAGCATGAGCTTCTACCAGGACGAGTTCGCCGGACGCATCGCCACCAAGGTGATGCAGACCGCGCTCGCCGTGCGCGACACGTGGATGATCGTCGCGGACATCATGGTGTTCGTCATCATCTATTTCGTCACTATGGTGAGCGTGGTCGGCGGCTTCGACCGCTGGATCCTCCTGCCGTTCCTCGGCTGGCTGGCGCTCTACTCGGCAGCGCTGGGTTTCTTCGTGCCGCGGCTCGGCAGGGTGGCGGCCGAGCAGGCCGATGCGCGCTCGCTGATGACCGGCCGCGTCACCGACGCCTACACCAACATCGCCACCGTCAAGCTCTTCTCGCACGCCCGCCGCGAGGCGTCGTTCGCGCGCTCCGCCATGCAGGAGTTCATGCAGACGGCGTACGCGCAGATGCGCCTGGTGAGCGGCTTCGAGATCGTGAACCACCTGCTCAGCATGTCGCTGATCGCGGGCACCGCGGGACTCACGCTGTGGCTCTGGACGCGCGGCGAGGTCGGTATCGGCGCGGTTGCCGCAGCCACCGCGATGGCGCTGCGCCTGAACGGCATCTCGCACTGGATCATGTGGGAGTTCGCCTCGCTGTTCGAGCACGTTGGCACGGTGCGCGACGGCATCAACACGCTGGCGCGGCCGCTCGCCATCGTCGACCGCCCGGGGGCGGCCCCGCTCGTGGTGTCGCGCGGCGAGATCCGCTTCGAGCACGTGCGCTTCGGCTATGGCGGCGAGCGCAGGGTCGTGGACGACCTGACGCTCGCGATCCGGCCGGGCGAGAAGATCGGCCTCGTCGGGCGCTCGGGTGCGGGCAAGAGCACGGTCGTGAACCTGCTGCTGCGCTTCTATGACGTGGCCGGCGGGCGCATCCTGATCGACGGCCAGGACATTGCCGGGGTGACGCAGGACAGCCTGCGCGCGCAGATCGGCATGGTGACGCAGGACACCTCGCTGCTGCACCGCTCGGTGCGCGACAACATCCTCTACGGCCGGCCCGCTGCCACCGACGAGCAGATGGTGGCCGCGGCGCGTCGCGCCGAGGCGCACGAGTTCATCCTGGGCCTCGGCGATCCGGCCGGACGCCGCGCGTACGACGCGCACGTCGGCGAGCGGGGCGTCAAGCTGAGCGGCGGCCAGCGCCAGCGCGTCGCGATCGCCCGCGTGATGCTGAAGGACGCGCCGATCCTGCTGCTCGACGAGGCCACGAGCGCGCTCGACAGCGAGGTGGAGACCGCCATCCAGCAGAGCCTCTACCGGCTGATGGAAGGCAAGACGGTGGTGGCGATTGCGCATCGCCTCTCGACCATCGCCGCGATGGATCGCCTGGTCGTCATGGACGCCGGCCGCATCGTGGAGGAGGGTGACCACGCCTCGCTGCTCGCGCAGGGCGGCCTCTACGCGCGGTTGTGGGCGCACCAGAGCGGCGGGTTCCTCGGCGAGAGCGTCGACGGGGAGGACGCCGGCCCGCCGTCCGGTGCCGAGCCCGCGCTCGACCTCCAGGAACCGGTCGTGCCGGGCATCGAGCGCTTCCGGCGCGACGGATCCGGCTGAGGCGCTGGCGCGTGGTGGATCAGGCGACGACCTGCATGGCGAAACTCGCGCGCAGCAGCAGCCCGGCCAGCGCGGCCGAAAGCACGATGACCGCCGAATAGACGTAACCGGCATACCGAGTGTTGGGGTTCCGCTCGAACATGTGAGTCTCCTGTTGCATGGTGGGCAGATACTGAAGGGCGGTCGCCCGCAGCGCATGAGGCAAGGGACTCAATTTGCGGCCCGGGCGGCCGGGATATTTGTCCCACCCGGCGTCGTGTAACCTTGGCCGCGCCCAACGGCCGCGGACCGCCCAATGGACCAGACGATCCGCTTCACCAGGAGCCGCGACGGGGTGCGCCTCGCCTATGCGCAGTCCGGCGCGGGCGAGCCTCTCGTGAAGGCTGCGAACTGGCTCTCGCACCTCGAGGTCGACTGGCAGAGCCCCGTCTGGCGCCACTGGTTCGGGTTCCTGTCGTCGCGCCACACGCTGCTGCGCTACGACGCGCGGGGTTGCGGCCTGTCCGACTGGACGGTGGCCGACCTGTCGCTCGATGCGCAGGTTGCCGATCTCGAGGCGGTCGTCGAGGCGGCGGGCGTCGACCGGTTCGCCCTGCTCGGTATTTCCCAGGGCGGTTCAGTGGCGATCGAGTACGCGTGCCGACACCCCGAGCGGGTTGCGAAGCTCGTGCTGTTCGGCGCGTTCCCGTACGGCTGGTACAAGGCCGACCCGACTACGGCGCAGCAGGCGCGCTCCATGTTCGGGCTGATCGAGAGCGGCTGGGGCCAGCCGAACCCGGCATTCCGGCAGGTGTTCACGTCGATCTTCATTCCCGGCGCGAGCCCCGAACAGGAGAAGTGGTTCGACGACCTGATGCGCGTGACCAGCAAGCCCGCCATCGCGGCCCGCATCCTCGACGCCTGTGGCGAGGTCGACATCCGGCACCGGCTCGCCGAGGTCGTGGCGCCCACGCTGGTCGTGCATTGCCGGCACGACGCCGCCATTCCCTTCAAGCTGGGCCGGGAGCTGGCCACCGTCATCCCGGGCGCGCAGTTCGTCGAACTCGACAGCCGCAACCACGTCCTGCTCGCGGACGAGCCTGCCTGGACACGATTCCGCGCGGCCTTCGATGCCTTCCTCGGAGTCGAGAGCGTGCCCGGTTCGCACGCCGACGGCACGGCGCACCCGGCACTTTTCGCGGCGTCGACGGCGCGCGAACGCCGGGTGCTGGAGCTGGTCGCCGGCGGTCTCGGCAACGCGGAGATCGCGAACACGCTTTTCATCAGCGAGAAGACGGTGCGCAATCACCTGACCAGCATCTTCGCCAAGCTGGGTGTGGATTCGCGCGCACGGGCCATCGCGCTGGCCCGCGACGGCGGCTTCGCCTAGCCGAGCGCCTGCTCGAGGTCCGCGACGAGATCGTCGGGGTGCTCGATCCCCACCGACAGGCGCACCATCGAATCCGTGACGCCGAGGCGGTCGCGGGTCTCCTTCGGTACCCCTGAGTGCGTCGTGGAGGCCGGGTGCGAGATCAGCGACTCGGTGCCGCCGAGGCTCACGGCCAGCTTGATGACCTGCAGGGCGTCGAGGAAGCGGAAGGCCTCCGCCTCGCCGCCCTTGACGTAGAACGCGAACGTCGAGCCCGCGCTCTCGCACTGGCGCTCGAAGACGGCGTGCCGCGGGTCGTCGTTGCCGAGGAACCCGAGGTAGTTCACCGAGTCGACCTTCGGGTGACGCGCGAGGTAGCGCGCCACGACGTCGGCATTCTCCGCGGCCTTGTGCATGCGCAGCGCCAGCGTTTCCATCGAGCGCATGATCATCCAGGCGGAATTCGGGTCGAGCTGCGAGCCCATGGCGCTGCGCAGCAGGCGGATCGGTTTCACCAGGCTCTTCGAGCCCACGACGCCGCCGGCGACGAGGTCGGAATGGCCGCCGACGTATTTCGTGAGCGAGTACATGACGAGGTCCGCGCCGTGCTCCAGCGGTCGCTGGAATACCGGGCCGAGGAAGGTGTTGTCCACGGCGAGCGGTGGCCGCGTCCCGCCCTGCTCGCGCGCGAGCCATTCGGAGGCCTCGTGCATCAGCCGCAGGTCGACGAGGCCGTTGGTCGGGTTGGCCGGCGTCTCCGTCACGATCAGCGCGACGCGTCCGCCACGCTCCTTTGCGAGCGACAGCGCCTGCGCGGCCGCGCCCATCACCGCTGCACGGTCGCACGCATCCGCCACGCCCACCGAGCGAATCCCGAAGTTCGGCAGGGTCTTCTCGATCAGCGTCTCGGTGCCGCCGTAGAGCGGCTGGCTGATCAGCACGACGTCGTTCGGGCGCAGGTAGGTCCACAGCGTGGTGGCAATCGCCGACATGCCGCTCGAGAACACGAGTCCCGCCTCGCCGCCCTCCCAGAGCGCGAGGCGGTCCTCGAGCACCTCGAGGTTCGGGTTGTTGAAGCGCGAGTAGACGAGGCCCGCGGCCTCGCCCGGCGGCGGCTCCTTGCGCCCGGAGGTGTAGTCGAAGAAATCCTTGCCGTCCTGGGCGCTCTTGAAGACGAACGTGGACGTCAGGAAGACCGGGGGCTTCAACGAGCCTTCCGAGAGCCTTGCGTCGTACCCGTACCCCATCATCTGGGTCTCGGGGCGCAGGACTCGATCGCCGATCCTGCGCTTGTGGTAGCTGTCGTAGGCCATTGGAGGCGCTCCCCGTCGAAGTAAATGCCGCGCAGTCTACGGCACGCCGGTGGCTGCCGATGCAGAAAGCCGGCTCAGTTCGCCGACCGCGCGGTGCGCCCCGTCGATCGCCGAGTGAGCATAGGCCGACCAGCCGGAGTCGGAATTGGCGATCACCACGTTGCCGATGCGCCGACGCGCCAGCCGCATGGCGGCCTGTGCTGCGGACTCATCGTCGACGAGCGTATTCAGGCCCCAGGAATAGCCGTGCGACCAGCGATTGACGGTGATGGCGCGGATGTCGCGACGGTCGTCGAATCCGCCGGGACCGAGCATGCGCGACAGGTCGCGGCGGATCGCCGCCTCGTAATCCCGGAAGGTCGCCCGCAGCAACAGGCGGCGCGACGCTCGCAAGGCGGCCCCGTGGCTCGTCGATACCCGGGACGGGTTGCGATACGCGCCCATCGACACCGGATAGTCGAGCTTGACTCGCGAGTGATGGCTGGCGACGCCGTAGATCTCGTGATGCGCGTCCTGTGTCCCGGGCGGTCGAGTTCGTCGTAACGGGCCGTCGCGAGCACGACGTCCTCCATGGTGGAGCCTGCAACGGCCGATGGCACGAGACTGCGCACCAGCAGCCGCGCGATCGACGCGTTGCCGTCCGGGAAGTGATGGATGCAGGGATCCTCGACCTCAGCGCTCGCCGCCGCGTGCTTCGGCAGCGGGAGGCCGCAGAAGCCGGGATAGGCGAACAGGGCGGCATCGAGCGCCGGGACGAGGTTCGGCGGCAGTCCGAAGAAATCGAGCATCCGGCCGCCGAAATAGGCGATCGCGTCGTCGTGCAGGCCCCAGTCCCGCCGCAGGAACTCGACGTAGGACGTGCGAGAGAGGTAGTCCAGGCGCGGTGTCGTCGGCGAGACGGTCGAGCGTCACGCGCTTCGACGAAAAGAGTTCCTGGAGT
Source organism: uncultured Gammaproteobacteria bacterium (assembly GCA_963706535.1). Taxonomy (GTDB): domain Bacteria; phylum Pseudomonadota; class Gammaproteobacteria; order Steroidobacterales; family Steroidobacteraceae; genus RPQJ01. Next base: position 437,836 of record CAVPMU010000012.1, read on the forward strand.
TGTCGGCGGGCCGCGAGCGGCAATGGAAAATCGTCGACGAATGGCGCGATCGCCCGGCCATTGCGGCGCTCGCGCGGAATGTCGTCCGCAACCCAGTCGGTCGGGTCGCCGGCCATGAACTCGTTGCGTCGCGCATGCCCGCCGAAGTCGTCGTGATTGTCGAGGACGAGGATCCGCGTATCGGCGCCGAAACGCCGGCGGTAGTACCACGCGGCGGCGAGGCCGCTGATTCCCGCCCCCACCACGGTGCAGTCGTAGTCCTCCGACACCGGCAGGCCCCCGACGCGGTAGCGCCGTTGATCGAACGCCATGGCATGCGCGGCTTCGAAAGAGCCAGCGTGCTGGCCGCGCAACCCGGCCAGTGCCGGGGGATAGGGGACCGTCGGCGGCTCCCGTGCGAGCAGGTCGCGCCGCGTGATTCCGCCGCTCATGTCCAACCCCTTTGGCGGGCGAGGCCGGTTCTTGATTGCGCACTCCGGTCGCGAGTATATGTAATCGCAACCGACATGGCCGTTGGCCGAGCCGATGCGGGGTGACACCGATGGTGGCTGTACCGAGGGTGGCGAAGGAACACGTCGCGGACCTGCTGCGGGGCGCGGGCATCGAAATCGGCGGAACCGGGCCGTGGGACCTGCGCGTGCTCGACGACCGGTTCTACGAGCGCGTGCTCGACGGCGGTTCACTCGGAGCGGGCGAGGCCTACATGGACGGCTGGTGGGATGCCGACCGGCTCGACGAATTCTTCGCGCGCGTCCACCGGGCGCGGCTCGACCGCAAGTTCGCGACCGTGCCGCTGATCGCCAGGGCTGCGCTCGCCAGGATCGGCAACCTGCAGGGGCGCCGGCTCTCGCTGCGCGTCGCCGAGCGGCACTACGACCTGTCGAACGAGCTCTACGTCGCGATGCTCGGCGAGACCATGCAGTACACCTGCGCGTACTACGGTCCCGACGGCGCCGAGCGAACGCTCGACGAGGCACAGCATCGCAAGCTGGAACTGATCGCGGCCAAGCTCGACCTGCGGCCCGGCATGAGGGTGCTCGAGCTCGGCGGCGGCTACGGCGGGCTCGCACGCCACCTCGCCGCGCGCCATGGCTGCAGCATCGTGAGCTACAACATCAGCCGCGCGCAGGTCGAGTTCGCGCGCGACTGGTGCCGCGGCCTGCCGGTCGAGTTCAGGCTGCAGGACTACCGCGAGGCCGCATCGGACCCGGCGGTCTACGATCGGGTCGTGAGTATCGGATTGATGGAACACGTCGGTCCGAAGAATTACCGCCGCTTCTTCGAAATCGCGGCGGAGCGTCTCGCGCCGGGCGGACTGCTGCTGGTGCATACGATCGGCGGCAACGTCAGCAAGACGTCGGCCGACCCATGGATCGACAGGTACATCTTCCCGGGCGGCGTGATCCCGTCCGAGAAGCAGCTCACCGAGGCCAAGGAAGGACTGTTCGTGCTGGAGGACTGGCACAACTTCGGGCCGGACTACGACCGCACGCTGCTCGCGTGGCACGAGAACTTCATCGCGGCCTGGCCGCAGCTGCGCAAGAGCCCGAAGCTCGACGAGCGTTTCTACCGGATGTGGCGCTATTACCTGAACTCGACCGCCGGCGCGTTCCGGGCGCGGGCGCTCAATCTCTGGCAGTTCGTCCTGAGCCGTGGCGATGTCCCGCGCTACGTGCCCGTCCGCTGAGCGAAACGGCGTGTGAGCATCGCGGCGCACCGCGCGCGGGTCGAGCAGCTGGCGGCGGTGCTGTGCTCGTCGAGCGGGCCCGTCAGGCTGCGCAAGCGCACGAGTAATCTCTTTCGCCCCCGCGAGGCCGCAGGCCGCGTGTACCTCGACGGCACCACGCTCGGCCACGTGATCGCGATCGACACTGCGGCTCGCACGGCGAACGTCGAGGGCATGACGACCTACGCCGACCTCGTCGATGCGACGCTGCCGCACGGTCTCGCGCCCGCCGTGGTACCGGAATTGAAGAGCATCACCGTCGGCGGTGCCACGACCGGCCTCGGCATCGAGTCGAGCGCGTTCCGCTACGGACTCGTGCACGAAACCGCCCTCGAGTTCGACGTGCTGGTGGCCGACGGTCGCGTGCTCCGCTGCTCGCCGACCGAGCACGCCGAGCTGTATCACGGCTTTGCGAACTCCTATGGCAGCCTAGGCTACGCGACGCGGCTCACCGTCGGGCTCATTCCGGTAGCTCCGTTCGTGCACCTGCGCCACGAGCGGTTCGCCGACCCCGGGCGGTACTTCGCGGCGATCGGCGAGGAGTGCGCGCGACCGACCTGCGACTACCTGGACGGCGTGTTCTTCGGCCCGGGCGACTTCGTGCTGACCCGCGCCTCGCTGGTCGAGCGGCTGCCGCGCGGCACGCGGGCCAGCGACTACACCTGGATGCGCCAGTACTGGCGCAGCCTGCGCGCACGGGCCGAGGATCACCTGACGATCCGCGACTATCTCTGGCGCTGGGACACGGACTGGTTCTGGTGCAGCCGCAACGTCGGTGCACATCTCGCGCCGGTGCGCCTCCTGGCCGGCCCGCGGCTGCTCACGAGCGTCACCTACCAGAAGATCATGCGCGCGGCCCAGCGGCCTCCGTTGAACGTGCTCGAGCGCCTGCGCGGCCGCCGCGAATCGGTGATCCAGGACGTCGACATACCGCTCGCGAACGCAGCCGGCTTCCTTTCGCGCTTCCATGCCGAGGTGGGCGTCGCGCCCGTGTGGGTGTGTCCGTTCGTGGTCACGACCGACCGTCACCCGCTCTACCGCCTGCGCACCGACACCGCGTACGTCAACTTCGGCTTCTGGGACAGCGTGCCCAGCCGGGAGCCCGACGGCCACTACAACGCGATCGTCGAGCGGCTGGTGGCGGCGCACGACGGCAAGAAGAGCCTGTACTCGCGCAGTACCTTCGACGAGGAGACGTTCTGGACACTGTACGATCGCCAGGCATACGACGCGCTCAAGCGCGAGTACGACCCGGCGGGCCGGTTCCCGGGGCTGTACGAGAAGACCGTCGGCCGCGTCTGAGATCCTCGACATCGGACTCGCGGCATACGAGTTTGCGGCACGGTTCGAGGTACGGCGGGCGATGGGACGACCGGATCCGCGGAGTTTCTGGCAGGAGCTGCTGCGACGGCGCGTGGTGCGCGCGGCGCTGTACTACGTCGCAGGTGCCTGGGTGCTCGCGCAGGCGCTCGACCTGCTGCTCGATGCGTTCGAGGCCCTGGTGCTGGGACTGCCGGTCGCTAACCTGGGCAACGAGCCGTCGAACGAGTATTTCTCCGACGGACTGGCGGAGGAGATCCGCAAGCAGCTGGCCCGCGTGCCGGGCTTGCGGGTGGCGGCGCGAAGTTCCTCGTTCGCGTTCAAGGGGCGCCACGAGGACGTGCGCGAGATCGGACGGCGGCTCGGCGTCGCTTCCGTGCTCGAAGGCGGGGTGCGCAAGCACGCCGGCATGGTGCGCATCGACGTGCAGCTGGTGAACGCCGTCGACGGCTACCAGGTCTGGTCCGAGACCTTCGAGCGCCAGCTCGACGACATCTTCAAGCTGCAGACCGAGGTGGCGTGCGCGGTCATCGAGGCGGTGCGGCCGCGCGCGGCTGGCGCGGAGCGGCCGCGGCTCGAGCCCGCGACGCACAGCTTCGACGCCTACAATCTCTACCTGCTCGGGCGCCATCACTTCCACAAGCGCAACGAGGCGGCGCTGCGACGCGCGATGGACTACTTCCGGCAGGCGATCGAGCTGGACGCGGGCTATGCGCTCGCCTACACGGGCCTCGCCGACGCCTACACGCTCGCGAGTACCGGTTACTACGGCGACATCCCGGCCCGGGAATCGATCGCGAACGCCTTGCCCGCCGTCGAGCGGGCGCTGGAACTCGCGCCGATGCTCGCGGAGGCCCACGCCTCGCTCGGCCTGATCCGCCACGACCAGGGCGACTACGCCGCCGCGATCGAGATCGACCCGGCCTTCCAGGTCCCGTATTCCGGCATGGCGCGGTTGAACGCCATGAAGGGATCGCTGGAGGAGGCGCTCGGCTGGATCGATCGCGCCATCGAGCGTGCACCGACCCGGGCGTTCCACTCGCGCGCAAGGCCCTCATCCTGGCGCAGCTCGGCCGGCACGAAGCCGCCGTCGTCGCGGTCGAGGAAGCCTGCTGCAACCCGACCGGCAATGCCTACGAGGCGGACCGGGTGATCGGCCTGAGGATCGCGGGTGCCGATCGCGCCGCGCGGTGAACGACGCGATCAACGACGAGTGGGTCCGGCGACTGCCGCATGCAGTGAACTACGCGCACCTGGGCATCCACGCCGGCGACGAGCGCGGACGCGACGACCTGCAGGCCCTGTTCGGTCGCGCCGACGAGGTTCGGGCGGAGGGGATCGTGAGCGTCGATGTCCTCTACCGGGTGGCGAGCGCGCACGTCGTGCTGGGCGACGTGGAGCGGGCGCTCGAGCTGCTCGAGGATTGCGTGCGTCGCGGCTGGCGCCACGCCTGGTGGGCGCGACACGACTGGAACTGGCGGCGGCTCGCCGGCGACGCGCGCTACGACGCGTTGCTCGCCCGCGGTTGAGGCGTGGTGTCAGTCAGCCGCCGGCAACGGCGGGGATGATGCTGACGACGGCGCCGGGTTCGACCGCCGTGGCGAGGCCCTGGCGCCCGCGTACGCTCGCCGCGCCGACGAAGACGTTCACGTGCGGGCGCAGTTCACCCTCGGGCGTGAGCAGGCGTGGCGGCAAACCCGGGTGCCGCGCGCCGATGCCCGCGATCAACTCGGCGACCGTGCCGGCCGCCACGCGCACTTCGGCCTGCCCGGCGGTGAAGCCGCGCAGCGCGCCCGGGATCCTTACGGTGACTTCGGTCATGGCCGGATTGTAGGGCCCGCACCGGGCGGCGTCACCGCGGCGGCGTGGCGCCGGACGACGCTGACCAGCGGGTTTGCGCGGTCCTTCAGGCAGGCCAGTACCACGCGCTCGAGCGCGGGCTCGAGATCGAGCGCGATCGCGGCCACCTGTCGCGCGAGCTCGGCGTGGCACTCGTCGTCCACCATGTTGATCAGCGGCACGAAACGCCGGCCGCCGCGTGCCCGCGCCAGTCCGTCGGGATGGACGATCAGCCGCGCCACGTGCCCGGGCTCGATCGTCCGTCCTTCCTCGAGGCCGGTGATCGCCGCGATGCGATCGATGCGGTGCGCGACGCGCGAGTCGAGCGGCTCGCCGATGGCGCGCGCCGAGACCACCGCGATGATGGTGGTGCAGCCGTCGGTCAGCAGCGGCTCGTCGTCCGCCGGGGCCTTGATCCAGCGCATGCGCGCGCCGTCGGCCTTGACGTAGGTCGCGTCGTAGCCTCGCTCGCGGTGGATGCGCTCGATCACCGCGGGCGGCACGCCGGCGTAGCGACCGGGCTTGTCGCTCGGACACGCGTACGCCACCTTCTTCGCGACGTCGAGGGCGGCGACGCGCTCCGGCAGCCGCTCCGCCTCGTCGATTGCGATCCCGCAACCGAGGCCCTCGGGAAAGTGCGTCGTGAATACCGTGGCCGTCAGCGCCACGCGTCCCGGGTGCCGGGCCACGAGGTGCTGCAGCACCGTCTTCTTGCCGCCCGCGCCGACGGCGCAGACGATACCGTCACGCGCGTCGAGCAGGTCGAGCAGTGATTCGTCCACGCTAGGCCCCGGGCGTCCGCACGGCCGCGACGCTCAGGATGCGCGGCAGGTAGGTGGCCGCCAGCTGCCAGTGCTCGCCGCCGTCGTGGCTCGCGAAGAGATGGCCCGTCGAGGTACCAAAGTACACGCCGCAGGGCTGGCGGTCGTCCGTGTCCAGCGCATCGCGCAGCACGGTGACGTACACGTGTTCCTGCGGCAATCCACTGGAGGCCGACGCCCAGCTCGCACCGCCGTCGCGACTGCGAAACACGCGCAGCCTCGCGTCCACGGTGATGCGCAGGTGCGCCCCCTGTTCCGGCACCTGGAAGACGACGTCCGGGTTGGCCGGGTCGCAGGCGAGCGCATAGCCGAAGTCGCTCGGCAGTCCGTCCGTGATCTCGGTCCAGTGGCGCCCGCCGTCGTCGCTGCGGTAGGTGCCGTTGTAGCACTGCCGGTAGAGACGACGCCCGTCGCGCGGATGCATGACGATGCGGTGCACGTTGTGGCCGGCCACCGGGTAGCGCTCGGGCAGGTTCTCGGCGCGCACGCCGACGTTGGCCGGCGACCACGATGTGCCGCCGTCGTCGCTGCGGTACGCGCCGCCCGCGGATACGCCCACCACCATGTTGCGTGGTTCGCGGCGGTCGATGCAGATCGAGTGCACGGCGAAGATGCCGCGCGAAGGCTCCCACGCACTGCGCGTCGGGTGTTCGTTCAGGCCGTCGACCCCGGTCCACGTGGCGCCACGGTCGTCGCTGACGAAGAGTCCCGCCGGGTCGATGCCCGCGAACAGCCGCCGCCCGTCGGGCGTCCAGGCCAGCGACCAGATCGCCTTGAGCGATTCGCGATGTCGCCCGGCCGGGTGATGGGGAACGGCATCGAGGCTGGTCCAGGTCGCACCGCCGTCCTCGCTGCGGAAGACGTGCGCGCCCCAGACGGAGTGACGGACGGCGGCGTGCAGTTCGCGGTCGCGCCCGGGCGTGGCCACCACCTGCAGGATTTCCTGGCCTTCGAGATGCGGCCCCTCGATGCGCCACGGCTCGCCGGGAGCGGCCGGGCGCGCGATGAACAGGCCCTTGTCCGTGCCGACGTGGAGAGTCGTCACTTTTCCAGCAGCCGCGGCATGAGCTCGACGAGATTGCAGGGGCGGGTGCGGTAATCGAGCTGCGCCTCGATCAACTCGTCCCACGCCGTGGCACACGCGCCCGAGGAACCCGGCACGCAGAAGACGTAGGTCGCGTTCGCCACGCCCGCGAGCGCGCGCGACTGCATGGTCGAGGTGCGGATCTGCGCCCAGGAGATCGAGCGGAACGTCTCGCCGAACCCGTCGAGCACCTTGTCGAGCAGCGGCAGCACGGCCTCGGGCGTGCCGTCGCGGCCGGTCACCCCGGTTCCGCCCGTGGCGATGACTGCGTCCACGCCACGATCCGCGATCCAGCGCGAGACGGCCGCGCGGATCTGGTAGACGTCGTCCGGCACGATCAGCTTCTCGGCGAGGCGGTGGCCGGCCTTGGTGAGTCGCTCGACCAGCAGCCGGCCGGACTTGTCCGTCGCCTCGTCGCGCGAGTCGGACACGGTGAGCACCGCGATGCTGATCGGGCGGAACTCGCGTTCGCCGCCGCCGTGGGCATGGGTCATGGATGGCTCCTCCGCCGATATGCCGTCACACCAGCCCGGCGAACGGCTGTACGCTCACCTGCGTGCCGGGCTGAACTTCTTGCTGGTCGAGCGCCAGCACGATGAAGCAGTTCGCTTCCGTCATCGAGCGCAGCACACCGGCGCCCTGGTGGCTCGTGGGCCGCACGACATAGCGCCCCTCCGCGTCGAGTTCGAGGATGCCGCGCTGGAACTCGAGCCGACCGGCGCGCTTCCTGATGCGCGACTGGCAGGTCGCGGTGAGCAGGATCGGCGGGTGGACGCGCGTCGCGCCGGTGAGCCTGGCGAGCGCCGGCTGCACGAGCTGGTAGAACGTCGCCATCACCGAGACCGGGTTGCCGGGCAACCCGAAGAAGAGCGCCTTGCCCACCCGGCCGAACGTGATCGGCTTGCCGGGTTTCATCGCGACTTTCCAGAAACCCACCTGCCCGAGGCGCTGCAGCGTCTCGACGACGAAATCCGCCTCGCCGACGGAAACGCCGCCCGAGGCGACGATCGCGTCGGCTCGCGCCGCGGCGTCCGTGATGGCGCGCTCGGTGTCCTCGCGCCGGTCGCGCACCACGCCGAGGTCGATCACCTCGAGGCCGAGTCGCGCGAGCATGCCGTGCAGGCTGTAGCGGTTGCTGTCGTAGATCTGGCCGGGACCGAGCGGCTCGCCCGCCGAGCGCAGCTCGTCGCCGGTCGAGAGGATCGCCACCCGAGGGCGTCGGCTGACCGTGACCCGCGCGACACCGATCGAGGCGATGAGCCCGAGGTGCGCGGGGTCGAGCGTCGTGCCCGCCGCGAGCGCGACCTCGCCGGCCCGGATGTCCTCGCCCGCCTTGCGCCGGTGCTGGCCGGGCTTGTGGCCCGCCGCGACGACGACCGCGTCGCCGGCCACGCGCACGTGCTCCTGCATGACGACCGTGTCGGTGCCCTGCGGCAGGCTCGCGCCCGTCATGATGCGTGCGCATTCACCTGGCCCGACAGCCGCTTCGAGCGGCCGGCCGGCCCACGAGGTGCCGACGAGGTGCAGCGAGCGCTCGCCTTGCGTCGGCAGGTCGCTGCCCGCCAATGCGTAGCCGTCCATCGCCGAGTTGTCGTGGGAGGGCACGTCGACGGTCGAGAGGACAGGTTCGGCGAGCACCCGGCCGAGCGCTGCGCACAGCTCGACCGTCTCCGCGCCCGTGACCGGCTGCACGGACTCGAGGATCCGCGCGCGCGCCTCCTCGAGCCGCAGGCTGCGATGGCCATGACCCGGCTCATCGCAGGGGTCGACGTGGGCGGGCAGTGGGGTCGAGGGCTCGGTCATCGCACCATGCTACTCAGGGTGCGGCGGCATTTGAATCGAGCATGGCCTCGACCCGCGCGCGTTCCCCGGGATCGTTGACGTTCACGAAGCATTCCGGACGGTCACTCAAGTCGGCCTCGGCGAGACGGTGGCGCCCGAACCAGCGGTCGATCTTGCGGCCGCCGGAGTCGAGGAACTCGCCGAGGTCGGCCGCGAGGCCGCGTCGCAGCAGCAGGAAGGTGGGTTGCTGGCGCTCTCCGTCACGCGCCACCACGATGTCCGCGCCGTGCGCGACGAGGGCCGCGTGCATTCGCTCGGCGAGATCGGGCGCGACCAGCGGAGAGTCGCAGGGCGCCGTGAGCAGGTAGTCCGTCTCGAGCACGGCGAGCGCACTCAGCACCCCGGCGAGCGGGCCGAGGAAACCCTCCCGAACGTCGGGGACCACCCGATGCCCATACGCCGCGTAGCGCTCGAGGTTGCGGTTGGCGTTGATGAGCAGCGGGCCGACCTGGGGCGCCAGCGCGGCGAGCACGTGCTCGATCATCGGTCGGCCGGCCACGGGCACCAGCCCCTTGTCCACGCCTCCCATGCGGCGCGCCTGTCCTCCGGCGAGGATCAGCCCGGTGATCGTTTGCCGCTCCGGATCACGCAGCATTTACGCCTCGCCCAAAGGATTCGAGCGCGACCCGCGCCCCTGGGGTAGCGATCATGGATACGACGCGCCGCCTGCGCAATGTCGGCTGGCAGGTGGTCTCGGCCTGCGACAAATTGACGCATCGGCGCATGGCTTGCGTCATCTTGTCGCAGGCCATAGGCTTCACTCAGGCGCCAGCAGGTCCGATTCACGGCGCGGGGGCGATGTGACGACGAAAGAGCAGGTTTCTCTGCTGATCGCGGGGTCTCCACTCGCAGCGGACGCCCGGCTGGCGCGTTCGCTCGCCCGCGACTTCGCGCTCGTGGAGTGGGCCGAGGACCTGCCGACCGCCGAGCGCCTGCTGCCCCGCTGCCATTTCGACTGCATCGTGGTCCACGTCGAATCGCCGCAGGATCCGGCGCTCGGCTGGATCTCGCGCATGCGTCGCGAGACGGGGCCGGGGCCGACGATCCTGGTCGCCGGCGATGCCGGCCACGGGCTGGCGGCCGCCGCGCGCCGGGCCGGCGCCACGGGCTGCGTCGCGAGCCCGCTGGATGCGGCTGCGCTGCGCGAGGCCTACGACGGACGAACGCGCGCCGGGGCCGGCTTGCGCAGCCCCGAACTGGTGGGCGACAGCGCGGTCATTCGGGCGGTGGAGGCGCTGATCGTGCGCGTCGCGCCGACGCCGGCAACGGTGCTGGTAGAGGGCGAGACGGGCGCGGGCAAGGAGCTGGTGGCCCGCCTGCTGCACCGGCACAGCCGGCGGCGCGGACCGTTCGTCCCGGTCAACTGCGGGGCCATCGCGCCCGAGCTGATGGAGAGCGAGCTGTTCGGCCACGCCAAGGGCGCCTACACCGGCGCACACCAGGTCCGCGAGGGATTGTTCGCGGCGGCGCAGGGCGGCACGCTCTTCCTGGACGAGATCGGCGCCATGCCGCGCGACCTGCAGGTCAAGCTGCTGCGGGCGCTCGAGGAACGTGCCGTCCGCCCGGTCGGCACCGACCGCGAGGTGCCCGTGGATGCGCGGATCGTCGCCTCGACCCAGCCCGGGCTGCCGGCGCGGGTGGCGGCCGGGGAATTCCGCGAGGATCTCTACTACCGGCTGCACGTCGCGCACATCGTGCTGCCGCCGCTCCGCGACCGGCCCGCGGACGTCGCCGCGCTGGCGCGACACTTCATGGCACAGGCCGTCGCCGAGTTCGGCATGCCAGCGATCGAACTCGACGAGCGGCGGCTGCAGTGGCTGTGCGCGCAGCCGTGGCCCGGCAACGTCCGCGAGCTGCGCAACGTGATCGAGCGGTGGGTGCTGCTCGGCGACCTGCCCGAGGCGGGCCCGGTCGCACCGGCGCGCAGCGAGCCGCGGTTCGATGCCTATCCCGTCGACTGGACGCTCGAGCAGGTGAAGCAGGCGCACATGCGCCGCGTCGTCGCCGCGCACGACGGCAACAAGTCGGCGGCCGCGCGGCAGCTCGGCGTGTCGCGCAAGACCCTCGAGCGCAAGCTCGGCCTGCCGCCGGACGGGCGCCAGGACTGATACCTTCCACGCGATCCAGGACCAGGGAATCCACATGAGCCAGTCAAGCTTCGATGCCGAGAAGTTCGGCGGAGAGATCCGCAAGTTCCTGAAGCGGGTCGGCATCACTTCGCAGATCGAGATCGAGAACGCGGTGCGCGATGCGCTGGCCCGCGGCGCGCTCGACCCGGGTGCGCCGCTGCAGGCGCGCATGGTCCTCGAGGTGCCGGGTCTCGACCTGCGCCACGAGGTGACGCAGGACCTCACCCTCAGCTAGCGGGAGCACTCCTCAGGACGCCGACCAGACCAGCGTCCCCACGCCGGCGAGGTCGTAGCCGCCGAGCAGCTGCGCGAGGCGCTGGCACTCCGGCCCGCGCAACTCGTCGAGCAGGCGGCGGAAGAGGGTGCGGAAGTAGATGCCGCGCGGCAACGCGAGGTCGAACGCTTCCCAGCCGATGGGCTGGAAATCGAGGCCGAACTCCGCGGCCGCGGCGCGGATGCCGGGTGCCACGTCGGCCTGTCCCATGGCGATCGCTGCCGCGGCGTCCCGCTCGGAATAGGCCCGGGCCGTGACGCGGCGGTCGGCCGGGTCGGTGCCGTGGCGCGCGACGATCTCCTGCAGGAAGCGCTGCGATCCGGCGCCTTCCTGGCGCTCGGCCCAGCGGACCTGCGGTCGGAACAGTTGCTCGAACCGGCCGGTCGCGGCCCACAGGTCCTGCGCCAGGATCAGGCCCTGCTCGCGACGGAACAGCCGCACCAGCACCCATTCCTCGTGCTGCGGATACTGGCGCAGCAGTGCCGGATGTCGCTGGCCGCACTCGGCCTCCGGTCCCCAGTGCAGGGCGCAGAGATCCGCGCGGCGGCGCGCGAGCAGCGCGAGGCCGAGTTGCGTTCCGGTGACTGCGTAGCTGATCGACGCCTGTCCGTGCAGGTCGGTGGCGAGCAGCGTTATCGCGCGGTAGAGCAGCGGGTCGTCGCTGCCAGCGATCACCATGCGGTCCGTCAGCAGCCCGCCGTGGCTCGACTCGAGCAGCCACTGGTCCACGAGATTGCGCGGGAACAGCCACTTGCCGGTGAGGCGCGTGGCCGGGATGCGCCCCTCGTTCACCAGCTCGTAGACCTTCTTCTCGTTCAGTCGCAGGTGTCGCGCGACCTCGCGCACGGTCATGAAGCTCGGTGGGTCTGCGGACGGCGCCTGCGCATGGCTTTCCATGGCGGGCGATTTTTTCCGGGGCGTCTGGCGCGTGCTCATGGGCGAACCTCCGCACTCATTGCTGCAAGAACCGTTCCGGTGACGGGCGAGGGCGGCAGAGGTTGCACCCGTGAGCTCATGGTGGTGCAGAATGCGAGCCTTCCTGGCAGGAGGCGATGCGAGCGACCATGGCGACCCGGCCAATCACCAGCATTCCCGTAGCGGTCATCATGGGCCGCCGCATGGTCGGGCGCGACCGCTGGAGCGTACCGAGCTGGCGGGTCGTCGGCGTCGTGGCGGGGGGCAACCTCCCCGGCCGGGACGCACGCGGCCAGCCGGTGCACAGCACGGATGACGAAGACCAGTTCCTGTGGGGCGGGCTCACGCTCGAGCTCTACCGTGATGCCTCCGAGGCCTACTGGACCAACCTCGTCGGCCGCGAGCCCGCGCTGTTCGTGATCTGCACGGCTTCCGACGACGGTTCGCTCATGCCCGAGTCGGTGACGGCCGACCTGCACGAGGCCGGCTCGGGGGTGGAAGGCAACGATCGCGTCTTCTCGGCTCCCATCCCGCCGGAGGTCTACCGGGAACTCGAGCGCTTCGTGGTCGAGCACCACGTGCCGCAGGAGAAACGCAAGCGCAAGCGCACGGACTGGTCCACGGGGGATCCGTCGTGAGCGAGCGTGATCCCGCGGATTTCCTCGCGCGCTGGTCCCGGTTGAAGGAGCGAGCCAGGGAGGAGGCCCGGTCGCCGCCACCCGCGGCGCAGGTCCCGGAGTCCGCCGAACCGGCGGCGGAGGACACATTGGCGGTGCCCGCGGCGTCGGCGGCGCCCCAGGCCGAGGTGCAGCTGCCAAATCTCGACCTGCTCGATGGCGACTCGGACTACAGCGCCTTCCTGTCCCCGGGGGTCGACCTGCTGTTGCGCCGTCGCGCCCTGCGCAAGCTGTTCCACAGCCCGAAGTTCAACGTGCTCGACGGCCTCGACGACTACATGGGCGACTTCCGCAATTTCGAGCCGCTGGGCGATCTCGTGACCGCCGACATGCGCCACCGCATCGAGCAGGCGGCACGACGCCTGGCCGAGAAACTGGAGGAGCCGCGCGCAGCAACGCCCGACGCCCTCGCCGCGACTCCTGTCGAAGACCCAACCCCCGAGGAAGAGCCAGCGAATGACCGACCAGCCGACCCTGCCTGAGACGACGATCGACGGCCGCGCGCGGGCCGAGGCGCTGGCCGCCTTCGACCAGGGCGACGTGACGCCGACGGCGGCCGTGGGCTTCGTTTCACGCGGGCGTTGCCTGGTGATCGGCGAGGAGGCGCGCGCGCTCGCCGCCGCGGAGCGACTCGGTGCGAGCCTGACCTGCGTCGTGGCAGTGCCTTCGGACCAGGCGCCGTCGGCGACGATCATCCGCGGGACGAGGCTGGTGCTCGGCGGACGTCCCCGCATCCGCGGCGCGCTCGGCGACTTCGAGGCCTGGTTCGCCGCGACCGGCGAGGGCCAGGAACTCGGTGCGCTGCTCATTCCGCCCGTCGAGCGCTTCGACCTCGTGCTGGACCTGCAGAGCCCGCCGTCGCTGCAACAGGCCATGCTGCCCCTCGGCTATTACGCGCCCGGGCCGGACGACTACGCGCTCGAGCAGGTGCTCACCGTCCTCCCGGACATGCAGGGGGAGTTCGAGAAGCCGAAGTACACCGACTACGACCCGGAGATCTGCGCACACGGCCGCAGCGGCAAGCGCGGCTGCACGCGCTGCATCGACGCCTGCCCGGCCGAGGCGATCGTGTCCATCGGCGAGCGGATCCAGGTGAATCCGTACCTGTGCCAGGGCGGCGGCGCCTGCGCCACGGCCTGTCCCACCGGCGCGATCACCTACGCATACCCCCCGGCGGCGGACCTTGCGAACGCGCTGCGGCAGGCATTGCAGCGCTACCGTGCCGCCGGAGGGACCGCGGCGTCCGTCCTGTTTTACGACGAGCACTCGCGCGAGGCGCTGTTCGAGGCGCTGGCCGGCCTGCCCGAGCGCGTGTTGCCGGTGCAGGTCGAGGAGATCGGCTCGGTCGGCATCGATGCCTGGCTGGTGGCGCTGGCCCACGGCGCCGGGGCGGTCGCGCTACTGTCCTCCGACAGCACGCCCGCGCAGGTCGTCGAGGCGACGCAGGACCAGCTCGTGACGGCGCGCGCCATCCTTGCCGGCATGGGTTACGAGCAGGGCTGCATCCAGCTGTTGAACGCCGACCAGCCGGCCGCGGCGCTTGCGGCGCTCGGCGAGCTGCCGGCAGGCGGCGCGATGCGACCGGCGACGTTCCTCACGCCGCCGGACAAGCGTGGTCGGCTGCGGCTCGCGCTCGAACACCTGCACGCCCAGGCCCCCGCCCCGCGACGCAGCGTCCCGTTGCCCGCGGGCGCGCCGTTCGGCGAGGTGCGGGTCGACACCCGGGGCTGCACGCTGTGCATGAGTTGCGTGTCGGTCTGCCCGACGCACGCGCTGCTCGACGGGCGCGGCCTGCCCCAGCTCAATTTCCGGGAGTGGGACTGCGTGCAGTGCGGCCTCTGCGCGCGTGCCTGCCCCGAGGGCGTGGTCACGCTCTCCGCCCGGTTCCTCTATGACGTGGAGGCGCGCGAGCGGCCGCGCACGCTGCACGAGGAGCAGCCGGTGTGCTGCGTTTCCTGCGGCAAGCCGTTTGCCACCCAGTCGATGCTGGACGTGCTCGGTCGCAAGCTCGCCGGGCACTGGATGTTCCAGACGGAGGAGGCGCGCCGTCGCCTGCAGATGTGCGAGGACTGCCGGGTGCGCGACCTGTTCGCGGAACAGGCCAGGAAAGAGCGGGACTGAAGACAAAATGTCGCAGACAGGCTTTCCGACCCCTGCAGGTCACGGAGAATCGCGCATTTATTACGCTATTTTCGGGTATTTCACTGGCGCACTTATTGCTTCCTCTGAGCCGTACGCGTGGTCGAGGGGATATCCAGCCAAATGTCCGTTGCCGCAGCCAGCATCGCCGCAGCGAGGCCCGTCGTCGTGGTGACCGCGCCCGCCGACGAGGACCGCGCCCGCGGCCACGTCTATGCGCTGTTCGGCAACCTGCTCGCCGCGCCCCCGGATGCCGACCTGCTCGGGACCCTCGCCTCGATCGGCCCTGATCCCGCCGACCGCAGCCTGCTCGCCGCCGCCTGGAAGATGCTGGGCGAGGCCGCCGGCCGCGCCACGCTGCCGGCGCTTCGCGACGAGTACCAGGCCCTGTTCATCGGCCTGGGCCGCGGCGAGGTCGTGCCCTACGGCTCGTGGTACCTGACCGGCTTCCTGATGGAGCAGCCGCTCGCGCGGCTGCGCAGCGACCTTGCGGAGCTCGGCATCGAGCGCCAAGCGGACGTCAAGGAGCCCGAGGACCACGCCGGCGCGCTGTGCGATGCGATGGCGATCATGATCGCAGGCGACGATCCGGTGCCCGTCGAGCGCCAGGCGCGCTTCTTCGCGCAGCACATGGAGCCCTGGATGGAGCGGTTCTTCCGCGAACTGCAGCGGGCGGACTCGGCGCGCTTCTATCGCGCCGTGGGCTTGCTCGGCGAGCAGTTCGTCGCGGTGGAGAGGCAGGCCTTCGGGATGGATTTCCCGGCGGCCGGGACGGATTCGCGCAACGGCCGGCGGTGAACGCCGGCCCCGACTCGAGGACGCAGACACATGAACCCTGACGAGCGCACAGCGAACACCAGCAGGCGCGCATTCCTGCGCGACGTGGCGGCCGCCGGCGGCATCGCCGCGGTAGCGGCGTCGGCCACGGCCGTCGAGGCACGCCCTGCCGCCGTGAAGGCGCCGGCCGCCGCGCGGCCGAAGGGATACCACGTGACGCCGCACGTCACGAAGTATTACGACAAGGCCCGCATCTGACATCTCGGCACCCAGGAGACGCAGCGATGAAGCTGGTCAAGAAAACCGCGCCTGCCCTGCAGGCGACCACGTCCGCCGGTGGCGGAGTGCTCGGACGGACGATCGATCGCCGCACGTTCCTGCGCGGCACAGGCATCGCCGCGGGCGGCGCCGTAGTCGCGGCGGGACTGTCCACCCGCATGATGAAGCGTGCCGAGGCCGAGACGGCCGCGGCCGCCGACGGCGAGACCGTCATCAAGAAGTCCGTCTGCACGCACTGCTCCGTCGGCTGCGGCGTGATCGCAGAGGTGCAGAACGGCGTGTGGACCGGGCAGGAACCGGATTTCGACTCGCCGTTCAACCTCGGCGCCCACTGCGCGAAGGGTGCCGCGGTGCGCGAGCACGGGCACGGCGAGAAGCGCCTCAAGTACCCGATGAAGCTCGTGGGCGGGAAGTGGGAGCGCGTCTCCTGGGACACCGCCATCGACGAGATCGGCGACAAGTTGATGGCGATCCGCGAGAAGTCGGGCCCCGACTCGGTCTACTGGCTGGGCTCGGCGAAGTTCAGCAACGAGCAGGGCTACCTGCTGCGCAAGTTCGCGGCCATGTGGGGCACGAACAACGTGGACCACCAGGCCCGCATCTGTCACTCGACGACCGTCGCAGGCGTGGCGAACACCTGGGGCTACGGCGCGATGACCAACTCCTACAACGACATGCACGTCGCCAAGGCCATGTTCTTCATCGGCAGCAATGCCGCCGAGGCGCATCCGGTCTCGATGCAGCACGTGCTGCGCGGCAAGGAGAACGGCGCCAAGCTGATCGTCGTCGACCCGCGCTTCACGCGCACTGCCGCGCATGCCGACCAGTACATGCGGCTGCGCCCCGGCACCGACGTGCCGCTGATCTGGGGCATGCTGTGGCACATCTTCCAGAACGGCTGGGAGGACAAGGAGTACCTGAACCAGCGCGTGTTCGGCATGGACGCGGTGCGCACCGAAGTCGCCCAGTGGACGCCCGAGGTGGTGGAGAACGTCACCGGGATCCCTGGCGACCAGGTCAAGCGCGCGGCGCAGACCATGGCCGAGAACCGCCCCGGCACCGTCGTCTGGTGCATGGGTGGCACGCAGCACACGATCGGCAACAACAACACGCGCGCGTACTGCATCCTGCAGCTCGCGCTCGGCAACGTCGGCATGGCGGGCGGCGGCACCAACATCTTCCGTGGCCATGACAACGTGCAGGGCGCCACCAACGTCGGCGTCCTCGCGGACAGCCTGCCCGGTTACTACGGGCTGGCCGAGGGTTCGTGGAAGCACTGGTGCAACGTCTGGGGGCTGGAGTTCGACTGGGTGAAGTCGCGCTTCGACACCGGCAGCTACGAGGGCGGCGAGAAGCCGGTCTCGGTGATGAACACCAACGGCATCACCGTCTCGCGCTGGATCGACGGCGTCCTCGAGGACCCGGCGAACATCGCGCAGAAGGACAGCCTGAAGGCGATGTTCCTGTGGGGCCATGCGCCGAACAGCCAGACCCGCGGCCCCGAGATGAAGAAGGCCATGGAGGCGCTCGAGCTGCTGGTGGTGATCGACCCGTACCCGACGCACACCGCCGTGCTGCCGGACCGCACCGACGGCATGTACCTGCTGCCGGCCTGCACGCAGTTCGAGACCTACGGCTCGGTGACCGCGTCCAACCGCTCGCTGCAGTGGCGCGAGAAGGTGATCGAGCCGCTGTTCGAGTCGCTGCCCGACCACACCATCATGTACAAGTTCGCGAAGAAGCTCGGCTTCGAGCAGCAGCTCTTCAAGAACATCCAGGTGAACGGCGAGGAGCCGCTGGTCGAGGACATCCTGCGCGAGATGAACCGCGGCATGTGGACGATCGGTTATACCGGGCAGAGCCCGGAGCGCCTCAAGCTCCACCTGGAGAACAAGCACACCTTCGACACCACGACGCTCAAGGCCGAGGGCGGCCCGTGCGACGGCGAGTACTACGGGTTGCCGTGGCCATGCTGGGGAACGCCCGAGATGAAGCATCCCGGCACGCCGAACCTCTACGACACCAGCATGCCGGTGGCGGAGGGCGGCCTCACGTTCCGCGCCAACTTCGGCGTCGAGTACCAGGGGCAGAGCCTGCTGTCCGACGGCTCCTTCAGCAAGGGCTCGGAGCTCGAGGACGGGTATCCTGAGTTCACCGCGGACCTGCTGAAGCAGCTCGGCTGGTGGGGCGACCTGACCGCCGACGAGCAGAAGCTGGCCGAGGGCAAGAACTGGAAGACCGACATGTCGGGCGGCATCATCCGCGTCGCCATCAAGCACGGCTGCGCGCCGTTCGGCAACGGCAAGGCGCGCTGCATCGTGTGGAATTTCCCGGACCCGGTGCCCATCCACCGCGAGCCGCTCTACACCAGCCGTCGCGACCTGGTCGAGAAGTACGCGACCTACGAGGACCGCAAGTCCTTCTGGCGCCTGCCGACCCGCTATGCCTCGATCCAGTCGCAGGACTTCTCGAAGGACTACCCGCTGATCCTCACCAGCGGCCGGCTGGTCGAGTACGAGGGCGGCGGCGAGGAGACGCGCTCCAACGCGTGGCTCGCCGAGCTGCAGCAGCACATGTTCGCCGAGGTCAACCCGGCGGACGCGAACGACCTAGGCATCAAGGACGGGCAGTGGATCTGGGTCGAGGGCCCGGAGGGCGGGCGCATCAAGGTCAAGGCGATGCTCACCAAGCGCGTCGGCCGCGGCGTCGTCTTCACGCCCTTCCACTTCGGCGGCTGGTTCCAGGGCAAGGACCTGCTCGAGAAATACCCCGAGGGCACCGCGCCGTTCGTGCGCGGCGAGGCCTGCAACACCGCGTTCACCTACGGTTACGACTCGGTGACGGTGATGCAGGAAACAAAGGCCACGCTCTGCAAGATCACGGCAGCCTAGGAGAGCACCGAACATGGCTCGCATGAAATTCCTGTGTGACTCCGAGCGTTGCATCGAGTGCAACGGCTGCGTGACGGCGTGCAAGAACGAGCACGAGGTGCCGTGGGGCGTGAACCGCCGCCGGGTGGTGACGCTCGACGACGGCGTGCCGGGCGAGCGCTCGATCTCGGTCGCCTGCATGCACTGCACGGACGCGCCCTGCGCCGCCGTCTGCCCGGTCGACTGCTTCTACACGACCGACGACGGCATCGTGCTGCACGACAAGGACCTCTGCATCGGCTGCGGCTACTGCTTCTACGCGTGCCCGTTCGGCGCGCCGCAGTACCCGCAGAAGGAAGCCTTCGGCGTGCGCGGCAAGATGGACAAGTGCACGTTCTGCGCCGGTGGCCCGGGCGACGACAACTCGGAAGCCGAGCGCGAGAAGTACGGCCGCAACCGCATCGCCGAGGGCAAGCTGCCGATGTGTGCCGAGATGTGCTCGACCAAGGCGCTGCTCGCCGGCGACGGCGACATGGTCGCGGACATCTACCGCGAGCGCGTGATGAAGCGCAGCGGCCGGCCGCAGACATGGGGCTGGGAGACGGCGTACAAAGAGGACGTTCGATGCGCGGGCGGGGCCTGCAGCCTGCGTGCGCGAGGAACAGTCGAGTGAACAGACCAAGTGCAATGCTCGCAGCCTGCGCCGTCGCGGCCTTCGTGGCGCTCGCGGGTTGCCACGAGCCCGTCTCCGTGACCGTGTACGAGCCGGGCGAATACAAGGGTGCCGCGGACCCGCTGCTCGAGCAGCATGCGACGGCCGAGCGGAAGGCGGCGCTGCAGAAGCGCTTCGAGACGGGCCAGTCGGATCGTTGAGCAATGCGGGCCGAGTCGGGCAGGAGATAGACCATGACTGAGTCACAGGCCGGGACGGGCACGCGCAGGCGGCGCATGAGGGCGATGCTCTGGTCCGTGGTGCTGATCGCCGCGGGCGCGATGCTGTTGCCGCTGGCTGGCTACGTGTGGACGGCGGTCGCACAGGCCGAGGAGCAGCAGGAGGCCGCGGGCGACGCGACCAATCCCCGCTCCGAGTACTGGCGCGAGGTCCGTTCGGGCGAGGCCGGCTACACGAGCGTGACGGGACCCGAGACCGGCGTGCTGGTGCAGAGCCGCGGCCAGACCTGGCGCGAGGTGCGCAACGGCCCCGTGATCACGATCGGCGCCATCATGGTGCTCGGCGTGCTCCTCGTGCTCCTCGCCTACCACCTGAAGACACGCGGCGCGAAGCTCCGGCATCGCACCGGCCGCAAGGTGCTGCGCTGGCCGATGTTCGATCGCGTGCTGCACTGGTACACGGCCACCCTGTTCATCATCCTCGCCATCACGGGACTGAGCCTGCTGTGGGGACGCATCGTCCTGATCCCGGTGCTCGGCAAGACGGGCTTCGCGGCCTGGGCCGGCATCGCCAAGCCGGTGCACGACTACCTTGCGCTGGCCTTCGCCCTCGGCCTGGCGGTGATGTTGATCAAGTGGTTCAAGCACAACATCCCGCGCGCCTACGATGCGCAGTGGTTCAAGCAGGCCGGCGGTTATTTCGACGGTTCGCACCCGCCGGCCGGCTTCACCAACGGCGGCGAGAAGGCCTACTACTGGCTGCTGGTCGTGGCGGGCACGACGATCGTCGTCTCCGGCTTCTACATGCTGTTCCCGAACCTCGGCTTCGAGCGGGCGGCGATGCAGAACGCGAACATCATCCACGGCATCAGCTCGCTGCTGGTCATCACCGCGGTCTGCGCCCACATCTACCTCGGCACGGCCGGGAGCGAGGGTGCGTTCGAGGGCATGGTCACGGGCGAGGTGGACGAAGGCTGGGCCGAGCAGCACCACAACCTCTGGCTCGAGGAAGTGAAGCAGGGCGGCACCGTTGCGCGCGCGGGAGATGCGCCGGACCGGTCGGCGACCGCATCGGCCTGACGCCGGGCCGGCATGCGCTACCTGGTCGGGATCGACGACACCGACAACCTGGAGTCGCGCGGTACCGGGTTCCGTGCCCGGCAGCTGCTGCAGCGCCTCGCGGAGTCGGGCCTGGCGCGGCCGCTCGGAATCACGCGGCACCAGTTGTACGTCCACCCCGACATCCCCTACACCTCGCACAACAGCTCGGCCTGTCTCAACGTCGAGGTGGACGAGGCGAGCGACCCGGCTGGCCGGCTGCAGGATTTCTGCCGCGACTACCTCTCGAGCGAAAGCGCGGACGGCTCCGACGCGGGCCTCTGCATTGCGCAGTACGAGCGGGTCACCGAGACGATGGTCGAGTTCGGACGGTCGGCCAAGCACACGATCCTGACGCGCGAACAGGCGCTGGCGCTCGCGGCAAGCCACGGGGCCGTCCTCGAGGGCGTGACCGGCGACCACATGGGCGTGATCGGCGCACTATCGGCCGTCGGCCTGCGGCGGGGCGGGCACGACGGGCGCTTCATCTGGCTCGAAGGCGTGCGCGAGCTGACCGGCATCGAGTCCGCCGGTCGCCTGCTCGAGACCACCGGCATCGATGCGGTTGAAACGGTTGACGGGCGGACGGTTCCGCGGGAAGCTCAGGTTCGCGTACACCCATGGCCGCGGCCCGTGCTCTTGAACGGCCGGGCGGTCTTGCTCACACAGGAAAGTCGCGAAAAAAATGCCGGTTACAGCTGGGAACTCCTCGAGAAAGAGGCTATTCGGCGCTATTGAGCTGACCGGCGGACTCAGTACCGGGCGGCTGCTCTGGCTCGTGTCGCTCGGTGTCGCCATCGTCGCGCTCGAGGGCGCCTTCCGCTGGTCGTTGCAGCTGCCGGGCCATCACGGCATCGAGGCGATGGCGCTGCTGCTGCTCGGTCGGCTGAGCTGCACCAGCCCCTGGTCGGCCAGCATCTCTGGCGCCAGCGCCGCGGTCGCCGCGCCGCTGTTCGGCGCCGACCACGGCGCGCTCATGCCATTGTTCTACCTGCTGCCCGGAGTGCTGGTCGATCTCGGCTGGCGCCTGCGGCCGCGTGCCGGCAGCCTCGTACTGTTCCTGCCGTTCCTCACGGCAGTGGCGTTCGCCTCGAAGCCGGTCGTCCGCGTGCTCGCGAATGCGGTCTTCGGCATGCAGTTCGGGTCGCTGCGGTCGGGGCCTGTGTACCCGATCGTGACGCACCTGCTGTTCGGGTTCGTCGGCGGGCTCGTCGCGGTGGCCCTGTGGCGCGCCACGGAACGCGCCGGCGAGGAAGCCCCGCCGCCTGCGGACTAGCTGCCGCCGTAGCGATACTCCGCGCCGACCACGAACGTCCGCCCCGGCTGCGGGAACCCGAAGGACTCCTCGTACAGCTCGTCTAGCGCGTTCTCGACCCGGCCGAACAGGCGGCCGCGCCCGTCTGCGAAGCCGAAGGACGCGTCGAGGTCGAGCACCTGGAATTCATCGAGTTCCAGCGCAGTGGTGGGCGTGGTGCGCGACAGCACGTAGCTTCCCGCCACGTACATCCACGATGCGCCGACACTCACGCGGGGCCGGATCTCATAGTCCACCCGCAACGCCAGCTTGTGCTCGGGACGGTTCTGCAGCCTGCTCGTATCGGCCCCTCGCGACTGGTTCTCGGCGTCCAACCAGGTGTAGGACGCCGCGAGGTCCAGCGGCCCCATGCCGCGGCGACTGGCGCCCAGCTCGACGCCCTGGAAGCGGTAGGACTCGAAGTTCTGCACCAGCCCGCCCGTCAGGGGTCGCTCGATGAAGTCGTCAGCGTCGATGTGGAACGCCGTCGCCTCGACTGCCACGCCGCTCGATGCAAACGCGTGCCGTAGCCCGAGTTCGACGGTGTCGGTGGTCTCGGACTCGAGCTCCAGGTTGCCGCGGTCGACGGCGTAGAGATCGCGCAAGGTCGGGTAACGCAGCTGTCGCGACGCCGACGCCCGCAACGACGTCGCATCGTCGAAGGCGTAATTCGCCCCGATGCGCCAGGACATTCCGTCGTCGCTGGCGTCCGACGAACGGGACTGCCGGCTGTAGCCCAGGCCCGCGACGAGGCCGAGATGGTCGGTCCATGCGTACTCGAATTCCGCGGCGGCCGAATACAGTCGGATCGATTCGTCGTAATCGAAAGGCGTGACGACGGTCGTGCCGCCGCCACCGCCACCGCCGCCACCACCACCGCCACCGCCACCGCCACCGCCGGTGGTCGTCGTCACGGTGAAGCCGCGTGCATCCCAGCTCTCGTCCCGGCCGCTCAGGGCCAGCGAAAGGACGGCGCGCTCAGCCACGACCTGCGTGAGTGCAAGGTTCACACCCAGGATCGTCGTGTCCGCGTCTTCACTGAAGGCACCGCTCTTGACCTGCGCCGCGAAGGACGCGTCGTCGTAGCCATCGGTCAGCTCCTCGCCACGATTGAGGAACACGGCGGGCCGCAGCGTGAGACCCTCGCGCAGGGTCACATCGCCGGCGACGTGGGCCGAGAAGCTGTCGAACTCGACGCGCTCGTAGCGCGGCCGGTTGGCGTAGTCCGACTCGGTGTTGCTCACCGTGGTGGGCGGCTTGCCATAATCGCCGTTGCGGTAGGCGAGGCTCACGCCGAGCGCGCGGCCCTGTTCACCGACCAGCATGTTCGCCTGCACCGCGCGGTCCTCACGGTCGCTGTTGACGCGAAGGTGGTCCGGCTGCAACGCGGTCTCCTCGAAGTCGTCGGGCAGCTCGAAGCGGTCGCGCTCGTAGATCGAGCCGGACAGGGAGAAGCTGGCGTTGCCATCCACGCCCGTCATGCCGCCGCGCGCGAGCCAGCCCTCGGCCCCTGACGTCTCCGCCAGCGCCGCGCCCCGCGACGCCGCGCCGCCCGCCCGCGTGACGATCTCGATGATTCCCGCGTTTCCGCCGGGCCCGTAGAGCATCGAACCGGCCCCGCGGGTGACCTTGATCGAGGCGATGTCGTCGACTGGAATCGCCGCGGGGTCGAACTGGCCGTCGTAGGCGGAGTTGAGCGGCACGCCATCCCGTAGCAGCAGCACGTTGCGGGTGCGCAGGCCACGAATGTCCACCCGCGGCACACCGTCGGCGCCTCGCCGGATGTTCACTCCAGCCAGCAGCGCCAGCGCCTCGTCGAGCGAGCGTGCGCCCCGGCGCTCGATGTCCTCGGCCGTGACGACGTCCACCGTGGCGACCTCGTCCGCAATGCGCAGTCGTTCGCCAATCACCGTGATCGTTTCGCCGAGCAGGTAGCGGCCCTCGTCGACCTCGGCGGCTGCGGTCGTGAGCCGCAACGTGCATGCAGCGGCAAGACTCGCGGTGATCAATCGGGCGCCGGTCCTGCGCGAGGGATGTGAGTACTGCGGCATGCTCGGTCGTCCCCTTATGTCGTTATGCAGGCGTAATGGGCGGGCAGGGTAATCAATACAGTGAGGGTAAGTCCAAATCGGAAAGTCGTATGTATCGATAAGATAGATAGACAGTGGCGAAAAAATGCGCTTATCTTTCACGTGGATCAATGGAATCATGCACCGGCAATTCGGGATCGCAGGGCATCGCTCGTGCGGGACCGTCTATACCCATCCGCCGAAGGAGATTCCACCATGTCCAACCGTGCCCGCCTTGCCGCTGCCATGCTGGCCACCGTCGCCAGCTTCACCGTGACGTCGAGCTTCGCCGCCCCGGTCACCTACAAGCTCGACCCGGACCACACCTATCCGAGTTTCGAGGCGGACCACCTGGGTGGCCTGTCCACGTGGCGCGGCAAGTTCAACGCCTCCTCCGGCACCGTGGTGATGGACCGCGAGGCGGGCACCGGCACGCTCGAGGTCCGGGTCGACACGGACTCGATCGACTTCGGGCACGACAAGATGAACGAGCACGCGCGCTCGGCCGACATTTTCGATGTCGCCAGGTTTCCGTTGGCGACCTACACTGGCAAGCTCGCGAAGTTCGTGGACGGCGCCCCGACGGAAGTCCACGGGGAACTGACCCTGAAGGGCGTCACGAAGCCGCTGGTGCTGCAGATCGACCGGTTCGTGTGCAAGCCGCACCCGATGCTGAAGAAGGATGTCTGCGGCGCCGACGCCTCGGCCGTCTTCGAGCGCGATGCGTTCGGGGTCGACTACGGCAAGGCCTACGGCTTCGACATGCAGACGGTGTTGCGCATCCAGGTCGAGGCCATCCGCGCGGACGCGCCGTCCGCCATGTAAGGAGTCCGCTTGTCGGAAGTCGCGCTGGCGTGGGAACTGACGATCGCGCTGGTTGTCGTCCTGCTGTTCGTCGACTTCTACTTCCACGTCCGCAAGCCGCATGCCCCGTCGCTCGCCGAGGCGGCCGCCTGGTCGGCCGCCTACGTCGGCATCGCGCTGCTCTTCGGTGTCTTGCTGTTCTTCGCCGGCGGTCGCGACCAGGCCACCGAGTACTTCGCGGGCTACGTCACGGAGAAAGCACTCTCCGTCGACAACGTGTTCGTGTTCCTGGTGATCATGTCGAGCTTCCGGGTGCCGCGGCAGGACCAGCAGAAGGTCCTGCTGTTCGGCATCGTCCTGTCGCTGGTGGCCCGTACCGGGTTCATCCTGCTCGGCGCCGCGCTGATCGAGACCTTCTCCTGGGTGTTCTATCTGTTCGGCGCGGCGCTGCTCGTGACCGCCGGCCACATGCTCGAGCCCGAGGACGAGACGCGCGAGGGCCGCAAGGCCGACAACGTCGTCGTTCGCGTCGCCCGCCGCCTCTTCCACACCACCGACTACTACGACGGCGACAGGCTGTTCACCGTCAAGGACGGCAAGCGGGCGATGACGCCGATGTTCATGGTCATGGTGGCCATCGGCGGCACGGACATCCTGTTCGCGTTCGACTCGATCCCGGCGATCTTCGGCCTGACGCAGGACGTGTTCGTGGTGTTCTCGGCGACCGCCTTCGCGCTGCTCGGTCTGCGGCAGCTGTACTTCCTGATCGACGGCCTGCTCGAGCGGCTGCTGTACCTCTCCTACGGCCTCGCCGCCATCCTGGCGTTCATCGGCGTGAAGCTGATCCTGCACGCGCTGCACGAGAACAACCTGCCGTTCGTCAACGACGGGCAGCCGGTGCCAGTGGGGGAGATCGACACCGGCACCTCGCTGGTGTTCATCCTCGCGGTGCTGGTGGTGACCATCGTGGTCTCGCTCGCGAGCCCGAAGGGCAAGGCGAAGACGGCGGTCACCGCGCTGCGCCGGCGGGTCGCCGAGTACCTCGACCCCGATTTCCCGGCGGACCGCGAGCAGCGCGGGAGGATCTATGCCCGGCTGGTCGACGCCGAGCGCCGGGTCGAGGCGCTGGATCCGCAGTACCGGAAGCTGATCCGCAACCCGCACGAGCTGCGCGACCTCGTGGCGCTCGCACACCGGCGGCACGCGGCGGGTCGGGACGTCGCGCCGTCCGACGCGGGCGCGACGCCCTGACGAGGCGTATGAGCTCAGGGGGCGGTCTACCCGAACAACGACAAAAAGGGAGAGTTCACATGGGCTACGCAAACTGCACGGTGACGGCCAACAACAACGGCGTGTCCTGCAACCCGGATCCGGTTGCGGTGAGTCGCGCTTCGCAGGACGGCGTCACCTGGACCTTCGCGAACGACGGGTACACGTTCACCGGCGTCCAGATCGACGGAGTTGCGGCGCCGACGGGCGATTTCGGCACCCCCGTGATCAGCACCAACGCGGCCGGGCGTTCCACCATGAGCGTCAGCGACACGGTCGCGGACCTCGGCAACTATTCCTACACGCTGCTGTACACGGACCCGCAAGGCCGGGCGGGGATGTTCGACCCGCAGATCAAGAACGAGAACTGACCGCTAGCCCGGCGGGGCAGGGACGCGCATCTGCCGCGTGAAGTTCGGCTCCGCAAGGCCGATTTTCACCAGTTCGGCGGCCAGTTGCCGCGCCTGCTCCGTACGCCCGAGCGACTGCAGCAACATCGCACGCACCGCGCGATGACCGGGGTCGCTTCGTCGCGGGGACAGCAGGTCGAGCCCGGCGGTCCATGCCTGCATGGCCCGATCCGCGCGTCCCCGGGCCGCCTCGACCTGGCCGGCAAGGAGGCGGCCCGTCGCGAGGACGATCTCGTAATGGACGGCATTGACGCTGTCTTCCTCCGGGACCCGAGTCCGCGCGAGCAGCGGTGCGAGGGCGGTTTCCGACTCGTCCAGTCGACCGGCCTCGAGCAGGCAGGCGGCCTTGCCGGACAGGAGCTGCAGCTGCGTGAGCTGCCCGATGTCCATGTCGCCGGTCTTCGCGGCCAGCGCCGTGGTGACCTCGAGCCCCGCCTCGGCCATCGACAATGCTTCGGTGCACCGGCCACGCGCATGCAGGACGCGGGATACCTGTTCCATGACGCTCGCCAGCTGCCATTGCCATTGCGCGTTTTGCGGATCGAGTGCCGCCAGCGCACGCGCGCTGCCAAATGCCTCGCGACTGACCCGCTCCGATTCCTCGATCTCCCCCATCGCCAGCAGGACGCGGCCGTAAAAGACCTGCCGCAGCACCTCCTCCCTCTGGATGCGACGATCGTCCGGCCTGGACGCCAGCAATTCTGTCGTCAGCTGCAAGGCCTTGCCATGCAGGGCGTTCGCCTCGCGCAGTGCGCCCCGGCCCTGGTTGATCGAGGCCAGCCATGAGTAGTTCTCGATCCTCGTGAGCAGCAGCCCCACGTCGGCGGGGGCGTCCGCGATCAGCCGCTCGACGACTGCGTTCGCACCCTCGAAGTACCCGATGGCCGCCTCATCCTCCCCGCGGGCTGCCGCGAGGCTCCCCAGGTTGGCGAACGCATAGCCCTGCTCGAGCTGCCATTTCGCGTTGC
Organism: uncultured Gammaproteobacteria bacterium; assembly: GCA_963706535.1. Classification (GTDB taxonomy): domain Bacteria; phylum Pseudomonadota; class Gammaproteobacteria; order Steroidobacterales; family Steroidobacteraceae; genus RPQJ01. The sequence continues at coordinate 465,331 of CAVPMU010000012.1, forward strand.
CGGGAGCGAGCTGGGTGAGGCGCACGGCCGCCTGGAAGTACTCGCTCATCGGTGCGACCGCCGCGGCCAGGTCGCCCTTCTGCCAGTGCGTGTAACCGACCCAGAACCAGGCATTGCCGAGCGCGAGGCGCACCTCGCCGATCTGTCGTAATGCCTCGGCGCGCCGGAGCAGCGATTCATTGGTGATGTCGCGCTCCTCCAGCGACGAGAAATAGGCCATCGCCTTGTCGCCTACGCCCTTGAGCAACTCGAGCTTGCCGAGCGGCTCGAGTTGCTGGCGGAAGTCACCCAGCATGAAACCGATGAGGTCCTCGGCGCGGTCACGATTGCGAACGGCATCCTGGCGGGCCAGCCAGGCGGTAATGGCCAGCGCACCGGTGATCAGCACGCCTGTCAGGGCTGCCGCGGTGACGAGCAGCAGTCGCCGCTGCTGCCGCCGGTGCTCGCGCTGCTTGAGTTCGTCGAATCCGACGCCGAGCAGGCCGGCGATGAGCTTCAGCTTGGCATTGGTCCGGCCGTCCTTTCCCGGTCGAGTCGGCCGCGACGGGTTCCGTGCGCCGGTCCGACAGGCCACCGTCGGGGTCCAGCTCGAAGCGCAACGACGGCGCGAAACACTCCCGTGCTTCCTGGCCGGGCTTGCCGCTGGCATTCGGCTCCCCATCGACGACCAGCGTGAGGATGCGATCGCCACGACCCATGCGCTTGAACGTGCGCACTTCCTCGTCGACCCACCGGGAGGCGGCCGACGCAGGCGAGCAGATGACGATCAGGTGGCGTGACGCAGCCAGCGCTGCCGTGACCGTGCTGCCCAGGTCCGCCGCGCCGGTCAGTTCGTCGCGATCACGGAACACGGGCGCCAGGCGGGCCGGGACGGGTCCGTATTCCGTCGCGCGTCCTACGAGGTGCCTGGGAATCCGGTAGGTTTCCAGCGCCCGGTGCAGCCGGCGGCTCCAGCGCTCGTCAGCATGGCTGTAGCTGATGAACGCAAAGTACTTGTACTCCCCATCCATGCCGGGCGCCCTGGGTCGTAACCGGGGTACATGGTGGACCGGTCCGCGGTTGATGTCGATTGACCGGTGCGGGCCGATACGCCACCCTTCCGCGGTCCCAAGGGGAGAGTAGCGATGAAGCCAGGTATCGTCAGGACAGGGTGGGCCGCGTTGGCGCTGCTCGGTGCGGTCTGCCTCGGCGTACTCGCGCTCAGGCGCGGCGAGCACGTCAACGCACTGTGGATCGTGGTCGCTGCCGTGTCGATCTACCTGGTGGCCTTCCGCTACTACAGCCTGTTCATCGCAGAGCGCGTGATGGGGCTCGATGCGACGCGCGCCACGCCCGCCGTGCTGTTGAACGACGGGCTCGACTACGTCCCGACCAACAGGCACGTGCTGTTCGGACACCACTTCGCGGCGATCGCGGGTGCGGGCCCGCTGGTCGGGCCGGTGCTGGCGGCGCAGATGGGTTACCTGCCCGGCACGCTGTGGCTCATCGCCGGCGTGGTGCTCGCGGGTGCGGTGCAGGACTTCCTGGTGCTCGTGATCTCGACGCGGCGCAGCGGCCGCTCCCTCGGCGAGCTGGTGCGCGAGGAAATGGGGCCCGTGCCCGGCACGATCGCGCTGTTCGGCGCGTTCCTGATCATGATCATCCTGCTCGCGGTGCTGGCGATGATCGTCGTGAAGGCACTCGCCGACAGCCCGTGGGGCATGTTCACCGTGATGGCGACGATCCCGATCGCGGTCTTCATGGGCGTATACATGCGTCATCTGCGGCCGGGACGCATCGGCGAGGTGTCGATCATCGGGGTCGCGCTGCTGCTCGGCGCGATCTGGCTCGGCGGGGAAGTGGCTGCGCACCCGGCCTGGGGGCCGGCCTTCACCTTCAGCGGCACCCAGATCACCTGGATGCTGGTCGGCTACGGCTTCGTCGCCGCGGTGCTGCCGGTGTGGCTGCTGCTCGCGCCACGCGACTACCTCTCGACCTTCCTCAAGATCGGCACGATCGTCGCGCTCGCGATCGGCATCTTCATCGTCATGCCGGAACTGCGCATGCCGGCGCTGACGCAGTTCACCGACGGCAGCGGCCCGGTGTGGAAGGGCTCGCTGTTCCCGTTCCTGTTCATCACCATCGCCTGCGGCGCGGTGTCCGGCTTCCACTCGCTGATTTCCTCGGGCACCACGCCCAAGATGCTCGCGAACGAGGTGGATGCGCGCTACATCGGCTACGGCGCGATGCTGATGGAGTCGTTCGTCGCGATCATGGCGATGGTCGCGGCCTCGATCATCGACCCGGGCGTGTATTTCGCGATGAACAGCCCGGCCGCCATCGTCGGCACGGACGCCGCGACGGTCGCCCAGACGGTGTCGAGCTGGGGCTTCGTCGTGACGCCCGACGTGCTCACGGCCACGGCAGCCGACATCGGCGAGAACAGCATCCTGTCGCGGGCCGGCGGCGCGCCGACCCTCGCCGTCGGCATCGCGCAGATCCTGCACGCCGTGATCCCGGGCGAGGGAATGATGGCGTTCTGGTACCACTTCGCCATCCTGTTCGAGGCGCTGTTCATCCTCACGGCGGTGGATGCCGGCACGCGCGCCGGCCGCTTCATGCTGCAGGACCTGCTCGGTACCTTCGCACCGGCGCTGCGCCGCACCGAGTCCTGGCGCGCCAACGTCATCGCGACGGCGGGCTGCGTCGGCTTGTGGGGCTACTTCCTCTACCAGGGCGTGACCGATCCGCTCGGCGGCATCAACATGCTGTGGCCGCTGTTCGGCATCGCGAACCAGATGCTCGCCGGCATCGCGCTTTTGCTGTGCACGGTGGTGCTGTTCAAGATGAAGCGCGATCGCTATGCCTGGGTCTCCGTCGTGCCGACGGCGTGGCTGCTCGTGAGCACCATCACGGCGGGCTGGCAGAAGATCTTCCACGAGAATCCGGGCATCGGCTTCCTGGCGCAGGTCAACAAGTACCGGGCGGCCGTCAACGCGGGCGAGTTGATCGCGCCGGCGAAGACGCTGGGCCAGATGCAGCAGGTGGTGATCAACAATTTCGTCAACGCGTGCCTGACGGCGGTCTTCCTCGCCGTCGTGCTGAGCGTGCTCTGGTACTCGGTGCAGGCCGTTCGGCGGGCACGGTCACAGCCCGGTCGCACGGACCGGGAAACGCCGCGTGTGGCACTGCAGCCGCAGGAGGCGCGCACGTGAGCGGCAAGCGTAAGGCGGCGCGCGTGTGGCGCCGGCTGGTGCAGGCCGCGCGGCTGTGCTGCGGCGTACCGGACTACGACGCCTACGTGCGACACCTGCGCGACAAGCATCCGGAGCGGCCCGTGCCCGACTACGCGACCTTCTTCCGGCAGCGCCAGGACGCGCGTTATGGCGGGCGGGGGGGAGGATTCCGCTGCTGCTGAGGCGGACACCCGGACAGGTCGCGGACAGCGGACACCGGCCGCCATGAGGCGATCGCAAGCGTAATCAACGACTTGCGGCTTGGCACGGGGCTTGCAAAACCAGGTGGGCAAACCTGGAGCCCAAGCATGATCCGCGACACCTCGGCACAGGACGCCGCCATCGACCCGGCACCGGCCCGCCAGCGCCGCCGCAGGTTCGTCATCGGCGGGCTCGCCGTCGTGGCGCTCGGCGTCGCGGTGCAGGGGCAGGTCGTCGCGGCAGTCTCGCCGACGCTCTACGCCCCGACCACGGGCACGGTGACGACCCAGGTCAACGCGGGCGACAAGGTGACGAAGGGCCAGCCGCTCGCCGTCGTCGACTCGCCGGAGCTGCTGAGCGAGTTCGAGCGCGAGCGCTCGACGCTGCTGTCGCTGCAGGCCGCACACGGGCGCCAGCGCGGCGTGGTGGCGAACTTCGAGCGCCGCGTCGAGGAGCTCACGGTGCGCTCGCCGGTCGACGGCATCGTCGGCAGCCTGGCCTGGCCGTGCAGCAGCGCGCTGCCGTGGCGCCGAACCAGCCGCTGCTCACCGTGGTCGACCTGTCGGTATTCGAAGTCGAGCTGGCCGTGCCGGAGAGCTGCGCCGACGACCTCGCCATCGAGATGCCGGCCGAGATCACCTACGGCACGTCGCGCTACGCCGGGGTCGTGACTTCGATCTCGCCCGAGGTACTGAACGGACAGGTCGTCGGGCGGGTGCGCTTCGCCGAGCAGGCGCCGGCGGACCTGCGCCAGAACCAGCGGGTCAGCGTGCGCATCGTGCTCGAGGAGAAGGCCGACGTCCTGGTCGTCGACCGCGGCGCCTTCGTCGAGAGCGGCGGCGGGCGACCAGATCGTCGTCTCGAACCTCGAGCCGTTCGGCCGCGCCGAGACCGTACTGATCAGGAACTGACCGGGTCTCCCAAGGAGCATCCGCCATGCTGAAGATGAAGGACGTGGGCAAGGTCTACCGCACGGACATGGTGCAGACCAGCGCACTGCGCGATTTCAACCTGACCGTGGACGAGGGCGAGTTCGTCGCCGTCACCGGGCCCTCGGGCTCCGGCAAGACCACGTTCCTCAACATCGCCGGCCTGCTCGAGGGCTTCGACGGAGGCAGCTACGAGCTCGATGGCGCGGACGTGAGCCGGCTCGGCGACGACGCCCGGTCGCGCATCCGCAACGAGAAGATCGGCTTCATCTTCCAGGGCTTCAACCTGATCGCCGACCTGAACGTGTTCGACAACGTGGACGTTCCGCTGCGCTACCGCGGCTTCAAGGCGGCAGAGCGCCAGAAGCGCATCCGCGAGTCGCTCGAACTGGTCGGGCTGGCTTCGCGGTTCAAGCACCTGCCCGCAGCTGTCGGGCGGACAGCAGCAGCGCGTCGCGATCGCGCGCTCGCTCGCCGGCAGCCCGCGCTTCCTGCTGGCCGACGAGCCGACCGGCAACCTCGACTCGGTGATGGCGCGACAGGTCATGGAACTGCTCGAGGAAATCAACGGCCGTGGCACGACCATCATCATGGTGACGCACGACCCCGAGCTCGCCCGCCGCGCGCATCGCAACCTGCACATGCTCGACGGGCAGGTCACGGACTTCACCGAGTTCGAGGCCGCCGTGCGCGTGCGCGAGGCCCGCGCGGCCGTCGCCGGCGCCTGAGGAGAACCACCGTGTTCGCATATCACCTCCGGCTCGCGCTGCTCTCGCTGTGGCGCACCCCGTCCGTCTCGCTGCTGATGATCCTCGCCATCGGGCTCGCCGTGGCGGCCGGGCTCGTCGCCGGGCTCTATCCCGCGTGGCGGATCTGCCGTACGCAGCCGGCCGCCTGTCTCAAGACGCAGTGACCGCCACCGCCCCACGCCAGGCGTGGTCGCCGCCTCGGCGACGGCGTCACTCATGCTCGCCGACCACCAGGCAGCGGAGACGTTCGGCTTCGAGCTCGCGGCCGGCCGCTGGTTCCACCCGGAGGAGATCGTCCCGGTCGCGGACTTCGCCGAGTTCGGCTCGACCGCGCCCTCGTCGGCATCGTCGGCCGCGCCCAGGGGTACTTCTCCAACAATGCCAACGTGGAGCGCACGGCATTCACGCCCATCGTGCTCGCCGCGGGCGAGGCGCTCTACTACGTGGTCCGCACGCGTCCGGGCGAACGGGCCGCCGTGCAGCGGGACCTGGAGCAGGTGCTGCTCGAGGTCGACCCGCGACGCGTGCTGCGCAACGTGCAGTCGTTCGGCGAGATCGGCGCCACGGCCTACCAGAACGATCGTGCCATGACCGTCACGCTGCTCACGGTGATCGTGCTGCTGGTGGCCGTGACGGTGCCCGGCATCTTCGGCCTGATGTCCTTCAACCTGAACCGGCGGCGCAAGAAGATCGGCACGCGGCGCTCGCTCGGGGCACGGCGCGAGCTGCTCGCCCTCGATGCCGAGGTCGGCAATGCGGCGGCGTCGGACACCGTGGGCGCCATTGCGCGCGTCCTCGCGGATGATGGCCGGTATCACCAGTCCGGTGCCGCACCGTCGCTGGGCAGGAGCGCAGCCCTCGAGCGACTGCGATCCGGCCTGGTGGCGCTCGATCTGCTGCGCTGGGGCATGCATTGGGCGCTGCACCGGGTGCCGGTCCTGTGGCGGCTGCACCGCGTGCACCACGGCGACCTCGACTACGACTGCACGATCGCACTCGGTTACGTCGCCCACGGCAACGTCAGCCTTCCGCAACGCTGGGACCGCCTGCTGCGCGCCGCCCTGGTGACGCCCGACGTGCATCGCGTGCACCACTCGGTGCGTAGCGATGAATCCCAGTCGAACTACGGGTCCATCCTGACGTGGTGGGACCAGCGGTTCGGCACCTATCGCGCGCAGCCCGCCGGCGGCCAGCTCGGCATGGTGATCGGTCTCGGGGAACTGCGGGACCCTCGGCAGCCCACGCTCGCGCCGGTGCTCTGGTTGCCCATCTCGCGGAGCGCCCCGTAGCCCATTCCGGTTAACCTATTGCGAGCAAGCGATAGGGTGGACAGAATGGCCAAGGCGGTACTCGGGATCATCGGCGGCTCCGGCATCTACGACCTGCCGGGCCTCGAGGACGTGCGCGAAGAACGCGTGACCACGCCCTGGGGCGAGCCGTCCGACGCGCTGCGGCGGGGGCGCGTCGGCGCCACGGAAGTCGTCTTCCTGCCGCGGCATGGCCGGGGACACCGCATCCCGCCGTCCGAGATCAACTACCGGGCGAACATCGACGCGCTGAAACGCGCCGGCGTCACGGACCTCGTGTCGTTCTCGGCCTGCGGATCGTACAAGGAGGAGTTGAGCCCCGGCACCTTCGTGCTGGTGGACAACTTCGTGGACCGCACCATCCGCCGCGCCAGTTCGTTCTTCGGCGTGGGGTGTGTCGCCCACGTGTCCTTCGCCTACCCCGTGAGCCCGGCGCTGCAGGAACTCGTCGCCAAGGCGGCCGAGGGCGAGGCGATCCCGTTCAAGCGTGGCGGCACGGCCGTGTGCATGGAGGGCCCGCAGTTCTCGACACTCGGCGAATCGCTCACCTACAAGGCGCTCGGCTACGACGTGGTGCACATGACGTCGATGCCGGAGGCGAAGCTCGCACGCGAGGCCGAGATCGCCTACGCGGTCGTCGCGATGGTGACCGACTACGACTGCTGGCACGCGACCCACGGTGCCGTCGATGTCGCGAGCCTGCTCAGGGTCATGGAGGAGAACCGCGGCAAGGCGCAACGCCTGTTCGCGCGGCTCGCCGGCGACTTTCCCGCGGAGCACATCGCCTGCCCGGTGGGTTCGGATCGCGCGCTCGAGGGCGCCATCCTCACGCAGCCGGAGGCTCGCGACCCCGACCTGCTCGAGAAGCTGGACGCGATCGCCGGGCGCGTCCTGGCCGGCCTGTAGCGCGGACCGCGATGCGCGTCCACGGGCAGTCCTATCGCACCATCTTCGTGGCCGACGACGGCTGGTCCGTTGCCGTCATCGACCAGACGCACCTGCCGTTCGCCTTCGAGGTGCGCCACCTGCGCAGTGCGGGCGAGGCGGCCGAGGCGATCCGCGACATGGTCGTGCGCGGTGCCCCGCTGATCGGCGTCACCGCCGCGTATGGCGTGGCTCTCGGCATGCGCACGGACCCGACCGACGAGGGACTGCAGCGCGTCGTGGGCCTGCTCGGCGCGACGCGCCCGACCGCCGTCAACCTGCGCTGGGCGCTCGACCGCATGGAGCGAGTGATCCGCGGCGCGTCGCCGGACCGGCGAGCGGACCTCGCGTATGCCGAGGCACGGTCGATCGCCGACGAGGACGTCGCCGCATGCGAGTCGATCGGCCGCCATGGTCGGTCGATACTGGCAGGGATGAGCGCGGAGCGGGGCGGCAGACCCCTGCAGGTGCTGACCCACTGCAATGCCGGCTGGCTCGCGTGCGTCGATTGGGGCACGGCGCTGGCGCCCGTCTACGCTGCGCACGAGGCGGGCATTCCCGTCCACGTCTACGTCGACGAAACCCGGCCCCGCAACCAGGGCGCCTCGCTCACTGCATTCGAACTCGGTGCGCACGGCGTGCCGCACACCGTGATCGCGGACAACACGGGCGGCCACCTGATGCAGCACGGCCGGGTGGACCTGTGCATCGTCGGCAGCGACCGGACGACGGCCGCGGGCGACGTTGCCAACAAGATCGGCACCTACCTCAAGGCGCTCGCGGCGCGCGACAACGGCGTGCCGTTCTACGCGGCGCTGCCGTCCTCCACTATCGACTGGTCGATCGAGGACGGCGTGCGCGACGTGCCCATCGAGGAGCGTTCCGCGCACGAGGTGACGCACGTTCGCGGGCGCGCCGACGACGGGCGGTTGCTCAACGTCGAGGTGGTCGCGCCCGGCAGTGCCGTCGCAAACCCTGCCTTCGACGTGACGCCCGCCCGGCTGGTGACAGGCATCATCACCGAGCGAGGCATCGCCGAAGCGACCCGCGAGGGACTGCTCGCGCTGTACCCGGAGAGAGACCGACCATGAGTGACGCGTCGCTGGATCCGCGCGAGGCAATCATTGCGGTGGCGCGTGCGCTCGATGCCGCGGGGCTGGTGCCCAACAAGTCGGGCAACGTGTCCTGTCGGACGCAGGCCGGGTTCCTCATCACGGCGGCCGGCGTCCCGTATGCCGGGATGACCCCGGCTGAGGTCGTTGCGGTCGGACTCGACGGCGAGCCCGGGCACGGCGGCGCGCGGCCTTCGTCAGAGTGGCGCATGCACCTCGCGATCTACGAGCAACGTCCGGACGTGTGCGCGATCGTGCACACGCACAGCCCGCGCGCGACCACGCTCGCGTGCGCCGGCCGTGGCATCCCGCCCATTCACTACATGATCGCGCTCGCCGGCGGCGAGATCCGCTGCATGCCGTACGCGACCTTCGGCAGCGCCGAGCTTGCTCAGACGGCCCTGCAGGGGCTCGAAGGCCGCCGCGCCACCTTGCTCGCCAATCACGGGGTGGTGGCCGTCGGCGGGTCGCTCCGGCAGGCGCATGCCGTCGCGGTCGAAGTCGAGAACCTCGCCGGGCAGTACCTCGACCTGCTGGCCGCGGGACTCGTGCCCCGGCTGCTGGACGCCGCCGAGCTGGAGCGGGTGGTCGCGAAGTTCACGGACTATGGACGGCTCGGACGGCGGTAAACCGATGGCGCACTGGGGCGTTGTGCAGCCTGAAGGACCAGGTTCAGCCGGAGGCGATCATCATGCCAGCTAGTTTCATCCTGCGATGGACGGTCCCGTTGCTGCTGGGAGTCGGCGCAGTCGCCGTGGCGGCGGAGGAGCCGGCGCCACCGCCGGCCGACGTGCCGGCGAATCGGGCCGTGATCCACTTTGCCGATTACGGCGGCATCCGCAACTGGCGCGCGGACGACGACAAGGTGCTGTTCATCGAGGCGCGCAACGACAAGTGGTACAAGGCGACGTTCTTCGGTCCGTGCTGGGGCCTGCGCTCGGCCGTGCAGATCGGCTTCGTGAGCGACATGGGCAGCTCGATCGACCGCTACGGTTCGATCGTCGTCCGGCGGCCCGGCGGCGGCACCGAGGAGTGCCATTTCCGGAGCTTCGAGGAACTGCCCGGCCCGCCGCCGGAGAAGCAGCCGCGTAAGGCGGAGGACAAGGAGCAGAAAGAGTAGGCCGATCGCCCGGCGACGCGCTTGCGGGGACCCGCTGGCCGGCTACGCCGATGCGCCATCCCCGCGCCGCCGATAAACGTTGCGCCTTTGCTTCAGGTCGTGACGCAGGGAGCGGAACGTGATCGCGAGCCCGAGGGCAGACAGTGCGACGATCAGTGCCGCCGGGCCGATCAGTGCAAGCAGTCGTACCGGTTCGTCACGATCGTCCGGCAGCAGAGTCGCCGAGGCCTGTGCCGCGGTGTTCGCGGTAGGTGAGCCCGGGACGTTGGCGATGACGGGCGGCGCGAGCGCCGCCAGGCATGCAGCGGCCAGCATCGAGCAGAGTAACCTGGATCGCACGCCATCTCTCCCGGTCTCGGAATTCGAGGTACAGGAGACGATGTTCGGCTGCGGGTCGCCATCCCGTCTGTACGCTGTCGAACACAGCCCGACGTTGAGCGGTTCAGGGACTGCGCAGGGCGATCAGTGACTGGATGCGGTCGGACTCCTTCTTGACGACCGCATAGCACTCGCAGCACAGCTCCTCGAGCAGCGGCCGGTCCAGCACGGTGATCTTGCCGCGACTGTAGCGGATGGCGCCCTGCTTCTGGAGCTTGCCAGCGGCTTCCGTGACGCCTTCGCGGCGGACGCCGAGCATGTTCGCGATCAGCTCCTGCGTCATGACGAGTTCGTTGGATGCCAGGCGGTCGAGGGACAGCAGCAGCCAGCGGCACAGCTGCTGGTCCACCGAGTGATGGCGGTTGCACACCGCGGTCTGCGCCATCTGCGTGATCAGGCCCTGCGTATAGCGCAGAAGCAGCAGTTGCATGCCCCCGCTGCGATGGAACTCTTCCTTGAGGCACTGGCCCACCAGTCGGTAGGCGTGTCCCGCGCTCTGGACGATCGCGCGACTTGGCGTGGTCTCGCCGCCCATGAACAGCGCGATGCCGATCAGCCCCTCGTTGCCCACCACCGAGATCTCGGCCGAGGCGCCGCTCTCCATGACATAGAGCAGCGAAACGATCGCGTCGGTGGGAAAGTACACGCTGCGTTGGACTGCGCCCGACTCGTACAGCACCTTGCCGAGCGGCATCGGGACGAGGCGCAGGTGTGGATAGAGACGCGCGCGCTCCTCGGCCGACAGCGCAGCCAGCAGGTGATTCTGCTGCGGAGCGTGGGGCTCGGGTGTGGTGGGCGCGCGGGCCACGGCGTCTCTTCGCATGAGTGAGCGTGGCCGAGCATACAGCAAACACTCGGCGTTGGTGCGGTAGCGTACAGCCGCACCCGCGAGGGCCGAATGTTCGGTTGCGCACAGAGATCCACGGCCCGTCCGCGCATAGTCGCGCTTCAGGTGGGCTGCCGGCACTGCCGGCGTACCACCTTCACCACGCAGAGAAATCACATGAACTCAACGATTACAGTGCGCCGCGGGTCACGCCTGCGCGCAGCGGTGGCCGGAATTTCCGGCACGCTCATGATCGCCGCGTGCGCATCGACGCCGCCGGCGCCGACCGCGCAGCTGCAGGCCGCGCAACAGGCGATATCGAACGCCGAGCGCGCGGATGCGGGCCGCCACGCCGCGGCGGAGCTGAGCGAGGCACGCACCAGGCTCGCGTCCGCCAACACGGCCGTGCAGGAAGAGAGGATGGTCGCGGCGGCACAGCTGGCCGACCAGTCGAAAGTGGAGGCGGAACTCGCCTCGGCGCGGACCGCGGCGGTCAAGGCCAGGGCGGTAAACGACGAAATGAAGCGCAGCACCGGCACCCTGATCGACGAGATGCAGCGCAGCACCGGAGAACAGCAATGACTTCGACCATCGGCAAGATGACCATCGGCAGGACGCTGCTCGCCACGACCGTGGCGTCCGTGCTGCTCGCCGCCTGCGCGACCTCGCCCAGTGCCCCGGAAGGTGCGGCGGACGTTCGCGCCCGGCTGACCCAGCTGCAGTCCGACCCGAACCTGGCCACGCGCGCTACGGTCGCCATCAAGGAAGCGGATGCCGCGGTAAGCACCGCCGAGCAGCCCGAGGCCGACGATGTGCTCGCCTCGCACCGGGTCTACATCGCCGACCGCAAGGTCGAGATCGCCCGGGCGCAGGCCGAGACCCGCCTGTTCGAGGACCAGCGCGCCGCCCTCAGTGCGCAGCGCGAGACGGCCCGGCTGGATTCCCGCACCCGCGAAGCCGACGCCGCCAAGGATGCGGCGGCGATGGCGCGCAGCGATGCGCTTGACGCCCGGGAAGCCACGGCGGACGCACAGGCGCAGACCGCTGAGTTGCAGCGGCAGATCGATGCGATGAACGCGAAAGTCACCGATCGCGGACTGGTGCTGACGCTGGGCGACGTGCTGTTCGCGAGCGGCAGGGCGGACCTGAAGCCGGGAACCATCAGCCACCTCGACCAGCTGGTTGCCTTCCTCGGCAAGTACCCGAGCCGCACGGTCATGATCGAGGGCCACACGGACAGCGTCGGCAGCGACGACTACAACCAGGGGCTGTCGCAGCGGCGCGCCGACTCGGTGCGGTCGTATATCGTGAGGCAGGGTGTCGACGCGGCACGTGTCACCACGATGGGCGCTGGTGAAAGCACGCCGGTGGCGGGCAACGAGACCGAATCGGGCCGGCAGCAGAACCGCCGGGTCGAGGTCATCATCAGCAATCCGGCGCTCGCGGCCAGGTAACAGAGCATCGCTTGGAACCCGCGCGGCCTGGGGCTGCGCGGGTTCATTCGTTTGCGCGGGGAAGCCCGCGGCGGTATGTCAGTGCAGGATGCTCGTGTACGTCTTCCGGTCGGCCGCGTAGCACACGCAAGCCGCCCCTTCCAGGCCGTGCCGGTCGAGGATGGCGATGTCGCCGCGACTGTACCGGATGAACCTGTGCGCCTGCAGCGAGCTGGCGGCTCGTGTAACGCCTGCGCGCCGCACGCCAAGAATGTACGCGAGGAACTGATGCGTGACGTGGAACTGGTCGGAGTGCGACCGGTCGCCGGTCATGAGCAGCCAGCGGGCGAGCCGGGCCTCGAGCACGTGGAAGCGTGTGCAGGCCGCCGTCTGGGCCAGCTGGCACATCACCACGTAGATGTATCGATTCAATACGCGCTGCAGCGGGATGCTGGACTGCAGCTCGCGGCGGAACGGCTCCGCATCCATGCGCCAGGCCGGGCCGGCGCCTTGCACCAGGGCAAGCACAGGCGCATTGCCTACGCCGAGCGCCAGGGAGCTGCCCAGCATTCCCTCGTCGCCGACCAGGCCGACCTCGAGCCGGTCATGTCCGCCGATCGGCGTGATCAGCGATATGAAACTGTCGGTCGGGAAGTAAACGTGACGGATGCGCGCGCCCGGCTCGTAAAGTACGTCGGCCAGGACCAGGTCGACATGCCTGCAGCCCGCCAGCAGATGGCGACGATCCTGGGCGGGAAGGGCGGCGATCAGCAGGTTGTTCGCAGCGGCCTGCGTCGGCGTTTGCACGGCAAGTGTCGCGTCCATTGCGCAAGGGAGCGAAGTCCCGATGCCCCAGCCTGACGAGCCAAAGCGCGAGGGTCTGTACGGTAGCCCACCGATGGCAGGGATGCCGCGGCTTCGGTGACAAAGGCGGTCCCCGCAGTGCCGCGCTTACCACAGGCGGCAGGCCAGGACCACGCTGGCCGATCTGCGTCGCAATTACGACATGCTGCTGCTCAAGGTGCTCTCGCTGCTGCAGGACAGCGACCCGCCGCTCGCCAGGGACCTGGCGGCCGTGATCGCGCTGCAGGGTCTGCCCTGCGGGCAGGTCGTGAGCGCCAGCCAACAGGGCGAGGACGACTACGTCGCCTCGTGCGAGAGCGGCGACCGCTACCGGGTATCAGTGGAGAAGATCGAGAAGATCGACTAGGACTTCCTGCCGCCGAGCAGCAGGAGCCCGCCACCGATCACGATGGCACCGACGCCCGCCCAGACTGGAACGTTGATCGTTTCCTTCTCCTGTACCGACATCTCGATCGGCCCCAACTTGATGTCGTGCGTCTGCTTCGTGTAACTGAAGCTGCCGTAGGCGAGTCCGAGGATGCCGGCCACGATCAGCACGATGGCCGAGATCTTGAGTGCGTTCATTTAACCGCGCCTGCCCTGGATGAGGTTGATCGCGATCACGATGACCGCGAGAACCAGCAGGATGTGGATGAACCCGCCCATGGTGTAGGAGCTCACGAGCCCCAGCGCCCAGAGGACGAACAATACGACTGCAATGGTCCACAGCATTTCTTCTCTCCTTGCGATTTCACTCGGCGTGCAAGGCGATCAGCTGCGATCGCCGGATGAGGTCAGCACCAGCTGGCCGTTCTCGACCGGAATGCGACTGCCGGGGGCCTCGTCCATGTGCACGGTGCTCACCTGGTCTCCGAGGCGGTAGCGCACTTCGTAGCCGTCGGGTTTCTCGACGGAGTCGTAGACCGTGCGGCAGCGCTGCTCGACCGTCTGGGTGGTCTTGCCCTCCTGCATCTGCTTCTGGATCTTGCTGCCGGCATAGCCACCGGCCGCCGCGCCCGCCACCGTCGCCACCGTCTGGCCGGAGCCGTCGCCGATCTGGTTGCCGAGCACACCGCCCGCGACGGCGCCTATGACTGCACCCGTGACGCGCTTCGGATCCCTGGTGGCCGCCTGGTGCGTCACGATTTCGTCGGAGCAGACCTGCCGGGAGGTCTTCACCGTCCGCATCAGCGGTTCGACGTTGAGCACTTCGGCCGAATTGCGATTGTCCATCGCCTGGTAACCGGCGAATGCGCCGGCCGCAGTGACCGCGACGCCGCCTACGATGAGGCCGGTAATTAGTGACTTGTTCATCTGAGAATTCTCCACTCGACACACCCGTCGCGCGGTGAATTCCCGAAACGGTCGCGTGTGGTCGATGTCCAACAGCGTACCTGACGGGCCGGCCCGGTCTGTTCGGTACCGCACCATGCGCCGGGAGGGCCATGGGTGCGGGAGCGCACAGATGGCGGGAGAGGTGGGCGTTAGCCTCTCGCCTGTAGTCAGTGCGCCGACCTGCGCAGTGGCGGAAGCAGTCACGGAGCAGCACATGATTTGGGCAGACGCGATGCAAGGCAACGCCACCGTCGCATCACGCGATATCGATTCCATCGCCGACGGCAGCGCGCGCGAGGGCGTGTCGGACAGCTGGGATCCGTACGACGTTCGGCTGACTCGCGTAAAGCAGCCACGCGACCGCGCGGATGCGAATTCCGACAAATCAACTGGAGAAAGGTATGAACGGTAAGGTTCTGAAGCTCATGGCAATCGTCGGAGCGCTGGCGGCTGTCGCTGCGTGCTCCTCCACTCGCACGCAGCAGTCGGCCGGTGAAGTCATCGACGACAGCGTGCTCACCGCCAAGGTGAAGGTTGCGCTGATCGAAGATCCGGTCACCAAGGCCGGCCAGATCAACGTCGAGACCTATCGCGGTGTCGTGCAGCTCGGCGGCTTCGTCGACAATGCCCAGCAGAAGGCGCAGGCAACGAACGTGGCACGCTCGGTCACGGGCGTAAAGGAGGTTCGAAATGACCTCCGCGTCAGCACCGCGCAGGCGACGGCCGGGCAGGTCATCGACGACGGCGCGATGACGGGCATGGTCAAGGCGAAGCTCATCGAGGACACGATGACCAAGGCCCACCAGATCAACGTGGAGACACAGAAGGGTGTGGTGCAGCTGGCCGGTTTCGTGGATTCGGCCGCGGCGAAAGCCCGTGCCGGCGAGATCGCCCGCTCCGTCGACGGTGTCGTCGAAGTGCGCAACGAGCTCGAGATCAGGCAGAATTAATTTCGCGGAGGCCGCGGGCGTCCCGTCGCCCGCGGCACTACGCCACGCGGCCCGGACTGGCGACGACCCGGTTCCGCCCGAGTCGCTTGGCCTCATAGAGGCAGGTATCGGCGTGGTGCAGCACCGCCGACGCATCTGCCTCGTCCTTGAGCATCGCCAGGCCGATGCTCATCGTCACCCGCAGGCCGGGCGACAACTGCGCCCAGTCCTCGCGTTCCACCGCCGCGCGCAGGTCTTCACAGCGGCGCGCGGCCTCGGGCTCGTCGGACCCGGCAAAGCAGAACAGGAACTCCTCGCCGCCGTAACGCGCGACGAGGTCCGATTCCCGCATCTGCTCGGTGAAGATCCGGGCGACCCGCTCCAGTACCCGGTCGCCCACGCCGTGCGAGTGCTCGTCGTTGATGCGCTTGAAATGATCGATGTCCGCCAGCGCGATGCCGAGCGAGTGGCCATGGCGCGCGGCATGCGCGATCTCGCGACTGAGGAACCCGTCCGCGTGGCGACGGTTGTGGAGGCCCGTCAGCGTGTCCTGCTCCGCCAGGCGCTCGAGCTGCAGGGACTTCTCCAACAGCGCAGCGGTGCGCTCCTCGACCAGCCGTTCGAGCGTGAGCCGCATCTCCGCGAAGCGCTTGAGCGCCAGCATGCCCGCCGCCAGGACCACGAGCAGCAGCATAAGCACCGCGGTCTCCATTCGCGTCCAGACGATCGCGACCAGGATAGCCACCAGTCCCGCCGACATCTCCGTGAACGTGTCGGTGAGGCTCAGTGATTCGCGCGCCGGCCTGCCCCTCACCCGCGCCAGGGTCATCATTCCGCCCTCGTTGATGACCTGCATCGCAACCAGCATCAGTAAGATCGCGGCGAACGACCCGGGCGCGAGGCTCCCTAGCGGCGCGGGGCCGCCGACACTGGCGTACAGCAGGCCCGCGCCCAGCACCATCAGCGACATCAGGCCGGCGTTGGTCAGGGCCGCGATGCAGACGGCCCGCAGCGGGACTCCCTTGCGCAGGCGATGCCAGGGGTACACCAGGGAGGCGAGGCCGTTGATCCACGCGGCGTCCACCGGGCCGAGCACGAGCACGCTCGAGACCTGGGCCACCCGATCGAAGGAAACGTAGCCGACGACCGGGTGACTGTAGCCGATCGAGATCGTGAACAGGCCGAACAGCAGGAAGAACAGCGCCACCGGCCAATCGGCCGGGGTCAAGGTGCTGCCATCCGACGCGAAGGCGAGCGCTACGGCGGCCGCGAGGAAGAGCATGCAGCCGTAGACGAACTCGCCCGACCGGGACCACGGCCGCGTGGACTCCGCGGGAGCGGCTGCGGCCGGGACGCTCCGGGCGGCGCCGTGGTCGGGTGTCTCGCTTTCTTCCGCTGCCATTGCGGGCACCCTATCAGGAATGCCCGCAGGCGCGAATCCCGGCCCGCGATCGCATCGCGCGGGTCCACCGTGTGGTCGAGCTGCGCCGGCAGGTCGACGCGCCGGTAGGGGTTTCGCGAGTAGTTCTTGCTCGTACCGCCCATGATCTTGCCGTTGCCCACCGACGTGAGGACGTTGTCGGGCGAATCGATCGTGGTGTTGAACAACCCGATCGAGCGCACCGTGCCCTCGACGTCGCCGGCCAGCACGTAGGCGCCGACCTTGAACGGCCGCAACACGAGGATGAAGGCTCCGGCCGCGAAGTTCGGCAGCAGTCCGCCCCACGCCGCGCCGATCGCGATGCCGAGTGCGGCGATCAACGCCGCGAACGAAGTGGTTTCGACGCCGAAGAAACCGAGGATGCCGATGATCAGCAGGATGTTGAGCGCGACCGTGAGGACGTTGCCGACGTAGCGCGCTATCGTCGGCTCCATCTTCTGCCGCTCCATCGCCTTGTTGACCGCCTTCGAGGCGAGGCCGATCAGCCAGCGGCCGACCACGAAGATCGCGATCGCGCCGAGCAGCTTGAGCCCGAACGAGATCAGCAGCGGTTGGGTGCTGGCCCAGAATGCCGTGACGTCCAGGCGCTTCTCCTGATGGATGGCGGGGCGTGTCAGCCCCGGTCATAGGACGCATTTTATCCCGCCACGCGCGCGCCTCCCCACTGGGTGTCCCGAAGCCTCATCCAATCGTCATCGACGGGCACCCAACCCGCGCGGGTTTCCGAGGCGAACAAGGAAACGACGCCCCACGAGGGGGCGTCGTCGGTTGCGAGCGAACTGCGCGCCTACTTGCGCCTGGTGATCGCCATCGTCTTGTCGTTGCCGGTGTCCGAGTGCTGCACGTTGACGAACAGCGTCTGCGGGTCGGTGCCGAAGTAGATGCCCGTGCCTTCGGCGCCAACGTCCTTCAGGGACGCGAACAGGTACACGCCGTCTCGGTAACCGTCGCCGTCGCCGTCCGTGGAGTTCGGGTCGAACACCCAGATGTCGCTGTAGGCATTGTCCTCGACCATCCACAGCCTGCCGTCGGGACCGTCGGCGAGGTTGTCGACGCCGCGGAAGCCGGTGACGCCCGCACCGCGGTTCTCGACCGGGGCATTCCTGCCGGCAGCAACGACGTAGCTGACCGACGGCGTGCCCCCGAGGCTGATGGCCATCACGGCGCCAGGGCCGCTGGTGCTGGTCGGGTCGCCGACGTCTTCGCAGGTGAGGGCGACGTAAAGCGTCGAGGCGATGCGCTCGATGTCCTCGGGCCGGCAGTACGAAGTCGCGCCGACGGCCTTGGCGGCGACGCGGGCGCTGATCTGCACCTGGTCCATGTCGAGTTCGACCCATTCGCCGACGCCGGTCTTGGTCGGGCTCGCGACCTTGAGCGCATAAAGTTGCCCGCTCGACAGGTCACCGCGGGTCTCCGGTACGAACTTGTAGATCGCCCCCGTGCGTTCCTCGTCGATGACGTACACGTTGCCCGCGGCGTCGAGCTCGAGGCCCTCGTGCGAAAGCGCTCCCAGTTGCGGGCGGACGGTCACGCTTGCGGCCCTGGTCGGGTCGGCCGGGTCGAGCGCCAGCTCGTACACCAGGCCGCTCACGGCGGCCGGATGATCCGGATCCGGGCGGGCCGACGTGATCGTCTCCTCGGCGAAGAGAATCGTGTGCCACGGTGTCCACACGATGCCGTCCAGTGCTTCCCAGTCGTAACGGGTCGCCACTTCCTTTGCCTCGCCGGTCTGCAGGTCCACGACCGACACCGACCCGCCGAGCCCGCCGTCGTTGCGGGCATCGTTGCCGGTACGAACCTCGTGGGTGCGATACAGGAAGCGGCCGGCGTGCGACTTGCTCTCGTTGACCGTATTCATGTCGTTCCAGTCCACGCCGACGTAGATGTCGAGGTCGCTCTCGTCGGAGACGATGGTCTGCGTGTAGTCGGACGGGATGACCCAGGGCGCGGTCGCGAGGTCGATGCCGCCCTGCTGGTATGCGGAGGCGGGGATGGGATTGAATGCCATCGGGCCGTTCACGACGGTGGGTTCGGCATGGGCGTTCGCGGCGAACGCCGCGGCCACTGCCACCGCGAGCACTGATCTCTGCATGTGCGAGTCTCCTGGGAAACGGGGTTGTGCGGAAGATGGGGACGTGGGTTGCGTCCCGTGCACATCATTCCCGGGGCTCGTTGCCCGGAGATTGCTCGGACATGAAATCTTCGTGACGAGCTCGCAAGCTCGCAGGCGAAGCTTGCCGCCGTGCGACGCTACTGGATCATCCTCACCGTCGGCACCGGTGCGAAGTCGAACTTCTGCGCCTTCGCATTCCACTGGACGTAGCGTTCGCAGAAGCTCTCGCTGGCGAAATCGTTCGCCGGCTGCCTGCCGCATTCCGCACCCGACACCGTCAGCCAGAGCCGTGCTGCCGGACCCGTGCCCTCCAGCTTCGCGCCGTACACCCAGGCGCTGAAGGCGTTCCGGGCGCCGCCGGTGCCGTCACCCACGTATACCGTGACGCCCTTCTGGCGATCCCCGTAGATGCTCGGGGCACCGTCGCACATGATGGAGCCGACATCCAGGACGTAATCCTCCTTGCCGTCGCCATTGAGGTCCGCACGCTTCACCGCGTCAGTGGTGTGCGCCTTGCCGCCGACACCGGTGCATTCCGACGCAATCGCCGCCAGGTCGGCGGAGACCGTTGCCGGCAGCTTCGGCGGTGCTCCGTGTGCCACGGCGCAGACTAACCAGGATCCGGTCGCAGCCACGATGACGGTCGCGGTTCGCATGATCGACCCTCCCTGCAGGGCGCTCGACGCTACGCCCGCCACCGGATCGCGTCAACGCGGCGGTACCATACGGCGAATCCACTTCGGGACCGCCGTCGATTGGAGTGAGCGCCATGCGAATACTCGTCACTGGTGGAACCGGCTTCGTCGGCCAGGCCCTGTGCCCGCGGCTCCGCGCTGCCGGCCACGAGGTCGTGGTCCTGAGCCGCACGGCGAGCGCGCGGCCGCCCCCGGGCGTTGCGGCCGTCGTGAGCCGGATGGATGAACTCGCCGCGGAGAAAATCGACGCCGTGGTCAACCTCGCCGGCGCACCCATCGGCGATGCGCGTTGGACGGAGAGCCGCAAGCGCCTGCTGCTCGAGTCGCGGACCACCACGACGGCGGGGCTGGTCGAGTGGATGCGCAAGTCGGCCCGGCGTCCGCAGGTGCTCGTATCCGCCTCGGCGGTGGGTTACTACGGCGAGCAGGGCGACCGCACGATCACGGAGGAATCGAAGCCGACGCCGGGTTTCACCCATGACCTCTGTGCGGCGTGGGAGCGCGAGGCCGGAAAGGCCGCCGCGCTCGGCGTGCGCGTGTGCGTGATGCGCATCGGCGTGGTGCTCGACCGCGGCGGCGGCGCGCTCGCGAAGATGCTGCCGGCCTTCCGCCTCGGCGCTGGCGGTCGCCTCGGAACGGGGCGCCACTACTTCCCGTGGATACACCGTGACAACGTCGTCGCGATCTGCCAGTGGCTGCTCGACAATCCGCCGGCCTCCGGCGCATACAACGTGAGCGCCCCGAATCCGGTGACGAATGCCGAGTTCACGCGGGCGCTCGGGCGGGCACTCGGGCGCCCGACCGTGCTGCCCATGCCGGGGGCGGCGCTCAAGCTGCTGTTCGGCGAGATGTCCGAGTTGCTGCTGGTCAGTGATCGGATGGTCCCGCACAGGTTGCTCGCCGGGGGGTTCTCGTTCAGTTACCCGGAACTCGACGAGGCGCTCGCGGTGATATTCTGAGGTCACGGTGGCTCGGGGAGAAGGCGCGGCCGTGGACCAGACGATCCGCTTCGTCACCTCCGGCGAGGTCAAGCTCGCCTACGCCTGCTCGGGCGACGGAACGCCGCTCGTGAAAGCGGCCAACTGGCTGTCGCACCTCGAGTTCGACTGGCAGAGCCCCGTCTGGCGACACTGGTTCGGGTTTCTCTCCAGCAGCCGCAGGCTGGTGCGCTACGACTCGCGCGGCCGCGGGTGTCAGTCGCTTCCCCCTGCTCGGCATCTCGCAGGGTGGAGCCATCGCGATCGAATACGCCGTCCGTCATCCCGAGCAGGTTTCGCACCTCGCACTCTACGGCGCCTACGCGCGCGGTTGGGCGCTGCGCGGCGAGGAATCGTGCCGGCAGGGAGAGGCGATGGTGGAACTGATCCGCACGGGTTGGGGACAGGAGAACCCGGCGTTCCGCCGCCTGTTCGCGTCGCTGTTCATCCCGGACGCGACCGAGGAGCAGACCCGCTGGTTCAGCGACCTGATGCGCACGACCACCCGGCCGGAGATCGCGGCGAGGATCATGGCTTTCGTGGGCCACATCGACGTGCGCGACAGGCTGGCGGAGGTACGGGCGCCGACGCTGGTCATGCACGCGCGGGGCGATGCACGGATACCCTTCGGCCTGGGGCGGGAGATTGCCGCCGGAATCCCCGATGCGCGGTTCGTCGCGCTCGACAGCCGCAACCACATCCTCATCGAAAGCGAGCCGTCCTGGGCGCGCTTCCGCGACGTATTGACGGAATTCCTCGGCCCTCCGGCCACGACGCGCGGTGGTGCCGCGACGGACCCCGCGGCGCTCAGTGCGCTCACGTCGCGTGAAACGGAAATCCTGCGGTTGGTGGCGCAGGGGGCGGGCAATGCCGACATCGCAGCGAAGCTGTTCATCAGCGACAAGACCGTCCGCAACCACCTCACCAGCATCTTCGACAAGCTGGGCGTCGATTCCCGCGCCCGGGCGATCGTCTACGCCCGCGACCATGGACTGATCGGTTGACGTCCTGCCACCGCCCGGGACAAACGTCCCGGTGCCGGGACGCCGCAAATTGAGGCAGCTGCCTCATGTGGGCCGGAGGCGGTCCCGACAGTATGCGACCCCACCGGACACATCGTCCTTGAGCCAACGGGGATTCGCACATGAACGCAGCAGTCGAAACGATGGGCAACCACTCCAGCGCCGCAGCGCAGACCGCTCGATATGCACGATGCATCAAGGCATCGAAGCGCGTGCGCTGGGACATCGACGCCGACGTGATCCGCGGCCGGCAGTTCGACTTCGGCCAGAAGTTCCTGCCGGAGGGCCTCTCCCGGGTCGACCAGCTCGATTTCCTCGCCGCCGCCGAGCGTCGCACGCTGAGCCAGGTGCAGGGTCGCACCTACGCGAACATCTTCGGCATGATCGAGCGCTACATCGGCGCCAAGGTGCTGGAGCTGTCGCGCGAGCACTGCCTCGGCGACCAGATCGTGCTGGAAGGCCTCGTGCGCTTCAGCGACGAGGAACTCAAGCACCAGGAACTGTTCCGCCGCCTCGAGCGGATGATCGACGAGGGCATGCCGGAGGGCTACAGCCAGATTGCCGATCCCAACGACGTGGCCCGTGTCGTGCTCGGCAAGTCCACGTGGGCGGTGCTGGCACTCACCTGCCACATCGAGCTGTTCACGCAGGCGCACTACCAGCAGAGCATCGCGGATGACGGCGAGGTCTCCGAGCTGTTCCGCGACGTCTTCAGGTACCACTGGCTCGAGGAATGCCAGCACGCGATCATGGACGAGATCGAGTGGACGAGGGAGCACGAGCGCCTGTCGCCGGCCGAGCACGACCGGGCGGTCGACGACCTGATCGAGCTGGTGGGTGCCGTGGACGGAATCCTGCAGGCGCAGGCGGCGGTCGACGCCGGTTACTTCCTCAAGCTGTGCGATCGCGAGTTCACCGGCGTGCAGCAGAAGGCCATCAAGGACGGTGTGCTCGGCGCGTATCGCTGGCAATACATCGTCTCGGGCGTCGAGCACCCGCACTTCTCGCGGCTACTGGGCTCGATGACCACGCCTGCGCAGATGGCCCGCATCCAGGCGGCGCTCGGGTCGATCGTCCAGTGACCGGCAATTAACCGGCCAGTGACTGGTGGTGCATCGCCACCAGTCACCTGTCGATCAGCAGTATGTCCGCGGACTCGGTCCGTCGCTCGAAGACGATCTCGCTGCCTTCGCCCGATACGTCGAAGTCGCTCACCGTGACGTCTCGACCGAAGCTGGCCAGTCTCCGTTCGACGCCGGACTCGAGATCGAACACGACCAGGATACGATTCCCGATCTCGCCACGCAGAACGACCATCGCCTCGCCGTCGCGTCGAATCGCCATGCGCTCGTCGCCGCGGGTCAAAGTCAGTTGCGGCAGCGCGCGAGGCCTGCCGTCCGCCGTTACGGCCCGAACCCCGAAACTGACCCCGACCTGTGGGTCCGCGTAGACGAGATATTCACCCGTCGGCGACCAGTTCGGTTCCGTCGCGTAATGATCCACCAGCTTGACGGGCGCATGACCATCCAGCGGGACCGTGAAGATCCTGGGTTCCCCGTCCTCCAGTGCGGATACAGCAACCGACTGGCCGTCATGGGCCCAGGTCGGGGACCCGTGTACCTCGAGTGCGCTGGCCAGCATGCGCGCGCGGGATCCGTCGACGTCCATCACATGCAACCGCGAGTGGCCGTTGCGTTCGGCCGTGAACGCCACGTGCCGCCCGTCCGGCGATATCGCCGGCGCGCCGACGATGCGTGTCTGCGGCTGGCTCCAAAGCTCCGTTGCGTCGTCGCCGGCGAGTTTCCAGAGTCCTTCCTGGCCACGCTTCGAGGACACGTACAGCAGGTAATCCGGACCGTACCGCGGTGATCGTGCCACGGTGGTCGGCAACGCGATACGCGTGGCCGCCGACTCGTCGGTTACTCCATCGGCGACCGGCAGCCGCCAGAGTGTCGACATCGGGCGCACGACCGTCGCCAGCAGTCGTCGGCCATCGGCGCTCGCCGCCAGCGATTCATAGCGATCGGTGCCGATGTTCACTCGTCGGGACTCCCGGTCTCTTGTATCGATTGCGTGCAGCCAGGGACCCGACCCGTCGAGGCTCGTTGCGAGATAGAGCAGGGTGCGCCGGTCGATGAAGACCGGATGAGCCACCCGCGTGGCGTGGAAGGTCATGCGCTCGGCATCGGTCCCGTCGGGACGCACTCGCCAGATGTCCATGACATCGGGCGGCTTCCCTTGCACGAAGTAGATGTACTCGCTGTCGGGCGACCACGTCGGATAGTGACAGTGCGTGCCCGCCGGCGCGGCATATACCTGTCGTCCTTCGGTCTCGCCGGCTGCGGAGACATAGATGGGGTCTCCCGGCTCAGCCGTGTGATAGGCGAGCCGAGTCGCGTCACTGGACCACGCGAGCTCCACTACGCCGGGCATGATCGGGCGTGGTGTTCCGCCCATCGTGGGCACGGACCAGACGCCAATCCGGCGCTGGTCGTCCTCGGGTCCGGACGTGCGGGCCCACAGCGTCACCTGTGTTCCATCGGGTGTGAAATCCAGGTTGCGAACTTCGTCGTTGAACAACTCCCGCAGTTCGCCACGCGTGAGATTGTGGAATTCGCCCGAACCGAGCTGTGTCACCCACGCATCCAGCGGACCGTCGCGGTTCGAGAGAAATGCCGCGAACTTCCCGTCGCGCGAGATTGCCGCCGCCTGCTCGATGCCCTCGAAATCGGTCAGCGTGGAGAATCGGGCGTCCGCGATTGGATTCTGCCCGGCTAAGCCGGACCTGGACAAAAGCCATGCGCTGGCGCCCGCAACGATGAACAGCACGCCGGCTGCTGCGAGTAGCACGAGCATCGTGACTTCGGTCCCGGTGACTCGCTGCTTGCCGCGGTCACCGTGATACCACGCGACCATGATCACGAACGGCAACCCCACCATGACGACGAAAATCGCGATCTGCCGGATCACGCCGGGCCAGCCGAAGGCCTCGCCGACGTACTCCAGGCCCTGAAGGGTGCCCCACGCGGCGGCGACGTATGCGATCCCCCATTGCACTACCTTGCGGCGGCGCAATTGGTGCCAGATGCCGTCAGAGTCGTTGGGGCTCGGGTCGGACACGCGTGTCGATCTCGCGTTGGCTCGATCGTCCTCCGTCCCGCGGTCGGGCGGACAGGATAGCACCGCCGCCGCCGCTGGCTACCTGGCGCGGCCGCTCCGGGCTCGAAACGTCGCGCAGCAGCAGCATGTCCGCGACCCGACCAGAGGCACCGTCGTAGAACCCCGTTGCCGGCGCGTATGACGGCGCGTTGCGGAACGTCCCGAACAGCAGGTCGAACACCGGCAGGTCCGCGTAGTTGTAGCGGTGGATGCCGCGGCCATGATGAATGCTGTGACTCTCCGGTCGCTGGATGAAATACCCGAGCCAGCGCGGCGTGCGGATGTTCGTGTGCTGGAAGATCGCGAGAAAATTGACGGTCAGAACGACGACAGTGGCCGCCTCGGCCGTCAGGCCCACGACGAGCACCAGGCTCGCGCTCGTCACGAACGTCCAGCCAACCATGTCGAGCGGGCTGAAGTAGAACGCGCTGAACGTGTCCAGCCGCTCGGAGCTGTGGTGCATCTGGTGCAGGCTGCGGAACAGCCTGTCGTTCGAGTGCATCGCGCGGTGGTACCAGTAACCGCAGAACTCGTAGACGAGCAGGCCGGCCACCGCGCCACCGATGGTGCCCAGTGACGATAGATCGAACAGCTGGAAGCGGGCGAGGAACTTGTCCCAGATGAGCGGCAGGTACGAGGACACCAGGAAGAAGACCGCGAAGGCGGCGAGACCGCGCAGGGGCCAGGCCTTCACGTCCGGCAATGCGCGTCCCGGTGCAATGGCTTCCAGGGCGATCAGCGTCGCGTACAAGCCGAAGACGATGAGCGAGGTGGGGCTCAGCAGGAGGTCGATCGGGGTGGGCATGGTTCTCTACTCCGTGCAGGTGGACGATGCAGGGAGGCTAGGGGCGGGACGTGAATCGCGCGTGCCGGGCGCCGTGAAAAATGCGTGAAGCGACAGGGTGCGCACGGCCGACTCCGATTGGAGTCGCCCGTGCAGCCGGTCGCCGACGCGTCGGGGAAGGCGTAGCATGGACCCAGCAAGCCCGTGTCCAGCAAGGAGAGTCCCGCATGATCACCAGAAGCACATTGAGCGGGACCTTGCTCTGCATCGCTCTGCTCGCAGTCGGCTGTGGATCGCCATCCAGTCCGACCGACAAGCCCTCGGCCGAACCAAGCAGCCCGGCACCCGAGCCGGCGCAGACCCAGGCAACCACCCCGGCTGCGGTCGAGGAAGCGCAGGTTGCGGACGCGCCAGTCGCAGCGGATGTGCCGGCAGCAGTCGATGCGCCGTCGGAGGCGCCGGTTTCGGCGCCGCAGGCGTTAGCGGCGCCAGCTGCCGCCCCGCCGACGGTTTCGCCAGCGGCGACGACCGCCAAGGTTCAGCCGGCCGCGGCACCGATGCCCGCCAAGGTAGCGCCTGCCGCGGCACCGACGGTTGCGCCCAGTGCGCCTGCGCCGGCACCGGTAGCTACGACCTCACCGCCACCCTCCGCGCCTGCTGCGGCATCCGCGATCGCCGATCCGGGCGGCACCGTCGCGGTGGCCGCGACGAAGCCAGGCCTCGAGCGCATCGGCGCCGAAGCCTGCGGCGACTGCCACGACGTGCAGTTCGAATCCTGGGCCGGCGGCGCGCATGCCAAGCGCAAGCCGCCACTCGACTGCGAGCACTGTCACGGCCCCGGCAGCGAGTACGAATCCAAGTCCGTCATGAAGGATCCGGCGAAGGCCAAGGCCGCCGGGTTAGTCATGCCGGACAAGGCCTTCTGTGCGAATTGCCACAAGCAGGGCGTCGACGACGCGTTCATGGAAAAGGCGCACGCGCACGCGGAGTGACCGATCCCAGCCGTTCAGGGATCGAGTGAATCCCAGTACGCTTCCATGCGGGTGCGCATGGCTGCATCCGGCAGCGTTCCGCGCGCAGCGCGCAGGTTGGTCTCGAGGTTCGAGACGCTGGTCGTGCCTGGTATCACACAAGTAACGGCCGGGTGCGACACCACGTACTTGAGCAGCAACTCGGCCCACGTGGCCACGCCGATCTCGCCGGCCCACGGCGGCAGCGGGCGGTCGCCGAGCTTGCGCAACAGGTTGCCATCCCGGCGTCCACCAAACGGCATGTTGACCAGTACGGCCATGCCGCGTTCGGCGGCGAGCGGGAGCACCTCCGCCGCGGTGTTGCGATTCGCGATGGAGTAGTCCACCTGGACCCCAGCTTGCTGCGTCGTGGAAAAGAAGAGGCCCCGGTTTCCCGGGGCCTCTCTTTCGCGATCGCCAGTGACCAGCCAGTGACCAGTGGCACCTCTCCACTGGTCACCAGTCACTGATCATTGATCACTCTCCTACAGCAGCGGCACCAGCAGCAGCGCCACGATGTTGATGATCTTGATCAGCGGGTTGATGGCCGGGCCCGCGGTGTCCTTGTACGGGTCGCCCACGGTGTCGCCGGTCACGGCCGCCTTGTGCGTCTCGGAACCCTTGCCGCCGAAGTTGCCTTCCTCGATGTACTTCTTGGCGTTGTCCCAGGCGCCGCCGCCGGTGCACATCGAGATGGCGACGAACAGGCCCGTGACGATCGTTCCGATCAACACGCCGCCGAGCGCGCGCACGCCGGCGCCGGGGCCGAGGAGCAGGTTCATTCCGAAGCCGACGATCACCGGGATCAGGATCGGCAGCAGTGACGGGACGATCATCTCCTTGATCGCCGCTCGCGTCAGCATGTCCACGGCCTTGGAGTAGTCCGGCTTGGCCGTGCCCTCCATGATGCCCGGGATCTCCTTGAACTGGCGGCGCACCTCGACCACCACCGAGCCCGCGGCACGGCCGACGGCCTCCATCGCCATCGCGCCGAAGAGGTAGGGCACGAGGCCGCCGATGAACAGCCCGATGATCACGGCCGGGTCGGACAGCGAGAACTCCTGCAGCTTGCCGACGATCTCCAGGTTGCTGGTGTAGTCCGCGAACAGCACCAGTGCCGCGAGGCCGGCCGAGCCGATCGCATAGCCCTTGGTGACGGCCTTGGTGGTGTTGCCGACGGCGTCGAGCGCGTCGGTGATCTTGCGAACTTCCTTCGGCAGGCCGGCCATCTCGGCGATGCCGCCGCCGTTGTCGGTGATCGGGCCGTAGGCGTCGAGCGCCACGATCATGCCGGTCATGGAGAGCATGGCGGTCGCGGCGATCGCGATGCCGTACAGCCCCTCGAGCGAGTAGGCACCCCAGATGGCCGCGCAGATCGCGAGCACCGGCAGCGCGGTGGACTTCATCGAGACGGCGAGGCCCGCGATGACGTTCGTGCCGTGGCCGGTCTGCGAGGCGGCGGCGACGTAACGCACGGGCGCATATTCGGTCGCGGTGTAGTACTCCGTGATCCAGATCATGGCCGCCGTCAGCGCGAGGCCGATCAGCGAGCAGAGGAACATGCCGGTCGCCTCCGCGCCCATCATGGCGTTCGTGACGAACCAGAACGCGATGGCCGCGATCACGCCGGAGACGATGATGCCGCGGTAGAGCGCGTTCATGATCTTGCCGCCGTCGCGCGCCTTCACGAAGAAGGTGCCGACGATGGAGGCGACGATCGATACGGCGCCGAGCACCAGCGGGTAGAGGATGCCCTGGATGCCGAGGTCGGTCATCGTGAGGCCGGCGAGCAGCATGGTCGCGACCACCGTCACGGCGTAGGTCTCGAAGAGGTCCGCGGCCATGCCGGCGCAGTCGCCGACGTTGTCGCCGACGTTGTCGGCGATCACAGCAGGATTGCGCGGGTCGTCTTCGGGGATGCCGGCTTCCACCTTGCCCACGAGGTCGGCGCCCACGTCGGCGCCCTTGGTGAAGATGCCGCCGCCGAGTCGCGCGAAGATCGAGATCAGCGAGCCGCCGAAGGCGAGGCCCACCAGCGAGTGCAGCGCGTGGTCGGCGTCGCCGAGCATCCTCAGCATCAACCCGTAGTAGGCCGCCACGCCGAGCAGGCCGAGGCCCACGACCAGCATGCCCGTGATGGCGCCGCCGCGGAACGCGACCTGCAGCGCCGGGTCGAGGCCGATGCTTGCCGCGTGCGCCGTCCGCACGTTCGCGCGCACCGACACGTTCATGCCGATGTAGCCGGCGAGACCGGAGAGGACGGCGCCGACCGCGAAGCCGCCGGCCGTCGCCCAGTCGAGCGCGAAGCCGAGGACGAAGAACAGCACCACGCCGACCATGGCGATGGTCGTGTACTGGCGGTTCAGATAGGCCTTGGCGCCCGCCTGGATGGCCGCGGCGATCTCCTGCATCCGCGCGTTGCCGGCGGGCTGGGCCACGATCCAGCGGGCGGACAGGATGCCGTAGAGGATGGCGAGCACGCCGGCGCCGATCGCCAGCCACAGCGCGAGGTTAGTGGTCATAAATGCACTCCCAACGAGGATTCTTACCTGGATCTCTTCACGGCCGGACGGAGCTCTGCTGGCCCCTGTCCGGCCGCCAAAAAAGGCGCGGGACTATACCACAAAGCCCTTTTTCAGCCTCTTGCGCACCGGCTTGTTCTTCAGCACCACGTACTGGGGCAGGCCGTCCTTGTAGGGCGGGTAGTCCTCGCCCCTGATGAGGGGGGCGAGGTAGCGGCGGGCCTTGGCCGTGATGTGGAAGCCGTCCGCGGTGATGTAGTCCCGCGGCAGCATCTTCTCCACGTTCGCGACGTCCTCGAGCTTCGCCACGCCGATCTTCCAGCGATAGGGCGTCTGCGAGGTCCGCACGATCGTCGGCATGACCGAGTTGTGGCCCTTCAGCGCCAGCTCCACCGCCGCCTTGCCGACCGCATAGGCCTGCTCCACGTCGACCCTGGAGGCGATGTGGCGCGCGGCGCGCTGCAGGTAATCGGCCACCGCCCAGTGGTACTTGTAGCCGAGCTTGTCCTTCACGAGCTGGGCCACGACCGGGCCCACCCCACCGAGTTGCGCGTGGCCGAAGGCGTCGCGCGTGCCGGCATCCGCGAGGAACTTGCCATCGGCATTGCGCACGCCTTCCGAGACGACGATCGCGCAGTAGCCGTATTTCTCCACGCACTCCTTGGTGCGGGCGAGGAACTGTTCCTCGTGGAAAACCATCTCCGGGAACAGGATGATATGCGGCGCGTCCCCGGCCTTCTCCGCCGCGAGTCCGCCGGCGGCCGCGATCCAGCCCGCGTGGCGGCCCATCACCTCGAGCACGAACACCTTGGTCGAGGTGCGGGCCATCGAAGCGACGTCGAATCCCGCCTCGCGGATCGATACGGCCACGTACTTGGCGACCGAGCCGAAGCCTGGGCAGCAGTCGGTGATGGGCAGGTCGTTGTCCACGGTCTTCGGCACGTGGATGGCCTGCACGGGGTAGCCCATCTTCCCGGACAGCTGCGACACCTTGAGGCAGGTGTCGGCGGAGTCGCCGCCGCCGTTGTAGAAGAAGTAGCCGATGTCGTGCGCCTTGAAGACCTCGATCAGGCGCTCGTACTGGGCGGGGTTGTCCTCGTGTTTCTTGAGCTTGTAGCGGGCCGAGCCGAAGGCTCCCGAGGGCGTGTGGCGCAGCGCCCGGATGTCCGCCGCCGATTCGAGGCTGGTGTCGATCAGGTCCTCGGTGAGCGCGCCGATGACGCCGTGGCGGCCGGCATAGACCTTGCCGATGCGGTCCTTGTGCTTGCGGGCGGTCTCGATGACGCCGCAGGCCGAGGCATTGATGACGGCGGTGACGCCGCCGGATTGCGCGTAGAAGGCGTTGCGCGCCGGGCTCTTCTTTCTCATGCGGGCTCCCAGGGGAAAAACATCCTTGATTCCAGCCACTTACGCATTGCTGCAAACGCCCAAGCATACCCGATGCCGGGCCGCTGGCGGCATTCGTGCCCGCCGCAAGACAGCACAAAAAGGGGACGCTACCCTTTTCCGGGAACGAAAAAGGGTAGCGTCCCCGTTTTGCAATGCTGTTTCCACGGTTGGCGGGGCAGGCGGATTTCGGTAGGGTGCCCGCCACTCGCCAAGGTCGCGGACGACACAGCACATGAGACTCGTACTGCTCGGAGCACCCGGTTCAGGCAAGGGCACCCAGGCGCAGCTGCTGCGCGACGAGAAAGGCATCCCGCAGGTCTCCTCGGGCGACCTGCTGCGTGATGCGGTCGCCCGCGGCACGGAACTCGGCAAGCGCGCCAAGGCGGCCATGGACGCGGGCGAGCTGGTCTCCGACGAGATCGTGCTCGGCCTGATCCGCGAGCGCCTCGGCCGGCCGGATGCCGCGAAGGGCTTCATCCTGGACGGTTATCCCCGCAACGTCGCCCAGGCCGGCGCGCTCGACGCCCTGCTCGCCGAGATCGGCCAGCCGATCGACGCGGTCGTGCTGATGGACGTCGATCCCGGCGTGCTCGTGAAGCGCCTGACCGGCCGGCGCAGCTGCCCGAAGTGCAGCAAGGTCTTCAACGTCCATTTTTCGCCCTCGCCACTCGGGGATCGTTGCGACAATCACCCCGGTGGGGAGGCGCCGCTGCTGGTGCAGCGCGCCGACGATCGCGAGGACGTGATCGAGAACCGCCTCAAGGTCTACGAGCGCCAGACCAGCCCGCTCATCGAGCATTACCGTGGCCGCGGCCTGCTCGCGGTCGTCAAGGCCGACCAGGCGGTCGAGCGGGTCTACGCCGATTTCGTGCGCGCCGCGGGCGGCTGAGCCGCCGCGGCCATCGCCGCCAGCTGCTCGCCGATCACCGCGCGGCGCCAGCCGCGCAGCAGCGCCGATTCGCCGCGGTCGCTGAAGACGAGCGCCTCCACTTCGCGCCGGGTCGCGAGCACCTCCGGGGCCAGGCCCAGTTCCGCTGCGGCATCCCGGACGTGCTGCTGCAACTTCGCCACCAGGGCCGTCTCCCCGGGCGTCGGGCGTCCCGTGGCGGGTTCGGCCGGCGTGCCGGCGGCCGATGCCCGGGCCGCCGCAATGAGCGCCAGCAGTTCATCGCCGCGCTTGCGTGCCACGGCCGGTGGCAGGGCCCGCACCTGCTCGAGCTCCTCCATGGTGTGCGGCGCCGCGGTCGCGAGCGCATACAGGGTCTCGTCCGAGAGGATCCAGCCGCGCGGCTTGTCCGAGGTGATGGCGCGTTGCTCGCGCCATTCGGCGAGTGCGCATGCCGTCGCCTGTTCCTGCGGTTGCAGCCGCGCCAGGCCCTTGAGCCGGCGCCACGCGGCGGCCGGATCCGTGCGGTAGAGCGCGGGATCCTCGAGGGCGGTGGACTCCTCCCACAGCCACGCATCGCGTGCGCGCGCCTCCAGGGCCGCGGACAACTCGGTGTGCAGCTGCAACAGGTGGTGCACGTCGTCGGCGGCATAGGCGAGCTGCTCGGGCGTGAGCGGGCGTCGCGACCAGTCGGTGCGCGTCTGTCCCTTGTCGATGGAGTGGCCGAGCTGCCGCGCCACGAGTTCCGCATAACCGGCCTGCGGCGGGAAGCCGAGCAGGGCCGCGGCCACCTGGGTGTCGAACACCGGGGCCGGGACGCGGCCGCCCGCGATGGACAGGACCTCGAGGTCCTGCCGTGCCGCATGCAGGATCTTGACCCTGGTCCGGTCGGCAAGTAGCGCATGCAGCGGGGCGAGGTCGAGGCCCGCGAGCGGATCGACCAGGAAGCAGTCGGCGTCGGTGGCGACCTGCACCAGGCAGAGTTGCGCGTAGTACGTGCGCTCGCGCATGAACTCCGTGTCGATGGCGAGGCGCCGCGCGCCCTGCATGCGGAACACCGCCGCCTCCAGTTGCTCGGGGGTCGTCACCAGCGTGGCGTCGCGCATGCGTCAGTGTACCTGCGTGTAGAATCGCGACACCGAAGGGCGCCGCGTGGCGAAAGTGCAGCAGTTTCTCAGGATCTTCATCGACATCGTACTCTGGCGTCGCGGGCCGCAGGACCTTCCGGCATCGAGCCTGCTGGTCCCGATCACGCTCGCGGCCTACGTGGCGGTGACGGTCGTCCAGCTGCTGATGCTGGACGAGCCCGTCGCCACTTGGGCTTTCTTCCTCGTCGGCGACCCGCTGCTGCTCATGGCCTGGGTGTGGCTGGTGCTCCGGCTCTTCGGTCACGCCGAGCGCTACGTCCAGACCGTATCGGCGGTGCTCGGTACGGGCGCGCTGCTCGGGCTGGCCGTCTACCTGCCGCTGCAGCTCGTCGTCACGGGATCGGGCCAGGCCCCGACATCGTCGCTCGCGCAGGTCCTCGGCCTGCTGCTGGTCGTGGTCTTCGCGCTGGTCACGGGACGCATCTTCAAGCTCGCCACCGAGAGCAATCTGTTCACCGGCATCGCGGTGGCGCTCACCTACTTTCTGGTCGTCAACTTTCTGCTCGGCGTGGTGCGCGGGGCGGGGACCTGAGCATGCACCTGCACATCCTCGGCATCTGCGGCACGTTCATGGGCGGGATCGCGGCACTCGCCCGTGCGGCCGGCCACCGCGTCACCGGCTCCGACCGCAACGTCTACCCGCCCATGAGCGCGCAGCTCGCGGCGCTCGGCGTCGACGTCATCGAGGGCTACGAGCCCGACCAGCTCGCGCTCGACCCCGACGTGTTCGTGGTCGGCAACGTGATGAGCCGCGGCAACGCGCTCGTCGAGGCGCTGCTCGACAGCGGGCGGCCCTACGAGTCCGGCCCCGAATGGCTCGCGCGCAACGTCCTGCAGGGGCGCTGGGTGCTCGGCGTCGCGGGCACCCACGGCAAGACCACGACCACCAGCATGCTGGCGTGGATCCTCGAGCACGCGGGGCTCGCGCCAGGGTTCCTGGTGGGCGGCGTGCCGCTCGATTTCGACGTGAGCGCGCGGCTCGGCGCCGGCCCGCATTTCGTCGTCGAGGCGGACGAGTACGACACGGCGTTCTTCGACAAGCGTGCCAAGTTCGTCCACTACCGGCCGCGTACCGCGATCCTGAACAACCTGGAGCACGACCACGCCGACATCTATCCCGACGTCGCGTCCATCCAGCGGCAGTTCCACCTGCTGTTGCGCACGGTGCCCGGCAACGGGCGGCTGGTGGTGAATGCGGCCGACGCGAACCTCGCCGAGGCGCTCGAGATGGGCTGCTGGACGCCGGTGGAGCGCTTCACGGCCGATGCAACCGCGCCCACGGACTGGCGCGTGGTCGCGGACCCGGCCTCCGGGTATGCACGCTTCGAGATCCGCCACGGCGAGCGCCGCATCGGCGAGGTCGAGTGGAGCACGCTCGGGAGGCACAACGCGGAGAACGCCCTCGCGGCGTTCGTGGCCGCACGCCACGCAGGCGTGCCCGAGGAGGCCGCCATCGAGGCGCTGCGACGTTTCGGCGGCGTGCGACGGCGGCTCGAGGTGCGCGGCAGCGTGGACGGAGTCGTCGTGTACGACGACTTCGCGCATCACCCGACGGCGATCACGACCACGCTCGAGGGCGTGCGCCGCAAGGCGGGCACGGGCCGGGTCATCGCGGTGCTCGAACCGCGCTCCAACACGATGAAGCTCGGCACGCACAAGGCGGCGCTGGCGGAATCGTTGCGCGGTGCGGACCGCGTATTCGTCTACCAGTCGCCCGAGGTGCGCTGGGACGTGCGCGAATCGATGCAGCCGCTCGGCTCCCTGGCCGTCGTGCACGACGACCTCGCCCTGCTGACCGCAGCGCTTGCGGCCGACGCGCGCCCGGGCGACCACCTCGTGCTGATGAGCAACGGCTCTTTCGGTGGTCTGCACGAGAAGCTGCTGGCGGCGCTCGAGCGTCGTGCCGCCGCGCTGGAAGGCGGGCAGGTGCGAGGCTAGTCGCAGTGGCAGCTGCCATCGAGATTCCACTGTTCCCGCTCAACACCGTCCTGTTCCCGGGCGGTCCCCTGGGGCTGCGCATCTTCGAAGCTCGCTACATCGACATGATCCGCAGGTGCATGCGCGAGGACACGGGATTCGGCGTCGTGCTGATCCGGGAAGGTCCCGAGGCCGGCGGGCCGGCGACGACCTTCGACGTCGGCACCTATGCGCGCATCGACGACTTCTCGCAGCAGCCGGACGGGCTGCTCGGCATCAGCGCCATCGGCACGCGACGATTCCGCATCCTCGAGCGGCGGCGCGCGCGCGACGGCCTCAACCTCGCCGACATCGAGTGGCTGCCGGAGGAGGCGTTGGTCGCGCTGCCCGCGGAATTCGCCGAGCTCGGGCCGGCGGTCGTAGCCGCGCTCGACCAGGCGGGCGCGCCGTACCTCGGCCTGGAGCGGCAGCCCGGGGATGCGGCCTGGGTGTCCTCGCGCCTCGCCGAGATCCTGCCGCTGCCCGTTGCCCACAAGCAGCACACGCTCGAACTCGACGACCCGGTCGAGCGCCTGCGCTACCTGCGGCCGCTGTTCGAGATCAGCCAGTCCTAGCCGCGTCCGCCGCCACGCGAATCTGCACGAACTGCTGCGATTCTGCGCTGGCGGCGCGCACCGGTTCGTACTCGAATGGCCCACGGCGACCGGATGGGCCGGTCGCAGCCATGGGAGCATCAGTCATGGACGACACGAGGGCTGCAGGGATCCTGAAATCACTGGCCGCCGGCGAGGCGCCGGACGACGGCGGCAGGCTGCAATCGCCGGACGTGGTGCGGGCCTTGTTCCTGGCCGCCGAGTCGCTCGAGGCGCGGGCGCGTCTCGCGCGCCGCAATTCCGGGCTGCCGCGCAATGCCGGCAAGCCGTGGACGCAGGAAGAGGACGAACGCCTGCTCGCGGGATTCGACGGCGGCGCCAGCGTGGACGCGCTCACGACTGCCCACGAGCGCACGCGCGCAGGCATCGAGGCGCGGCTGGTGAAACACGGCCGGCTCGAGGCCGAGCAGGAGAGTGCCGCGCGCATGCGCTGAGCGACGCCGACGCCCGGCGCGATAGAATCGCCGGATGCACACGCCTGCCGACGCCGCGCGACTGAGGATCATGCACGTGATCCTCTCGCGTGGCTTTGCGGGCTCCGAGCGGGCAGCCGCCGAGGCGTGCAATGCACTGTCGAAGGACCACGACGTCGCGCTGGTCATCCGCAGCGACCATCGCGGGCCTGGCGGCGCGGGCATCCGGGACGTCATCGAGCCGGGAGTCGAGGTGTTCGAGATCCCCGCACGCTGGCGTACGCGGCGGCGCCTCGAGGAGACGATCCGCCGTTGGCGGCCCAACGTCGTCCACACTCACCTGCGGCGCGGCACGCGCTACGTGTCGCGCATCGCGCCGCGTGCGGCGCATTTCTGCACGCTGCACCTGTCCATCAACAGCCCGCATTACCTGCAGACCGATGGGCTCTTCTGCATTTCCGAGTGGCAGCTCGCGACCGTTCCCGGCGACTACCGCGGCCGGGTGCTCCTGGTGCCGAACTCGCTCGTTCCCCAGCCGAAGCTCGAGCCGCAGCGAGTGCGCGAGCTCCGGGCCAGCCTCGGTGCAGGCGAGCATGACATCCTCGTGGGCGGCGTCGGGCGCCTCGCACCTCGCAAGAAGTTCGACCTGCTGATCCGCGCATTCGAGCAGGCGGCGCTGCCACGCGCGCGGCTCGTGATCGCCGGCGAGGGCAGCGAGCGCCGGCGGCTCGAGCGAATGGCGGGGGAGCGGGTCACGCTGCTCGGGTTCCGTCGCGACGTGAAGGACCTGTACCAGGCCTTCGACGTCTTCGTCTGCCCGTCGAGCTACGAGCCCTTCGGCCGCGTGCTCGCGGAGGCGCTCGATGCCGGCGTCCCCGTGATCGCGACCGACGCCGAAGGCCCTCGCGACCTCGCCCGTCGCTATCCCATCGAAATCGTGCCGCGCAACGATGCGCGTGCGCTCGCGGAGGCGCTGCGGCGCGCCGCATCCGCCGGGCGCCGCCGCATCACGGTGGACCTTGCCGAGTTCGGGTTGCAGCTGATAGCCGAACGCATGGTCCAGGCATACCGGCAGGTCCTCGCGGCGAAGTACCCGAGTGCCGGTCCCGCCACGGCAACCGGCGAGCACGCCGCCGTGCCACGCTTCCTGTTCGCGCCGGTGTCGGGGCCGGGCGGGTCCGGTGAACTCATGCGCTGCCTGATCATCGCCCGCGAGCTTGCTCGCGCCGAGCCGGACGCCGACATCCGGTTCCTCGTCAGCCGCACCGCCGTGTTCCGCGAGTCCGTGGACTTCCCGATCATCGACTGCGACGCTTCGCCGACCAACAGCACGCCGCAGGTGCTGGCCGCCATCGACTCGTTCCGGCCGCACGTGGTGGTATTCGACAACTCCGGGCGAACGAGCCAGCTGCGGGCCGCGAGGGACGCGGGCGCGCGCCTCGTGTACTCCAGTCGCGCCCCCCAGTTGCGCTGGAAGGCCTTCCGGCTGAAGTGGATGCGACTGATCGATGAGCACTGGATCGTGTACCCGACCTTCATCACCGGCGGGCTTCCGCTGCTCGTCCGCCTGAAGCTGCGGCTGTTTCCCGGCTATACCTTGCGCTGCCTGGACACGATGTTCACGCCGTCGGACCCGGTCGTGCGCCGGGAGTGGCTGGATCGACATGGATTTGGCACCGCCGGCTACGTGGTCTTCGTTCCCGGGGGCCGCGGCGAGGTTACGCACCAGCAAAGGGTGGATCCGGTGGAGATCTTCATCGAGGCTGCGCGCGATTTCGTCGCCGCGACGGGATTCCGGACAGTCGTGCTGACCGGCCGCCGCAGCGTCCCCGCGAGCGGAGCATCGGACCTCAGGTTGTTGCCGCGCATCGGTCCCGACGAGGTGCAGCACCTGCTGGCCGAGGCGGCGCTCGTCGTGTGCAACGGCGGAACCACGATGATTCATTCGCTCGCGCACGGCCGGCCGCCGGTCGCCGTGCCGCTCGCGGGCGACCAGGACCGGCGGATCCGCCGGGCGGCGAGGATGCAGATCGCGGTTCGGGCCGCGCGGGACGCGGGTGCCATCGCAGCCGCGGCCACGAAGCTGCTCGGCGACCCCGGGCGCCAGGAACTGATGACGCAGCGGGTCGCACGACTTGGCATCGCAAACGGAGTGACCGAGGCCGTCTCGGCACTGCGCGGCCTCGCTTCAGGTCGTCGGTCCGAGGCCGGCGGCAGCGGGTGGCAAGGCGTGAAACGCGAGCTGCTGCTGGAGCCCGGCGTCCGCGATGAGGAGTCGACTAACGGGTTCCGCGGCCCTCAGTTGCCGCCGGCCAGCCCGGACTCGAAGCGATAGCCGAAGGCCTCGATCTCCGCGGCGCAGGCCGCGGCCACGAAGTCGCGGGACTCGGCCGTGTAGAACTCGGCGTAAGGCCGGCGATCCGTGCGGAATTCCTGCTTGGTCCGCGGCACGTCGAGGGGCCCGGGCAGGCCGAGATCGCGACCGACCTGCTCGAGGCCGGCCTGCAGGGCCTCGTAGCGCAGCACCCGGTCGACGGCGATCCGGCCGTCGATTGCGTAGGTCGAGTAGTTCGACAGCAAGTCCGTGCGCTGCAACCGCCGCAGGAATGCCATGAAGTCCGGCAGGTGCTTCGCGTTGCGGTTTTCCCAGAAATAGGCCGACACGGCCCGGTCCCAGGGATTGCGTTCGACGCAGAACGTGAAGTAACCGTTCCAGGTGTCCGCGGGCAGGCGGCCGCGCAGCTCGAGCGCGGGCATGTGGTTGTAGTAGCTGACCTCCTTGCGCATGTTGATCTCCTTGCCGAGCAGGGTGCGCCGCCAGCGATGCGGCGTGTAGCACAGGTGGCGGAGCCGGTCGCCGTGCGTCCACTGCGCGCGCGGGACCAGATAGTTGGTCGGGCCCTGGTAGCCGAGTGCAGTGCGCTTCGGCTCGTCCCTCGCGCCCAGGCGGGTGACGATGTCCCCGGGGCTGCAGTACCGCGAGAGCGCGATCTCGACACTCGTGCCTGCGGTCTTCTTCGTCTTCAGGAAGATGAATTGAAAGGCGTGATTCAGGATCATCGTGTGCGCGCTCGCCGGGGACGGGGCTGACTCGTTGGCATGGTCGGACCGCTGCCATATGATCTCAGAAACGGAGTACTCCATGGCCGACACGTCCGTACTCACCGTGGGCATCAAGACCTTCCTGCGCACGCCGCAACTGGCGCTGTGCCTGGAAGCGCTGGCGGCGCACTCCTGGCGCAGGGTCATCGTGGCCGATGACGGCCCGATCGACGCCGAGCGCGAGGCGATGTACGCAGCCTTCTCGGCCCGGCTGCCGCTCGATCTCCTGCGGCTGGAGTTCGACACCGGGCTTTCGGCCGGCCGCAACGAGATCGTCCGTCGCTGCGACAGCGAGTACCTGCTGGTGCTCGACGACGACCAGACTGTTCCGGCGAACATCGGTGAACTGCGGGAGGTCCTGGACGAGAACGGGCATCTCGGCGGCGTGTCGTGCGTCTGGTTCGAGCGCGGCGCACGCCGCTGTACCGCCTGCGACATCCGGCGCCGCGGGCGCTATCTCATCAAGGCGACGGACGGAAGAAAGCCGGTGCAGTCGACGAGGCGCGGGCTGCGCTTCGTCGAGTTCGATTTCGTGCCGAATTCGACACTGTTCCGCATGGACTGCCTGCGCGACCTCGCCTGGGACCCGTTCTACAAGATCGGCAAGGAGCACCTCGACTTCTACCTCTCGCACCAGGCGCTCGGGAAGTGGCGCTTCGCCGTCTGCCTGGACGTCGAGATCGGGCACCATCCCGAGGACAACTCCCCCGAGTACCTGCAGTTCCGGAAGGGCGAGCGGCTGAAGGTGTCGGAGAGGCACTTCTTCGACAAGTTCGACGTCGACGACGTGATCGAGGGGCCGAAGCTGATCGGGAACGACAGCCGGTTGCTCGCCTTCCTGATCCGGCACGAAATGCCGCCCGCGCTGATCAAGGTCGCCGAGCGCCTGCAGGGCTGACCAGGCCTTGACGTCCACGCCCATGTCGGGCCGAATCAGAGTTGCGCGAACACCCGTGCAGCAGCGGCCACCGTGGCATCAACGTCGGCCTCGGTGTGCGCGGCCGACACGAAGCCCGCCTCGAACGCCGACGGCGCGAGATACACGCCTTCCTCGAGCATGCCGTGGTAGAAGCGCTTGAAGCGCTCAACGTCGCAGGCGGTCGCCTCGGCGTACGTGGTCACCTGCGCGGCGGACGTGAAGAACAGGCCGAACATGCCGCAGACGTGATTCGTCGCGAGCGGCACGCCGGCGCGCACGGCCGCCTCCTTGATTCCGTTCACCAGCCGGTCGGTCGTCGCCGACAACCGCGCGTGGAAGCCGGGCGCCTCGAGTCCCGCGAGCGTGGCGAGGCCGGCCGCCATGGCCACCGGATTGCCTGACAGCGTGCCGGCCTGGTAGACCGGGCCGAGCGGGGCGATGCATTCCATGATCTCACGCCGGCCGCCGAAGGCCCCCACTGGCATGCCGCCGCCGACGATCTTGCCGAGCGTGGTGAGGTCGGGGCGGATGCCGTAGAGCGCCTGCGCGCCGCCCTTCGCGACGCGAAAGCCGGTCATCACCTCGTCGAAGATCAGCACGGCGCCGTGCCGCGTGCATTCCTCGCGCAGCGCCTCGAGGAAGCCGGGCACGGGCGGGATGCAGTTCATGTTGCCGGCCACCGGCTCGACGATGACGCAGGCCACGTCCGCGCCGATCTCCGCGAAGGCGGCGCGGACCTGCGCTGCATCATTGTAGGAGAGGGTCACGGTGTGGGCCGCGAGCTCTGCCGGGACGCCCGGCGAGGTCGGCACGCCGAGCGTGAGCATGCCCGAGCCCGCCTTCACCAGCAGCGAGTCCGAGTGGCCGTGGTAGCAGCCCTCGAACTTGATGATCTTGTTGCGCTTCGTGTAGCCGCGGGCGAGGCGGATTGCGCTCATCGTGGCCTCGGTGCCCGAGCTCACCATGCGCACGAGCTCGATCGAGGGCACCAGCTCGATGATCCTGCGCGCCACCACGGTCTCGATCTCGGTGGGTGCGCCGAACGAGAGGCCGTTCTCCGCGGTCTCTTGAACCGTGCGGATCACCGCCGGGTCGGCGTGACCCAGGATCATCGGGCCCCAGGAACCCACGTAGTCGATGAACTTCCGGCCATCCGCGGACCAGGCGTGCGGGCCCTTCGCCCGGGCGAAGAAAATGGGCTCGCCACCCACGCCCCGGAAGGCGCGCACCGGCGAGTTCACGCCGCCGGGAATGTACTTGCAGGCTTCGGTGTACAGGCTCACGAATGGGGCTCCGGCGCGTTGACGAGTCTGCGTAGTCTAGCAAGGCGGGCCCCTGCGCCCGTACCATGCCCCGTCATGCCAGCCACCCTGCCGCTTTACGCTTACCTCTGGGTCATGCTCGGCAGCGCCTTGGGCGGCGGGGCGCGCCTGTATGTCTCGACGCTGGTGGCACGTGGTGCTGGCACGGCGTTTCCATGGGGCACCCTTGCAGTAAACGTCGCGGGATGCCTGCTGGTGGGCGCGCTCGGGGCCCTCTTCGAACCCGCGAGCCCGCTGCACGTACGGCAGGACCTGCGAGTGTTCCTGATCGTCGGCGTACTCGGCGGCTTCACGACGTTTTCCGCGTTCTCGCTCGAGGCACTGCTGCTGGTGCAGCGCGGCCAGGCGCCGGCGGCCGTCGGATATGTCGCGCTGTCACTCGCCGGCTGCCTGCTGGCCGCCTGGCTTTCCTACGCGGCCGTCAGCGCTGGCCTGCGCTGAACAACCTACTGCTGCACGACCTCGTAGCCGCGCTGCTCGAGCAGGTCGACGACGCTGTGGCGGCCGACGAGGTGCAGTGCGCCGACCACCACGAGGTAGTCGTCGCGGTCGTCGAGCAGGTCCACCAACCGCCCGAGCCAGGCCCGGTTGCGATCCTCGGTGAGCGGCCGGTAGAGCTCCGGGAATTCCTCGAATTCCGCGGACAGCACGCGGGCGAGCGCCGCAGCGTCGCCCCTGCGCCAGGCGCCCAGCAGCTCGTCGAGCTGCGAGTCGATCTGCCCGGATTCCTCGAGCGTCATCAGCAGGAAACGCTTCTGCTCGGCGAGCGACAGGCTGCCCATCGCCGCGAACTGCTGCTCGGCCGTCTCGAGCCCGGCAATGGCCTTGCCGTCCTCGCCGGCGCGGCTCGCGAGCGAGTGCTCGATGCCGAGTTCGGGTGCGAAGCCGCGCTTCGCGAGTTCGACCTGCATCAGCGTGACGGCGACCAGCCAGGGGGCGAAGCGATCGAAGACGGCGAGGTCGACACCCGCCTGCCGGGCGTGGCGCTCGATCGCCGCGTAGTCGCTGCCCAGCACCTGGCGCAGCGACGTCCCCTCCGGCAACAGGGCGGTGCGCTGCATCACCCCCAGCAGTGCAACGGGGTCGGCGGACGCCGGGTCGTCGAGGTCGATTTCCATGACGAGCTGCTCGGCGTCGGCGTAGGCGGCCTCGGCCGCCGGCGGCAGGCCGCCGTCGCCGGGGCGCAGCACGTGGATCGAGCCCAGCAGGTAGACGGTGTTGTGCGTCCCCTTGACGGTCCAGAGGATGTTGCGGTCGCGCGCATCGCCCGCCTGGGGTGCGAGGGCGGCGAGCATCGCGAGCAACAGGCAGGTGGCGTGGAGTGCGATCTTCACTGCGTGTAAGCCTCGAGCCAGACGACTTCCGTGGCGATGCGACCGTCGTCGTGCAGGTCGATCACGCGATACCCGGGTGGGCGCCCGTCGACGATGAAGCCGGCCACGCGCGGCTTGAACTGCATGCAGGTCGACGGCGTGCACATGTAGCGCACGCCGCCGCGATACAGGTCGAGCGACTGGTGGGCATGGCCCCAGGCCACGCCACGGACACAGGCGTGCCGCTCGAGGATGGCGAGGCACTCCGGGCCGTCGAGCAGGCCGAGGCGGTCCATGCCCGCGGCCTCCATCGATACGGGCGGGTGGTGCAGGCAGACGAGCACGTGCCGGTCGGCGAACCCAGCGAGCCGCTCATCCAGGTCCCGCAGCGCGTCGGGCCCGAGTTGCCCCTCGCCGTCGTCCGACTCGGCGAACCACGTCTCGAGCAGCACGACCGCCCAGCGGCCGGAAACGAACGAGCCTGCGACCTGGAACGGCGGGTGACCGAGGCGCCGGCGCAGTTCGTCCGGCACGTCGTGGTTGCCCGGGATGAGCAGGACGGGTGCGCCGAGGTCGTCGAGCGCGAGTTCCAGCGCGCCGTAAGCCGCGGGCTCGTCCTGAACGAGGTCGCCGGTGACGGCGATCACGTCGGCCGGGAAGTGGCGGCGGCGGGCATGCGCCAGGCAGGCCTGCAGGCTCGCCAGCGTGGTGATGCCCCTGACCATGCCGAGCGGGTCATCCAGCAGGTGGGTGTCGGTGAACTGCAGCAGGCGCATGACAGGGGAGCCTCGTTTGCCGTATTAAACGTTAAACCCTGGGGGCACGTCAGGACAGCGCCATGACGAATCGTTCGATCACGCTCACGGATTCGCTCTACGAATACCTGCTCGCGGTCTCGTCCCGCGAACCCGACCTGCTGCTCAGGCTGCGCGAGGAGACGGCGGTACTGCCGGGCAGGAGCATGCAGATCGCGCCGGAGCAGGGGCAGTTCATGGCGCTGCTGGTCCGCCTGCTGGGCGCGCGGCTCTGCCTCGAGATCGGCGTCTTCACGGGGTACTCGTCCCTCGCCACGGCCCTGGCGCTGCCGGACGACGGGCGCATCCTCGCCTGCGACGTGAGCGAGGAGTGGACCGCGGTCGCCCGCCGCTACTGGAAGGCGGCCGGCGTCGAGCACAAGCTGGACCTGCGGCTCGCGCCGGCGCTCGAGACGCTGGACGGGCTGCTCGACGAAGGCCAGGCCGGCCGCTACGACCTGGCCTTCATCGACGCGGAGAAGGAAAGCTACGTGG
The DNA here is from genome assembly GCA_963706535.1 of uncultured Gammaproteobacteria bacterium. GTDB lineage: Bacteria > Pseudomonadota > Gammaproteobacteria > Steroidobacterales > Steroidobacteraceae > RPQJ01. The sequence continues at coordinate 508,706 of CAVPMU010000012.1, forward strand.
CCTACTACGAGCGCACCCTCCGGCTGCTGCGCCCCGGAGGCCTCGTCATCGTGGACAACACGCTGTGGGACGGCAAGGTCGCCGACCCGGAGTACGCTGACGAGGACACCGTCGCGCTGCGGCACTTCAACGAGCACCTGCATCGCGACGAGCGCGTGGACCTCAGCCTCGTGCCCGTCGGCGACGGCCTCACCCTCGCCCGCAAGCGCTGACCACTATCCCCTATCCCCTATCCCCTAGTACCGGTAGTGCTCCGTCTTGTACGGCCCCGCCACCGGCACGCCGATGTAGTCCGCCTGCTCCGGCCGCAGCTCGGTGAGCCGCGCGCCGATGCGCTCGAGGTGCAGGCGCGCCACCTTCTCGTCGAGGTGCTTCGGCAGCACGTACACCTGCTTGCCGTACTTCGCACCGTGCTGGTAGAGCTCGATCTGCGCCAGCACCTGGTTCGTGAACGAGTTCGACATCACGAAGGAGGGGTGGCCCGTGCCGCAACCGAGGTTCACCAGCCGGCCCTGGGCCAGGATGATGAGCCGCTTGCCGTCCGGGAACACCACGTGGTCCACCTGCGGCTTGATGTTCTCCCAGCGGTACTGCTTGAGCGAGGCAATGTCGATCTCGCTGTCGAAGTGCCCGATGTTGCACACGATCGCCTGGTGCTTCATGCGCCGCATGTGCTCGTGGGTGATGACGTTCACGTTGCCCGTGGCCGTGACGAAGATGTCGGCCTTGTCGCAGGCTTCGTCCAGCGTCACGACCTTGTAGCCCTCCATCGCCGCCTGCAGCGCGCAGATCGGGTCGATCTCGGTCACCCACACCTGTGCCGACAGCGCACGCAGCGACTCGGCCGAGCCCTTGCCCACGTCGCCGTAGCCGCAGACCACCGCGACCTTGCCGGCGATCATGACGTCGGTGGCGCGCTTGATCGCGTCCACCAGCGACTCGCGGCAGCCGTAGAGGTTGTCGAACTTCGACTTGGTCACCGAGTCGTTGACGTTGATGGCGGGGAAGGGCAGCTCGCCCTTCTTCGCGAAGTCGTACAGGCGGTGCACGCCGGTGGTCGTCTCCTCGGTGACGCCGTTGATCGCCGCGAGCCGCCCGGAATACCAGCCCGGCTGCGACTGCAGCCGCTTGCGGATCGCGTTGTAGAGCGCCGTCTCCTCTTCGTTGGTCGGACTGGCAATGACCGACGCATCGCGCTCCGCCTTCGCGCCCAGCATCAGCAGCAGCGTGGCGTCGCCGCCGTCGTCCAGGATCATGTTCGCGCGCGCATCGCCCGGCCACTCGAAGATGCGGTGGGTGAACTCCCAGTACTCGTCGAGCGACTCGCCCTTGTAGGCGAAGACCGGCGTGCCGTTCGCGGCGATGGCGGCGGCGGCGTGGTCCTGTGTCGAGTAGATGTTGCAGGATGCCCAGCGCACGTCCGCGCCGAGTGCCTTCAGCGTCTCGATCAGCATCGCGGTCTGGATGGTCATGTGCAGCGAGCCCGCGACGCGGGCGCCGGCGAGCGGCTGCGCCGCGGCATATTCGCCGCGGATCGCCATCAGGCCGGGCATCTCGGTCTCGGCGATGGCCATTTCCTTGCGGCCCCAGTCGGCGAGCGACAGGTCGGCCACCACGTAGTCCTGGTCCCGGGCGGGAGTTGCGACAGCGTTCATCTGCGATCCTCTCGTTGACCGTGACGGTTCGGGCGGGGAATCGCATCTGGATGCGCTCGCCCGGCCTCCACGGAGGTCAGCGAGCGCGGTTGGATGGCCAACACACCTGAGCCTGGCGGGCAGGAAGCCCGTTGCAGCGCTCCTCAGGCGGAGGCGGATTCTGACGCCGCCGGGCCCGGACGGCAAGGAGGAAAGGCTGTGGGCTGTGGGCTGTAGGTAAGAGGCGTGGGCTGTGGGCTGTGGGCTGTGGGCTGTGGGTCGGAGCCGCGTCAGCGGCGCTCCGCCTCCGAACCTACAGCCCACCGCCCACCGCCTACAGCCTACAGCCTACAGCCTACAGCCTACAGCCCTCAGCCTTCCTACAGTCCTGCTTCTTTCCTCAACGCTTCCGCCTTGTCCGTTTTTTCCCAGCTGAACGCCGTGAAGGCTTCGCTCTTCTCGACCTTCCTGCCGCCGATGAACTCCTTCCACTTGTAGGTCATGTGGACGGGTTCGCGGCCGAAGTGACCGTAGGCGGCCGTGGCGCGGTACATGGGGTGGACGAGGTCGAGCATCTTCACGATGCCGTAGGGACGCAGGTCGAAGTGCGCGCGGACCAGCGACTCGAGCCGGTCGTGACTCACCTTGCCGGTGCCGAAGGTCTCGACGGTGATCGAGGTCGGCTGGGCGACGCCGATCGCGTAGGAGACCTGGATCTCGCAGCGCTCTGCGAGGCCCGCGGCGACGATGTTCTTGGCGACATGACGCGCGGCATAGGCGGCCGAGCGGTCGACCTTGGAGGGGTCCTTGCCCGAGAACGCGCCACCGCCGTGACGGGCCATGCCGCCGTAGGTGTCGACGATGATCTTGCGGCCGGTGAGCCCGCAGTCGCCGACCGGGCCGCCGATCTCGAACTTGCCGGTCGGGTTGATGTGGAAGCGCGTCTTCGACGTGAGCCATTCCTTCGGCAGCACGTGCTTGATGACCAGTTCCATCACCGCTTCGCGCAGGTCCGACTGCTTCACGTCCGGGTCGTGCTGCGTCGAGAGCACCACGGCGTCGAGCCCGGTGACCTTGCCGTCCTCGTAGCGGCAGGTGACCTGCGACTTGGCGTCCGGCCGCAACCACGGCAGCAGGTGGCTCTTGCGCACCTCCGCCTGTCGCTCCACGAGGCGGTGCGCGTAGCAGATCGGCGCCGGCATCAGCGCGTCGGTCTCGTTGCTCGCATAGCCGAACATCAGGCCCTGGTCGCCCGCGCCCTGCTCCTCGGGGTCCGCGCGGTCCACGCCCATCGCGATGTCGGGCGACTGCTTGCCGATGATGTTGAGCACGCCGCAGGTGCGGCCGTCGAAGCCCACGTGCGACGAGGTGTAGCCAATGTCCGTGATCACGCCGCGGACCAGCTCCTCGAGGTCGACCCAGGCCTCGGTGGTGACTTCGCCCGCGACGATGGCCACGCCGGTCTTGACCATCGTCTCGCAGGCCACGCGCGCGCGCTTGTCCTGCGCGAGCATCGCGTCGAGCACGGCATCTGAGATCTGGTCGGCGACCTTGTCCGGGTGACCTTCCGACACGGACTCGGACGTGAAGAGGTAAGCATTTGACATCGTTGGCTTTCCGGGCGGGGCTCAGGGTCGCGGAGTATCCGCGTTTCGCCCACCCATTTCCATCCTTGCGCCAGCACTTCGAGACATGTGCCCATGCCGCCGTGCGTCCGGCGGCCGCCCGCAGCCGGGTCGCGGGTAATGCGGCTTTGCAAACACGGCACCCCGGAGGCGAAAATAGTCGACTTCCTGAAGGGGTTATCGATGCCAACACGCCGGCAGCTCGCCAACGCGATCCGTGCCCTGAGCATGGATGCAGTACAGAAAGCCGTGTCGGGCCACCCGGGCATGCCCATGGGCATGGCCGACATCGCCCAGGTGCTCTGGTGCGACCACCTCAAGCACAACCCGGGCAATCCCCTCTGGCCGGACCGCGACCGCTTCGTGCTGTCGAACGGCCACGGCTCGATGCTGCTCTATTCGCTCCTGCACCTGACGGGCTATCCGCTCGACATCGAGCAGCTGAAGAATTTCCGCCAGTTCGGCGCCCACACGGCCGGCCACCCGGAGGTCGAGCCGCACCTCGGCATCGAGACGACCACTGGCCCGCTCGGCCAGGGTCTCGCGAACGCGGTCGGCATGGCGCTGGCCGAGAAAATCCTCGCCGCGACGTTCAACCGTCCCGGCCACGAGGTCGTCGACCACCACACCTATGTGTTCCTCGGCGACGGCTGCCTGATGGAAGGCGTCTCGCACGAGGCCTGCTCGCTGGCCGGCACGCTCGGGCTCGGCAAGCTGATCTGCTTCTACGACGACAACGGCATCTCGATCGACGGCGAGGTCGAGGGCTGGTTCACCGACGACACGCCGAAGCGCTTCGAGGCCTACGGCTGGCACGTGGTGCCGGGCGTCGATGGCCACGACCCGGAAGCCGTGCAGCGTGCGATCAAGCTGGCCAAGGCCGAGCGCGGGCGGCCGTCGCTCATCTGCTGCAAGACCGTCATCGGCTGGGGTTCACCCAACAAGCAGGGCACCGAGGCGACGCACGGCGCGGCGCTCGGTGAGGCCGAGGTCGCGGCCACGCGCAAGCACATCGACTGGCCGCACGAGCCCTTCGTCGTGCCGCAGGACATCAAGGCATCCTGGGACGCGCGCGCGGCGGGCGCCCGTGCCGGGCAGGCGTGGCAGGACCGCATGTCCGCCTATCGCGCGGCGCATCCGCAACTCGCCGCCGAGCTCCAGCGGCGCCTCGAGGGCGAGCTGCCCGCGGGCTGGCGCAAGGCCGTCGAGGATTTCATCCGCGCCGCGCAGGAAAAGCCGGCCGCGACGGCGACGCGCTCGTCGTCGCAGCAGGTGCTGCACGTGCTCGGCGCCGCGATCCCCGAGATGCTCGGCGGCTCGGCCGACCTGACCGGCTCGAACAACACCAACCACAAGGGTTCGAAGGCCATCACCGGCGCGGACGTTGCGGGCAATTACCTGCACTACGGCGTACGCGAGTTCGGCATGACGGCGATCATGAATGGCGTGGCGCTGCACGGTGGCTTCGTCCCGTACGGCGGCACGTTCCTGGTGTTCTCCGACTACGCGCGCAACGCGGTGCGCATGGCCGCGCTGATGAAGCAGCGCGTGATCCTCGTCTACACGCACGACTCGATCGGGCTCGGCGAGGACGGCCCGACGCACCAGCCGGTGGAGCACGTCGCGAGCCTGCGGCTGATCCCGAACCTGCGGCTGTGGCGTCCGTGCGATACGGTCGAGACGGCCGTGGCGTGGGCGGATGCGATCGAGCGCCGCGACGGCCCGACGAGCCTGGTGCTGTCGCGCCAGGCGCTGCCGGCCATGTCCCGCAATGCGACGCAGACCGCGGACATCGCGCGCGGCGGCTACGTGCTGTGGGATGCTGCGGGCACGCCGGACTGCGTGCTGATCGCCACGGGCTCGGAAGTGGCGCTCGCCATGGAAGCGGCGAAGGGCCTGGCCGAGCGGGGCCGCAGACCGCGGGTGGTCTCGATGCCCTGCACGAGCGCCTTCGACATGCAGCCGCAACAGTATCGCGACAGCGTGCTGCCGCCGGACGTGCCGCGCGTGGCCATCGAGGCCGGCGCGAGCGCCGGCTGGTGGCGCTACGTCTCCTGCGATGGGGCCGTGATCGGCATGGACAGCTTCGGCGCCTCGGCGCCCGCGAAGCAGCTGTTCGAGCACTTCGGCTTCACGCGCGACAACGTCATTCGAACCGTGCTGGGACTGCTGTAGTCCGGCGCTTACTTTCCGGGAGAATCACTCATGACCATCAAAGTCGGCATCAATGGATTCGGACGCATCGGACGCATGGTGTTCCGCGCGGCGACGCGCGACTTCGCCGACATCGAGGTCGTGGGCGTCAACGACCTGCTCGAGCCGGAATATCTCGCCTACATGCTCAGGTACGACTCGGTGCACGGCCGCTTCAAGGGCGAGGTGTCGGTCGAAGGCAGCACGCTCATCGTCAACGGCCGCCGGATCCGCCTCACGGCCGTCAAGGATCCCGCCGAGCTCAAGTGGGGCGAGATCGGCGCCGACCTGGTCGTCGAGTCCACGGGCCTGTTCCTGACGAAGGAGACCGCCGAGAAGCACCTCGCGGCGGGCGCGAAGAAGGTCATCCTGTCGGCGCCGTCGAAGGACGACACGCCGATGTTCGTCTTCGGCGTGAACGACAAGACTTATGCGGGCCAGGCGATCATCTCGAATGCCTCCTGCACCACCAACTGCCTGGCGCCCGTCGCCAAGGTGCTGCACGACACCTGGGGCATCAAGCGCGGCCTGATGACGACGGTGCACGCTACGACCGCGACGCAGAAGACCGTGGACGGCCCGTCGAACAAGGACTGGCGCGGCGGCCGCGGCATCCTCGAGAACATCATCCCGTCCTCGACCGGCGCCGCGAAGGCCGTCGGCAAGGTCATCCCGGAGCTGAACAAGAAGCTCACCGGCATGTCGTTCCGCGTGCCGACCTCCGACGTCTCGGTCGTCGACCTCACGGTCGAACTCCTGAAGCCGGCGAAGTACGAGGAGATCTGTGCGGCAATGAAGGCTGCGTCCCTGGGTGCGATGAAGGGCGTGCTCGGCTACACCGAGGACAAGGTGGTGGCGACCGACTTCCGCGGCGAGAGCTGCACCTCCGTGTTCGACAAGGATGCGGGCATCGCCCTCGACGACACCTTCGTGAAGGTGGTCGCCTGGTACGACAACGAGTGGGGCTACTCCAGCAAGGTCCTGGAAATGGCGCGCGTCATCTCCAAGTGAACGTCAATCCAGGGGGAGCAGCCATGGCTCGCGTCATCCGCATGACCGACCTCGAGCTCAAGGACAAGCGCGTCCTGATCCGCGAGGACCTCAACGTTCCGGTGCAGAATGGCGTGGTGACCAGCGACGCGCGCATCCGCGCGTCGCTGCCCACCATCCAGGCCGCGCACGCCGCCGGTGCCCGCGTCATGCTCATGTCGCACCTCGGCCGGCCGGAAGAGGGCGTGTACGACGCCGAGTTTTCGCTCGCCCCGGTGGCCGCGCGGATCTCCGAGCTGCTCGGCATCCGCGTGCGCTTCGAGCGCGACTGGCTCGGCGGCGTCGCCTGCGAGCCCGGCGAGATCGTGCTGCTCGAGAACGTCCGCTTCAACAAGGGCGAGAAGAAGAACAAGGACGAGCTCGCGAAGCAGATGGCGGCGCTCTGTGACGTCTACGTGATGGACGCCTTCGCCACGGCGCACCGCGCCGAGGCGAGCACCCACGGGGTGGCGAAGTTCGCGCCGGTGGCCTGCGCGGGACCGCTGCTCACCGGCGAGCTCGACGCCCTCGAGAAGGCGCTCGGCAATCCGAAGCGGCCGCTGATCGCCATCGTCGGCGGCTCGAAGGTCTCCACCAAGCTCACGGTGCTCGAGAACCTGCTCGGCAAGGTGGACAAGCTCATCGTCGGCGGCGGCATCGCCAACACCTTCCTCGCCGCAGCGGGACACCCGATCGGCAAGTCGCTGCACGAGGCCGAAATGGTGGAGACCGCGCGGGCACTGCTCGAGCGCTCGCATGCCGCGGGTCGCGAGATCCCGCTGCCGACCGACGTGGTGGTCGCCACCGAGTTCGCCGCCTCCGCCGAGGCCGACGTGAAGCCGGTCGCGGCCGTGGCTGCCGGCGAGATGATCCTCGACATCGGTCCGGACACCGCCGACCGATTCGCGGCCTCGCTCGAAGGCGCCGGCACGATCCTCTGGAACGGCCCGGTGGGCGTGTTCGAGTTCGACCAGTTCGGCGAGGGCACCCGCATCCTCGCGCAGGCCGTGGCCCGCAGCCCGGCGTTCTCGATCGCCGGCGGCGGCGACACCATCGCCGCCATCGAGAAGTACGGCGTCGGCGCCGACATCTCCTACATCTCGACCGCGGGTGGCGCCTTCCTCGAGTTCCTCGAGGGCAAGACGCTGCCGGCGGTGGCGGTGCTGGAGGAGCGCGCGGCCGCGTAACGACCAGGAAAGCGGATAGCGGATAGCGGATAGCGGATAGTGAAGAGGCTGGCGCTGCCGGCCGATCTGGTTTTCACTATCCCCTATCCCCTATCCCCTATCCCCTATCCCCTATCCCCTATCCCCTATCCCCTATCCCCTATCCCCTTCTCACCATGCTTCGCCGCACCAAGATCGTCGCCACCCTCGGCCCCGCCACCGATGCGCGGGGCGTCCTCGAGGAAGTCATCCGTCGCGGGGCCGACGTGGTGCGCATCAACTTTTCGCACGGCGAGGCTGCGGACCACCGCAGGCGCGTCGAAGGGGTGCGCAGCGCGGCGGAGGCGGTGGGCAAGCACGTCGCGGTGCTCGGCGACCTGCAGGGACCCAAGATCCGCATCGAGCGCTTCGCGGGCGGCCGCGCCGTCCTTGCCGAGGGCGAGCCGTTCGCGCTCGACCCGGCCATCGACCCGCACGACGGCACCGACCGCGCGGTCGGCATCACCTATGCCGACCTCGCACGGGACGTGCAACCGGGCGATGAGCTGATCCTCGGCGACGGGCAGGTCGAACTGCAGGTCACGGCCGTGGACGGCGCGCGCGTCGAGTGCCGCGTCACCACCGGCGGCGAGGTCTCGGACCACAAGGGCATCAACCGGCGTGGCGGCGGGCTTTCCGCCAAGGCGCTCACCGACAAGGACCGCGAGGACGTGCGCCTCGCCGCGTCGCTCGACGTCGATTACCTCGCGGTGTCGTTCGTGCGCCAGGCCGCCGATGTCGAGGAGGCGCGCGCGCTGCTCGCCGCCGTCGGCAGCGACGCGCGCATCGTCGCCAAGATCGAGCGCAGCGAGGCGATCCCGCGGCTCGAGGAGATCATCCGTGCCAGCGACGCCGTCATGGTGGCGCGCGGCGACCTCGGCGTGGAAGTCGGTTACGCGGAGCTCACCGGACTGCAGAAGCGCATCCTCGAGATGGCGCGCTCGCTCGATCGCGTCACCATCACCGCCACGCAGATGATGGAGTCGATGATCCACAGCCCGGTGCCGACGCGCGCCGAGGTGTCGGACGTCGCGAACGCCGTGCTCGACGGCAGCGACGCAGTCATGCTCTCGGGGGAGTCCGCGGTCGGCAAGTATCCGGCGCGCGCGGTGGAAGCGATGGCCGAGGTGATCGAGGGCGCGGAGAAATACCAGCTCGCGCGGCGCCGCGGCCACGACCGCTACGAGGGCCGCGTCGAGCATTTCGACCAGGCGATTGCCCACGCGGTGATGTTCACCGCGAACCACATGGATGTGTCCGCGATCGTCGCACTGACGGAATCGGGCTCGACGCCGCTATGGATGTCGCGCATACGCTCCGACATCCCGATCTTCGCGTTCACCCGCCACGAGCGCACGCGCCGGCGCGTCGCGCTGTACCGCGGGGTCTATCCGATCCCGTTCGACATCACCCACACCGACCCGACGGTGCTCTACCGGGCGATTTCGCGGGAACTGCTCGACCGCGGGCACGTCAGCGCCGGCGACGAGTTGATCCTGACGCTCGGCGAACTGTCCGGCGTCTCCGGCGGCACGAACACGATGAAGCTGCTGACTGTGGAGGAATAGGCGGAAGGCTGAGGGCTGAAGGAGGAGGGCTGTAGGCTGTAGGCTGTGGGCTGTGGGTCGGAGGCGCGGCGGGGGCGCCGCGTGCCTGAACCTTCAGCCCTCAGCCCTCAGCCCTCAGCCTTCTTACCCACAGCCCACAGCCCACAGCCCACAGCCTACAGCCCACAGCCCACAGCCCACAGCCCACAGCCTTTCTCTCCCATGCGTTTCCTGCGTCGCCTCGGCTCCGTCCTGTTGCTGCTCGTCATCGCGGCGATCCTCTGCGCCTGGCTGGCGCTGCGCGGCAGTCTGCCGCGGCTCGATGGCGAGGTGACGGTGGCTGGAACCGCTGCTTCCGTGACCATCGAGCGCGATGCGCTCGGCGTGGCCACGGTTTCGGGCGGCAGTCGAGCGGATGTCGCATTCGGCACGGGCTTCGCGCATGCGCAGGACCGCTATTTCCAGATGGACCTCGCGCGCCGCATGTCGGCAGGTCGCCTGGCCGAATTGTTCGGTGACGCGGCCCTGGCGCTCGATCGCCGCAATCGCATCCACCGCTTCGAGGCAGTCGCGGACCAGGTCCTCGAGCGGCTGCCGGACGCCGAGCGCGAGCTGCTCGAGTCCTATGCAGCCGGCGTCAACGCGGGGCTCGAGTCGCTTCGCGCCAGGCCGGTCGAGTACCTGCTGCTGCGGCAGCGCCCCCGGGCCTGGCAGGCGCGGGACAGCCTGCTGGTCGTCTACACGATGTTCCTGCAGCTGAACGACAGCCGGGCGGACGCCGACCGCCAGCGCGGGTTGCTGCGCTCGATCCTGCCGGACGACGTGTTTCGCTTCGTGTACTCGGTGTCGCCAGAGTGGGAGGCGCCGATCGACGGACTGGTCGCAGCGGCTGCGCCGGTGCCCGGCCCCGAGAGCTACGACCTCAGGCGGTTCGGCGACGAGTTTCGCGACGCGCGGGTAGCCGGGACCCGTGCGGGCACCGAGCAGCGTGCCGTCGGCAGCAACAACTGGGCGGTGGCGGGTAGTCGTACGCGCAGCGGCGCAGGGCTGGTCGCCAACGACATGCACCTGGGGCTAGGCGTGCCGAACACCTGGTATCGCATGCGCATGAAGGTGGGTGGGGTGGCGCCGAGGGACCTGGTCGGCGTGAGCCTTCCGGGGGCACCGATCCTGGTCGTGGGCAGCAACCGGCACGTCGCCTGGGGCTTCACCAACAGTTACGGCGACTGGAGCGACCTCGTCATCGTCGAGCCATCTGCCGACGGTCGCGAGTATCGCTCGGCCGATGGCTGGCGACCGTTCGAGCGATACTCCGAGGACCTGCATTCGAGTTCAGGCAGGGTCGATACGATCGAGGTGCCCTGGACGCAATGGGGGCCGTTGCTCGACGGCGCGCCCGGTTCCGCGGCCTTCGCGCTCGCCTGGACCGCTCACGACCCGGCGGCCGCCAACCTGCACTGGCTGGAGCTCGAGACGGCGCACGACGTCGAGTCGGCGCTCGCGATCGCGAACTCCATCGGCGGGCCCGTGCAGAACTTCGTCGTCGCGGACAGCGATGGCAGCATTGGCTGGACGCTGCTCGGCCGCATGCCGATGCGGGGCGCGGGATACGAGCCCGGAGAGCCGTCCGACTGGACGCGGCCTGGTGCTGGCTGGCTGGGGTGGCGCACGCCGGAACAGTACCCGCGGGTCGTGAATCCGCCGAGCGGACGCATCTGGTCGGCGAACAACCGCGTGGTCGGCGGTGAGGCGCTGGCCGCGATCGGCGACGGGTCGCCGGATCGCGGCGCACGTGCCCGGCAGATCCGCGATGCGCTGTTCGGCGTCGAATCCGCCACCGAGCGCGACATGCTCGCGATCCAGCTCGACGACCGCGCGCTGTTCCTCGTGCGCTGGCGCGACCTGCTGCTCGAAGCACTCGACACGGAAGCCGTCGCGGGCGGGGCTGGTCGTGCGGAGTTCCGCAGGCTCGTCGCGGACTGGCAGCCGCGGGCGGCGGTCGATTCCGTCGGCTACCTGCTGGTGCGCACCTTCCACGAGACCCTGGAGCAGCGCGTGTTCGAGGCGCTGACGATCGAGGCGCGCGCACGTCATCCGGGCGTGGAACTGCGCGTGCCCCGGCAGTTCGAGGAGGCGGCCTGGCGCCTGTTGCAGCAGCGGCCGGCGCACCTGCTCGATCCCCGCCATGCGAGCTGGGACGGGTTCCTGCTCGCGGTCGTCGACGAGGCGATTGCCATCCTCGGCAAGGACTGCGGCGAGCTGGCCGGCTGCCGCTGGGGCGAGCGTAATGCGGTGACGATGCAGCATCCGCTGAGCCGCGCCATCCCGCAGCTCGCACGCTGGCTCGACATGCCGGTGGAGCCCATGGGCGGCGACAACGACATGCCGCACGTGCACGTGGCGGGCTTTGGCGCCTCGGAACGATTCGCAGTCTCGCCCGGCCGCGAGCAGGACGGCTATTTCCACATGCCGGGCGGGCAGAGCGGCCACCCCCTGTCGCGCTACTACCGCGCCGGCCACGAGGCCTGGGTGCGCGGCGAACCCACCGCATTTCTCCCGGGGCCGACGGAGCACACGCTCAGGCTCTCGCCCTGAGGATTTGGCAAGATACGGGCAGCCCGTCGCCCGATCGACGACCGAGGATCCGCCGTGACCCAGAGATTCGAAGGAACGGAGCGCTACGTCGCTACCGACGACCTGATGATGGCCGTGAACGCGGCCGTGACGCTGGCGCGACCGCTGCTCGTCAAGGGTGAGCCCGGCACCGGCAAGACGCAGCTCGCGGAGGAGATCGCGGCCGCGCTCGGCAAGCCGCTCTACCGCTGGCACATCAAGTCCACCACCAAGGCGCAGCACGGCCTCTACGAGTACGACGCGGTGTCGCGCCTCCGGGACTCGCAACTCGGCGAGGCCAGGGTGCACGACATCCGCAACTACATCGTCAAGGGCCGGCTGTGGGAGGCCTTCGAATGCGACCAGCAGGCGGTGCTGCTGATCGACGAGATCGACAAGGCGGACATCGAGTTCCCGAACGACCTGCTGCTCGAACTCGACCGCATGGAATTCTACGTCCACGAGACGCGCGAGCTGGTGCAGGCGCGCAAGCGGCCGATCGTCGTGATCACGAGCAACAACGAGAAGGAGCTGCCGGATGCGTTCCTGCGCCGCTGCTTCTTCCACTTCATCCGCTTCCCGGACGCCGGGACCATGACCCGCATCGTGGCGGTGCACTACCCGGACCTCAAGCGTGAGCTGCTCGCCGAGGCGCTGAACGCGTTCTACAAGGTGCGCGACGTGCCGGGACTCAAGAAAAAGCCCTCGACCTCGGAGCTGCTCGACTGGATCAAGCTGCTGCTCGCCGAGGATGTGCCGCCGGAGGCGCTCAGGACCGACGATCCACGCAAGAGCCTGCCGCCGCTGCACGGGGCGTTGCTCAAGAACGAGCAGGACGTGCACCTGTTCGAGCAGCTCATCTTCCTGCAGAGGCGGCAGCAAGGTCGGTCGTGAACGGTTTGTCGGCTTCGCCGGTTCTCGCCCGCGCGGCCGGCGTGCCGGGTGGGTTTGCCGGGACGCCGCAAGTACATCCTTGTAGGCTCCGGGCGCGCCGTCCATGGCGCGCACGGCCCGGCAAACCCACCCGGCACGCCGGCCGCGCGGGCTCGGTTGCGGGGTTGCCGGCGGCGCGTACACGCGGCGTCGTCTGCGTTGTGGCGTTCGCGTGGATCGCGCTGGCACGAACGGCGAGCAAAGGCGTCAGCCAGCGCGCTGCCAACGAGGTTCGCCGCCGCATCGGTGGGCGTCTGGTCCGTTTGGCCGGGCCGTGCGCGCCATGGACGGCGCGCCCGGAGCCCCCATGGAAGGGTTCACGGCGTCCCGGCCAGGAAGCCCGGTCCGACTCCGATCGACAGCGCTCCGACGAGGCGGCGACGCCATGCTGACGAGGTTCTTCTTCGCCCTGCGCGCAGCGGGCATCCCCGTCTCGCTCACCGAGCACCTGACGCTCCTCGAGGCGATGCAGGCCCGCGTCGCCGGCACCAGCGTCGACGATTTCTACTACCTCGCCCGCGCCACGATGGTGAAGGACGAGAAGCACTTCGACCGCTTCGACCGCGCCTTCGCGGCGCACTTCAGGGGCATCGAGAGCGCTTTCGCCGGGCTCGAGGGCGAGATCCCCGCGCAGTGGCTGAAGAAGCTCATCGAGCGGCACTTCACCGAGGAGGAGAAGGCGAGGATCGAGGCGCTCGGCGGCTGGGACGAGCTGATGGAGACCCTGGCCGAGCGGCTCAAGGAGCAGCAAGGGCGCCACGAAGGCGGCAACAAGTGGATCGGCACCGGCGGCACTTCGCCGTTCGGGCACGGTGGCTTCAATCCCGAGGGCATCCGCATCGGCGGGCCGGGCGGCAACCGCCGCGCGGTCAAGGTCTGGGAGAAGCGCGACTACCGCAATCTCGACGACACCGTCGAGCTCGGCACGCGCAACATCAAGATCGCGCTGCGCAAGCTGCGCCGCTTCGCGCGCGAGGGGGCCGCCGAGGAGTTCGACCTCGAGGGCACCATCGACGGCACGGCGCGCAACGCGGGGCTGCTCGACCTCAGGTTCCAGCCCGAGCGCCACAACGCGATCAAGCTGCTGCTGTTCCTCGACGTGGGCGGCTCGATGGAGAGCCACGTGCGCGTCTGCGAGGAACTGTTCTCCGCCGCGCGCAGCGAGTTCAAGCACCTCGAGTACTACTACTTCCACAACTTCGTCTACGAATCGATGTGGAAGGACGGCCGGCGGCGCCACGGCGAGCGCACGCCGACGCTCGAGATCCTGCGCACCTACCAGCCCGACTACCGCGTGATCTTCGTCGGCGACGCGAGCATGAGCCCCTACGAGATCATGCAGCCGGGCGGCAGCATCGAGCACTGGAACGAGGAGGCGGGCGCCGTGTGGATGCAGCGCATCACGCAGCGCTTCCCGAAGCACGTCTGGCTCAATCCCGAGCCGGAGGACCGCTGGGACTACACGGCATCCATCGGCATCGCCCGCCAGCTGCTCGAGGACCGGATGTTTCCCCTCACCATCCAGGGGCTGGACCGGGCGATCAAGGCGCTGAAGGCCTGAGCGGCGGTCCGGGCCCGCGGGGCGCGATGCACCCTGCCGCGGCGCGGCTTCAGCCGCCGGCCTTCGCCTTCAACGACTTGATGTCCTCGAGCACCACCTTCGAGTGCCCCTCCGGGTCCACCGACTCGTAGTGCTTGGCGATCCTGCCCTGCGGGTCGATCAGGAAGGTGTCGCGGCGCGCCATTTCCATCACGCCCATGTAGGTCTTGAGCACGCCGTACTTCTTCGTGACGGCCTTGTCGGCGTCGGCGAGCAGCGTGAAGGGCAGGCCGTGCTTCTCGGCGAATTCCTTGTGCGAGGCGACGTCGTCCACGCTGATGCCGAGGATCACCGCGCCTTCCTTGTTGAAGGCGAAGATGTTGTCGCGGAAACCGCAGGCCTGCGTGGTGCAGCCGGGCGTGTCGTCCTTGGGATAGAAGTAGAGCGCCACCCACTTGCCCTTGTAGTCGGCGAGGGAGTGCCACTTGCCGGCCTGGTCCTGCAGCTTGAAGGCCGGGGCCGGGCCGCCGACGGTGGGCGAGGCCGCGAGCGCGGCCCCGACGAGCGCGAGCGACGCGGTGAAGGCGATGGCAAGGCGTCCGAGGGCGTGACTCATCACTGGATTCTCCGCGGTTTGACGGGACGACCGATTCGAGCGTGACATACTAATCCCGGCCCCGACCCCTGTCAGCGAAGGCTGCGGCCCGATGGCACAGGATTCCGAGACCAACTACATCTTCTTCGAGAACCGGGAAGCTTTGGTTTTGGCCGGCGGCGGGGCGCGTGCGGCCTACCAGGTGGGCGTACTGCGCGCGATGGCCGACTGGCTGCCCGCCAACTCGCCGTGCCCGTTCGAGGTGCTCGTCGGGACCTCGGCGGGCGCGATCAATGCCGCCGCACTGGCTGCCCGGGCGCGGCACATGTCCGAGGCGGTTGGCGAGTTGGAGCGCGTCTGGGCCAATTTCCGGGTCGAGCAGGTGATTCGGGCCGATGCCGGGTCGATGCTGCGCGCCGGGCTGCACTGGATGTTCTCCATGGTCTCGGGCGGCTGGCTGCTGCCGCCGCCGCGCTCGGTTTTCGACACCTCGCCGCTCCGCGACCTGCTGCGGCGCTCGATTCCGCTGGAACGCATTCCCGCGAGCATCGCAGGCGGGCCGATCCAGGCGCTCGCCGTGGCGACGACCAGCTACTCCACCGGACGGGCCGTGGCGTTCTTCGAGGGGATTCCCTCGGTGCAGGAGTGGTCGCGCGTGCGCCGGGCCGGCGTGCGCCGCCCGATCGACATGGAAGTGCTGATGGCGAGCTCCGCCATCCCGTTCTTCTTCCCGGCGGCACGCGTGGATGGCGATTACTACGGCGACGGCGCGATGCGCCAGCTCGCGCCGCTGAGCCCTGCCGTGCACCTCGGCGCGAACCGGCTGCTGGTCGTCGGCACCCGCGCGGAGTCGGCCGCGAGCCCGGCCGACGGCTCGATCGACACCCCGCCGAGCCCCGGGCACCTGCTCGGGTTCGTGCTCGACTCGCTGTTCACCGACGGGCTCTCGATCGACCTCGAGCGCATGCGGCAGATCAACGCGATGCTGGAGGTGGACCGCGTCGGCCTCGCGTCCGGACGACGCCCGATCGAGGCGCTGGTCATCCAGCCGTCCGACGACCTGAACGCCCTCGCGCGCAAGCACATGCGCGCGATGCCGCGCAGCCTGCGCACCCTGCTCAGGGTCATCGGCGCGCTCGAGGCGCGCGGCGGCCTGCTCGCGAGCTACCTGCTGTTCGAGTCGGAGTACACGAGCGAGCTGATGCGGCTGGGGAGGGCCGACGCCGAGGCGAGGCGGGAAGAGATAGAAGAGTATCTGGGCTGAGGCGGAAGAAGGCTGTGGGCTGTAGGCCGTAGGCTGTGGGTCGGAGCCGCAATTGCGGCGCTCTTTTCCGGACCCACAGCCCACAGCCCACAGCCCACAGCCTTCCTACCTTCAGCCCTCAGCCCTCAGCCTATGTTAGTACCAGCGTTCCCAGGCCCAGCAGCGACGCGAACCCCACCACGTCGGTGACCGTCGTCACCACGACGCCGCCCGCGACGGCCGGGTCGACGCCGAAGCGCTTGAGCGCCAGAGGCACGATCACGCCGGCGAGCGCCGCGGCGAACAGGTTGACGACCATCGCCGCGAAGATGACGCCGGAGATCTTCCAGTCGCGGTACCAGAGGAAGGCCACGAGCCCGACGACGGTGGCCCACGCCACGCCGTTCAGCATTGCGACCGCGACTTCCTTGGTCAGCAGCCAGCGCGCGTTGGCGCGCTCGATCTGGCCGAGGGCAAGGCCGCGCACGATCAGCGTCAGGGTCTGGGTCGCGGCCACGCCACCCATGCTGGCGACGATGGGCATCAGCACCGCGAGTGCGACGATGTCCTCGATGGTGCTCTCGAACAGTCCGACCACCCAGGCGGCGAGGAACGCCGTGCCGAGGTTGACGCCGAGCCACACTCCGCGACGGCGCGCACTCGGCACGACGCCGGCGAACATGTCCGCCTCCTCGTCGAGGCCCGCCATGCTCATGACCGAGTGTTCGGCCTCGTCGCGGATCACGTCCACGACGTCGTCCACGGTGATGCGCCCGAGGAGCCGCCCGTCGGGGGAGACGACCGCGGCCGAGAGCAGGTCGTGGTCCTGGAAGAGGCTGGCGACCTGGCCCGCGGGTGTCTCGGGCGCGATGCCGGCGAGCTCCGTGTTCATGACCTCGCCAACGGTGCGCTCGGGGTCCTCGGTCAGCAGCCGCGTGATCTGCAGCGCGCCGAGGAAACGATCGTGGCGGTTCACCACGAACAGCGAGTCGGTCTTCTCGGGAATCTCGCCGCGCATGCGCAGGTAGCGCAGCACGGTCTCGAGCGTCACGTCGGGCCGGATGCTCACGGTGTCCGTGTTCATCAGGCCGCCGGCAGTGTCGGCGTCGTAGGCCAGCACCGCGCTGAGGCGCTCGCGGTCCTGCGAGTCCATCGAGCGCAGCAGCTGCTGGTTGACCGTCTCGGGCAGGTCGGCGAGCAGGTCCGCGAGGTCGTCCACCTCGAGGCCCTCGGCGGCGGCCACGAGCTCCTCCGTCTCCATGTCGCGGATCAGGTCGGCGCGCACCTCCTCGTTCAGTTCGACGAGGACGTCGCCCTCGAGCTCCGGATCCACGAGGTCCCAGACGATCTCGCGCTGCGCCGGCGGCAGCGACTCGAGCAGCGAGGCCACCTCCGCCGGGTGCATCGAGTTGACGAGCCGGTGCACCTGCCGTCCCGCACCCTGCTCGAGTGCGAGGCTCAGGGTCGCGAGGCGACTCAGCTTGGCCGGTTTGCTTTCCGCGTTCATGCCGCGCGAACTTTACGCGGAAAAAGGGGACGCTTCCCTTTTTCGAAAAGGGAAGCGTCCCCTTATTCCTTATTCGTGGCGGCGGCTGGCGAGGTCGCGGTGGCGGATGAGCGCCTGGCCGAAACGGCCGTTGAAATGCGCCGCGAGCTTCTCCGCGAGGTACACGGAGCGGTGCTGGCCGCCGGTGCAGCCCACGGCGACGGTAATGTAGCTTCGATTCGAGCGCACCAGCGACGGCAGCCAGCGCTCGAGGAAACCCTGCAGGTCGGCGGCGAAGCGCGCTACTTCCTCCTGCTGGTCGAGGAAGCGCACGACGGCCGCGTCACGCCCGGTAAACTCGCGCAGGACCGGGTCCCAGTACGGGTTCGGCAGCGCCCGCGCATCGAACACGAAGTCGGCGTCGTCGGGGACGCCGTGGCGGTAGGCGAAGGACTGGAACAGCAGCGACGGCCCGCCTTCCTTGCGTTCCACGACGCGCTCGCGCACCAGCTCGCGCAACTCGTGCACCGAAAGCCGCGAGGTGTCGACGGCCAGGTCGGCGGCGTTCGCGACCGGCGCGAGCAGGCGCGCCTCCTGGTCGAGCGCCTCCTGCAGGCCGAGGCCGGAGCGGCTCAGCGGATGCCGCCGCCGGGTCTCGCTGAAGCGCTTCAGCAGCACCTCGTTCTCGGCCCTGAGGAACAGCATCTCGCAGCTCACGCCGCTGCGCCGCAGTTCCTCCACCAGGCGCGGGACGTCGGCGAGGTCCTCGGGCCGGTTGCGCGCGTCCACGCCCACCGCCGTGAGGCGGTAGGCGGGTTCGTTGGTGCGCACCGTGTAGGCGATGAACCCCGGCAGCAGCCCCGCGGGGATGTTGTCCACGCAGTAGTAATCGAGGTCCTCCAGCATGTTGAGCGCGACGCTCTTGCCGGACCCCGAGAGGCCGCTGACGACGATCAGGCGCATCGTATCAGTGCGCGGCGGAAGCGCCGTGCTTCTGCGCCTCGACCGCGTGGTGGTCGCCCGCGCGCTCCTTGTGCTTGCGCACGCGCCGGTCGAGCTTGTCGGCGAGCGCGTCGATCGCGGCGTACATGTCCTGGTCTTCGGCGTAGGCGTGGATGGTCGAGCCCCGGACGGACACGGTGGATTCGGCGCGGTGGCGCAACTTCTCCACGGTCAGCGTGCATTGCATGTCGATCAGCCGGTCGAAACGGCGCACGACGCGGCCGAGCTTGCGCTCGACGTAGCTGCGCAGGGCCGGGGTGACTTCGACGTGGTGTCCGGTCAAGTTCACGCGCATCGCTCATCCTCCTGACGACTGGGTTGACCTGGCTTCAGGCGCGGGCTCTCGCCGTCGCCTGTCGCCGCTCGCTCGAGGACGCGAGACCCATGGCCTCACGGTACTTCGCCACGGTGCGGCGCGCGACGCGGATGCCCTCGCCGGAGAGTACCGCGGCCAGCTGGGCGTCGCTCAGTGGCCTGGCGGGGTCCTCCTCGGCGATCAGCCTGCGCAGGCGCGCGCGGATCGCGATCGAGGAGATGTCCTCGCCGTCCGCGCCCGCCACGTGGCTCGAGAAGAAGTAACGGAACTCGTAGATGCCGCGGGGCGTGTGCATGTACTTGCCGGTGGTCACGCGCGAGATCGTGGACTCGTGCATCGCCACCGCCTCCGCCACGTCCCTCAGGATCATCGGCTGCATGGCTTCCTCGCCGCGCTCGAGGAACGCGGCCTGGCGCTGCACGATGGTGCGTGCCACCTTGAGCAGCGTCTCGTTGCGGATCTCGAGGCTGCGGATCAGCCAGCGTGCTTCCTGCAGCTGCGCGCGCAGCGCGGCGTAGTCCGCGGATCGGGCCACGAGACCGGCATAGCCCTGGTTGACCTTGAGCCGCGGCACCGAGGCGGGGTTGATCTCGACGGACCAGCCCTGGCCCGTGCGCTTCACGAACACGTCCGGGACGATGTACTCGGGCTGGGCGCCCTCGAAGGCCGAGCCGGGTCGCGGACTGCAGCCCCGCACCAGCGCGAGGGCGCAGTGCAGCGCGTCCTCCTCGACGTTCAGCTCGCGGCGCAATGCGGCGAGGTCGTGGTTGGCGACGTGATGCAGGTGCCCGGCGGCGATCTGCATGGCGAGCTCGCGGCCCGGCGTCTCGGGGTCGAGCAGCGCGAGCTGCAGGCCGAGGCATTCGGACACGGTGCGCGCTCCGACGCCGGTCGGGTCGAAACCCTGGATGAAGGAGAGGACCTGCTCGACGTCCTCCTCGCTGACCGGCAGGTCCGCGCTCAGGTTGCGCGCGAGGTCGGCCGCGGTCTCGGTGAGATAGCCGTCGTCGTTCAATGCGTCGATCAGCGCCTCGCCGATCCACACCTGCCGCGGGTCGAGCGGGCTGGTCTCGAGCTGCCACAACAGGTGCTGGTGCAGGTCGCGGCTGCGGTCGTCGGTGAATTCGAGCGGACGGTCGTCGTCGTCCGGGCCGCGGCCTTCGCCGGACGGGGTGGAGGATTCCGCCCAGGGATCCTCCATCTCGACGACGACCTCGTCCTCGGCGGCCTCGGGTGTGCCGTCGTCGTCCTCGCCCTGCGGAGCCGGCTGGTCGAGCGAGGTGAGGTCGAGCTGCTCGTCCTCCTCGGCCTCGAGCATGACGTTGCTCTCGAGCGCCTGCTGGACCTGCGCCTGCAGTTCGAGGACGGGAAGCTGCAGCAGCCTGATCGCCTGCTGCAGCTGCGGCGTCATCGTCAGCTGCTGACCGAGCTTGAGCTGCAGGGCCGGCTTGAGCATCGCGGGTTTGGGCCTGGCGGGGGAAGGGTCCCCGCGCGGTCAGAGTCGGAAATCCTGGCCCAAGTAGACCTCACGCACCTCGGGATTGGCAAGGATGTCGTCCGCCGATCCCGACGCGATCACACTTCCGGCGCTGACGATGTAGGCGCGGCTGCAGATGCCGAGCGTTTCCCGGACGTTGTGGTCGGTGATCAGCACGCCGATGTTGCGCGTGCTCAGGTGGCGGATGATGCGCTGGATGTCGTCCACCGAGATCGGGTCGACGCCCGCGAATGGCTCGTCGAGCAGGATGAAGCGGGGCTCGGCCGCGAGCGCACGCGCGATCTCGACCCGCCGCCGCTCGCCGCCCGACAGGCTGACGCCCAGGCTGCCGCGGATGTGGCCGATGTGCAACTCGTCCAGCAGCGACTCGAGCGCCGTCTCGCGCTCCGCGTCGTCCTCGAGGTCCTCGCGGATCTCGAGGATCGCTCGGATGTTGTCCTCGACCGACAGCTTGCGGAACACGGAGGCTTCCTGTGGCAGGTAGCCCAGGCCCAGCCGCGCCCGGCGGTGCATCGGCAGTCCGGTGAGCTCGCGGTCGTCGAGCCATATCCGCCCCTCGTCGCAGGGTACGAGACCCACGATCATGTAGAAGGCGGTGGTCTTGCCGGCGCCGTTCGGACCGAGCAGTCCCACCACCTCGCCGGAGCTGACGTCGAGCGACAGGTCTTTGACGACCTGGCGGTCGCGGTAGGTCTTGCCGAGCGCCTCGGCGCGCAGCAGGCTCATCGCGGCTGCCCCGGCGCAGGGGCAGGTGCAGGCTCCGGTTGCTTCGGGTTGATGGTGATGCGCACGCCGCCCGGCTCGCTGCCGCCCGGATTCGCCACCACGCGCTGCTTGCCGATGTCGTAGACGAGCGTGCTGCCGCGGATGACGTTCTGCCCGTCCGTGAGCCAGGCGTCGCCCGTGAGGCGCACCGTGCCTTCCTGTACGTTGTAGTCGATGGTGCCGGCCTCGCCCTGCGCGAGTTGCTGGCTCTCCTTGAGCCGCTGTTCGAACGACGCGGGAGTGCCCCGGATCAGCGCGCTCACGATCTGGTTGTTGCGAAAGGTCACGCGGGCGTCCGAGGACGCGAGCTTGCCGTCCGTCACCATGATCTTCACGGCGCCCTTCAGGCTCCAGACCGAATTGTCGAAATTGAGGCCGGTGGCAGTTGCCTCCTGCGCCTCGACCTGCAGCGGGCCCTGCGTGATCTTCACGCGGCGGAACAGCAGCGTGTTGTTGCGGTAGTCGAAGTCCGAGGAGGCCGCCTCGAGGTTGATCGGCTCCTGCGACGCGGCCGCGGCAGTGTTCGCCGGGCCGGCGGCGACCGCCAGGGCGCAACAGAGCAGCAGGCCCGCGTTGCGGCGGCGCGGGGCGTCAGGGATTGAAACGGCCATGTACGTTCGATTCTAGCCGGAGAGTTCCGTCGTTCAAAACGACCCGCAGTCCGCGCCCGGCCAGCTCATGGGGGCCGAACTGCACGGTCACCGGGTCGGTGGTCTGGATGATGCCGCTGCGGGTGTCGTACGCGAGTCGTTCGGTGCGTATCACCGCTGCGCCGCGCGCCTCGGTTCCCCGCACCTCTACGTTGCCCGAGAGCTGCAGCGAGCCCTGGTCGGCAGGCATGCGACCGCTGTCGGAGGTCACGGTCCAGGTGCCCGAGGACTCGGTACGGTAGTCGAGCGCGAGGTCGGACAGCAGCACGCTCTGGTCCGCGAGCTGCTGCTCGATGGACTTCGCGCGGACCACCATGCGCGGCAGTCCGTCGGTGCCCATCTCGGTCATCGTCGCATCGAGCAGGTAGTAGCCGCGCTGCTCGTCCCCGGCGGTCGACTCGATCTCGTCGCCGCCCGGCGCGATGAAGATGCCGTAGACCAGCGCGAATCCCGCCACGGTCGCGCCGGCCGCCACGAGGCGGCGCCTCAGGAGGCTCTTGCGCTGAGCAGCAGATCGCATACGTCGCGTACCGCGCCGAGGCCGCCGGCCGAGGGGGTCACCCAGTGGACTTCGGAATCGAGTGCCGGGTGCGCGTCGGCCACCGCCACCGCGAGCCCGGCCATGCGCAACATCGGCAGGTCCGGCGTGTCGTCGCCGACGCAGGCGACCTCGTCGGCGTCCACGCCGAGCTGCTGCAGCAGCCGGTCGAGCTCGACCGCCTTGTCGTCGATGCCCTGGCTCACGTGGCGGATGCCGAGTTCGACCGCGCGGCGCGCGACCGCCGGGGACACACGCCCGGAGATGATCGCGACCGTGATGCCGGCACGCTGCACCGCCACGAGCCCGGAGCCGTCGCGCACGTGGAAGACCTTGAGTTCCTCGCCGGCAGCCGAGATGTAGAGGCGACCGTCGGTGAGGACGCCGTCCACGTCGAGGACCAGCAGCTTCACGCGTCGCGCACGCTCGTGCAGGGCGGCTTCCATGACTACATCACTCCCGCGCGCAACAGGTCGTGGACGTTGAGCGCACCGACCAGCACGCCGTCGTCGTCGACCACGGGCAGGGCGGTGATGCGGTGCTCGTCCATGATGTGCACGGCCTCGGCCGCGAGCATGCGTGGCCGCGCTACCCGGCACTTGACCGTCATCACGTCGGCCATGCGCGTCGCGTGCACGTCGAGCTGCCGGTCGAGCGCGCGGCGCAGGTCGCCGTCGGTGAAGATCCCGAGCACCTTGCGCTCCGCATCGACGATGGTCGTCATGCCGAGTCCCTTGCGGCTCATCTCGAGCAGCCCGGCGCTGAGCAGCGTCCCGGGTCCCACGGCGGGCAGCTCGTCGCCGCGACGCATGACCTCGTCCACGTGCAGCAGCAGCCGCCGGCCCAGCGTGCCGCCGGGGTGGGAGCGCGCGAAGTCCTGCTCGGTGAAGCCGCGCGCCTCGAGCATCGCCACCGCCAGCGCGTCGCCCATCGCGAGCGCCGCCGTGGTGCTGGCCGTTGGCGCGAGGTTGAGCGGGCAGGCCTCGGCGGGGACGCTGACGTCCAGGGTCACGGTCGCATGGCGGGCGAGGGTGGAGGCGTGGTTGCCGGTGAGCGCGATCAACGGCACGTCGAGGCGCTTGATCACGGGCAGGATGGTGAGCAGCTCGTCGGTCTCGCCGGAGTTCGACAGCGCCAGCACCACGTCCCTGGCCGTGATCATGCCGATGTCGCCGTGGATCGCTTCCGCCGGGTGCAGGAAGAACGACGGGCTGCCGGTGCTCGCGAGCGTCGCCGCGATCTTGCTGCCCACGTGCCCCGATTTGCCCATGCCGGTGACCACGATGCGGCCCTCGCAGGCCAGCATCAGGCGACAGGCCCGGGCGAAATCCTCGCCGAGGCGGTGCTCGAGCGCCGCGACGGCGGCTGCCTCGGTGGCCAGTACACGGCGGCCGCGGGCGATGAGAGGGTCGGAGGGCATGAAGAAGGCTGAGGGCTGTGGGCTGTAGGCTGTGGGTAAGAACGCAATTCTGGGACCACAGTCTACAGCCTGCCGCCCTCCGGCTTCCTACCCTCAGCCTTCAGCCCACAGCCCACAGCCCTCAGCCTACCGCCCACAGCCTCTTCCGCTACACTGTTTGGCCCATTGCCGGAGACTTTCCGCCCATGACTGCCGACGAGGTTACCCAGCTGATCCAGGCGGGCCTGCCGGACGCCCGCATCCGCGTGCAGACGGACGACGACACGCATTTCGAGGCCGTCGTCATCACGCCCCGGTTCGAGGGCAAGCGGTCGATTCAGCGCCACCAGCTCGTTTACGCCGGGCTCGGTCCGCGCATGGGCCGCGAGGTGCACGCACTGTCGATCCAGGCCTACACCCCCGCGGAATGGCAGGCGGCCGGCGGCGGTCCCGACCCGGTCTAAAGGACAACGACTTGGACAAGCTGCAGATTCGCGGCGGCGTGCCGCTCGACGGCGAGGTCCGGATATCCGGTGCCAAGAACGCCACCCTGCCGATCCTCGCCGGCGCGCTGCTCGCCGACGGGCCGGTGAACATCGGCAACGTGCCACACCTGCGCGACGTGACCACCATGATCCAGCTGCTCGGCCGCATGGGCGCGAGCGTCACGGTGGACGAACGCATGCGCATCGAGGTCGACCCGCGCACGACCCGCGAGACCTTCGCGCCCTACGAGCTGGTGAAGACCATGCGGGCCGCGATCCTCGTGCTCGGGCCGCTGGTCGCCCGGTACGGCTCCGCCAACGTCTCGCTGCCCGGCGGCTGTGCCATCGGCGCACGGCCGGTGAACATCCACGTCGCCGGCCTGCAGGCGATGGGCGCCGACGTGGTCATCGAGAACGGCTACATCAAGGCCCGCTCGGGGCGGCTGAAGGGCGCCCGGATCGTGATGGACACGGTCACGGTGACCGGCACCGAGAACCTGATGATGGCCGCAGCGCTGGCGGAGGGCCGCACCATCCTCGAGAACTCCGCGCGCGAGCCCGAGATCGTCGACCTCGCGCTGTTCCTCAATTCGATGGGCGCAAGGGTGAGCGGGTACGGCACGCCGACCATCGTGGTCGACGGCGTCGAGTCGCTGCACGGCACGAGCTACAACGTCCTGCCGGACCGAATCGAGGCGGGCACCTACCTGGTCGCGGGCGCGATCACGCGCGGGCGCGTCAAGGCCAAGGGTGCCCGGGCCGAGGACCTCGATGCGGTGCTGGCCAAGCTGGAGGAGGCGGGTGCGATCGTCACGCGGGGCGACGGATTCGTCGAGGTGGACATGCAAGGGCGCCGGCCAAGGGCCGTGGACATCCGCACCGCGCCCCATCCGGGATTCCCGACCGACATGCAGGCCCAGTTCGCAGCCCTGAACACGGTGGCCGAGGGCGTGGGGACGATCGTCGAGACGATCTTCGAGAACCGCTTCATGCACATGCTCGAAATGCGACGCATGGGCGCCGACATCCGCATCGAGGGCAACACGGCCATCGTCAAGGGCGTCCCGCGCCTGACGGCCGCTCCCGTCATGGCCACCGACCTGCGCGCCTCCGCGAGCCTGGTGCTCGCCGGCCTGGTCGCCGAGGGCACGACCGAGATCGAGCGCATCTACCACATCGATCGCGGCTACGAGTGCATCGAGGAGAAGCTGCAGGGGCTCGGGGCGCAGATAAAGAGGACGGCCGCGTAGGAAAGTGACTAATGATCAATGACTAGGGGGTAGTGAAGAGGCCGGCGCGCCGGCCGATCCGCCTCCCCACCACCCCCTGATCATTAGTCATTGGTCACTTTCCGTGCCGGTCGCCGGCGCGGCGCTTCCCCGCCTACCGTCGGGCCCCCTCCGCCGCTTATAATGCCGTGCTGCCCGCGGCGGCCCCCAAGACCGCCCTGCAAGCACCCGATTCCGCCGAGGAGATCGCTGGATGACCGAAGAAGTCGATACGGGCAGGCGCCACTTCCTGACCGTCGCCACAGTCGCGACCGGCGCCGTAGGCGCAGCGTTCGTCGCCGTACCCTTCCTGGCCTCCTGGAAGCCGAGTGCCCGCGCCAAGGCGATGGGCGCACCGGTCGAGGTGGACATCGGCAAGCTCGACGCGGGCGGCATGATCAAGGTTGAGTGGCGCGGCAAGGCGATCTTCATCGTCCATCGCACCCCGCAGATGCTCGGCCAGATCGAGGGCATCGACGGCGAGCTGCGCGACCCCGGCTCCAGCGAATCCGAGCAGCCCGAGTTCGCCAGGAACCCGGCGCGCGCCCTGAAGCCCGAGTACCTCGTGCTGGTGGGCGTGTGCACCCACCTCGGCTGCGCGCCACTCGACAAGTTCGCGCCGGGCGACGTCACGGTGGGCGCGGACTGGCAGGGCGGCTTCTTCTGCCCCTGCCACGGCTCCAAGTTCGACCTGTCGGGCCGCGTCTTCAAGGACGTGCCGGCCCCGACCAACCTGCCGGTGCCGCCGTACCGCTACCTGAGCGACACGCGGATCCTCATCGGCGCTGAAGCGGGGAATGCGTGATGGGCAGCAGCAGCCAGACCGCCAGGACCGGCGGCGGGCGCCTCCAGGCGCTCGTCGGGTGGATCGACGACCGGTTCCCGTTGACCAAGCTCTGGAAGGAGCAGGTCGCCGAGTACTACGCGCCGAAGAACATGGACTTCTGGTACTTCTTCGGCTCGCTCGCGCTGATGGTGCTGGTGATCCAGATCCTCACCGGCATCTTCCTCACGATGAACTACAAGCCCTCGGCGGCCGAGGCCTTCAGTTCCGTCGAATACATCATGCGCGACGTGGAGTGGGGCTGGCTGATCCGGTACATGCACTCGACCGGCGCCTCGGCCTTCTTCATCGTCGTCTACCTGCACATGTTCCGCGCGCTGCTGTACGGGTCGTACCAGAAGCCGCGCGAGCTGCTGTGGATCTTCGGCATGCTGATCTACTTCGCGCTGATGGCCGAGGCGTTCATGGGCTACCTGCTGCCCTGGGGCAACATGTCCTACTGGGGCGCGCAGGTGATCGTGTCGCTGTTCGGCGCCATCCCGGTGGTGGGCGATTCGCTGACCGAGTGGATCCGCGGCGACTTCTACATCTCCAACGTCACGCTGAACCGCTTCTTCGCGCTGCACGTGATCGCGATCCCGCTCGCGCTCGTCTTCCTCGTCATCGCGCACCTCATGGCGCTGCACGAGGTGGGCTCGAACAATCCCGACGGCGTCGAGATCAAGAAGGTCAAGGGTCCGGACGGCATTCCGCTCGACGGCATCCCCTTCCACCCGTACTACACGGTGAAGGACCTCGTCGGCGTCGGCGTGTTCCTGATCATCTTCTGCCTGATCATCTTCTTCGCCCCGACCATGGGCGGCTACTTCCTCGAGCACGCCAACTTCGAGCCGGCGAACGCGCTGCAGACGCCGCCGCACATCGCGCCGGTGTGGTACTTCACGCCGTTCTACGCGATCCTGCGCTCGGTGCCGAACAAGCCGATGGGCGCGGCGCTGATGGGCCTCGCGGTGCTGCTGTTCGTGTTCCTGCCGTGGCTCGACCGCGGCAAGGTGAAGGCGTACCGCTACCGCGGGCCGCTGTTCAAGTTCTTCCTGATCTCCTTCGCGATCAGTTTCCTCGCGCTCGGCTACCTCGGGCTGCAGCCGGCCACCCCGCTGTACACGAACATCGCGCGGGTGTTCTCGGTGGTCTACTTCGCGTTCTTCCTGCTGATGCCGTGGTACACGAGCATCGACGAGACCAAGCCCGTGCCGACCAGGGTGACCTACCATGCGCACTAAGCTTCTCGTCCTCGTGGCCGCGCTGGCCCCCGTCGCCGCGTTCGCGGCCGGCGGCGCGGCGCACCTCGATCACGCCAACGTCGACGTGTCGAACAAGGCCTCGCTGCAGCGTGGCGCGGCGAACTTCGTCAACTACTGCCTGGGCTGTCACTCGGCGAAATACGTCCGCTACAACCGGATGGCGGCCGACATCGGCCTCACCGAGCAGCAGCTGATCGACAACCTGATGTTCACCGGCGAGCGGCCGCACGACACGATGCGCATCGGCATGAACCCGGACGACGCCAAGCGCTGGTTCGGCGTGGTGCCGCCCGACCTGTCGCTCATCGCGCGCAGCCGCGGCGCGGACTACCTCTACACCTTCCTGCGCGCGTTCTACGCCGACCCGTCGAAGCCCACGGGCGTGAACAACCTCGTGCTGCCCGGCACGGCCATGCCGCACGTGCTGTGGGAGCTGCAGGGCGTCCAGGAAGCCGTCTGGGAAGGCCACGTCGACGCGCAGGGCAACGCCCAGAAGGTTTTCAAGGAGTTCACGCTCGCCACGCCGGGCTCGCTCGGCCCCGAGGAGTACGACGCGTTCGTGCGCGACACCGTGAACTTCCTCGAGTACGTCGCGGAGCCGGCCCAGCTGCAGCGCAAGTCGCTCGGCTTCCCGGTGATCGCGTTCCTGGTCTTCTTCACGCTGCTGGCGTACCTGCTGAAGAAGGAATACTGGAAGGACGTCAGGTAAGCGGCAAGGGGAGGGTGACCCGGGCGTGATGACGCTGTTTTCCCGCGGCGACGATCCCCATTCCCACCGGGTCCGCATCGTGGTCGCGGTGAAGGCGCTCGAGGTGCGGGTGGTCGAGTCCGACCCGGCGCGCCCGCCCGAGGACCTGATCGACCTCAACCCCTACCAGACCGTGCCCACGCTCGTGGACCGGGAGCTCGTGGTCTACGAGTCCGGCATCATCTGCGAGTACCTCGACGAGCGCTTTCCCGCGCCGTCGCTGATGCCCACGGACCCGGCGGCGCGCGCCCAGGCGCGGGTGGCGCTGCACCGCATCGAGCAGGACTGGTACGCACACGTGCCGGTGCTCGAGGCGGGCGAGCGGCGCGAGCAGCAGCGGGCGCGCCGCCTGTTGCTCGAAAGCGTGCTCGCGGTCGAGCCTCTGTTCCGCATCAAGCCCTGGTTCCTCGCCGACCAGTTCTCGCTGCTCGACGCCACCGTGGCGCCGATCCTCTGGCGCCTGCCGCACTGGCAGGTCGAGCTGCCCGCCGCCGCGCAGGCGGTGCAGCGCTATGGGCAGAAGGTCTTCGCGCGCCCGTCCTTCCTCGCGAGTCTGTCGGAGGCGGAACGGGAGATGCGGCATTGAAGTCGCGCCGGCCGTACCTGCTGCGCGCGATGCACGAGTGGATCAGCGAGAGCAACTGCACTCCCCACATCGTCGTGGACGCCGGCGTGGCGGGCGTCGAAGTGCCGCGCCAGTACGTGCGCGACGGCAAGATCGTCCTGAACATCAGCTGGAGCGCGACCGGGCAACTCACGCTCGGCAACGAGGAGATCAGCTTCAGCGGCCGTTTCGGCGGCTCTCCCATGACGGTGCGCATCCCGCTCGAGGCCCTGCTCGCCATCTACGCGCGCGAGACCGGCCAGGGGATGATCTTCACGGACGACGAGGGCAGCCCGCCGCCGGCGGCGGAGGCCGGTCCGGAGGCAGCGCCTGCGGCCGGGCCGGGGTCCGGGTCCGAACCGGCGCCGAAGGGCAAGGGGAAGGGCAGGGCGACGCTGAAGGTGGTCAAGTAGGAAAGCGGATAGCGGATAGCGGATAGTGAGGAGATGGTCGGCATCGCCGACGGTTCTTTTCTTACACTATCCGCTATCCGCTATCCGCTATCCGCTTCCTCATCGCATGCGGAACGCATCCTTCACCCACGTCACCACGGCCTCCCCGGACCCCTCGGCCCGGTCCACCGCGACCACGTCGAAGCGTGCCGCGAGCTTGCGGAAGTCGGGGCGCGTCAGCATCAGGTGGCGCGCGGCGAGGGTGAAACGGCGTTGCTTGCCGGCGCCGACGCTGGCAGCGGCGCCGCCGTAGTCGGCCGAAGAACGCGAGCGCACCTCGATCAACACTAGTGTCGCGCCGTCGAGCATCACGAGGTCGATTTCGCCGCCCTTGCAGCGATAGTTGCGCTCGAGCAGGCGCAAACCACGGGCCTCGAGGTGTTGCAGCGCGAGGTCCTCCCCGCGCCGCCCGAGGACGGTGGTGGTCTCAGGGCACACCGGCCGGAGGGAGCGGCACGCCGGCGCCGGCAGGCTGCGGTCGGCCGCCTTCGATGCGCGCCCACTCGGGCTGGCGCTGCACGCGCCCGTCCGGCGCCACCTGGAGCTGGCCGGTGAGGCCGTTGAGCCCGATCGAATGCGGGGCTCCGCGCAGGTTGCGCATCAGGCGGAACGCGTCGTAGCCGAACGCGTAGAGACGCAGGCGGCCGCGCCCGGCGCTGGCCCAGTCGTCGTGCAGCACGTCCCACAGTTCCGGCGCGCCTTGCCCGCCGTACAGGACCCACGGCATCTCCGGGAACACCATGCCCTCGACGTCCGTGCTCGCGCGCGTGCTCGGGTCCCAGGCGTCCGAGGTCGCGTAGACCGGCAGGTCGTAGGCCATCTGGAACCTCATCTGCGGCTTGAGCGCGCGCGCGGTCGCGGACGTGGCGGCGACGAAGGCGAACTGCGGGCCGTCGCGTGCCTCAGCGACCGAGTCGCGGCGAGGCGCAGGCTTGCCGTCGCGACGATCGGCGGCTCCGCCGAAACGGCCCAGTGCGGCACGCAGCGGACCGGAGAAGTCCCGCGCGCCCGGGTCATAGAACTGCGCCGAGGTGAGCGTCACCCCCGTGGCCTGCAGTTCGGCGGTGAACGCTGCGTGCAATCGCTCCCCCCAGCTGCTGCGCGGGAACAACGCGATGCCGCGCACGTGTCCGTCGGCGGCGATGCGCCGTGCGACCGCGCGCGCTTCTTCCTCCGGGTCGAGCGAGAACTGGAACAGGAAGGCCGGGTGGCTCGCGCCGGGATAGGCGTTGAGCGCGAGCGTCGGCACCGGCAGCGGCTCGGCGGTCACGAGCGCCTCGATTTCCTCCTTGAGCAGCGGGCCGACGACGAACTGCGCACCGTCGGCGAGCGCGGCGCGGTAGGCCGGCCCGATGCCGGGTCCAGCGGTGTCGTGGATCCGCACGCGCGGCGCACCCGCCGGGTCGGCGAGGCTGGCCGCGAGGAATCCGTCCCGCACCGCGACGCCGACCGCACGATTGCGGCCCGACAGGGGCAGCAGGACCGCGACGACATCGGGCGCCGCGATCGGCAGTCCGACTGGACGGTCCGCAGTGGCTCCACTCGCCACGGCCTGTGGCAGGAACTCGGCTCCCGGATGGTGGGGGTGTCGCTGCCGCCAGTCGGCGGCCCGCCTTGCCATGGTCGCGGCGTCCGCCGCCCCCGGCGCGAGGACTTCGCGCAGTTCCAGCCAGCCCCGTTCACGATCCGTGCCACCTGCCGGCACCGTGGCAGCGGCCGGGCTCGCGAGGAGCGCATCGACCAGCAGGCGGTAGTTTTCCGTCCGTGCATCGGCTGCACCGACGACAGACGCACGTTCCTCGAGCGAGCGGATGCCCTCAAGCATCCAGCCGGCGCCGAACTCGGCCCGCGCACGCAATAGCAGCAGTTCGGCTGCGAGCGGCGCGGGCCAGGGCTCGCGCACCCGCGCCAGGGCGGCAAGCGCGGCTGCGTGGTCGCCGCGGGCGAGGGCGACCTCCGCGCGCACCCGCGCGAGCAGCACGAGGTCGTCGCCGCGTGCGCGGGACGCGGCCTGATCGGCAAGGCGGTCGGCATCGTCCAACCGGCCAGCCGTGAGGTACTCGCGCGCGGCCAGCAGGCTGAGCCGCGCATCGACGCCCAGGAACCTGCGATCCGCGAGTTTCTCGTACAGTGCGCCGGCCTCGGCGTGCTGGCCGCCACGCGAGAGGCGTTCCGCCGCCGCGAGGTCGTCGCTGCGTGAGGCGGATGCCGGCTGTACGTTGAGCAGCGCGGCGGCTGCCGAGAGCAAGGCCGCGAGCAGCGATGCCCGAACTTGCCGGCCGCGAAGTCGTGCGTGCAGCATGGGTACCCGAAGGAGATGCGCGTGGCGAAAGTGACGGATGATTCTATAGCGAGCCCGGCGCGCGGCACACTCTTCCTGGTGTCGACGCCGATCGGCAATCTCGCGGACCTGAGCCCACGGGCGCGCGACGTGCTGGGCCGGGCGGACCTGCTGCTCGCGGAGGACACGCGCCACACCTCGCAACTGCTGCACGCCTGCGGAATCGAGCGCGCTGCGGGCGCCATCGAGTCGCTGCACGAGTACAACGAGCGCGAACGGGCGCCGCAGGTCGTCGATCGACTGCGCGCGGGCGCGAGCGTCGCGCTCGTCAGCGATGCCGGCACGCCGCTGGTGAGCGACCCGGGCGCGCTGCTGGTGCGCGAGGTCGCGCAGGCCGGGTTGCCGGTCGTGGCGATCCCGGGCCCCTGTGCCGCGATCGCCGCGTTGTCGCTCGCGGCGCTGCCGGTCGGGCGCTTCGCGTTCGAGGGATTCCTGCCGGCGAAGTCCGTGGCGCGGCGCAAGGCGCTGCAGGCGCTCGAGCGCGAGGCGCGCACGCTGGTGTTCTACGAGGCGCCGCACCGGGTGCGCGAGACGCTCGACGACCTGGCGGCGGTATTCGGTGCGGGGCGCAATGCAGCCGTCGCGCGCGAGATCACCAAGCGGTTCGAGACGGTCTATCGCGGCACGCTCGGCGAACTCGCGACACGCGCCGCCGCCGATGCGGACATGGCGCGCGGTGAGACCGTGATCGTGGTGCAGGGCGCTCCCGTCGATGCCGTGGCGGACGACGCCGACGCCGATCGAATCCTCCGCATCCTGCTCGCGGAGCTGCCTGCCTCGCAGGCCGCGAAACTCGCCGCGCAGCTCACGGGCCGGGCGCGCAAGGAACTCTACGAGCGCGCACAAAGGGGACGCTACCCTTTTCCGAACGGAAAAGGGTAGCGTCCCCTATAATGCGCGCGGGAGTCGGCCAGGCAACCGCTGCGGCATTTCGCGGAGGAAAGTCCGGGCTCCACAGGGCAAGGTGCCAGGTAACGCCTGGGGGGCGCGAGCCCACGGAAAGTGCAACAGAGAGCAAACCGCCCAAGCGCTGCAGCAATGCGGCGACGGCAAGGGTGAAAGGGTGCGGTAAGAGCGCACCGCGCCGGTGGCAACATTCGGCGGCACGGCAAACCCCACCTGGAGCAAGACCAAATAGGGAAACACGCGGGCTGTCGAGCCCGCACCTGCGGCCCGCAGGAGTTTCCGGGTAGGTCGCTCGAGGCGCACGGCGACGTGCGTCCCAGATGGATGGTTGCCCACGACAGAACCCGGCTTATCGGCCGACTCCCACTTCTGTCTCCGGCAATCACGAATCAGCGCTGATGTCAAGTCGCTCTGTCCGGCAGAGGCCGAATCCGTCGGCGCGCCGCGCGCTGCCCCACTTCAACCCACCTGGGCGAAGATCGAGCCGGCGGGCCGAAATCCGGCCAGGCAGCCCCGGTCCATCCCACCATCCGCAGGCCTGTTTATGGACCGAGCCGCCCGCTCGGCACCTCGCATTACGGCTCGGGCAGATCGCGGGGTGAATTTCCCACCTCGCACTGCACCTGAGTTGCAATTCAGGAACAATCGGTAACTATTTGATTCTGGTCGGGATAGGTGTCCAAACCCTCACCCGGGACCCCCGCAACAGCGCCTAAGTTGCTGTGTCCCATAGAAAAATCTTGGGTCCAACCGTTGACTCCCCGCGCGGGCGCGACCTATAGTGCCGCGAAGTGGGATGAAGTGGGATGAAATGGGCCACCGGCCCGTCCAGAGCCTGAAATGTTTCGCGGCGCCAACAAAGTCACGCTCGACGCCAAGGGGCGAATGGCCATGCCTGCGCGGTACCGGGAAACCCTGGTCGAGCGCAGCGAGGGCCGTCTCATCGCGACCGTCGATCGTGCCGACCGGTGCCTGCTGATCTACCCCCTGCCGGACTGGGAAGAGATCGAGCGCAAGTTGATGCGGCTGCCGACCCTGAATCCCCAGGCGCGGCGGTTGCAGCGGCTGATGGTCGGCCACGCGACCGACCTCGAGCTCGACTCGCACGGCCGGGTGCTCGTGCCGCCCAAGCTGCGCGAATACGCGGGGCTGACCCGGCAGGCGATGTTGATCGGGCAGGGGAGCCGTTTCGAGCTCTGGGACGAGCAGCACTGGAACGAGCGCCGTGACGAGTGGCTGCGAGCGGGCGAGGAGACGGGCGAACTGCCCGCCGAGCTCGAGCAGCTGTCGCTCTAGGCGTGGCCGTGCGGGAGCACACGCCGGTACTTCCCGACGAAGTCCTGGCGGGACTCGCCGTGCGGCCGGACGGCCGGTACTGCGACGCGACGTTCGGGCGCGGTGGCCACACGGCCGCGATCCTGGGCGCGCTCGGCCCGGCCGGCCGCGTGATCGCGATCGATCGGGACCCGGATGCGATCCGGGCAGGGCAGTTGCGGTTCGCGGGGGAGCCACGTCTCACGCTGGTACGGGGGTCGTTCGGCCGGCTCGAGGAGCTGGTCCGGGCGGCGGGAATGGCAGGGGAGCTGAGCGGCGTGCTGCTGGACCTGGGGGTCTCATCGCCACAGCTCGATGAGGCCGCGCGCGGCTTCAGTTTCATGCAGGACGGGCCGCTCGACATGCGGATGGACAACGAGTCGGGACAGAGCGCGGCGCAATGGCTGGCACGGGCCGGCGAGCGCGAGATCGCCAACGTCATCCATCGCCTGGGCGAGGAGCGCTTTGGCCGCCGCATCGCGCGCGCGATCGTCGCGGCGCGCGCGGTCGAACCGATCGAGACCACCGGGCGCCTCGCCGCGATCGTCGCCGCAGCCGTGCCGACGCGCGAGCCGGGCAAGCACCCCGCGACCCGCACCTTCCAGGCGATCCGCATCCACGTGAATGGCGAACTCGAGGCGCTCGAGGCCGCGTTGCCCCAGGCCGTGCGGCTGCTGGCCCCCGGCGGACGGCTGTGTGTCGTCAGCTTTCACTCGCTCGAGGACCGCATCGTCAAGCGCTTCATCCGGCGCGAGCAGGATGGCGATCCCGTTTACGCCGGCCTGCCGGAGATCCCGCCGCACGCGCGGCCACGCCTCAAGCGCGTCGGTGGCGCGGTGTCCGCGGGCGAGGCCGAGGTCGCGCGGAACCCGCGTGCGCGCAGCGCCGTGCTGCGCGTGGCCGAGAGGCTGGCCGCATGAGCACGCAGGCCTGGCGCGCACTGGTCGCGGTGCTGTGGATCGCGGTGCTGGCCTCCTCGCTCGGCGCCGTCTACGGCAAGCACGAGGCGCGCAACCGCTTCAACGAGCTGCAGAAGCTCACCAAGGAGCGCGACGAGCTCGACATCGAATGGGGCCAGCTGCAGCTCGAGCAGAGCACCTGGGCCACGCACGGCCGCGTCGAGCGCGTGGCGCGCGACGACCTGCGCATGGTCATCCCGCAGGCGAACGAACTGCGCATCGTGCAGCCATGATGCGTTCCACCCACCGCAGCGACGACCCCGCGCACTACCGCTGGCGGCACTGGCTGGTGCTCGGCCTGCTCGGCGTCGGCGCCGTCGCGTTGCTCGCGCGCGCGGTCTACCTGCAGGTCATCGACCAGGACTTCCTCGAGAAGCAGGGCGATGCCCGCATCCTGCGCGTGGCGAAGCTCTCGGCGAACCGCGGCATGGTGCTCGACCGCAACGGCGAGGCGCTCGCGGTGAGCACGCCCGTCGACACCGTGTGGGCCGACCCGCGCAAGCTCGCCGAGGCGCCGCACGAGTTCCCGCGGCTGGCGAAGGCGCTCGGCCGCGACCCGCAGTGGCTCGCGCGCCGTGTCACCAGCAGCCTCGACCGCGAATTCGTCTACCTCGTGCGCCACATGCGTCCGCAGGACGCGGCCAAGGTCAAGGCGCTCGGCATCCCGGGCGTCGACACGCTGCGCGAGTACCGTCGCTACTACCCGGCGGGCGAGGTCACCGGCCACCTGCTCGGCTTCACCAACGTCGACGACGTCGGGCAGGAAGGACTCGAGCTCGCCTTCGACCAGTGGCTGGGCGGTGAGCCGGGCGCCAAGCGCGTGATGCGCGACAGCCTCGGCCGCACCATCGAGGACATCGAGCAGCTGAAGGCCCCGCGTCCCGGCCAGGACCTCTACACCAGCATCGACCTGCGCGTGCAGTACCTCGCCTACCGCGAGCTCAAGGCCGCGGTGCAGGCGAACCACGCGCGCTCGGGCTCGGTGGTGGTGATCGACATCGCCACCGGCGAAGTGCTGGCGATGGTCAACCAGCCGGCGTTCAACCCGAACGACCGCGAGCAGTACGCGGCCTCGCGCTACCGCAACCGCGCCACCAACGACTTCTTCGAGCCCGGTTCGAGCATCAAGCCGTTCGTGGTCGCCGCCGGCATCGAGACCGGCCGCTTCCACGCCGACACGCTCATCGACACCGGCCCCGGGATGATGCGGGTCGGCATCAAGACGGTGAAGGACAAGCACAATCTCGGCACGATCGACGTGACCACCGTGCTCGCCAAGTCGAGCAACGTCGGCGTCGTGAAGATCGCGCTGTCGCTCGAGCCCGGCGAGATGTGGCAGGCCTTCGACAGGTTCGGCTTCGGGCGCGTCTCGGGCTCGGGCTTCCCCGGCGAGTCGGCGGGCATCCTCACCGGCCACGAGCACTGGCGCTCGATCGGCCAGGCGACCATGTCGTACGGCTACGGCCTCTCGGTCACGCCGCTGCAGCTCGCGCAGGCCTACGCGGTGCTCGGCTCGGGCGGCATCCGCCGGCCGGTGAGCCTGCGCAAGCTCGATGCGCCGCCGCAGGGCGAGCGCGTGTTCGACGCGCAGGTCGCGGACGAGCTGGTGCGCATGATGGAGAGCGTGGTGAGCGACACTGGCACGGCGCGCCGGGCGGCCGTCATGGGTTACCGCGTCGCCGGCAAGACCGGCACGGCGTGGAAGGCGTCCGAGACCGGCGGCTACTCGACCAACAAGTACATGGCCGTGTTCGGCGGCGTCGTGCCTGCCAGCAACCCGCGCCTCGCGGCCGTCGTGGTGATCGACGAGCCGACCAAGGGCGCCTACTACGGTGGTGAGGTCGCCGCGCCGGTCTTCGCCTCCGTGATGTCGGGCGCGCTGCGCCTGCTCGCGGTTCCCCCGGACAACCTGCAGAGCGTGCCCGCGACGACGCTGGTGCAGGCGCAGGACCCATGGTGAGCCGTGGGCAGCCCGAAACCATGAGTGACACGACGCCGGGCGCAGGCAAGCCGTCGTACGGGACGACGCTCGCGGCCTTGCTCGCGGGGCTCGCGCATCCGTTGCGCGACCTGCCCGTGACGGACCTCGTGCAGGACAGCCGCCAGGCGACGCCCGGCGCGGCGTTCATCGCCTGCCAGGGCCGCGCGACGCACGGCATCGTGCACGCGCCGAAGGCGGTCGAACGCGGCGCGGTCGCGGTGCTCTGGGATCCGGTGCCCGGTCTCGCGGCGCCGGCGTTGCCGCCGAACGTCGCCGTGCACGCGATCCCGGGTCTCGGCGCACGCGTCGGCGAGATCGCGGACCGCTTCTTCCGCGCGCCGTCCGCCGACCTGCAGGTCGCGGGCTTCACCGGCACCAACGGCAAGACGACGAGCGCCTACCTGCTGGCGCAGGCGGCCGACCTCCTCGGGCGGCGCGGCGCCTACCTCGGCACCATCGGTTTCGGCCGCCCCGGCGCGCTGCGCGATGCGGGCCTCACCACGCCCGACTGCGTCACGGTCCACCGGCGCCTCGCGGAGTCCCGCGATGCCGGCGCGAAGTCCCTGAGCCTCGAGGTGTCCTCGCACGCGCTCGACCAGGGCCGGGTCGCGGGCGTGCGCTTCGACACCGCGGTGTTCACCAACCTGACGCGCGACCACCTCGACTACCACGGCACGCTCGAGGCCTACGGCGAGGCGAAGGCGCGGCTCTTCGACTCGGCGGGACTCAGCCGGGCGGTCGTCAACGTGCGCGACGACTTCGGCAGCCGACTCGCCGACCGGCTCGACCCGTCACTCGAGCGCGTGGTGTTCTCGACGTCGAACGACGTGTGGGCCGCGCGCGGCGCCAACTGGATCCGCGTGCCGGAGATGCGCGCGACCAGCGCCGGCCTCACGCTGCACGTCGAGACCAGCTGGGGCGCCGGCACGCTGCGTTCGCGCCTGGTCGGCGAGTTCAACGCCGAGAACCTGCTCGCCGTGCTCGGCGTGCTGCTCGGCTGGAACGTGCCGCTGCAGCAGGCGCTGGTCGCACTCGCGTCCTGCTCCGCGCCGCCCGGCCGCATGGAAGCCTTCGGCGGCGGCGCGCAGCCGCTCGCGCTGGTCGACTACGCGCATTCGCCGGACGCGCTCGCGAAGGTGCTCGAGGCCGCGCGCGGCCACGCGCGTGGGCGCGTCTTCTGCGTGTTCGGTTGCGGCGGCGATCGTGACCAGGGCAAGCGACCGCTGATGGGCTCGATCGCGGAGAGTCTCGCCGACGTGGTCGTCGTCACGGATGACAACCCGCGCACCGAGGAATCGCGCGTCATCATCGAACACATCCTCGCCGGGTTCCGCGCGCCGGAGTCGGCGCACGTGATCGCCGACCGCGCCGAGGCGATCCATTACGCGCTCACCGAGGCGGACGCCGGCGACGTGGTCGTGATCGCCGGCAAGGGCCACGAGGACCACCAGATCGTCGGCAGCGAGGTGCGCCCGTTCAGCGATCGCAAGGTCGTGCGCGATGCGCTGGGGGTGGAGTCGTGATCCGCGATCTCGCCGAACTCGCCCGGGTGAGCGGCGGCGTGCTGCACGGTGCCAACGCGGGGTTCGGCCGGGTCGCGACCGACACGCGCGAACTCGAGGCCGGCGCATTGTTCGTGGCGCTGCGCGGGGAGCGCTTCGACGGGCACGACTTCGTGCCGCAGGCGGCCGCCGCCGGCGCCGCGGGCGCACTCGTCGCGCGCCTGGCCTCGACGACGATCGCCCAGGTGGTCGTGCCCGACGTGCTGGCGGGGCTCTCAGCGTTTGCGCGTGCCTGGCGGGACGATTTCGACGGCACCGTGATCGGCATCACCGGCAGCAACGGCAAGACCACCGTCAAGGAAATGACGGGCGCGATCCTCTCGCGCTCGGGTCCTTGCCTCGTGACCCCGGGCAACCTCAACAACCACATCGGCGTGCCGCTCACGCTGGCGCGGCTCGAGGCGCAGCACCGCTATGCGGTGATCGAGATGGGCGCCAACCACCTGCACGAGATCGAGCACCTCGCGGCGCTCGCGGCACCCCAGGTCGGGCTCGTCATCAACGCGGGACCCGCGCATCTCGAGGGCTTCGGCGGCATCGACGGGGTGGCGCGCGGCAAGGGCGAGATGTTCGAGGCGCTCGACATGGACGGCACGGCCGTCATCAACGCCGACGACCGGTTCGCCGCCTACTGGCACGGACTCGCGCGCGCCGCGGGCCGCATCGTCACCTTCGGCATGCACGAGCGCGCCGACTTCAGCGCGACCGGCGTGCGCAGCCGCGTCACCGGCGCAGGTCCCGTGAGCGAGTTCGAGCTCGCCTGCCCGGCCGGCCGGCGGCACGTCACGCTCGCGCTCGCCGGCGAGCACAACGTCGTGGACGCGCTCGCCGCCGCGGCGACCGCCTGGGCCGCGGGCGCGAAGCTCGACGAGATCGCCGACGGGCTCGCCGCGATGCGACCCGTGACCGGGCGGCTGGCGTTCCGCCCGGCGGTGAACGGCGCGCGGCTGATCGACGATTCCTACAACGCCAACCCGGGCTCGATGCGCGCGGGGCTGCGCGCACTCGCGGCGCTGCCGGGCGAGCACTGGCTGGTGCTCGGCGAGATGCGCGAACTCGGCGAGGAATCCGCGCGGCTGCACGCCGAGATCGGGGAGTTCGCGCGCCAGTGCGGCGTGCAGCGCCTGTTCGCGGTCGGCGACGACGCGCGCCATGCCGTCGAGGCGTTCGGCCCCGGCGCGTCGTGGTTCGCCGGCGTCGAGGACCTGGTCGCCGCGGCCCGCCCCGGGCTCGGCGCGAACGTGACGCTGCTGGTCAAGGGGTCGCGCTCGAACCGGCTCGAGCGCGTCGCGGATGCGCTCGCGACGGATGGCGCGGCCGCGGGCGGGAGGGGCCACTAGCATGCTGCGCTACCTCGCCCAGTGGCTCACCGAGTACTACTCGGGCTTCAACGTCTTCGGCTACCTCACGCTGCGCGCGATCCTCGCGGCGCTCACCGCGCTGCTCATCTCGTTCCTGGTCGGGCCGCCGATGATCCGCAAGCTCGCCGAGCACCAGGTCGGCCAGCGCGTGCGCTCCGACGGCCCGCAGAGCCACCTGTCGAAGGCCGGCACGCCGACCATGGGCGGCGCGCTGATCCTCGTCGCGATCGTCGCGGGCACGCTGCTGTGGGCCGACCTCGGCAACCGTTTCGTGTGGATCACGCTCGTGGTGACCGTGGCTTTCGGGCTGATCGGCTTCTGGGACGACTACCTGAAGCTGGTGGTCGGCAACTCGCGCGGCCTGATCGCGCGCTACAAGTACTTCTGGCAGTCGGTGGTCGGGCTCGGCGCGGCGATCGCGCTCTACGTCACGGCGCGCACCACGGTCGAGACCACGCTGATCGTGCCGTTCTTCAAGGACTTCGTGCTGCCGCTCGGGCTGTTCTACGTCGTCTTCGCCTACTTCGTCATCGTGGGCTCGAGCAACGCCGTGAACCTCACGGACGGCCTCGACGGGCTCGCGATCATGCCGGCGGTGCTGGTGGCCGGCGCGCTCGGCGTGTTCGCCTACGCCTCGGGCAACGTGGTGTTCGCCAACTACCTCGCGATCCCCTACATCGCCGGCACCGGCGAGGTGCTGGTGATCTGCGCGAGCATCTTCGGCGCGGGGCTCGGGTTCCTGTGGTTCAACACCTATCCCGCGCAGGTGTTCATGGGCGACATCGGCGCGCTCGCGCTCGGCGCGGCGCTCGGCGTGATCGCGGTGATCGTCCGCCAGGAGATCGTGCTCTTCATCATGGGCGGCGTGTTCGTGATGGAGACGGTGTCCGTGATCCTGCAGGTGGGCTCCTTCAAGCTGCGTGGCAAGCGCATCTTCCGCATGGCGCCCATCCACCACCACTTCGAACTGAAGGGCTGGGCAGAGCCGAAGGTGATCGTCCGCTTCTGGATCATCACCGTGATCCTCGTGCTGGTCGGACTCGCGACGCTGAAGCTGCGATGAACCACGCCGCAGCCAATCTCGCCCCGCTCGAAGCCGGCACCCGCGCGCTGGTGCTCGGTCTCGGCCGCACGGGGCTTTCCTGCGCGCGCTATCTCAGCCGCAAGGGACTGTCGGTGCGCGTGGCCGACACGCGCAGCGAGCCGCCGGGCGCGGAGGCGCTGCGCACGCAGGTACCGCAGGCGGAACTGCGCACCGGCGCGTTCGACGCGGGGCTGCTCGACGGCGTCGCGCAGGTCGTGATCTCGCCCGGGCTGTCGCTGCGCGAGCCCGTGGCGCGCGAGGCCGCGGGCCGCGGCCTGCCGGTGGTGGGCGACATCGAACTGTTCGCGCGCGAGGCTCAGGCGCCGGTCGCCGCGATCACCGGCACCAACGGCAAGAGCACCGTGACCGCGCTGCTCGCCGCACTGGCGAGCGCCGCGGGAGTCGAGGCGGTCGCGGGGGCCAATCTCGGCGAGCCGGCGCTCGACCTGCTCGAGCGCCCCGTGCCGCGGCTCTACGTGCTCGAGCTGTCGAGCTTCCAGCTCGAGACCACTTACTCGCTCGAGACCGCGACGGCGACGGTGCTCAACGTCACGCCGGACCACATGGACCGCTACGACTCGCTCGCCGACTACGCGGCGGCGAAGGCGCGCATCTTCGACGGTTGCGACGTCGCGGTCGTCAATGCGGACGACGCGGTCGTACGCGCCATGCCGCGCGAGGGGCAGCGCGTGCTGGCGTTCGGCCTCGAGGACGCCCAAGCCGACTATTACCTCGCGCGCGATCCCGAGCCGACGCTCACCTGCCGGGGGGAGCCGCTGCTGCCGCTCGCCGCCATGCGCCTGCAGGGACTGCACAACGCGGCCAACGCGCTCGCCGCGCTCGCGATGTGCGACGCGCTCGAACTGCCGCGCGGCCCGGTCCTCGACGCGCTCGAGACCTTCGGCGGCCTGCCGCATCGCACCCAATGGGTCGCGGAGGTCGGCGGCGTGCGTTTCGTCAACGACTCCAAGGGCACCAACGTCGGCGCGACGCTGGCCGCCGTATCGGGCATGAGCGGTCCACTGGTGCTGATCGCGGGCGGCGACGGCAAGAACCAGGATTTCGGGCAACTGCGCGCGGCCTTCCGCGGCAAGGTCCGCCACGCCGTGCTGATCGGGCGCGACGCCGCGCGACTCGCCGGCACGCTCGAGGGCGTCTGCACGACCGAGCGGGCCGCCGACATGCCATCCGCGGTGCGGGCCGCCCGCGCCGCCGCGCAGCCGGGCGACACGGTGCTGCTGTCGCCCGCGTGCGCGAGCCTCGACATGTTTCGTGACTACACGCATCGCGGCGACGAGTTCGCCGCGGCGGTGAGGAGCCTGGCCGGATGAGCGCCGCAAGCCTTGCATATGCCCGTTCGACCGGCCAGCCGCGGCGGCTGGTGCTCGACCCGTGGATCACGGGCGCCGTGGCCGCGCTGCTGCTCGTGGGCCTGGTGATGGTCGCGTCCGCGTCGATCGGCGTCGCGGACCGCGAGAGCGGCCAGCCGTTCGCCTACTTCGAGCGGCAGCTGATCTACGTGGGGCTCGGCCTCGTCGCCGCGCTGCTGGCGGTCGCGATCCCGACGCGCATCTGGGAGCAGTACTCGATCTACCTGCTCGGCGGAGCGTTCCTGCTGCTGCTGCTGGTGCTGGTCCCCGGCATCGGCCACGAGGTGAACGGCAGCCGCCGCTGGGTGCGGCTCGGCTTCATGAACTTCCAGGCATCCGAGCTCGCGCGCGTGATGCTGCTCACCTACGTCGCGAGCTACGCGGTGCGTCGCGCCGACGAATTGAGCGCCGATTTCAAGGGCTTCATGAAACCGGTAGGCGTGCTGATGGCCGCGGCGGTGCTGCTGCTGCTCGAGCCGGACTTCGGCGCCGCGGCGGTGCTGCTGGCCACCGGCCTCGCGGTGCTGTTCATCGCCGGCGCTCGGCTGCACCACCTCGCCGTGCCGATCGTGCTCGGCATCGGCGCCATGGGCGCGCTCGCCGTGACCTCGTCGTACCGCATGCGGCGCCTGGTCGCGTTCCGCAACCCCTGGGAAGACCCGTTCGACAGCGGCTTCCAGCTGGTGCAGTCGCTGATCGCCATCGGCCGCGGCGAGTGGTTCGGCGTCGGCCTGGGCTCGAGCGTGCAGAAGCTCTTCTACCTGCCGGAGGCACACACCGACTTCGTCTTCGCCGTGCTCGCCGAGGAGTTCGGCTTCGTCGGCGTCGTGGTCGTGGTGGGGCTGTTCGCCGTGCTGGTCGGTCGCGCGCTCGCGATCTCGCGCAATGCCGCCGACGCCGGCCTCACGTTCCAGTCCTACCTCGCCGCGGCGATCGGCACCTGGCTCGGCCTGCAGGCGTTCGTGAACATCGGCGTGAACATGGGGCTGCTGCCCACCAAGGGCCTGACGCTGCCGCTGCTGTCCTACGGCGGCAGCAGCATGCTGGTCACGCTCGGCTGGCTCGGCGTGCTGCTCCGGATCCACCACGAGACGCAGATGACCGGACGCTCGGCCGTGGGCCGGGAGGCGCGACGCACATGACGCGCCCGACTGCCCTGATCATGGCTGGCGGCACCGGCGGGCACGTGTTCCCCGCGCTCGCGACCGCGCGCGTGCTGCGCAATCGCGGCTACGACATCGTGTGGCTCGGCACGCGGCGCGGCATCGAGTCCCGCCTGGTGCCCGCCGAGGGCATTCCCGTCGAGTGGCTGAGCGTGAGCGGGCTGCGCGGCAAGGGCATCGCGGCCCTGCTGGTCGCGCCGTTCCGGCTGGTGGTCGCGCTGCTGCAGGCGTTGCGCGCGGTGCGCAGGCATCGCCCGCGGGTGGTGCTCGGCGCCGGTGGCTTTGCCTCCGGGCCGGGGGGCGTAGCCGCGTGGCTGCTGCGGCGGCCGCTGGTCGTGCACGAGCAGAATGCCGTCGCCGGCCTCACCAACCGGGTGCTCGCCCGACTCGCGGACCGGGTGCTCGAGGGCTTCCCGGGCAGCTTCGGTGCCGGGGTGAAGGCCGAGCGCGTCGGCAATCCCGTTCGCCCCGAGATCAGCGCCGTTGCGCCGCCCGAGCGCCGCTACGCCGGGCGCACGGGGCGCGCGCGCCTGCTCGTGTTCGGCGGCAGCCAGGGCGCGGCGCGCCTGAACGCAGTGGTGCCTGCGGCGCTGGCCGAGCTGCCCGAGTCACTGCGGCCGGCCGTGCTGCACCAGACCGGCAGCCGCGGCGTCGAGGAGACGGTCGCGTCCTACGAGTCGCGCGGCATCGACGCCGACGTGCGCGCGTTCATCGACGACATGGCGGGCGCCTACGGCTGGGCGGACCTCGCCGTGTGCCGCTCGGGTGCGCTCACCGTGGCGGAACTCGCGGCGGCAGGTGTGCCCGCGATCCTCGTGCCGTTCCCGGCCGCGGTCGACGATCACCAGACGCGCAATGCCGAGTACGTGGTGCGTGCAGGCGCGGCCGTGCTGCTCCCGGAAAGCGAACTGACGCCCGTCTCGCTCGCGGCGCGGCTGCGCGAACTGCTGGAGGCGGGTCGTCCGCGGCTCGAGCGGATGGCGCAGGCGGCGCGCACGACGGCCATCACCGACGCGGACGAGCGGCTCGCCGACGCCTGCGTCGCGGCAGCGGGGGGGGCGGCATGACCAAGCGCATCATGCGCCGGATCAACTGCATCCACTTCGTCGGCATCGGCGGCAGCGGCATGAGCGGCATCGCCGAGGTGCTGCTGAACCTCGGCTATGCGGTGCAGGGCTCCGACCTCAAGGCGAGCGCCACGACGCGCCGCCTCGAGTCGCTCGGGGCGCGCGTGCTCATCGGCCACGACGCCGGCCACGTCGCCAACGCCGACGTGGTGGTCGTCTCGAGCGCGATCAACACCGAGAACCCCGAGGTCGCGCAGGCGCTCGCGCAGCGCATCCCGGTGGTCAAGCGCGCCGAGATGCTCGGTGAGCTGATGCGCTTCCGCTATTCGATCGCGGTGGCGGGCACGCACGGCAAGACCACCACCACGAGC
Source organism: uncultured Gammaproteobacteria bacterium (assembly GCA_963706535.1). GTDB lineage: Bacteria > Pseudomonadota > Gammaproteobacteria > Steroidobacterales > Steroidobacteraceae > RPQJ01. Next base: position 553,641 of record CAVPMU010000012.1, read on the forward strand.
CTCGTCGCGAGCGTGCTGGCGGAGGGCGGCGAGGATCCGACGTTCGTGATCGGCGGGCGGCTGAAGAGCGCCGACACCAACGCGCGACTCGGCGCCGGTCGCTACCTCGTGGCGGAGGCCGACGAGAGCGATGCGTCGTTCATGCACCTGCAGCCGATGATCGCGATCGTCACCAACGTCGACGCCGACCACCTCGGCACGCACGGCGGCGACTTCGACAAGCTCAAGCAGAGCTTCGTCGAGTTCCTGCACAACCTGCCGTTCTACGGGCTCGCGGTCGTCTGCGTCGACGACCCCGAGGCGGCGGGACTCATCCCGCAGATCGCGCGGCCCTACCTGACCTACGGGTTCGACGAGCATGCCGACGTGCATGCCGCGAACGTCGTCCGGCACGGTGGCCAGTCGACATTCGACGTGCTGCGGCCGGGCGGGCGCGAGCCGTTGACGGTGACGCTGAACCTGCCCGGGCGCCACAACATCCTGAACGCGCTCGCGGCCATCGCCGTGGCGACCGAACTCGAGATCGACGACGGCGCGATCCAGCGCGCGCTCGCGAGCTTCCAGGGCATCGACCGCCGGCTGCAGGTGCTCGGCGACGTGGCCGTCGATTCCGGGCGGGTCACGCTGGTCGACGACTATGGCCACCACCCGACCGAAGTCGCGGCGACGCTCGAGGCCGCACGCCAGGGCTGGCCCGACCGACGCCTGGTGCTGGTGTTCCAGCCGCACCGCTACTCGCGCACCCGCGACCTGCTCGACGACTTCGCCCAGGTGCTGTCGACCGCCGACGCACTCGTGGTCGCCGAGGTCTATCCCGCGGGCGAGGCGCCGATCGCGGGCGCGGACGCCAAGGCGCTGTGCCGCGCGATCCGCAGCCGCGGCCGCGTCGAGCCGGTGCTGCTCAAGTCGCTGGAGGAGCTGCCGCAGTCGCTCGCCGGCATCCTGCGCGACGGCAACGTCGTGCTCACGATGGGCGCGGGCAGCATCGGCGCGGCGGCGCACGACCTGCCGCAGGCGCTGCGGGACCTGGGCTCGAGGGGGAGCGGCGCATGAAGCTGCCGGCGCAACGCATCACCGACCCGCGCGACTTCGGGCGCGTCGCCGTCCTGCTCGGCGGCACCTCGTCGGAACGCACGGTCTCGCTCGACTCGGGTCGCAACGTGCTCGAGGCGCTCGAGCGCCGCGGCGTGGACGCCACCGCCGTCGACGGCATCCCGGCGCTCGTCGAGGCGCTCACCGGTCCCGCCGGCCGGCGCTACGACCGCGTGTTCAACATCCTGCACGGCAATCGCGGCGGCGGCGAGGACGGCGTGCTGCAGGGACTGCTCGATGCGCTCGGCGTGCCCTACACCGGCTCGGGCGTGCTCGGCTCCGCGCTCTCGATGGACAAGATCCGCACCAAGCAGGTGTGGCTGTCGCTCGGCCTGCCGACCCCGGGCTACGTGAGCCTCGAGCGCGGCGACGACGTGGTCGCGGCCGCGCACGAGCTCGGCCTGCCGGTGATCGTGAAGCCCGCGTGCGAGGGATCGAGCGTCGGCGTCACCCGCTGCTTCAAGGATGCCGACCTCGCCTCGGCGGTCGAGCTCGCGGCGCGCTACGAGGGCCCGCTGCTCGTCGAGCAGCTGGTGCAGGGCGACGAGTACACCGTGGCCGTGCTCGGCACCGAGGCGCTGCCGTCGATACGCATCGTGCCGGCGGGCGAGTACTACGACTACCACGCCAAGTACGTCGCCGGGGACACGCAGTACGTCTGCCCCGGCGCGTCGGGCGCGGCCGAGCAGGAGCTCGGCAGCCTCGCGCTCGCCGCGTTCTACGCCGTGGACTGCCGCGGCTGGGGGCGCGTGGATTTCATGCGCGACCGCGCGGGCAAGCCGTGGCTGCTCGAGGTCAACACCGCGCCCGGGATGACGAGCCACTCGCTGGTGCCCAAGGCGGCCCGGCAGGTCGGCGTGGACTTCGACGAACTGGTGTGGCGCGTGCTCGAGACGAGCTGCGCGCGGCCGGGGCGAGGCTGAACGGATGCTGCCCTGGAAGAAACGCAACCGCAGGCAGGCCAGCAGCGACGAGCCCACGCTGCTCGAGCGCGTCGACTGGCGTGCGCTCGGCGTCGGGGCCGGCGTCGTCGCGGGCATGCTGGCGGTCGGCTGGCTGCTGATGTTCGCGCTCGACCGGCCGGTGCGCCGCGTGGTGGTCGAAGGCGCGTTCCAGCGCGTCTCGCCGCCGGAGATCGAGAGCGCCGTCGCGCAGGTCGTGCAGGGCGGGCTCGCGTCGGTGGACCTCGGCAAGGTGCGCGCCCACATCGAACGCATCGACTGGGTGGATACCGCCGTCGTGCGGCGCATGTGGCCGGACGCGATCCGCGTGTCGATCGTCGAGCAGGTCGCCGCCGCACGCTGGAACGACACCGGACTGCTGAACGCCCGCGGCGAGCTCTTCATCCGCAATGCCCGCTACGCGCCGCCCGAGCTGCCGCTGCTCGAGGGTCCCGAGGGCAGCGAGGGCGCCGTCGCCCGGCTCTACCTCGATGCGCAGGGTCGCCTGCTCGAAGCCGGCCTGCGGCTCACGGGCGTGCGCCTCGACGAGCGCGGCGCCTGGGAACTCGCGCTCGCGAACGGCGTGCAGGTGCGGCTCGGCCGGCTCGCGGTCAACGACCGCCTCGAGCGCTTCATCGCGCTCGCGAGTCCGCTCGTGGCCAAGCGCCTCGCCGAGATCAGGTACGTGGACATGCGCTACACCAATGGTTTCAGCGTCGGCTGGAGCACGCGCTCCGCCCTCGCCGTTGCCCCGCAGGAGAACGCGACGCCCGATGGCTAGGAAACCGGAACGCAACCTGATCGTCGGACTCGACATCGGCACCTCGAAGGTGGTGGCGATCGTGGGCGAGCTCGCGCCCGACGGGACGATCGAAGTGGTCGGCGTGGGGTCGCACCCCTCGCGCGGCCTGAAGAAGGGCGTGGTCGTCAACATCGACTCGACCGTGCAGTCCATCCAGCGGGCGGTGGAGGAAGCGGAGCTGATGGCCGGCTGCGAGATCCACTCGGTCTTCGCGGGCATCGCCGGCAGCCACGTGCGCAGCCTCAACTCGCACGGCATCGTCGCGATCCGCGACAAGGAAGTGACCCCTGGCGACGTGGACCGCGTGATCGACGCGGCGCGCGCGGTGGCGATCCCCGCCGACCAGAAGATCCTGCACATCCTGCCGCAGGAATTCATCATCGACTCGCAGGAGGGCATCCGCGAGCCGGTCGGCATGTCCGGCGTGCGCCTCGAGGCGAAGGTGCACATCGTCACCGGCGCGGACAGCGCCGCGCAGAACATCGTCAAGTGCGTGCAGCGCTGCGGGCTAGACGTCGAGGACATCGTGCTCGAGCAGCTCGCCTCGAGCTACGCCGTGCTCGCCGAGGACGAGAAGGAACTCGGCGTGTGCCTGGTCGACATCGGCGGCGGCACGACCGACATCGCCGTGTTCTCCGGCGGCGCCATCCGCCACACCTCGGTGATCGCGATCGCCGGCGACCAGGTCACCAACGACATCGCGGTGAGCCTGCGCACGCCGACGCACCACGCCGAGGACCTGAAGATCAAGTACGCCTGCGCGCTGTCGCAGCTCGCGAACCCGGACGAGACGATCGAGGTGCCGAGCGTGGGCGACCGGCCGGCGCGCCGCCTCGCGCGGCAGACGCTCGCCGAGGTCGTGGAGCCGCGCTACGAGGAACTCTTCGCGCTGGTGCGCGGGGAACTCGGCCGCGCGGGCTTCGACGAGATGATCGCCGCCGGCGTCGTGCTGACGGGCGGCAGCGCCAAGATGGAAGGAGTCATCGAGCTCGCCGAGGAGATCTTCCACGCGCCGGTGCGGCTCGGCTTGCCGCAGGGCGTGAGCGGGCTCGTCGACGTCGTGCGCAATCCCATCCATTCGACGGGCGTGGGCCTCCTGCTGTTCGGGCGGGAGAACCACATGCGCCGGCATGGCCGCGCGCTGCCGGTCGCCGGCAACGTGCGCAGCGTGGTGGACCGGATGAGGGCGTGGTTTCAAGGCAACTTCTGAAGAAGGCTGTGGGCTGAGGGAAGAAGGCTGTGGGCTGAGGGAAGAAGGCTGTGGGCTGTGGGCTGTGGGCTGTGGGCTGAGGGAAGAAGGCTGTGGGCTGTGGGCTGAGGGCTGAGGGTCGGAAGGGAAAGAGAGGATGCATCAGGGGCAATAGTTTTCGGCTGGTGGTGCGAGGTGGTGCGGCTGTTTCTTACCTACAGCCCACGGCCCACAGCCCACAGCCTTCTCGAACGGGTTTTTCATTTTCACGGAGCGTCAAACAATGTTCGTACTGGCAGACACCGAGAATCAGGGGGCCGTCATCAAGGTCGTCGGCGTCGGCGGCGGCGGCGGCAACGCGGTCACGCACATGGTCGCCTCGGGGATCGAGGGCGTGGACTTCATCTGCATCAACACCGATGCGCAGGCGCTCAAGCACTCGAAGGTGAAGACCAGCCTGCAGATCGGCTCGAACATCACCAAGGGCCTCGGCGCGGGCGCCGACCCGGAGGTCGGCCGCCAGGCCGCGATGGAGGACCGTGACCGCATCGTCGAGCTGGTGGACGGCTCGGACATGATCTTCATCACCGCCGGCATGGGCGGCGGCACGGGCACCGGCGCGGCGCCGGTCGTGGCGCAGGTCGCGAAGGAACTCGGCATCCTCACCGTGGCCGTGGTCACCAAGCCCTTCGAGATGGAAGGCAACAAGCGGCTCGCGCTCGCGGACCAGGGCATCAGTGAGCTCGGCAAGTACGTCGACTCGCTGATCACCATCCCGAACCAGAAGCTGCTCACGGTGCTCGGCGGCGACACGACGCTGCTCGACGCGTTCCGCTCGGCGAACCAGGTGCTGCAGGGCGCCGTGCAGGGCATCGCGGAGCTGATCACGCGGCCCGGCCTCATCAACGTCGATTTCGCCGACGTGAAGACCGTGATGGCCGAGACCGGAATGGCGATGATGGGCTCGGGTTCCGCGACCGGCGAGAACCGCGCGCGCGCCGCCGCCGAGGCCGCGATCTCGAGCCCGCTGCTCGAGGACGTGAACCTCTCGGGTGCGCACGGCCTGCTGATCAACGTCACCGCCGGCATGGACCTGCGCACCAGCGAGTTCCACGTGGTGGGCGACACGATCAAGCAGTTCGCCTCCGAGGACGCCACCGTGGTCGTGGGCTACGTGATCGATCCGGACATGACCGACCAGATCCGCGTCACGGTCGTCGCCACCGGCATCGGCCGTCCCGCCGCCGTCCGCGGCATGCCGGCAGGCATACAGCCCAAGGTGGAGGTCGTCGCCGGCGGGCGTGCCGCGCGCCGTCCGCTCGACAACTACGCAGACTACGATCGCCCCGCCGTCGAGCGTCGCCGCCAGCGCGCGGTGGGCGACGACATCCGGGCGGATGCCGGCGGTGAGTCGTACCTGGACATTCCGGCGTTTCTGCGCAGACAGGCAGATTGAGGCAGGCTGTGGGCCGTAGGCTGTGGGCTGTGGGCTGTGGGGAAGAAGGCTGAGGGCTGAGGGCCGAGGGTCGGAGATGCAACGCTCCGCTGCCGACCCACAGCCTACAGCCCACAGCCTACAGCCCATACTCCACAGCCTTCTAAATCAATGGCTTATGCGTCCATTGCAGGTTGTGCTACCATCCCCGGCTAACCTTACCGGGGACGCACCCGTGCGTGCGCACCAAGTCCCTACATGCTCAAGCAACGAACGCTGAAGAACTCCATACGCGCCACCGGCGTCGGTCTCCACACCGGCAAGAAGGTGCTGATGGTGCTGCGGCCGGCGCCGGCCAACGCCGGAATCACCTTCCGGCGGACGGATCTCGACGAATCGGTCGACATCCCGGCCTGGGCGGAGAACGTCAGCGAGACGACGCTCGGCACCAGCCTGACGCGGGGCGCCGCCAAGGTCTCCACCGTCGAGCACTTGATGTCCGCGCTCGCGGGCCTCGGCATCGACAACCTCGTGATCGAGCTGAGCTCGGGCGAAGTGCCGATCATGGACGGAAGCGCCGGTCCGTTCGTGTTCCTGCTGCAGTCCGCCGGCATCGCGGAGCAGAACGCGCCGAAGAAGTTCGTGCGCATCACGAAGAGCGTGCAGGTCGAGGACGGCGAGAAGTGGGCGCGCTTCGACCCGTACGACGGCTTCAAGGTGAACTTCGAAATCGAGTTCGACCATCCGGTGTTCAAGCGCCGCTCGCAGACGGCCTCGATGGACTTCTCCACGACCACGTTCCTGCGCGAGGTGAGCCGGGCGCGCACCTTCGGCTTCATGCGCGACCTCGAGTACATGCGCTCGCACAACCTCGCGCTCGGCGGCAACCTCGACAACGCGATCGTGCTCGACGACTACCGCATCCTGAACGAGGACGGCCTGCGCTACGAGGACGAGTTCGTGAAGCACAAGATCATCGACGCGATCGGGGACCTCTACCTGCTCGGCCACAGCCTGATCGGCGAGTTCAGCGGCTACAAGTCCGGCCACGGACTGAACAACCGCCTGCTGCGCGCGCTGGTCGCCGACCGCACGGCGTGGGAAGAAGTGACGTTCGAGACGCCGCAGGACGCGCCGATCTCGTACGTTGCGGCAGCGGCCACGGCCTGAAGAAAAGGGGATAGGGGATAGGGGATAGGGGATAGTGAAGAGGGCCGGCATCGCCGGCCCTTCTTATTCTTACTATCCCCTATCCCCTATCCCCTATCCCCTATCCCCTATCCCCTATCCCCTATCCCCTATCCCCTATCCCCTATCCCCTATCCCCTATCCCCTATCCCCTATCCCCTATCCCCTATCCCCTACCCCCTACCCCCTACCCCCTACCCCCTTCCTCCCTCCGACCCGCACCCTGACCTTCCCGGCCACGCCCTGGCCGGCGGCCTCGAGCTGCGCTTTCAGCCGCGGCCCGGCATAGCGCACGCGCGCGGACCAGGCGGCGGAATCCACGATCACGACCAGGTCGTCGGCCCGGCGGACGGCCGACAGGACGTGCGGGCGCAGTTCCGCGGCGAGGTTCTGCTGCACCAGGGCCGTCAGTGCGGAGACGGCCGCAGCCTGCTCGGCGAGGCGCTCGAGGCGCTGCGGCAGGCCCGAAAAAAGTGGTTTGAGACGATCAGACATTGTCAATGTATTCTTTATGATGGCGGTTTCGGATTGCCACCCGGGGGGTCGTTCCGGCATAGTCTGCCAACTCGCAGCTGGGCGGGTCCACCTCCCGGTCGTCGACAAGAACGTGGCGACGGCCGGCAGGGAGTTCACTCCCGCGTGAACCAACCGGCGTGACATGTGGCGCAGCGCTGCCCGCGCAGGGTACGCGGTGTCCATTCTCAACGGCCCCCAAGAGGGTGAGCGCCGAAATGCATTTACAGATCGTTGCAGGTCGCACCGGCCGTAGCTGGCACGTCGACTTCAGCAAGCCGAAGAACGCCCTCGCGGCAGGCGGCGCGGCGCTTCTCGTCACCGCACTCATCTTCGCGGCCGGCCTGCAGCTCGGCCGTTTCATTACCGGCCCCATGGAGCGCGAGGCACTCGCGCAGGCGCTCGACCAGCAGCGTCTCGACCTGCAGGCTGCACGCGGGCAATTGCAGGGCAAGGTCGACGCAATGGCGTCGCGGGTCGGCACCTTGAACGCCCACCTGATCCGTCTCGATGCGCTTGGCCGCCGCATCACCGACCTCGCCAACCTCGATCGTGGCGAGTTCGATTTCGACAAGCCGCCGCCGGCCGGCGGCCCGGACGCGGATGTGGAGCATTCCGGCGCCGGTTCCGTGCAGGTGCCCGAGTTGTCGGTCGTGCTCGATACGCTCGAAGCGCAGCTCGAGGATCGCGAGCGCCAGCTCACCGTGCTCGAGAGCCTCATGTCCACGCGACACCTCGACGCGCGCATCCAGCCGAGTGGCTGGCCGATCATCGGCGGCTGGATCTCCTCGCATTTCGGCAGCCGCTCCGACCCGTTCACGGGCCGCAACGCCTTCCATGCCGGCGTCGACTTCGCCGCTCCCCCGGGCAGCCGCGTGGTCTCCACCGGTCCGGGCGTAGTGTCATTCGCAGGTTACAAATCCGGCTACGGCTACGTGGTCGAGGTGACGCACCCCACCGGCTTCGTCACGCGCTACGGGCACAACTCGCGCAACCTCGTCCGCCAGGGCCAGACGATCGCGAAGGGCCAGGCCATCGCCATCATCGGCAGCACGGGCCGCTCCACGGGCAACCACGTGCATTTCGAAGTCGAGCGCGACGGCAACAGGTTGAACCCGATGCGGTACCTGAGCGCGCCCTGAAGAGAGCGGATAGCGGGTAGCGGATAGCGGATAGTGAAGAGGAGAAGGGCCACTTGTCGTGGCCCTTCTTGTCCCCACTAACCGCTGATCATTGCTCATTAACCGCGTTCCGGCGCGGCCTGCCGCCGCCGCTTTCCTGTAAAATCCCGCCTTTCCCGCCCGACCCTTCCCGGAGTCCCCTTGGCCAATTGGCTTGCCCGCATTTTCGGTAGCCGCAACCAGCGGCTGGTCGGCCAGTACGCCGGCATCGTCAAGACGATCAATGCGCTCGAGCCCGGGCTGCAGGCGCTGTCGGACGAGCAGCTGGCGGCCCGCACCCAGTACTTCCGCGACCAGCTGGCCGCCGGCAGGACCGTCGACGACCTGCTGCCCGAGGCCTTCGCGGTGGTCCGCGAGGCGTCGCGCCGCACGCTCGGCCTGCGCCACTTCGACGTGCAGCTGATCGGCGGCATGGTGCTGCACGAGGGCAAGATCGCCGAGATGCGCACCGGCGAGGGCAAGACCCTGGTCGCCACGCTCGCCGCCTACCTGAACGCGCTGCCGGGCCTCGGCATGCACATCATCACCGTCAACGAGTACCTCGCGAGCCGCGACGCGGAGTGGATGGGCCCCATCTACCGCTTCCTCGGCATGACGGTGGGCGTGGTGAAGGCCGGGCAGACCTCCGAGGAGAAGCGCGAGGCCTATGGCGCCGACATCACCTACGGCACCAACAACGAGCTCGGCTTCGACTACCTGCGCGACAACCTCTCGTTCCGCCTCGAGGACCGCATGCAGCGGACCCTCCACTACGCGATCGTGGACGAGGTGGACTCGATCCTGATCGACGAGGCGCGCACGCCGCTCATCATCTCGGGCCCGGCCGAGGAGAGCACCGAGCTCTACACGCGCATCAACGAGCTGGTACCGCGCCTGAAGAAGCAGGAGTCCGAGGAGGGCGCGGGCGACTACTGGACCGACGAGAAGGGCAAGCAGGTGCACCTCTCGGACGAGGGCCACGAGCACGTCGAGGAGCTGTTCCTGCGCGCGGGCCTGCTGCAGGAAGGGCAGAGCCTCTACGACCCGGCCAACATCCGCCTGATGCACCACTTGAACGCGGCGCTGCGCGCGCACGCGCTCTACCGCCGCGACGTCGAGTACATCGTCCGGGGCGGCGAGGTGATCATCGTCGACGAGTTCACCGGACGCACCATGCCGGGCCGCCGCTGGTCCGACGGCCTGCACCAGGCGGTCGAGGCGAAGGAAGGCGTGCGGGTGCGCGAGGAGAACCAGACGGTTGCCTCGATCACCTTCCAGAACTACTTCCGCATGTACGGCAAGCTGGCCGGCATGACGGGCACCGCGGACACCGAGGCGTTCGAGTTCCAGCAGATCTACGGGCTCGAGGTGGTCGTGATCCCGACCCACAAGCCGATGGTCCGCGACGACGCGCCCGACCTCGTCTACCTCACGCAGAAGGACAAGTTCGAGGCGATCATCGAGGACATCCGCGAGTGCGCCAAGCGCCGCCAGCCGGTGCTGGTCGGCACGACGTTCGGTCGAGACCTCGGAGTTCCTCTCGGGCCTGCTGAAGAAGCACGGCATCGAGCACAACGTGCTGAACGCCAAGCAGCACGACCGCGAGGCGCTGGTCGTGACGCAGGCCGGCAGGCCCGGCACGGTCACGATAGCGACCAACATGGCCGGCCGCGGCACCGACATCGTGCTCGGCGGCAGCCTCAAGGCCGAGCTCGCGGAGATCGATCCCGCGGACGAGGCGGCGCGCAAGGCCGTGGAGGCCGACTGGCAGAAGCGCCACGAGGCGGTGATCGCCGCGGGCGGCCTGCACATCGTCGGCACCGAACGCCACGAGTCCCGCCGCATCGACAACCAGCTGCGCGGCCGCTCCGGTCGCCAGGGCGACCCGGGTTCGAGCCGCTTCTACCTCTCGCTCGAAGACAACCTGATGCGGATCTTCGGCGACCCCGAGCGCACCAAGCGCTGGCTGCAGACCGCCGGCATGAAGGAAGGCGAGGTGATCGAGAGCAAGATGCTCTCGCGCCAGATCGAGCGCGCGCAGCGCAAGGTGGAGGCCTACAACTTCGACCTGCGCAAGAACCTGCTCGAGTACGACGACGTCGCGAACGACCAGCGCAAGGTGATCTACCAGCAGCGCACCGAGCTGATGGCCGCGGACGACATCTCGGACTCCGTCACCGGCATCCGCGCCGAGGTCGTGAACGGCATCATCGACCAGTTCGTGCCGCGCGAGAGCGTCGAGGAGGAGTGGAACCTGCCGGGCCTCGCCGAGGCCATCGCACGCGATTTCCTGGTCGAGATCGACCCCAAGGCCTGGCTCGAGGCCGACGAGAGCCTCGCCGAGGCCGGGCTGCGCGACCGCGTCGTGCAGGCCGTCGAGTCCGCCTACCAGCAGAAGGTCGAGCAGGTCGGCGCGCCCGTGATGCGCCACCTCGAGAAGGCGGTGATGCTGCAGGAACTCGACCGCCACTGGCGCGAGCACCTCGCGGCGATGGACTACCTGCGGCAGGGCATCCACCTGCGCGCCTATGCGCAGAAGAACCCGAAGCAGGAGTACAAGCGCGAGGCCTTCGAGCTGTTCGGCGCGCTGCTCGACCGCATCAAGCACGACACGATCTCGCTGCTGTCGCGCCTGCAGGTGCGCACCGAGGCCGAGATCGAGGAGCAGGAGCGCGAGCGCGAGCGGCAGATAGCTGCGCGCCAGCTGCAGATGCAGCACGCCTCGCCGCAGTCGGTCATTTCGGGCGACGCGTCGCCGGTCGGCCCCGAGGCGGCCGCCGCGGCCTCTGCCGGTCCCGGCCAGGGCGGGCCGTTCGCCCCCGGTCCGCGCTCCGCGCCGGAGCCGATCACGCCGGTGGTGCGCGAAGGCCGCAAGGTCGGGCGCAACGAGCCGTGCCCGTGCGGGTCGGGCAAGAAGTACAAGCACTGTCACGGACAGCTGGCGAAAGAAGCCTGAGGAAGGCTGTGGGCTGTGGGCTGTAGGCTGTGGGTAGGAAGGGGAGCGAGCTTCTTGCCACAGCCCACAGCCCACAGCCCACAGCCCTTCTTCGTTGTAGCCGGGGCCTTGTATGACGCGTCCGGCCGAGTCCTGATTGCCCAGCGGCCGGTGGGCAAGGCGCTCGCGGGGCGCTGGGAATTTCCCGGCGGCAAGCTCCATGACGGCGAAGATGCGTATGCGGGGCTCGTGCGCGAGCTGCGCGAGGAACTCGGCGTCGACGTGCATGGCGCCGAACGCCTGGTCCGCTACTCCCACGCCTATCCCGAGCGGGTCGTCTGCCTCGACATGTGGATCGTCACGTCGTGGAGCGGCGCGGCGCGCGGGCTCGATGGGCAGGCGCTCAAGTGGGTGGCACCCGATCGCCTGCACGAGGAAGACATCCTCGAGGCCGACCAGCCGATCGTCGAGGCGCTGGCGCGGCGTTTCCGCGGCAACGCGGTCAGCGACTGAGGCCGGCTACACCGTAGGGGGGCGTGGCGGATGGGGCGAGTTCGGGACAAGTGGTGTCTATTTTCCCTGCTGTGCGCATGGATCATGCGCATGAGTCATGCGCATTACGCATGCGCATAACCCCGTGAACGAGACCACCTCGTAGGGCGCCGTGGCAGCGGACGACTCTGAGCGTTTCAGCTGGATGGCTCGTCGGCTGGGTCCAAGGCGGCACGGACCGCGGCGCGTGTTTCTACGTCTACCTCGCTCTCGCGCTCGAATTCCGCGATGCGTTCCGGCGTGTATATCTCGATCGGCGGCAAATCTGCCGGCCACAGCCGTATGACCCCGTCATCGGACACGTCGAGCAACATCGTCTCATTGCCTTGCAGGTGCAGTCGCTTCATCACTGCCTTCGGTAGAGAGAGCTGGCCGTTCCGACCCAACATAACCGTGTACACGTCAATCTCCGGAGATCATTTTCCGTGGATTCTACAAAACGGGCGCAGGCGACCGCGATTCAGCTGAATTGTCCTCTCGTCGGGAGGTTCAGCGACGGATGAGCCGGCAGGCGATCTCGTGCAGCGCGGGGATGCCGAACTCGGCGAACTTCGGCTCCTGCGCGAGGATGTCGACGCGTTCGAGGATATCGACGTCGAAGGCCGGCCCGAACTTCGCGCGGATCTCGGACTCCTCCACCGAAAACGGCGGACCGCCCTTCATTTCCTGCGGGTACTCGAATGCGATCAGCAACATGGCCACGCCCGACGGCATCAGGCGGGTCATCGACTCGGCATAGCCCGCGCGCATCGCGGGCGGTAGCGCCACCAGCGCCGCGCGGTCGTACACCGCATCGACCGGTCCCAGGATCTCCGGGGTCAGGGCGAGCGCGTCGCCCTCGAGGAGTTCATACGGCCCCGCGGTGTGCCTGACGAAGTTGCCGACGACACGGTGGCCACGCTCCGCAAGCCACGTCATGTCGAGACTCTTGCCGCAGAGCGGCACGTATACCCGGGCGTCGGGCGGAACGCCGAGGGCCGGCCACCACCGCTCCAGCAGCGGATGGACGGTGGGCTGGTGGAAGCCGACCTGGCCGGTTCTCCAGCGCTCGTGCCAGAAGTCGTGGCGCATGGGAAGCGATCGGTGCCGTCAGTGCCGCGGCGGCTGGCCGGACGACTCATCGTCATCGGGCCACGAGTTCGCGATCTCCTCGCCGGGGATCGAGCGCTGCTCGCTCACCCACGCGCCGAGGTCGATCAGCTTGCAGCGCTCGCTGCAGAACGGCCGGAACGGCGAGTCGGGCGACCACGCCACGGGCCGCTGGCAGGTGGGGCAGGGAACGGTGCGGGCCATCGCCTCAGGTGCAGGTCGACAACGTGAAGCGCACGTCCTCGGTGGTCTGGATCGGGCGCGTGCCGGCGTCCTGCCAGACCAGGAAGCGGATGCTGCAGCGATAGTGGCTGCCGCTGATCTCGGGGTAGATGTCCGTGCCCGCGGGCAGCGAGATGCGGATCATCTGCGCCGGCACGTCGCGGTCGAGCTGCAGGTGGAACACGCCGTTCGGCGCGACCTCGGAGCGCGAGCGCGCCTGTTCGCGCGCCATCCACAGCAGTTCGCCGACGGCATCGCCCAGCGGGCGGATCACCGCCAGCCAGTGCGCGAAGTCCGCGCCACGGATCTCGTCCGGCTGGTTGAGCCAGTGCGTGTAGTCGGGCAGGTCGAACTCGCAGGTGCCGCCCGGGATGGTGCTGCGGTGCTTGATCGCGTTCAGGAACTCCGAGTCGCGCAGCTTCTGCATGAAGAGCGCGCCGACGTTGCTCAGCTCCTCGCGCATGCGGTGCAGCTTGGTGAGCAGCGCACGGAGCCGCGCCGCGTCCACGCCCGGGCGCGTGGTGTAGGCCGCGAGCTGGCTCATCTGCCGCTCGAGTTCCTTGAGCACCTCGCCGCGCACGTCGCCGCGCTGGGTGATCGCGAGGACCTCGAGCAGCGAGGAGACCGCCGCACGGGTCGACCACGGGTCGGCCCTGGTGTGGTGGTGGACGGCCTGCTGGTAGAGGAAGTCGAGGCGCAGGAAATTGCGCATCCGCTCGTTGAGCGGCTGCTCGAAGACGATAACGCGTGTAGCCGCGTCCACCGAGGGCACTGCGGCCTCGTTTGCATTCATGATCGTTATTCTGCTCTAGGGGCGCGCAGCGGCACAACCTGTCCGGTCGAGGCAATCTTCGCCAATCCCGTCACATTTGCGGGCGGCGTGGCGGCCTCGGCCGGGACATGCTGGAGGCATGGAAAGGACTGTGTATGATAGTAATATACAGGACGTGGTGGACCTGGCGCGGATCACGGGCTTCGACTGGGATGCGGGGAACCGCGGGAAGAATCTGCGTCATTCGGTCTCCGACGCAGAGGCAGAGCAGGTGTTCTTCAGCGTGCCGCTGCTGATCCTGGTCGATGGCAGCCATGGCGAGACCGAGCCGAGATTCCACGCGCTGGGCCAGACTGTCGCCTCGAGGCGTTTGCACGTGACGTTCGCCCTCAGGGGCGACGGCACGTTGATCCGGGTGATCTCCGCAAGAGACATGCATCGGAAGGAGCGGGCCGCCTATGAAAGCAAAGCTCAAGAAAGTCCCTAAGCTCAAGTCCGAGGAGGCCGAGCGGGCCTTCTGGGGGACGAGGGACAGCGCGGACTATCTCGACTGGTCCCGGGCGACGGCCGTGCGGCTCGCCAGTCTCAAGCCGTCCACGGAGACGATCTCGTTGCGCCTCCCGAAGCACCTCCTGGATGGCATTCGCGTCGCCGCTAATGCGCGGGACGTGCCATACCAGTCGCTGATCAAGCTGTGGCTGCAGGAGAAGCTGGAGGAGCGGCGATGAAAGTTGCAGGAAAGAGTCACGCCGTCCGGGCCAGGTGTGCGCTCACGAGAATGCGTCGCCTTCGGGGGAAACTGGCGGCGCGTAGCGTATCGCTGAGCATGATTCTCGAGGACGGCGAGACGCTGCGCGAACTCGCGTATTCAGATTGCAATGGCCGATCCGGAAGGACCGTCAGGGAGAGCCGTGATTCCTAGCTTCCGGTCGCCAACCGCCGATACTTCTCGTCCAGCTGCACAACCGTCGCCCGCAGGTCGTCCACGCGCCCCGTGTTGCGCACGATGTCGTCCGCCATCGCGAGCCGCTCGGCACGCGTCGCCTGTGCGTTGAGCGACGCCTGCGCCTGCTCGCGCGTGACGCCGTCGCGCCACATCAGCCGCTCGACCTGCAGTTCCTCGGGCACGTCCACCAGCAGCACGCGGTCGACGTGGTCGCGCCGCTTGCCCTCGGTGAAGAGCGGGATCACGAGGACCTGGTAGGCGCCTCCCGCCGCGCGTGACTGGTGTTCCATTTCGCTCCGGATGGCGGGATGAAGGATCGCCTCGAGGCGTCGCCTGGCCTCAGGGTCGGAAAAGACGCGCTCGCGCATGCGGCGACGGTCGATGCGCCCGTCGCCGCCGAGCATCTCTGGTCCGAAGGCCTCGACGACCGCCGCGAGCGCGGGTTGCCCCGGCTCGACGACCTCGCGGGCGATGACGTCGGTGTCGATCACCGGCACGCCGAGTTCGGCGAAGAGATTCGCGACCGTGGTCTTGCCGCTGGCGATGCCGCCGGTGAGGGCGACGCGGAATGCGGGCATGTCAGCCGTGGCCAACCTGGTCCGTGCGAATCGATCGACTGTCCATGACGCACCTCGGTCGCGATTGTCACCGCATGGAAGTGACCACTCAAGGGCGATGCCAAACGAGGAGGGCGACGCTTCAGCTGAAACGTTGCAACCAGTCATCGCCGCGGCGCGATGAACGGCGAATTCCGCTGAAACGCCCAGCCCTCACCGATTTCATCCATCTGGAGTTTGTTAAAGAGCCGGTGTCGGACGGGCGGCGCGGTACGCACTCGCTCACAGGCGTCTCACCGATGGGTCGACTGTACTTACATACAGCATGAAGGACTACGCGCATTTCTGTCGCGTTCATGCAGAAATCATCAGCGAATCGCTGAGGTCGCGACCGACAGCGCGGCAAAGCTACCGATCGAGCCCCGAGAACGCGAGGTAGCCGCCGACGATCTGCGGGCCCCACATGAGCGCGATCCAGCCGGCCACGGCGAGGTAGGGGCCGAAGGGGATGGGGATGTTGCGGTCGCGGCCGCGCACGGCGATCAGCACGATGCCGATCACGGCGCCCGCGAAGGCGGAGAACAGGATGATGAGCGGCAGCATCTGCCAGCCCATCCACGCGCCGAATGCACCGAGCAGCTTGAAGTCGCCGTAACCCATGCCTTCCTTGCCGGTGACGAGCTTGAAGGCCCAGTAGACGGCCCACAGGCTCAGGTAGCCCGCGGCTGCGCCGATGATCGCCGACCTGGGGTCTGCGGGCATCGGTGGAGTGAGGCCCGCGTTCCACGCCAGCGCCAGCAGCAGGCCCAGCCACAGCAGCGGCAGGGTGATGACGTCCGGGAGGATCTGGTGGTCGAGGTCGATCACCGTGAGCGCAACGAGCGCCCAGGTGAAGGCCAGCGCTGCCAGGGTCTGCCAGTGCCAGCCGAAGCGCCAGGCCACGATCGCGGAGAGGATCGCCGTCGCGAGTTCGACGATGGGGTAGCGTGGGGAGATCTTCGCCCTGCAGTTCGCACACTTGCCGCCCAGCAGCAGGTAGCTCACGACCGGGACGTTCTGGTGCGACTTGATCGGGGCACCGCAGAGGGGACAGGCGGAGCGGGGGACGAAAAGATTATAAGAGGCTGAGGGCTGTGGGCTGTGGGCTGTGGGGGAGGAATCGGAGGGAGAGGCGGAGAGCATTTCGGTGGCCTGCTCGCGCCACTGGCGATCGAGCATGATCGGCAGGCGGTGGATGACGACGTTCAGGAAACTGCCCACCAGCAGCGACAGGATGAACACGCTGCCGACCAGCAGCGCCGGTGTTTCCGCAAAGACCTCGAATACCGTCATCCTGTGCCTCGCCTATAGGAAAACGCCGCGCAAAGCGCGGCGTCCTCTTCTCTTACCCACAGCCCACAGCCTTCAGCCCACAGCCCTCTTCCTAGATGACTGCGCCGAGCTTGAAGATCGGCAGGTACATGGCCACCACCAGGCCGCCGACCAGCGTGCCGAGGATCACCATGATCAGCGGCTCGAGCAGGCTGGACAGGCCGTCCACCGCGGCATCGACGTCCGCTTCGTAGAAGTCGGCCACCTTGCTGGCCATTTCATCCAGCGAGCCGGATTCCTCGCCGACGGCGATCATCTGCACGACCATGTTCGGGAACAGGCCGGTGTTTTCCATCGCGCGCTGCATGCGCAGACCCGTCGAGATCTCGTCGCGCATTTTCATCGTCGCGTCCTGGTATACGATGTTGCCGGTCGCGCCTGCCACTGACTTCATTGCCTCGACCAATGGAACGCCTGCGCCGAACATGGTGGCGAGGGTGCGGGCGAAACGCGCGATGGCCGCCTTTTTCAGGATCGGCCCGATGACCGGGATCTGCAGCGAGAGGCGGTCGAGGAATTGGCGCATAGGCCGGGATCGCTTGTACGAGTATCCAAATCCTATGCCGGCAGCGACGACGACGATGAGCAGAATCCAACCTTTGTCCTGCATCCAGCGGGACATGGCGATCACCATCGCCGTGAATGCAGGCAGATCGGCGCCGAAACCCTTGAACAGGCTTTCGAACTGCGGGATCACGAACAGCAGCAGGATGACCGTGACGATGATCGCCACCGCCAGGACTGCGGCAGGGTAAAAAAGGGCCTTCTTGATCTTCTTCTTGAGGGCCTCGGTCTTTTCCTTGTAGGTCGCGATCTTGTCCAGCACGGTCTCGAGCGCGCCGGCGTGTTCGCCAGCTTCGACGAGGTTTACGAACAGGTCGTCGAAATAGAGCGGGTGCTTGGCCAGCGCCTGGTTGAGCGCGTTACCCGTCTCGATGTCGGACTTGATGGCGAGGATCAGCTTCTGCATCGCCGGCTTGTCGTGCCCGACGCCGATGATCTCGAAGGCCTGCACCATCGGGATGCCGGCGGTAAGCATGGTCGCGAGCTGGCGGGCGAAAATGGCAATGTCTTCCGCCGTGACCTTGCCATCGCTCTTGAACCACTGCCGCTCCTTGCGGATCTTCGACGCAGCAATGCCCTGGCGCCGCAGGTCGGCGCGCATCTCCAGCTCGTCCTTGGCGAGGCCCCGGCCCTTGACCCGGTTGCCCTTCTTGTCCTTGCCTTCCCAGAGGAACGGGAACTGTTTGCCTGCAATCACTTCAGCCATTTGGTTCTCGCCCTGTGTCCTTTCCTACAGCCTACAGCCCACAGCCCACAGCCTCGCCTCAGTCCACCGTCACGCGGTTGATCTCGTCGAGGCTCGTGACGCCGTCGCGGACCTTTTTCAGCGCCGACTGGCGCAGGCCCCACACGCCCTCGCGCACGGCCTGTTCCTTGATATGCATCACATTGCCGCCTTCCATGATGATCCGGCCGATCTCCTCGGAGACCGGCATGACCTCGTAGATTCCCGTGCGGCCCTTATACCCGTCCGTACACTGGGTGCAACCGACAGGGGCGAAAATCTGGAGACCGCTCGCGATTTCTTCGTGCGAAAAGCCCTCCTTGAGCAGGGCCTCTTCCGGGATGTCCACTTTCTGCTTGCAGGTACTGCAGAGCTTCCTCGCCAGGCGCTGCGCAATGATCAGCGTGACGGACGTCGCAATTGCATAGGGCTTCACGCCCATGTCGACCAGGCGGGTCAGGGTCTTGGGCGCGTCGTTCGTGTGCAGCGTGGAGAGCACCAGGTGGCCGGTCTGCGCGGCCTTCAAGGCGATCTCGGCGGTCTCGATGTCGCGGATTTCACCGACCATGATGATGTCCGGGTCCTGGCGCAGGAAGGCGCGCAGGGCTCCCGCAAAGGTCAGGCCCACCTTCGGATTGACGTTCACCTGGTTGACGCCGGGCAGCATGATTTCGACGGGGTCTTCGGCCGTCGAGATGTTGGTGTCCTCGGTATTGAGGATGTTGAGGCCGGTGTAGAGGGACACGGTCTTGCCGCTGCCCGTCGGTCCGGTCACGAGGATCATGCCGTGCGGCTTCGACAGCGCGTCGAGATACAGTGCCTTCTGGAACGGCTCGTAGCCGAGCGAATCGATGCCAAGCGTGGCACTCGACGAGTCGAGGATACGCATCACGATCTTCTCGCCGAAGAGCGTCGGGCAGGTGCTCAGGCGGAAGTCGATGGACCGGTTCTTCGAGATCCTCATCTTGATGCGGCCGTCCTGGGGGACGCGCCGCTCGGCGATGTCGAGCCGCGACATGACCTTGAGCCGGGCCGCGAGCTTGATGGCCAGCTGGACTGGCGGGTTGGCCACTTCCTTCAGCACGCCGTCGAGCCGGAAGCGGATCCGATAGGACCTCTCGTATGGCTCGAAGTGGATGTCGGAGGCGCCGCGCTTGATGGCGTCCAGCATCACCTTGTTGACGAAGCGGACGATCGGGGCATCCTCGACGTCGGCCCGTTCCACCCCTTCGTCAGACGCTTGCTCGTCCGAGGTGACTTCGAGACTGTCCAGTTCGAAGTCGTCGCCCGCCAGTTCGGGCATGGCCGCGTCGGCCTGCTCGATCGACTTGGTCAACAGCCGGTCGAGCTTGTCTTCCTCGACCACGACGGCATCGACGGAGAGGCCGGTCGCGAACTTGACCTCATCGAGCGCGTGCAGGTTGGTCGGGTCGGAGACCGCCACGAAGAGCCGCTTGCCTCGCTTGACGAGCGGCAACACCCGATGACGGCGGAGCGTCTTCTCGCTGACCAGCCGGACGATCTCGAAGTCCGGTTGAATCGCATCCAGGTCCAGCAGGGGGGCGCCGAACTCCTGGGAAGCGGCAATTGCCACCTCGCGGGCGTCGGCCATATTGTGCTCGACGATGTAGGTGACGACGCTGACCCGGCGTTCGCGGGAGGCCGCCAGGGCGTCGACCATGGCGCATTCGGTGACCAGCCCGTCTATGACCAGACGCTGGGGCAATCCCTGCAGGCCACCCCGGCTGCCTGTGGTCGCGATAACGGCGTTGTCATTCATTTACTGTGTTGATCCGATGGTCTGGTCGCGTTGCGGCGTGAGCAAACGTGGCAAATGTTAACTTGCGGTGGTGATTCTCTTACCCACTGGACCGGGCCGGGGCGACCTACGTCACGGATTACAAAGGCAAATGGGCCGACCCATAGGGCAACGGATTCATGCTGGACATAATACAGTCCATGTCGTTATAGGGGTAACGGGGTAGGGGACTTGGCCATTTCCAGCTCAACCATGACCGTTCGTGCCGGGGAACTGGCGCGTCCGGAGGGGGGATCGGACAGGCCTGCGGACTCGCCCGCGCTCCCGGCCTTGCTGGTGGCCGTCGCCTGGACATCCTTGGGCAGAGCGGACCAGCTTCCGTTTGCCCGATCGCGCCACACGCCCAATCGGTGTCGCCCCAGACGCCAGTAACGAGGGACGCACAATGAAGGCAGTAATTCTCGCCGGGGGCGTCGGCTCCCGTTTGATGGAAGAGACCATCGCGCGCCCAAAGCCGATGGTTGAAATCGGCGGCAAACCGATCCTCTGGCACATCATGAAGGTATACGCACACCACGGTATCAACGATTTCATCGTCTGCCTGGGATATCGCGGCTACGTGATCAAAGAGTACTTTGCCAACTATTTTCTGCACATGTCGGACGTGACGTTCGACATTGCAGCGAACAGCATCGAAGTCCATCAGCAGCGGGCCGAACCTTGGCGAGTGACCCTGGTGGATACCGGTGAGAAGAGTCAGACCGGTGGCCGGCTGAAACGAGTCTCGGACTACGTCAAGGGCGAACAGGCATTCTGCTTTACGTACGGAGATGGTCTGAGCGACGTGGACATAGGCGCCTTGGTCGCTTTCCACGAAGCCCACGGCAAATGGGCCACCGTCACCGCTGTGCGACCGCCTGGACGCTACGGCGCCCTCGAGCAAGATGGTCCGCGGGTCACGAGCTTTACGGAGAAGCCCCGTGGCGACGGAGGCATGATCAACGGCGGTTTCTTCGTTCTCTCGCCGAAGTGCCTGGAACTGATCGAGGACGACCAGACCCCCTGGGAAGGCGAACCGGTTACGCAACTTGCGCGCATGGGCCAGATGATGGCCTATGAGCACCTCGGGTTCTGGCATCCGATGGACACGCTGCGGGAGAAGAACCAACTCGAGGCCCTGTGGGAAAGCGGCCAGGCACCGTGGAGGAAGTGGTCCTGACGCCGTCCAATCCACAGCCCGGGTTCTGGCGCGGCAAGCGAGTCCTCCTCACCGGGCACACCGGATTCAAGGGGGGGTGGCTGGCGCTTTGGCTCAAACAACTGGGTGCGCACGTCACTGGCATCGCGTTGCCGCCCGACACGTCGCCGAGCCTTCATGACCTGGCGGCACTCGGTGAATTCACGGTCAGCAGGATATGCGACATTCGCGATGCCGCAGGCGTGGCGTCCATCGTGCGCGAAGCGGATCCGCAAGTCGTTTTCCACCTGGCTGCCCAGCCGCTCGTCCGCGAAGGCTACCGCGATCCACTCGAGACGTTCGCGACGAACGTCCAGGGCACGGCCAACGTGCTCGAGGCGCTGCGCTCATTGCAGGAGCTGAGGGTGGCCGTGGTTATCACCACGGACAAGGTCTATCGCAACCTCGAACACAGTCACCCGTACATGGAGGACGATGCGCTCGGCGGCCACGATCCCTACAGCGCCAGCAAGGCAGCGGCGGAGCTCGTCGTGTCGTGCTGGCGCGATTCATTCCTCGCCGGTCACCACGTCGCTGTCGCCTCAGCCCGCGCGGGCAACGTCATCGGTGGCGGCGACTGGTCGGAGGACCGGCTCATCCCCGACGCGGTGCGGGCATGGTCAAGCGGCGAGGTACTGCGTATTCGACGGCCGCTGGCGGTGCGCCCCTGGCAGCACGTGCTGGAGCCGCTTGGCGGATACCTGCGCCTGGCTGAGTTCCTCTGGCACAATCCGGCGCTGGCCGGCGCATACAATTTCGGCCCTCCGGCCGACGAGGCGGCAACGGTGCGCGACGTCGTCATGCTCGCGCGCTCGGTCTATGGCAAGGGCGAAGTCGAGTGGGGCGATGGCACGGAAGGTCCGCACGAGGCGGGCCTGCTGAGCCTCGACATCACGAAGGCGCAGCGAGTGCTCGTTTTCGTCCCGCGCTGGGACCTCGAAATGGCGGTCCGGCGCACGCTGGACTGGTATCGGCGACAGGCGGCGGGCGAACCCGCACGCCGGCTGTGCGATGAAGAAATCGCGGCGTTCGTGCGAGCGGCGCCGCAACCCGGGAGCGAGGCGGAATGAAGCAGACTGACCGGGCTCACGTGCTGCGCGACCAGATTGCCAGACTGGTCGAGGAGTATGCTGCACTGGCCCTGGCGCCACAGCCGTTTGAGCCAGGCTCGAGCCCGATTCCGCCCTCCGGCAAGCTCATCGGCGTCGAAGAACTCAAGCTGATGGTTGAGGCGTCGCTGGACGGCTGGCTCACCACCGGGCGCTTCAACGAGCGCTTCGAGCGGAAGCTGGCGCAGTTCATCGGCGTCAAGCACCTCGTCACCGTCAACTCCGGCTCGTCTGCGAACCTGGTTGCTTTCAGTACCCTGACCAGCCCGCAGCTCGGCGAGCGGGCGATCCGTCCAGGCGACGAAGTAATCGGCGTGGCGGCGGGATTCCCGACCACGGTCAACCCAATACTGCAGTTCGGCGCAGTCCCGGTGTTCGTCGACGTCGAGATCGGCACCTATAACGTCGACGCCGCCAGGCTCGAGGCGGCGATCAGCCCGCGAACCCGGGCGATCATGCTGGCCCACACGCTTGGCAATCCCTACAACCTCGAGGTCGTGACGGCGCTTTGCCGGAAACACAACCTATGGCTCATCGAGGACTGCTGCGATGCCCTGGGCTCCACTTACGGTGGCCGGATGGTCGGCACGTTCGGCGACATCGGTACGCTGAGCTTCTACCCGGCGCACCACATCACAATGGGCGAGGGCGGGGCAGTCTTCACCGACAATCCGCTGCTCAAGAAGATCGCCGAGAGCTTTCGCGACTGGGGACGTGACTGTTACTGCCCGCCCGGCAAGGACAACACGTGCCGCAAGCGCTTCCGCTGGAAACTGGGCGACCTGCCCGAGGGCTACGACCACAAGTACACGTATAGCCATCTCGGCTACAACCTGAAGATCACAGACATGCAGGCCGCCTGTGGCCTGGCACAACTGGAGAAGGCGCCGCAGTTCGTGCAGAAGCGCAAGGACAACTTCGCGTACTTGAGGAAGCGGCTGGCTCGGTGCGAGGAGTTCCTGGTGCTGCCCGAGGCTACTCCGAATGCAGACCCTTCATGGTTCGGGTTCCCGATCACCCTGCGCGAGGATGCTCCAGTCAAGCGCGTCGACTTGCTGCGTCAGCTGGACCAGAAGAAGGTCGGCACGCGACTGCTGTTTGCGGGCAATCTCACCCGCCAGCCGTACATGATAGGCCGCAATTTTCGTGTGAGCGGGGTACTCGCCAACACCGACATCGTGATGAATCGCACGTTCTGGATTGGGGTGCAGCCGGCGCTGACGGAGCCCATGCTGGACTTTGCAGCCTCTCAGGTTGGCAACTGCCTGGGCATTGACGTTTGAGCCAAGACTCGCCGCGTAAACTTGTCACCGCCGATGCCACTACTGCCGCCAACGGACTTGGACCACGTTCTCGGCCACACGCGGGACCTCTGGGAGCCCTTGCGTGGATCGTCCGTCTTTCTGACGGGCGGTACGGGGTTCGTCGGCAGCTGGCTATTGGCAAGCCTGCTCCGGGCGAACGACGAATTCGACCTGGGAATCTCGGTCGTCGTGTTGACGCGAAACCCGCACGGGTTCCGGGCGCGCGCGCCAGAACTCGCCGCCCACCCGGCCGTGCGCCTGCACCTAGGCGACGTCGTCGACTTTGTGCCGCCCGCGGGCGACTTTCCATACGTTATCCACGCAGCGACGGAAGTCGCGGTCCCGGTCGGTATTTCGAACCCGCTCGGCAGCTTCGCCGCTGACGCGGAAGGTACGCGCAGGGTACTTGAATTCGCCCGCACGCACGGGGCACGCCGTCTGCTCTTTACGAGTTCAGGGGCGGTCTATGGCGCCCAGCCGACGGACTTGGAACGCGTACCTGAGGATTTTGCCGGTGCGCCTTCCACAACCGACTCGTGCTCGAGTTATGGGCAGGCAAAGCGTGTGTCAGAGTTCATGTGCACGATGTATGGTCACGCGGGTTGTTTTGACACGATAATCGCAAGGTTGTTCGCGTTCGTCGGGCCACTCCTGCCGCTGGACGCGCACTACGCGGTGGGGAATTTCGTTCGAGACGCGCTCCGCGGCGGTCCAATTAGAATAGCGGGCGACGGAACACCGTGGCGGTCGTACTTGTACGCCGCCGACCTCGTGATCTGGCTTTGGACTATCTTGCTGCGCGGTCAGATGGGCCGTGCCTATAACGTGGGCTCGTCGCGGGCGTTGACCATCGCCGACCTGGCACGCCGCGTTGCTGGCCTGGTTGCGCCCGGTGCAGAAGTCACGATAGCGAAGGCACGCACGGACGGCTGCCCTGCGGCCCGCTATGTTCCAGCTACGACTCGTGCGGAGACCGAGCTGGGACTCAGGTCCTTGATAGGCATCGAGGAAGGGATCCGGCGCATGGCCGAGTGGAATCGCGCAAAGGTGGTGCTTCGGTGAGAGTTTCCGACTACGTAATGGACTTCCTGCACCGGCAAGGCGTGGAGCACGTCTTCACAGTGTCGGGCGGTGGAATCATGCACCTCATCGATTCCCTGGGCCGCCATCCCCAGCTGCGCTACATCTGCAACTACCACGAGCAGGCAAGCGCCATCGGCGCCGAAGCGCTGGCGCGCACAACAGGCAGGCTCGGCGTTTGCCTCGTTACGACGGGGCCCGGCAGCACGAACGCGCTCTCCGGTATCGCCGGCGCCTGGGTCGACTCTGTACCAGTTCTCGTAATCTCCGGGCAGGTGCGTCGTGACCTCATCGCCGACTACTCTCGCGTGCGCCAGATGGGGCCGCAGGAAATCAATATCGACGCCATGGCGCGACCGGTGACGAAGTACCTCTCGACGGTGATGGACCCGTTGCAGATCCGCTACGAGCTGGAGAAGGCGATGTCGATAGCTACGAGCGGCCGGCCGGGACCGGTATGGGTGAACATCCCGCTCGACGTGCAGGGCGCGACCATTGATGATTCGACGCTGATCGGATACGAGCCGCCATCGAATGACGCCGTGGCCCATCGTGCCGAGCTGCGGAACGACGCAGAGTCCGTGATGGCACTTCTGCGCGCTGCGAAGCGGCCGGTCCTCATCGCCGGCAACGGCATCTGGCTCGCCAACGCCGCGCCCGCGTGGCGCCGCCTCGTCGACCAGCTCGGAATCCCCGTCTGTCTCACGATCGGCGGCCTCGACCTGCTGCCCGAGACCCATCCCTGCAACATGGGCCGTCTGGGCCCGTTTGGCCAGCGCCGCGCCAACTTTGCGATCCAGAACGCCGACCTGCTGGTCGCACTCGGGTCGAGCCTGTCGCTGTCGACGATTGGCTTCAATACCGACGGCTTCGCTCCACGCGCGAAAAAGGTAATGATCAACGTCGATCCGCACGAGATCGGCAAGGCGCGCCCGACCCCGGACGTCGGCATTACCGCGGACGTCGGGGAGCTGATCGACGAGCTACAGGCGCTCGGCGCACCGGACTGGGGCGTCCAGCTTGACCAGTGGTGGCAGGCGTGCCGGTACTGGCAGGCGCTGTACCCGCCGCTGACACAGGACTACTTCGAGGACAAGCAGCACGCGAACACCTACGTATTCGTGAGCGTCCTGTCCGACCTGCTGCGGGAAGGCGACGTCGTGTTGACCGGCAATTCCCTGGACATCTGGTCCTGCTACCAGACCTTCAAGGTGAAGGAAGGCCAGCGCCTGTTCACCAACATCAACTACGGGTCCATGGGTTGGGACCTGCCGGCCGCGGTTGGGGCCAGCGCCGCGCGGAACGGGGAGAAGACCGTGCTCGTCACAGGCGACGGTACTATTCAATTCAACATACAGGAGCTGCAGACGATTGCGCACCACTGCATGAATGTGAAGATTTTCGTGTTCAACAATGCAGGGTACGCTTCGATTCGTACGACGCAGGAGACGCATTTCGGCGGAAAGCTGGTTGGTTCCGATTTCTCGTCCGGGATCTCCAACCCGAACTTCCGTCGCATCGCAGAGGCCTACGGATTACGCTACTCGCTCATCCGCAACAACGACGAGATCGCCGAGGTTACCCGGGCGGCGCTGGACGCCGATGGGCCGACTTTCTGCGAGGTGATGGTGGCGTACGGGCAAGGGCGCACGCCGCGAATCATGTCGCGCAGACGGGAGGACGGCAGCATGGAGTCCGGGACGCTGGAGAACATGTTTCCGTTCCTGCCGGCCGACGAGATTGCACGCAACATGCGCATTTTCGAGGTTGCGAAGTGAGCGGCGCGCTGACAACGCAGCGCGCCAGGAGCAGTCGAGTGAAGACCATTTCGGTAGTCGCCGGCACGTTCAATGAGGCGGACAACGTCACCGAATTCTACGAGCGGGTGTGCAAGGTCTTCGCGGGGGAGCTGGCGGGATACGCGCTGGAGCTCATCGTAATCGACAATGCGTCAACCGACGCTACGGTCGAAATCCTGAGGCGGCTTGCCGCGCAGGATCGTCGGCTGAAGGTGATCGTCAACAACCGAAACTTCGGCCATATCCGCTCGCCTTACCACGCCTTCCTGCAAGCGTCGGGCGACGCGGTTATCGTGATGGCGTCGGATCTCCAGGACCCTCCGGAGATGATTGCCAAGTTCGTGCGCGAGTGGGAGGGGGGCCTCAAGATCGTGCTGGCGCAGAAGTCCAACAGCGAAGAGTCGGCGCTGTTCTACCTCGTGCGCACGTCCTACTACAAGCTGATCGGCCGGCTGGCGGACATCGAGCTGGTCGAGAATGCCACCGGTTTCGGTCTTTACGACCGGCGTGTAGTCGAGGACATCCGGCAGATCAATGACCCGTATCCATATTTCCGCGGCTTGATCTGCGACCTCGGCTATCAGAAGGCGCTGGTCCCGTTCACGCAGCCGACGCGCAAGCGCGGGTTCTCGAAGAACAATTTCTACACGCTCTGGGACATCGCCCTGCTCGGCGTGACCAACCACTCGAAGGTACCTCTGCGGCTGGCGACGTTCGGAGGCCTGGTCGTAGCGGCTGTCAGCTTCCTCGTCGCGGCAGGCTATCTGGTCTACAAATTGATGTACTGGAACAGCTTCCAGGTGGGTCTGGCGCCGCTGGTGATCGGCATGTTCTTCATCGGGGCCGTGCAGCTGGTATTCATAGGCTTGCTGGGCGAGTACATCGGGTCGATTCATACCCAAGTGCTGCGGCGGCCTCCAGTCGTGGAGAGGGAGAGGATCAACTTTGACTAACAAGGTCACAGGTGTGGCGGCCGTGCTTGGGCCGCCAGAGTGTTCGGCGATACCGACCTACGCCACCTCTGGCTTCGGGCAACGGCCTCCCACCGACAGGACAGGATGAGCGTCGTGGCGCTGTCCAACTTTCGATCCCTGACCGAGCACATCCCAGCTGGCCAACTCGGACGGTACCTGCTGGTCGGCGGGGCCAACACGGCGTTCGCTTATGTCATGTATGCAGTAATCACCCTTCTGCTGTCTGGCGTGATGCCAGCGAGCTATCTGGCAGGCAGCCTGTTGTCCAGTCTGCTGAACATCACCGTCTCGTACCTTGGCTACAAGTGGTTTGTGTTCAAGACCCGCGGCAACTACCTGCAGGAGTGGACACGCTGCGTCGTGGTCTATAGCGGCGCCATTGGAATTGGGCTGATGATGCTTCCGCCGGCAGTTTTCCTCGTTCGATATGTGACCGGCAATTCGGGCGCCGCGCCCTATATCGCGGGCGCGCTGGTGATGGCCGTGCAGGTCGTGATCAGCTTCCTCGGGCACCGGAATCTCACGTTCCGAAACTTGCTCGACGGCAAGGGCAACGGCGGAGCCCGGCTAGGCATCGATACTTAACAGGCGGAACAACATGCCAATGCAGTCCCAGCAGCACTTTCTCGATGGCCGAAGCGTACTGGTAACCGGAGGTACCGGCTCCTTTGGCCAGGCTTTCGTCAGGACGGTGCTTGCTCGCGCCAAGGGCATCAACCGCCTGGTCGTGTACAGCCGGGACGAGTTCAAGCAGTTCGAAATGAGCCAGCGTTTCAGCCGCAGCGACTACCCGGGGATGCGCTACTTCATCGGCGACGTGAGGGACGGGCCCCGGCTGCGACGCGCGCTCGAGGATATCGACGTGGTGGTGCACGCCGCCGCGCTGAAGCAGGTGCCGGCCGCCGAGTACAACCCCTTTGAATACATCAAGACCAATGTGCTCGGCTCGCAGAACGTGATCGAGGCTTCCCTTGACACTGGCGTCAAGCGGGTTGTGGCGCTCTCCACAGACAAAGCTGCGGCGCCGATCAATTTGTACGGAGCGACGAAGCTGTGCTCGGACAAGCTCTTCGTTGCGGCGAACAACATCCGTGGCGGCCACGACATCAGGTTGAGCGTCGTGCGCTACGGCAACGTGATGGGCAGCCGAGGATCGGTGATCCCGTTCTTCCTGCAGCGCCGCAAGAACGGCGTGCTGCCGATCACCGACGAGCGCATGACGCGCTTTAATATCTCACTGCAGGAAGGTGTCGAAATCGTTCTGTGGGCCATCGAGCGCGCGCTCGGTGGCGAACTGCTGGTGCCAAAGATCCCTTCCTACCGCATCACCGACGTCGCTGCTGCGATTGCACCGGAGTGCCGGCTGGAGATCGTGGGCGTCCGCCCGGGCGAAAAGATCCACGAGGAAATGATCACGTCCAGCGACAGCTTCAACACCGTGGAGATGAGCCGCCACTACGCGATCCTGCCGAGCGCGGCACCCGAAGTCGTTGAGCAGTATTGCCGGGATTACGGCGCGCAGCCGGTCGAGCCAGGCTTTTCGTACAACAGCGGGACCAACCCGGAATTCCTTAGCGTCGCGCAGTTGCGTGATCTGGTTGCCAGGCATGTCGAGAGTCACGCGGCATGAGGCAGGAAGCCATTTCGGCGCGTGGCGATCAGGCGCATGTCCGGCACTCGGATCCCGTGGACAACGGCTGACTAGTGCTGGCTCGATTGATTGCTCCCGCATGAACGTTTTACTCCTTGGTGCCTCCGGAATGCTCGGCTCTAGTCTGGGGCCAGCACTGCAGCGGGCCGGTCACGACGTCCGCGCCTATGGATGTAGTGCGGGCGAGAATCGCGTAGACATGACGGATCGTCGGCAGGCCCGTGCATGCTTCGAGGCAGCCCGTCCCGATGTCGTGATCAACCTGATCGCGTTTACTGACGTTGACGGGTGCGAGCGCGACCCGCGGAAGGCATGGCGGTTGAATGTACTGGCTGCTCAGGTCGTGGCGGACGCGTGTTCGGGGAGCGGTGCCCATGTGATCCACCTGTCGACCGACCAGGTCTACGATGGACCAGGGCCTCACGCCGAGGAATCGGCGGCTCCGGGCAATTGTTATTCGATCACCAAGTACGCCGGAGAACTCGCGGTGGCGTGCGCCGGAGCGACGGCGCTGCGCACCAATTTCGTCGGCCGCTTTGTCAACCCGAAGCGGCAGGGCCTTACCGACTGGCTTTACACATCGCTACGCGACGACCGCGAGATACCGGTGTTCGAGGACGTGCTGTTCTCGCCGCTGTCGATCAAGAGTCTCTGCCATTACATTGAAAGGATCCTGCATCTACGTGTTGCTGGGACGTTCAATATTGGCTCGCACGGAGGAATGAGCAAGGCCGACTTTGCGTTTGCCTTCGCAGACGCCCTTGGACTGCCAGCAAGATGCTTGCGCCGCAGCAGCATTGAGTCCGTGCCCTTGTACGCGTGGCGACCGAGAGACATGAGACTGGACAACAGCCGGATCGAAGCTATCTTTGGAGACACGATGCCTGCATTGGCGGACGAGATCATTCTGGCCGCGGAGGACTATCGTGCTGCAATTTGAAAGTGTGCTGGACATCGAGGGGAAGCGTATCGGGAAGGACTACCCGACGTACTTCATCGCGGATATCGCCGCCAATCACGACGGCGACCTCGGAAGGGCGAAGGAACTGATCCACCAGTGTGCCGAGGCAGGCGCCGACGCGGCCAAATTCCAGCACTTCCGTGCTGAGACCATCGTCAGTGACCGCGGGTTTCGCAGTCTCGGCGGCCAGCAGTCCCATCAGGCAACGTGGCGGAAGTCAGTCTTCGAGGTCTACCAGGACGCCAGCGTAAGCCTCGACTGGACGCCGTCACTCAAGGCAGCCTGCGACGACGCGGGCATCTCGTTTTTCACCAGCCCTTACGCCATGGATCTGGTCGATCACATCGATCCATTCGTACCCGCCTACAAGATTGGTTCCGGCGACATTACGTGGCTCGAGATGGTCGAGTACGTCGCGGCGCGAGGCAAGCCGTACATCATGGCGACCGGAGCCTCCACGATGGACGATGTCAACCGCGCGGTGGCGGCCGCGGCGCGCATCAATCCGCGTCTGTGCCTCATGCAGTGCAACACGAACTACACGGCGAGTACCGATAACTTTCGGTTCGTCATGCTCAATGTGCTTCGAACCTACCGAGAGATGTACCCGGGATTGGTGCTCGGCCTGAGCGACCACACGCCCGGTCACGCCACGGTGCTTGGCGCAGTGACCCTCGGAGCGCGCTTGGTGGAGAAGCACTTCACCGACGCCACGGGTCGCGACGGCCCGGACCATGCGTTCTCGATGGATCCGCGCGCCTGGCGCGAAATGGTGGAGCGCACGCGGGAACTGGAGAACGCTCTGGGCACAGGCGTGAAGCGGGTCGAGGACAACGAGCGCGAGACGGTGGTGCTGCAGCGCCGTTGTGTCCGCGCTAGGACTGCGCTGCGAGCCGGACAGGTCGTAGGGAGGGACCAACTCGAAGTGCTGCGTCCGTGCCCACCGGATGGCCTCGAGCCCTATCGGATAGGCGAACTGCTGGGCCGCAGGCTGCGGCGTGATATGGCGGCGGGCGAACACCTCACGTGGCTGGACCTGGCGTAGCACTGGTTGTGCCCGCCCTGAATGAGGCGGGTACCGTGGAGGCCGTTGTCAAGGCGGCCACTGCGTGGGGGCGATGCATTGTGGTCGATGACGGCTCGACCGACACTACCGCCGAGATCGCAGCCGCCTCGGGTGCCGTCGTCCTGCGACATGGTCGCAACCGTGGATACGATGCAGCGCTGGAGAGCGGTTTCCGCGAGGCGCAACGCCTCGGGTTCGACACGGTTGTTACGCTGGACGCAGACGGCCAGCACGACCCCGGCCTTGTCGGTAGGCTGCTAGGCGCGCTCGACGCTGGAGCCGACCTCGCGGTCGGCGTGCGTGATCGGCGGGCTCGATGTAGCGAATATCTTTTTGCCTGGTATACGCGCTGGCGCTGGGGTCTGCGTGATCCCCTCTGCGGACTCAAGGCCTATCGGATGACTGTGTTCGCTCGACTCGGCCACTTCGATTCTTACGGCTCCATAGGGACGGAACTCCTGCTTTTCGCGGCTCGCTGTGGATTTCGAATTGCACAGGTGGATTTTCATGTTGGCGACCGGAAGGGGCAGCCGCGCTTCGGGCGCCGTTTGCGCACCAATATCGTGATCCTGCGCGCGCTGCTATTGTCGCGGCGGGCATCATCGCCCGCGCAGCGCTGAGTCGAGGCCGCGGCGCATCATGCTGAGGATTGATCACTGCCCATGTTGCGACAGCGGGTCGACTGAATCATGGCCTGCGGTCGTAGCTCCATTCATTGCGGAATTCGTGCTGCGCAAGCAGGTGAAAACGTGCAAGCTGCTCGAGTGCAAGGACTGCGGATTCCGCTTCTTTGACGAGCGCTTCACGGACACGGAGGCCGAACGGTTGTACTCGCGGTATCGCGGCCCAGAGTACTTCGAAGTACGACATCGCCACGAACCGTGGTACACGGCTCGTTTCAATGAAAATGCCAGCGCCCAGAGCGATACGATCGTCAAGCGAAGGCAGCGCATGGCAACATTTCTCGAGAACTACGTCGACCCATCCAAGGTGCATGCGGTGCTCGACTACGGAGGTGATTCCGGGCAGGCGATACCCGAGGAGTGGGGTCGTGAGCGCGTCGTCTACGACCTATCCGATGCACCTCCGGTGCCGTCGGTAAGCAAGTACTCAGATGAGGCAATGCTTCCGCGGCAGGGCTTCGATCTGATACTGCTGCTGCACATTCTGGAACACGTGTCGGATCCCGCTGCGGTGCTCTGCCGGGTAAAGCCGCTGCTTCGGGAGCAAGGTTTCCTGTTCGTCGAGGTTCCCTACGAGCGCTATTCATTGCGCGCGCTCGGGCGTGGCGCCATGGCAGGGCGCTACGCTCGTTGGCTAGCGAGGCACCCTTATGCGCTGGTCGCCGTAGACTTCGTTTCCACGGCTGCAAGAGTGAAGTTAGGGCTCGTCCCTCCATTCGCCATGGCCAAGTTGCATGAGCACATCAACTTCTTCGACGAGCGCTCGCTTGCCGCGGTCGCGAAACGTGCAGGTCTTGAGATCGTCGGAATGGAGCGGCAAAGATTCGCAGCGGCATCGGATCCGTTTGTGCTAGTTGCACTGTTACGCGTCACACCTGTCTGACGGCAAAGGGGTTCGCCCGACCTGCTCTAGAGATTGCAGCGAATCTTCGTGCAGTGGTACTGCTGCATCCGCAGAGAGTGTGGCTCTCATTCCGTCGCCGGTGCGGAAGTCGGGTCACCAATGCCGCTGTTCAAGGTGGCCACGCCGAGTTCGACCACCTTACCGGTCTCTTCGATCAGTCGAAATTGTCTATGGCGATCCCCATATGAGATGGTCCACTGGGCCGGTCGGACGCCGGCCAGATCAATTCGCCAGACGCTCGGATCGTCCTGCCAGAGCGCCAGTGCATCGGCTGGCGTGTAGGCGCCGGGGAACCAGTATGGGCGGGGTTTGTCGGTATCGGCTTGACCATTCACCGCGACAGTGAACGTATAGCCGCTTTGGGAAATGAAGCCGAAGAGCGAACCAAAATTGTACGTCCCGAGCAGGGTGAACGGGACGAAATCGCGGGCGATTGCGATGTAAGCGGGGTGAATCCCAACTATTACTCGCGGGGGCGCACCATTTTCAGCAATCAGTTTGGACCAATAACGGTCGGCCTCGCCAGAGAAGACCAGCTTCCGGTCCAGGTTGAAGTGATAGAACGTTGGCGGGGGATTGAGAAACACTAGTGCGAAGACAACCACTGACACGGTTCCCGTGCATGCCAATACCAGTGGCTTGACTGAGCGGTAGTTCAATAGGAGAAAAATGTGGGCTGCAAAGTGCATCAGCCACAGTTCCCGGAACGGCCACTGCAGCGACCTTACGAGCGGGATGTGGGCGATGAACTCGGCCAGCCAGACTGGGCGAGTGATCATCAGTGCCGCCGCCGCAAAGCAGGCCACCATCGCCCATGAAACTGCGGAAAGTCGCCGAACGAGGACCAGGCTGGCAAGGATGCCGAGATTGGCGACGGAAAACGCAAGACTCAGGTTGAATACCGGGTCGCCACTATGGACAACGAGGCCTCCCACAAATCTGCCGCAGACCGGACCGAGCATGTAGGTGAGAGCCAGCGGGACGACCGCAATCCGGGACGCTGACGCTGCCTCGATCGGAACTCCGGCAGCCCTGGGTGAATTCTGGAAACCCGTAATGCTACCCAGGAGCAGCGGCAGTGTGATCAATCCGAGCATCAGGCCAGCGGCTATGAGTCGCAGTGCAGGCTTGCCATTTTTCGTGCCGATCGCAACGACGGTGGAGACGAGGCCCGAGAAGACACAAAGGATGACAAACGTATGCGCGTGGCCGCCGAAGAGACTGTAAGACAGGCCGACCACCTGCAGCGCAATGCCGCGAGCGTTCGAGCGATGGAAAAAGCCCACCAGAATCAGCGGAAAGGCCGCTTGGGCGTTCAGGAATCCGATCCACGAACTGCCTACCATCAGGTTGTATGGCGTGAAGGCGTAACTCAGGCTCAGCACGACCACCAGCCAGTCGGGCGCCGCCAGCTGAAAATGGCGCCGGAGCCACAGCGCGGACCAACAGAAACAGCAGGCGATGGTTAGCGAGTTGCACAGACTGACGATATCCGGCAAAGCGAAGTAGTGCGGCGTGAGTGCGACCCATGAAAACAACAGCAGCCATGGGCTGAACAACGTCAATCCAGATGGATCCGCCAACAGGTCATGGTGCCCCCCGTACACGTAATCGCTGATGAACGGCCACTGCCCACTCCAGAGCTTTCGTGAAAACTCGACCACCCCCGGTAGATAGCCGGAAAAATTGTCGTCTGTGAGATAGAAATGGGGTCGCCAGATTTGCAGGGCCAGCGTGGCGCAAATCGTAAGCAGGCCAGTCAGGAGAAGGATTCGTCGATTCGCAGTCTTGACGGCCAATTCGTTACTGATCGACGAGGCCATCGTAATTTGCGGATTGTGCAGATAGGGGGTATTTGACATCGCGAGAAAGGGGAGAAGGCAAGTCGCCACCGGAACTCCAAACGGTCCACGACTAATCGGGATCGTTCGCGAAAGCCCCTATTTTCGTAGTGCTTGGCGTCCGCACGCACGTTTCAGACGTTGGATTCTATCCAAGCGATGGTGGTACGCGCCACCGCCAGCGCCGTCATCGTGCAATGATCCTGGTTGCTACGACCGGCGCGTACGATGACGATTATGACCGTAACGGCGCCTGTCGGAGGCAGATGGTGAGGATTGCCGTGGCCACCTACACCTGCTTGGTGACGACTTACCTGGAGAGTCGGAGTCACCAAGAATCTGCTCGTGGGAACGCGTCGCTTCGAGCGTCAGGCCGTACAGCTCTCAGATACGGCGCATACGGAATGATCGATTACGACCGACCGGAATCACCAGTCGCGACCCGTCGGAATCTGTCGTCGTCACCCGACCCGGTCGCTACCAGAAGGTGGCCGACAACCTCGAGGTCAAGGAAGTCGTCGTCGGTGACGGTGAGCGCCGGCGTCGCTACGTCGTCTGCTACAACCCGGAGGAAGCGGCGCGCCAGAAGCAGCACCGTGACCAGGTCCTCAAGGAACTGCAGGCCGAGATCGATGGGTTGCGCGCGCCGCGCGGCCCATCACACAGCAAGCGGGTCTGCGACTTGCGCGCCTCGGGCCGTTATGGCCGCTACCTGCGCCTCACCCGCCGGTGACGTCCCGCGCATCCATCAGGCCGCGGTCGCGGAGGCCGCGCGCCTCGACGGCAAGTTCGTCGTGTACAGCAATGACGACACGTTGAGCGCCGCCGATCTCGCGCTCGGCTACAAGCAGCTGCAGCGGGTCGAGAGTGCGTGGCGCTCCCTGAAGAGCGGACTGAAGCTGCGGCCGGTGTTCCACTGGGCCCCGCATCGCATCCACGCGCACGTCGCCCTCACGGTCCTCTCGCTGCTGCTCGAGCGGGTCGCCGAGCAGGCCTGTGGCGATACCTGGCGCAACATCCGGGACGATCTGCGGCGCATCAAGTTGGCGCAATTGTTGAGCCCGAACGGTACCGTCTGGCAGGTCACCGAACCGGCCCCAGATGCCCTTAAGCGTCTGAAATCCCTCAAGATCCCGAAACCTCCACCGATCCTGCACCCGGCCTGACCGCCTAGATACACGGCCCGTCCGTCGACCATGTGCAAGTCGTTGTCGCGTGAGCGAAAATCGCTTCCTCCTATCCAGGTGCTGTCAAAGTCGGGTCAGAAAAGCGCAGGTCTACACCACCGTCAACATCCCTGGCGGTGTGGCCACCATCGCCAACGCGAATCTACCTGTCGACGGTCGTCTTGGGCCCTCCTCGGAATTCTTGTGACCAAAAAAAAGGCTCTTTTGAATTTCGAGTGGGTTAGACGGCATGCGGGTTGAGCGTGCGGAAGTCGAGTTTTCCGGCGATCAGGAAGATGACGGTGCGGATGGTCGACAGCCGGCGATAGCCGCGTGCCTTGCGTTTGGCCGCCTGGAAGAGGCCGTTCAGCGCTTCGAGGAAGCCGTTGGTCATGCGGCTGCGCGCCCAGGCGACGATGCCCTCAAGGTGATTTCGGATCATCTTTGCGACGTCCTTCATGGGCTCGACTTTCGAGCGCATGACGTTCGTGCACCACTGCCTGAGCATGTCGCGCACGACGTTGATCTGCTTACGGGCGAGGATTTCGCGCAGATCTTCCCGGTACTGCCAAGCCCGCGCCGTGCGCTTGGTGGTCAGCTTCGCCAGCAGCGCGTCGAGATCGCCCTGGCGTTGCTCGCTCAGACGGCGGCGGTCCGTCAGCAGCGTCCAGCGCAGACCCTTCAGCTCGGGGTCACGCTTCTGTTCGGCGCGTCGCGTGAGATCCAGCGCGTGGGAGGCGTGCGCAATGACGTGGAACTTGTCGAAGGTGACGGCCGCGTTCGGCAGGTGCCGCGCCACGCCCTTGATGTAGGCCGGCGACATGTCGATGCTGACCGCGCGGATCGCCGCGGGATCGGCGCCGTGGACGGTGAGATCCGCGGCCAGACGCTCGATCGCCTGCGCTTCGCGGGTCTCGGTCACGAAGATCACCGCACGCCGCTCGGCATCGGCCGCAATCGTCACGTAGTCGTGTCCCCGGGCCTTCGAGGTCTCATCGATCGCGAGCTCACGCACCGGCGAGAAATCCGCCTGCTCGAGCGCCAGCTCCACGTAGTGCTCGGCAATCGCAGCCACGCGGTGCCAGCTTTCCCCCACAATCCGTGCCACGGCCGCAAACGGCATCTCTCGGCACAGGCACAGCACCAGCGCCTCGAACAGCAGCGTGAACCCGCTGAGCTTCCCGGCCCACGGCGGCTCGATGAGTCGCACGGAACCGTCCGGCAGCTTCACCCGCGGCACCCGCACCTCCAGAAAGCACTCGTGCTGAAAAAAGTTCAGGTGCCGATACCGCTTCGTCTGCGTGTCATGCACCGGGTGCTCCCCAGCCGTCTCGGGGTGACTGAAGCGGCTGCCGGTCCGGAAATCCACCTCGATCGTCAGCGTCCGCGCCGCGGCCTCAAAGCGCGCCTCGCGTACATACCAAGGACAGCTCACGCCGAGTGCCGTCTCAAAGAGTTGCTCGGACTGCATTGTCTCCGTCGCCTCCCACGCCCTGATCCACAGAGGCGACACTACTACCCAACCCACTCAGAATTCGAAAGAGGCAAAAAAAAGGCCCCTGCAAATATGCAGGGGCCTTCGGGCGTCGCGTACGCCAGACGTTACTAGCGGCAGCTTGACGGCATGTACTTGCCGGCAAGATTGGTGGTCTCCGTCCCGGACGACTCGGCCGAAGCTTCGGCGGCAACCGACGCATCTACGGTTGCGTTGCCGCACAGCCAGACGACGTCGTCGTTCGGGCTCACAAGCGGCTTCAGCGACAGCGAGTTGGCGTCGGCGGCCGTGATGTTCGGATTGGCTTCGTTTCCGTATACGATGCTAATCGTGCCGTTAGTTACGGTGATTCCAGACACGTACTTACCCGAGGGCGGGCTGGTGAAGCCGAGCTCGCCGGTGCCAGTGCCATTATCGGTCGGCCACGTGCCACGGTCCGCATAAAACTCGGCCACGGAAGCCTTTACAGCCGACGCCAGTGTCAGGCCTTCCGTTACCTGCGAGCGGATAACATAGTCCTGATAGGCGGGAATGGCGATGGCCGCCAGAATGCCGATGATCGCCACGACGATCATCAGTTCGATGAGCGTGAAACCTTTCTGAACTTGCTTAAGCATGAAAATCTCCTGATGAATGCTGGTTTGCCCGGGCGTCAAATCCCGCCTGCCCGAGTACATCAGCAACATCCGTGCCAATCCCTGGGCGGCGCCCACGCTATTGATTTGAAAGTAATTTTCTCCGCGAATACCGCTCGAGACCAACCCGAAGCACGATCCGGGTGACACGATTTGTCTGTCGCAGGCAACTAGTGTCAGTCATAGGCGGGCGCTCACCGTTGATCCTCAAGGCCGAGGATTGACGTATCGACATCCCGTACGGGTGGCTCATTGCGAGTCTCGTGGTAGTCGTCCTCCGAATTGACCGCCCAGATGGTGCCTTTGTCACGGCATCGCTCGGTCAAGCAGTCGACGGCTGCCTTGGCTGCAAGCATCGAGTGATCTTGGTTGTTGTAACGATGCATGCCGTTGCGCCCGATAGCGTAGAGGTTGTTGATACCGTCAAGGTATTCACGAACTTGGCCCATTCGGGGATATTCGCCGAAGTAGGCCGGGTAGGCCTTTGGAACGCGCACTACCGTGCCGTCGATGACGTCATGGCTGTCAATCAGCCCGATTTTCTCGAGTTCGCTCGAAGCAAAATCGATGAACCTTGAGTCCGGCATGGACCAGAGATCGTCGCCTTCGTTGCAAAAGTACTCCAGGCCCAGCGACACTGTTTCGGGGTTCGCAACAAGATGTGGCGACCAATTGTTGAAGATCTGAAGCCGTCCAATGCGGACGTCCGGCTCCTGGATGTAGATCCAGTTGTCTGGCGGATAGCGCCCATTGCCGGTCGAGCCACCGTGAATTCCATCCATCCTGCGCACGACGATGCCCGCGGTCATGAAGTCACGGTACGGCAGGCCATGGGCGATATCGCGGACCAGACTGTTCTCCGGCTGAAGTTGTTCAATCAACTCGCGCACAGGCATTGTTGAGAAGAACGCGTCGCAGGCGACTGCTCGGCTTTCGCCTGTAGCCACATCCAGGACGTGGATGCCCGTCACGCGGCAGCCGATTCGGTCAATGCCGATTACTTTGTGGCGGAGGCAAATTTGTCCTCCGGCTGCGG
This sequence comes from uncultured Gammaproteobacteria bacterium, assembly GCA_963706535.1. Taxonomy (GTDB): domain Bacteria; phylum Pseudomonadota; class Gammaproteobacteria; order Steroidobacterales; family Steroidobacteraceae; genus RPQJ01. Next base: position 592,393 of record CAVPMU010000012.1, read on the forward strand.
ACACGCGGTTTGCGACTTCCTCCCACATTTGGCCGGGTCCGAGGCGCGGATAGAGGAAGCGCTCAATCAGGCTGGTCTCGACAGACTTCTGTGCAAGGTCCCTCTTCCGCGGAATGTACGACGCTAGCGCGTGCTTGAGCGCGCTTGTAATCGAGAGCCCCTTGATTCGTTGTGCGCCCCACTCGGCCGAAATCCGGTTGCACGGTACACCCCAGACTTTCTCGGTGTAGTCTTTGAAGAATGTGCGATACAGGCGATCACCGAATCGATTGATGAGGAAGTCCTCAAGCGTCGATTCCGGATTTCTCGGCCGGAGTTTCCCGAGCGCGTAACTGGCGGCCAGCAGTCCTCCTTCCACTAACCCCAGGTTTCCTACAGTCTGCGCGTTTAGCTTCACAGGGTAGTCGAAGAACCTGCGGCGGTAGTAGATTCTTGACAATCGCGGCCGGACGAGCATTGCACGTTCATCGTCGATTCCATGTCCGCCTTCGGGGGTGAAGTTCCGAGACTGACCGTGATAGGTTAGGTCCAAGCCCGCCAAGTCGTCCTCGCTCGCGGAAACCGGCAGTACATCTTGCCACCAGTTCATCACCCAGTCGGATTTCGAGAAGAACCTGTGCCCTCCAGATCCATCCGATTGCCACGGTAATTAACCGTTTTCGAGATTCCGCCAACTTGGGAATCCAGGTCAAATACCAACGGCCGATACTCTGAACAACGCAGGAGTTCCAGAGCTGCTGTCAATCCAGCAGGCCCGGCGCCCGCAATGACGGCTACCTTGTTCAATGAGGCGTTCCTCTCGAGGTTATCTTGCTCGGATAGGTCGGTCGTGCTGAGAAAAGCAGTGTTCTTCGCAGCCCGAAGTTCAGCGAGAATGTGAATACAATGGAAGCCATCTTGCCGGCGAGGTAGTGCGCGCCCAGCCCGTCCACTGCGATTTTCAGGACGGCAAGGTTCACGACCAGCCCCATTATGCCGATTGCGGCAAATACTCCGAACTCGATACGCCGATCTGGTACGCGTCGATGGCTGAAGATTGCGGATATGGACAGAAAGTAAACCACGGCGGTGCCGGCGAGAAAACCAACGGTCGCTGAGACCAGGTAATGCCAGCCCGCGAACTCGACGAGTACAAGAAGCAATCCGATGTCGACCGCCATGGCGAGTCCAGATGCTGCGCTGTACAGCACCACCTCACGAACAAAGTGCCTCATGTCGTTGGCTGCGGATGAAAGTCGCTACATGCATAAAGATAGACAAATTCGGCCTTGCCGGGCCACTCGGCGACACCAGTCGAGCCGGGAAGCCGCTGACGGGACACGACGAAGTCCAGTGTGGGGTCAACGCAGATTTCGACGAGTATCTCCGTCGTCAGGTCTTTGAATTTCTCCGACCGGACCTTCGGATCGACGAACCATTTTCCTGGCGGCGCAAGTGGTGCAAGGACGTTGGCCCGGCGCAGTAACTCAGCGGTCGCCTCGGCGGAAAATACGGTTCCGGCTCCTTGGGTGATTGTCAAATAGCTGCGCCGATCGAGCAGGAACCAGACGGCCGGAGCGGCTCCTTGCCAGAGCACTTGCGATTCCGCGGGAATGCGGGCTCGCCACTCAGAGAAAACAGCGCGATCCGAGTCGCTGTACGATTCGTCCGTCCAACGTCGGAAGCTCTCGGGTGCCGCGCCGATCAGGAGGCAGGCCGCACCCACAGCTAGAGTCAGCATGGCTCCGAGGTGCTGTCGAACGATCAACAGGTACCAACTCAAGATGGCCACGGTAGCTGCTATCCCGGATGTCGTCAGCACGCTGTTCGGCTCGCTGCACCCAGGCGGGATCGCGACCGAACGAGAAATCATTGCTCAGTCCCTGCGCTGCTACTGAGATAAGCGCAGCGGCCACGACAGTGAGTACTCCGGTGGCGGATGTGGCGAGAAGACTGGCCGTGCGGGCGGACAACAAGCTTCGTCCCGCCCAGATTGCCGCGGCGCAGGCGCACAGCATACCGCCGACACCAACAGGCGGAACTTCCCTGTAGGATCCAGCACCAACTAGCAGCCAAGCGCTTGTCAGCAGCATGGCAGTCGCCCGACCAGTATGGCCCCGATCCCGTAGACTCACGAGCACCACTGGCAGCAGCGCAGTCGACGTAAAGCGCCCGGTCCACAACCAGCGCCAGGGCTGTCCTTGCAGCAGAATTTTCAGTTCGAAATGATTGCTGACGACGGTCAGTGCCAGCCCAGCGACACCGACACACAATGCTGCCGCAAGCAGCTTTCGGGTAGCGCCTTCCGGGGACGCGGCGACACCCACACTCAGTGTCAGAAGTATCTGCACTGCAACTTCCCAATCAGCTGGGTGCCACCTATCAGTGAACAGAAAGCTGCTGCGTAGACGTGTGACTTCAAGCCAGTCGCCGCGCATCAAAGGATCCGGGAGTCCCAGCAGATAGGCTCCCAGAACGGCTCCGGCTACGAGGAGTGCGGAGATCGCCAGCCAGTGACGAATTCCGTAGAGCGGTAGCGATAGCATGACGATGATCAATCCGACCGGAAAAGCCATGAGCGGATGAACCATTAGCGCAAGTACCATCAGTACCGCGGCAACAAATCTCCTGGAGTAAAGAGCTGCCAGCAATGCCGCGAGTGCCAGGGCCTCCGCCAGGCCACGAGCGGTCATGAATGTCTCAGCGTACCGAAACACGCCTTTCGCGCTGTAGAACCCGGGAATGAATAGCAGGAGACCAAGCGACAGCAAGGCCAGTCTTGGCCCTTGCAGCCTACGCGCGATCGCCCACGCGATGACGAACCACGCGCAAAGGAACAGTAACGTCAACGTCGCGGCTGCATGGTCGATGCCAAGAAGGCTTACGGCGCGCGAGGAGATCCAATTGAAGATTGTGAACTCATCCTGCGACCGGTACTGCAGGAAGATGTCGCCACCCAGCGGGTTGGATTGCTGTTCGGCCACCGCCTGCCAGCAGGTATACGAGTGAGTCGTGAGTGATTCCCCTGTAGCGGCCGACCACGCACCAGATGGCGAGAAGGACAAACAAGTAGGCGCTGACCCAGACCTTGGCTGGGAGAGTTGACGACGTACCGCGCGATACAATCAGCCTCCGAATCGACGGTAGATTGCGGTGAAGTTTGGTCGGGCGAGGCAGCGGAGTGAGCACGTGACATCCAGTCGAGGCCTTGGCCGAGAAACGTACATGTATTGGTGACTGCCAAATGCGAATTATGTCACGCGCCGATAAGTTCAGACCTCCTGACATAGCGCATCGAGAAGATGTCCGGTTTCGGTGCTGCTCAAGGGGTTGAGGCAGCGGCTGGTACGGTGCTACGGTGGGCTGGCGAGCCGGGGAAGGCGAGACCGAGGCGCGGTGGGGTGCGCGCACGAGCAAAGCGGATGCGAAGGCGAGGGCCCGGGAAGGTGGTCGCCGTCTGATCTAGGCTCTCGCACAGCGCCTGTGCGGCGCGCGTTCAGATGCGGAGAGCTGAGGGGCGCCAGCGAGATATGCAGTTCGCGGTCACAGACTCGGATGGCGCCCGCGGCGGCGAACAGCTCATGC